>NZ_JBEYWZ010000003.1:0-1131711 GCF_040644915.1 Streptomyces sp. NPDC046925 | reverse complement strand
GCGTAGCGCAGCGGAGCGCCCTTGACGCCCGGCCCGGAACCGCCAATCTCGGAGAACCGGACGGCCCCGGTGCCCCATGTCCAACACCGGACCACAACAGTCCCCACCCCCGGCCCCACCCCCCAGAGGCCGTCGCGGCCTACGTCCCGGGAATCTCTCCTGCCGGTCCCCCTCCTAGAGGAGCGTTCCGCCGATCCGGCGCTGCCTCCATCTGCACCGACGGGGCCCGTGGGCAGGGCCCGTCGGCCATGGCCGGCGATCTGCGCACCCTCCGCCGGGCGTTACCTTGGCGGCCCGCCGTGCCCGCATCGAGACTCTTCCGCAACGCTTTCGAGCGAGCGTTCGCGGCGTCCCGCGCGTCACAGTCATGTGAACCGACGACGCGAGGGGGCCAGGATGGGGACCTGGAAAGTACGGCGGGGGCTGCTTGCCGCAGCGGTGGCCGGGGGGTTGCTGCTCACCGGATGCGGGGGCGGCGGCGACACGGAGCGGGCCGCTGACAACAGCAGCAGGGAACGGAACGGCACCGCCCCGCTGCCCGCTCCGGGCCCCGCCTCGCCCGGCACCGGCGACGCGGCCACCCCGGACGAGCAACAGGACGGCAAGGAACGCGGCTTCGCCCCGCCACCCGACTACCTCTCCACCTTCGCCCTGGACGTGGACACCGCCTCGTACGGCTTCGCCCGCCGCACCCTCGCCGAAGGGCGCCTCCCGGACCCGGCGACCGTACGCCCCGAGGAGTTCGTCAACAGCTTCCGCCAGGACTATCCGCGCCCCGACGGCGACGGCTTCTCCGTGAACGTGGACGGCGCCCGCACCGACGAGGACGGCTGGTCCCTGCTGCGAGTGGGCCTCGCGACCCGCGGGGACGGCGCGGACAGCGAACGCCCGCCCGCGGCCCTCACCTTCGTGATCGACGTCTCCGGCTCGATGGCGGAGCCCGGCCGGCTCGACCTGGTCAAGGAGTCGCTCGGGATCATGACCGACAAGCTGCGCGACGACGACTCCATCGCGCTCGTCACCTTCAGCGACAGCGCGGAGAAGATCCTTCCCATGACCCGGCTCGGAGACCACCGGGGCAAGGTGCACTCGGCCGTCGACGCGATGGAGCCGACCCAGTCCACCAACCTCGAAGCAGGCATCCGCACGGGATACGACACCGCGGTGGGCGGTCGGCGCGACGGCGCCACCAACCGTGTCGTGCTGCTCTCCGACGCCCTCGCCAACACCGGCGAGACCAGCGCCGACGGCATCCTGGAGCGCATCTCCGACGCCCGCAAGGAACACGGCATCACCCTCTTAGGGGTGGGCGTCGGCAGCGACTACGGGGACGCGTTGATGGAGCGTCTGGCCGACAAGGGCGATGGCCACACCACGTACGTGTCCGACAGTGAGGAGGCCCGTAAGGTCTTCTGCGAGCAGCTCCCCGCCAACATCGAACTGCGCGCCCGCGACGCGAAGGCGCAGGTCGCCTTCGACCCGAAGACCGTCAAGCAGTTCCGGCTCATCGGCTACGACAACCGCGCGGTCGCCGACGACGACTTCCGCGACGACACCGTGGACGGCGGCGAGGTCGGCCCCGGACACACCGTGACCGCGCTGTATGCCGTACGGATGAGGCCCGCCACCAGCGGGCACGTGGCGACGGCGAGCGTCCGCTGGCTCGACCCCGACAACCGTGTCCCGCACGAGGAGTCCAACGAGATCGAGTCGGGCGACCTGGAGGGCGGCCTCCGGGACGCCGACCGGGGCCTGCGGACCGCGGCGGTCGCCGCGTACTTCGCGGACGCGCTGCGACAGGGGGCGGCCGCCGGCACCACGTCGGGTCCCGAGCCGATGTCCACCTCCACCTCCACTTCCACCTCCAGCGATTCCCCGGGCTACCGGTCGCTTCCCGGCGCCCCACCGCTCGCCGAACTGGCGAGGGACGCGGACCAGTTGTCCTCGGACGGCGACGGCGACAAGGCCCTGCGGGACCTCGCGACAGCCGTCCGGCAGGCGGACCGCCTCACCGGTGGACACACAGGCGGCGGAGGCGGGGGAGAGGACGAGGGCGAGATCAAGGGCTGACCGCCGCCCCCGAAGCCTTCTGGCCGCACAACTCCCGCTCGGCCCGCACCGGGTCATTGGGGAAGCGGAACGACGTCCGCTCCCACGCCCCGGCGACATTGCGCAGGAACCGCCCCGGCGTCATCGGATCCCGCGTCGCCGCCCGCAACTCGGCGAGCGCCCCGCAGTCGAGCGCCCGCCGGGCCGCGGCGACATCCGCCGGGTCGAGTCCCGCGGGCAGTGGCCCGTGGCCGCGGTCGGCGAAGATCCACGTGTCGGGGAGCCGCTTGTCGTGGCCCACGCGGCTGCCTTCGATGCGCTCGGAGTGGGCGGCGAGGGGGTAGGCGAGGCCGATCGGGTCGAGGGCGGCGCCGCTGAGCGGGACCACCGTGCCGCTGAAGCCGAGGGTCATGTAGACGCCGGTGACGGTGGGGGAGTTGGTCCCGGCCGGGGTCCTCGCGAGGAACAGGCTCGGCGTGCCCTCGCGATCGGCTTCGCGTACGAGACGTGCGTAGGCGACGTTGCCCGGATACCCCGCGAAGTCGTGGTGGAGGGGGTGCGGGGCCGCGTTCTGCTGGACGTACACCCCTCGTTCGTCCGCGATCCCGCCGGGCCCGATCCGCCCCTCGTACGGAATCCGCAGCCAGCCGGCGCAGGCCACGGCCCAGATGCCGATGCCCACCGCCGCGATGGTCCACGCGCGCGTGAGCGGCACGAGGAAGACCGGCAGGAGCATGAGGAGCAGCCCTGGCAGGAACATCCGGCCGTGCATGAAGTCGCCGCCCACCTTGATGACGTAGCCCCAGCAGAGGAGCCCGGCGACGACCGGCGCGAGCGCGGGGATCAGCGGTGGGGACCCCTTGCGGTCCGCCGACGCCGCAGCCGCCGCCCATGTTGCCGAGGTCGCCGAGGTCGCCGATGCAGTCGATCCAGTCGATGCAGCCGATGCCGCCGACGGCAGCAGAGCCGCGAGCAGGAACAGCGCGGGCACCCACAGCAGATAGGGCTCCCCGAAGTCCGCGAGATAGTCGAAGCCGCGCCCCCACAGGCTCTGCGAGGCCTCCTTGGTCACGCCGGGCAGCGGCATCAGCTGTCCGTAGTACCCGACCCGGAAGATCTCGTACGCGACCGGCAGCGCGAGTGCGGCGCCGAGGCCGCCGAATGCCGCCCGCCGCGAGGGCCGCGCCATCAGCCACTGCGCGACGAGGAAGACGGCGGTCACCAGGGCGAGGTCGGGACGTACGAGGGGGCCGAGCCCCAGGACCACACAGGTGCCTAGCGAGCGCGCCCGCGTGACGAGGAGCAGCCAGGCCCCCGCGATCCAGCAGGTGGCGAGGCCGGTCTCCAGGCCGGAGGTGGCGAAGTCCCAGACCGGCGGCAGGGCGAGCAGGACGAGACAGCCGACGGGCAGTACGGCCTTGTCCGCGTACAGCCGCATCGCCCCGAGCGAGGCGAGCGCGAACCCGGCGGCGGTCAGCAGCAGCCCGCCGTACATCGCCGCCCGCGCGATGTCGATGCCCGGCAGACCCGCGAGCACGAGCATCCACTGCCAGAGGGTTCCGGTGGAGGATTCGGCGCGCTCGCCCGCGTTGAAGACGGGGCCGTTGCCGGCCAGGATCTGCCGGACCGTGCGGACGTAGATGTGCCCGTCGTCGGACATCCAGCGCCGCTGGAACCCGGCGAACACGATGACGCAGGCCGGCAGCAGACACAGGACGCGGCGCCGGAGCGTGCGCTCGGCGTCGCGTCGGCTGTTGAGCATCCCGAGGACGGCGTCGGGCTCGCGGGGTGTGAGTTGCGTCGACGTCATGATCGATTTATCGGCGCAGGTCAGTGGGGCCTTGAGGGGAGGATCCACCCCGCCGACGCCGCCTCAGCGAATCTGCCGCCCGGAAATCGCCCTGGCGATCACGAGCCGCTGGATCTCGCTGGTCCCCTCGAAGATCGTGTAGATCTTCGCGTCCCGGTACATCCGCTCCACCGGATGCTCCCTGCTGTACCCCGCACCCCCGAGCACCTGCACCGCCTTCTCGGTCGCCGCGACGGCCAGCTCACCGGCCCGCAGCTTGGACATCGAGCCCTGCCCCGCGTCGAACGCCTTGTCGTTGCGCGCCATCCAGGACGCCTGCCAGATCAGCAGCCGAACCGCTTCGATCTCGGTCCGCAGATCGGCGAGGGCGAAGGCGATGGACTGGTTCTCGATGATGGGGCGGCCGAAGGCCTCGCGTGAGCCCGCGTAGTCGAGCGCGTACTCGTAGGCGGCCCGCGCGATGCCGAGCGCCTGCGCGCCCACCGTCGGCCTGCTCACCTCGAAGGTGGCCATGGCGGCCTGGCCACGGCCTCCGGAACCCGCCTTCGCGCCTTCGCGGGCCCGCGCGAGCCGGGCGTCGAGACGCTCCTTGCCGCCGAGCAGACAGTGCCCCGGCACGCGTACGTCGTCGAGGAACACGTCAGCGGTGTGCGAGGCCCGCAGCCCCAGCTTCTTGATCTTCTTGGCGCCTTCGAGGCCCGGCGTGCCGGGCGGCACGATGAACGCCGCCTGTCCCCGTGAGCCCAGGGAGGGATCGACGGAGGCGACCACGACGTGGACGTTGGCGATGCCGCCGTTCGTGATCCACGCCTTCTGGCCCGACAGCTTCCACTCGTCGCGTGCCTCGTCGTACGTCGCGCGCGTCCGCATCGCCGACACGTCCGAGCCCGCGTCGGGCTCGGAGACGCAGAACGCCGCGACCTTCGGGTCGTCCTCGTCGCCGAAGCACTGCGGCACCCATTCGGCGAGCTGGTCGGGCGTGCCCGCGGAGAAGATGCCGGCCACCGCGAGCGACGTGCCGAACAGGGCCATCCCGATGCCCGCGTCGCCCCAGAACAGCTCCTCGTTGGCTATCTGCAGCGAGAGCCCGCTCGGGTCCCCGAACAGATCGGCCAGGGACTCGAACCCGTACAGGCCGATCTTCGCGGCCTCCTGGATGACGGGCCAGGGCGTCTCCTCGCGCTCGTCCCACTCGGCGGCGGCGGGCCGCACCACGTCGGCGGCGAAGCCGTGCACCCAGCCGCGCAGGTCCCGCTGTTCCTCGGTCAGTTCGAGCGAGAAGGCCATGATGTGCTCCTTTCGGGGAGGTCGGCGGCGGAGGTCAGGCCTTCGGGATGTCGAAGTAGCGGGTGAGTCCGGCGGCGAGCGCCACGTCGCCCGCGACCTTGAGCTTGCGCATCATGAACATCGTCACGGGGTTGGCGTTGCCGGAGACCAGCTTGAGGAACTCGGCGTCGGCCATGACGAGCGTGACGCGCGGCTCGGCGTCCGAGCGGCCTTCGCGGACGGTGCAGGTGCCCTCCGAGATGTCCGTCTCGTAGACCGTCTCGACCGCCTCGTCCGTTCCCGTGACCTTCCAGCGGATCAGGGCCTTGAGCGTGCCCGCCGCCTCCGGCTTGAACTGCCGGCCCATCCGCCCGAAGACCTCCTGCAGGACACGGGCGCGCAGCTCCGCGTCCTGTGCGATCTCGGTGATCTCCTTGCCGGACAAGCCCTTCACGATCTTCGCGAACTCCTCGGGGGTGACGCTCGCGAAGTCCAGTCCGGCCACCCCTTCGGCCCCGCTGACACCGTCCGCCATGGCAATCTCCTTACTGAGTAGTAAACTTACTAGAGGGTAAGGTAGCCCCGAGTCTGGGAGGCTGCAAGGGTGACGGTCAACGGGAGAACTGAGGGACGGCGGAAGCGCGTTCCGCGCCAGGAGCGCGAGCAGCAGATCATCGACGTGGCGGTGACGGTCTTCGCCAAGCGCGGCTATCACGCCGCGTCCGTGGACGAGATCGCCGAACTCGCCGGGATCTCGAAGCCGATGGTCTATCTCTACCTCGACTCGAAGGAGGGCCTTTTTCTCGCCTGCCTGCGCCGCGAGGCCGACCGCCTCGTGGCCGCGTTCCAGGGCGCGGCGAAGGCGGGCGGCGGCGCGCCCGATCTGCGGCTGCACGCCGGCCTCTCGGCGTTCTTCGCCTTCGTCGCCGCGCATCGCGACAGCTGGGTCGTCCTGCACCGCCAGGCGTCGGAGCTGAGCGAGGCGATCGCGTCCGCCGTCGCCGGCGCGCGGCGCGCGGTGATGGCCGAGGTCGCGGGCCTGGTCCGGGACGGCATCTCGGAGAGCGGCGGCGGTTCGCAACTCGACGACGAGGACGCCGACTTCGTCGCGCACGCGCTGGTCGGCGCGGCGGACTCGCTCACCGACTGGATGGGCGGCCACCCCGGCCAGTCGCCCGAAGGCGTCACGCTGCGCCTCATGAACATGGTGTGGGTCGGGATGGGGCGGGTGCTGGAGGGGGAGGTGTGGGTGCCGGCTGCGGCTCCTTCGCAAGAGGAGTGAGCGCTTCTGTCACCGAAGTGATGGCCGCCCGCTGATTTCTTCGCTGCACGACCCATTGAACTTTCCCTACGCTTGAGTAAGTTGACCTCCCAGTAAGTACGCATGCACCGCTGGTAGTTCATGAGTGGGGAGCCGGGAAGCGTCATGGGCGTACGCAAGGATCTGAAACGGGCGCAACGCCACAGCGAGCTGGCACAACGCGCCGCGGTGGAGCTCGTCCGGGACGAGCACGGCGCCGTGCGCGAGGCGCGTACCGCCCGCCTCGCGCCGAAGGCGACGACGGGCAGCACCGCCGACATCCCCTTCGCCAACGCCGCCGAGGCGCCCGACGCGGTCGTCATGCGCCGCAAGCAGGGCGGCCAGTGGCGCCCGGTCACCGCGGCGCAGTTCGCACGTGAAGTCACCGCCGCGGCCAAGGGCTTGATAGCCGCCGGGCTCAAGCCGGGCGGCCGGGTCGCCCTGATGTCCCGTACGCGCTACGAGTGGGCCGTACTCGACTTCGCGATCTGGTCGGCGGGCGGGCAGACCGTGCCCGTCTACGCCACGTCGGCGGCGGAACAGATCGAGTGGATCGTGCGGGACTCCGGCGCGACGCTGCTGATCGCGGAGACGGCGGAGAACGTCACGACGGCCGACGCCGCCGTCGCGGGCCTCGCCGAGCCGCCGCGCGTCCTGTGCATAGACGACGGCGCGCTGTCCGAACTCGCCGCGCAGGGGCGGGAGCTGTCCGACGAGGAGGTCACCAAGCGCAGGTCCGCCCTGGGACCGGACTCCATCGCCACCATCTGCTACACGTCGGGCACGACGGGCAAGCCCAAGGGCTGCGTCCTGACCCACGCCAATCTGCACGCCGAGGCCGCGAACACCGTCGACCTGCTGCACCCCATCTTCAAGGAGATCACGGGCCAGGTCGCCTCCACGCTGCTCTTCCTGCCGCTCGCCCACATCCTGGGCCGTACCATCCAGATCGCCTGCATGCTCGCCCGCATCGAACTCGGCCACTGCCCGAGCATCAAACCGGACGAACTGCGCCCCGAACTGCGCTCGTTCCGGCCGACGTTCGTCGTCGGCGTCCCGTACCTCTTCGAGAAGATCCACGACACCGGCCGCGCGACCGCGGAGAAGATCGGGCGCGGCGCGTCCTTCGACCGGGCCGAGGGGATCGCGGTGCGGTTCGGCGAGGCGTATCTGAACAAGTTCCTCGACAAGCGCGGCCCCGGCCCCTCGATCGGGCTCTACGCGGGCTGGGCGCTGTACGAACTGCTCGTCTACCGCCGCATCCGCAAGGAGGTCGGCGGCAGGCTGCGGTACGCGATCAGCGGCGGCTCACCCCTCGACCGGCGCCTCAACCTCTTCTTCTACGCCGCCGGAATCGTCATCTACGAGGGGTACGGCCTGACGGAGACCACGGCGGCGGCCACCATCACGCCGCCGCTCAAGCCCCGCCCCGGCACGGTGGGTCTTCCGGTGCCGGGCACCGCCGTGCGCATCGCGGACGACGGCGAGGTGCTCATCAAGGGCGGCATCGTCTTCGGCTCGTACTGGAACAACCCGGCCGCGACGGACGCCGTACTGCGGGACGAGTGGTTCGCGACCGGTGACCTGGGGGCCCTCGACGACGACGGGTACCTCACGATCACCGGGCGCAAGAAGGACATCCTCGTCACGTCCGGCGGCAAGAACGTCTCCCCGGCGGTCCTGGAGGACCGGCTGCGCAGCCGGGCGCCGGTCGGACAGTGCATCGTCGTCGGCGACAACCGTTCGTACGTCGCCGCGCTCATCACCCTGGACCCGGAAGCCGTCGAGCACTGGCTGGCCGTGCGCAAACGCCCGAAGGACACCCCGCTCGCCGACCTGTGCGGGGACCCGAAGATGATCGCGGAGGTCCAGAAGGCCGTGGACTACGCCAACGAGGCGGTCTCGCGGGCCGAGTCCATCCGTAAGTTCTCGCTGGTGGAGGGCGAGTTCACCGAGGACAACGGGCTGCTCACGCCGTCACTGAAGATCAAACGGCATGCGGTCGCGGCGGCGTACGAGAGCGAGATCGAGGCGCTCTACGGTGAGTGAATCGCGGCGCTCTGCGGTGAGTGAGGGGACGGCCGCCTCCCGGGAGACGTGGGACTACGACGTACTGGTGGTCGGGTCGGGCTTCGGCGGTTCGGTGGCGGCCCTGCGCCTGACCGAGAAGGGCTACCGGGTCGGGGTCCTGGAGGCGGGGCGCCGCTTCACCCGCGATTCGCTGCCCCGGCACTCCTGGGACCTGCGGAACTACATCTGGGCGCCGGCCCTGGGTCTCTACGGCATCCAGCGCATCCATCTCCTCCGTAACGTCATGGTCCTCGCGGGCGCGGGGGTGGGCGGCGGCTCGCTGAACTACGCGAACACCCTCTACGTACCGCCGCAGGCGTTCTTCCAGGACAAGCAGTGGGCGGGCATCACGGACTGGCGGGCAGAACTGGCCCCGTACTACGACCAGGCCCGGCGCATGCTGGGCGTGCGCCAGAACCCGACCACGACCGAGGCGGACGAGCACCTGCGGGCGGCGGCGGACCGGATGGGCGTGGCGGACACCTTCCGGCTGACGCCGGTAGGGGTGTTCTTCGGCGACGGCAGGGATGCGGGTGGCGGTGGCGAGGCTGCTGGGGGCGGTGGTGGTGGCGGTGGTGGTGGCGGTACCGGCGGCGCCACCGGATCCACTCGTTCAACGGCCGGAGTGGGGCGGGGAGTTCCCGGGCCGGAAGTTTCTGGGCCGGAGGTTGCTGGGCCGGAGGTTGCCGGGGCGGAAGTTCCCGGGCCGGAGGTTGCCGACCCGTACTTCGGAGGCTCCGGTCCCGCACGGACGCCCTGCACCGAGTGCGGCTCGTGCATGACGGGCTGCAAGGTGGGCGCCAAGAACTCGCTCACCGAGAACTATCTGTACCTGGCCGAGCGGGCGGGCGCGGAGATCCGCGCGATGACGACGGTGGTGTCGGTGCGCGAGGTCGACGGCGGCCACGAGGTGGTGACCGTACCCACCAACAAGCGCCGCAGGGGCCGCCGCACCGTCCTGCGCGCCCGCCACGTCGTCCTCGCGGCGGGAACGTACGGCACCCAGACCCTCCTGCACCGCATGAAGGAGGAGGGGGTCCTCCCGCACCTCTCCTCCCGCCTCGGCAGGCTCACGCGCACCAACTCCGAGGCGCTGGTGGGCGCGGTGACCTTCCCGCGCCGGTACCGCAAGAAGCACGGCGACGGCCGCCCCCTGGACTTCACGAAGGGCGTGGCCATCACGTCCTCCATCCACCCGAACCCGACCACCCACATCGAGAACGTCCGCTACGGCAAGGGCTCCAACCTGATGGCGTTGATCTGCGTCCCGCAGTACCGCCGGAACCTCCCCAAGCCGCTGGCCGCCGTACTGGCCTTCGTCACCCACCCCGTACTCGTGGCGCGGGTGGCGTCGACGCACCGCTGGTCGGAGCGCACGATCATCGGCCTCGTCATGCAGACCCACGACAACTCCCTCACCACCCGCCTGGGACGCCGCCGCCTGCTGACGGCCGAGCAGGGGCACGGCGCGCCCAACCCCGTGCACATCGCGGAGGGCTGGGAGGCGGCGGGCCTGGTGGCCGAGCGCATCAACGGCTTCGCGGGCACGAACTTGGGCGAACTCCTCAACAAGCCCCTTACGGCACACTTCCTGGGCGGTTGCCCGATAGGCGACTCCCCGGCCGGGGGAGTGATCGACCCCTACCACCGCCTCTACGGCCACCCCGGTATCTCGGTGGTGGACGGCTCGGCGGTCTCGGCGAACCTGGGCGTCAACCCGTCCCTCACGATCACGGCCCAGGCCGAGCGGGCAATGGCGCACTGGCCCAACAAGGACGAACCGGACGCCCGCCCGCCCCAGGGCACGCCCTACGCGCGCGTGCCGGCCGTCACCCCGCGCAGGCCCGCGGTGCCGAAGGGGGCGTACGGGGAGCTGCGGCTGCCGGACGCGGGGTAGATGCCGGACGTGGGGTAGAGGACGTGCCGCCGAGGACACGCCGTAGAGGACATGACGTAGGGGGCATGGCGTAGAGGAAATGCGCTGCTCCTCGCCACTGCACGCCCTGATGAGGGAGCAGGGTGGAGGGCAGGGCGTACCGCCCGCGATGAGCTCCCCTCCACGGCCGGTGCTGCCCGACCATGGGCGTCGGCATCGCGGGAATGTGCCGGCGCCTGTGAGGGAGAGCCAACAGGACGAGACCGCGCGCCGACGGCTAGTCAGCCGCTCCCGTCAGTCGATACAGAACTCATTGCCCTCGATGTCCAGCATCGGTATGCAGGAGTCGTTGCCGTCGTACAGAGTCCGCACATGTACGGCGCCGAGCGGGATGAGCCGCGCGCATTCCGCCTCGAGCGCGGCGAGCCGCTCTTCCCCCACGAGCCCGGTGCCGACCCGCACGTCGAGATGCACACGGTTCTTGACGGCCTTACCTTCGGGAACGCGCTGGAAGTACAGCCGGGGGCCGACCCCTGTGGGATCACTGCAGGAGAACGACGCGTCCCGCTGCTCGGCGGGCTGAGAGGCCTTGAAGTCGTCCCAAGTGGCAAACCCTTCCGGCGGCGGAGGCACGACATACCCCAGCACCTCGCACCAGAAGCGAGCGAGGCGCTCGGGTTCCGCACAGTCGAAGGTGACTTGGAACTGCTTGATCAATGTCATCGGATCACCGTATGCGGCAGCCGCGGACTACCGCGCCGGATGGGCGGATCGAAGGCAGAGTTCGGAGGCCGGAGGGGGCACTTAACGACCCGACCACTGTCATGTCACGAACGTGTCTTGAAAACGATCAAGGAGCAACTGAGGCAACCACCTCGCCCGTCTGGCATGACAGAACTCCACAAGGACCGAACAGTCCCCGCTCGCTCCCAGGAGCGACAGCCCCACGCAGAAGCGAAGGACAGGCACCACCATGCGCACTCGGAAGATCTCGGCACTGACCATGACCGCCGTGGCCCTCAGCCTGGCGCTGACGGCATGCAACAACGACGGCGCGGACAAGGCTTCCTCCCCCGAGAGCTCCGCGACCAGCTCGTCGGCGACGGCCACGAAGACCCCGAAGTCCGACACGACCACCGCGGACGGCAAGCAGTCGGGCACTCCCGCAAAGTCCGACGCGAAGTGCACGGACCAGCTGGACTACGCGGGCGACCCGCGCTCCAACGCCGAGATCAACTCGATCGGAGCGGACACGGGCACGTGCCCCGCCCCCCAGAAGTCCCCGTCCGACACGAAGTGCACCGACCAGCTGGACTACGCGGGCGACTCCCGCTCCAACGCCGAGATCAACTCGATCGGAGCGGACACGGGCACCTGCCCCGCCCCCCAGAAGCCCGACGCGTCCAAGGGCACACCGAAGAAGCCCGGCGTGAAGTGCACGGACCAGGTGAACTACGCGGGCGACTCCCGCTCGAACGCAGAGATCAACTCAATCGGCGAAGACACGGACATGTGCCCGCCGGTCAAGAAGTAGCAAACCCCTCACGCGTTTCCGCAGGTGAGAGGCCATGTGCGCCCCCGGCAGGACTCGAACCTGCGGCCAAGCGCTTAGAAGGCGCCTGCTCTATCCACTGAGCTACGGGGGCCGGATGGTGGCCGGTGGCCTGGAGCCCGGGTGGGGACGAGCCGTGACCTTGCCGGGGACAAGGATAGGGCTCCCGGGTCCTTGTCCCTGGTGCTTCGCCTCCGAGGCGCTATGTGGAGGTTCAGTGAAGCGGTCCTGATAATCGCAGGCAGGTGCGAATCCCGCATCGCTTTTGGCGCCTCACGCCTCGGGTGTTGTGCACTCGTTATGCCTGCGCCCCAGTCGCCCCTTCCGTCCCAAGTGTCCGATCGGCGCGCAGGTAGTGCCCATATGCTTCAGAATGCCGTCAAAATTGGGCATTCTTCACATGTGGTGACCTTGGACGTACGGCCTCAACTGCTCGACGCACTCTCCGCCCTGCGCGAGCGTGTCGCCGCCGCACGCTTTCCGCTCCCCCTGGTGGGGGCGCCACGCGCGCGTGCCAACCGGGACGAGCTCCTTGCCCAGCTCGACGACTACTTGGTGCCCCGCCTGCAGGCACCCGAAGCGCCGCTTCTCGCCGTGATCGGGGGTTCCACCGGGGCGGGCAAGTCGACCCTCGTGAACTCCCTCGTGGGGCGGCGGGTCAGTGAGGCGGGGGTGCTGCGCCCGACGACCCGCACCCCCGTCCTCGTATGCCATCCGGAGGATCATCACTGGTTCGCCGACATGCGCGTACTGCCCGACCTCACGCGCGTATGGGTGCCCCGTCCGGAGTCTTCGGGCCAGGGAAGCGAGGGGGACGACGGGAGCGACGGGGACGACGGCCGGAGCGACGACCTGCTGCCGATCGGGCCCGACGGCGAGCGCGCGCTGCGCATCGAGACCTCGGAGACCCTGCCCCGGGGGCTCGCGCTCCTGGACGCCCCCGACGTCGACTCACTCATCTCCGACAACCGCATCCTCGCCGCCGAGCTGATCTCCGCCGCCGACGTCTGGGTCATGGTGACCACCGCGTCCCGGTACGCGGACGCCGTGCCCTGGCATCTGCTGCGTACCGCCAAGGAGTACGACGCCACCCTCGTCACCGTCCTCGACCGGGTCCCGCACCAGGTCGTGGCCGAGGTCTCGCGGCAGTACGGCGCGCTGCTCGCCAAGGCGGGCCTGGGCGACGTGCCGCGCTTCACGGTGCCCGAGCTGCCCGAGTCCGCGGGCGGCGGCGGGCTGCTGCCGTCCACCGCCGTCGCGCCGCTGCGCGCCTGGCTCACCCACCGGTCCCAGGAGCCGGGGGCCCGCGCGCAGGCCATCGCACAGACGGCGTACGGCGTCATCCAGTCCCTCAACGTGCGGGTCCCGGAGCTCGCGGGCGCCGTCGCCATGCAGTACGCGGCCGCGCTGCGGCTCACCTCCGCCGTCGACGAGGCCTACGAATGCGAGCACGCGCGCGTGCGGGAGCGTCTGCAGGCGGGCGCCGTCCTCGCGGGCGACGCACTGAAGCGGTGGCGCAGCTATCCGCTGGACTGCGGCGCCGGCGAGCTTCTGGACGCCGTCGCCGAGAGCCTGGAGTCGCTGCTGCTGTGCGCGGTGACCGCCGCCGACGAGCGGATCGACGAGGCGTGGCGGCGCGAGCCCGCCGCCGCTGCCCCGGGGCTCGGCGACCGGGACCGGGACGCGCACAGCGCCGAGCACCGTATCGGCATGGCCGTACGGCGCTGGCGGCGCGTCCTGGAGGAGTACGCCGAGGAGGAAGTCCGCGGACTCGAAGGGGTCGAGAAGAACTTCCTGCCCGACCCCGAAGTGGTGGCGGCACTGCTCGCCACGGCCCTGCTGGGCGGGGGCCGCGGGCGCTCGGCGGGCGAGACGCTCGCCGAGCGGATCGGCGCCCAAGGGGCGCTGCGGCTGCGGGACCGGGGCGGACGCCTGCTCACCACGTACCTGGAGAACGTCCTGGGCGCGGAGCGCGAGCGACGCCTCGCCCCGCTCGACTCCCTGGACGTGAACCCCGAACCACAGGCCGACCTGATCGCCGCGCTGTCCGTACTGCAGAAGGAGAGGTGACCGCGGTGACTGCCGTCACTGATCACACCGAACACGAGGGCCGTCCTGAGGGCCGCCCCGAGGGTCGTCCAGAGGGCGCAGCCGGAGCCGCCGGAGACCCCGGTGCCCCCGAGGCTGCCGCCGGCTCCGAAGGCGTCTGGGACGACGGGCTGATCGCGCGGCGGGGCAGCGGCACGCGCGTGGACGCGGCCCAGCGGGCGGGAGAGGGGGGCGGCGCCGACGCGTACGCCCCTCCGGAGAGCCCGTCCGTGGCCCCCTCCGGTACGCCATCCGGAGCTCCCTCCGGTAACTCATCCGGGGTTTCGACCGCCTACGAAGGGCCCCTGCGCGCCCGGCTCGACGCCCTTCGGGAGCTCGTGGGGCTCTCCCGTACGCGCCTGGACAGTGCCACGCTCGCCGAGGCGGGCCGGGTCCTCGACGAGGCCGCGGCCCGGCGCAGGCTCTCCGGACGGCACACCGTCGTCGCCATCGCGGGCGCCACCGGAAGCGGCAAGTCGACGCTGTTCAACGCCCTGGCCGGGGTGACGATCTCGGAGACCGGCGTCCGCAGACCGACCACGGCGGCGCCCATCGGATGCAGCTGGACCGACGGCGCCGCGGGTCTCCTGGACCGGCTCGGCATCCCCGGACGGCTGCGCAGGCGCCCGCTCCAGGGCCCGGACACGGGCACCCTTGAAGGGCTCGTACTGATCGACCTGCCCGACCACGACTCGGCGGTCGGGGAACACCGGGCGCACGTGGACCGGATCCTCGGGCTCGTCGACGCGGTCATCTGGGTCGTGGACCCCGAGAAGTACGCCGACGCGATGCTGCACGAGCGCTATCTGCGGCCCATGGCGGGGCACGCCGAGGTCACGTTCGTCGTGCTCAACCAGGTGGACCGGCTGCCGGGGGACGCCGCCGACCAGGTACTCGACGATCTGCGGCGGCTGCTCGACGAGGACGGCATCGCGCTCGGCGAGCACGGCGAACCCGGCGCCATCGTGCTCGCCCTCTCCGCGCTGACCGGCGACGGCATCGGTGAACTCCGCGATTCGCTCGGCCAGTTCACCAAGGAGCGGGGCGCCGCAGCCCGGCGCATCTCCGCCGACCTGGACGCGGCGGCCGACGAGCTGTGGCCCGTGTACGCGGCCGGGGCCGGATCGAGCAGGGGCAGGGGCCGGATCGGGCTCAGCGAAGAGGCGCGCGAGGACTTCGCCGACCGGCTCGCGGACGCGGTGGGCGCGGCGGCTGCCGGGCAGGCCGCCGAGCGGGCCTGGCGGCGCCACGCGGGCAAGGCGTGCGGGACGCCGTGGCTGCGGCTCTGGCGCTGGTACGAGGCCCAGCGCTCGCCGCGGGGTGTCGGCTGGCCCGTGGGGGAGGCGTCGGCGGACGAGGAGGCCACGGCTCGCCAGCGCGTCGAACACGCGGTGCGCACGGTGGCCGACGAGGCCGCTTCCGGGCTGCCCCAGCCCTGGGGACAGGCGGTGCGGGAGGCCGCGGTGCGCGGAGCGGAGGGACTGCCCGAGGCGCTGGACCAGCTGACGCTGACGGCCGGGGTTCCGGAGGGGCGGCCTCCGCGGCCGGGCTGGTGGCCGGTCGCCGTCCTCGCCCAGGCGGCGATGACGATGCTGCAAGTCGTGGGCGGGCTCTGGCTCGTGGCGCAGATCGTCGGGATCGCCGTGCCGAACCTGGGCGTGCCGGTGCTGCTGATGATGGCGGGCATCGTGGGCGGTCCCTGCGTGGAGTGGGGGAGCCGGATGGCGGCGCGGGGCCCGGCGCGACGTTACGGCGCGGACGCGGAACGGCGGCTGCGGGAGGCGGCTGCCGGGTGCGGGCGGGCGCGGGTCTTGGATCCGGTGGCGGCTGAGCTGCTGCGGTACCGGGAGGTTCGGGAGCAGTACGTGCGGGTTACGGGGGCGGCGGTCGGCTGACCGCCGGGTGGTGCGCCTCTTTCGGGTGAGGGAGATCTCCACAACTGCCCGGTAGACCACAGGGCTCAGCGGGATTCTGCCGACCGGTCCACTCTGAGATCGACGCCGCGGGACCGACCGCCGCGGCAGCGGAAGCGGAGTGGACGAGGGAGGGGTTCGGCATGAACGAGACCTTGGTGACGGTGGTGGGGAACGTCGCGACGACACCGGTGTTCCGGGAGCTGGCCTCCGGGCCGGTGGCGCGGTTCCGGCTCGCGGTGACGGCGAGGTACTACGACGCGGTGCAGAACGTCTGGGCGGACGGGCACACCAACTTCTTCACGGTGTGGGCGAAGCGATCGCTCGGATCGAACGTGCAGGGCTCCCTGGCCATCGGTGAACCGGTCATCGTGCAGGGCAGGTTGAAGGTGCGCGACGAGGAGCGCGGCGGCCAGCACTGGACGTCGGCGGACATCGACGCGATCACCATCGGCCATGATCTCTCGCGCGGGACGGCGGCCTTCCGGCGCGTGCTCAAGGCGAACGCGACGCTGACGGAACCGGCGGCGGAGCGCGAGCCGAAGTCCGAGCCGGTGCCCGAGCCAGTGCCTGAGTCGGCGCCTCAGCCGGTGGGGTGACGGGGCATCAGGGGAGCGGGTCCCGGGGCTGCCGGGGGCGGGTGACCGATGTGCGGCTTATCGGCGAATGGGTGCCGTTGATTTGTCGATAAGCCCGGCTGGAAATGGTTGTTGGCGATAACGATTCCGAGTCGGATCGGTTATCGAACGGCAGTACTGGGGACCACTGTCTGCCGCTTCCCTAGGATGCCGGACGTAGCTCACGGGGCAGTTGGTAGTGGATGCCACGCAGGTGGCAGGTGATTCTGCCCCTTTCAATCTGCTGGCGGGATCACCCCCCTCGAAGTGAACGGGTCCCGTCCGGAGGGGAATTCTGTGTCTTTTGCGCGTTCTGTGTCCTCTGCGTTCTCCGCGCTCTCTGCTTTCTCCGGGAGGCGTGCGTCCACTGCGCCGTCCCGGCGCAGACGAGGCGCCGCGCGCCTCGCCGTGGTGACGCTGGCGACCGGAGTCGTCGCGGCGGGCGCGATAGCCACCGCGGGTCCCGCCGCGGCGGAAGAGGCCCCGCAGAACCGGGGCGGAGCCGCCGCGACGCTGGGCGGGCTCCAGACGTACGGGCAGGCCGTCATCCGTGACAACGGAACGAGCCAGCAGGTTCCCGCGGGGCTCTTCGAGATGTCCGTGGACGGCGGCGGCACCCTGCAGACGTACTGCATCGACATCCTCAACCCCACGCAGAAGGACGCGAAGTACCAGGAGACCGCCTGGAGCGGCACCTCGCTGAACGGCAACAAGAACGCGGGCAAAATCAGCTGGATCCTGCAGCACTCGTACCCCCAGGTGAACGACCTCGCCGCGCTGGCCCGCAAGGCGGGCGCGCGGGCCCTCACCGAACAGTCGGCGGCAGCCGGCACCCAGGTGGCGATCTGGCGCTACTCGGACGGCGCCGAGGTGGAAGCGGTCGACCCGCAGGCCGAGAAGCTCGCCGACTACCTCTACAAGAACGCCCGCGGCGCGGCCGAGCCCAAGGCCTCGCTGACCCTCGACCCGCCCGCGGTCTCCGGGCACGCGGGGGAGCGGCTCGGTCCGGTCACCGTGCGGACGGACGCGGACTCCGTGTCGGTGACCCCGCCCGCCGACTCGGTGGCCAGCGGAGTGAAGGTCGTCGGCAAGGACGGCAAGCCCGTCACCTCCGCGGTCAACGGCAGCCGGCTCTACTTCGACATCCCCGAGGACACCCCGGACGGCTCGGCGGCACTGGCCGTGCAGGCGTCGACCACCGTGCCGGTCGGCCGCGCGTTCACCTCCGAGTCCCGGAGCCAGACGCAGATACTCGCCGGGTCCAGCGAGTCGATGGTCTCCGCGACGGCGAGCGCCACCTGGGCCGAGGAAGGCGCGATACCGACGCTGTCGGCCGAGAAGAACTGCGCCAAGAGCGGCGTGGACATCACGGCGGGCAACAAGGGCGACGAGCCGTTCTCCTTCCGCCTCATGGGCCTCAAGCACACCATTGAGGGCGGTACGTCGCGGACGGTGACGATTCCTCTGCAGGAGGACCAGCCCTACGACTTCACGATCAACGGGCCGAACGGCTTCGAGAAGCGGTTCAAGGGCGTGCTCGACTGCAAGACCGAGGGCAGCACGATCGGCAGCAAGACGGAGCCCGTCGCCGACCCGAGCCCCGCGTCCGCGGGCGGCACCGGCATCGGCGGGGGCGACCTCGCGGAGACGGGAGGGTCCAACGCGACGCCGATGATCGCCGGGATAGCGGTCGTCATGGTCGTGCTCGGCGCGGCGGCGATGTTCTTCCTGCGCAAGAAGAAGGAGCCGACGGGCGCGGAGACGTCGTCCGAGGAGTGAGTGCGCGCGCTCGCCCCTCAGGAATGGGAGGGGCGAGACGGGTAGGACAGGCGGGATGCGCGGGGCGTGTGCGGGGCGGGCAGAGCTGGGGACGGCGAATGTCGGACCCTGCCGCTAAGTTCCCCGCATGCGACCCGAGATGCTCGAAAAACTGAATCGATTCCGTGCGAAGGCGCTGTCGCGCGGTGTCCCCTCCGCCGATGTCGAGAGGTGGCTGGACGCCGCTCGTCCCTGCATAACCCTGGCGCCCGACGCGGACGGTCCGGTCGTGGGCAGGCTCGGCGGCCCGGAGATGATTCCCGCAGGCACCACCGGTCTCCCGGAGCGGATGGAACTGGTCGCGTCCCTGGACCTCGCGGCGTTGCCCGAGGGCGCGACGAGCCTGCCCCTCCCGCCGGACGGCCGGCTGTTGTTCTTCGGTCATGTCGACACCGAGGAGTACTCGGCTACCGGCAGAGCGGTGTACGTCCCGGCCGGTGTGCCCGTCGAGGAACGCCGTGCGGGTCACGGCGAGGAACCGGGCCAGGAGTTGAGGCTGACGTTCGACGTCTCGCTGCCGGACAACGAGGTGCTGTACGAACGTGCCGAGCACCCCCACGCCGCGGAGCTGCGCCGGGCGTGGTCGGACGTGCGGTACGAGGACTGGGGACTCTTCAAGGGGTCGCATCTCCAGATGGACGGATACTCCACGGACCCCTACGGCGAGGCCGACCCCATCACGGCGTCCGCCATTCTGGCGGCACGGGCGGCGGGGGAGCCGGAGGGCAGGCCGGCCGGTCCCTGGGAGCAGCAGAGTCCCGAGGATTTCGCGCTGCTCGCCCAGTGGACCGGCTCGATCGACGGTTTCGTCTACTGGACGATCGCGCGGAAGGACGTGGCGGCACGGCGCTTCGACCGGGTGACGGTCCTGGACTTCTTCGAGGGGCCGTTGTGAGCGTCTGAGCCAGAAGAGACCCGGGTGCCTGGATGCCTACGGGGGCGGGGTGGTTGCGGCGTTGGTGTAGCGCGTGGCCAGTTCGGCGAAGGCGTTGGTCAGTTGTGGTGGACCGATGACGTGGATGTCGGTGTCGAAGTGGCCGATGGTGGTGGCGAGTCCGGTCCACGACCAGGAGCCGAGGGTGAGGCGACAGCGGTCGGGGCCGAGTTCTTCGACGATTCCGTCCTGTACGAAGGGGGCCACGGACTGCGCGGGGAGGTCGAGGACGACTTCGCCACGGCAGGGCCAGTCCGTGGTGGTGCCGTCCGTTCCACGGAACCGGCCGGTGATGAACGCGGCTACGTCCCCACCGCCACCGCTGCTGCTTCCGTCACCGTCGCGACCGCCGTCCCCGCCGGGTAGAGCGCGCGGGGTGAAGCGCGGGCCGGTAGGAGTGCGGGGGCGTATCCGGTCGGCGCGGAAGATGCGCCAGTCGTCGCGGTCCAGGTCCCAGGCGATCAGGTACCAGCGGCCGCGCCAGGTGATGAGGTGGTGGGGCTGTACGCGGCGGGGGTGTTCGGCGGGGGCGGTGGCCTCGGGGCCGCGGTCGGGGTCCGCGTGGGCGGCGTACTCGTAGTCGAACCGCCGGTAGTCGAAGCGCAGTTCCTCACGGGCGTGGATGGCGCGGCTCAGCTCGACGAGGACCTGCGTGCCGACGGGGGAGGCGTCGCTGCCGGCCTCCGGTGCCTGGACGGCGGTGACCTGGAGCATGTTGATGCGCCGGCGCAGGCGTGGCGGCATGACCTGACGAACGGTGGCCAGGGCTCGTACGGCGTCGTCACCGATCGTGCTGCTGGTGGCCGCGGACTGCAGGGCGAGGGCCAGGGCCACGGCCTGGTCGTCGTCGAACAGCAGCGGGGGCAGCTGCGAGCCGGCGTCCAGGCGGTAGCCGCCGAGGGGGCCCTTGAAGGCGCGGATCGGGTAGCCGAGATCCCGTAAGCGGTCGATGTCACGGCGCACCGTGCGCGGGGTGATGTCGAGCCGCTCGGCGAGGTCGTCACCGGACCAGTCGCGATGCGTCTGAAGCAGCGAGAGCAGTGCGAGCAGCCGCGAGGACGTCTTCTGCATGCTCACCACTCTGCCCGAAGTACAGGACACAACCTGTCCGCTACTCCTGGAATGGTGATCTCCAGAGCGAACGAACCAGGGTGCCGCACCCCACCACCGGCAGCAGGAGAGAGACATGTCCATCAAGACCACCACCCACCTGAACTTCCGGGGCGACGCGCGGGCGGCCCTGGACCACTACCAGTCCGTCTTCGGCGGTCGTGTCGCCGCCGTCACGTACAAGGACATGGGGGACGTGCGGAACGAGAGCGAGGCGGACTGGGTGGTGTGGGGCGAGGTCGCGGGCGACAACGGCTTCCACGTCATGGCCTACGACGTGCCCTCCCATCTGCCCTGGGGCCAGGGCAGCAACCCGTTCTTCGTCTCGGTGCGCGGTGACGACACGGACGAGGTCAGCGCCCTGTGGCAGAAACTGGCGGAGGGCTCGACAGTGGTACAGCCCCTGGAGCCGTCGCAGTGGGCACCGCTGTACGGCATGCTCACCGACCGCTTCGGCGTGACGTGGGTCCTGGACGTGGCGGCCCCGTACAACGGCTGACCCGGCCCACGAGCGAACGGCGGTCTTCAAGCGCCCATGACTCCCAAGAGCCCCAACCCGACCCCCAACCCGACCCCCACCCCAGCCCCCACCACCCTCACCCTCACCCCACGTGCCCTCAACCGGGCCACCCTGGCCCGCCAGTACCTGCTCGACCGCACGACGACGCCGGTCGGGGAGGCGGTGGCGCACCTCGCGGGCCTGCAAGCCCAAGAACCCCAGGAGCCCTTCATCGGCTTGTGGTCGCGGCTGCACGCCTTCACGCCCGACCAGCTCGACCAGGCCCTGACCGACCGGCACGTCGTACGCACCCACCTAATGCGCCGCACCGTCCACCTGGTCACCGGCGACGACGCGCTCGCCTGGCGGCCCCGCCACGACGCCATGCTGCGCCAGCGGGTCCTTGCCACCTACCGGAGCGAACTCAGCGGCATCGACCTCGACGAAGTCGCCGCGGCGGGCCGAGCGGTCATGGCCGACCAGCGGCCCCGCACCATGGCCGAGCTGGTCCAGGCGCTCCAGGACCGCTGGCCGGACCCGCCGCGCCGCGCCCTCGGCGAGCTCCTCGTGGCCGCACTCATCCCCATGGTCCAGCTCCCGCCGCGCGGCCTGTGGCAGCAGAAGGCAGGCGTACGGAACCTGCCCCTGACCACATGGCTAGGCCAAGACGACACCCTGCTCCCCGAAGCCACCCCGCCGCCCGAAACCGCAGTCACCCCACCCCCCGAAGCCGAGGACCCGGTCGGCCGCCAACTGGTACGCCGCTACCTCGCCGCCTACGGCCCCGCCGCCACCGCGGACATCCGGGCCTGGAGCGGCCTGGCCGGGCTGCCCGCGGCGGTCAAGGCCATGCGGGACGAGCTGATCACCTTTCGCGACGAACGCGGCCGCACCCTTTTCGACCTGCCCGACGCACCACGCCCGTCCCCGGACACCCCGGCCCCCGTCCGCTTCCTCCCGGCCTTCGACAACGCGATCCTCGGTTACCAGGACCGCAGCCGCATCATCGACGACGCCCACCTGGGCCTGTCGGTCGAGGGCCGGCGCGCGGTACTGGTCGACGGCCGCGTAGCCGCCACCTGGACGACCCAGGCCGACCAACTCCACATCACACCCCTGCGCCCCCTCACCACCCCGGAGCAGAATTCCCTCACGGAAGAGGCCCACACCCTGACCACTTTCCTGAACCAGGGCATCACCGGAGTCGAGATCAACGACAGCCAGTGACCGCCCAATCACCGTAATGAGCAAGGAACGTCCAGGTCACGGGCCCCCGGCCATACTGGTTTCCTCCGGGAGGTGGCCGTCAGGCAAGATGGGGTGTATCTGCCCACTCACTGATTGCCGGACGGTTTCTCTTGGCTGAGTACATCTACACCATGCGCAAGACGCGCAAGGCGCACGGCGACAAGGTGATTCTTGATGACGTCACCCTGAGCTTCCTGCCTGGCGCCAAGATCGGTGTCGTGGGCCCCAACGGCGCCGGTAAGTCCACGGTGCTGAAGATCATGGCCGGTCTCGAGCAGCCGTCGAACGGCGACGCGTTCCTCTCTCCCGGTTTCAGCGTCGGCATCCTCATGCAGGAGCCGCAGCTCGACGAGTCGAAGACCGTTCTGGAGAACGTCCAGGACGGCGCCGCCGAGATCATGGGCAAGCTCAAGCGCTTCAACGAGGTCGCCGAGCTCATGGCGACCGACTACTCCGACGCGCTCATGGACGAGATGGGCAAGCTCCAGGAGGACCTGGACCACGCCAACGCGTGGGACCTCGACGCCCAGCTCGAGCAGGCCATGGACGCGCTCGGCTGCCCGCCCGGCGACTGGCCCGTCACCACCCTCTCCGGTGGCGAGAAGCGCCGCGTCGCGCTCTGCAAGCTCCTCATCGAGGCGCCCGACCTGCTGCTCCTCGACGAGCCCACCAACCACCTCGACGCCGAGTCGGTGAACTGGCTGGAGCAGCACCTCTCCCAGTACGCCGGCGCAGTCGTCGCGGTCACCCACGACCGCTACTTCCTGGACAACGTCGCGCAGTGGATCCTTGAGCTCGACCGCGGCCGCGCCCACCCCTACGAGGGCAACTACTCCACCTACCTGGAGAAGAAGCAGACCCGTCTCAAGGTCGAGGGGCAGAAGGACGCCAAGCGCGCCAAGCGCCTCAAGGAAGAGCTTGAGTGGGTGCGGTCCAACGCCAAGGGGCGTCAGGCCAAGTCCAAGGCGCGTCTGGCGCGCTACGAGGAGATGGCCGCCGAGGCGGACAAGATGCGGAAGCTGGACTTCGAGGAGATCCAGATTCCGCCGGGCCCGCGGCTCGGTTCCATCGTCGTCGAGGTCGAGAATCTTTCGAAGGCCTTCGGCGACAAGGTTCTTGTCGACGACCTCAGCTTCTCGCTGCCGCGCAACGGCATCGTCGGCATCATCGGTCCGAACGGCGCGGGCAAGACCACGCTGTTCAAGATGATCCAGGGCCTGGAGCAGCCGGACTCCGGCAGCATCAAGATCGGTGACACGGTCAAGGTCAGCTACGTCGACCAGGGCCGCGCCAACATCGACCCGAAGAAGACCCTCTGGGCCGTCGTGAGCGACGAGCTCGACTACATCAATGTCGGCCAGGTCGAGATGCCTTCGCGGGCGTACGTCTCCGCCTTCGGCTTCAAGGGTCCGGACCAGCAGAAGCCGGCCGGTGTGCTCTCCGGTGGTGAGCGCAACCGCCTCAACCTGGCGCTGACCCTCAAGGAGGGCGGAAACCTCCTCCTCCTCGACGAGCCGACGAACGACCTCGACGTCGAGACCCTGTCGTCGCTGGAGAACGCGCTCCTTGAGTTCCCCGGTGCCGCCGTCGTGATCTCCCACGACCGGTGGTTCCTGGACCGAGTGGCCACGCACATCCTCGCCTACGAGGGTGACTCCAACTGGTACTGGTTCGAGGGCAACTTCGAGTCGTACGAGAAGAACAAGATCGAGCGTCTTGGCGCCGACGCGGCCCGTCCGCACCGCGCCACCTACAAGAAGCTCACCCGAGGCTGAGACCGGACTGAGCGGGACTGAGACTGACATGAGTCGGCATATCTACAGCTGCCCCCTCCGGTGGTCGGACATGGATGCCTTCGGGCACGTCAACAACGCCGTCTTCCTGCGGTACTTGGAAGAGGCGCGCATTGACTTCATGTTCCGGCTCGCACCGGGGGACGGCAGCCCGTCGTTCTCGGGCGGATCCGTCGTGGCCCGCCACGAGATCGACTACGTACGGCCGTTGGTCCACCGGCACTCGCCGGTGACCATCGAGTCGTGGGTGACGAAGATAGGCGCTGCCTCGCTCACCATCTCGTACGAGGTCAAGGACCCCGAGCAGGTGTACGTGCGGGCCTCGACGATCGTGGTCCCGTTCAACCTGGAGGCGCAGCGCCCGCGGCGGATCACCGCCGAGGAGAAGGCCGTGCTTCTGACGTTCATGGACGACGACGGCGACGAGGGCAAGGCCGCCGGAGGTTCGGAGGCGCTCGTCGCATGACGGCGCAGCTGCACTTCGCCGATGCCGGGGAGGCGGGCGATCTCGCCGCCTTCCTGGCCCGCCTCGTCCACTACGACAAGGCCGCCGCGGTCCGGCTGCAGGCGGCGGGCGACACGCTCGCCGTCTTCGGCCGGCCGCCGTCGTTCGAAGTGCTCGCCATCCGTACGGCCCGGCTCGCCAAGCCGTACGAGTACGGTCTCGACTCCTCGCTCGACGTGACCGTCTCCGCCGGTGAACTCCTCGAATCCGTGGGGGAGTCGGCGGAGTCCGCCGAGGCCGCCGGTCTGGCCTTCGTGCCGCAGGCCGTCACCGGGCCGCCGTGGGCCGGAGTCCTTCCGCCGCGGGGCGGCTGGCAGCCGGAGGTGGGTCTGCCGCCGGTGGACGCGGTGCGCGGACTCGTGGCGGCCGCGGTCGCCGAATTCAAGGCACGGCTCGAGGAGTTGCCGCAGGAGCGGCGGATCCGGGCCGAGCTCGACCAGCTGGGCCGGGAGATCTGGTCCCGGACCGTCGCGGACACGGGGCTTCCCGTGCGGGCCGCGCATGCCGCGCAGGCCCTCGGGTTCCTGCGGGGCGACTCGCTTGACCTGCTGTCGTCCGGGCCGTGGCTGCGGCTGCGCACGAACTACGGGTCGATCGCCGTGCGCCGGGCCGGTGTCGGAGGGCTCACCGTCACCCCTGCCTAGGGGCGACTACCCCGGTACGAAGACGCAGCAGTCCGAGAGCGGGCCGCGCCCCCTGCTGGTGGCGCGGCCCGCTCTCGCTGTCCCGAGGAAGAGGGACGGGAGAGGCGTCAGCCCTCGGTGTTGACCATGGACGCCGCCGCGTACGTCAGGTAGTTCCACAGCGTCCGCTCATGCTCCTCGGAGAGCTTGAGCTCCTCGACGGCGGCCCGCATGTGCTTCAGCCAGGCGTCGTGCGCGGCCTTGTCGACGGTGAACGGGGCATGGCGCATCCGCAGCCGGGGGTGACCGCGGTTGTCGCTGTAGGTGCGGGGGCCGCCCCAGTACTGCATGAGGAACAGCGCGAGGCGCTCCTCGGCGGGGCCCAGATCCTCCTCCGGGTACATCGGCCGCAGCAGCGGGTCCTCCGCGACCCCCTGGTAGAAGTGGTGCACCAGGCGCCTGAAGGTCTCCTCGCCGCCGACCTGTTCGTAGAAGGTCTGCTCCTGAAGCGTGCCGCGCGGGATCTCTATCACACCGTCCATGGTCTCAGACGGTACGGCCGAGGACGGAAGACTTAGGACCCTCGTCTTGGACGGCGGCTTGGACGTCGGCTCGGAGGGCGCCTCGGACAGCGACTCGGACGGCGTACGCTCTGCCGCTCGCATCGCGGGCCATACCGCAGCACAGTGGCTGTATGGGACCCACAGTCGACCCCCGTGACGCCGCCGAGGCCGGATCCGCCCTGGTCCGCGAGATCGAGGCCGGCGGGGCCCTCACGCGGGACCCCGGGCTGCGCGCCGCGTTCGAACAGGTGCCGCGCCATCTGTTCGTGCCGTACTACTACGTCACGTCGCCGGGCGGCGGCCACGAACGCCTCTGGGGCGAGGACCCCGACCCCGCACGCCGGGCACGCTGGCTGCACGGCGCCTACGCGGACGCCCCGCTCGCCACGCGCGTACGCGACGGAGAGCTGCTCTCGTCCAGCAGCCAGCCCTCCCTGATGGCGAAGATGCTGGACGAGCTCGATCTGCGCGAGGGGGACTGCGACGTACTGGAGATCGGCGCGGGCACCGGCTACAACGCGGCCCTGCTCTCGCACCGGGTCGGCGACGAGCACGTCACCACCGTCGACCTGGACCCGGAGATCACCGAGTCGGCGCGGCGGCATCTGACCGCCGCCGGTTACCACCCGGCCGTCGTCACCGGGGACGGCGCCGCCGGGTGCCCCGAGCGGGCCCCGTACGACCGGATCATCGCGACCTGCACCCTGAACTCCGTGCCGCGCCCCTGGCTGGCCCAGTGCCGTCCCGGCGCCCGCATCCTGGCCCCGCTGGCCTTCGGCCTGATCGCGCTGACCGTGCGGGACGCGGAGTACGCCGAAGGCCGCTTCCTGCACACCCCGGCGTACTTCGTGCCGCTGCGGGGCGGCAGCAGAAGGGGCCCGCACGAGCACAACCTCGGGGGTCTGCCGCGCAAGGCCCTGCAGAACGACCTCTTCCGCTTCCTTCTGGAGCTGACCGCGGGCACCCTCGACCCCTACGAGGCCCTCGCCCTGTGGCAGCGCGAGGACCGCCCCGTGCGCGAGCGCTACGGGGTCACCGTCAGCGGGCCGCACGAGTGGGCCTGGCTGGACGACCCCGAAGGGCCGTACGCCTGGCCACTCGCCTGAGCCCGAGCCTGCGCCTGGGCCCGACCCCGAGGGGGCCCGGAAGGACCTGGCTCAGCTGTGCCGGATCGTGATCGTCGTCCAGGCGCCCACGTGCACCCGGTCGCCGTCCTGGAGCGGCACGGGGACGAACGGCTGGATGGGCTCCTCGCCGTTGTTGACCGTCGTGCCGTTCGTGGAGTTCTGGTCGACGACCGCCCAGCTGCCGTCCGGCTGCTGGACCAGGACCGCGTGCTGGTGCGAGACGCCCGGGTCCTCCGGCGGCACCGACAGGTCGATGTCCGGGGTGTCACCGGTGGAGTGCCTGCGGCGGCCGATGGTGATCTGGTTGCCGGCCAGCGGACGCTGCTGCTCGGGCGAGTACGCGGGCAGGTTCAGGCCCGACGCCTCGGGACCGCTGCGATGCATCATCGCCATGAAGTACTCGCGGTCCGGGCCGATCGTCGCCGACCAGGAGACCGTGCCCGTGCTGGGCCCGGGCACCGCCTGGAAGCCGGGAGGGCCCTGCGGGGCCTGCGTCTGCGGGCCCGGCTGCTGGGACTGCCGTCCCCAGTCGCCCTGCTCGGGAGCCTGCGGAGCGCCCTGACCCGGAGCGCCGGGCCCCGGAGCACCGGGAGGAGCCGACGACGAGGGCGGCGAAATCACCCAGTCGTCGCCACCGCCACCGAAGGACGGACCACCGGCAGGACCACCGGCGGGACCGCCGGGGCCGGGCTGCTGCGGCTGCGAGGGCGGCGGCGGAGTGCCCGTCTCCTGCGGGAAGGCGGGCGGCGCGGGCGGACCCTGCTGCTGGAACCCCTGCGGGGGCTGACCGTGCTGGGGCTGACCGTGCGGGGACTGACCGTGCGGGGACTGACCGTGCTGGTCACCGCCGTAGGGCGGCGGGGGCGCCTCGCCGTTGTACGGCGGGGGCACCTGACCGGGCGCGTTGCCGTTGCCGAACGGCGGAATCGGTTCGGCGGGGCGGTTCATCTGCGAGGGCCGCGAGCCCTGGTACCCGAACGGGTCCTGGCCCGGCTGGGTGCCCGCGGGCTGCTGGAACTGCTGCGCCGGGTTCGACACCGGCGGGTGCGGGGCGGCCGGGGTGTACGAGGTCGCCGTGTTCGTCAGGAAGTTCCAGCGGCACTCCTCGCAGAACGGCGCGTTCGCCTCGCGGGGCGTGCGGCACTGCGGGCACAGCTGGGCCTCGGCGGGCTGGTCCGGCACGGCCGACAGGTGCGGGCGGCCGGGTCCGGGCGGCGGGTAGCCGTAGCCGGCGTCCTGGCCGGGTCCTGGCGGCGGATAGCCGTATCCGGGAGCGGCCGGTGGCGGCGGGGGCGGCGGTACGGCACCGGCCATGCGGTGACCGCAGACCTCGCACCAGTCGTCGGAACCCGACTGGTGTCCGTTCGGGCAGGTCGGCATGTCGGCGCGTCCCCCTCTCCTTCTCCGGCCCTGCGGGCCGTACGTGCTGCTGTGGGGCTACTTATGGGTATGGGTGGTGCTACTTCTTCACGCGAACGGTCTTCGTGGACCGAGTCTCGAGTGTCATCTCGTCGGCCTCGGCGACCCTCGCCTTCAATCGAACAGTACCTGCCACGGCATCGACCACGTCGACCACCTTCGAAAGCAGCTTCGCGGTGTCCTCGTTGCCCGAGGCGCTGGCGAGCTGAACGGCGCGGCCCAATTTGGCCGTCGCTCCGTCCATATCGCCCGACTTGCGTGCATCGAGGCCCTGCTGGATCACCTGGGCCAGTTCCGCCTGGCCCGTGTAGTGCGCCACCTGCGGGTTGATCGACGTCGACGCGGCCATGTCGTCCGTCCACACGGCCCGCACCAGGCCCTGCGAGAGCGTCTGGGCGCTGCCGTCCGGCTGCGGCACGATCAGCGAGACGCGGGCGGCGAGCATCTCCTGGCCGAGCTCGGCGTTCGGCACCTCGACACAGATGTGGTAATCGCGGGACTCGTCGCCCCAGGACCCGGTGGGATAGTCGCCCGCGCGCGGCCCCGCCTCCGTACGGCGCTCGGTCAACTCCTCGACCGTGGGCGCCACTTGCTTGACGAACTTGATCTCCGCGCCCATCGGCGTCCAGACCCGCAGGCTGACGTCGGCGACCTCCTTGCCCATCGCCGCCTCCATCATCTGCGTGAAGTCCGCGGACAGGCCCGCGGGGTCGGCGACGATGTCGGCGGTGCCGAGGAGGGCGGAGGCGATGCTCGTGACCTCCTTGACCTCCCAGTCGGTGCCGACACCGCGGGCGTCGCAGGTGAAACGGCCCGCAGAGGCGTCGAGAGAGGCCTGGAGGTCTTCGGGTGACTCGTGTTCATTGCGGCCGTCCGTGAGCACGATTCCGTGCCGGATCGACACGTCGGCCGAGGAGAGCAGCCGGTCGGCGAGGCGCAGCCAGGTGCCGATCGCCGTGCCGCCGCCCGCGCTGAGCTTGCGCAGGGCCTGCTTGGCCTGTGCCCTGGTCTGCGGGCCCGCGACCGCGAGGCGCCCGTCGCCGGGATAGACCTCCTTGGCGACATGGGTGCCGCCGATCACCGCGAAGTGGACTCCGTCACGTACGGCGTCGATCGCGGCGGCCGTGGCGTCACGGGCGCCGCGCATCTTCGTGGGCGGGTAGTCCATCGACCCGGAGCAGTCGACCATGATCGCCACGGCCGCGTCCGGGGTCTGTCCCGCCGAGTAGAGATGCGGGGCGCTCACCGCTGACCCCACCGTGCCGCCGCCGGTCGAGGTGACCGTGGCGATCGCGTTGACCTCGCGGCCGCCTTCCGGGAGGTACTCGTTCTGGTACACGTCGACCGAGAACTGCGGCACGTTCGATTTCGAGAAATTGGCCATGGATCTCTGCTCCCCCTAGATGTTCCCACCGGCTTCCCCAAGCCGGTGGGTGACAAATACTCGTGTCCGGCCCGCCGTTGCGGGGGCCTCCACTAGGCGGATCCTGCCCCTTGCGGCACGAGACGGAACGGCAGAATCGCCACTGTTACGTTGTCGTGGCCGCCGCCGTCCAGGGCGTGGCCGACCAAGACCTGGGCGCTGTGCAGCGGGCGCAGGGCGGAATCGGCGGGCACGGCGCGCGCCATCTCCTCCACCGATTCCGCGTAGTTCCAGAGCCCGTCCGTGCATACCACCACTACACCCGCACGGTCCGGCTTGAAGGAAGCGGTGTGCGGCTCCAGTTCGTACGCGTCGGCGCCGAGCCAGCCCGTGATGGCGTGGGCGCGCTCGTCGGCGTACGCCTCCGCCTCGTTCATCAGGCCCGCGGCGACCATCTGCGCGGCCCACGAGTCGTCCTCGGTGAGCCGGACGGTCGGGCCGCTGCGGTCGTCGGGCACCCAGTAGGCACGGCTGTCGCCGATCCAGCCGACGACCAGGAGGCCACCGGCGACGATCGAGCCGACGAGGGTGCACGCGGGGGCGTTCTGGTGCGGGGAGTGCTCCCTGGCGTGGGTGGGCTCCGCGGCCAGGGCGTTGACGGCGTCGGACGCCGAGAGGATCGCGTCGTGCATGGCCTGCTGCGGGTGCGTGCCCCGGGGCAGGGCGTCGAGCAGCGACTCGTTGGCCGCGCGGGACGCGGCGAGCGAGGCCTCGTCGGGGCGGGTCGCGGACGAGACGCCGTCGCAGACGATCGCGACGACGGCGGGGGAACCGTCCGGCAGCGCGGCCGACGAGATGGCGAACGCGTCTTCGTTGCGGTGGTGGCGCAGGCCCCGGTCGCTGACGGCGGCGACCGCGTCGAGTTCCTGCTCCATGTGGTCGCGCTCGCGCGGCTGGGCGTGCCCGCAGTTCTCGCAGTAGCCGTCGGGGTCGACGCGGCCCGAACGGCAGGCCACGCAGAGCTTGGTGCCCGCGGGCGGCGTCGGGTCGGGAAGGGCCGTGCGGGGGTCGGCGGGCTCCGGCTGGGCGCCGGGGGCGGGCAGGGGGTACTCGTCCGGTTCGGCGGGGCGCGCGAAGGGGGCGTCCGTGCGCACCTCTCCCGGCTCCGTCCGTACCTCTCCCGGCTCCGCGCGCACTTCGCCCGCGTTCGGGGACAGTTCGCCGCCCGAGGACTCCGTGACCGGCAGGTCGGTGGGCAGGTGCGCGGGCACCGGCATGTCGGAGCTGTCCGCGTCCGGGGCGATGGGCCACTGCGACGACGCGTCGGGCTGCGGCGCGGACTGTGTCGCCGACGAGCCGTTCATCGCGACGGTGGGGCGGTCCTGTGCCGCGGCAGGCCGCGCCGACAGGTCGTATCCGCACGCCCCGCAGAACAGGTCACCCGCTTCCAGCGGTTCTTCGCAGCCGGGGCACGTGGAACCCGCCCCGGCAGTCTGCTGGTGCATCTGCGACATCTTCACACCCACGTCCGAGGGCGGAAACGGTTGGCCCGTTCCACCAGTTCGATCCTCTCCTCGCCACCCTGCGCGAGCCGGGCAAGCGTCCGGTACGAGCGCTCGAGGCCGTACCGGAGGCCGCGCTCGTCAAGGTCGCTGCCGAGCAGCACGGTACGCGAGCCGCCCGCCGGTGCAGCGGGTGCTGCCGGTGGAGCGGAGGCGTGCCCAGAGTGCCTACCGGAGAGTACCCAGTCCAGCGCGCTGCCGAGGACCTCGGTGGACAGCCGCTCGCGGCGCACCGCGTCGAGGCCGAAGCCCGCGAGGGCCTCCACCTGGCCCGCGGCCGCCGTCAGGTCGTCGAGGAAAAGAGTGCCGGGCGACGGCGCGGTGTCCAACGTCATACGGTGCCGCAGCCTGGCCCGCACCGCGGCCACACGGGCCGCGGTGTAGTGGATGGAGGCCTCGGGCACCGACTCCAGGGTGTGCACGGCACCGCGCCGGTCGTCCGACGCGAGCTGCACGCGGGCCAGGCCGAACGCGGCGCTGACATAGCTCGGGTCGGTGGCCCATACGAGGCGGTAGTACTCCGCCGCGTTGTCCAGCTGTTCAAGGACCTCCGCGCAGACCCCGAGGGCCAGCTTGGGTGCGGGTTCGCCGGGGAACGCGTCGTACACCGCGTCGAAGGACAGCGCCGCGTTCTCGTGGTCGCCGGTCGCGAGCGAGGCGATGCCGCGGTACCAGACCACCCGCCAGTCGTCCGGGTGCTGTATCTCCAGGTCGGCGATGGCCTGCGCGGCGGGCTCCAGTTCACCCATGGCGAGGCGGGCCCGCAGCCCGCGCAGCCGGAGCTCCACGGAGTCGCTGGGCGCGGCCCGCAGCGCGGTGATCAGCTCGGCGGGCGCGGAGGCCATGAGCCCGGCGAGGAACCCGGCGTTCGGGTCGTTCGGGTCGACGCGCGGCACCGGAAGGGCCAGCGCCGTCGCGGGGGCGTCGAGAGGGCGGACGATCCGGGCCCGGGGGGCGGCCGGAGGCACCGGAGGCGCGATCGCCGGGTCGCCGTTGACCTGCCCCTGTCCGGGGATCTGCCCCTGGCCCTGTTCCTGTACGTGCCCGTTGCCCGCCGCGAGTTCGGGGCGCCCCTTGCGCCGGCCCGCGGGCAGCACCCGTACGCCGAACTGCGAGACGTCACCGGTCAGCTCGGCGAACAGCTCCGTGTCCGTGACCTTGACCTCGGGCCCGAACAGCGTGGAGAGCGCGGGTCGCGGGCGGCCCGTCTGGAGCGCCACGACCTCTCGGAGGACGCCCGTCAGCTGCTCCGCCATCTCCTGCGCCGAGGCGAACCTGCGGGCCGGGTCGGGGTCGGTGGCGCGCACCAACAGGCGGTAGAACGACTCGTACTTGCGGAAGACCTCGATGTTGTCGGGGTCCGGCAGGGAGTCCACGAAGACGTTCGTGTACCCCTGGAAGTCGAAGGTGAGCACCGCGAGGGTGCGCGCCACCGTATAGAGGTCGGAGGCCACCGACGGGCCCACCTCGGCCACTTCGGGGCCCTGGTAGCCGACCGTGCCGTAGATCGCCGACTCTTCGTCGTCCATCCGGCGGACCGCGCCCATGTCGATCAGCTTGAGCTGGTCCTCGGTCTGGATGGCGTTGTCGACCTTGAAGTCGCAGTACAGGAGATTGCGGCTGTGCAGATGCCCCAGGGCCTCAAGGGCCTCGATGCCGAACGCGCACGCCTGCTCGACGGGCAGCGGATCGCGCTTGCCCTGCGCGGTGCGGCGTTCGTTGGCGATCTCCTTGAGGGACTTGCCGCCCACGTACTCCATGACGATGTAGCCGTCCATGGAGCCCGTGCGCTGGTCGAGGTGCTCGACGAAGTTGTAGATACGGACGATGTTGCTGTGCTCGATCTCGGCGAGGAAGCGGCGCTCGGAGATCGCGGCGGCCATCGCGTCCTGGTCGCCCGTGTCGAGCAGGCCCTTGAGGACCACCCAGCGGTCGGAGACGGCACGGTCCACGGCGAGATAGACCCAGCCGAGCCCGCCATGCGCCAGACAGCCCACCACCTCGTACTGGCCGTGCACGATGTCGCCGGGGTTCAGCTTCGGCACGAACGAGTAAGGGTGGCCGCACTTCGTGCAGAACCCTTCCGTACGGCCGGGGCGCTCACCGCGGGCGCGGCCCACCGGCGCCCCGCAGTCGGAGCGCGAGCAGAATCGCTTCCGCTCCGGAACCTCGGGGTTCTCCTGCACCGCCTGGCGCGGGTCGGGGCGCGGCACCTCGGGCACCAGGACCAGGCCCACGCCCAGTCTGCTGCGGGCGGACGTGCCGGACGAGGGGCCGGAGCTGCGCACCGAGACCGAACGGGACGTCGAGCTGCCGGAGAGCGAGCGCGAGAGCCGCCCCGAGACCGAACGGCGCGAGAACTGGGACCGCGAGGAGCGCGAGGAGGAGCGCGAACTGGACCGGGAGCTGCTGCTGCCAGAACCCTTGCCGCCGCCCGTGATGCCGGTCGGGGGAGAGGACACCATGCCCGTCGGCGAGACGACCGGGGCCAGGCCGCAGGTGTCGCAGTACAGCTCGCCGCCGCCCACGTCCTCGTACGACCCTGTGCATCCGGGTCGCTGGCACTTCCGCTGCTCACTCATGCTTCCCCCCTCCGGTCGGTGGGACCGCCCTGTTGCGGGACCCTCGGTGCAAGGACTTCGGCGGCCGCCTGCTGATAACGAAGGACGGCCTGTTCGGCCACGCGCAGATCGCAGGGCGCGCTCCACAGCATCCGGCGCGCCGCGTCGTACCGCTCGACCAGGAACGGGTCCTCCGCGTGGCCGAGCCGGGCGACCTTCGCCTTGTACGCGTCCAGACGGCCGCGCAGCTCCGCGCGGACCGCCAGGGGCTGTGTGACCGCGGTCAATGACTCGCGGGCCCGCAGGAGTTCGTCCTCGGCCTTCTGTTCGAGGGATTCGAGGAGCGGGGAGAGGCGGTGCCACTGGGCGTGCCTGCGGTACTCGGACGCCATGGCCAGCTGCTCCTGGAGCGCGGTCGACGGGCCGCTGACCGCCGGCACCTCGGACGCGGCGATCTTGGCGAGGACCTCGCCGCGCGCGGAGCGGGCCTCCGCCAGGGTGCGGTCCGCGCGCGAGAGCACGTCACGCAGCCTGCCCAGGCGCAGCTCCGCGTCCTGCCGGACCGTGAGCACCGCGTCGATCTCACGGCGCACGTCCTCAAGGGCGCGGGCCTCGCGGTCGTAGCGCTCGGTGTGCGGGCGGCCTCCGCCGGGGGCCGAACTGCCCTGCGCGGGCTGCCAGAAGGCCAGCGGATCGGACACCACCTGCTCGCGCAGGCGCGTCAGCTCCGCGGTGATCCGCTCCAGGTCGTCGCCCGCGGGGTGCTCGCCAGGGCGCACCCCCACGGAGTGCGCGAGCTGGCGGGTGCGGTGCAGTTCGGCGGCCAGGAGGTCTATCCGGGCGGGCAGCGCGGACCAGACCGCGTCGGCGGCGACGACCATGTCGAGCGAGTGCGCGTACAGGTCGTTCATCCGCGAGACGAGGTCGATGAGCGTGAAGCGTTCGGTGAGCTTGGCCGGTCCTGTGATCGAGGCCGACGGCGCGGGGGCGGCGCCGCCGGCGACGGTGACGCTCTCGCCGCGCAGCAGCTCGGTCAGCTCCACCAGATCGTCTCTGTTGGGCCATCGTCTGCGCACCCGCACCTCGTGGGCCGTGCGCAGGGCGGCGGCATACGCGTCGAAGTACGCCCACAGGAGCGTGATCTGCTGCTCGGTGGACTGCCAGCGCTCCTCGGTGATGCCGGTCAGACCGGCACCTTCGAGGAGTCTGCGGCCCGCGTGGTCCTGAAGGGCGAGGAGCGAGGTCTCGATCGCCTCGTGCTCGGCGTCGAGCCGCGCCAGCGCACGGTCCACCTCGTCCCGGTCCATCACAGGACCGGGGGGACCCGCGACGCTCATCGATCACCTCTCCGCTCTGCGTTGCTGTGCACGTCGGGCTTCAGTCCTCGTACTTCGGTGCGGGCGGGCCCGCCGATTCGCCGAGGGCCGGCTCAAGCCATTCGTTGTACGACTTCTGCCAGCCGTCCTTGCGATAGTCCTCCAGGACCTTGTTGACCCGTCGCACCAGGTCGTCCTCGCCCTTCTCCGGCTTTTTCATCGCCACGCCGTAGTACTCGGTGTTGAGCGGCGCGTCGCCCTTCAGCTCGATCGTCGGGTCCTGCGCGGCCTGGCTCGCGGCGAGCGCGCTGTCGGTGACGACGGCGTCCACCTCGCCGAGCTGAAGCCTCACCAGGCAGTCGAGTTGATTGGGGACCCGGGTGCGGATGTCGGCGCCGAGGCCCTTCTTCTTGAGCTCCTGAAGCTTGGTGAGAGCCGTGGAACCCTTCGCGGAGCAGACCTTCTTGCCGTCCAGTGAATCGTCGAACCCGGTGATGTCCGAGGACTTGGGGGCGAGCACCTGCTGGCCGGTCTTGAAGTAGGCGGTGGAGAAGGAGACTTCCTTCTCGCGGTCGCAGGTGATCGTCATGGTCCGTACGACCATGTCGACCTGGCCGCTCTGGATCGCCTTGACGCGCTGGTTGGTGGGGATGGCGCGGAACAGGATGGCGTCGCGGTCGCCGAGTATCTCCTCGGCGATCTTGTGCGCGAGGTCGATGTCGAAGCCTTCGAGCGTGGCCGTCTTCTTGTTCGGGTCGCGATATCCCCAGCGGTAGCTGTTCTGGTCGACGCCGACGATCAGCTTCTTGACGTCGCGGTCACGGATGGCCTCGATCGTCGGGCCGTCCTTGCCGGAGGGCGACAGGCTCTGCTCGGGGGTCGTGCACTCCTCGGCGCGCGCGGGCGCGGCCCCGACGGAACCCCGGGAGGTCCGGTCCGCGCCCTCGTCGGCCTTGGCGGCGCCGCCCGCCTCCGGCAGCACCAGCACGAGGGAGCCCGTGAGCGCGCAGGCCACCGCCATGGCGGCAGCACCGCCCCAGCCGCGCAGCCTCGCCAGTCCTCGCGTACGCATCGTCCGCTCGCCCCCTCTCACCTGTACTCCGACAGCCTGCGCCCGATGCCGAGCACGGCGCCCGCGGCCCCGAGCACGGCGAGTACGGCGGCGCCCTCGGGGATTCCCGTCATCGCGCCCTTGCCGTCCTCGGCCGCCAGCTCGAATTCGTCGCGCTCGTGCGTGAGCGCGGTTTCGAGTGCCGTGTCGACGTTGTCGAAGCACTCGCCGGTGGGCTCGTCGCTCTTGTCGCCGACGACCTTGGCGAGCGCGCCCTTGTAGTCACCCGCGTCGTCGCTGTCCCGCGCGGTCTTGTGCCGGTCCTTCCAGACCGACACGTTCTTCGCGGCCTCCTCGACGGGGTTCTTGCCCTCCGCGTCCTCGGCGATGGCCGCGGCCTCGCCGAGCAGCCCGCTGTCGACGCTGCCCAGCTGCTTCATCTGCTTCTGGTAGTCGACGTCGAACTTGTCCTTGATCTCCTTGTCCGCGCCCACCTCGACGGTCTCCGCGCCACGGCTGACCAGCGTGAGGTTTTCGTTGCTGCGGGCCTTGAGGGAGCTGATGCGGGCGTCGTTCAGGACGTTCAGGGACTTCACGCCGTGGTCGTAGGAATCGCCGAGGCCCGAGCGGGCGAAGGTGTGCCCGGCGACCAGCCAGAGCAGCACGACCGTGGACGCGGCGGTCGCCGCGACCAGGCCGTGGTTCAACACGCGGTTCGTACGGCGGTAGTTGCGGCGCTGGGCCCAGAAGAGGGCGCCAAGGGCGAGCACGCCGAGGGCGATGGCGAACCAGGGGTAGGGCTTCGCGTCGGCGTAGTCGTCGTTCAGGCGCTCCTTCTCCGCGGTGTAGAGCTCTTCGGCCGCGGGGAGCATCTGGTTCTGCATCTTGTCGTTCGCGTACCGCAGATAGGCGCCGCCCAGGGGGAGGCCCTGGCGGTTGCCCGCGCGGGCCCGCTCGATCAGGCCGGTGTACTCCGGGAGCAGCTTGTTCAGCTTCTCCACCGATGCGGAGGCCGAGGAGTCCGAGCCCGCGTTCGACGCGGCGTTCGCCAGCTTCTCGGATGCCCGGTCGATGTCGCGGTTGTACCGGTCGCGCACTTCCTTCGGTTCCTGGCCGCCCGCCAGGAAGCCGCTGGAGGCGGCCGTGTTGGCGTCCGCGAGGGAGCGGTAGATGGCCGCCGCGTCGTCGCTCAGCGGCTGGCTGCGGTTGAGGACGCTGTCCGCCGCGGCCGAGCGGTCCGACATCTGCCAGGTGGTGACCGCGCCGAACACGACGACGAGCAGCGCGAGGACGGCGCCGATGATGCGCAGCCTGCCCGGCTCCGTCGTCGCCGCCGCGCGCAGCCGGTCGCGGGTCTCGATCCACGCCGGGCGCCGGGGTGCCGCACCCGGCACGGCCTGTGCGGGCGCGCCGGTGCCCGGACCCGCCTGCGGCGGAACGCTGGGCATCGTCGGCGCGGCCTGTCCCGGCGGCGCGGCGCTGCCGTTCGGCGGGTATGTCACCTCGACCTCGACCTCCCCCTTGGTCATCGGACGTGCGCTTCCGCCCGGTGTGCGCGGTGCGGGAAGAAGTGCACGGCCGCAAGTATTGCCGCAGGGACCGGCATCCGCACAGGCATTGACTGGATCTTGTACGGATCACCGTGTCCTGATCACTGTGTCCGGATCTTTCCCGTCACCCTGCCCGGATCATGCGAAGATCGCACGCCACCCCTGCCCTTGAATACGCGATTGAGGGGGGTTCGGTTCCCTTCCGGGCCCATGAACCCGTCCGCGCCGGCCTCTCGCGTCACCCCCGTGGCAGGCCCGCACCCTCGTAATGGGCCCGCACGCGCGCGTGCACCGCGGTCGGCGCGCCCACCTGGTCGAGGCCGAGCAGCGCGGCGCCGAGCACGGGCCGGGCCACCACCACGCGCGGCACCGCCTTGGGCGCCCGCTCGGCGAGCAACGCCCGTATCCGATCGTCCAGTTGCGGATGCCGGGCGGCAAGCACGCTGCCGCCGAGCAGCACCGGGACCTCCTCGCCGAGCAGGCCGAGGCGGTCCAGGGCCACGGTCGACATGGCCACCACCTCGTCGGCCATGCGGTCCACGAGGGAGCGCGCCACCGGGTCGCCCGCCGCCGCCGTGGCGAAGAGCACCGGCGTCAACTCGTGCCGCCGCACGGTGGCGATGGAGCCCAGGTGCAGCGCCTCGATCAGCGCGTACATGGACGGCAGGCCGAAGTGCGCGGGCAGCGCCTCGCGCAGTGCGGTCGCCTCGCCGCGGCCGTCCTCGGCCCGCGCCGCGTACCAGAGCGCTTCCTCGGCGAGGCCGCCGCCTCCGCCCCAGTCGCCGGAGATCCGGCCGATGGCGGGGAAGCGCGCGGTGCGCCCGTCGGGCAGCATGCCCACGCAGTTGATGCCCGCGCCGCACACCACGGCGACGCCCCGCGGCTCGGTGTCCTCCAGGAGTCCGGCGCGCAGGATGGCGAAGGTGTCGTTGCGTACGTCGACCGAGGGGCCCCACGCGCGTTCGCGCAGGGCGGCGGCCAACTCCCGCTCCTCCACCGGGAGATCGGCGTTGGCGAGGCACGCGGACACATGCCCCACCGAGTCAGTGCCCGCCTGCGCCAGAGCCCGCGTCACGGCCTCTTCCAGGATGTCCACCGCGGTCTCGACGCCGACCTGCGGCGGCTGGAACCCGCCGCCGCGGGCCGCGCCGACGACTTCGCCGTCGGCCGCGACCACCGCGACGTCGGTCTTGCTGTTGCCCGCGTCGATCGCGAGCACGCTCGTGCCTACGCCCACGCCAGGTGCTCCCGGTTGTGCGCGACGAGCCGGTCGGTGAGCTGCTCCGCGTAGGTGTACTGGCCGATCAGCGGGTGGGCGAGCAGCGCCTTGAAGACACGGTCGCGGCCGCCGTGCACCGCGGCCTTCAGGGCGAGGTCCTCGTACGCGGTGACGTTCGCGATCAGGCCCGCGAACAGCGGGTCGAGCCTCGGCACCGCGAGGGGCGTCGCGCCCGAGCCGTCCACGGCGGCCTGCACCTCGATGACCGCGTCGTCGGGCAGGAACGGCAGCGTGCCGTTGTTGGCGGTGTTCACCACCTGGAAGGGGCTGCCGCCGTTGCCGAGGAGCGAGGCCGCCAGGTCCACGGCCGCCTCCGAGTAGAAGGCGCCGCCGCGCTTGCCGAGCAGGGCGGGCTTCTCGTCGAGGGCCGGGTCGCCGTACATCTCCAGGAGCTCGCGCTCCATCTCGGCGACCTCGGCGGCCCGCGACGGCTTGGTCCTCAGCTCCTCCACCACGGCGTCGTGCTGGTAGAAGTAGCGCAGGTAGTACGAGGGGACGACGCCGAGCCGGTCGACGATCTCGCGCGGCATGCGCAGGTCCGCGGCGACCGCGTCCCCGTGCTCGGCGAGCAGCTTGGGCAGGATGTCGTCGCCGTCCGGGCCGCCGAGGCGTACGCCGGTCTCCCACGTCAGATGGTTGAGCCCGACATGGTCGAGGTGGACCTCGCCCGGCGCCACGTCGAGCAGCTTGGCGAACTTGCGCTGGAAGCCGATCGCCACGTTGCACAGGCCGACGGCCTTGTGCCCGGCCTGGAGCAGGGCCCGCGTGACGATGCCCACGGGGTTGGTGAAGTCGATGATCCAGGCGTTCGGGTTCGTGCGGCGTACGCGCTCGGCGATGTCGAGGACGACCGGGACCGTGCGCAGGGCCTTCGCGAGGCCGCCCGCCCCCGTGGTCTCCTGGCCGACGCAGCCGCACTCCAGGGGCCATGTCTCGTCCTGGTTGCGGGCGGCCTGGCCGCCGACGCGCAGCTGGAGCAGGACCGCGTCGGCGTCCGCGACGCCCGCGTCGACGTCGGAGGTGGTGACGATGCGGCCGGGGTGGCCCTGCTTGGCGAAGATGCGCCGCGCGAGGCCGCCCACCAGTTCGAGGCGGTCGGCCGCCGGGTCCACGAGGACGAGTTCCTCGATCGGCAGGGTGTCCCTCAACCGCGCGAATCCGTCGATGAGTTCGGGTGTGTAGGTCGACCCTCCGCCGACCACTGCGAGCTTCATTTCGGTTCTCAGCCCTTTACTCCGGTGAGGGTGACGCCTTCGACGAAGGCCTTTTGTGCGAAGAAGAAGATGATGATGACGGGGGCCATGACGAGCAGGGTCGCCGCCATGGTCATGTTCCAGTTGACCGCGTGGGCGCTCTTGAACGATTCCAGGCCGTAACTCAGTGTCCAGGCACCGGGGTTCTGGGCCGCGTAGATCTGCGGGCCGAAGTAGTCGTTCCAGCAGTAGAAGAACTGGAAGAGCGCGATGGCCGTGATGCCGGGCTTGGCCATCGGCACGACGATCTTGACCATGGTGCGGAACTCGCCGCAGCCGTCGACCTTCGCCGACTCGATGTACTCCTTGGGGATGGTGAGGAGGAACTGCCGAAGGAGGAAGATCGAGTACGCGTCGCCGAACGCCATCGGGATGATCAGCGGCCACAGCGTGCCCGACAGATGGAACTGCTGCGCCCACACCAGGTACATCGGGATCACGATGACCTGCGGCGGCAGCATCATCGTCGAGATGACCAGCAGCATCGCGGTGCGCCGGCCGCGGAAGCGGAACTTGGCGAGCGCGTACGCCACGGGGATCGCCGAGCAGACGGTGAACAGGGTGCCCAGGCCCGCGTACATCAGCGAGTTGCGCCACCAGTCGAGGAAGCCCGGCGTCTCGAACACCGTCTTGTAGTTCGACCAGTTCCAGGAGTCGGGCCACAGGTCACCGCTCATCGCCTGCGAGTCGCTCATCACCGACGTCAGGAAGACGAAGACGAACGGCAGGATGAACAGGAGCGCGACGGCTATCGCCACGCTGTGCACGGCGATCCAGTGCAGGATCCGCTTGCGGCGGGCGCGGGCGGCGGCGGGGCCTTGGGGCTGTGCGGTGCGTTCGGGCGCCGCGGCGGGCGCGCTGAGAGTCGTGGAAGTCATCGAGAGTCCTCAGTCCTCCGCCGCGAGCAGCCCGGAGCGCTTGCGCATCAGGAGCAGCGTGACGGCCATGGCGATGGCGAAGAGCACGAGCGAGAGCACGCACGCGGCACCGGTGTTGAAGTTCTGGAAGCCCATTTGGTAGACGAGCTGGGGGACCGTGAGGGTCGAGTGGTCCGGGTAGCCGGGCTGGATCACCGAGCCGGGGCCGATGTTGACGCCGGACGCGACCTTCCCCGCGACCAGGGCCTGCGTGTAGTACTGCATGGTCTGCACGACGCCCGTGACCACCGCGAACATCACGATCGGCGTGATCGCGGGCCAGGTGACGTAGCGGAACTTGGCGAATGCGCCCGCGCCGTCCAGGTCCGCGGCCTCGTACTGCTCCTTGGGCACGTCGAGCAGTGACGCCATGAAGATGACCATGAGGTCGCCGATACCCCACAGGGACAACAGCACGAGCGAGGGCTTGGCGGTGTCGGGGTCGTTGAACCAGTTGGGCCCGGAGATACCGATCGCTTCGAGGATCTCGTTCACCGGACCCGAGCCCGGATTGAGCAGGAAGACGAACGCGACGGTCGCGGCCACCGGCGGCGCGAGGTACGGGATGTAGAAGGCGGTGCGGAAGAAGCCGGCGCCCGTCTTGATCTTCGTGATGAGCAGCCCGAGCGAGAGCCCGAAGACCACCCGCACGGCCACCATGATCACGACCAGCCAGAGGGTGTTCCACAGAGCCGGGCCGAACAGGGGCATCTGCTCGAACACGTACGTCCAGTTCCGCAGGCCCACGAACGTGGGCTCCTTGATCTGGTTGTAGTGCATGAACGAGAAGTAGACGGTGGCGATCAGCGGGTACGCGAAGAAGACGCTGAAGCCGACCAGCCAGGGGGAGAGGAAACCGAGCGTGCGCAGTCTGCGGCGCGCCGGGTTGGAGAGGGAAAGTGCCATGGCGGGGTCCTCAGCTCAGCTCTTCGACTGGAGGGTGTCGGCGTCGATCTGCTCGTCGAGCTTCTTCAGGCCCTTGCGCAGATCGGGGACGCGCCCGGACTCGACGCCGTAGGAGAAGTCCCCGAGGGAGACCACGTACGCGCCGCCGTTCACGGAGGGCGGCAGGGCCTTGCTGTGCTTGTTCTGGAGGATGTCGAAGAAGGTCCGGAAGGTCGGATCGGCGTCCAGATCGGGCGACTTGAGCGCCGCGAACGTGGAGGGCACGTTGTGGATGGCGTTCGCGAAGTTCACGACCTGCTTCGTGTCCGCGGTCAGGAACCGCACCAGCTCCCACGCGGCGTTCTGGTGCTTGCTGCTGTGCGCGATACCGGCGACGGTGCCGGTGATGAAGCCGCGCCCGTACGTGTCGGCCTGGTCGTCGGGGACCGGCAGCGGGGCCACGCCCCAGTCGAACTTCGCCTTCGCCTCGTCCAGCATCAAGCCGCGCCACTCGCCGTCCAGGTGCATGGTCACCTTGCCGGTCAGGAAGGCGTTCTGGCTGGACATCTCGTCGCCGAACGACATCCGGAACCTCTCCAGGTCCCCGAACCCGCCCTGCGCCTTGGCCAGTTGCCGTGCGGTCTTGAAGAACTCGTACGTCTTCGGTTCGTCGGCCAGGCGTGCGTCGCCCTCGGCGTCGAAGTACTCGGGACCCCACTGCGCGAAGAGCCGGTCCGGACTGTTCTGGTAGAAGCGGAAGTTGGGCAGGAACCCGACCTGCTTGTACGAGTTCTTGCCGCTGCGCACGGTCAGCTTCTTGGCGACCTTCTCGAACTCGGACATCGTGAGGGGCGGCCGCTCGATGCCCGCCTTCTTGTAGGCGTCCTTGTTGTAGTACATCCCGAAGGCGTCCGCGAGCAGCGGCAGGGCGCACTGGTTCCCGCGGTAACTCGTGTAGTCGAGCAGCGTCTTGGGGAACGTCTTGGCCTTGTCGAGACCGGTCTTCTCCATGAACGGATCGAGGTCCGCCCACATCCCGGAGTCGCAGTACTGGCCCACGTTGTTGGTGGTGAACGAGGACACCACGTCCGGGGCCTTGTCGCCGCCCGCCCGCAGGGCCTGGTTGATCGTCTCGTCGGAGACGTTCCCGGTGGCCTGCACGTCGATGTTCGGGTGCAGCTTCTCGAAGCGGTCGATGCTGTCGTTGACGGCCTTGACCTCGCCGGGCGTCGACCAGCCGTGCCAGAACTTCAGGGTGACCGGCTTGGTCGGGTCGTCGTTCGCGCTGCCGACGCTCGGGTTGGCGCAGCCGGAGAGCAAGAGACCGGCTGCGGCGAGCGCCGCGGACGCGCAGATGGGCATGCGCCATCGCGGCATGGCGGACTTCCTTTACGGAGTACGGGGGACTTTGTGGTGTGCCGGGGGAGGGAGCTGGGCTTGCGGGGGTACGGGGATGGAGCTCAGGCCGTGTCGAAGACCTGGTCGCGGGCCTGGGTGAGGGCCGAGCGCAGGGCGCCGGTGAGGATCGGGTCGCCGTCGAGTTCGCTGATGCGGATCTGCGGGCGCGGCAGTGCGAGCCCCGTCAGCTCCTCCTCGACCCGGACGCGCAGCTTGTCGCCGCCCGCCTGGGCCACCGAGCCGGAGAGCACGACGAGTTCGGGGTCGACGACGGCGACGACCGCGGCGATGCCGGTGGCGAGGCGGCGTGCGACCTCGGCGAGCACGGCGTCGTCCGCGAAGGCGTCGGCCAGGGTGGCCGCGTCGCCCGCGAGTTGCCGTACGACCGGCGCGGAGACCAGGCTCTGGAACCCGCCGCCCCCGTCCGGGCCGCGCGTCGCCTCGGGGCCGCCGTGCGCCAGGGGTGCGCCGGGCAGCGGCATGTAGCCGATCTCGCCCGCGCCGCCCGTCGCGCCGCGCAGCAGGTTGCCGCCGAGCACGATGGCGGCGCCGACACCGTCGTCGAGCCAGGTGAGGACGTAGTTGTCGTTGTCCTGGGCGGCGCCCTCGTACTGCTCGGCGACGGCGGCCAGATTGACGTCGTTCTCGATGTCGACGGGCGTGCCGAGGACGGCGGCGAGATCGTCGCGCAGCGTCCGCGAGTGCCAGCCCGGCAGATGCGGGGCGTACCGCAGCTCACCGGTGTGCGGGTCGATGGCGCCGGGGGTTCCGATCACCGCCGCCCGCAGATCGTCGTGGCCGAGGCCCGCCTGGCGCAGCGCCTCGTCGACGGCCTCCGTGACCAGTTGTGCGGTGCGGTGGCGCACGTCCTCGGCCACGGCGTCCGCCTCGACGCGGGCCCGGCCGATGACGGTGCCCGTGATGTCGGCGACCAGCGCGGTGATGCCGGTGGGGTCGGCGGAGAGGGCGGCGACATGGGCGGCGCCCGGATCGATCTCGTACAGCAGGGCGTTGGGTCCCGGCCGGCCGCTGAGGCTGCCCGTGGTGTGCACGAGGCCCGCGGCCTCCAGGCGGCCGAGCAGCTGGGAGGTGGTCGGCTTGGAGAGGCCGGTCAGCTCACCGATGCGGGTGCGGGTGAGCGGGCCGTGCGCGACGAGCAGATCGAGCACCGCCCGGTCGTTCATGGCGCGCAGGACGCTGGGCGTGCCCGGGGTTCCCGGAGTGCTGCCTGCTGCTGCCATGACGACTCCCGCTCTTCCGGTGACCGCTAACTGTTAGGAAACTTTCCAATTCGTGAGGACCGTACGACCGGCGTGAATCGGGCGTCAATAGCGGACGCCCTCGCGGCAACCAAGTCGTTACCTGGCGGGGTCCGGCGTTGCACGGAGTGCTCCTGGCGCGGTGTTCCTGCCCCGGTGCTCCTGTCGCGGTCGGGCCGCGATCTTGTCCGACTGGATTTCTATTCATCCCAACGGGTGGCTCGAATTCAGATTGTCGGCGGCGGGCCACAACAATGACGAGCCTTACGGCTGTTGGAGGTCTGGTGTCCCGCTCCGCCTCGTCCCCACCGAACATGACCACCCTGGGGTGTTCCCTCTTCGCGACCCGCTGGCTCCAAGCGCCCCTGTACTTCGGCCTGGTGGCCGCACAGGGCGTGTACGTCTACAAGTTCTTCAACGAGCTGTGGCACCTCATCCACCACGTCGTCAGCGGGCACGCGGACGAGACGCACGTCATGCTCGCCGTCCTGAAGCTCGTCGATGTGGTGATGATCGCCAATCTGCTGATCATGGTGATCGTCGGCGGTTACGAGACCTTCGTGTCGCGGATCGGCCTCCAGGGCCACCGGGACCAGCCCGAGTGGCTCTCGCACGTGAACTCCAACGTGCTGAAGGTGAAGCTGGCCACGGCCATCGTGGGGATCTCGTCGGTGCATCTGCTCCAGATGTTCGTCGACGTGCACCACACGCCCCGGCACGATCTGCTCTGGGGCACGGTCATCCACATGGCGTTCATCGCCTCGGCGGCCATCCTCGCGTACATGTCCGGGCCCATGGCGGCGCAGGAGGCGAGGGCGCGCAGCGTGCACAGGGAAGAGGACGCGCGGGCCGTGGTCATCCCGGGGCAGCGGGACGGCGGCGCGGCGGAGGAGCCGTACGCCGAAGGGGGGTCGGGGGCCGAGGAGCGGATCGAGGCCGCAGGGTTCCCGGCCAGGAAGGTCCTGGAGATGTTCGACGAGGGGCGGCTGCGGTCACCCGGGCCGCAGGTGATCACCCGCCTCGGCAAGGCCGACTTCGTCACCCGCAAGGCGAACGTCGTGCTGCTCGGCGAGCCCGGCACGGGCAAGACGCATCTGGCGGTCGCCCTGGGCGTACGGGCCTGCCAGGCCGGGCACCGGGTCCTCTTCGCGACCGCCGCCGAGTGGGGCGCCCGGCTCGCGGACGCCAAGGCCGGGGGCCGGCTCGGCAAGGAACTGTCCCGCCTCGACGCCTATCCGGTGCTCGTCGTGGACGAGATCGGCTATGTGCCCTTCGACTCCGAGGTCGCACGCCTCCTCTTCCAGCTCGTCTCGCACCGCTACGAACGGGCTTCGCTGATCGTCACCAGCAACCTGGCGCTCGGGCGCTGGGGCGAGGTGTTCGGCGACGGGGCGACCGCTTCCGCGACGGTGGACCGCCTGGCCCACCACGCCGAGGTCGTCGCCCTTGACGCCGACAGCTACCGGACACGGCGCCCGCTCCACCTGGAATCCGCCGGGCTTCCCCACTGACCTGCTTGCGCGGCGCTACTTCGCGAGGTTCGGCGGCGGCGCTATCGGCGAGGCCGCAAGCGACTGCGGGGAGGTCGTGGACGCGTACGCCGAGGGGGCCGACATGCCCGCCGTCGGGTCCGCGGCCGCCTCTTCCGTCGCCTGGAGCGGGAGCCCGCCGATGATGCGGATGCCCGCCGCGTCGAAGGCCCGCTTGATGCGCCAGCGCAGCTCGCGCTCCACGCCGAGCGCGTTGCCCGGCATCGTCTTCGCGGAGACCCGTACGACCATCGAGTCGAGCAGCACGCTGTCCAGGCCGAGGACCTCGACCGGGCCCCAGAGGCGCTCGTTCCACGGCTCGTCCTTGGCCATGGCCTCGCCGACCTCGACCAGCTTCGCCTGCACCTTCTCCAGGTCCTCGTCCGGGCGGACGGTGACGTCCACGCCCGCCGTGGACCAGCCCTGGCTGAGGTTGCCGATGCGCTTGACCTCGCCGTTGCGGACGTACCAGATCTCGCCGTTCTCGCCGCGCAGCTTCGTCACGCGCAGACCGACCTCGATCACCTCGCCGGACGCCACGCCCGCGTCGATCGAGTCGCCCACGCCGTACTGGTCCTCGAGAATCATGAAGACGCCGGAGAGGAAGTCCGTGACGAGGTTGCGGGCACCGAAACCGATCGCCACGCCCGCGACACCCGCGGACGCGAGCAGCGGGGCGAGGTTGATCTGGAATGTGCCCAGAATCATCAGCGCGGCCGTGCCCAGGATCAGGAACGACGCCACCGAGCGCAGCACCGAACCTATCGCCTGCGAGCGCTGGCGGCGGCGCTCCACGTTGACCAGGAGGCCGCCGAGCGCCGTGCCGTTCACGGACTGAGCCGTGCGGTTCATCCGTTCTATGAGCTTGGTGATCGAGCGCCGGATGACCACGCGCAGGACCACGGCCACGGCGACGATCAGCAGGATGCGCAGGCCGATGCCCAGCCACGCCGACCAGTTCTGCTCGACCCAGCTCGCCGCGTTCGTCGCGTGCTCCTGGGCGTCTTCCAAGGTCGGGGGCTTCGGCGTGGACTTGTCGTCCGGGTCCGTTCCGGCTGCCGACAGGACGGACAGGAACACGGCAGGTACCTCCAGGCATAGCGGCCTGCCCAGGAGATGCACCGGGCAGAGTCACCACACTAACGGGGCATTGTGTGTGGATCGTTGTGATGTTCGAGGGAGAGACAGTGCTCACTTGGGGAGGATGAGGGTGTTGTACATGTGTGGTCGAAAACACTCCAAGGCCGTTACGGGCACATGGTGGCGCTTGGACCAGGCATGAGGGGAGACTGGCTACAGATCGTCCCGGCGCGAGCCACGCGCCGCCGGCGTACAAGGAGGCATCCGTGCCGCACGTCCTGGTCCTCAATGCGTCGTACGAGCCTCTGGGCGTCGTACCGCTCCGCCGCGCGCTCGTCCTCGTCCTGGAGAACAAGGCTCTCTGCCTCGAGGAATCCGGCGCCTTCATGCACAGCGCAACGCGCACTGTCCCCGCACCCAGCGTGGTCCGCCTCAAGCGGTTCGTCCGGGTCCCCTACCGGGGGCCCGTTCCTCTGACCAGGCGGGCGCTCTTCGCCCGCGACGGCGGTCGGTGCATGTACTGCGGTGGCGTCGCAACCAGCGTCGACCACGTCATTCCGAAGAGCCGTGGCGGTCAGCACGCCTGGGAGAACGTGGTGGCGTCCTGTCGCCGCTGCAACCACACCAAGGCGGACCGCCATCTCCTGGAGCTGGGGTGGCGCCTGCGTCACAAGCCCGCGCCGCCCTCGGGTCTGGCGTGGCGCATCATCGGGACCGGGCATAGGGATCCGCGCTGGCTGCCGTACTTGCAGCCGTTCGGCGCGGACGACGCGATGGCCCGGATCGACGGCATTTCCGCCTGAGAGATCCGGGCTTTTACGTGCGGCCGGAGCGGTTCGAACCGCTCCGGCCCTCCGTCGCTCCCGGGGCCCTGGAGCCCCGGGGCCCTAGTCCTCTGCCACGGCGTATGCCTCCACCGACCAGAGGGAGTAGCCGAAGCGGGTGGCTCGCTTGTCGCCCTGTATGCGGATGTAGCGCGTGTCGCGGGCGTCCATGCGGACCGCCTCCCGGCCGCCCTTGCCGTCCTTCACGGTCGCCGCCGTGCGCCAGGTCCTGCCGTCGGCGGACGTCTGCACGCGGTAGCCCGACGCGTACGCGTCCTGCCAGCGCAGGACCACCTGGCCGAGCCTGACGGGCTCCTTGAGCTCCGTCTGCCACCAGGCGCCGTCCTCGTACGGGGAGGACCAGCGGGTTTTGGGGTCGCCGTCGTTGGCGCCGGACGCCGGGAAGTCCTTCGTCTCGTCGCCCGAGGAGGACGCCTTCGCGCCGCGCGCCAGGTCGGGCCCGGCGGTGCGCGGGTAGGCGCGGACCGAGACCGTCCTGGTCCGGCCGTCGAAGGTGACCGGCAGTTCGTACGTCCCCGCGCGCGTGCCCTCGGGGACGGTGACGTCGACGGGGACGTCCACCTGTGTGCCGCGCGGCAGGACGGACTTCTCCGGGGTGCGCACCTTGATGCCCTTGGGGGCCTTCGCCGTGACCCTGCCCCGTACGTCGCCGGGGCGCAGGGACGTCAGCTTTGCCGTGATCCGCTGCGGATCGCCGCCGATCTCCACGTCGGCCTCGGCGCGGGACAGGGAGAAACGGGCCTCGGGGGAGTCGGCGTACCAGGGGACGACGTGGCGGACGGTGCCCTCTGTGAGCGTGACGCGGACGGCGTCGGCGCGCGGGTCGGGCCCCTTGGGGCTGACCTCCGTGAAGCCCGTGCCGGACAGGGAGCCGATGCGGCGCCAGCCCTCGCCGGGGACGTGCGCCTCGATGCCGCCCTTGGTGCCGGGGTCCGTCAGGGCCGTCACCGCCGTGAGGGGGCGGGCGCGGGGCGTGCGTACCGTCGCGCGGTCCGACGCCTGCTCGGTGTCGAGCCCCGCCCAGGCCGCGTACGCCTTCTGGGAGCGGGTCAGGAAGGGGCCCAGGACGCCCTTGCCGACCGTCGCCCGGGCGGCCTTCAGGTCCTTCTGGAGGCCGGTCAGGGTGCGCGAGGCCCGCCAGGCTGCCGCGCCGTCGCCGGCCGACTGCGCGCGCAGCATGTCGACGGCCGTCTCGCCCGCCTCTCCGTAGCGCGCCAGCTGATCGACCCAGGGGCGCACTTCGGCCTTGATGTCGCTGTCGGCGAGCCGCCGCGGCGCCTCCTTCATGACGGTGAAGGCGTCCCGCAGGGCCTGCGCGGACTTCTTGACGCGGGCGGTGTCCGTCGTCGTACGCGCGCGCCAGAAGTCGTCCATGAGCGGGCGCAGGTACGCCGATTCGTCGGCGCCGAGCACGGAGGAGGCGTCATTGCCCGCGAGGGCCCGCAGCGCGCCCCGCGCCTTCGCGTCGCCGCCCGCGAGGTCGTCGATCGCGGCGAGCCAGGACTCGTGCGGGCGGTAGGCGCGGGGGTTCCAGGCGTAGTCGGCGGCCGTGAAGAGGGGGATGCGCGATGCGGAGGGCTGCTCCATGGCGTTGCCGAGCAGCGCCGCCGAGCCGGTGGCCACCGCGGGCTCGCGTCCGGTGTAGGGGCCGAGGAAGATGCGGTCCTGCGCGAAGTCGTTGACGGGGTAGTTGTCCATCGTCACGAGCGGGTGCGCGCCGAACGCCCTGCGCGCCCCGGCCAGTTCCCTGCCGGTGATGGTCCGGGGGACCACGCCGACGCCCGTCCACGCCACCTCGATGCCGCCGTCGAGCCGCTCCGCGATGGCGTCGCGGTACTCGGTGGAGCCCTCCTGGAAGTACTCCGTGGGCATCAGGGACAGCGGCTTCGCGCCGGGGTGGCGCTCGGCCAGGTGCGCGGCGACGGCGTTGGCGACGCGGGACTGCGCCTTCGCTGCCGCTTCGGGCCCCGAACCGAAGGCGTCCGCGTCCGCGTCGCAGTGCCACTCGCTGTAGCTGACGTCCTGGAACTGCAGCTGGAAGGCGCGCACGCCCAGGGCCCACATCGCGTCGATCTTGCGGTTCAGGGCCTTGACGTCCTTGTCGGACGACATGCACATGGCCTGGCCGGGGGCGACGGCCCAGGCGAGCGTCACGTGATTGGCCCTGGCCCGCTCGGCGAGGGCGCGGAAGTCGGCGCGCTGCTGCGCGGGGTAGGGCTCGCGCCAGCGCGCCTGGCGGTAGAGGTCGTCGCCCGGGGCGTAGAGGTACCGGTTCTGCTTCGTGCGCCCCATGAAGTCCAGCTGGTCCAGACGCTGCTCACGGGTCCACGGAGTGCCGTAGAAACCCTCCGTCATGCCGCGGACGGCGGTGCCGGGCCAGTCGCGGATCAGGACGCCGGGAATGGTGCTGCCGCTGCTGCTCCCGGTGAGCAATTGACGCAGGGTCTGTACGCCGTGGAAGAGGCCGTCCTCACCCGTGCCCGCGAGGGCGACCGTGTCCTGGCCGCCGATCCGGCCCACCGCGATGCGGTAGCCGCCTGAGGGGAGGTCGCGCCGGTCGCGGGCGCCCAGCGTGCGCAGGGCCCGGTCGGCGCCGGTGCCTTCGGTGCCGGTGCCTTCGGCGTGGACGAGGAGCCTGCCGCCGGGCGCGGGGAGCGGGTCCCCGTCCTTCACCTCGGTGATCTTCGCGGCGCCCGCGTCGCGGAGGAGGGCGCGCAGGGCGTCCGTCGCGTACGGGTCCGGGTCCCGCCCGGTGACCAGGACGACCTCGTCCGTGACGGTGACCGGGGCCCCTGCCGCGCTCATCGACTGGGGGCGGGGCCAGACCGGGGGGAGAGTGCCGTCGCTCTCACGGTCGCCGGGGGAGCCGGGGGAGTCGGGGGTGGCGGCCGGGGTGCCGGGTTTTCCGGGGATGCCGGGGGCGGCGACGGCGCCGGGGGCGCCACCGAGAGCGCCTGCGATGACGGCGACGGCGATGGCCGTCGCGCCTTTCCTGCGCCGCAGTTGCACGGCCCTCTCCTCGGTGTCCCTCGTCCTGATGATCACGTTTGGTGCTCTTGCCGTGTCAGGGCGTCACTGAGCCCACCACTCGCGTGGCCGGAGTGTCAACGGGCGTGGGTGTTGTGCGAGTTTTCTTCCGTGTGACATTGCCGGGACTGGATCGCGGGACACGGGGAAAGGAAGATCTTGCGTTCGGACCCCCGTCCGGGGAAACGAATGTGAGTACGCGCACGTTCATACAACGGATATGTCTGCGATCCCGCGCACTGGGTAGGCCTGCTGCCTAAGACCGTCCTGCCCCCCTGACATTGGAGCCCTACGTGCCCGCTTCCGCGAACCTCCTGCTCTCCGCTCTTTCCAAACAGGTCTCCGGTCCTGACTCCGGACTGGACGGATCCTGCTCCTGCGGCTGCCTTGAGCCGCCCCTGACCAGCGAGCCCCCGCTGGCCGACTACGCACCTCTGACGAGCGAGCCCCCGCTCGCCGACGCCGCTCCGCTGACCAGCGAGCCCACCTCCACCGGCACCGCGTCGGGTCTGGCCTACATGGGGGTCTGATGGCCCCACCCGGAGTCGTCGGATCCGCCGGAGCCACCGAACCCACCGGATCCGCTGCACCCACCGGACTTTCCCGCCTTGCCGCCCTGCATGGCGTGGCCACTTCTTACTCCCCGTCCCCGGACCGCACGGTCGCGGCGGCCGACGCCGCGGTGATCGCGGCGCTCGCCGCTCTCGACGTGGACGCGAGCACTCCCGAGGCGCTGCGGCGCGCCCTCACGGACCGTGAGGCGCAGCTGTCCGCCCGACTGCTCCCGCCGACCGTGGTGCTGTGGCAGGGCGGCCCCGACACGGCCGCGCCCCTGGCCGGGCTGCCGCCGGGCACGCGGGTGCGCGTGGAGACGGAGCGCGGGGAGTCGGTGGAGTGGGAGACGCCGCGGGGAAGCGGCGTGGAGCCCCCACTGCCGCACGCGCAGCCGCCGCAAACGCTGCCGCTGGGCGTGCACCGGCTGCGGGTCGAGACCCCGGAGGCCCGCACGGCCACCGCGCACCTGATCGTCGCCCCGCATCACTTGCCGCCCCCGCGCGAGAAGTCGTACGGCGTGCTCGTCCAGCTCTACTCGCTGCTTTCGCGCCGCTCCTGGGGCATGGGCGACCTCGGGGATCTCGCCGAACTCGCCGCCTGGTCCGGGCGGGCCCTGGGGGCGGGGTTCGTGCAGGTCAACCCCTTGCACGCGGCGGTTCCGAAGCCTCCTGACGGGCCGTCCGACCCCTCTCCGTACCGCCCCTCGTCGCGCCGCTTCCCCGACCCCGTCCACCTCCGGGTCGAGGACATCCCCGAGTACGCCCACCTGGCCGGCGAAGCCCGTGACCTGGCCGCCGACCTCACGCGCCGGGCCGCCGCCCTGAGCGAATCCGTCCTCCAGCAGGGTCAGTTGATCGACCGTGACGCCGTCTGGGCACTCAAACTCCAGGCCCTGGAGCTGATCCGCGAGGTCCCGCTCGGCCCCGGACGGCGCGCCGCCTACAACGACTTCCTCGCCGAGCACGGCCAAGCCCTCGAAGACCACGCCACGTGGTACGCGCTCGCCGAGCGCCACGGCCCCGACTGGCACACCTGGCCACAACCCCTGCGCGACCCCGCGTCGCCGCGGACCGCCCGTATCCGCCGCGAGTTGATGGACCGCGTGGACTTCCACTGCCGTCTCGCCTGGCTCACCGACGCCCAACTCGCCGCCGCCCAGCGCTCCGCACGCGACGCGGGCATGGGCATCGGCCTCGTGCACGACCTCGCGGTCGGCGTGCACCCCGCGGGAGCGGACGCCTGGGCCCAGCAGCGGCACTTCGCCGCGGGCATGTCGACCGGCGCCCCGCCGGACGCGTTCAACGCGCGCGGCCAGGACTGGGGCCTGCCGCCCTGGCGCCCGGACCGCCTCGCCGAATCCGGATACGCCCCCTACCGCGCCCTCCTGCGCGGACTGCTCCGGCACGCGGGCGCGATCCGCATCGACCACGTGATGGGGCTCTTCCGGCTCTGGTGGGTCCCGGAGGGCCGCGCACCCACCGAGGGGACATACGTCCGGTACGACGCCGAAGCGATGCTCGCCGTCCTCGCCCTGGAGGCGCACCGCGCGGGCGCCCTCGTCATCGGCGAGGACCTCGGCACCGTGGAACCCGGCGTCCGCGAGACCCTCCAGCGGCACGGCGTGCTCGGCACCTCCGTGCTCTGGTTCGAGCGGGACTGGGCGGACACGGGACGCCCGCTGCCGCCCGAGCGCTGGCGCGCGGACTGCCTGGCCACCGCCACCACCCACGACCTGCCGTCCACCGCGGCCCGCATCACCGGCGAGCACGTGCAACTGCGCGACCGGCTCGGCCTGCTGACCCGCCCCGCGGCCGTGGAGCAGGCCGAGGCCGCCGCCGACGTGTCGGAGTGGCTCGCGCTGCTCTCCCGGCTCGGGATGCTGCCCGGCGGCGGAGGACACGAGCAGGAGGAGATCCGCGCCGTCCACCGATTCCTGCTCGCCACGCCTGCCCGCATGATCGGCATCTGGCTGCCGGACGCGGTGGGCGACCGCCGACCGCAGAACCTCCCCGGCACATGGGACCAGTACCCCAATTGGCGGCTGCCCATCGCCGACGCCGAAGGCCGCCCCGTCACCCTGGAGGAACTCGCCGCTTCACCGCGCCTGCACGCGTTCATGGACGTGTTCCGCACCCGCCCGGAGCCCCGTACGGCACCCCCGGGCGCGCGGCCGCTTTAGCAGTTCGCTACGTTGGCACCGTGGACAAGAAGAACGCTCTGCGCGCCGGCGCCCTGGCTTCCGGTACGACGCTGATGATGCTGCTCATGTCGTCCCCCGCGCTCGCGCTCACGCCCGACGACGGTGACGACCCGGGTCCCGGCCTGAGCGTGATCGAGACGCTCGGCCTCTATGTCGTGGCGCCCATCGTGCTGTTCCTGGTGATCGCGGGCCTGGTCATGGTCGGTGACAAGACCCGCAAGCAGGAGAAGCAGGGCTGACGCCACCGCTTCGCAACCCGAGTTTTCCGTAGGGGCTCTTCGCCGGTCGTACGTATGCGTACGCCGGTGAAGAGCCCCTACGTACGTCACGGCCCCCGCGTACCCCGTCCCGTCACGGCCGCTCGGCCGTCAGATAGCGCTGCACCGTCGGGCCGAGCCAGTCCGCCAGCTCCTCGCCCGACAGCGCGACCGCGGCCGGAAACCGCAGGACATAGCGGGTCAGCGCCATGCCGAGGATCTGTGCGGCGCAGAGGCCTGCCCGCCGCGGAGCCTCTGCGGGGTCGGGGCAGACGCGGCGCGCGACCGGCAGCAGCTGGTCCCTGAAGACGCCCCGCATGCGTTCGGCGCCCGCGGTGTTCGTGATGCCGACGCGCAGCATCGCGGTCATCACCTCGTCCTTCTCCCAGACGTCGAGGAAGTGGGCAACCAGGGCGCGCCCGATGTCCTCGCGCGCCACCGCGGTGAGATCGGGCAGGCGCAGATCGATGGCGGAGGCCGCGGCGAACAGGCCCTCTTTGCTGCCGTAGTAGCGCATCACCATCGACGGATCGATCCGCGCGTCCTTGGCGACGGCGCGGATGGTGGCCCTCTCGTAGCCGTCGGCGGCGAACCGCTCGCGGGCCGCCGCGAGGATCGCGCCGCGGGTCGCGGCCGAGCGGCCGGAGCGGCGGGACGGCGCCGCTGCTTCGGTCGGTCTCCTCGCCCCGGCCGATCCCGTCGCCTGGGGTGCGCTTTCGTTCATGCCAACAAACGTAGGCCAACAGGCGTTGACAGTCCATGGCGGCGGCTCTACATTGGCCAACAAGCGTTGACCAACAGTTGTTGGCACTAGGAGGCCGCCATGAACGGAACCCGCGAAACGCAGGACGCGAACGGCACCGCGAACCCCGCCGTCATCGTCGTCGGCTCCGGCCCCACCGGGCTGCTCCTTGCCGGAGACCTGGCCGCTGCGGGCGTCCCCGTCACCGTGCTCGAAAGGCGGCCGCACGAGATCAGCAACCTCTCCCGCGCCCTGGTGCTGCACGCCCGCACCCTCGAACAGCTCGACGCGCGCGGCCTCGCCGACGACCTGGAGGCCATGGGCAAGCCCCTCGACCGCCTGCGCCTCTTCGCCCACCTGGAGGTCGGCCTCGACAAGCTGCCCTCGCGCTACAACCACCTCCTGGTCCTGCCGCAGTACGAGGTGGAGCGGGTCCTCGAACGGCGGGCGATCGAGGCCGGCGTCGACTTCCGTTACGAGAGCGAGGTCACCGGACTCACGCAGGACGCGGACGGCGTGACGCTCGAAGTCCGGGGCCCCGGCGGCGAGTCGAGCACACGACGGGCCGCGTACGTCGTCGGCGCCGACGGGCTGCACAGCCCGGTCCGCAAGGCCATCGGACTGCCCTTCCCCGGCAAGTCCGCCATCCGCTCGGTCGTGCTCGCCGACGTGAAGCTCACCGAGAAGCCCGCCTCCGTCCTCACGGTAAACGCCGTCGGCGACGCCTTCGCCTTCATCGCGCCCTTCGCCGACGGCTACTACCGCGTCATCGGCTGGAACCGCGCGCACGACGTCCCGGACAGCGAGCCCCTCGGCCTCGACGAGGTCAAGGAGATCACCCGGCTCGCGCTCGGCCGCGACTACGGCATGCACGACGCCCGCTGGATGTCCCGCTTCCACAGCGACGAGCGCCAGGCGCCCGCGTACCGGGTCGGCCGGGTCTTCCTCGCCGGGGATGCCGCGCACGTCCACACCCCGGCGGGCGGGCAGGGCATGAACACCGGTCTGCAGGACGCCGTGAACCTGAGCTGGAAACTGGTCGCGGCGGTCAAGGGCCACGCGCCCGAGGGGCTGTTGGACACCTACCAGTCCGAGCGGCACCCCATCGGCAAGGCGGTCCTGCGCAGCAGCGGCGGGATCGTGCGGCTGGCGATGGTCAAGCGCCCGTGGTCGCGCGCGGCCCGTGCCGCCCTCGCGTCCTTCATCAATGTCGTCTCCCCGATCCGCGACAAGGCGATCGGCCAGATCACCGGGATCGGCTACGCCTACCCCGCCCCGAAGGGCTCCCACCGCACCGCCGGGCGCCGCGCTCCGGACGTCGCGCTCAAGGAGGGGCGGCTGTACGAGGCGCTGCGCGAGGGCGAGTTCGTGCTGATCACGCCGGGCGACGCGGACGGGACCGCCGATGTGGCGGGGCGTGCCGTCGTGACGCACTGGGCGAGCGACCGGCGTACGACCGTCCTCGTCCGCCCCGACGGGTACGTGGCGTGGGCGGCGGAAGAGGCGGACGCGGGGGCGGTGCGGGCGGCGCTGGAGGAGTGGGGTGCGGCATAACCTTTCAGTTCTTCTTCAAAGAAACCTCGAAAAGATTCGATGGACCTGATGGGTGTGGAGGTGTCACGGTAGTCCCGCAGCCAACCAAGAGATCAGCGAGATCAGATCCCCGCCGGGTGGTGTCCACCTCGGCGGGGTTCGTGTTTTCCCGGCGTACCGGGAGAGAGACAAGGGATATCAGTGACAGTCCTGGACCGGACGACACCCATCCGCACCGAGCCGACCCCGGGGGCGGCGGGCAAGGCACAGCGGGCCGCGGGCCCCATCGGCCTCGGTCTCGCCCTCGCGGCGCTCGCCACTGTCGTCTGGTCGGGCAGCTTCGTCACCTCGCGCGCCCTGGCCGACAGCGTGCCGCCCGTCCAGCACGCGTTCTGGCGGTGGATCATCGCGATCGCGGCGGTGGCGCCGTTCGCGGCGCGGCAGGCGTGGCGGCAGCGGGCGGTGCTCCGGCGGCACATCCGCTTCCTGCTCCTGGCCTCCCTTCTCGGCGTCACCATCTACAACACCCTGGTCAACCAGGCCGGCGTCACCACCACCGCGGGCAACATGGGCATGATCATGGCGGCGTCGCCGGTCCTGATGGCGGTGTACGAACGCCTCGGCGGCACGAAGCTCGGCGTGCGCCGGGTGACGGGCATGCTGATCGCCTGCGCGGGCGTCCTGGTCCTGGTGTCCGGGGGATCGCTCTCCATGGACTTCGCGCCGGGTGACCTGTGGGTGATCGCCGGGGCCGTCTCCTTCGGCTCGTACAGCGCGCTGCTCAAGCGCAAGCCCGCCGAGATCGGCGGACTGCCGTTCCTCTTCGCGACGTTCGTGCTCGGCGCGCTGATGCTGCTTCCGGTGTTCGTGGCCAGCTTCGTGCTCCAGGGCGGCTTCGAGGTCACGGCCGGGACGGTGTCCCCGCTCCTGTACGTCGGTGTCGTCTCGTCCGCGATCGCCTTCTTCGCCTGGAACAAGGCGATCTCGATCATCGGCGCCGCCCGCGCCGGGGTCATCTACTACCTCCAGCCGGTGTGCGTCGCCCTGCTCTCCTTCGCGGTGCTCGGCGAGGCGATGGGGTGGCTGCAGGTGCTGTGCATGGGGCTGATCCTGGGCGGGGTCGTGCTCGGCGCGGCGCGCGCGAAGTAGGGGGAGGAGAAGGTGGCGCGTCCCGTGGGGTCACCACTTCTGACCAGTCGGTACGTTGACTCCATGAGCGAGTGGGACATCAAGAAGCTGCAGATCCTGCGTACGTTGAGCGAGCGGGGCACGGTCACCGCGGCGGCACGGGCGCTGCGGATGACGCCGTCGGCGGTGTCGCAGCAGCTGTCCAACCTCGCCAAGCAGCTGGGGGTGCCGCTCCTCGAAGCGCACGGGCGGCGGGTGCGGCTCACGGACGCGGCGCATCTCGTCCTGCGGCACGCGGAGGCGGTCTTCGCCCAACTGGAGCAGGCGGACGCCGAGTTGGCTGCGTATGCGCAGGGCGAGGCGGGGGAGGTGCGGGTCGGGGCCTTCTCGACGGCGGTGCCCGCGCTGGTGGTCCCCGCGGTGAGGGAGCTGCGGGCGGCGGCGCCGGGGATCTCCGTGCGGGTGCGCGAGGCGGAGGCGGCGGAGGCGTACGAGCTCCTTGCCGCGGGAGAGGTGGACGTGGCTCTCTCCCTCGCGGTGACGGCACCGGCCGCGGCGGACGCGGACACGCGCTTCACGCGGGAGTCGCTCCTCGCGGATCCACTGGACGTGGCGCTTCCCGGGGAGCATCCGCTGGCGGCGGTCGACGGGCTGCGCCTCGCCGACCTGGCCGGGGAGCCGTGGATCTTCGGGGGCAGCGGTCCCTGGTCGGAGATCACGCGGGCGGCGTGCGAGGGGGCCGGGTTCACGCCCGAGCAGGCGCACTCCGCCGCCGGCTGGACGGCGATCCTCGCGATGGTGGAGGCGGGGATGGGGGTGGCCCTGGTCCCGCGGATGGCGGCGGAGCGGCGTGACGGGGTGGTGATGCGGGAACTCTCCGCCGACCGGCCCCGCCGCCACGTGGTGGCCGCGGTCCGCCGCGGGGCCGCCGGGGGCGCGGCGGTCAGCAGGGTCTTGCAGGCACTCCGGTCCGCGGTGCCCGCGCGGGCGGCGGAGCCGGAGTAGGCCGGTTGCCGGCCGCCCCTTCAGGGGCGCGGGGAACTGCGCGAGCGACCAGGGTCAAGCCGCGCCCGAAAACAAAGAAGCAGCCCGGCCCGGGCCGGAGGCCGAATGACCCCGGGTCTTGCAGGCACTCCGGTCCGCGGTGCCCGCGCGGGGGGCGGAGCCGGAGTAGGCCGGTTGCCGGCCGCCTCTTCAGGGGCGCGGGGAACTGCGCGAGCGACCAGGGTCAAGCCGCGCCCGAAAACAAAGAAGCAGCCCGGCCCGGGCCGGAGGCCGAATGACCCCGGGTCTTGCAGGCACTCCGGTCCGCGGTGCCCGCGCGGGGGGCGGAGCCGGAGTAGGCCGGTTGCCGGCCGCCCCTTCAGGGGCGCGGGGAACTGCGCGAGCGACCAGGGTCAAGCCGCGCCCGAAGACAAAGAAGCAGCCCGGCCCGGGCCGGAGGCCGTACGCGCCACGGCCCGCCCCGCCAGGCGCCCCCGGCCGGAGGCCGAATGACCCCGGCCGGGGAGAGCCAGGCTGCCCAGCCCCGCAGGGCTACGCGTCCGCCTCCTGCGCCCGCAGGGCCCGCTCCACGCCCGCGCGGGACTCCGTGATCAGGCGGCGCAGGGCCGCCGAGGGGGCGGCCGAGGAGAGCCACGCGTCCGTCGCGTCCAGGGTGGCCTGCGAGACCTGGATCGAGGGGTACAGGCCCACCGCGATCTGCTGCGCCATCTCGTGCGAACGCGAGTCCCACGCCCCCTTGACCGCGGCGAAGAACTTCTCCGTGTACGGAGCGAGAAGCTCGCGCTGGTCCGTCTGGACGAAGCCGGCGATCACGGCCTCCTGGATCGCGTTCGGGAGCTTGTCGGATTCGACGACGGACGCCCATGCCTCCGCCTTCGCCTCCGGCGTGGGCCGCGCCGCCCGCGCCGCGGCGGCATGCCGCTCGCCCGCGGCCGTCTTGTCGCGGTCGAGCTCCGCAGCGATCCCGGCCTCGTCGAGCCGCCCCTTCGCCGCGAGCCGGTGCACGAAGGCCCAGCGCAGCTCCGTGTCCACCGCGAGGCCCGCGATCGACTGCTTGCCCGACAGCAGCTCCTCGAGCAGCGTCAGCTGCTCCTCCGTACGCGCCGTCGAGGCGAACGCCCGCGCCCACGCCAGCTGGTGGTCACCGCCCGCCTCCGCCGCACGCAGGTGCGAGAGCGTCGCCTCGGTCCAGTCGGCGAGCGCCTGCTCCCGCCCGGCCGGGGCCGCGTACAGGTCGAGCGCCAGCTTCACCTGGCGGTGCAGCGACTGGACGACCCCGATGTCCGACTCCTTGCCGATGCCGGACAGGACGAGGGAGAGGTACTCCCGCGTGGGGAGTTCCGCGTCCCGCGTCATGTCCCACGCCGACGCCCACGAAAGCGCACGCGGCAGCGACGCCTCGAAGTCACCGATGTGCTCCGTCACGAACGCGAGCGACTCCGCGTCCAGACGTACCTTCGCGTACGAGAGGTCGTCGTCGTTCAGGAGGATCACATCGGGACGCTCGCGGCCCACGAGCTCGTCCACGGACGTCAGTTCGCCGTCCACGTCCAGCTCCACGCGGTCCGTGCGCAGCAGCTTGCCGCTCTCGTCGTCGAGGTCGTACAGGCCGATCGCGATCCGGTGGGGACGCAGCGTCGGCTCGCCCTTCGCGCCCGCGGGCAGCGCCGGGGCTTCCTGCTTCACCGCGAACGAGGTGATCCTGCCGGACGTGTCGACGTCCACCACCGGGCGCAGGACGTTGATCCCCGCCGTTTCCAGCCACTTCTTCGACCAGGTCTTGAGGTCGCGCCCGCTGGTCTCCTCCAGGGCCCCGAGCAGGTCGGAAAGGCGCGTGTTCCCGAACGCGTGCGCCTTGAAGTACGCCTGCACGCCCCGGAAGAACTCGTCCTCGCCGACGTACGCGACGAGCTGCTTCAGGACACTCGCGCCCTTCGCGTACGTGATGCCGTCGAAGTTGACCAGGACGTCGTCGAGGTCCTGGATGTCGGCCATGATCGGGTGCGTGGAGGGCAGCTGGTCCTGGCGGTACGCCCACGTCTTCATGGAGTTGGCGAACGTCGTCCAGGAGTGCGGCCAGCGCGAGTTCTCCGCGTACGCCTGGCAGGCGATGGAGGTGTACGTGGCGAACGACTCGTTCAGCCAGAGGTCGTTCCACCACTCCATCGTCACCAGGTCGCCGAACCACATGTGGGCCAGCTCGTGGAGGATGGTCTCGGCGCGCGTCTCGTACGCCGCGTCCGTCACCTTCGAACGGAACACGTACTGGTCGCGGATGGTCACCGCGCCCGCGTTCTCCATCGCGCCCGCGTTGAACTCCGGCACGAAGAGCTGGTCGTACTTGGCGAAGGGGTACGCGTAGTCGAACTTCTCCTGGAACCACTCGAAGCCCTGCCGCGTGACCTCGAAGATCGCGTCCGAGTCGAGGAACTCCGCGAGCGAGGGCCGGCAGTAGATGCCGAGCGGAACCGACTGGCCGCCAGGACCCTCGTATGAGCTGTGGACCGAGTGATACGGACCGACGATGAGCGCCGTGATGTACGTCGAGATGCGCGGCGTGGGCTCGAAGACCCAGACGTCACCGCTGGGCTCGGGCGTCGGCGAATTCGAGATGACCGTCCAGCCGGACGGTGCCTTCACGGTGAAGCGGAACGTCGCCTTGAGATCGGGCTGCTCGAACGAGGCGAAGACGCGGCGCGCGTCCGGGACCTCGAACTGCGTGTACAGATAGGCCTGTTCGTCGACCGGGTCGACGAAACGGTGCAGCCCCTCACCCGTATTGGTGTAGTCGCAGTCGGCGACCACCTTGAGCTCGTTGGGCCCCGCCTCCAGGTGCTTGAGCGCGATGCGCGAGTCACGGAAGACGGCGGCCACGTCCAGCGAGCGCCCGTTCAGTACGGCCTCGTGGACCGCGGGGGCGACGAGGTCGATGAACGTCTCGGCGCCCGCCTCCGCGGAATCGAAGCGCACCGTCGTCACCGAACGGTAGGTGCCGCCCTCCTGCGCGCCGGAGAGGTCGAGATCGATCTCGTACGAGTCAACGGTGAGCAGCTTCGCGCGCTGCTGCGCCTCTTCGCGGGTCAGATTGGTGCCGGGCACGCGGTCATCTCCTCAGGTACGACTTGTGGTGTTTCCGGCCATCCTTCCACGTGGCTCCGCGGACGTGGCCAGGCATTGTCCGTCGGCTGTCATGCGGCATTGTTAGCGGGCTGCCGTGCCACTAGCATCCGCGCGTCTACTCACGCCCCGGGGGGAGCGTCCATGGCACTACGACGGTCACTGCGATTATCGGGAGCACCTCGATTACCGCGGAGACGGACAGCGCGGCGATTATCCGGTGCGAGGTGCGCCCCGTGATCGACGTACTGGTCGTGGGGGCCGGGATCGGCGGGCTCACCGCCGCGCTCAGCCTGCACGCGGCGGGCATCGGGGTGCGGGTCGTGGACGCGGCCGACGCGCTGCGGCCGGTCGGGGTCGGCATCAACCTCCTCCCGCACGCCGTGCGCGAGTTGACGGAGCTGGGCCTGGGCGCCGAGCTGGCCGCCACGGCCGTACCGACCGCCGGGATCCTGCACTTCGACCGGCACGGCAACCACATCTGGGGCGAGCCGCTGGGCCTGGGCCGCGGCCACCACTGGCCGCAGTACTCCCTGCACCGCGGGGCGCTCCAGCTGATCCTCCTGGACGCGGTACGCGACCGCCTCGGCGAGCGGGCCGTGCAGACCGGTACGGCGTTCGTGCGGTTTGCCGAGCCCGAGGGGTCGGGGGCGCTGCGGGTGACGCTGCGGGACGTGGCCCGGGGGCGGGAGTTCGCGGTGCCGGTGCGGGCCCTGGTCGGGGCCGACGGTCTGTACTCGGCGGTACGGGCCTGCCTGCATCCCGGCGAGGGGCCGCCGCTGTGGAACGGCGTGCGGATGTGGCGGGGCGTCACCGAGTGGGATCCCGTGCTCGGCGGCCGGACGATGGTGATCGCGGGCAGCAACGCGACCACGAAACTCGTCGTCTACCCGATCTCGCGGGAGGCGGAGATGCGGGGGCGTGTGCTGCTCAACTGGGTGGCGGAGGTGCGGTTTCCGCGCCATCACCACGGGGCGCCGGGGCCGGTGGACTGGAACCGTTCGGGCCGCCTCTCCGACGTCCTGCCGCACTTCTCCGGGTGGCGGATCGGGGATCTGGACGTGCCCGCGCTCCTCGCCGCGACGGGCTCGACGGGGCGGATCCTGGAGTACCCGATGGTGGACCGGGATCCGCTGCCCTGGTGGGGGCGCGGCGCCGTCACCCTCCTTGGTGACGCGGCCCATCCGATGTACCCCGTGGGGTCCAGCGGGGGGTCGGAGGCGGTGCTCGACGCCCGGGCGCTCGCCGGGTGCATGGCCCTTGCCGGGGTGGACCGGGTCGCCGGGATGCGGGCCTATGAGGCGCAGCGCTGGGGCCCCGCCAATGCCGTGGCCCTCGCCAATCGCGCGATGCCGGTGGACGAGGTCCTGCGGACGGTCGCCGAGCGGGCTCCGGAGGGATTCGCGCGGGTGGAGGACGTGCTGACGGTGGAGGAGCTTGCGGGGTTGGGGGAGGGGTATCGGCGGATGCGGGGGGCTTGGTAGGAGTGACTTTTCCCCAACTCCGCCCCGGAACTCCGCCCCGGAACTCCGCCCCGGACCCCGTACAAGATGTCCTCGAAAGCCGGACGGGCGGAGAGATTCAGCCCGTCCGGCCTTTGAGGACGAACTCGGCGGAGCCGGTGATGACGTCCACCAAGGCCCCCGCGCCGAGCGGGTTCGCGGGAAGGGGCGGGGTTGGGGGAATTGAACGTCTGAAATGCGCCAGCCACCCCCCACCCGCACGCGCGAGGCTCGGCACATGAACGCAACCACGACCACCAACCTGACCACGACCTACACGCCCCGCCCCATCGACCCCCTCACCCTCAAGCAACTCCGCATCACCGACGACGCCGCCCGCCCCTGCACCCCCTACGTGGACCCGGAGGGCGGCTCCCCCCTCCGCTGCTGCCTCCGCCCCATCGCCCCCGAAGAAAACGTCGCCCTCGTCTCGTACGCCCCCCTGCGCCGCTGGGCGGCGGAGACCGGAGCGAACCCCGGCGCCTACGACGAGCAGGGCCCCGTCTTCATCCACGCGGAGGACTGCGGGGGCCCGGCGGCCGACGACGGCGGGGAGTACCCCTTCGCCCGCCCCGGAGCCCTCCGCACCCTCCGCCGCTACAACGCCGAAGGCCGCATCATCGGCGGCCGCCTCCTGGAGATCCCGGACCCGGCGACGGAAGGCTTCGACGCCGCCTTCGCGGAGGCCTTCGCCGATCCGGAGGTCGCCCTCGTGCACGTGAGGGCGGTCGAGTACGGCTGCTTCCACTTCGAGGTCCGCCGCTGAGCACCCCGCTCAGGCAACCGCCCCCACCGCCGCCGCGAACGCCCGCACCCGCTCCGTCTCCGCGTCCCTCCGCCACACCATCCCGAGCACCGAATCCGGCACCCCCTCCACCGGCACGAACGTCACGTCACGCCTGCCGTGGTACTCAGCCGTCGGACGGCACAGCAGCATCGCCCCGCGGTCGGCCGCGACCAGGGTCAGGCCCTCCTGGAGGGTGCGTACCTCGGGGGCGGGCGCGGTCGACGGGGCCTGCGCCGCCCGCCAGTACGCCGGTGCGGGCGCCGTCGCGGAGATCAGCGGAACCCCGGCGAGCTCGTCCGCCCGCAGCGAGTCCCGGCCCGCGAAGGGATGGCGTACCGACACCGCGACCGTCTGCTGCTGGCGGGAGAAGAGCGGGCCGAGCACCAGATCCGGTTCCTCGACCGGCAGCAGCACGATCGCCGTGTCCACGTCCCCGTGCCGCACCGCCCCGAAGGGGTCGGCGAACGGCACCTCCACGATCTCCGTCACACAGCCCGGATGCCGCTCCTGGAAGTCGGTGATCGCCCGCATCAGACGGGCGTCCGCCGTCCCCTGGAAGCCGATCCGCAGCCGCCCCGTGACCCCTCGCGCCGACTCCCGCGCCGCGTCCACCGTGGCGCTCAACGTCTGGTAGGCGGGGCGCAGTTCGGCCAGGAACCGCTCGCCCGCCGGAGTCAGCCGTACCCGTCGGCTCGACCGTTCCACGAGCCGTGTGCCGATCCGCCGCTCCAGGTCGCGAAGGAGCTGGCTGACGCGGCTCTGCGAGACGTAGAGCCGCTCGCCCGCTCGGCCGAAGTGCAGTTCGTCGGCGAGCGCCATGAAGCACTCCAGCTCCCGTATCTCCAGCACCGGCAACCCCCTCATCCCCGAGCCATCCCCGAGCCATCCCGGCCATCCCCGAGCCATCCCGGCCGTCCCCGAGCCGTCCCCGAGCCGTCCCCGAGTCATCCATGAGCCTGGCTCATTCAAGGATGAGATCTTCGCCGTTGTTCCCGGTGAGCGTCCGGCGAAGGCTTGGCCTCATGAAAGCCATCCGGGACACCCGCCCCGAACTCGCGGAGCCGCAGCGCTCCCTGCCCCTGTCCGTCCTCGCCGTCGCCGCCACCACCTTCTCCGTCGTCACCACGGAAATGCTCCCGGTCGGCCTCCTCACCTCCCTCTCCGCCGGGCTCGGCGTGTCCGACGGGACCGCGGGTCTGACCGTCACGCTCCCCGGCGTCGTCGCGGCGCTCGCCGCGCTGCTCCTTCCCGTCGCCGTGCGGCGCGCGGACCGGCGGACGGTGCTGTGCGCGCTGATGGTCCTGCTCGCCGCCGCCAACCTCGTCTCCGCGCTCGCCCCCGCCTTCGGCGTGCTGCTCGCCGCGCGGGTCCTGGTCGGGGTCTGCATCGGGGGCGTGTGGGCGATCGCGGCCGGGCTCGGCGTACGGCTCGTGCGCGAGGAGACCGCGGGGCGGGCCACCACGGTGATCTTCAGCGGGATCGCCGTGGCGTCCGTGCTCGGGGTCCCCGCCGGTACGTTTCTCGGCGAACTCGCGGGCTGGCGCTGGGCGTTCGCCGTCATGGGGGTGTTCGCCCTCGCGGTCGCCGGACTGCTCGCGGCCGTGCTGCCGCCGCTGCCCGCGTCGGCGGCGGTACGGATCGGCACGTTCCCCGCACTGCTGCGGAACGCGCGGCTGCGGGCGGGGCTGCTCGTGGTGCTGCTGCTGGTCACCGGGCACTTCGCCGCCTACACCTACGTCCGCCCCGTCCTGGAGCGCGTACCCGACCTCGGCGCCGGGCTGATCAGCGGGCTGCTCCTCGCCTACGGGGTCGCGGGCATCGCAGGGAACTTCGCGGGCGGCGCGCTCGCGGCCCGCGATCCGCGCCGGGCGCTGCTCGCCATCTCCGGGGGGCTTGCCTCGGTGGTCCTGCTCCTGGGGCCCGCGGGCGGCTCGCTCCTCGCGTCGGTGGCGCTCCTCGTCGCGTGGGGCCTGGCCTACGGCGGGGTCTCCGTCTCCACCCAGCAGTGGGTGCTCGCCGCCGCGCCCCGCGCCCGTGAGGCGGCGTCGGCGCTGTTCGCCGCCGTGTTCAACGCGGCGATCGCCCTGGGCGCCCTGACCGGCGGCCTGGTCGCGGACGGCTACGGGACGACGGACGTGCTCTGGCTCGGCGGCGGCCTCGCGGCGCTCGCGCTGCTCGTCACGGGGTGCGCGAAGAGGGAGGGCGCCGGGTACGCCGAAGGGGCGGGCACCGGGTGACCGTTGCCCGCCCCTCGGACGTACGTATGCGGCGGGAAAGCCTCAGCCCTTGAGCTCAGCCCTTGAGCTCGGCCCTTGACCTCAGCCCTTGAGCTCGGCCGCCACCAGCTCCGCGATCTGCACCGCGTTCAGCGCGGCGCCCTTGCGGAGGTTGTCGTCGGAGATGAAGAAGGCCAGGCCGTTCTCCACCGTCTCGTCGTTGCGGATGCGGCCCACGTACGAGTCGTCCTTGCCCGCGGCGACCAGCGGGGTCGGGACATCCGTGAGGACGACGCCCTCGGCGGAGCCGAGGATCTCGGTGGCGCGCTCGGGGCTCAGCGGACGCTCGAAGCGGGCGTTGACCTGGAGGGAGTGGCCGGTGAAGACCGGCACGCGGACGCAGGTGCCGCAGACCTTGAGGTCAGGTACTTCGAGGATCTTGCGCGATTCGTTGCGGAGCTTCTGCTCCTCGTCGGTCTCGTTCAGACCGTCGTCGACGATGGAGCCGGCCATCGGCAGGACGTTGTACGCGATCGGCGCGACGTACTTGTTCGGGGCCGGGAACTCCGTGGCCGAACCGTCGTGCGTGAGCTTCGGGGCGTCGTCGCCGACCTTCTTGACCTGCTCGAAGAGCTCGTCGACACCGGCGAGGCCCGAGCCGGAGACGGCCTGGTACGTCGCCACGACGAGCGCGGTGAGCCCGGCCTCCTTGTGCAGCGGCTTCAGGACCGGCATGGCGGCCATCGTCGTGCAGTTCGGGTTGGCGATGATGCCCTTGGGGCGGTTCGCGATCGCGTGCGGGTTGACCTCGGAGACGACCAGGGGGACCTCGGGGTCCATCCGCCAGGCCGAGGAGTTGTCGATCACGACGGGACCCTGCGAGGCGACCTTCTCGGCCAGGGCCTTCGAGGTGGCGCCGCCCGCCGAGAACAGGACGATGTCGAGGCCGCTGTAGTCGGCCGTGGAGGCGTCCTCGACCGTCACACCGTCGAGGGTCGAGCCGGCCGAGCGGGCCGATGCGAACAGGCGCAGCTCGTCCACCGGGAAGTCCCGCTCGACGAGGATCTTGCGCATGACCGTGCCGACCTGACCGGTGGCTCCGACGATTCCGACCTTCACGGGGGCTCCTCCGTATGTACGCGAGCTGCTGATGCAGCCCATCATGCGTCTCTCCAGGTCAGGCTTGTCCAATCCTTAGTCCTTGCCGCCGCCGTCCGACGACCCGGGGTGTGACCCGCCCTTCCGTACGAGCTTCCGCGTGCTGTGGGCGGTCCGCTGTGACCATCGTGCGAGCAAAGTCACACCGAGAAATGCGCACATTTGTGCGTAGCGGTCACGTGTCCAGGTGAATGTGTGCGAAGACCGATTCTGTGTACGTAACCGCCTCTACGGTTACGTGTCATGGAACTGGTGGTGCAGGTGAAGCTGCTGCCGTCACCGGAGCAGGCCGCGGCGCTGGAGGCGACGTTGCGCGCCTGTAACCGGGCCGCCGATCATGTTGCCCGTGTCGCGTTCGGTTCGGGCACGCGGGACCGTAACGGGCTGCAGAAGCTCGTCTATGCGGAGATCAAAGCGGAGTTCGGGCTGTCGGCGCAGCCTGCGGTGCGGGTGGTCAAGAAGGTCGTGGACGCCTACGCGGCGCTCGCCGCGCAGGTGAAGGCCGGAGTCCTGGGGCGTCCTGCGTCGAAGCGTTGCCGCGCGGCGATGGGGAGCCCCATCGCCTTCCATCCGCAGGCGGCGCAGCCGTTCGACGACCGGTGCCTGTCTTGGCAGACCGATGCTCGCACGGTGTCGATCTGGACCGTGGCGGGTCGGATGAAAGGTCTCCGTTATGCCGGTGCCGCCGGGCAGCTGAAGACGCTGGCTGACCACCGTAAGGGCGAGTCCGATCTTGTCCAGAGAGGCAGGGCGTGGTTCTTGGTCGCCACCTGCGACGTCCCTGAGCCGGAGGTGTACGAGCCGATCGGCTGGATTGGCGTCGACCGCGGCATCGTGAACCTCGCCACCACCAGCGACGGCGCCAACTGTCAGGGCCGGCGCCTGTCCCGCTACCGCCGCTGGCAGGCCCGCAAGCGTGCCGAACTCCAGGCGAAGAAGACCCGCTCGGCCACCCGGCGTGCCGCCCGCCGCGCGCGGAAGGAGCACCGGCATGCCGCTCAGGTGAACCACAAGGTCAGCAAGGAGATCGTGTCCGTCGCGCAACGCACCGGGCGCGGGATTGCCGTCGAAGAACTGGACGGCATCCGCGACCGGGTACGGCTTCGCCGCGACCAGCGGGGCGCGTTCTCCTCCTGGCCGTTCCACCAGCTCGGACAGCACCTTCACTACAAGGCCCGCCGGGCTGGGGTGCCGTTCCTCGCCGTGGACGCGGCTCACACCTCGCAGCGCTGTCCGCGCTGTGGGCACACCGAGCGGGCCAACAGGCCCACTCGGGATCACTTTCGCTGTCGTCAGTGCGGCCTCGCTGGGCCCGCTGACCACGTCGCCGGGGTCAACGTGCGCGTCCGCGCACGCTCGGCGTGGGTATTCGTCACCATGCCCGTCCCCGCCCCGCCGCGTAGTGCGACAGGAGCGGGGAGATGCGACCTGTGACCGCCCTGTCGTAGGGGGCAGTCGGGAGCGCGACAAGGTGTGAACGGCCGGGCACACAAGCCGGCTGTGCACGGCCGAGAAGGTGACAGGGACATCCTCCGTAATTGCCTGGGCGGAGGTGCGGATTTTTCGTCGCGCCGAACGTTTTGGCCCGTCCCCGCGTCCTAGGGGAAACGCGGGGACGGGAGGGGTGTCTTGCTGCGCGGAAGAATGCGACGGGACCGGCAGGACCGGCAGGGGCGGCGGGAGCAGCAGGGTCGTCAGGAACGGTCCGATCCGCTCGACGCTGCCCAGGAGGACCGGGTACGGGCGGTGCTCGCGCTCGGCGGGGTGCCGCACGCCGATCTGCCGGACGGCGTCCAGCAGGTCAGGCTCAAGCTCCTGGAGCGGGCCGCGGACGGACGCGAGGCGCCGCGCGACGTGTCCGCGTGGGCGGCGGTCGTCGCCTCGAACCTGGCCATGGACTGGCACCGGGCGCGGCGCAGGCAGGAGCGCCTCGGGGAGCGGCTCGCGGTGCTGTGGCGGGAGGCGACGGACGAGGACGGGGCGGAGACGCGGGCCCTCTCGATGGCCGTCACCCAGGGCCTGGACGCGCTGCCCGACACGCAGCGGCAGGTCGTGGTCCTGCGTTTCTACGCCGATCTGCCGGTGCGGGCGATCGCCGACGAGCTGGGCATCCCGGAGGGCACGGTCAAGAGCAGGCTGCATACGGCGGTACGGGTGCTGCGGACGCGGCTGCACGAGGGCGAGGTGGTGTGACGGTGGCCAGGGACGATTACGACGCGCTGATGCTGGCTCTCATGGACGAGCCCCTGCCCGAGGACGCGGGGCGGGACCCGGAGCTCGCGGCGGAGCACGCCGAGGCTGTGGCGGATGTCGCACTGCTCCGGGAGCAGATCGGGGTGGTGGGACGAGCGCTGGCCGCTCCCGCGACCGCTGCCGTGCCCGTAACGCCCCCGGACCCGCGGGTCGGCCTGCGCCCCGCCGGGGTCCGGCGGCGGCGCGTGACGGCGGCGTTCGGCCTCGCCGCGGCCACGGCGGCCGCCTCGCTGGTGGGCGGCCTCGCCTGGCTCGCGATGGAGAGCGGCGGCGGGATCACATCGGGCGGCGACTCCGACGCGGCGAAGGGATCGGCGCCGGATGCCTCGGACCAGAGGGCGGACGGGGGAGGCTCGAACGGCGCGGACCAGAGGTCAGGGTCGTACGCGGCCTGCGCCCGGCTCATCGTGGAAGGCACGGTGAAACGGGTCGAGCCGATCCCCGGCGGCGTCAGCGAGCGGATCGTCCTGGACGTGACCCGCTACTACAAGCCGGACCAGGGGGCGAAGCGGATCACGTTCGTGATGGACGTGGACGTGGACCCGCGGCTCGGGCCCGGCGACCGGACGCTGATCGGCATCCCGGAGGGCGAGGCATCGCCGGACATCTGGTCCAAGGGGGAGAAGGACCTCGCCAAGGAGCGGGCGTGGATCGAGCGGGAGCTGCGCGAAGGGAAGGACGCGGGCATGACGTGCTAGTGCGGAAATGCGCTGGATGTAAGGGTCACAAGGCGCCTATGGTCACTACATGATGACTCAAGTGCCCGCGTCCGAGCCCGACTTCACTCCGCTGGACGACGTCTTCGTCAGGAAGCACATGGGGGTGCCGGACATCGACGTCACCGGCTGGACCCTGGCGGTGGAGGGCCTGGTCGAGCGTCCGCTGCGCCTCGACATGGCCGCCGTCCTCGCCCTCGGGACCGAGCGGCTGCCCGCCTTCCACGAGTGCTTCGGCAGCCCGCTCGCGCCGGACGTCCCGACGCGGGCGGTGGCGCAGGTGGAGTGGGCCGGGGTGCCGCTCGCCGCGCTCCTGGACCGTGCGGTGCCGGGGGCGGCGGCGCGGCATGTCTGGTTCGAGGGCGCGGACTCGGGGTCCTTCCAGGGGCAGGACGGCGTCACGTACGTCAAGGATCTGCCGCTGGATGTGGCCCGCGACGACGTTTTCCTCGCGCACCGGATGAACGGCTGGCCGCTGCGGGCCGAGCACGGGTTTCCGCTGCGGGCTGTGGTGCCGCGGATGTTCGGCACGAACTCGGTGAAGTGGCTGACCCGGATCGTCCTGGCGGACCGCAGGGCGGACAACGTGTTCACCACGCGGTTCTACACCCGTGTCCTGCCGGGGGACTCGGTGCCGAGTCCGGTGCGGGAGGTCGACGTCAGCAGCAAGTGGTTCGTGCCGGGGAAGGTCGCCGCGGGGAAGGTGGATCTCGGCGGCCGGGCGTGGAGCACGACGGAGGTGGTGCGGGTCGACGTCTCGGTGGACGGAGGCCCGTGGGAGCCGGCCTCGCTGGCGGCACCGGGCTCAGGACCGACGTGGCAACGGTTCTCCGTGACGCGGGAGTTGGCGCCGGGGGCGCATGTGATCCGCTGCCGGGCGAGGGATCGCGCGGGGCGCGTGCAGCCGCTCGCGGGGGCGCGTAACGCGGTGCACGAGGCGGGGGTCGAGGCGGGGGTCGAGGCGGTGGGCGAGGCAGAGGACCGGGCGGAGGCTTAGGCGGCCCCGAACGCCGGGCGGGCTGAAGGGATCAGCCCGCCCGGCGTCCGAGGACGAACCGGCGGAGCCGGTGACTAAGGTGCCGTCACCTTCTCGATGAGCACACTGCCGGTACCGGCGACCGTGCCACGCCCGTTCAGGAGCGACACCTCACCGAACAGCTGACGCCCCTCGGCGGCGGGCGCGTCCGCCGCGACCTGCGCCGAGACCGGGGCGGAAGCCCCGTTCGCGAGCTTCACCGGCGCCGACTCGTCGACCTTCACCGAGCCGAGCGCACCCGAGAAGAAGACGTCCCGGTAGTCGTACGCGGTCGAGCCGGACGGGACGGAGTAGCCCGCCACCTGGATCTCGTACGTACCGGCCGCCGGCTTGGTCAGGCTGACCGACTCCTCCGAGTCGCCGTCAGCCGACGAGCCCACGACGACCCCGCCCTTCTTGACCGAAAGGTCGAGGTCGGCGGCGGAGTCCGCCGTCGAGCCGATGGCGACGTCGAGCCGCTCCGCGCCCTCGGGCACGACCACGGTCGTCGTCTGCGTCTCACCCTGCTTGATGGTCGGCTTCGCCGCCTTCGCGGAGCCCAGCGAGCCGCCCTTCAGCTTGCCGTCCACCGCGGCGAAGTTGTTCGTGACCTTCCAGGAGACGGGCGCCGGAGTGCCGACCTTCGCCTCCGGGACCGTCTGCACCGCGGGGTCGAAGGCGATACCCAGAGCGGAGACGTCCAGCTTGTAGGGGTTGTCCAGGAGCGGGGACGTCCTGCGCGACTCGACCTCGATCTCCCACACGCCCGGCTGCGGCTCGGGGTACGAACGCAGGTCGGGGCGGCAGGTGTTGGCCGGGTTGTCGTAGTTCGAGTAGCAGACGAGCGACGACGTCGAGTCGACCGGGACGCCGTACGGGTGCACCGCGATGAACCGCGTCTGGCTCTTGCCCTTCAGGCCGCCGAGCGCCAGCTCCAGGGACTTGGCGCCCTTGGGGACCGTCACGAAGTACGACTGGGTGCTGTTGCGCTGCACCGAACCGGAACCCGAGAAGGTGTACGACGGCTTCGCGAGCGGCGAGGAGACGACGACCGTCGACATGACCTGCTGGTCGATGCCCTCGGTGCGCTCGTCGTCGACGGTCAGGATCGCGCTGTGCAGACCCGCCGACTTGGCCTTCGCCTGGACCTTGACGGTGACCGGCTTGTTCAGCGGCAGCGTGATGTCGTCGTCGCCGAGCAGCTTGAACGTGCCCTCGTGGTTGTTGACCAGGTCGAGCTCGTGGCGCACGCCGCGGTCCGGGCCCGAGGTGCGGGTGATCGTGACGTCGTACGTCCGCTTCTGGCCGGTCTTCAGGCCGCCCTCACGGTCGTAGATGCCGGTGCCGGGGTTCTTCAGCTCCTGCTCCAGGGCGGTGTCGACCGGCGCCTTCACCGTGTAGGTGTGCGCCTTCGCGTCGTCCTCGATGGCCTCCCAGGCGTCGACGACGTTGATCTGGCCGGTGCCCTGCGCGTACGCCTGCTCGCCGTGGATGCGGTCCGCGGTCGAGGTGAGCGCCGTGCGCAGCTTCGCCGGGGTCAGGTCGATGCGCTCGCGCTTGGCGGCGGAGAGAAGCAGCGCCGAGGCGCCCGCGGCCTGCGGGGACGCCATCGAGGTGCCCTGCAGCATCGAGTAACCGGCCGGGAGCTGGTAGCCCGCCTCGGCGACCGGGGAACCCGGCAGCCAGGTCTGCGTGGTGTTGATGGCCGAGCCCGGCGCCGAGATGATCGGCGCGAAGCCGCCGTCCTCACGCGGGCCGCGCGAGGAGAATGGCATCATCGCGTACGACTTCTTGACGGCGGAGCCGTAGTTGGCGGCCCAGGTCTCCTTGGAGATGGAGGCGCCGACGGAGATGACCTTGTCCGCGAGGGCGGGGTCGCCGATGGTGTTCGCGCCGGGGCCGGAGTTGCCCGCGGAGATCACCAGCTGGACGCCGTACTCGTCGATGAGGCGCTTGTAGAGCGCGGCGCGCGCGTTGTTGCCGTCGTTCAGGGCCGGGAGACCGCCGATCGACATGTTCACGATGTCGACGCCGCGCTTCGTGACGAGGTCGATCATGCCCTCGGTGAGCGCGACGTTCGTGCAGCCGCCGGTCCAGGTGCAGGCGCGCGAGGAGACCAGCTTGGCGCCGGGCGCCGCGCCGTTCATCTTGCCGCCGAACAGGCCGTTGGCCGCGGTGATGCCCGCGACGTGCGTGCCGTGCTCGGACTCGATGACGCCGATGTTGACGAAGTCGGCCTTCTTGCCGACCCAGTCGCCGCCGTACGGGTCGGTGGGCACGTCCTTGCGGATCTCGACGACGAAGGGGACGCGTTCGACGACGTCGGTCGCCGGGTCGTCCTTGCCGAAGTAGGCGACCTGGTGGTCGTCCTTGTACGGCTTCATCACCTCGTCGTCGGTGAAGTCCTTGTTGTTGTTCAGGTCGACGCGGACCGTCCCGGCGGCCGGGTCGTAGAGCACGCCCCAGCTGTCGGTGGTGTCGCCGTCGCGGTTGATGTCGCCCTTGGCGTCGCCGCCGGTGGTGGCCGACTCCAGGAAGCGGTTGACCTGGAAGGAGCCCGCCGGGGCCTTCCACGTCTCGCCGTTCCAGGTGAAGACGGGGCCGGTGACCGGGTTGGTCATGCGGCGCCAGGTGCCGTCCGCGTCCACGATCGGGTCGGTCGCGGTCACCCAGTCGGTGATCTTCCGCTCGCCCGTGGTGGTCTTCTTGAGCGCGGGGTGACCCAGGTCGACGCCGGAGTCCAGGATGCCGATGGTGGTGCCGCGGCCGTCCGCCCTCGGGTTCTTCTTCACGAAGTCGACGGCGCCCGTCTCGAAGGACGGGTTGTACGGGTTCTTCGCCGGGGTCTTGCTGCCGGGTCCGGAGTACGTTCCCTTGCCCGCGGTCTTCGCGCCCTTGGCCCGGTCGGCGGCGGGCGTCGGGTCGTCCAGTTCGATCTCGTGCCGCAGGTCGATGCCCTGCACGGACGACAGCTTCCCGGCGGCCTCGATGGCGGCCTCGGCCTTCGCGGTGGGCACGGTGGCGCGTACGTAGCCGAGCTTGTCGTACGTCCGGCCGACCGAACCGCCCTTGACGGCGTCGAGCTGGTCGGCGACCTGCTCGGTGGCGCCGGGCGCGGTGGCGACCATCATCGTGACGGTCTTCTCGCCGTCCGCCTGCGCTTCGGCGAGGAGATCGGCGTCGGCCGAACCGAGCTTCTCCTCGGCGGCCTTGGGGGTGGTCTGGCCCCCGGGGTCCCCGTCGGCCGCGAGGGCCATGGGTATGGGCCCGGCGGCGGAGAGCGCGGCGGTCAGGCCGACGGCTATCGCGAGACGGGTCGTGCGTCTAGCACTGGATCTGTGCATCAGCATCCCTGTACGTAAAGGTCGAAAAGGTCCGGAATCCGGAACCGGATGACCGCTCAGCCTTACGTAAGTGACTGCTGTTTGGGGAGAGTTGTCCGAGCTGTGATGAGGGCATGACGCAATTCCGCCACCCGCCATGACGGACAAGGCGGTGCATAGGGGGACTTGCGCCGGGAACTTTCCGGCGGACCTCGGCTTGGGGAGGGGTCCGGCGGGGTCAGCTCTCGCGCGAGCGCGCGTAGTGCCGCGACGCCTTCGCGCGGTTGCCGCAGGCCGCCATGGAGCACCAGCGGCGCGTGCCGTTGCGCGAGGTGTCGAAGAAGTGCAGGACGCAGGCCTCGTGGGCGCAGCCGCGGATCCGGTCGGGCGCGGCGGTCAGGAGGTTCAGGTAGTCGCGCGCGGCGAGCCAGGCCGCGCCCCACGCCGGGTCCGCGAACTCGGGCTCCTCGCCGGGGCCTTCCCCGGTGAGGGTCGCGCGGATGCGGCCGTGCGAGAGCACTTCGTCGACGCGCGCGATGCCCGCCGGATCGCCGGGGGAGTCCACGACGGAGGCGAGCGCCTCGCGGGCGCGAAGGACGTGCTCCAGGGTCGGCCCGTCGGCGGTGAAGCGCGCGCCGAGACCGTTGGCCGCGAGCCAGACGCCGAGCCCTCCGGTGTCCGTGAGCAGGTCCTGGCGTACGCCGTCGTGCATCCAGACGGTGTTGAGCAGATCGAGGGAGAGCGGCTCGCCGGTGAGCGGGCGGGGGTCGTGCGGGGTCCTGGCGGCGGGCATGGGTGCTCCCTTCGGTGCTAACCGCTCAAGAGTACGTGACCGGTTGACGGGCTTGAGCCTAACCCCTAACCTCACTTTCAACGGTTAGCTACCAAGGGGAGAATCATGCCGACGTCCACAGCTCCGCGCACCGGCCACATCGGCCTGAACGTCACCGACCTGGAGCGCTCGCTCGCCTTCTACCGGGACGTGCTCGGGTACGCCCTGCTCGCCGAGGGCAAGGAGGAGGGCCGCCGGTACGCCTTCCTCGGCGAGAGCGGCCAGGAGGGCGGGAGCCCCGTGCTCACGCTCTGGCAGCAGGCCGACGCCGGGTACTCCGCGGGCGGCGCGGGCCTGCACCACCTCGCGTTCGAGGTCGACACGGTCGACGAGGTCCGCGCGTACGAGAGCGCTCTGCGCGCGTACGGCGTCGAGTTCGCCTACGAGGGGGTCGTCCCGCACGGCGAGGGCGCGGCGTCCGGCGGGATCTTCTTCCATGACCCGGACGGGACGCGCCTGGAGATCTTCGCCGGCGCGGAATCCGGCGCGGGCGCCTCGGGGTCGGCTCCGGTTTCGGGTGCGCCTACCTGCGGGTTCTTCTAGTCCGTGACCCGTGGTCGCGCAGTTCCCCGCGCCCCTTCGGGGGCTTCTCATTGCCCGGCAGGAGAGTGACATGACCCCGTACCACCACGGCTCCCGTGCCGTTCAGGATCTCGTCGGTGTGCGGGAGGCGGCCGACCATGTGGGCCGGTCCGTCGGCGACGGCATCCGTCCCGTCGCCGCCGCCTTCCTGGAGATCCAGCCCATGCTCGTGATCGGCGGCGCGGACCCGGCGGGCGCCGTCTGGGCCTCGCTGCTCACCGGTGAACCCGGGTTCGTACGGGCCACGGGGCCGCACCAGATCTCGATCGCGGGCGGCCTGCGCCGGACCGACCCCCTCGCGCAGGCCCTGGCCGGGGAAGGCACCCCCGTGGGCACCATCGCCCTCGATCCCCGCACCCGGCGCCGCATGCGCCTGAACGGCCGGGCGCGGCCGACCCCGCGCGGTCTGGCGATCGAAGCCGACCAGGTCTTCTCGAACTGCCCGAAGTACATCCAGAAACGGGATTTTCTGCCGGGCGCAGTGCCCGGCAGCCCGTCCGCGCCCCGCCGCGGCACGAAACTCACCGGCGACCAGCGCGCGTTCCTGGCCGAAGCGGACACCTTCTTCCTCGCCACCGTCCATGCGCACGGCGCCGACGCCAGTCACCGCGGCGGCAACCCCGGCTTCGTCCAGGTCCTCTCCCCGCACGAAATCCGCTGGCGGGACTACCCCGGGAACTCCATGTTCCTGTCCCTCGGCAACCTCACCACCGACCCCCGCGCAGGGCTCCTCTTCCTCGACTGGCGGACCGGCACCACCCTCCAGCTCACCGGCACGGCCCGTACCGACTACGGCGACGACGGCTCCCGCACGGTCCGCTTCACCCTCGCCGAAGCGGTCGAGACCCCCGGCGCGAGCCCCTGGAGCTGGACCGCTCCGGAGTACTCCCCTGCCAATCACGGCCAGGAGGACTAGCGTCAATCTGTGCATAAAGAGCTACGGGTGGCGGCCTACGCCGTATGCGTGCAGAACGGGCAGCTGCTGCTCGCCCGCTGGGTCGCGGGCGACGGCAGCAAGCGCTGGACGCTGCCCGGTGGCGGCATGGACCACGGCGAGGACCCGTACGACACGGTGATCCGCGAGGCCGACGAGGAGACCGGGTACGCCATCGAGCCCGTCACGCTCCTCGGCGTCGACTCGCTGCGCAGGCGCTACCCCCGCAAGCTCGGCGCCCTCGCCGACTTCCACGGCCTGCGCATCGTCTACGAGGCGCGGATCACCGGCGGCGAACTGCGCCACGAGCAGGACGGGTCCACCGATCTCGCGGCCTGGCACGCCCTGGACGCCGTCGCCGGACTCGACCGGGTCGGGCTCGTCGACATCGGGCTCGACCTGTGGCGGACCCGGCCCGCGGACGGACACCGGACGGCGCCCGCCTGAGCTCTCGCAGAGCCTCCCCTTCCCCGGAAAGTGAACGTGGAGTGACCGCCTCCTCTCCGCGCGGAGAGAGATGTGTGACAGCGCAGGGTGCTCGATGATCGACGTACGGTGATCGGCGCTGCCCGTTGCGGTCTCGTTAACGTGCAGGTCACCCCGGATGCCAACGATCCAGTACGAGCGGGAATTTCGCCTGGTGCGAGATGCCCGCGACCACTGCCGACTCGTCTGGAATCGGGGAGACCGCGCCATGCCGCGCATACGCTCTGTCGCCACCGCCGCCCGGGCCGCCACCCACTCCGCAGTCTCCGCCGTCGATCGCCGGGCCTTCCTCGCGACCACCGGAGCCGTCTCCCTGTCCGCGGGCATCGGCTACGCCCTGCGGCCCGCCGCCAGCCACGCCGCTCCCAGCGGCCCCGCCCCCGTCGCGCTCTCGCGGCAGGCGCCCGCCGCGCCCCTGGCGCCCTACCGGGGCGGCACCACTCTGGGCGCCGTCGCGACACCGCGCGGCACCTCCGGCTACCGGCGCCTCGGCGACGGGCCCGCCTGGGACCGGGTGGTCCGCGGCGATCTCGCCGCCGCCAAGGGCGGCCGCGAGGGGCGGCGCACCCCGCTCGCCGCGTTCGTCCAGTTCACCGACCTGCACCTGGTCGACGTGCAGCACCCGCTGCGGTACGAGTATCTGCGCGCCCAGACCGCGAGCGCCTGGCGCCCGCAGGAGGCCCTCTCGGTGGCCGGCGCGGTCGCGCTCGTCGAGCGGGTCAACGCGCTGCGCGGCGCGCCCGCCACCGGATCGCCGCTGCACTGCGTGGTGACGACGGGCGACAACACCGACAACAACTCCCGCTCCGAGCTCGACTGGTTCCTGAAGACCATGAGCGGCGGACGCATCAACCCCAACACCGGCGACCCGCGCCGCTACGAAGGCGTCCAGGACAGCGGCCTGAAGCTGTACTGGCACCCGGACGACGACCTGCGCGACTCCGACAAGGCCCTCGGCTTCCCCCGCGTCGACGGCTTCCTGGACGCCGCCCTGCGCGAGGTCAACAGCCCCGGCCTCGGCCTGCCCTGGTACTCGACCGTCGGCAACCACGACGCGCTGCCCGGCGGCTGCTGGGGGCCCGGAGACTCGTACTTCACCGAATTCGCCGTCGGCGGCAAGAAGCTGATGTCCCTCGACGAGTCGCGCGGCGCCGCCCTGTGGAAGGCCGTCAAGAAGGGCCGCGACCCCAAGGGCGCCCAGTTCAAGGAGCTCCTGAAGAGCGAGGCGCGGCGCATGCGCTCGGTCACCCCGGACGAGAGCCGCGCGCCCTTCACCCCCGCCGAGTACGTCAAGGCCCACCTCGACCCGGCATACAAGGGCCACGGCCCCGCCGGGCACGGCTACACGCAGGAGAACCTCGACGCGGGCACCCAGTACTACTCCTTCCGCATCAGCGAGGACGTCCTCGGCATCAGCCTGGACTCGACGGACCCCGGCGGCCACTACGAGGGCTCGCTCGGCTCGGCCCAACTGGACTGGCTGGAGCGGGAGCTGAAGGCGAACGAGCAGAAGGACGGCGGCGGTTCGTACGTCATCGTCTTCAGCCACCACACCAGCAGGACCATGCGCAATCTGCGCCAGGACCCGGAGCGCCCGCGCGAAGGCAGGCACGGCGGCGACGAGATCGTCGCGCTCCTCGCCCGCCACCGTTCCGTCCTCGCCTGGGTCAACGGACACAGCCACAAGAACGACATCACCGCGCACCAGACCCCGCAGGGCTCCTTCTGGGAGGTCTCCACGGCCTCGCACATCGACTTCCCGCAACTGGCCCGCGTGGTGGAGCTGAGCGACAACCACGACGGCACGATCTCCCTCTTCACCACCCTCATCGAATCGTCGGCCCCGCACCGCACGGATTACGCCGACCTCTCCCAGCCCGGCCTCGCCGCGCTCTACCGCGAGCTGTCCTTCAACGCCCCTGGTGCCAAGCCCGCGCTGGGCGGCGAGCCGGGCGACCGCAACACGGAACTGATCCTCAAGAAGGGCTGAAATCAGCTCAACCCGCGCCGGGAGATCAACCTCCGCGCCCGGCTCCTGAGTCCCTCCGCCCAACCACACAGTGGCAACGGAGGGAATCCCCATGACAGTTCGACCGGTACGCGGAAGATGGCTGACGGGTGTGGCCGCGGGGGTGGCCATGACGGTGGCGGCGGGGGCGTTCGCCGCCCCGGCGCTGGCCGGGGCGCCCGGCGCCGGGCACGGTGACCGGCACCGGGCCACGCAGAAGGCGATGGAAGCCGCCGTCAACGAGAACGCCCCCGGCGTGACCGCGCAGGTCAAGGACGAGTTCGGGACCTGGAACTCGGCGGCGGGCATCGGCGACCTCCGGCGGGAGAGCCCGCGCGGCGCCCACGACCGCTACCGCGTCGGCAGCATCACCAAGACCTTCGTCTCGACGGTCGTACTCCAGCTGGTGGCCGAGGGTGAGCTGAGCCTCGACGACAAGGTGGGGAAGTGGCTGCCGGGCGTGGTCGAGGGGCACGGCCACGACGGGGACAGCATCACGATCCGCCGGCTCCTCAACCACACGAGCGGCATCTACGACGTACTGGCCGACCGCGGGTTCCGGGCGAAGATGTTCACCGAGAAGTTCCTCGCGCACCGCTACGACACCTGGACCCCCGAGCAGCAGGTCGCCATCGCCATGCGCCACGAGCCGGACTTCGGTCCCGGCGAGGGCTGGCACTACTCCAACACCAACTACCTCCTCGCAGGAATGATCATCGAGAAGGCGACGGGGAAGACCTACGCGGACGAGATCAGGCAGCGCATCATCAAGCCGCTCGGCCTCGACGCCACCAGCGTGCCGAAGACGAACCCCTCGATGCCCCGGCCCAGTTCACGGGCGTACATGAAGCTGTCCGAGGCTCCGGACGCCACGCTCCACGACGTGACGGAGCTCAATCCGACCCTGGCGGGCTCGTCGGGCGGGATGATCTCCGACGCGGACGACCTGAACCGCTTCTACACGGCCCTCCTGCGCGGCAAGCTCCTGCCGGAGAAGCAGCTCGCCGAGATGAAGAAGACCGTCGCGGAGGACGAGAACGACCCCGAGGGCGACAGGTACGGACTCGGCCTGGTGAGCCGCAGGACCTCCTGCGGCACCGTCCTGTGGGGGAACGGCGGCAGCATCCAGGGCTCGGTGTCCATGACTCTGGCGACCGAGCGCGGCGACCACGCGCTCTCCGCGAACTTCAACGGCATGGACGGCGACCTGTTCGCGATCCGGGACGCGGAGTTCTGCGGGAAGTGACCCGCGCTAGCGCGGCAGCACCACCACATACGCCGCCGGATCGCGGTCGGCGGAGGCCATCAGCGCTGTTCGTACGACGGTCGCCTGCTGTTCGATCGACTCACGCAGCTTCTTGGGGGTCAGGTGGACGACCGTGATGCCGAGGCGCTCCAAGTGCTCGCGCTTGCGGGCGTATTCGGACCACAACGAGTCGTCGTCCTGCCGGGGAGCCCGCGTGTCCAGTTCGACCGCGACGGCCAGGTCGGGCCAGAAGGCGTCGACGCCCCCGAGGTGCGGGCCGCCGGGCAACCGCAGGTCGACGTTCCACAGCGGGTCGGGCAGGCCGTGCTCGGCGACCATCTGGTACAGCCGGTCCTCGGCGATGGCCCGCCCCTCGGCGAGCAGCGAGTCCACCGCGTCCACGACGTGCGGGCGGGTGAGCAGCTTCGCCTGGTTCAACTCCCGCACGATCGCCGCCGGTTCGCAGTGGTTGCCGCGCACCGCCTCGGTGAGCAGCCTGCGCACCGCGCCCGCCTCGGTGAGACCTGCCACGGCATCGGCGAGCGCGCGCGGCACGGGAGCCACCGGAACTCCGGCGATCTGTACGGCGGCCGGCATCGCCTGGGTCCGTACGAGCCGGACGAACCCGGTCGAGCGCAGCCGCCGGGTGCGCGGGACGAGGACGTCGATGCGGTCCAGGGAGAGCAGCGGGGGAGCGGACGAGAAGCGGTGCAGGGTGAGCGCCGCGAGTCCGGTGACCAGGGCGTCGGCGTACGGGGCGTGGGGTTCGCCCGCGCCGGGCTGTGCGGGGACGCTCTTCGCCGCCCTGGCCGGCGGCCTGCCCGCGTACAACAGGGCGCCGTGCAGGCGCTCTTCGCTGGTCGGCGGCCCCGGGTGCAGCAGGCAGACGCCCGGCAGCAGCTGCTGCCAGGGCCCGTCCGGGCGGCAGTGGGCGGACACGTCGGCGGCGGAGACGCCGTGGGCGCGGAGCTGGGCGGTGCTCATCACACGGCGCTGGACGGCGGCGAGGTGACGGAGGGGGCGGGGGGAGAGCGGGGTGTTGTGGTTCATGACCGGGCCATTCCCGCTGCCGATCCGCCCTCTAACCGCTGTTACACGCCCGTCGACATAACCGGACAACCCCGCACTAAAGTGCAGACGTTCGACTGCCGAAAAGGTCCGTTTGCGCGGGGTACGTGCCGGGGGCCGCCGCTCCTGGGGCCGTCCGGCGGGCGGGCGCGACGCCGAAGCTGCCGAGCAGCGACAGACGCGGCGCCCGCCCCGGCGGCCTAGGAAGCGGCAGCCGCGTCGCAGCCCTGCGCCCGCAGCGACCGCGCGAGGTCGTCACGCGCCTCGACGACGAGCCGCCGCAAGGCAGGCGCGCCCCCCTCGTGCGAGGCGAGCCACTCATCGGCCGCGTCCACCGTGGACTGATCGTCCTGGAGGTGCGGGAACAGGCCCTTCACCACGTCCATCCCGATCTGGATCGACCGCTCGGCCCACAGCCGCTCGATGGCGGCGAAGTACTTGGGCGCGTACGGAGCGATCAGCTCCCGCTGCGACGACTGCCCGAACCCGGAGATCGTCGCCCCCACAAGGGCGTTGGACAGCGAGTCGGACTCCACCACGGCAGCCCAGGCCTGCGCCTTGACCGCCTCGGAAGGCCGCGCGGCCAGGCACCGCACCTGGTGCCGCTTGCCCGAAGCCGTGTCGTCACGGGCCAGTTCGGCGGCGAGTACCCGCTCGTCGGCGACGCCGTGCGCCGCCAGCGGGCCGAGGAAGGACCAGCGCAGCTCCTGGTCGACGTCCAGGCCGTCGATCTTCGCCGTCCCCGCGAGGAGCCCCTGCAACAGCTGGAGGTCGGCCGCCGACGAGGCCACCGCGGCGAAGAACCGCGCCCACGTCAGCTGGTGCTGGCTGCCCGGCTCCGCGATCCGCAGCTCCCGCAGCGCACCCTCGGCGAGCGCGCGCCCGCCCTCCTCGCGCCACTCGGGTGCCGCGTAGAAGGTGAGGGCCGAGTCCGCCCACGTGTGCAGCATCTGCAGGACGCCGATGTCGCTCTCGCGCCCCGCGAAGCGCAGCACGAGCCCGATGAAGTCCCGCGCGGGCATGAGCGCGTCCCGCGTGAGGTTCCACAGCGCGGACCAGCACAGCGCGCGGGCGAGGGGATCGGTGATGTCACCGAGGTGCGCCCGCAGCGTTTCGAGGGAGTTCTCGTCGAAGCGGATCTTGCAGTACGTCAGGTCGTCGTCGTTGACCAGGACCAGCTCCGGAGCCTCCTCGCCGGCCAGCCCGGACACCACCGTGCGCGGCCCGTCGACGTCGACCTCCGCGCGTGCGTACCGCGTCAGCCCGCCGTCGGGCGTGCGGCGGTAGAGACCCACCGCCACGCGGTGCGGACGCAGCTCGGGGTGCGACTCGGCGGCCTCCTGGATGACGGAGAGCTCCGTGATCCGGCCCTCCGCGTTCAGCAGGACCTGCGGGGTCAGGGAGTTGACGCCCGCCGTCTGGAGCCAGGCCTGCGACCAGGCCGCCATGTCGCGCCCGGAGGTCTCCTCCAGGACCGAGAGGAGGTCGCCGAGCCGGGTGTTCCCGTACGCGTGCCGCTTGAAGTAGCGCCGGGCGCCTTCGAGGAAGGCGTCACGGCCGGCGTAGGCGACGAGCTGCTTCAGGACGCTCGCGCCCTTGGCGTACGTGATCCCGTCGAAGTTGAGCTTGGCGTCCTCCAGGTCGCGGATGTCGGCCGTGACCGGGTGCGTGGAGGGCAGCTGGTCGGCGCGGTAGGCCCACGCCTTGCGGTTGTTGGCGAAGGTGATCCAGCCGTTGGTGAAGCGGGTGGCCTCGACCATCGAGAAGGTGCCCATGAAGTCGGCGAAGGACTCCTTGAGCCACAGGTCGTCCCACCAGCGCATGGTGACCAGGTCGCCGAACCACATGTGCGCCATCTCGTGCAGGATGACGTTGGCCCGGCGCTCGTACGACGCGGTGGTCACCTTGCCGCGGAAGATGTACTCCTCGCGGAAGGTCACACAGCCGGGGTTCTCCATCGCGCCCAGGTTGTACTCGGGGACGAAGGCCTGGTCGTACTTCCCGAAGGGGTAGGGGTAGTCGAAGTTGTCGTGGAAGAAGTCGAGCCCCTGCTTGGTGACCAGGAAGACGTCGTCCGCGTCGAAGTACTTGGCGAGCCCCTTGCGGCACAGCGCGCCGAGCGGGATCTCCAGCGTCGTGCCGTCGTCGAAGGTGCGGCTGTAGGAGTCCGTCACGTAGTGGTACGGGCCCGCGACGACCGCCGTGATGTACGTCGAGATCGGCTTCGTCTCGGCGAACTTCCATACCCCGTCGACCAGTTCACCGGAGCCGTTGGACCACGCGGTCCAGCCTTCCGGCGCCTGCACCTCGAACCGGAAGGGGGCCTTCAGGTCGGGCTGCTCGAAGTTGGCGAAGACGCGGCGCGAGTCGGCGGGCTCGTACTGCGTATAGAGATAGACCTCGCCGTCCTCCGGGTCGACGAAGCGGTGCATGCCCTCGCCGGTGCGGCTGTAGGCGCATTGGGCGTCGACCACCAGTTCGTTCTCGGCGGCCAGATCCTCAAGGGTGATCCGGGCGCCGTCGAAGACCTCGGAGGGGTCGAGGTCTTTGCCGTTGAGGGAGACCGCCGTGACGCTCGGGGCGATCAGGTCGGCGAAGCTCGCGGCGCCGGGTTCGGCGGAGCGGAAGCGGATGGTGGTGACGGAGCGGAACGTGCGCGGCTCCTGGTCGCTCCCGCCGATCGCGGAGCGCAGGTCGAGAAAGACCTCGTACCCGTCGACGGACAACAGCGCGGCCCTCTCCTGGGCCTCGTCGCGGGAAAGATTCTCTCCGGGCACGGGCGGTACTCCCTTGTACTCGCAGGTGGAAGTCGTGGATCGCACGACCTGTACGAATGTCTACGATCCTCGCATGTGCCCCCGGCGCGCGGTATCCGGGAATGCCCGGGCAGATCACTGACGTTCCCCTGGCCAAGCGCGCACGATTCCCCTAGGGAGAGACATGTCCGAGAACGGCAAGCCCGGCAAGACCCCCGTCGACTTCTGGTTCGACCCGCTGTGCCCTTGGGCCTGGATGACCTCGCGCTGGATGCTCGAGGTGGAGAAGGTCCGCGACGTCGAGGTCCGCTGGCATGTCATGAGCCTCGCCGTACTGAACGAGGACAGGCTCGACGAGCTGCCCGAGGAGTACCGCGAGATGCTGGAGACGAAGGCCTGGGGCCCCGTCCGCGTGGTCATCGCCGCCCAGCAGAAGCACGGCGACGAGACCATCGGCGAGCTCTACACCGCCCTCGGCACCCGTTTCCACAACCTCGGCGAGGGCCCGACCCGCGAGGCGGTCGTCTCCGCGCTCAAGGACGTCGGCCTGCCCGAGGAGCTCGCGGAGTACGCGGACTCGGACGAGTACGACACCCAGCTGCGCGCCTCCCACCAGGAGGGCATCGACAAGGTCGGCCAGGACGTGGGCACGCCGGTCATCGCCGTCCCCGGCGCGGACGGCGAGCAGGTCGCCTTCTTCGGCCCGGTAGTGACCCCCGCCCCCAAGGGCGAGGCCGCCGCAAAGCTCTGGGACGGCACGCTGCTCGTGGCATCGACCCCGGGCTTCTACGAAATCAAGCGCACGCGCACCCAGGGCCCGATCTTCGACTGACGCGCAGGCGGCCCTGCCGAAAGACCCCCGTGAGTCACGTCCTCACGGGGGTCTTTCCTTTATCCGCCTGCCTCGGCGAAAGTTGAGAAGACGATCACGAGGCAGGGCGTATCAGGGGGCGTGGAGCCTTACGGGGCCAGCAGCAGGCTGTTCACGCGCTGCTTGGCCGCCGCGTAACGCTTGGCCACGTCCTGCCAGTTGACGACGGCCCACATGGCCTCGATGAAGTCGACCTTCTGGTTCTTGTACTGCAGGTAGAAGGCGTGCTCCCAGGCGTCGAAGACCAGGATCGGCGTCGAGCCCTGGCCGACGTTGCCCTGGTGGTCGTAGACCTGCTCGACGATGAGGCGGTTGCTCAGCGGCTCGTAGGCGAGCACGCCCCAGCCCGAACCCTGCGTGGTCGCGGAGGCCTTGGTCAGCTGGGCCTTGAACTTGGCGAAGGAGCCGAAGGACTCGGTGATGGCGTCCGCGAGGTCACCGACACCGTCCGCGGCCAGCGGCTCACCGCCGCCGCCGTCCTTCGGGCTGTTCATGTTGTGCCAGTAAATGCTGTGCAGGATGTGGCCGGAGAGGTGGAAGGCCAGGTTCTTCTCCAGGCCGTTGATGGCGCCCCAGCTCTCCTTGTCGCGCGCCTCCTCCAGCTGCTCAAGGGTGTCGTTCGCGCCCTTCACGTACGCCGCGTGGTGCTTGTCGTGGTGCAGCTCGACGATCTGGGGATTGATGACCGGCTCGAGCGCCGCGTAGTCGTACGGAAGTTCAGGAAGCGTGTAAATGGCCATGACCGAGCCCTCCGACTGCTGCTCTGCTGTAGTGCAACGCTTATTGCAACCTATATGCAAGTGCAGGCTAGCAGCAGGAGAGGGCGGGGGCAGGACCGGGATGATCAGTCCTTCGTCCTAGGACCGGCGGGTACGCCGAAGGGGCCCGGGGTCGTCGTCGACCCCGGGCCCCTTCGTGTACGGCGATGTCCTACTCGGCGGCCGCCGTCACCGAACGCTCGGCCAGCTTCTGGCGCACGATGCCGATCGCGGCGAGCACCAGCGTCAGTGAACCCGTCGCCAGGAGTTGCTTGCGCGTGTCGGGCTGTTGGGTCATCAGGTAGAAGATGTACGCCATCGCGGCGAGCGCCACCCAGGTCAGGAACGGGTACGCCCACATCTTCACGACCAGCTTCTGCGGCTCCTCGCGCTCCGTCCTGCGGCGCAGGATCAGCTGCGAGGCGGCGATGAAGATCCAGACGACCAGGATCATCGCGCCGATCATGTTCAGGAGCCACGGGAAGACGTCGTCCGGGCGCCAGTAGCTGAGCAGGACGCAGACGAAGCCGAAGACCGAGGACGCGAGGACCGCCAGGCGCGGGACGCCGCCGTAGATGCGGCCGAGCACCTTGGGGCCCTGGCCGCGCTCGATCAGGGAGTACGACATGCGCGAGGCGCCGTAGATGTTGGCGTTCATCGCGGAGAGCAGGGCGATCAGGATGACGACGTTCATGATCTGACCGGCGCCGGGGATGCCCAGGTGGTCGAGCGTGGCGACGTAGGGGCCCTTCTCGGCGACCTCCTTGTCGTCCCACGGCAGCAGCGTGACGACGACGAGCATCGAACCGACGTAGAAGACGGCGATGCGCCACATCGCCGTGCGCACGGCCTTGGCGACGCTCTGGACCGGCTTCTCGGACTCGGCCGCCGCGATCGTGACGGTCTCCAGACCGCCGTAGGCGAAGACGGAGGCGAGGAGGCCGATGATCAGGCCGTCCGTGCCCTTCGGCATGAAGCCGCCCTCGCCGGTGAGGTTCGCGGTGCCGGGCGCCGAGACGTCCGAGCCGGGCAGGATGCCGAGGATCGCGAGGACGCCGATGCCGAGGAAGAGCGCGATGGCGCCGACCTTGAGCGCGGCGAACCAGAACTCGAACTCGCCGAAGTTCTTCACGGCCGTCAGGTTGGCCCCGCAGAACACCAGCATGAACAGGGCGACCCAGGCCCACTGCGGCGTACCGGGGAACCAGCCCACCATGATGTCCGCGGCGCCGATGCCCTCGATGCCGACGGCGACGCAGAGCAGGAACCAGAAGCCCCAGCCCGCGGTGAAGCCCGCCCAGGGGCCGATCGCCCGCTCGGCGTGGACCGAGAAGGAGCCGGACGCCGGATTGGCCGCCGACATCTCGCCGAGCATGCGCATCACGAGCATGACGAGCGCGCCGGATATCGCGTAGGCGAGGACGATCGAGGGCCCGGCCGCGGCGATGCCCGCCCCGGAGCCCACGAAGAGGCCGGCGCCGATCACGCCACCGAGGGCGATCATCGAGAGATGCCGCTGCTTGAGGCCGTGGACGAGCGGCGAATCGGCCTTGGGGGCCTCTTCGGGTGCTGCGTCCTTGGGGGTGTCCTGGGGAGTGGACATCCGAGACATGGGCGTGCCCTGTTCAGTAGCTGAAGTGGGGGGAGCGAGCGGCCCACAGTCTGAAGTCCGGCACCGCTGACAGGGAACACCTGACCGCTATACGGACACGACGCTCACACGTTGTGAAGCACCGGGCACGAAATGTTCACGCCCGTTTCATCTCGGCACGCGGGTCGACTCACGCCCGATTCATGCGCGCCGCGCGCCACTCCCGCAGCCCCGCGACCGCGAGGACGAGCCCCGTCGCACCCGCCGACCACAGCAGCTGCGGCCGCGCGCCGTCGTCGGTCAGCATCAGCCCGAGCACGGCCGCCATCGCCGCGAGCGCCGCCCACGTCAGATACGGGAACGCCCACATCCGCAGGACGAGCCGCTCGGGCGCCTCGCGCTCGATGCGCCGCCGCAGCCGCAGCTGCGAGACCGCGATCAGCGCCCATACGAAGAGGAGCACCGCGCCGACGGAGTTGAGCATGTAGAGGAAGACCGAGTCGGGCCACTTGAGATTGAGCACGACGGACACGAAGCCGAAGGCCACCGACGCGAGCACGGCCCGCCGGGGCACCCCGCCGCCCGACACCTTCAGAAGGGCCTTGGGGGCCTCGCCGCGCTCGGCGAGCGAGAAGACCATCCGGGACGAGCCGTACAGGTTGGCGTTCAGCGCCGAGAGCAGCGCCACGAACACCACGATGTTCATGATCGTGCCCGCGGAGGGCACTCCGATCGAGTCAAGGACCGTCACATACGGACTGACCCCCGCCTTCTCCGCCGTCCAGGGAAGCACCGTCACGATGACGAGCATCGACCCGACGTAGAAGAAGAGGATGCGGTAGACGGCGCTGCGCACCGCGCGGGCCACCGAGCGCACGGGGTCGTCGGACTCGGCGGCGGCGATGGTCACGACCTCCAGACCGCCGAAGGCGAAGACCACGGCGAGCACGCCGGAGGTCACGCCCTCCCAGCCGTTGGGCAGGAACCCGCCATGGCCGGTGAGGTTGGTCAGGCCCACCGGCTCCCCAGAGGAATGAGACGCAGCGGGCAGCACCCCGAAGATCGCGAGCAGCCCGAGGACGAGGAACGCGACGATCGCGAAGACCTTCAGGGCGGCGAACCAGAACTCGAACTCGCCGAAGTTCTTCACGGCGGCGAGATTGGCCGCCGTGAACACCAGCATGAAGATGAGGACCCAGGCCCACTGCGGGACGCCCGGCACCCAGCCGTTGGCGATCTGCGCTGCGCCGGTCGCCTCCACGGCGAGCACGACCACGAGCAGGAACCAGTAGAGCCACCCGACGCTGAACCCCGCCCAGCGGCCGAGCGCGCGCTCGGCGTGCACGGAGAAGGACCCGGACGCGGGCATCGCCGCCGACATCTCGCCGAGCATCCGCATCACGCACATCGCGAGCGCACCGGCGATGAGATACGAGACGACGATGCCGGGCCCTGCGACGGCGATCCCCGCCCCGGAGCCGACGAAGAGCCCGGCCCCGATGACCCCGCCGAGCCCGAGCATGGTCAGATGCCGCTGCTTGAGCCCGCCGCCGAGGGGTTCCGCTGCCGTGTCGGCACTGCTGGGCGCCGATGAATCGGGGGGTGCGTCGTGCATGGTGCTCAGGCTGCTCTCGGGCTCACAAAGAAATTGGCGGGAACCTACAGTCTCCCTGGGCAGGAGCCCCCCGCGCAAAACGGGCCCCCGGAGGCCCCACCTCAGTGACGAGCATCACGCCCCCCGCAGGGGTACACCCCGCACTTTGTGCGAAGCCCACCACCGGGGCACCCGGTGCCTTGTCACTCGCCGCCGGTGAAAGGCGCCCCCGCCCGGGATAGCGTCGCGGGGTCCCACCTGCCCGTCCCAGAACCCGCGGAGTCCCGATGAGCATCGCCGCCGTCTCTTCCCGTCCCGGTCAGGTCCTCGCGGACCTGCTCCCCGCGTCCCGCGCGAAGGACGCGGCCTTCGTCCTCGGCGGCGCCGCCCTCACCGGCATAGCGGCCCAGATCGCGGTGCCCGTGCCGGGCTCTCCCGTGCCGGTGACGGGGCAGACCTTCGCCGCCCTCCTCGTCGGCACCGCCCTCGGCGCCCGCCGCGGCTTCCTCTCCCTCGCCGTGTATGCCCTCGTCGGCATGGCCGGCATGCCGTGGTTCGCGGAGGCGGGCTCCGGCGTCGCCGCGCCGTCCCTGGGCTACGTCCTCGGCATGCTGCTCGCCGCCACCGTGGTCGGCGCCCTCGCCCGCCGCGGCGGCGACCGCTCCGTCCTGCGCACCGCGGGCACGATGGTGCTCGGCTCCGCGATCATCTACGCGGTCGGCGTCCCGTACCTCGCCGCCGCGACCGGCATGTCGCTGACCCAGGCCGTCGCCGCCGGGCTCACGCCCTTCCTGATCGGCGACGCCCTGAAGGCCGCGCTCGCGATGGGCGCGCTGCCCACGGCGTGGAAGCTGCTCGACCGCTAGCTATTACAGCCCGCTCAACCGGCGTCTCCCACGCCGTAGTTCCGCCTGAAGAGGTTCGCCGGGTCATACGTGGCCTTCAGTCCGGCGAGCCTCTTCTGCGTTTCCGCGTCGTACAGACCCTCGCCCCGGCCCCCGGCGCCGAACGCGAAGTTGAGCAGCCGTCCCGCGGCCCCCGGCGCGAAGAGCGCGAACGCCCGGTCCTGCACGGCCCGCACCGCGTCCAGGTCCGTGCCGTCGCCGCCCTCGAAGGGCGAGAGCACCCGCACCAGCCACCCTGCCTCCCGGTAAGGCACCGCGTTGCCCGCGGGCTTCGCGAGGGCCCCGCCCAGCTGGTTGATCTGCACGACGTGCATCTTCTCTGCGGCGGGACCGGTCAGCGCGAGCAGCTCGCCCGCGGCCTCGACGTCAAGCTCGCCCACCACCACGCTGTCCCCGTAGTACGAGTGCGGGAAGTCCGGGTCGCTGTGGATGGTGTGGCTCTCGCCGTACGGCATCTCCCGCAGCGAGTCCGACACCACGGGCCCGATCTCCCGCAGCGGCGCCACCAGACGCGTCCCCTCCGCCTCGGAGCCCGTGCAGGCGACCCGGACGGTGACGAGATAGCGGCCCCGCAGATGGGGCGGCAGCTGCGGCATGTCCGGATAGACGAGGGCCGCCACCGACGACGTCACCTCGTCCGGCACCGTCCGCGTCCACGCCTCGTACGCCCGCAGCACCCGGCCGGGGTCCACCTCACGCCCGTCGAACTCGATCGCTCCGCCGTAGAGCCGCGCCACCGGCACCAGACCGATCTCCAGGGCCGTCACCACCCCCAGGTTCGCGCCCCCTCCGAGCAGCCCCCAGAACAGCTCCGGCTCGCTCTCCGGCGTGACGTGCCGCTGCGTGCCGTTCGCCGTGACGACGTCGAGCCATCTGACGTGGTCGGCCGCGTACCCGAACTCCCGCGCCAGGATGCCGAGTCCGCCGCCCAGCGTGTACGAGACGGCGCCCACGCCCGGCGCCGAGCCGTTCAGCGGCGCGAGCCCGTGCGCCGCCGCGGCCTCCACGACCTGCCCCCAGCGGACACCCGCGCCGACGGTGACCGTGCGCGCGTCCGCGTCGACCCGGACGGAGTCCATCCGCCGGGTGCTGATCAGTACGCCGCCCTCCGAGGACCCCGGAAGCCCGTGCCCGGTGGCCTGTACCCCGACGGGCAGCCCGGCGTCCGCGGCGTACGACACGGCGGCGACGACGTCCTCGGCGCTCCCGGCCGCGAACACGATCGCCGGGCGCTGCGCGAAACCCGTCTGGAATCCGGCGATCTCCTCGTCGTACCCGTCGTCGCCGGGCCGGAACACGAGTCGCCCATCGGTGAAGTCCACGGTGATCCTCCAGAAAGTCCTTGCTGACGGACCAGAGGTTCCCCGGAAAACCTGACATCCGCCGTCAAGTTTTCCGGGCCTTCGTCAAATCCGTGAACTGTGCTGTCATGAAGGGAGGGTTGGGGGTGAACCCATGCCGGAGCTTCGCGTGGTCGCGGGCCGCTACCGCCTGCTCGCCGTCATCGGCCAGGGCGGCATGGGCCGCGTGTGGCGCGCGGCCGACGAGCTTCTCGACCGCGCTGTCGCGGTCAAGGAGATGCGGATCGACGGAGGCTTCGAGGGCCCCGAGTCGGAGGACACCCGCGTCCGCAGAGAACGCGCGCTGCGCGAGGCGCGGGCCAGCGCACGGATCGACCACTCCGGTGTCGTGCGCGTCCATGACGTCGCCGAGGAGGACGGCCGCCTCTGGATCGTCATGGAACTGATCGACGCGCGCTCCCTGGCGCGGTACGTCGACGAAGAGGGGCCCCTTGACGAGCACGACGCGGCGCGCGTGGGCCTCGCCCTGGCGGCGGCGCTGCACAGGGTGCACGCGGCGGGCGTCCTGCACCGGGACATCAAGCCGGAGAACGTGCTGCTCAGCCCGCGGGGCCCGGCCGACCGGGTCGTCCTCACCGATTTCGGCATCGCCGCGCTCGAGGACACGGGCCGCCTGACACAGACGGGCCTGCTTGTGGGCTCGCCCGAATACATGGCGCCCGAGCGGATCGCCGGGGGCCAGCAGGGCCCGCCGTCCGACCTCTGGTCTTTGGGGGCGACGCTCTGCACGGCGCTGCGCGGCAGCTCGCCCTTCGCCCGCGATTCGACCCTGAACACGCTGGTCGCGGTCCTGCACGAGCCGCCCGAACTGCCGCCGGAGTCGAGCGGACTGCGGCCGGTGCTCGGCGCGCTCCTGGCCAAGGAGCCGGAACGGCGGCCGGGTCTCGACGAGCTGGAGACGGCCCTGCGCGCGGTGCTCGCGGCACCGCTGAGGCCACCGGAGCCGCCTGAGTCTGTGAAGTCCGCGGAGTCCGGAACCCCGGTGACCCGGCGGATCCAGCTGCCCGACTGGCGGCCCCGCGCACTGACCGCCGTGGTCCTGCTGGTCGCGGCCGCCGTGGCGGCCGTCATGTTCTTCACCGCGCGCGATCCGGGCGGCGGCGCGCCGCCCGGACCGAGCACGCCTCCGCCGACGGTGGCGGGCACGTCGACCGCGCCACCGTCCGGCGGGACGGGCTAGGACCCTAGGCGTCGACCGAGTCGTTGCCGAGGTCGGTGACGGCGGCCGCGGCCTCGTCGCTGCGGGGCCGCACCTTCTCCCGTACGAGGGAGAAGACCACCACGAAGGCCGCGGCGAGCAGCGAGAGCAGTACCTGCTTGCGGCCGGCCTCGTCGGTCAGCATGTAGACGAGCACGAACGAGATCATCGCGATCGTGACCCAGGTCAGGTACGGGAAGAGCCACATCTTCACGACGAGCTTCTCCGGCTGCTCGCGCAGGATGATGCCGCGCATCCGCAACTGCGTGAACGCGATCATCAGCCAGACGAAGAGCGCCACCGCGCCGGACGAGTTCAGCAGGAAGTCGAAGACGGTGTCCTGCCATTGGTAGTTGAACCAGACGGCGATGAAGCCGAACACGACGGAGCCGAGGATCGCGGCCTGCGGCACACCGCGGGCGTTGGTGCGCGCGAAGGCCTTGGGCGCGTCGCCGCGCTGGCCGAGCGAGAAGGCCATGCGGGACGCGGTGTAGAGGCCCGAGTTGAGACAGGAGAGCACGGCGGTGAGCACGATGACGTTCATGACCTGACCGGCGTGCGGAATGCCGATCGAGTTCAGCGCGGCGACGTACGAACCGTCCTTGACGATCGACTTGTCGTTCCACGGAAGGAGCGTGATGACGACGAAGATCGAGCCCAGGTAGAAGACGCCGATACGCCAGATGACGCTGTTCGTCGCCTTGGTGACGGCGCGCTGCGGGTCCTCGGACTCACCGGCGGCCAGCGTGACGATCTCGGAGCCCATGAAGGAGAAGACGACCATGAGCACACCGGTGAGGATCGCGCCCGCGCCCTTGGGCATGAAGCCGCCCGCGTCGGTGAGGTGCGCGAATCCGGCGCCGGGGTTGTCGGAGCCGGGCAGCGCGCCGAAGACGGCGAGCAGACCGACGATCACGAAGCCGCCGATGGCGACGACCTTGATCCCGGCGAACCAGAACTCGAACTCGCCGTAGGAGCCGACCGAGACGAGGTTCGTCGCGGTGAGCACCACCATCACGATGAGCGCCCAGCCCCACTGCGGTACGGCCGGTATCCAGCCGTTGAGGATGACGGCGCCCGCGGTGGCCTCCACCGCGAGCACGACGACCCAGAAGAACCAGTAGAGCCAGCCGATGGAGAAGCCGGCCCAGCGGCCGAGGGCCTGGTCCGCGTAGGTGGAGAAGGAGCCCGAGGTGGGCCGTGCGGCGGCCATCTCACCGAGCATCCGCATGACGAGGACCACCATCGCGCCGACGAGGGCGTACGAGACGAGGATGGCGGGCCCCGCGGCGGCGATACCGGAGCTTGAGCCGACGAAGAGGCCCGCTCCGATGACACCGCCGATGGCGATCATGGAGAGGTGGCGGTTCTTCAGCCCGGCCTTGAGGCCGTCACCGGTGTCTCCAGACCGCTGATCCCCAGGTTCGTTGGGGCTGCGGTCTGCCTTCGCAAGGGAGGGTTGCGAGGTCATGGACGAATCCTTAAGTTCTCGGGTCACGAGCCCCCGCATTCAAACTCAGGGGTGGACGTGACGGAAGACCCGACTCCGGATCGTTGCATTCCGGCCCGATGGCCTAGACCTGGTGACCGAGGGTGACCAAGGTCCGGCCCCCGGTCGCCGCTACCCGCCGCGCGACGTGCCACACTCATTCGCATGCGCGTGTACCTCGGCTCGGATCATGCCGGCTACGAATTGAAGAACCACCTGGTCGAGTGGCTCAAGAGCCACGGCCACGAGCCCGTCGACTGCGGGCCCCACATCTATGACGCCCAGGACGACTACCCGCCGTTCTGCCTGCGTGCCGCGGAGAAGACCGCCGCCGACCCGCAGGCCCTCGGCATCGTCATCGGCGGCTCGGGCAACGGCGAGCAGATCGCCGCGAACAAGGTGAAGGGGGTGCGGGCCGCCCTCGCCTGGAGCGAGCAGACCGCCGCGCTCGGGCGTGAGCACAACGACGCCAACGTCATCTCGATCGGCGGCCGGATGCACACGGAGGCCGAGGCGACCAAGTTCGTCGAGATCTTCCTGGCCACGCCGTACTCGGGCGAGGAGCGCCACTCCCGCCGCATCGAGATGCTCTCCCGTTACGAGCAGACGGGCGAACTCCCCGAGATCCCGGCACACCACCCGCAGCAGTAGTCGCTGCTCACACACCGGACGGGCTGAATTGTTCAGCCCGTCCGGCGTGTGAGGACGAACTCGGCGAAGCCGGTGATCTTCCCGGCCACGATCAACCCGCACCCCCTGGGAGGGCTCCGTGCCGGAGGGGCACACGATTCACCGGCTGGCGGACGACCACCGCGCGCGCTTCGAAGGGCGCGGCCCTCTCCGCGTCACCAGCCCCCAGGGCAAGTTCTCCGACAGCGCGGCCCTCCTGGACGGTCAGGAGATGGAGACCGCCGAGGCCCACGGCAAGCACCTCTTCCTCGGCTTCGGGGGGACCGGCTGGATCCACATCCACCTCGGCCTCTTCGGCAAGGTCGGCTTCGGCGGCACCGCGGCCGCGAACCCGCCCACGGACACCGTCCGCCTCCGCCTGGCCACCGAGGACGCGTACGTGGACCTCAGGGGCCCCACGACCTGCGCCCTCATCACGGACGAGGAGAAGCAGGCGATACACGCCCGCCTCGGCCCGGACCCGCTGCGCGAAGGGGACGACCCGAACAAGGCCTACGCCCGCATCTCGCGCAGCCGCACGACCATCGCCGCCCTCCTCATGGACCAGAAGGTCATCGCGGGCGTCGGGAACGTCTACCGCGCCGAGGTCCTCTTCCGGCACCGCATCGACCCGTACACCCCGGGCAAGGACATCCGGCCCGCTCAGTGGACGGCGATCTGGGACGACCTGGTCGCCCTGATGCGCGAAGGCGTGCGCCTCAACCGCATCGACACCGTCAGGCCCGAACACACGCCGGAGGCGATGGGCCGCCCGCCACGCGTGGACGACCACGGCGGCGAGGTGTACGTGTACCGCAGGGCCACGATGCCCTGTCACATCTGTGGCGGCGAGATCCGCACCGCCGATCTCGCCGCCCGCAATCTCTTCTGGTGCCCCAAGTGCCAGCGCGCCCGCCGCCCCCGTCGAAAGGTCACCTGAGAATGTTCGGCACCATCGACGGGTTCGGCGGCTTCGTGCTCGTGCTCCTCGGCGTGATCGTCTATCTTCTGCCGTCCTTCATCGCCTTCAACCGGGACGTCGAGCTCCGCTGGGTGATCCTCGTCATCAACATCTTCCTCGGCGCCTCGCTCATCGGCTGGCTGGTCGCCCTCTATCTGGCGACCCGCAAGCCGAAGCCGCAGCTGGGAACGACCGCCTAGAACCCGTGCGGCAGCCAGGGCGCCACGTCCGAGCCGAAGGCCAGCGAGGCCTCGGCCAGGGCGCCCTGGCGCAGCTCCCGCACCCGGCCCGCGGCCGCGAGTGACGTCAGGGACACCCCGCCGAGATAGGCCGAGGCCAAGTCCCGTACGGACAGGGTGAGATCGGCTTCGTCGTCCGTGCGCTCGCAGATCGCGCCCTTCAGGTCGCCCTTGAGCCGCCAACGGCCTTCGTTCCAGGGGCAGAAGGCGTCCTCGACCTCCAACACCAGGTTCACCGGCGCCCGGTAGGCGCGCGCCTCAAGGGCGGCCCCCACCTCCACCAGGCGCACGTACAGCGAGTCCGCCACCCTGAGGCGGCAGCGCCGTACGTCCGACACGAGCTGGAACACCGCGTCGTCCGTCGGGCGGCTGTGCGCCTCGACCGTCGACGTCAGGTCGATGTCGAAGAGGAACTGCCACAGCGCCGCGTTGGCCGCCGGGTCGAGGGCTTCGAGATCGCGCAGCCGGACCGAGCCCTTGGGGCCCGCCGCGTCCCACTCGGGCTTCACGCTGTAGCGCGCGTACCCGACGAGCTCTCCGTCGCGCTCGGCGACCACGCACTGCAGGGGTGACGCGCCGTGCCGCTCGCTCTCCGGGTCGAGCAGTCCGAGGCGCTCCCAGCCGGGCTGCCTGGCCAGCATTCCCGGCCGCTCGCTCACGCGTTGTGCGTACAGCGCCTCGCATGCTGCGTGGACGTCGGCGGGCTTCGCGTACCGAAGGCGTACGTCGTTCGTACCGTCCGGCAGCGACAGACGTACGCGTGATGTGTCGATCTCGGCCTTCAGCGACTGCGTCGCCGCGCCGTACCCGAACCGTCCGTAAATGGCGGGCTCGGAAGCGGTGAGCACGGCCAGGCATTCGCCTTTGGCACGTACGTCGTCGAGCTGGCGCCGCATCATGGACGTCAGGATTCCGCGCCGCCGGTGCGTCGCCGCGACGCTGACCATCGTCACGCCGGCCGCGTCCACCAGGGAGCCGCCGGGCACGGAGAGACGGAAGCTGAACGCTCCTGTCGTTCCGACGCAGGTTTCGCCCTCCCAAGTGCCGAAGAAGCGGTCGAACTCGGTCAGGGCGTTCCAGAGTTCGTGCTCCTCCGTGGCCTCCGCCACACCACCGAAGGCGAGCTCCAGCGTGCCGTAGTACTCGTCCCAGTCTTCCTGGCGCAAATCCCGCAATTCCGTCGTCATATGCCATGCCTACCAGGGAGAAGCGGCCGTAGCGACAGGATTTTCGCGGGCCCGCCGTGTGCCCCTGACGGGGGACAAGCGGCACCTCCCGTGCGAAGGGCCAGGCCCGGTGGATAGGGTCCGGGAGCAATGGCAGGCAGGCGAGCGGAAGCCGAGACGTTCACAGCCCGGATGAAGAAGCGTATCCACCGGGCTCGCATAGGGCTGCGCAAATCCGGGGTGGACTACTTCAGAGGCGACGGCTCGGACTGGATCGCGCTCGCGGGCCTGCTCGTCACGATCCCGGTGATCACCTTCTGCACCATCGTCAACAACGTCTGGTGCTCGCCCGCCGCGCTCGTCCTGCCGATCGTGGCCGGGGGCCTGCTGCTGCGCCCCTCCAGCCTGCTCGGCCTGTACGCGACGGCGGCCGCCGCGCTCATCGTGGAGTCCGTCCAGCTCGGCCCGTACACACAGGGGCCCTCGCGGGTCACGCCCGGAGTGGTTCTCGTCGTCGCGGCCTGCGGCTTCTTCGGGCTGATCATCGCGCAGTTCCGCAGCCGGGTCGGCGTGCCGTGGCGCGGCGGCGGAACGATGCTCTTCGACCTGCGCGAACGCATCCGCGTACAGAGCAAGCTGCCGAAGCTGCCACCGGGCTGGCACCGCGAGATGGCCCTGCGGCCCGCGGGCGGCCAGTCCTTCTCGGGCGACTTCGTGGTCGCGGCCCGTACGAACGGCGGCCGCACCCTGGAGGTCGTCCTCACGGACGTCTCGGGCAAGGGCATGGACGCGGGTTCCCGCGCCCTGCTCCTGTCGGGTGCCTTCGGCGGTCTGCTCGGCTCGCTCCCGCCGCACGCGTTCCTGACCGCCGCCAACGGCTATCTCCTGCGCCAGGACTGGGACGAGGGCTTCGCGACCTCGATCCATCTGGTCCTCGACCTGGAGACCGGCGACTACGAACTCTTCTCGGCGGGCCACCCGCCGGGCCTCCAGCTCAGCGCGGGCAACGGACGCTGGGAGGAGAAGGTCGCCGAGGGCCCGCTCCTCGGGGTGTACGACGGGGCGCAGTTCGACCCGGTGAAGGGTCTCCTGCGCCCCGGCGACGTCCTGATGCTGTTCACGGACGGCATCGTCGAGACCTCCGACCGCGACATCAGCGAGGGCATCGACCGCCTCACCGGGGAAGCCGACCGCTATGTGGCGGGCGGCTTCCACGGCGCCGCGTGGCATCTGATCGAGGCGGTCGCGAAGGACGTCAACGACGACCGGGCGCTGCTGCTCATCTCCAGGGAGCCGTCAGCGGGCGCCTGACAACTCCGGCTCCGGATCGGGCTCGGGAGCCCCCTTGCGTCCGCCCGGCAGGATCCGGGCCAACCAGTGCGACCGTCCCGCCGCCAGCGGGCCGAGCACCGCGAGCAGCAGCACGTACCCCGCGATGAAGGGGGACAGGCGGTCGTCGAGCCCCGCGGTGGCCGCCATGGTCGCCAGGATCAGGGCGAACTCGCCGCGCGCGAGCAGGGTGGTGGAGATGTTGGCCGCGGGTCCTGCCCCGAAGCCGTAGATGCGTGCCGCGCCGATTCCGGCCAGGACGTTCATGAGCAGCGTCACGGCCACGGCCGCGAGCACCGGCCAGAGCACCACGGGCAGGTCGCCCGGGTCGATCGAGAGCCCGAAGGCGAAGAAGAAGATCGCCCCGAACGCGTCCCGCAAGGGGTGCACGAGGGTGCGGATGCGCTCGCCGGACGCCGTGCTGCCCAGCATCAGACCGACCATGAAGGCGCCGATCGCGTCCGCGACCCCGAACCACTCCGAGACCCCGGCGACGAAGACCGCGACTCCGAGGAAGGAGATGACGAGCAACTCGTCGTCACGGGTGTCCATGAGGCGCCCGACGATCTTCGTGCCGAAGCGCGCGGCGAGCGCGAGCAGCAGCAGGAAGCCGAAGGCTTTGCCGCCGTCCATGACGGCCGCCGAGAGACTGTCGGCACCGGACAGGATCGGCTGGAGCGCCGCGAGGTAGAGCGCGAGGAAGATGTCCTCGACGACGATGATGCCGAGGATCGGCTTGGTCTCCGGGTTGCCGAGCCGGCCGGTGTCGACGAGCACCTTGGTGACGATCGCCGACGACGAGATGCCGAGCACCCCGGCGAGGACCAGAGCCTCGGAGGTGCCCCAGCCGAGGGCGAATCCGAAGCCGAGGCCCGCGCCGACGTTCAGCGCGAGGTACGTCCCTCCGGCGAGGGCCATCTTGCGGCCACCCGTCTTGAGGTCGTCCATGTGGAACTCGAGGCCCAGGTAGAAGAGCAGCAGGACCAGGCCGAGCGCCGAGAGCATTTCCAGGTCGTGGGGGTCGGAGAGCAGGACCACGCCGGGAGTGTGAGGGCCGAGAAGTATCCCGGCCAGGATGAAGAGCGGAATGGTGGGAAGGCCGATGCGGCCGCCCACGCGGGCGAGCACGGCGGCGGCGAGAAAGGCGCCGCCCATGGCTATCAGGGTGTCTGCGTGTCCGATGGGCCCGTTCCTCCTGGTAGTCGGCGACGCACCCGCCGCACACGGATGGCAAAGGGAGCGTCAAGAACGCGTCAATAGTTAGCTTACCAAACGATCTGCACGGTGCCTGGCGGCAGATTTCGCCAGGCTTCCGAGGGCTCTGCGGGGGCTAACCCCACCCCCGATTCGCCGGGGAACCTCATGGTCCACAGGGCCCCCGGATCCGTACGTTCGAGGCATCACCTACGGGAGGCGGAGACGGTCATGGGGCTGCGGCGCAAGAAGCGATCCGAAGCGAACGCGGGGCTCGAAACGGGCGGTGGGCCCGGAGCGGGCGAGCTGTTCGACGGGCGCGGGGGAGCAGCCGGAGAGGCAGGCCGGGGTGCAGCCGGGGGAGCGGTGCCCCCGATGCCCGCCGGTGCGCCCCGCGGTGCCGACTGGGCCGTCGAACTGCGCGGCGTCCGCCGCAGGTACGGCAGGGGCTCCGGCGCCGTGCACGCCCTCAGCGGCGTCGACCTCGCCCTGGAACGCGGCAGCTTCACCGCCGTCATGGGCCCCTCGGGCTCCGGCAAGTCCACCTTCCTGCAGTGCGCCGCCGGACTCGACCGGCCCACCGAGGGCACGGTCCGCCTGGGCGGCACGGAGATCACCTCCATGAGCGAGAACAAGCTCACCGCGCTGCGCCGCACCCGCCTCGGCTTCGTCTTCCAGGCCTTCAACCTGCTGCCCTCGCTGACCGTCGAGCAGAACGTCGTCCTGCCGATGCGCCTCGCGGGCCGCCGCCCCGACCGCCGCAGGGCCGCCGACCTGCTCCGGCGCGTCGGACTCGGCGCCGACAAGCACAAGCGCCGCCCCGGCGAGCTCTCCGGAGGCCAGCAGCAGCGCGTCGCCATCGCCCGCGCCCTGGTCACCGACCCGGACGTGATCTTCGCGGACGAGCCGACCGGCGCCCTGGACACCACCACGGCCGCCGAGATCCTCGCCCTGCTGCGCTCGGCCGTCCACGGCATGGGCGCCACCGTCGTCATGGTCACCCACGACCCGGCCGCCGCGGCCTACGCGGACCGGGTGCTCTTCCTCGCGGACGGCGCGATCGTGGACCGCCTGGAGCGGGCCTCCGCCGAGCAGATCGCGAGGCGCATGACCACCCTGACGGCGCCGGTGCACGCGGCTGCCGCGGCCTGAGCACACACCCGCGGTCCGGATATGGCGGGCCGCGCAGTTTCCCGCGCCCTCAGGGGTGCCCGACTCCGGAGAATCCCCATGCCCAACGGCCTCGCCCGCGCCGCCGTCCGCTTCAAACCGTCGGCGTTCGCGGGCACGTTCGTCGCGCTGATGATGGCCGCGATGATCGTGTCCGCGTGCGGCATCCTCCTGGAGACGGGAGCACGGGCCTCGATGCCGCCCACCCGGTACGCCGGCGCCCCCGTGGTGGTCGCCGCCGACCAGCGGGCCCACTTCGTCACCGGCAGCGGCGACAGCCGGTCCGAGTCGGCCACACCGCTGCCCGACCGGGCCAGGATCGACGACTCCCTCCTGGCGAAGGCGGGTTTGGTGCCCGGCGCGCGCACCGCCGTCGCGGACGTCACCTTCCCGGTGCAGTCCGGCGGCAGGAGCGTCACCGCGCACGGCTGGGGCTCCACCGCCTTCACCGGCGAGAAGCTCACCGCGGGCCGCGCCCCGAAGCCCGGCGAGGTCGTCATCGCCGCGCCCGGCGCGTCCGTCGGCGAACACACCACGCTGACCACGGCGGACGGCCCCCGCGATTTCCGCGTCTCGGGCACCGTGAAGTCCCCGCAAGGAGCGCTCACCGCCTGGTTCACCGACGCCGACGCCATACGCCTCTCCGGGCACCCTGACCGCGTTGACGCCATCGCGGTCCTGCCCGAGGCGGGCGTCACGGACGCCACCCTCAAGTCGCAGGTGGCGCACGCCGTCGGGGACAAGGTCCAGGTCCACACGGGCGATGACCGCAGCGCCGCCGAGGGCTCCCAACTCGCCTACGCCGAGGAGATGCTGACCGGACTCGGCGGCTCCTTCGGCGGCATCGCCACCATGGTCGCCATGTTCACCGCGGCGGGCACCGTCGCGCTCTCCGTGGGCCAGCGAGCCCGTGAGTACGCGCTGCTGCGGGCCATCGGCACGACACCCCGCCAGATCCGCCGCACCATCGCCACCGAAGCCCTGCTCGTCGCGCCCCTCGCCGGAGCGGTCGGCGTCCTGCCCGGAATCGCCCTGGCCGACTGGTGGTTCGGGCAGCTGAAGGACAGGGGCGCGATCCCCGGGGCCCTGGACCTCTCCGTCTCCTTCATCCCCCTCGTCTCGGCGGTCGGCGTCGCCGTCGTCACCGCGCTGGTCTCCGGCTACCTCGCGGCCCGCCGCCCCTCCCGCATCAGGCCGGGCCAGGCGCTCGCCGAGTCCTCGGTGGAACGCCTGCGCCCCGGCTGGATCCGTACGCCGCTGGGCATCGCGGCGGCCGTCGGCGGCTGCGTCCTCGCCGGGATCGCCTCCTCCCTTACGGGCGACGACGCGGCCAACGTGGCGCTCGGCATCGTCATGCTGTTCATGCTCGCCGTGGCCCTGCTCGGCCCGCTGGTCGCCCGCGGCTGCGCGGCCCTGTTCGGACTCCCGCTGCGCGGAGCGGGCGCCTCCGCCTCGCTCGCGGCGGCCAACTCCCGTACGAACGCCCGCCGGATGGCCTCGGCGATCACCCCGATCGTCCTCGCGATGGCGTTCTCGTCGACCCTCGTCTTCATGCACACCAGCGAGGACCGGGTCGCCGCCGACCAGCAGCGCGCGGGCATCACGGCGGACCACATCGTCTCGGCGTCGGGAGCGGGAGTGACGGCCGACGGGGTCGAGAAGGCGGGCCGGGCCCCCGGAGTCACGTCGGCCGTGGGCATCCTCAAGACCTCCGTCCTGGTGCCGGTGGGCTCGGGCGGCGACCGCTGGCTGGAGTCGGCGTCGACGCAGGGGGTGACGGGCTCGTCCCGTGACCTGGCCAAGGTCCAGGACCTGGACGTCAGGACGGGCACGATGGCCTCGCTCGGCAGCGGCGAGATCGCCGTGGACGCGAAGCTGGCGGACTCGGCGCACGTGAAGGTGGGGGAGCGCATGGCCCTGCGCATGCCCGACGGCACGAAGGCATCACCGAAGGTGGCCGCCACGTACGGCCGCGGCCTGGGCCTCTCCCAAGTCACGCTCCCCTCCGCCGACTTGAAGCCGCACGTGACCTCGTCCCTCTCCACGGAGATCTGGACGAAGGGCGGAGCCCCGCGGGCCCTGACCGCCCTCGGCACGCTCAGGGACCGCGACGCCTACGCCACCGCCCAGTCCACCGACCGCGCGGTCAACGCCTGGGCGAACACGGTGATGGCGGCCGTACTCGGCGGGTTCGCGGCGATCGCCGCGGCGAACACCCTGGTGATGACGGTCCTCGACCGCCGCCGCGAACTCGGCACGCTGCGCCTGATCGGCTCGACTCGGCGGCAGGTGATGCGGATGGTGCGGTGGGAGGCGCTTCTCGTCGCGTGCGCGGGGGTCGTGATCGGCTCGGCGATCGCCCTGGCGACGCTGGTCCCCATGATGAACGGCCTCACGGGCGAGTCCCCGCACATCCCGCCCCTGCTGTACGGCTCCTTCGCGGGCGGGGCGGTCGCCCTGGGCCTGGCGGCAACATCACTCCCGGCGCGGGCGGCGCTGCGGGGCAGGAACTGATTCTTTCCCCAACCCCGCCCCTTCCCAAAAACCGTGCCTGCGCCCCGGACCTGCCTGGGGCTCTGCCCCAGACCCCGGACAAGATGGCCTCAATCGCCGGCCGGGCTGGAAGTTTCCAGCCCGGCCGGAAACTTCCAGCCTGTCCGGCGTTTGAGGACGAACTCGGCGGAGCCGGTGATGACGGTACGCACAAGGCCCTCGCGCCAGCGAGTTTTCGGGAAGGGGCGGGGTTGGGGAAAGAATCTCCGCATGAACCCCAGCCACCCCATGCCCCTCGCAGAGGTAGAAGCCCTCGCCCGCCAGGCCCACGCGACCCAGAAAGACAAAGCGGGCCGCCCCTACACAGAGCACCTGGAAGCCGTGGCCAAGGGAGTCCAGGACCGAGGCGGCTCGCCAGAACAAATCGCAGCCGCATGGCTCCACGACGCCATAGAGGACAACGCCCTCACCGAAGAGTGGCTGCGGACCGCACCCCTGACCCCGTACACCAAGGCCATCATCCGCGCCCTGACGAAACAGCCGGGCGAGCCCCCGGAGACGTACGCCGCCCGCATCCTCGCCACCCCCGGCGCCCGCCTGGTGAAGGAGGCGGACCTGGCCCACAACGCGAACGCGGCCCGCCTAGCAGAGCTAGACGGGCCGACCCGCACTCGCCTCACGGCGAAATACGCCAACATGCGCGCCCTATTGGGCATCCAGTCACACGGACAGGACCAGAACCAGAACCAGAACCACGGCTAGGAAGAGGACTTCGCCCGCTCCCTGGCCAACGCCGCGGCATCCCGCTTGAACGCCCACTCCATCTTCGGCTCCATGGCGAAGCGGAACATCCGCTGCACCGGAGGCGTACAGAGAAGCGTCACCACCGACGCGGCGATCAACGACACGATGATCTGCCCGACAGGCGTATGCATCCAGTCGTAGTCGTCGAACCAGCCCCAGAAGCGCGAGCCCTTGGCCAGGAAGCCGTGCAGCAGGTAGCCGTACAGCGTGCCCGCGCCGAGGACCGTGAACCACATCTTCCGGCGCGGCACCCACGCGAAGAAGCACGCGGTCAGGATCGCGGAGCAGCCGAACAGCGCCAGCGTCATCACGACACCGGCCCACCACGGCGCACCCAACTCCTGTGCGCTGTCCCGCCGGTAGAACCAGGCGGAGGTCATCCGCGGTCCCGCCCAGTACGCGAGAAGCAGTGCGCTCGCGAAAATCGGGATGGAGAGCAGCCGCACCTCGCGGCGCCGCACCAGCTGGAAGTACTCGGGCTTCATGAACAGGCCGAGCACGAAGAAGGGCAGGAACTGCAGTACGCGTTGGAGGTCGAGGTCGTCGCCGATGTCCGGTGAGACGGAGGCGAGCACCGCGATGGCGAGCGCGAGCGGAATCGGCCAGCGGACGAGCTTCCACAGCGGGGTGGTGAGCCGCCAGACGAAGAGCGCGACCAGGAACCAGGTGAGGTACCAGGGGTCGAGCAGACTGATCGGCTGCGTCGGATCGTTGTCCGCGTAGCGCTTGAAGAAGGTGTACGCGACTTCGAAGATGACGTACGGCACGGCGATGCCGGTGACCAGGCGCTTGAGCCGGTCGGACCGCATGTCGAAGCTGCGCGAGAAGTAGCCGGAGATCAGGATGAACGCCGGCATGTGGAAGGTGTAGACGGTCATGTACAGCGCCTCTGCGGCGCGGCTGCCGTCCGTCAGCGGTTCCCAGGCGTGCGCCATCGCTACCAGGACGATCGCCAGATACTTGGCGTTGTCGAAGAAGGAGTCGCGCTGCTTGGCGGGCTGACCCGTGGGGGAGGGTCTGCCGCTGCTGGTACCGGCGTGTTCCGTGGTGCCGGTGGAGCCCGAGTGGCCCGTGGGGACGGGTCGAGCGGTGGTGCCGGCCGGAGCGTGGGGAACGGTCGCGGCCATGGTGGATTGGGGGGCGCGGGGGCCGGGTACTCCGTCCGCGGGCACATGTGCCGGGGGGAGTGGCGCCCGGTGGCGGCCGTGCGGTTGAACCGAGTTCGTCACAGGCCCTCCCACCAAAGGCTCGGTGGGACGATCCTGGACCGCACTGCGCTTGCGGGGATGGTGGCAGCGTGGAACATCTGAGGCACCCTAGCGTCGCTCGTGTGTATTCGTAAAACCCTCAACTCGGCTGTCATCTCAATCACAGACGGTTCAGGAGTATTACGGTCCGAGTACCCAGAAATCACGGGAGTCGACATGCGGATTCCTCTCATGTCACGCTCGAACCATGGGGTCGGATGTCCATTACGTCACATCTCATCCCCCTTAAACGCCGCATACCGCCCGCAGGCGACTCTGGCGAAATGTCCGGTTGATTGACCCTTTGTGGCGCCCGTGGTGTGCGTCCGACAACAATTCGAATTTCCTGCGAACGAGTTGTGTGTCCATGGAAACGATCAAGCCGAATTAGTGGTCGTGCGCGGGCCTCGAATTGCCGTGCGGGGGCACTGTGTTCGTGTGCCCCAAGGGCGCCCCCGTACACGGGGCCCACGCCGGTCACGTGCGGCCTTGGCCGACGATGTGTCACCGGCCGCATACGGACGGCGCGTTGGTGGCACGATGGTCCTGGCGGGGGTGTGCGTGGGTCGTACCCCCCGGGCCGGGGAGAGACCGACCTAGGGTGTGATCAGTGTGGCCATTTCGCTGTCAGTGGTGTTGCTGTTGGCGATCATCCTCATCGTGCTGATCCGCGGAGGATCGATCAAAGCGGGGCCCGCGATCGTCGCGGTGCTCTTCGGGTTCTTCCTCGCCTCAACTGGAATGGCCCCTTCCATAAACCGCTTCCTCAACGAGGTGGCCGAGACCATCAACTCGATCAGCTTCTGAGGGACCCTGCGACCTGTTCCGGGGGACCTGCGCGGTCTGCCGTGCGTACGCCGCCCGCTCGGCCCGGGGCATTCGGGCTGAGGCGCGCGGGGACGGTCCGCGACGACGGCGCCGCGCGACTCGGACGGGGATCGGACGCGACTCGGAAAGGGATCGGATCGGCGACTGCCTGATCGACGACCGGCACGACGGCCGGCTCTGCTGCCGGCTCGGCTCCGGCGGCATGGGCGTCGTGTGTCCCGCCCGTTCCGCCTCGGGGCGGCGCCTCGCGCCGAAGGGCGTCTGCGGCCGGTACGCCGGCGACCCCGGGTGCCGTACCCCGCTCGCGGCGGGCCCGACGGAAACCCTCCGTGACATTCACCGGGTCGGAGTGGTCCGCCGGGACCCGAAACCGGCCAACGTGATGCTCACGTCCTCAAGGACCCCGCGGCACCGGACGTGAACCGGACGTGAAAAAGCCTCCGCCCCGGTTCCGAGGAACCGGGCCGGAGGCCATACAGAGCGGGTGACGGGAATCGAACCCGCGTAGCTAGTTTGGAAGACTAGGGCTCTACCATTGAGCTACACCCGCATGACACACGCCGCGGAACGTCAAGGACGCTGCTGGTTGGCGACCGCGGCACGGCAAGCATCGTAGCGGGTCAAAGGACCTCCCCGCACACCCCGTACGTACTCGCGATTAAGCGGGCTCCGCACTGCCTGCGGGCATGTACCCTACGTGTCGCACCGACGGGGTGTGGCGCAGCTTGGTAGCGCGTCCGCTTTGGGAGCGGAAGGCCGTGGGTTCAAATCCCGCCACCCCGACCAGCAGGATCTCTTCCACGATCTCCCTCACAAGATCGCATTGTGGGTCGGCTCCCGCTTGCCGTTACTATGCAAGCTGTGTGCCCGTGTGTCTCTGAGCCGGGCTCAATCCCAAGAAGTCAGCCCCAAGGAGACCGAACCGTGAAGAGCGCCGTGGAGACCCTGAACCCGACCCGGGTTCGGCTCACTGTTGAGGTGCCCTTCGAGGAGCTCAAGGACAGCCTCGACGCGGCCTACAAGAAGATCAACCAGCAGGTCACGGTGAAGGGCTTCCGCAAGGGCAAGATCCCGGCCCGAGTCATCGACCAGCGGTTCGGCCGCGGCGCCGTCCTCGAAGAGGCCGTCAACGACGCGCTCCCGAAGTTCTACACCGAGGCCGTGAACGAGGCCGAGCTCAACGTCCTGGGCCAGCCCGAGGTGGACATCACCGAGCTGAAGGACAACGAGACCCTCAACTTCACCGCTGAGGTCGACATCCGTCCCGCGATCGAGATCCCGGACTACTCGGGCATCGAGGTCGAGGTCGACGCCGTCGAGGTCAGCGACGAGGACGTCGACAAGGCCGTCGAGGAGCTCCGTGAGCGCTTCGCGTCCACCTCGCCGGTCGAGCGTGCCGCCGAGGACGGCGACGTCGTGACGATCGACCTGGAGGCCAAGGTCGACGGCGAGGTCCTGGAGGACGGCGTCGCTTCCGGCGTTTCCTACACGATCGGCTCCGGCGAGCTCCTCGAAGGCATCGACGAGGCCGTCACGGGCCTGGAGGCCGGTGGCGAGGCCACCTTCACCTCCGAGCTCAAGGGCGGCTCTGCCGCCGGCAAGGAGTCCGAGGTGACCGTCAAGGTCACCCAGGTCGCCGCCCGTGAGCTGCCCGCCCTGGACGACGACTTCGCGCAGCTCGCGTCGGAGTTCGACACCCTGGACGAGGTCAAGGCGGACAGCCGCAAGCGCCTCGAGAACATGAAGCAGTACGACCAGGCGACCCAGGCGCAGGAGCGCGTCCTGGAGAAGCTGCTCGAGCTGGTCGAGGTCCCCGTCCCCGAGAAGCTCCTCGCGGACGAGATCGAGACCCGCAAGCACAACCTGGTCAACCACCAGCTCGGCCAGATGGGCCTCGACCTCGCGAAGTACCTGGAGATCCAGGGCAAGACCGAGGAAGAGTTCGACGCCGAGACCAAGGAGCAGGCCGAGAAGGGCATCAAGACGCAGTTCGTCCTTGACGAGCTCGTCAACAAGGAGAAGCTGAACGTGAACCAGGAGGAGCTCACCGAGCACCTCATGCGTCGCGCGCAGTCCTCCGGCATGTCCCCCGACCAGTTCGCCCAGGCCGTCGTCGAGGGCGGCCAGGTCCCGATGCTGGTCGGCGAGGTCGCCCGCGGCAAGGCCCTCGCGGTCGTCGTGGAGGCCGCCACGGTCAAGGACACGAACGGCGAGGTCGTGGACCTCGACGACGAGGAAGAGGAGACGGCTGCCGCCGAGGGCGAGCAGACCGAGCCCTCCGACTCCGCCGAGGAGAAGGCCGAGAAGACCGAGGCCTGAGCCTCGCTCTGACGCTCGTACGACAGGCCCCCGGGATCGCATCCCGGGGGCCTGTCGCGCCCTTAGGGGCGCGGGGAACGGCGCGAGCAACCACGTACGAGCCGCACCCGCCACGGAGCCTGCTGCCGCACACGCGGCCGCGGGCCCGTGGGGGCGGGCCGCGCAGTTCCCCGCGCCCCTGACGGGGCGACCCGGCGGCTGACGAGGCGCCCCCGCCAGAACCTGCGCTCACAGCGAACAGTCACCTTTGCGGGATTCCCCGGACGGGGCTGAGCGTTAGGGTCCATGAATACGAGGGCAGGGGAGTCCCCGAAGCCGTCCCGGAGCGGCGAGCACGCGGGGTCCCAAGCCTCAGAAGAAGACGTGAGACGGCCCGGCGCCGTCGTAAGACGAGCAGGTGGATACGTGACGAATCTGATGCCCTCCGCCGCCGGCGACCCCTCCATCGGTGGTGGCCTCGGCGACCAGGTCTACAACCGGCTGCTCGGCGAGCGGATCATCTTCCTCGGCCAGGCCGTGGACGACGACATCGCCAACAAGATCACCGCGCAGTTGCTGCTCCTTGCCGCAGAGCCGGACAAGGACATCTTCCTTTACATCAACAGCCCCGGTGGATCCATCACGGCCGGCATGGCGATCTACGACACCATGCAGTACATCCAGAACGACGTGGTGACGATCGCGATGGGCATGGCGGCCTCGATGGGCCAGTTCCTGCTCAGCGCCGGTACGCCCGGCAAGCGCTTCGCGCTGCCGAACGCCGAGATCCTGATCCACCAGCCCTCCGCCGGACTCGCGGGCTCCGCGTCGGACATCAAGATCCACGCCGAGCGTCTCCTTCTCACGAAGAAGAAGATGGCCGAGCTCACCGCGTTCCACACGGGTCAGACCGTCGAGCAGGTCACCCGCGACTCGGACCGCGACCGCTGGTTCGACCCGCAGGAGGCCAAGGAGTACGGCCTCATCGACGACATCATGCCCAACGCGGCCAGCATGCCGGGCGGCGGCGGCACCGGAGCCTGAGCCTCACCGCTCAGCCCTTCCGAAGCCGACCCAAGCCCACGCTCCTCAGGAGACCTACAGAGATGAAGAACTTCCCCGGCAGCGGCCTCTACGAGCGCGCCCAGGCCGAGTACACCGGCCCGACCGCCGAGTCCCGCTACGTCATCCCGCGCTTCGTCGAGCGCACCTCGCAGGGCGTCCGTGAGTACGACCCGTACGCGAAGCTCTTCGAGGAGCGCGTGATCTTCCTCGGCGTGCAGATCGACGACGCGTCCGCCAACGACGTCATGGCGCAGCTCCTGTGCCTGGAGTCGATGGACCCCGACCGTGACATCTCGATCTACATCAACAGCCCCGGCGGCTCCTTCACGGCGCTGACGGCGATCTACGACACGATGCAGTTCGTGAAGCCCGACGTGCAGACGGTCTGCATGGGTCAGGCCGCGTCCGCCGCAGCGGTGCTCCTCGCGGCCGGTACGCCGGGCAAGCGCATGGCGCTCCCGAACGCCCGCGTCCTGATCCACCAGCCCTACAGCGAGACGGGCCGCGGTCAGGTCTCCGACCTGGAGATCGCCGCGAACGAGATCCTCCGGATGCGCTCGCAGCTGGAGGAGATGCTGGCCAAGCACTCGACGACGCCGATCGAGAAGATCCGCGACGACATCGAGCGCGACAAGATCCTCACTGCCGAGGACGCCCTGTCGTACGGCCTGGTCGACCAGATCATCTCCACCCGGAAGATGAACAATTCGTCGGTCGTCTGACGCAGGGCTGTAGCATCTGCCGTTCCTTGGCACGGTCCACGGCAAAGTGAACCGTGCCAAGGGGGGCCCGAACGGGGGGCCAGGCAAGGTACCGTCGGATATGAGGCACCAGGAGTCGCTGAACGTGGCGTCTCCCAGGCGAAGGGGAAGCACCTCGTGGCACGCATCGGTGACGGCGGCGATCTGCTCAAGTGCTCGTTCTGCGGGAAGAGTCAGAAGCAGGTCAAGAAGCTCATCGCAGGTCCCGGTGTGTACATCTGCGATGAGTGCATCGACCTCTGCAACGAGATCATCGAGGAAGAGCTCGCGGAGACGAGCGAGGTGCGGTGGGAGGAACTCCCCAAGCCTCGCGAGATCTACGAATTCCTCGAGGGGTATGTCGTGGGCCAGGAGCCCGCGAAGAAAGCCCTCTCGGTAGCGGTCTACAACCACTACAAGCGGGTCCAGGCCGGCGAGACCGGCGGCGCGCAGGGCCGTGACGACGCGATCGAACTCGCGAAGTCCAACATCCTGCTGCTCGGCCCGACCGGCTCCGGCAAGACGCTGCTCGCGCAGACGCTCGCCCGCATGCTGAACGTCCCGTTCGCCATCGCGGACGCGACGGCGCTCACGGAGGCGGGCTATGTCGGCGAGGACGTCGAGAACATCCTCCTGAAGCTCATCCAGGCCGCTGACTACGACGTCAAGAAGGCCGAGACGGGCATCATCTACATCGACGAGATCGACAAGGTCGCCCGTAAGAGCGAGAACCCGTCGATCACCCGCGATGTCTCGGGCGAGGGTGTCCAGCAGGCTCTGCTGAAGATCCTGGAAGGCACCACGGCTTCCGTTCCGCCGCAGGGCGGACGCAAGCACCCGCACCAGGAGTTCATCCAGATCGACACGACGAACGTGCTCTTCATCGTGGGCGGCGCCTTCGCCGGCCTCGAGAAGATCATCGAGTCGCGGGCGGGCGCGAAGGGCATCGGCTTCGGCGCCACGATCCACTCCAAGCGCGAGCTCCAGGAGAAGGACCGGTTCGAGGACATCATGCCGGAGGACCTGGTGAAGTTCGGGATGATCCCGGAGTTCATCGGCCGCCTTCCCGTGATCACTTCGGTCCACAACCTGGACCGCGAGGCCCTGCTCCAGATCCTGGTGGAGCCGCGCAACGCCCTGGTGAAGCAGTACCAGCGCCTCTTCGAACTCGACGGCGTGGAGCTGGACTTCGAGCGCGAGGCCCTGGAGGCCATCGCCGACCAGGCGATCCTGCGCCAGACCGGCGCGCGGGGCCTGCGCGCCATCATGGAGGAAGTCCTCCAGTCGGTGATGTACGAGGTCCCGTCCCGCAAGGACGTGGCCCGCGTGGTCATCACGGCGGACGTCGTCCACTCGAACGTCAACCCGACGCTGGTGCCGCGCGACGCGCGGGGTTCCGGGTCGGGCGAGATGAAGTCCGCCTAGGCGGCAGCCCGTCGCGTACGACGAAGGGGGCGCCCCGCGAGTGATCGCGGGACGCCCCCTTCAACGTGTCGCCGTGCGGGGCTACTTGGCCTCGGTGCGGACGTCGGCGCGGAGCTTGGCGGCCAGATCCGCGGCCGTGTCGAGGGAGATGTCCTTGCCGCTCGCCGTGGCGCTCGCGTCGGAGTGCCCGACGGAGGCGACCGTGCTGTGGTCGCCCCAGATGCACATCGGCGTCTGGAAGGTGTTGGGGACGCCCTCCTGCTCGGCCTCGTCGGGGGCGCCGAGCCTGAACTCGGCCTTCTGGCACTTCATCACGCCGTTGTCGAAGCCGTCCGGGGTGAACTCCTCGGGGCTGCCGATGAGCGTCACGCTGCCGGGCTCCTCCTTGGACTTCCTCTTCATCTCGGCGAACATGCCGTCCACGACCTTCTCCGGGTCGTCGATCTCGCCGTACACACCGGAGAAGTTGAGGCTCTTCATGGTCGTGCCCGAGCCGGAGTTGTACGCGGCGTGGACGTCCTTGGGGCCGCTGACGCCGCGCTCCTCCAGGTCCTTGAGGTCACTCGACGACATACCGCCGCCGCCACCGGCCGAGTCGGACTTCTTGTACTCGCCGCCGAGGACGGACGCGGGCGTCGTCAGCGTGTACGTCTTGCCGTCGTCGGCGACGGAACCGCCGTCCTTGCCCGCGGTGAACCACCACACCCCGGCGCCGACCGCGGCGATCGCGACGACGGCACCGACGATGATCCCGGCCTTCTTGCCGCCGCCGCCCTGCGGGGGAGGCGGCGGAACCTGCCCGTAGGGGGCATGCGGCTGCTGCCCGTACGGACCCGGGGGCTGCTGCCCGTAGGGGCCCTGGGGCTGCTGCGGGTAGCCGTATCCGGGCTGCGGGGCGGGCGGCTGTTGGGGGGCGCCGTAGGGCCCCTGCTGCCCGTAGGGGCCGGGCTGCTGGGGCTGCTGACCGCCGTACGGGCCAGGCTGGTTGTAGCTCATTGCGTGGGTTCTCCTCGGGCCGTCAGAGCTTGACGCGGACTTCCTTGCGGAACTTGGCCGTCTTCTCCGCGGCCTCGTCGAGGTCGGCGCTCTTGCCGGCCATCGCGTTCGCCACGTCCGTGGTGATCACGATGCCGAGCGTGCTCTTGTCGCCCCAGATGCAGGTGGCCATCGACATCTCGCTCGGACCCTGGCTGGCGCCGGCCGACGAGGAGGAGCCGAAGTCGAGCTTCATCTCCTGGCACTTGAGGACGGCGCCGTCGAGCCCGGCCGGGTTGTACGTCTTGGGGGTGCCCACCAGCGACATCTTCTCGCCGCTGCTGGCGCTGCCGCCCTCCTGCGCGTTCTTCTCCGCCTCGTCGAACATCGCGTCGACGACCTTCTCCGGGTCGGCTATGTCGCCGTAGACGCCGTTGAACTGCAGGATCTTCTGCGACAGCGGGTTGTCCTCGGTGCCCGACTGGTACTGGCCCGCGACGTCCTCGGCGTTGCTCACGCCGTGCTTCTCGGCTTCCCGGATGTCGCTGGAGGTCATGCCGCTCCCGCCGCCGGCCTCCTTGCTCAGCTTGTACTCGGAGAGGACCGTCGCCGGAGTGGTCAGCTTGTGCGGGCCGTCGTCCTTGACGCCGGTGTCGCCGCCTCCGCCGCCCGCCACGTTCGAGGAGCCGCCGCTCTTGCCCTTGTCGTCGTCACCGCCCGCGAAGACGAAGTAGCCGCCGACGGCGACCGCGACGACCGCGACCACGGAGGCGATGATGATGCCGGTCTTCTTGCTGCCGCCGCCGTGCGGCGGAGGCGGCGGGACCTGCCCGTAGGGAGCCTGCGGCTGCTGCCCGTACGGGGCCTGGGGCTGCTGCCCGTAGGGGGCCTGCTGCTGGGGGTAGCCGTAGCCGGGCTGCTGCTGCGGGGCCTGCGGCGGGTAGCCGTATCCGGGCTGCGGGGCGGGCGGCTGCTGGCCGTAGGGGCCGGGCTGCTGGGGCTGCTGGCCATAAGGGCCGGGCTGGTTGTAGCTCATGAGTGGGTTCCCCCGTGAGTGCGCTTATGTGATGCCGACATCCTGACGGAAGCAGCCCCGGCCGAAGTGACCGGGGCTGCTGCGTGCGAGGTGACGCCGTCAGGACATCGGGCGAGAAATCAGGCCTTGACGCGTACTTCCTTGCGGAGGTTCGTCGTCGTGTCCGCGGCATCGTCCAGGGAGGCGCCCTTGCCGGTCATGGCGCTCGCCATGTCCACCGGGATCACGATGCCGAGGGTGCTGTTGTCGCCCCAGATGCACACCGGCATACGGATCGACTTGGGCCCGGAGCCGCCGCCCTTGACCTCCGTCTCCTGGCACTTGAGGACCGCGCCGTCCGCGTCGAAGCTCTTCGGGCTGCCGATCAGCTTGCCCGTGGAGGTGGACGCGTCCTCCTTCTCCGACTCGGTCTTCATCTTGTCGAACATGCCGTCGACGACCTTGGACGGGTCGTCGATGTCGCCGTAGACGCCCATGAACTTGATCATCTTCTGCGCCAGCGGGTTGCTCTTGTCGCCCGACTGGTACTCGGCGTCCACGGGCTTGCCGTTCTTGACGCCGTCCTTCTCGGCCCTGGCCATGTCGTCGTCGTTGAAGCCGTCGCTGCCGCCGGCCTGCTTCTTGTACTCGGAGAGCACCGTCTCGGGCGTGACCAGCTTGTGCTTGCCGTCATCCGCCACCGCCGAGTTGCCGGCCGACGAGGAGCTGTCGTCCTTGCCCGCCGTGAACCACCAGACGCCGCCGCCGATCGCGACGAGGGCGACGACCGCGCCGATGATCAGGCCGGTCTTCTTGCCGCCGCCACCCGCCGGCGGGGGCGGCGGGACCTGCCCGTAGGGGCCCTGCTGCTGGCCGTACGGGCCCGGCTGCTGGGGCTGGCTGTAGCCGCCCTGCTGCGGGGGGACGCCCTGCGGGGGCTGCTGGGGGTAGCCGTAGCCGGGCTGAGGGGCCTGCGGCTGCTGGCCGTAGGGGCCAGGCTGACCCGGCTGCTGCCCGTAAGGACCGGGCTGCTGGGGCTGCTGCCCGCCGTACGGGCCAGGCTGGTTGTAGCTCATTGCGTGGGTTCCCCTCCGAACGCTTATGTGATGCCGACATCCTGACCGACACCAGAGCCTCGTGGGGGATCGGGCGGCAACCGTTACTCAAGAATCCGGTTTCGGGACGGGTCCGTGACACCTCTAAACTGGAGCGGTGACCGAGAAGACTCAGCAGCAGAATCCAGCGCCCACCACCGAACTGCCGACCCAGTACGCGCCGGCCGAGGTAGAGGGGACGCTGTACGAGCGCTGGGTAGAACGCGGCTACTTCTCCGCCGACGCGTCGAGCGAGAAGCCTCCGTACACCGTCGTCATCCCGCCGCCGAACGTCACCGGCTCCCTGCACCTGGGCCACGCCTTCGAGCACACGCTCATCGACGCCCTCACCCGCCGCAAGCGCATGCAGGGCTTCGAGACGCTCTGGCAGCCGGGCATGGACCACGCCGGCATCGCCACGCAGAACGTCGTGGAGCGCGAGCTCGCCAAGGAGGGCAAGTCGCGCCACGACCTGGGGCGCGAGGAGTTCATCGAGCGCGTCTGGAAGTGGAAGGGCGAGTCCGGCGGGCAGATCTCCGGCCAGATGCGCCGCCTCGGCGACGGCGTCGACTGGGACCGCGAGCGGTTCACGATGGACGAGGGCCTGTCCCAGTCCGTCCAGACCATCTTCAAGAAGCTCTACGACGACGAGCTGATCTACCGCGCCGAGCGCATCATCAACTGGTGCCCGCGCTGTCTGACCGCGATCTCCGACATCGAGGTCGAGTACCAGGACGACGACGGCGAGCTCGTCTCCCTGAAGTACGGCGAGGGCGACGAGACCGTCGTCGTCGCCACCACCCGCGCCGAGACGATGCTCGGTGACACCGCCATCGCCGTCCACCCTGACGACGAGCGGTACAAGCACCTCGTCGGCAAGCTCATCAAGCTGCCGCTGACCGACCGCTCGATCCCGGTCGTCGCCGACGAGCACGTCGACCCCGAGTTCGGCACGGGCTGCGTCAAGGTGACCCCGGCGCACGACCCGAACGACTTCGAGATCGGCCAGCGCCACGACCTGCCGAACATCGCGGTCATGGACGAGCACGCGGTCATCACCGTGCCCGGTCCCTTCCAGGGCCTGGACCGGCTCGAAGCCCGCTCCGCCATCGTCGGCGCCCTGCGCGCCGAGGGCCGCATCGTCGCCGAGAAGCGTCCTTACACGCACTCGGTGGGCCACTGCTCGCGCTGCAAGACCACCATCGAGCCGCGCCTGTCGATGCAGTGGTGGGTCAAGGTCGGCCCGCTCGCGAAGGCCGCCGGTGACGCGGTCCGCGACGGCAAGGTCAAGATCCACCCGCAGGAGATGGAGAAGCGCTACTTCGACTGGGTCGACAACCTCCACGACTGGTGCATCTCGCGCCAGCTGTGGTGGGGCCACCGCATCCCGGTCTGGTACGGCCCGAACGGCGAGGTCGTCTGCGTCGGACCCGACGACGAGGCGCCCACCGGCGAGGGCTGGACCCAGGACTCCGACGTCCTGGACACCTGGTTCTCCTCCGGCCTGTGGCCGTTCTCCACGCTCGGCTGGCCCGAGCAGACCGACAGCCTGGCGAAGTTCTATCCGAACTCCGTCCTGGTCACCGGCTACGACATCCTCTTCTTCTGGGTCGCCCGGATGATGATGTTCGGCCTGTACGCGATGGACGGCACCCCGCCGTTCCACACGATCGTGCTGCACGGCATGGTCCGCGACCAGTTCGGCAAGAAGATGTCGAAGTCCTTCGGCAACGCGGTCAACCCGCTCGACTGGATGGACAAGTACGGCTCGGACGCCGTCCGCTTCACGCTGGCCCGCGGCGCCAACCCGGGCGTCGACGTGCCGATCGGCGAGGACTGGGTCCAGGGCTCGCGGAACTTCGCCAACAAGATCTGGAACGCCACGCGCTTCGCGCTGATGAACGGCGCCACGATCGAGGGCGAGCTGCCGCCCGCGGAGCAGCTCTCGGCGACGGACCGCTGGATCCTGTCCCGGCTGAACGCGACGGTCGCCGAGGTCGACGCGTTCTACGACGACTACCAGTTCGCCAAGCTGTCGGACGCCCTCTTCCACTTCGCGTGGGACGAGGTCTTCGACTGGTACGTCGAGCTGTCCAAGACGACGTTCATGGGCGGCGGCGACGCGGCGAAGGTCTCAGGGCGGGTCCTCGGCGAGGTCCTGGACGTGACGCTGCGCCTGCTGCACCCGATCGTCCCGTTCGTCACGGAGACGCTCTGGACGACGCTCACGGGCCGCGAGTCCCTCGTGATCGCCGAGTGGCCGACCGACAGCGGCTTCCGTGACAGCGGCGCCGAGCAGGAGATCGAGACGCTCCAGCAGGTCATCACCGAGGTCCGCCGCTTCCGCGCCGACCAGGGCCTCCAGCCGGGCCAGAAGGTCCCGGCCCGCCTGACCCTGGACGGCACGGCGCTCGCCCCGCACGAGGCGGCCATCCGCCAGCTCCTGCGCCTCCAGCCGGAGGGCGAGGGCTTCGCAGCCACCGCCACGCTGCCGGTCTCGGGCGCCACGGTCGCGCTCGACCTGTCCGGCACGATCGACGTCGCGGCGGAGCGCAAGCGCCTCGCCAAGGACCTCGCGGCGGCCGAGAAGGAGAAGGCGCAGGCCACGGCCAAGCTCGGCAACGAAGCGTTCCTGGCCAAGGCGCCGGACAACGTGGTCGACAAGATCCGGGGCCGCCTCACCAAGGCGGACGCCGACATCAGCCGCCTCCAGGCCCAGCTGGACGGCCTTCCGCAGGCCTAGCCGCGCCGTCTCATGCCGTGGAGACAGGGCCCATGGAACCGACCGGTTCCATGGGCCCTGTCCCGTTCTCCGGTCCCGTCTCCTGCACGGGGATGTAGACCTGCTCGGGGATGCGCAGGCCCAGGCGCACCAGTTCCGCCTCGGCGAGCGCGTCGATGACCTCGGGGTCGCCGCCCCGCCAGCCCTCGGCGAGGCTGCCCGCGGTGGCGTCGGGGAGTTCGTACGCGGTCCGTGCGACCTCGTCCAGGGGGCGAAGCAGCGCGCGCAGAGCAAGGAGTTCGCGGCCGTCGGGGCTCGCGGCGAGGTCCCTCGCGGCGGCCGCCTGGCGGATCCAGCGCAGGCGGCGGGGGAGCCAGCTGTTGAGCACGAGGCCGACGGGGACGAGGAAGACGACGACGGCGCCCACGATCACCGCCGCGCGGACGGTCGCCGGGTCCCCGGCGCCCGCGGCGTCGGCGGCGATCCGCAGGACGGAGTCGACGCGCTCGCCGACCAGGGGCAGGCGGGACGGGTCGCCGATGGACGGGGCGGGGGTCTCCGGCGCGGGGCGCGTGAGCAGACCGGCCAGCCGGTGGGCGACGACGGCGGCGGCGGTCCACAGCGCGGTCCAGAGCAGGACCGCGCCGTCACCGAGCAGTTGACGGGTCCGTCGGCCGGGATTCTGGGCATACCACATGGTGTGATTTGACCCCCGGTGGCACCCTTTCGCGGGCCGCCACGCCGTTGCCCTGGACCCGACCCAACAAAGGTCATACATACGATAATTCGGGCGGGGTGGGGTGGGCGGCCCCGCCCGGCGCGGGCCTACGCGGCCGACATCACCCGCTCCAGTGCGTCGAAGTCCTCCACGCACTTGCCGCAGCCCATCGCCACGCTGTCCAGCGGGTCGTCGGCCACGAACACCGGGATTCCGGTGGCCGACGCCATGCGCAGGTCGAGGCCGGGGAGCAGCGCGCCGCCGCCCGTCAGGACGATGCCGTGCTCCATGACGTCGCCCGAAAGCTCCGGCGGGCAGACCTCCAGCGTCGTCTTCACCGCGGCGATCACCGCCTCCACCGGCTCGTCGAGCGCCGCCCGCACCTCGCGCACCGTGAGCTCCACCGTCTTCGGCAGTCCGCGCACCTTCTCGCGCCCCCGCACGGTGAACGTCCGCGACTCCAGCGCGTCGTCGCCCGGCACCGGCCACGCCGAGCCGATCGCGACCTTGATGTCCTCCGCGGTCCGCTCCCCGATGAGCAGCCCGTGCTCCTTGCGCACGTAGTTCGTGATCGCCTCGTCCAGGCGGTCCCCGCCCACCCGCAGCGACTGCGAGGTGACGACCCCGCCCAGGGAGATCACCGCGACCTCGCTCGTCCCGCCGCCGATGTCGACCACCATCGACCCCCGCGGATCGGCCACCGGGAGCCCCGCCCCGATCGCCGCGGCCATCGGCTCCTCCACCAGGTGCACGGCCCGCGCCCCCGCCCGCTGCGCCGCGTGCACGATGGCCCGCCGCTCGACCGGCGTGACGCCGCTCGGCACGCACACCACCATCCGCGTACGGGGGCGGCGGCCCGGAACCGCCTTGCGCACGAAGTGCCGGATCATCTCCTCGGCGGCTTCGTAGTCGCTGATCACGCCGTCCCGCAGGGGGCGGATCGCGGTGATGGAACCCGGCGTACGGCCGATCGTCTCCTTGGCCTCCGTACCGACGGCGAGGGCTGTCTTCGCGCCCTCCTTGACGGCGACCACGGACGGTTCGTTGAGCACGATGCCCTGCCCGCGGACGTAGAGAAGGGTGTTCGCTGTACCGAGGTCGATGCCTATGTCCATGATCGCCAAGTTTGCCCGGCGATCGAACGGATCGGCGGGACTTTGGTCCCGAATCGACCGGGACCAAAGTCCCGAGAGGTCCCGGCGGCGGCTGTCACACCCCGTCCGTAGACTGGCGTACGTGAGTGACCTCCCCCCGCCTGACAGCGAGCACCCCGACCGCGACGACCGCGACGACCGTTTCGACGAGATCGTCGGAGCCGAGACCGACCGCGACCCCGACCTCGCCGTGATCGAGGCGGGCAGCCGCACCCTGCGCACCCAGGCGGGCCCGCCCCAGGGCGACATCCCCTCCCGCCCCACCGACCCGGAGATCGACAAGGCGCTCCGCGAAGTCGAGACGGAGCTCGCGAGCCGCTGGGGAGAGACGAAGCTGGAGCCCTCCGTCAGCCGGATCTCCGCGCTGATGGACGTTCTGGGCGAGCCCCAGCGCGCGTACCCCTCGATCCACATCACCGGCACGAACGGCAAGACGTCCACGGCCCGCATGATCGAGGCCCTGTTCAGCGCCTTCGAGCTGCGCACGGGTCGCTACACCTCGCCGCACGTCCAGTCGATCACCGAGCGGATCAGCCTGGACGGCGCCCCCATCGAGGCCGAGCGCTTCGTGGAGACGTACAACGACATCAAGCCGTACGTGGAGATGGTCGACGCCAAGGAGGAGTACAGGCTCTCCTTCTTCGAGGTGCTCACGGGCATGGCGTACGCGGCCTTCGCGGACGCCCCCGTGGACGTCGCCGTCGTCGAGGTCGGCATGGGCGGCAGCTGGGACGCGACGAACGTGATCGACGGCTCCGTCGCCGTCGTCACGCCCATCGACCTGGACCACACCGACCGCCTGGGCAACACGCCGGGCGAGATCGCCGCCGAGAAGGCCGGCATCATCAAGCCGGACGCCACGGTCATCCTGGCCCAGCAGCCGGTGGACGCGGCGCAGGTGCTCCTGAAGAAGGCCGTCGAGGTCGACGCGACGGTGGCCCGCGAGGGCCTGGAGTTCGGCATCGTCTCCCGCGCGATGGCGGTCGGCGGCCAGCTCCTCACCCTGCGCGGTCTCGGCGGGGAGTACGAAGAGATCTTCCTGCCCCTGCACGGCGCGTACCAGGCGCACAACGCCGCCGTGGCGCTCGCCGCGGTGGAGGCCTTCTTCGGCATCGGCTCGCAGCACGCGCGGGCGCTGGACATCGACACCATCCGCAAGGCCTTCGCCTCGGTCTCCTCGCCGGGCCGCCTGGAGGTCGTGCGCACCTCGCCGACCGTCGTCCTGGACGCCGCGCACAATCCGGCGGGCGCCCGCGCCACCGCCGAGGCGATCAGCGAGGTCTTCGACTTCAGCCGCCTGATCGGCGTGGTCGCGGCGAGCGACGGCAAGGACATGAAGGGGCTGCTCGAAGCCTTCGAGCCGATCTTCGCCGAGGTCGTCGTCACGCAGAACTCCAGCCATCGCGCGATGGACGCCGACACGCTGGCCGGGCTCGCCGTCGAGGTCTTCGGCGACGACCGCGTCCAGGTCGAGCCGCGCATGCCGGACGCGCTCGAAGCCGCGATCACCCTCGCCGAGGAAGAGGGCGAGTACGCGGGCGGCGGCGTCGTGGTCACCGGCTCCGTCATCACCGTCGGCGAGGCCCGACTGCTCCTGGGGAGGGGCTGACTCCTGTGCGTACGCTCTGTGCTTCGACGCTGATCGGCGAGTTCTTCGTCATCGGCTTCGCCGGTCTGGTCGCCATGAAGGACCCGGACCTGTCGATGGGCACGGTCTGGACGGTCTGCGGCATCGCGATGCTGTTCAGCGTCCTGCTGTGCGGAATGATCACCCGGCCCGGCGGGGTGCAGCTGGGCTGGGCGCTGCAGATCGCGCTCATCGCGAGCGGGTTCATCGTGCCGATCATGTTCTTCATGGGCGCGGTGTTCGCGGCCCTGTGGTGGGCCTCGATCCACTTCGGCCAGAAGATCGACGAGGCGAAGGCAAGGTTCGCGGCGCAGGCGGAGGCAGAGTCGGGAGCAGAGGCGGGGGCGTAGTCCCTGCCCGGCGGGCGGGCTTCCGGGGCCGGAGGTAACGCGGTGTAGTGGGTGCCGGTATCGTGCCGGTCAACCCACACGCTCGTAGAAAAAATGCTTGGAGCCGCACATGACCCAGCGCACTCTCGTCCTGCTCAAGCCCGACACCGTCCGTCGTGGCCTGATCGGCGAGATCATCGGCCGTATCGAGCGCAAGGCGGGCTGGACGATCTCCGCGCTCGAGCTGCGCTCGCTCGACCAGGAGACGCTGGAGCAGCACTACGGCGAGCACAAGGGCAAGCCCTTCTACGAGCCGCTGGTCGCCTTCATGTCCTCCGGTCCGGTCGTCGCGCTCGTCGTCGAGGGTGAGCGTGTCATCGAGGGCGTGCGCGCCCTCGCGGGTCCGACCGACCCGATCGCCGCCGCGCCCGGCTCCATCAGGGGTGACTTCGGCACCATCGTCCGGGAGAACCTGATCCACGCCTCGGACTCCGAGGAGTCCGCCGAGCGCGAGCTGAAGATCTTCTTCCCGGCCGCCGTCTGAGCCTCCGCGGGGCCGTCCGGCGGCCCGCGCGGTCTCGCCTGGCGGACACAGGTAAAGAGTTCCGTAAAGACTTCTGACGCCTAGTCAGCAGGGCACGGCCCTGACCAGGGGTGGCCGAGAAAACCGGCCGCCCCTTGGCATATGCGCCCCAATTGGGGGAACCCGTGCCTCCGATGGCACGTCTCCAAGAGCGAGGCGGTGCATCATCTGCTGACAATGGCGAAGACCCTAGCGCCGTGTTCGTGCAGGCGAGACTACGATGTAAGCCTCCACGCCACACAGCACCCACCTCGCCTACCTAAAAAGCCATCAGACGCTCCAGGGAAGGCCAGACGCATCCTCATGGGGAACAACATGTCGTTCATCGGCCGTGACATGGCTGTCGACCTCGGGACCGCCAACACGCTGGTGTACGTCAGGGGTCGGGGGATCGTTCTCAACGAACCGTCCGTCGTCGCCATCAACACCAACACCGGTGGCATCCTCGCTGTCGGCGCCGAAGCCAAGAAGATGATCGGTCGCACGCCGGGCAACATCGTTGCCGTGCGACCGCTGAAGGACGGCGTCATCGCCGACTTCGAGATCACCGAGCGGATGCTCCGCTACTTCATTCTGAAGATCCACAAGCGGCGCTACCTCGCCCGTCCGCGTGTCGTCGTCTGTGTGCCCTCCGGCATCACCGGAGTCGAGCGCCGCGCCGTCATCGAGGCCTCGTCGCAGGCCGGCGCGCGTCAGGTGCACATCATCGAAGAGCCCATGGCCGCGGCCATCGGTTCCGGCCTGCCGGTCCACGAGGCCACGGGCAACATGGTGGTCGACATCGGCGGCGGCACCACCGAGGTCGCCGTCATCAGCCTCGGCGGAATCGTCACGGCACAGTCGATCCGGGTCGCGGGCGACGAGCTGGACAACGCGATCATCCAGCACATCAAGAAGGAGTACTCCCTCCTCCTCGGTGAGCGCACGGCCGAGCAGATCAAGATCACCATCGGTTCGGCGTACGACATGGACGCCGACGAGCACACCGAGATCCGCGGCCGTGACCTGGTCTCCGGACTGCCCAAGACCGTCGTCATCTCCGCCGCCGAGGTCCGCAAGGCCATCGAGGAGCCGGTCAACGCGATCGTGGACGCGGTCAAGACGACCCTCGACAAGTGCCCGCCGGAGCTTTCCGGTGACGTGATGGACCGCGGCATCGTTCTCACCGGAGGCGGCGCCCTGCTGCGCGGCCTCGACGAGCGTCTGCGTCGCGAGACGGGCATGCCGATCCACATCGCCGAGGACCCGCTGGACAGCGTGGCACTCGGCTCCGGCAAGTGCGTCGAGGAGTTCGAGGCGCTCCAGCAGGTCCTGGACGCGTCGCCGCGCCGCTGAGAGTGGCGTGAACCCGCTGAAAGGGTGTCCGCCGTACGAGTGCCTGTCACCTCGTGCGGCGGATCGTTGATATAGAGGGTTTAGAGGGCAAGGCATAACAATTCCGCGGCGTCCGCAGACGCCGCGGAATCGGATTGCATAGATTTGCTCAGACATACGCACAGTTGCTTAGACATACGCACAGTTGCTCGGACAAATGCAGTTGTTCATAATTCCAAGGATTTCCAACTGAGGAAGGCACGGCCGCCGCACGTGAGGGACACACGAGAGAGCCGGCTGCTCCTGGTGCTGCTGATCGCCATCGCGTTCGCTTTGATCACGGTGGACATCCGCGGTGGCGAGGACTCACCGGTCGACGGTGCCCGCCAGGCCGCCGCCACGGTCTTCGGCCCGGTCGAGGACGGCGTGTCGTCCGCCGTCGACCCGATCGGCAACGCCATCGGCGCGGTACGGGACTCCGGCGACCGGCACGACCGGATCGCGGAACTCGAGCGTCAGAACGCAGCGTTGAAGGCGAAGCTCGGCAGCGACGACCGCAACCGCAGCCGGGTCAGACAGCTCGACAGCATGCTCAAGAGCGCCGGCGCCGGTCAGTACGGCATCAAGGGCGCCGAAGTCATCGGCATAGGAGCGGCCCAGGGCTTCTCCTGGACCGTCACGATCGACGCGGGCGCCAACGACGGACTCAAGCGCGACATGACCGTCCTGAACGGCGACGGCCTGGTCGGCCGCGTCACCACGGTCGGCCCGAGCACCGCGACCGTCCTGCTCGCCAACGACCCCGACTTCACCGTCGGCACCCGCATGGAGAAGACCGACGAACTCGGCTTCGCCACCGGCCAGGGCGACCGCCCGCTCTCGGTGCAGATGCTCAACGGCAAGGCGAAGATCAAGAAGGGCGACCGGCTCGTCACCTTCGGTTCGCAGAAGGACAAGCCGTTCGTGCCGGGCGTACCGGTCGGCGAGGTCGTCCGCGTCGACCCGTCCGGCGGCGACCTGACGCGCAACATCTACATCAAGCCGTACGTCGGCTTCACCAAGCTGGACATCGTCGGTGTCGTCGTCGAAGCGCCCCGTGAGGACCCGCGCGACACGGTCCTGCCGAAGAAGCCCGCCAAGCCGAAGCCGACCCCGACGGTCACCGTGACGGCCACGCCGTCAGGGCAGCCCCCGGCCGACGACGCCGACAACGGCAACGAGCAGTAGGAGCACCGGAACCATGCGCTTCAACCGAATCCTGCTCTCCACCACCCTGATCGTCGTCGCCCTGGTCATCCAGGTCAGCGTCCTGGCCCGGCTGCAGCTGCCGGGCGCGGTGCCGGACCTGGTGCTGCTCACGGTGCTCGGCCTCGCGCTGGTCTACGGCCATGTGGGCGGCGCCCTCATCGGCTTCGGCGCCGGGCTCCTGGCCGACCTGGCCCCTCCCGCCGACCACGCGGCCGGGCGGTACGCCCTGGTCCTGTGCGTCATCGGCTACCTCGCGGGCCTTGCCAAGCCGGAGACCGGGCGCCTGCGGTCCGCCACCGGGCCGCTCGTCGTGGTCGTCGGCGCCGCCATCGGCTCGACCCTGCTTTACGCGGGCGTGGGCTCCCTCGTCGGGGACACCGCCGCCCGCCACGTGGGCCTGGGCGGGCTCCTCTTCACGGCCGCCCTGTACGACCTGCTGCTCGCGCCGTTCACGGTGCCGCTGATCATCGCGCTCGCCCGGCGCGCCGAGAACGACCCCCTGGGGGAGACCTCTCCGGCGACCAAGGCCACGGACGTCTCGGCCGGCTGGCTCTCCTCCGGCACCGGCCTGCGCATCGGCAACCAGCGCGGGGGCATGCGCATGAAGGCGGCCAAGGCACGCGTCGCGCGCGCCGGACGCATCAAGGGGGTCAAGCGCCTGTGACCGCAGCGCAGTTGGCCTCGTACGCGATCGGCCGCGCACACAGGTCGGTCGTGTACACGTACTACTCGTACACATACTGAGAGGGGGAGGAAAGCAGTGACCAACATCCCCGAGACCGGACGGACCCCAAGAGTCCAGATCCGCCTCATCGTCATCCAGATCCTTGTGCTCTCCCTCCTCCTCACCCTCGGCGGCCGGCTCTGGTACCTCCAGATCCGCAACGGCGAGGAGTACGCGGAGGAAGCCTCCGGCAACCACGTCCAGCAGGTCGTCGACCCCGCCGTACGCGGCTCGATCCTCGACGCCCGCGGCGTCCCGATCGCCGACAACGAGACCCGCCTCGTCGTCTCCGCGTCCCGCACCGACCTGATGAAGATGAAGGACGACGGCAAGGCGGCCCTCGCCAAGCTCGCCGACGTCCTCGGCATGACCACCAAGGAAGTCTCCGACAAGGTCCGCCTCTGCGACTCCAAGACCCCGCAGCCCTGCTGGAACGGCTCGCCCTACCAGCCGATCCCGATCACGGACGAGGCATCGCCCAAGCAGGCACTCCAGATCCGTGAGCGCGCGGAGGACTTCCCCGGCATCACCGCCGAGCCCACCGCCGTACGCCGCTATGCCGCGCCCGGCAAGTCCAACACCGCCCAGGTGCTCGGCTATCTCTCGCCCGTCACCGACGACGAGATCAAGAAGGCCGAGAACACCGACTCGCCGTTCCTGCGTTCCGACCAGGTCGGCCGCTCCGGCCTCGAGCGCACGTACGACGCGCAGCTGCGCGGCAAGGCCGGCGTCACCCGCTACGAGGTCGACAACCTCGGCCGCGTCATCGGCAAGGCCAAGGACGACCCGGCACAGCCCGGCGCGAACGTCGTCACCAGCATCGACGCGCGCGTGCAGGCGCTGTCCGAGTACTGGCTCAACGACGCGATGAAGAAGGCCCGCCAGGAGTTCGACAAGAACACCAACGAGAACTACAAGGCCGACGCGGGCGCCGTCGTCGTCATGGAGAACAAGACCGGACGCATCGTCTCCATGGCGTCCAACCCGAGCTACGACCCGAACGCCTGGGTCGGCGGCATCTCCGGCAAGGACTACACGCAGCTCACCGGCAAGAAGTCCAACTACCCGCTCCTGAACCGCGCCATCCAGGGCCAGGCGGCCCCCGGCTCGATCTTCAAGGTCATCCCGACGACGGCGGCGGTCAACGCGGGCTACGACTTCAACGGCAGCTACCCCTGCCCCAGCTCGTACTCCATCGGCGGCCAGACCTTCAAGAACTTCGAGTCCCAGGGCCACGGCAGCATCAGCCTCGGCCAGGCGCTCGAAGTCTCCTGCGACACCGTCTTCTACAAGCTCTCGCACGACCAGTGGGCCAAGGACGGCGGCAACAAGCCGAAGAAGGACGCCAAGGACTGGTTCTACAAGACCGCCCACCAGTTCGGCCTCGGCAAGGAGACCGGCATCGACCTGCCGAACGAGGTCACCGGACGCGTCCCGGACCGCCAGTGGAAGAAGGACTACTGGAAGGCCAACAAGGACGGCTGGTGCAAGCAGGGCAAGAAGGGCGGTGACTACGTCGAGAAGATCGCGTACGAGAACTGCCTCGAAGGCATGAAGATGCGCGCCGGTGACTCCGTCAACTACTCCATCGGGCAGGGCGACACCCTCGTCACGCCGATACAGATGGCGACGATCTACTCCGCCATCGCCAACGGCGGCACCCTCTACAACCCCACGGTCGGCAAGGCGATCATCAGCGCCGACGGCAAGCAGGTCCAGGAGATCGCGCCGAAGTCCCACGGCAAGCTGCCGATGGACAAGAAGACCCGCGACGACATAGACGGTGCCCTCGCCGACGTCGCCACCAAGGGAACGGCCGCCTGGCGGTTCGGCGGCTGGCCGCAGGACAAGATCCCGATGCACGCCAAGACGGGTACGGCCGAGGTCCACGGCAAGCAGACCACCTCGTGGTTCGCGACCTACACCAAGGACTACTCGATCGTCATGACGATCTCCCAGGGCGGTACGGGTTCCGGTGCGTCGGGACCCGCCGTCCGCAAGATCTACGACGGCATCTACGGCCTGGACGACGAAGGCAAGCAGAACGTCAAGAAGGCGCTGCTGCCCCAGCCGCAGAAGAACCTGCCGAAGATCGAGACCGACGGTTCGATCGACTCCCCGAAGATCAAGCCGTACAAGCCCGAGGCCCCCAAGCCCTCGGAGCAGCCGCAGGAACTGGCGGGCGCGCCCGCGAACGGGAGGCGCGACTAGTGGCCGGCAACAATGGCTTCTCCGTCTCCGGATACGGGCCCGAGCGCTCCTCGATGGCCTCCCGCGTGTTCGCCCGCGACTCGCTGGTGCGCAGGCTGGACTGGCCGATACTGCTCTCGGCGATCGCGCTCTCCGTGATCGGCTCCGCGCTCGTCTACTCGGCGACGCGCAACCGCACGGAACTGGTCGGCGACGACCAGTACTCCTTCCTGATCAAGCACGTCATGAACACCGGCATCGGCATCGCCCTGATGGCGGGCACGATCTGGCTCGGCCACCGCACCCTGCGCACGGCCGTGCCGATCCTCTACGGCATCTCGGTCTTCCTCGTCCTGCTCGTGCTCACCCCGCTCGGCGCGACCATCAACGGCGCGCACGCGTGGATCGTGCTCGGCGGCGGCTTCTCGCTGCAGCCCTCCGAGTTCGTCAAGATCACGATCATCCTGGGCATGGCGATGCTGCTCGCGGCCCGGGTGGACGCGGGCGACCGGGACCACCCCGACCACCGCACGGTCCTCCAGGCCCTCGCCCTGGCCGCCGTACCGATACTGATCGTGCTCCTCATGCCCGACCTCGGGTCGGTCATGGTGATGGCGATGATCGTCCTCGGTGTGCTGCTCGCATCGGGCGCCTCCAACCGCTGGGTCTTCGGGCTCCTCGGCACGGGCGCGGCGGGCGCGGTCGCCGTCTGGCAGCTCGGCATCCTCGACGACTACCAGATCGCCCGCTTCGCGGCCTTCGCCAACCCCGCGCTCGACCCGGCGGGCGTCGGCTACAACACCAACCAGGCGCGCATCGCGATCGGCTCCGGCGGGCTCTCGGGCACCGGCCTCTTCAAGGGCTCGCAGACCACCGGGCAGTTCGTGCCCGAGCAGCAGACGGACTTCGTCTTCACCGTGGCGGGCGAGGAGCTCGGCTTCGCCGGGGCGGGCCTCATCCTGGTCCTGCTCGGCGTCCTGCTCTGGCGGGCCTGCCGCATCGCACGCGAGACGACCGAGCTGTACGGCACGATCGTCGCCGCCGGGATCATCGCCTGGTTCGCCTTCCAGTCCTTCGAGAACATCGGCATGACGCTCGGCATCATGCCGGTGGCCGGTCTGCCGCTGCCCTTCGTCTCGTACGGAGGATCATCGATGTTCGCGGTCTGGGTGGCCGTCGGCCTGTTGCAGTCGATCAAGGTGCAGCGGCCGATGTCGGCCTAGGCCGGTCGGAGGTCTGCCGCGCGCCTGCGATCGCGTCTAGATTCGGTTCATGGCGGAGACGAAGCGCGAGATCGAGCGGAAGTACGACGTCGGTGCGGACGCGGCACTGCCCGACCTGACCGGTGTGGCCGGGGTCGCGGATGTCGTCCACAAAGGCGTCGTCGAGTTGGACGCCACCTACTGGGACACCCCTGATCAGCGCCTCGCCGCATCGTCCGTCACGTTGCGCCACCGCACCGGCGGCGCCGACGCGGGCTGGCACCTGAAACTGCCGGTGGCGCTCGCGGACGGGGTGCGGGACGAGATCCACGCCCCGCTCTCGCCGGACGTGCCGCGCTCGCTGCTCGGCCTCGTCCGTTCGCGGGTACGCGAGGCCGAGCTGATCCCCGTCGTGCGCCTGCTGTCGGCCAGGGATCTGCGCCACCTCGTCGACGAGCGGGGCGCGCTGCTCGCCGAGGTCAGCATCGACGGAGTGGTGGCCGAACGGCTCACCGGGAGCGGCGCCACCGCCGAGTGGTCCGAGGTCGAGGTGGAGCTCGCGGACGACGGCGATCCCGCACTGCTCGACAAGGTCGAGAAGAAGCTGAAGAAGGCAGGCGTGCGCCGCTCCGACCTGCCGTCGAAGCTGAGCAGGGCGCTGGCGGAGACGGCGGACGCCCCGCCCCGGGAGAACGAGGCGCGCGCGGTCAGGAGCGGGAAGAGCGACAAGAAGGCCGACAAGAAGGCCGACAGGAAGGCCGACAAGAAGGCAGGCAAGAAGGAAGCCGTCGCCGAGGCCGTCAAGGAGGCCGTCGGCGAAGGGACCGGGACCGCGGGCGACCACGTCCTCGCCTACCTCCGCGCCCAGCGCGACGCCCTCATCGCCCTCGACCCCGACGTCCGCCGCGACCTGCCGGACTCCGTGCACCAGATGCGGGTCGCCACGCGCCGGATGCGCAGCGCCTTCAAGTCGTTCCGCAAGATCCTGGACCGCACGGTCACCGACCCGATCGGCGACGAGCTGAAGTGGCTCGCGGGAGAGCTCGGCGTCGACCGTGACCAGGAGGTCCTGACCGAGCGGCTCACGTCCCGCATCGGCGCCGTGCCCAGGACACTGCTCCTGGGCCCCGTGCGCGGACGCCTGCGCATCTGGACCGTGGCCCGCCGCAGCGGCTCCCGGCGCAGGACGCTCGCCCTGCTCGACGGCAAGCGGTACCTCGCGCTCCTGGAGTCCGTCGAGGCCCTGCTCGCCGCCCCGCCGCTGCTCCCGGCCGCCGACGCACCCGTGGGCAAGGCGCTCCCCAAGGCCGTGCTCAAGGACTACCGCCGCCTCGCGGCCCGCGTCGAGCACGCCCTCGATCTGCCGCCGGGCGAGCAGCGGGACGTGGCCATGCACGAGGCCCGCAAGGCCGCCAAGCGCGCCCGTTACGCGGGCGAGGCGGCGACGCCCGCGCTCGGCAAGCCCGCCAAGCGGTTCGCCAAGCGGATGAAGGCCGTCCAGAGCGTGCTCGGCGACCACCAGGACAGCGTCGTCGCCCGCGACGCCCTGCGCACCCTGGCCATACAGGCCCACCTCGCGGGCGAGACCGCCTTCACCTGGGGTCTTCTGTACGGCCAGGAGGAGGCAGCGGCGGCGGACCGGGAGCGGGAACTTCCGGGGGTGTGGGCCAAGGCGTCCAAGGCGAAATTGCGGGCGGCTCTGAGCAGCTGACCGCCGGGGTACGCTTGATGGTCACCCCTGCCAGCTCATGAGAGACGCCGAGATGCCTGTCGAGTCCGTCTTCCCACGCCTGGAAGCGCTTCTCCCGCACGTCCAGAAGCCCATCCAATATGTCGGCGGAGAGCTCAACTCCACCGTCAAGAACTGGGACGAGTGCGACGTCCGCTGGGCGCTCATGTATCCCGACGCGTACGAGGTCGGGCTGCCCAACCAGGGCGTCATGATCCTCTACGAGGTACTGAACGAGCGCGAGGGCGTCCTCGCCGAGCGCACGTACAGCGTCTGGCCCGACCTCGAAGAGCTGATGCGGGAGCACAAGGTCCCGCAGTTCACCGTGGACAGCCACCGCCCCGTCGGCGCCTTCGACGTGTTCGGGCTCAGCTTCTCCACCGAGCTCGGCTACACGAACATGCTCACCGCCCTCGACCTCGCGGGCATCCCGCTGGAGTCCAAGGACCGCACGGTCGACGACCCGATCGTCCTCGCCGGAGGCCACGCCGCCTTCAACCCCGAGCCCATCGCGGAGTTCATCGACTGCGCGGTCATCGGCGACGGCGAGCAGGCCGTGCTCGACATGACGGCGATCATCCGCGAGTGGAAGGCCGAGGGCCGCCCCGGCGGCCGCGAGGAAGTCCTCTTCCGTCTCGCGCGCACCGGCTCGGTCTACGTCCCCGGGTTCTACGACGTCGAGTACCTCCCGGACGGGCGGATCGGCCGCGTCGTACCGAACAAGTCCGGTGTCCCGTGGCGCGTGTCCAAGCACACCGTCATGGACCTGGACGAGTGGCCCTACCCCAAGCAGCCCCTCGTGCCGCTCGCGGAGACCGTCCACGAGCGCATGTCCGTGGAGATCTTCCGAGGCTGCACCCGCGGCTGCCGCTTCTGCCAGGCCGGCATGATCACGCGCCCCGTGCGGGAGCGGAGCATCACCGGCATCGGCGACATGGTGGAGAAGGGCCTCAAGGCGACCGGCTTCGAAGAGGTCGGCCTGCTCTCCCTGTCCTCCGCGGACCACACGGAGATCGCGGACGTCGCCAAGGGTCTCGCGGACCGGTACGAGGAAGACAAGATCGGCCTCTCCCTGCCCTCGACCCGCGTCGACGCCTTCAACATCGACCTCGCCAACGAGCTGACCAGGAACGGCCGTCGGTCGGGTCTGACGTTCGCCCCCGAGGGCGGCAGCGAGCGGATGCGCAAGGTCATCAACAAGATGGTCTCCGAAGAGGACCTGATCCGCACGGTCGCGACCGCGTACGGCAACGGCTGGCGCCAGGTCAAGCTGTACTTCATGCTCGGCCTGCCCACCGAGACCGACGAGGACGTCCTCCAGATCGCGGACATGGCGGCGAACGTCATCGCCAAGGGCCGCGAGGTCGCGGGCAACGACATCCGCTGCACGGTCTCCATCGGTGGCTTCGTGCCCAAGCCGCACACCCCCTTCCAGTGGGCCCCGCAGCTGTCGGCCGAGGAGACGGACGCCCGCCTCACGAAGCTGCGCGACAAGATCCGCGGCGACAAGAAGTACGGCCGCTCGATCGGCTTCCGCTACCACGACGGCAAGCCCGGCATCGTCGAGGGCCTGCTCTCGCGCGGCGACCGCCGCATCGGCTCCGTCATCCGCGCGGTGTACGAGGACGGCGGCCGCTTCGACGGCTGGCGCGAGCACTTCAGCTACGACCGCTGGATGGCCTGCGCCGAGAAGACGCTGCCCGCCTTCGGCGTGGACGTCGACTGGTACACCACGCGTGAGCGCACGTACGAGGAAGTCCTGCCCTGGGACCACCTGGACTCCGGTCTCGACAAGGACTGGCTCTGGGACGACTGGCAGGACTCGCTCGACGAGACCGAGGTCGAGGACTGCCGCTGGACCCCCTGCTTCGACTGCGGCGTGTGCCCGCAGATGCAGACCGAGATCCAGATCGGCCCGACCGGCAAGAAGCTCCTGCCGCTGTCGGTGGTGAAGTAAGTGACGCGGCCGGAGCCGGTGGCGCGGGCGGGTGCGGCCCGCCTGGCCCCGCCCTCCGGCCGCGTGCACCTCTCCTTCGTCGCCGCGATGGAGGAGTTCCGTGCCGAGGGCCGCGGCGGCGATGACGACGACACCACGCTCGGCCGCACCCTGCGCGACTACGGCGACAAGTGGCACGACCCGGTGGTCTTCGAGCGTTATGTGGCCGAGGTCAAGGACGCCGTACATCCCGCCGAGCCGCTCTCCGTCCCCGTGACGACCCTCTGGTACGCGGACGGCAGCAACTACTTCGGCCGTCTCGCCATCCGCCACAACATCGCCACGCGCTTCCTGCGCGAGTACGGCGGTCACATCGGCTACGACGTACGCCCCTCCGCCCGCCGCCGCGGCCACGCCACGGCGATGCTGATCGGCAGCCTGCCGCACGCCCGCGCGCTCGGCCTGACCTCGGTCCTCGTCACCTGCGACACCGACAACACCGGCTCGCGCAAGGTGATCGAGGCGGCGGGCGGCGCGTTCGATGACGAACGCGGCGGAAAGCTGCGTTACTGGATCCCGACCGGCGACTGACGGCGACTTACGGCGACCGACCGCCGCCCGGACCGAACCAGCACCCGCCACCGACGCGTCTAGGACGGCATGGACCTGGAAAAGCGGCCCCCGCTCGACGAGCGCGGGCCGGAGCAGCCCCCCGCCGCACCACCACCGCAGGCCGAGGGCTGTCTCGCCGTCGCGATCCGCATCCCGGTGCGGATCGTGGTGCTCGTGCTCGTCGTGCCGGTGCGCCTGGTGTGGGACGCGCTCGCCGTGTGCGGCCGTTTCCTGTACCTGAGGGGACTGCGGCCCGTGGGGCGCGCGTTCGCCTGGCTGGGCCGGACGCTGATCGTGACGCCACTGAAGTGGCTGATGGAGCGCGTCATCACGCCGATCGCGCTCGGCGTCACCACCGTCACGGAGTGGCTGCTCAAGGCGGTGTTCGTGTGGCCGTGGGTGGGGCTCTGGCGCTATGTGCTGGTGCCGGTCGGCAAGGGGCTGGCGTGGCTCGGGCACGTGCTCCTCGTGATTCCCGCCGTGTGGCTGTACGCGTCCGTCCTCACGCCGGTCGGGCATGCGATCGCCTGGCTCGCGCGGGGCATCGCCGCGGGGGCCACGGCGGCCGGGCGCGGCATCGGCGCCGCTCTGGTGTGGCTGCTCAAGGCGGTGTTCGTCTGGCCGTGGGTGGGGCTTTGGCGCTATGTGCTGGTGCCGGTCGGCAAGGGGCTGGCGTGGCTCGGGCACGTGCTCCTCGTGATTCCCGCCGTCTGGCTGTACGCGTCCGTCCTCACGCCGGTCGGTCACGCGATCGCCTGGCTCGCGCGGGGCATCGGGGTGGTCCTCGGGACCCTGGGGCGCTGGATCTTCGTCGTACCCGCCGTCGCCCTGTGGCGCTGGGTGCTCGCGCCCGTCGGGCGGGGCATCGCGGTCGTCGCACGGGAGATCTCCGACGCACTCGGACACGCCTGGCGGATCGCCGGACACATTTCGCTGGTCGTGGGCCGCTTCCTCGGCAGGCTCCTGAGGTGGCTCTTCGTCGACCCCGTGCGCTGGGTGTACCGCGCGGTCCTCACTCCCGTCGGCCACGTCTTGCGTGACGGGGTCTGGCGCCCCGCGGCACAGGCCGTCAAGGACGCGGGCCGCGCCACCCGTCAGGCCCTCGCCGCCGCCCGCCAGAGCGTGCGGGAGGCGCGGGCCGACGTACGGCGGATGCTGTTCGGGGCGCCCAAGGAGCGGGTCCCGGTGGGGGCGGCCGCGGCGGAGCCCGTGGCGGTGCCGGTGGCCCGGCGGGAACCGGACACGCCGGGGACACGTACTCTAGGTAGCAGTACGACCGCACTCACGAAGGACTAGAACACTGGGCAAGCGACAGCCCGTAGGCCCGCCGCCCGCTCCCGCGGTGCAGCGCATCCGACTGCGTTACACCAAGCGCGGCCGCCTCCGGTTCACCAGCCACCGTGACTTCCAGCGCGCCTTCGAGCGGGCGCTGCGCCGCGCCGAGGTGCCCATGGCGTACTCGGCGGGGTTCACACCGCACCCGAAGGTGTCGTACGCCAATGCCGCACCCACCGGCACGGGCAGTGAGGCCGAGTACCTGGAGATCGCGCTCACCGAGCCGCGTGACCCCGACAAGCTGCGCGAGCTGCTCGACGAGTCGATGCCGACCGGCCTCGACATCGTCGACGCCGTCGAGTCCCGCACCTCGGGACTCGCCGACCGGCTCACCGCGTCCGTCTGGGAGCTGCGCCTGAACGGCGTGGAGCCCGCCGACGCACAGCGTGCCGCCGAGGCCTTCCGGGCCGCGGAGACCGTCGAGGTCCAGCGGCGCACGAAGAACGGCATGCGGACGTTCGATGCCCGCGAAGCCGTCGTGAATCTTGAGTCCATCGCCTCTGACGAGGCGATTGCTCACGACGCTGATAGGCCGACCGACCAGCCCTGTGCGATACTGCGGCTGGTTGTTCGGCACGTGACACCTGCCGTACGACCCGACGACGTCCTGTCCGGCCTCCGAGCTGTTGCCGACCTGGCGCCGCCGGTCCCCGCAGCGGTGACCAGGCTGGCGCAGGGGCTTCTTGACGACGAGACCGGCACGGTGACCGACCCGCTCGCGCCCGACCGCGAGGCAGCCACGACCCCGCTTCAGAACCAAGGGGCCGCCGCAGCCGCCGCGAAGACGCCGGCGACGGAAGGTCCCGCGTAGGGACGCGCGTCGAAGCGCCGCCCTCGTACTCGGGAGCCACCTGGGTCGGGCAGCGCACTGACCGAGACTTTCGCCAGGCCGTCCGCATTTGGGCGTACGGAACCGGCGAGACAGACACATAGAGCTCCCGTGCGGCGCCCACGCCCCCGGATGGCGGCCCCGCGTAGGTGAGCGAGAGCCGCGGACATCACCGGACAAGGCGCGGCGCCCGGGAGCGTGACGGGAGAACCGCCCGCATGCTTGAGCCGAACGAACCCACTGAGGGCTCGGACAACAACACACCCAGCGACACCCTGCCGCCGCGCCGCAGGCGCCGTGCGGCGTCGCGGCCCGCGGGACCGCCCGGTGGAGCCGCCGAGGGCACCGCTCCGGCCATACCGGCCACCCCCGCCGCCGAAGAGCCCGCCAAGGCCGCCGCTCCGGAGCCGGAGCCCGCCGAGGAAGCCGCTCCCGCCCCGCGCCGCCGCCGTGCCACCCGTCGCGCCTCGGCTCCCGCCGGTGCGCCGCAGGGTGCCGAGACCGTCGCCGAGACGCCCGCCGAGGCCCCTGCCGCCGAGCCTGTCGCGGCCGTGGCCGAGACCGCCGCCGAGCCCGCCGAGGAAGCCGCTCCCGCCCCGCGCCGCCGTCGTGCCACGCGCCGCGCCTCGGCTCCTGCCGGTGCGCCGCAGGGTGCCGAGACCGCCGCTGAGACGCCCGTGGCCGCCGAGACCGCTCCTGAGACCGCCGCCGAGACGCCCGCCGCCGAGGCCGCGCCCGAGGCGCAGCCGGAGTCCGGTGACGCCGCCCCGCGCCGCACCCGCCGCCGCGCGACCCGTGCTTCGTCCGCGCCCGCCGCCGAGGCCGCTGCCGCCACTGAGCCCGCCGAGGCTCCCCAGGCCGCCGCCGAGCCCGCGGAGAGCGCACAGACCCCCGACGCCGAGCCCGCCGAGGCCGCCGAGGACACAGCGCCCCGCGGACGCCGGCCCCGCCGTGCCACCCGCAAGGCCGCCGCCGGATTCTCGGCGCCCGCCCCGTCCCGGGCCCGCAAGGCGCGCGCCGGTGACGCCGACGACGACTCCGGGCGCAAGCCCGCGCGGCCCGCCGTCGCCGTCTTCCAGGCGCCGGTGTTCGCCGAGCCGATGTTCCAGACCCCGGAGCGCGCCGCTGCCGCTGCCGCCGCCGAAGCGGCCGACGAGCCCGTCGAAGAGGTCGAGGCCGAGCAGCCCGTCGCCGCCGCACCGGTGGCGGAGGAGGAGACCGGGCCGCGCCGTCGCCGCCGCCGTCGGGCCACCGACGAACAGCCCGCCGCCGAGCGCGAGCCCGCCAAGGCCGCCGCGCAGCCCGCCGAGGCCGAGGCGCCCGAAGCCGAAGAGGCCGAGGACACCGCCGCGGAGAACGACAACGACGAGTCCGACGACTCCGGTGAGCGCCACGGCCGCCGCCGTCGTCGCGGTGGCCGTCGCCGCCGCCGCGGTGAGTCCGCCGACGACTCCGGCGACCAGCAGGAATCCGACGCCGATTCCGAGACGGACGCCGCCGAGGACGCCAAGGCCGCCGACGACACCGAGGACACCAAGGACGCCGCCGAGTCCGACGAGGACGACGACAACGGCGCGGGCGCAGGATCGAGCAGCAGCCGTCGCCGTCGTCGCCGTCGCCGTCGCGCCGGTGACTCCGGTGACGCGGACGCCGGTGACGGCGACCCGGAGCGCACGGTCGTCAAGGTCCGTGAGCCGCGCAAGAAGGAAGAGCGCGAGCCCGGCACCGGCGCCGACGAGGTCCAGTCCATCAAGGGCTCGACGCGTCTCGAGGCCAAGAAGCAGCGCCGCCGCGAAGGCCGCGAGCAGGGCCGCCGCCGCGTCCCGATCATCACCGAGGCCGAGTTCCTGGCGCGCCGCGAGGCCGTCGAGCGCGTCATGGTCGTCCGCCAGAACGGCGAGCGCACCCAGATCGGCGTCCTCGAGGACAACGTGCTCGTCGAGCACTACGTCAACAAGGAGCAGGCCACCTCGTACGTCGGCAACGTCTACCTGGGCAAGGTCCAGAACGTGCTGCCGTCCATGGAGGCCGCCTTCATCGACATCGGCAAGGGCCGCAACGCGGTGCTCTACGCCGGTGAGGTCAACTTCGAGGCGCTCGGGATGGCCAACGGCCCCCGCCGCATCGAGTCGGCCCTCAAGTCCGGCCAGTCGGTCCTCGTGCAGGTCACGAAGGACCCGATTGGCCACAAGGGCGCCCGCCTGACCTCGCAGGTCTCGCTGCCCGGCCGCTATCTGGTCTACGTGCCCGAGGGCTCGATGACCGGCATCAGCCGCAAGCTGCCCGACACCGAGCGCGCGCGTCTGAAGACGATCCTCAAGAAGATCGTCCCCGAGGACGCGGGCGTCATCGTGCGCACGGCGGCCGAGGGCGCGAGCGAGGACGAGCTGCGCCGTGACGTCGAGCGTCTCCAGCAGCAGTGGGAAGAGATCCAGAAGAAGGCGAAGGCGGCCTCCACGAGCTCGCCGAGCCTCCTGTACGGCGAGCCGGACATGACCGTCCGTGTCGTCCGCGACATCTTCAACGAGGACTTCTCGAAGGTCATCGTCAGCGGTGACGAGGCCTGGGAGACCATCCACGGATACGTCTCGCACGTCGCCCCCGACCTGGCCGACCGCCTCTCGCGGTGGACGTCCGAGGTCGACGTCTTCGCGACGTACCGGATCGACGAGCAGCTGGCGAAGGCCCTGGACCGCAAGGTCTGGCTGCCCAGCGGCGGCTCGCTGGTGATCGACAAGACCGAGGCGATGATCGTCGTCGACGTCAACACCGGCAAGTTCACCGGTCAGGGCGGCAACCTCGAAGAGACCGTGACGAGGAACAACCTCGAAGCGGCCGAGGAGATCGTGCGCCAGCTGCGCCTGCGTGACCTCGGCGGCATCGTCGTCATCGACTTCATCGACATGGTGCTCGAGTCCAACCGCGACCTGGTCCTGCGGCGCCTGCTCGAATGCCTGGGCCGTGACCGTACGAAGCACCAGGTGGCCGAGGTCACCTCGCTGGGTCTCGTGCAGATGACCCGCAAGCGGGTCGGCCAGGGCCTCCTGGAGTCCTTCTCCGAGACCTGCGTCCACTGCAACGGCCGCGGCGTGATCGTGCACATGGAGCAGCCGGCCTCCGCCGGTGGCGGCGGCAAGCGCAAGAAGCGCGGGCGCGGCGGCTCCGAGCAGGGTCATGACCACACGCACGAGCACGAGGGCCACGAGACCTCAGGGACCGCGGACGAGGCGGAGACCGAGACCGAGGCCGAGGTCGCCGCGGAGGCCGCCGCCCCGCTGGCGCTCCCCGCGCCCGAGTTCGTGCCGGACGAGGAGCTCTACAGCAGCGCCTCCGAGGCCGAGGCCGCGGCGTCCCGCGGTGGCCGCTCGCGCCGCAGGGCGACCCGTCGGGCCTCGGCTCCGGCCGGCGCCCCGAAGGCGGAGGCCGCGCCCGTCGCGGAGTCCGCCCCGAAGCCGGAGAAGGCAGAGAAGCCGGCCAAGGCGGAGAAGGCCGAGAAGAAGCGGTCCAAGTCCCGGCAGGCCGCAACGGCCGAGGCTCCGGCCGCCGAGGACCCGGTCGTCGAGGCGCCTGTCGTGCCCGCCGAGGAGGCTGCCGTCGTCGACGCCGCTCCCGAGGCGCCCGTGGACGACGCGGCCCCCAAGGGGCGTACGCGCCGTCGTGCGACCCGCAAGGCCACCGCGCCCGCGGGTTCGCCGAAGGCCGAGCCGGAAGCCGCCGAGGTGATCGTCGCCGAGGCGCCCAAGGCGGAGCCCGTCGCCGAGCCGGTCGCGGCCGAGCCGGTGGCCGAGGCCACCGCCGACGCCGCCCCGGCCCGTCCGCGCCGCCGTGCGGTCCGCAAGGCCACCGCGCCGACCGCGTCCGCCGAGGCGGCCGTCCTGGTCGTCCCGTCGGCCGAAAAGGCGGCTCAGGCCCCGGAGCAGCCCGCGGCGGACGCCGACGCGCCCGCCGAGGAAGCCGCTCCGGCCAAGAAGACGGCGCGCAAGACCGCCGCCAAGAAGGCGCCCGCGAAGAAGGCGGCCGCCAAGAAGACCGCGGCCAAGAAGACGGCCGCCAAGAAGACGACGGCCAAGAAGGCGTCGAAGACGACGAAGAAGACCGCCGCGGCGGAGCAGGCGCCGGCCGGCGTCAAGGCCTCCGCGGCCGACGAGGGCTGACCCCCTCCTTCGTAGTCCGTACGTATGTCCGGGTGCCCCCGGTGCGGTGATCTCACCGCGCCGGGGGCATCTCGTTGGTGGAACTTGGAACACAGTGAAGTACCTGTAAAACTCATGCGGTTGATGAACAGGCACGTGGCCGTGGCGTCTGGGGAGACGTTCCGGTCACGTCAGGGGAGGGGTTGGACGATGGCGCACGGTCGCCTGAGAGGCACGGGACGTCACCGTGCCCAGAAACCGGTCAAGGGCGGACGCCAGGCCGTCGCACTGGCCACGATCCTGTCGGCGGCGGGCATCCAGACCGTCAGCGCGGCGGGGACGGCGGGAGCGGCGGGGGAGGCCGAGGCCGATCCGCCCCTCACCGAGGCGCCGATCTTCAACGATCCGCTGGGCACCTCCGAGCAGCAGTACGCGATCAGGACGCGCCTGATCGAGCTGACGAACACCGCGGTGCCGGGATCGACCATCAAGGTCGCCGTCTACCACGTGTGGGAGGCCTCGGTCGTCGACGCGCTCGTGGCGGCCAGGAACCGCGGCGTGCACGTGCAGATGGTGCTCGACGAGACCAGCAGGAGCGACCGCCCCACGAACACCTCGTACGGCAGGCTCGCGACGGCACTCGGCACCGACAGGAGCAAGTCGTCCTTCGTGACGCTCTGCCCCGCGGACAAGTCCTGCCTGGGCGATCCGAAGTACGGCAAGTCGATCATGCACAACAAGTTCTGGCTGTTCTCGCAGGTCGAGGGCGCCAGGGACGTCGTCGTGCAGACCACGTCGAACTCGACGCCCTCCGCGCACACGAAGTTCTTCAACGACGCGCTGCAACTCCCGAACAACCCGACGATGTACGAGGCCTACGCCGACTACTTCGCCGACATGATCCGCAAGGACTGGCGGAACTGGGACTACCGCACGGTCAGCGACGGCCTCTACAAGGCGTACTTCTTCCCGCGCTCCGGCACGGTCAACGAGACCGACACGATGTACTCGGTCCTGAACAACGTGCAGTGCAATTACAAGGACGCGGCCGGGGTGGCCCGGCACACGAACGTCCGCGCCTCGATCTTCAAGATCACCCGGAAGCAGATCGCCGACAAGCTCGTCTCGCTCAAGAAGGCGGGCTGCACGGTGAGCATCCTCTACGCCGAGACCGACAGCGCCAAGAGCCAGGGCGGCACCCCCGGCACCTGGGAGGCGCTGCACAAGTCCGGCGGGCCCACGATGCGCTGCTACAACGACGACCGGGACCCGCTGCACCCCGGCACCAAGCTGGTGACGCCCTACATCATCCACTCGAAGTACCTGCTCATCGACGGCAAGTACGACGGCAAGCAGAACAAGATCTCCTTCACCGGCTCGCAGAACTACACGGCGCCCGCCCTGCGCGAGAACGACGAGGCGATCGTGAAGGTCGACGACGATTCGGTGCACGACGCGTACCGCCAGCACTTCGACCGCGTACGGGCCGTGGCCTGGCCGGGCAAGGCCGACACCACCGATCTGTGCAAGGGTGTCAAGCCTCTGCCGCCGGACGGCGAGAAGCCGGTTTGACCCTTCCGGGTGAGCCCCGTAATCTTGACCGTCGGCGTGTCAATAGACGCGTCCTATCCCCGTAAACCTGATTTCCTTCCGGCGCCCCCGGCGCTCGGAAGAGGCCGACCGCGCATGCGGGCGGCTGGACTGCGGGGGTCCCGTTCCGAGCGAGAGAGAGATCCGCGTGTACGCCATCGTGCGCAGCGGTGGTCGCCAGCACAAGGTTGCTGTCGACGACATCGTTGAGGTTGACAAGATTTCCACTGCCAAGGTTGGCGACACGGTCGAGCTCTCGACCCTGCTCGTTGTCGACGGTGACGCCGTGACCAGCGACCCGTGGGTCCTGGCGGGCATCAAGGTCCAGGCCGAGGTTGTGGACCACCACAAGGGCGCGAAGATCGACATCCTTCGCTACAAGAACAAGACCGGCTACCGCCGTCGTCAGGGTCACCGTCAGCAGTACACGGCGATCAAGATCACCGGTATCCCCACGGCTGCGAAGTAAGGGACTGAGACAAGATGGCACACAAGAAGGGCGCATCGTCCACTCGGAACGGGCGCGATTCCAATGCTCAGCGGCTCGGTGTGAAGCGCTTCGGCGGTCAGACCGTCAACGCCGGTGAGATCCTGGTCCGCCAGCGCGGCACCCACTTCCACCCGGGCTCGGGCGTCGGCCGCGGCAAGGACGACACCCTGTTCGCGCTGGACGCCGGTGCGGTGGAGTTCGGCACCCACCGTGGCCGCAAGGTCGTGAACATCGTTCCGGTCGCCTGAATCAGGCTTCCGTAGAACAAGGTTCTTCGCGAGGGCGGACCTCACTTCCCTGTCGGGAAGCGGGTCCGCCTTTCGCGTGTTACTAGATAGACATTCCGTAAGTTTCTGGAGGCACATCCCATGACCACCTTCGTGGACCGCGTCGAGCTGCACGTCGCCGCGGGTAGCGGGGGCCACGGCTGTGCCTCCGTCCACCGTGAGAAGTTCAAGCCGCTCGGCGGCCCGGACGGCGGCAACGGCGGCCGTGGCGGTGACGTGATCCTGGTCGTCGACCAGTCGGTCACGACCCTGCTCGACTACCACCACTCCCCGCACCGCAAGGCCACCAACGGCGCCCCCGGTGCCGGTGACAACCGCTCCGGCAAGGACGGCCAGGACCTGGTCCTGCCCGTGCCGGACGGCACCGTCATCCTCGACAAGCAGGGCAACGTCCTGGCCGACCTGGTGGGCCAGGGCACGACCTACGTCGCTTCGCAGGGCGGCCGCGGCGGCCTGGGCAACGCGGCGCTCGCCTCCGCCCGCCGCAAGGCGCCCGGCTTCGCCCTGCTGGGCGAGCCCGGCGACGCCGGTGACGTCGTCCTCGAACTCAAGACGGTCGCGGACGTCGCCCTGGTGGGCTACCCGAGCGCGGGCAAGTCCTCGCTGATCTCGGTCCTGAGCGCGGCCAAGCCGAAGATCGCGGACTACCCCTTCACGACGCTGGTCCCCAACCTCGGCGTGGTCACGGCGGGCTCGACCGTCTACACGATCGCCGACGTGCCGGGCCTGATCCCGGGCGCGAGCCAGGGCAAGGGCCTGGGCCTGGAGTTCCTGCGGCACGTCGAGCGGTGCAGCGTCCTGGTGCACGTCCTGGACACGGCGACCCTGGAGTCCGACCGTGACCCCGCCTCCGACCTCGACATCATCGAGGAGGAGCTGCGGCAGTACGGCGCGGGCCTGGAGAACCGTCCGCGGGTCGTGGTCCTCAACAAGATCGACGTACCGGACGGCCAGGACCTCGCGGACCTGGTCCGCCCCGACCTGGAGGCCCGCGGCTACCGCGTCTTCGAGGTGTCGGCCGTGGCGCACAAGGGGCTCAAGGAGCTCTCCTTCGCGCTCGCCGAGGTCGTGGCCGCGGCGCGTGCCGCCAAGCCCAAGGAGGAGGCGACCCGTATCGTCATCCGGCCCAAGGCCGTGGACGACGCGGGCTTCACCGTCAAGCTCGGCGACGACGGCATCTACCGCGTGCGCGGCGAGAAGCCGGAGCGCTGGGTGCGGCAGACCGACTTCAACAACGACGAGGCCGTCGGCTACCTCGCCGACCGGCTGAACCGCCTCGGCGTCGAGGAAGAGCTGATGAAGGCGGGCGCGCGCACTGGCGACGGCGTCGCCATCGGCCCCGAGGACAACGCGGTCGTCTTCGACTGGGAGCCGACGGTGATGGCCGGCGCGGAGATGCTCGGCCGTCGTGGCGAGGACCACCGCCTCGACGCGCCCCGGCCCGCCGCCCAGCGCCGCCGGGACCGGGACGCGGAGCGGGACGAGGCGGAGCAGGCGTACGACGACTTCGAGCCGTTCTAGGCGGGAGCGCCTTGAGCGGTGCATGAGAAGGGCCCCCGGAGCTCTAGCTCCGGGGGCCCTTCTGTCTGTCGTACACCGTGCGGGTGCGTGGGGGCTTGTCGCGCAGTTCCCCGCGCCCCTTACGGGCCGCCCCTTACGCCGTGACGGAGTCCTCTGCGCCGTTCGGGTTCGGTTCCGTCGGGTCGGATTCCATTTCCTCCGCTGCCTCCTCCGCGGCGCGCTGGCCGGGGATCTCCGCGTCGATGCGGGTGGCCATGCGGATGCGCCGTTCGTCGGCCTTGGCCGAGAGCGCGAGGGCCGCCTCGTTGAAGCGGACCAGCGACGGCGGGTCCGAGGGGCCCAGGAGGTGCTCCTTGAGGGCTGCACGGGCCTCGGCGTGCGTGTCGAGCTCCGGGGAGCGCACGGCCTCCAGGAGCTCCGGGACGCCCTCGGCGGTCGGCGAGAGGATCGCCGCCGCGCTCACCGTCGGGAAGCCCGCGCGGAAGTCCGCCTCGGACATGCCGGACGTGTTGGCGACCGCGTACGGCTTCTCGCTCGTCAGCCAGTCGGAGACGACCGAGGAGACATCGCTGATCAGCAGGTCCGCCTGGTTGAAGCAGGAGAAGATCGCCGGGCGCGCGGTGGTGATGATCTGGTGCTCCCACTCGGGGAACGACGCCCAGTACGCCGCCTCCCACGCCGCCGTCGCCTCGGCGACGGCCGCCTGCTGGTCGCCGTCCGGCGTGCCCTGGAGCATCATGCGCTCCATCTCGTCCACGCTCTTGCGGAACGCGGTCGAGGTCAGCCGGTCCAGGTCGGCGGTGCGGCGCGCCAGCTCGGCCAGGGCGTCCTGGCCGGGACGCTCGCCGGAACGCTTGACGGCGGCCTCACGGATCATCGTCTTGATGCGCTCGTTGGCGGCGCCCGCGCGCGGGTCCTGCGAGCCGGTCATCGGGTGCGGCTTGTAGATGAGCCGTACGCCGGGGTCGGCGAGGAGGTGCCGGACGATGTTCTCGCCCGCGAGGGTGACCGACGTGTTGCCGGGGTTGCCGTCCCAGCCCTCCCAGGTGGGGGCGTACAGGACGGTCGTGAACGCGCCGGTGGGGGCGCCCGTGGAGCGCAGGATCGGGGACAGCTGGGGGCGGCCGACCTCGACCACGTCCTTGTCCTCGACGCCGACGTCGGCGGCCTGGTAGCGGTCGCGCGCGGCGGGCCCCGCCACCCACACCTCGTCGTACGCCTTCGCGTACGGGTTGCAGGAGGACAGCTTGTCGCTCTCGCCGTGGTTGATGAAGGCGTGCTTGATCGTGGGGATGCGCAGGACCTGCGAGGTCTTCGCGGCGTTCGCCGGGTGCAGCATCATCTTCAGCGTCGAGGTCTCCAGGGAGAACATCGTCGCGACCTTCGGGAAGCAGATGATCGGGACGTCCGTCGCGTCGATCTTCTGCACCATGAAGCGCTCACGCAGCACGATCAGCGGGTTGCCGTCGAGCTTGGAGAGCGTCGAGAGCCACATGTTCGCCTGGTACGCGGACGTCGAGCCGCCCGAGAAGTACATGGCGACGGACGGCTGGTAGTCGGCCAGCCAGTTGTCCAGCCACTCCATGACCTTCTGGTCGTTCTTCGCGCGCTTCTTGGGGAGCAGCCAGGTGGCGAGGTAGATCGCGCCGAGGCCCATCAGGGCGATGGAGATCCCCAGGCCGATGCCGCCCCAGTACGCGTCCGTGGTGCCCGCGGTGGCAAGGAGGCCTGCCGTGGCGGGGATCGAGAACGTCAGGAGGCGGTGGGCCTGGCGGCGCGAGAGGATCCGCGGCGGGGCCGCCGTCAGGTGCAGCGCGGACGCGTCGATGTTGCGCGTGACGATCGGCAGCTGGCGGGCGCGGCGCACCAGTATGGCGGTGGCCTGGCAGCCGAAGTGCAGGAAGTAGTAGGCCAGCAGCGAGATGGTCAGCGGCGACTGCTCGGCCAGCGGCTCGATGCCGTCGATGCGCAGCAGGCCGACCAGGATCAGCATGTCGCGCAGGAGCTGCCTGACGGTGACATCGAAACGGATCTTGCCAAGGAGGGAGAGGAGCCCCGGCTGCTTGTACTGCAGATAGACGTCGAGCGCGAGGTTCGCCGCGGACGCGGCGATGAACACCGGTACGTACGGGACCAGCGCGCTGACGAGCTGGGCCGTGAAGAGCGCGAACATCGCGAACAGCGCTGTCAGCTGCACGATGCGGCGGGGGGCGAGTCCGGCAGAGGGCACGGGCTTGGGCTCCTGGCGGGGGATCGGATGGGGGGACTGCTCAAACGTCGGGGAAGTCGACCACTGACCGTATGACGTGCGGTGGCCCTGTAGCAATCTTCCGTGACGACAATCACCGGATAAAGGGGCAAAGGTACTGAACCTTCTGGCGTGGTTTTCCCTCGGAGGCGGCTGCGGTCCGTCCCTCGAAATGCGTGGGCACCACACTCGGGCACTGGCGTAGATTGGCTGGTCCGGCAGGGAATGGGATCTTCGGGATCATTGGGGAAGTACGTGGCTGGGGCAAGGCAGGGCATCGCAGGGGCCCACAGGATCGTCGTCAAGGTCGGGTCCTCGTCCCTGACCACCGCGTCGGGAGGTCTGGACGCCGACCGCGTTGACGCCCTTGTTGACGTGCTCGCCAAGAGCCGCAGCGGCGGGGAGCGCGAGGTCGTGCTCGTCTCGTCCGGCGCCATCGCCGCCGGGCTCTCGCCGCTGGGCCTGCGCAGGCGCCCCAAGGACCTGGCGAGGCAGCAGGCGGCCGCCAGCGTCGGCCAGGGGCTTCTCGTGGCCCGCTACACCGCCTCCTTCGCGCGCTACGGCGTACGCGTCGGGCAGGTGCTCCTCACCTCCGACGACATGGCACGGCGCGCCCACCACCGCAACGCGTCCCGCACCCTCGACCAGCTCCTGGCGATGGGCGCGCTGCCCGTCGTGAACGAGAACGACACCGTGGCGACGGACGAGATCCGCTTCGGCGACAACGACCGGCTCGCCGCCCTGGTCGCCCATCTGGTCCGCGCCGACCTCCTGGTCCTGCTCTCCGACGTGGACGGCCTCTACGACGGCGATCCCGCGAAGCCCGGCACCACCCGGATCTCCGAGGTGACCGGTCCCGCCGACATAGCGCACGTCCAGATCGGCAGCGCGGGCAAGGCGGGCGTCGGCACCGGCGGCATGGTCACCAAGGTCGAGGCCGCGCGCATCGCGGCGTCCGCCGGTATCCCGGTCGTACTGACCTCCGCGAGCCAGGCCGCCGACGCCCTCGCGGGCCGCGACACCGGCACGTACTTCCACCGCACGGGCCGCCGCACCGCCGACCGGCTCCTGTGGCTCCAGTACGCCTCCGAGCCGCAGGGCGCGCTCACGCTCGACGACGGGGCCGTGCGCGCGGTCGTCGAGGGGCGCAAGTCGCTGCTTCCGGCCGGGATCGCGGCGGTCGAGGGCGACTTCGCGGCGGGCGACCCCGTCGAGCTGCGGGACACCGCGGGGCGTGCCGTGGCGCGCGGCCTGGTGAACTTCGACGCCAAGGAGCTCCCGCAGCTCCTCGGCCGTTCCACCCGGGAGCTGGCACGCGAGCTCGGACCGGCGTACGAGCGGGAAGTGGTGCACCGCGACGACCTGGCCCTGCTGCACGGCTGAGCCCCTCGCGTCCCCGCGTCGGGGGCTCTGCTCTCCCCGGCGTCACGGCGGCCCCGGTGGCCCCCGGCCGAAAACAGGCGCGAACGCCGGGCGCCGACCGGCCCCTGCGAGGTGAAACTCCCCAAAACGGCCCCGCGGGGGCGCTTGGCCTGCTCAACTTTGTTCCAGACACTTCCGTACGACCATTGCGTATCCGCACCACCATTGCGTAGAGGAGGCCGTCGTGAGACGAGTGCGCCCGGGAGCGTCGTCCCGTGCGCCGGCCGAGCGGTCCCTGACCAGCGTTGCCGCGGGGGCGACGTACACCGGTGACACGCGAGCGGCGGGCGAGACGGACGAGAGCCGGGAGGGCAGGACGGCGGACGTGCCCCGTCTTTGGCACGTCACCCTCAGCGTGTCGGGGGCGAAGGCCCCGCTGAACGAGGTCAGGCGCGGCCTGGAACAGCTTGCGCACGACCATCCCTTTCTGCTGACCAGCAGGTATGCCCCCGACCACGCGGAGATCCGGTACTGGGAAGAGGCCCGCGATCTGCACGACGCCGCCGCGGTCGCGCTCCGGCTCTGGGGCGAGCACCGGCAGAGCGCGCAGCTCCCGCCGTGGGAGATCGTGGGGCTCGAAGTCATCGACCGCGACACCTACCACCACCGGATCGCGGAGGGGTACGGTCCGCTTCCCGCGACCCCCGTGGGCGTGCACCCTTTTTGAGCCGACGTGAGAGCGCCGGTCTCGGCTGCTGAAACGGCGGGTGGACCACGCCCGGCCCGCATTACGCTGCGGGCATGACGTCCCTCCCTCCGCTGTTCTCGGGTCTGCCGTACGACAACCTCTCGCCCGTCGCCCAGGCCGCCTACCGCGCCCGCGGTGCCGCCGCGACGCTCGCGCCGCTGCCGCGCGCCGCCAAGGACGACGCGCTCCTGGCGATCGCCGACGCCCTTGAGGTGCGCACCGCCGAGATCGTCGAGGCCAACGGCAAGGACACCGCCCGCGCCCGCGAGGCCGGGACCAGCGAGTCCATCGTGGACCGCCTGACGCTCACCCCGGAGCGGGTCCGCGCCATCGCCGCCGACGTGCGCGACGTGGCGGCGCTGCCCGACCCCGTCGGCGAGGTCGTCCGCGGCTCGACCCTGCCGAACGGCATCGACCTGCGCCAGGTCCGGGTGCCCCTCGGCGTCGTCGGGATCATCTACGAAGCCCGCCCGAACGTCACCGTGGACGCCGCCGCCCTCTGCCTGAAGTCCGGCAACGCGGTGCTCCTGCGGGGCTCGTCATCGGCGTACGAATCGAACACCGCGCTCGTCCGGGTCCTGCGCGACGCCGTCCACGGAGCGGGTCTTCCCGCCGACGCCGTCCAGCTCGTGCCGGGCGAGAACCGCGACTCCGTGCGCGAGCTGATGCGCGCCCGCGGTCTCGTCGACGTCCTCATCCCGCGCGGCGGCGCCTCGCTGATCAAGACCGTCGTCGAGGAGTCCACCGTCCCGGTCATCGAGACCGGCACCGGCAACTGCCACGTGTACGTGGACGCCGACGCCGACCTGGAAATGGCCGTCGACATCCTCATCAACTCCAAGGCCCAGCGCCCCAGCGTCTGCAACGCCGCCGAGACGCTCCTGGTGCACGCCGACATCGCCGACGCCTTCCTGCCGCGCGCCCTGGACGCCCTCGCCGAGGCCGGGGTCACGGTGCACGCCGACGAGCGAGTGATCGGGTACGTGGAGAGCGCAGGCGGCTCGAAGGCCACCGTCGTGCCCGCGACCACCGAGGACTGGGAGACCGAGTACCTCTCGTACGACATCGCGGCGGGCATCGTCGACTCCCTGGAGCAGGCCGTCGAGCACATCCGCCTGTGGACCTCCGGGCACACCGAGGCGATCGTCACCACCTCGCAGCAGGCCGCGCGCCGCTTCACCCAGCTCGTGGACTCCACCACGGTCGCCGTGAACGCCTCCACGCGCTTCACGGACGGCAGCCAGTTCGGCTTCGGCGCCGAGATCGGCATCTCCACGCAGAAGCTGCACGCGCGGGGCCCGATGGGCCTTCCCGAGCTGACGTCGACGAAGTACATCGTCACCGGCGACGGCCACACCCGCTGAATTCCCGCACGGGCTGAATTCCCTTACCGTCTGCCCAGATTGCCCCTTCCGGTCTACGCTGGAAGGGTGCCGGAGGACGTGGGGGGCACGCCGTCGTTTCCCGACGGCTGGGAGCCCGACGACGACCGCGACCACGGGGGTGCGGACGAAGAGTTCGCCTCCGTGGTCTTCGACGAGGACTTCGTCCAGTCCGCCAAGGTTCATGAACCCACCGCCGTGGAGCGGCTGTTGGCCGCCGCCCAGGCGCGCGCCGAGGCCTCCGAGGCGGAGAACCGCCGGGCCCGCACCCGCGGATCGGGCCGTGAATCGCCGGAGGACGACCTCTACGACGAAGGCTTCGGCCCCGACGACAGCGGCGACTTCGGCCACGACCCCGACCTCGACGACGTGTACGAACGGGAGTTCACCGAGGACGGGTACGGCCGCAGGGGCGGCTACAAGAGCCACAACCGCTGGCACCGCCCCGTCGCCTGGATGCTTGCCCTCGTGATGGGCATCGGCATGGTCGCGCTCGCCTTCGCCGCGGTCTACCGCGGCGCGTCGACGGGCCGCCAGGACCCGATCCCGCCTCCCGTGTCCACGGAGCCGTCCGCCTCCGCGGAGTACGGCCCGCCGCCGGTGTCCGCGTCGCCGCGCGTTCCGTGAGAAGTCATCAGAAGAACTTGTCGGAACTTGTCGTGTACCAGGGCGTTTACCCGACGGCGCGGAGACCTACCCTGAAGGTATGGGCGGGCCAGGAGAACCACCTGAGGGGACACCCGAGGGCGCTCCCGCGGGCGGTGAGGACGAGTACCGATCCGTCGTCTTCGACGAGTCGTTCGTCCGCGCCGCGCGGCTCCAGGAGTACTCCGCACAGGAGCGCATGAGTGATCACACGCATGCGGTGCGGCGCCTGCCCGCGCGCCACCGGCACCTCTCCAAACAGGCCGTGATCCTCGTCCTGCTGATCGCCGTCGCCTTCGGCACCGCGATCTACATGGGCGTACGCCACCCGTACCAGACCCCGGCCGAATCACGCCCCGAACCGCTGCGGATGACGGTCATACCGCTCGCCCCGCCGGGGGCCGTGCCCGGCGCCGAGAAGCCGGCCGATCTGTTCGCGCACAGCCCGGCCGCGCAGTTCCGGGTGGGCGCTTCGGGCATCAACCTCCCGTCCGCGCGGCGCACTTCGCACTTCTCGGACGGCCAGGTGATGACCGCGCTGACCACCGCCAAGGACTATCTCGTCGAATCCTCGCTCGACCCGGACGTCCTCACCGGCGGCACCGTCCGCTCCGCGCGGATCCTGCTCGACCCGCGCCAGCTCGACCAGTTCGACGACAGCTTCGCGCACCCGGAGGCGGACGGGCGGCACGCGCCCACCGGCTGGCTGGTGCGCTTCGACCCGACGAAGACGGCCCTGGCCTCGACCGGCATCCGCGTCCACGGCACGCTGCACGCCACCGAGACGGACAAGAACACCCTCGAAGTGACCACGGACCACACCTTCGTCTACGCCCTGCGCCCGGCGGGCAAGGGGGAGCACGTCAAGGCCTCGCTGTTCACCGTCCGCCGCGAGCTGCAGTTCCGCTTCGACCGCGACGACCTGCGCATGCGCCAGGCCGAGCTGCTCGTGTCGTACATGCAGGCGGGCCCGCTCGCCTGCTCCGCCGACGCCGTCAACCAGCTGCGGCCGCTGCTCGCGGGCCAGAAGGCGAAGGCGGGCGGCCCCGCGGGCACCGACCCGTACGCGACGGGTAATGCCACGGCGCTCTGCGGCTCGCTCGCGGCGGCCGCCCAGCCTTCGCTCTAGCGGCCGCCCAGCCTTCGCTCTGAGGTGTCTGCCCGGCTCCCAGGCGTCTGCCCGGCCGGGGCTACTTCTCCTCGGCGGGGCCGCTGCCCTGGTCGCCGCCCGGCCGGCCGTTCTGCCCGGTGAACTTCCCGCGCAGCTTGCCGCCCAGGTCGCCCGCGCCGCCCGCGATGTCGTTGACCAGCTTCATCAGCGGGTCCTTGCTGGTGCGCATGTCGTCCGCGTAGCTGGAGGCCGACTGGCGGAAGGAGTCCGACACCGAGGTGTCCTGGTCCTCGTCGCGCCGGGGGTAGTGGCCGTCCATGATCCGCTGGTAGTCGCGGGTCGCGGCCCACTTCTTCAGCTCGGCGGCGCGCACGGTGGTGAAGGGGTGCGTACGCGGCAGGACGTTCATGATCTTCAGGACCGAGTCGCGCAGGTCGCCCCCGGCCTCGTACTCCTCGGCCTGCTCCAGGAACGCGTCCACGTTCATCTCGTGCAGGTGATTGCCGCCCGCGATCTTCATCAGGCCGCGCATCGACGCCTTGAGGTCCTGGCCCACCAGGAGCCCGGCGCGGTCCGCCGAGAGCTCGGACTTGCGGAACCACTCGCGCAGAGCGGTCACGATCGCCATGATCGCGAGGTTGCCGAGCGGGATCCAGGCCACCTTGAGGGCGAGGCTGGTGAGGAAGAGCAATATCGTGCGGTACACCGAGTGGCCGGAGAGCGCGTGGCCCACCTCGTGGCCGACGACCGCCCGCATCTCCTCCTCGTCGAGCAGCTCGACCAGGCCGGTGGTCACCACAATGATCGGCTCGTCCAGGCCGATGCACATCGCGTTCGGGTTCGGGTCCATGTTCACGTACATCGGCGGGACCTTCTCCAGGTCCAGGATGTAACAGGCGTCCCGCAGCATGGTGTTCAGGTGCGCGAACTGCGCGTCGGAGACCCGTACGGAGTCCGAGAGGAACAAGAGGCGCAGGCTCCGCTCGGGGAGCAGCCCGCTGAGCGCCTTGAAGACGGTGTCGAAGCCGCTGAGCCTGCGCAGGGCCACCAGGGCGGAACGATCCGCCGGGTGCTCGTACGCCCGTGACGAGATACCGGGAAAGCGCCTGCGCTGCCTGCTCGGCACGTTCTCGTGGCCGCCGTCCCGCTCGTGGCCACCGTCGTGCCGGCCGTGGTCGTTGTCGTCGGTCATTCCCCATCCCCCATGCTCGTCCAGTCATGCCCCCGAGGTGGGTCCCAGCCTAGGCGGAGATACCGTGACAGGGCAGCACAGCGAATGGAGTCGCCCCTCATGGCCGTCATGGAGCACAGCGCCGCAGCCCACCACTGGGTCACGGAGGCGGCCGCCCTGGCCGCCAAGGAGCAGGGGGCGGGCAATCTGCTGCGTGTCGTGCTGATCGTCATGGTCGTCGGCTGCGTGCTGGTCGCGTGGTTCCTGCTGCGGGGCTACCGCCAGGGGGCGGACGCCGGGCACAAGGCCTCCGAGAGCGGTGAGAACCGTCCCGGCAAGAGCGGCGACGACGACCGCGCGGACCGGAACGGCTGAGTCGGCGTGAGCTCTGCCGGTGCCCCCGCATACGATGGCCCGGAAGTCTTTGTCCCGCCCACCTCCGGATAGGTCTTGCCGACGATGAGCCTCCACAGCACCGCCGCCCAGCTGGTCACTCTCGCCTCCGAGGGCGGCGAGCACGGTGGCCGCCACGAAAGCCTCAGTCCTCTCCTCACCGGCGGTGGCGCGTTCGTCGTGCTCATGCTGCTGCTGTGGCTCACCACGCGCTTCAACCGCGACCGCTGAGCCCGTCCGCCGCGACCGCTGAGCCCGTCCGCCGGGACCGCTGAGCCCGTCCGCCGAACGGACGCTGAAACAGAGCCCGTCCACCGGGCCGGTAGGGTCTGCACGCATGGGAGAGCAGGACATGCCTACCGGTCCCGGTACCGGCCCGGCCAGCAAGGGCAAGCGCCGCCTGGGCGTCATGGGCGGAACGTTTGACCCGATCCACCACGGACACCTGGTGGCGGCCCAGGAGGTCGCCGCGCAGTTCCACCTCGACGAGGTGGTGTTCGTGCCGACCGGGCAGCCCTGGCAGAAGAGCGACAAGACGGTGTCCCCGGCCGAGGACCGCTATCTGATGACGGTCATCGCGACGGCCGAGAACCCGCAGTTCTCGGTGAGCCGCATCGACATCGACCGCGGCGGCCCGACCTACACGACGGACACGCTGCGCGATCTGCGCACGCTCAATCCCGACACGGACCTCTTCTTCATCACGGGCGCCGACGCCCTCGGCCAGATCCTCACCTGGCGCTACACCGATGAACTGTTCTCCCTTGCGCACTTCATCGGGGTCACCCGGCCCGGCCACACGCTGACCGACCCCGGGCTTCCCGAAGGCGGTGTCTCCCTCGTGGAGGTCCCCGCCCTCGCCATCTCGTCCACGGACTGCCGTGCGCGGGTCGCCAAGGGGGATCCCGTCTGGTACCTGGTGCCGGACGGTGTGGTGCGTTATATCGACAAGCGCGAGCTGTACCGCGGCGATTGAGCCGAGAGGGGCACCGGTGAACGACCGACAGTACGACCCGTATGCGGGCGGCGACCCGTACGCGGGCGAGTACGCGGCTGACCAGTACCAGGTCGTCGGGTACGACGAGTACGGCCAGCCGGTGTACCAGCAGGTGCAGCCCTCGGCTTCGTACGACCAGTACGGGGCCCAGGCCCAGCAGCAGCATCAGCAGCCCCAGCAGCCTCAGGGGTATGGCTACGACCCGTACGCGACGGGGCAGCAGGCGCCCGTTCCGCCGTACGACCCGGCGCACACCTCGCAGCCTTCGTACGACGCCGACCCGTACGGCACCTACGGCCAGCAGCAGCCTCAGCAGGCCCCGCAGCCCCAGCCCCAGTCCCAGCCGCAGCACCAGCCGCAGTCCCAGCACCAGCCGCAGGCCGCCCAGCAGACCGAGACCGGCTGGATTCCGCAGCAGTCGCGCCAGCCGGAGCCGGAGCCGGAGTCGGGGCCCGAGCGCGAGGCCGAGCCCCGGCGTGCGCCGGAGCGCGATCCGGCGTACGAGACCCAGCAGTTCTCCTTCATCGAAGAGCCGGACGAAGAGTCCGAAGACGTCATCGACTGGCTGAAGTTCACCGAGAGCCGCACCGAGCGGCGCGAGGAGGCCAAGCGGCGCGGGCGTTCCCGGGTGGTCGCCCTCGTCGTGGTGTTCGCGCTCGTGATCGCGGGCGGCGTCGGCTACCTCTGGTACGCGGGCAAGCTGCCCGGCCTGTCGGACGACGCGTCCGGCGACGCCGCCGCGGCCGCCGGACCGCAGAACCGCGACGTGATCGTCGTCCACCTGCACAACACCAAGGGGGGCGGCACCTCCACGGCGCTCCTGGTGAACAACACCACGGCCAAGCGCGGCACCACCGTCCTGCTGCCCAACTCCCTCTCCGTGACGAACGACGAGGGCGCGGGCACGACGCTCGGCAAGTCCGTCGACGACGACGGCTCGACCGGCACCCGCGAATCGATCGACAGCCTGCTCGGCACGCAGGTCGAGGGCACCTGGCGGCTCGACACCCCGTACCTGAACAACCTCGTCGAGTTGGTCGGCAACATCGACGTCGACACGGACGCCGACGTGCCCGACCCCAAGGCCAAGAAGGGCCAGGCGCCCCTCGTGAAGAAGGGCGAGCAGCAGACCCTGAGCGGCCCGATGGCCGTCGCCTACGCCACCTACCGCGCGTCCGGCGAGTCCGAGACGGCCCAGCTGACCCGGTTCGGGCAGGTCATGCAGGGTGTCCTGCGCAAGCTCTCGTCCGACCCGCAGGCCGCGACGACCACCGTCCAGTCCCTCGCCCAGATCCTGGACCCCTCGCTCAAGGAGCAGGACCTCGGCGCCTTCCTCGCCAAGCTCGCCGACCGTGCCAAGGGCGGCGACTACGCCACGCAGCTGCTCCCGGTCCAGCAGGACGGGACGCTCTCGGAGAAGGCCGGGGCGAGCGTCGTCAAGAGCGTCCTGGGCGGCGCGGTCAAGAACCCGGAGAAGGGCGCGGCCGTACGGGTCGGCGTCAAGAACGCGTCCGGGACCAAGGGCGCCGGGCAGGAAGCGCGGATCTCGCTGGTCAACGGCGGCTACACCTTCGTCGACAGCGGCGCGGGCTCGTCCGCCCAGCCGACGTCGCAGGTCACCTACGCCGACGCGGACAAGAAGGCGCAGGCCGTCGAGGTCGCCAAGACCCTCGACCTGCCGGACAGCGCGGTCCGCAAGGGCAAGACCGCGGCCAACGCGGACGTCTCGGTCGTCCTCGGCCAGGACTACAAGACGGGATGACCGCACCCGCCCCGGCCGGGGCTCTTCCCGGCCGGGGTGACGCAGCAGACAGGGCGATCGGACGATCGCCGGGGGTGCTGTCGGCGGTCCGTGAGACCCTTGGTGTGTCTTGACCACCTGAAGGAAAGCTCAACTGTGACCGCCACGGACCGCTCCATCGAGCTCATCAAGGTCGCCGCGCAGTCGGCCGCCGACAAGCTCGCGCACGACATCATCGCGTACGACGTCAGCGACGTGCTGTCGATCACGGACGCCTTCCTGCTCGCCTCCGCGCCCAACGACCGCCAGGTCAAGTCGATCGTCGACGAGATCGAGGAGCGGCTCAACAAGGACCTCGGCGTCAAGCCGGTGCGCCGCGAGGGCGACCGCGAAGCCCGCTGGGTCCTCCTGGACTACGTGGACATCGTGGTGCACGTCCAGCACAGCGAGGAGCGCGTTTTCTACGCTCTTGAGCGCCTGTGGAAGGACTGCCCCGAGATCGAGCTCCCCGCGGACGCCGTCGCGACCCGCGGCAAGGCCGCCGAGCACGCCGAGCAGCGCGCCGCGGAGGAGGCAGCCGACCTGGACGGTGAGCTTCGGTGACCAGCCGCGGCTGCCGGATCATCCTGTGGCGGCACGGCCAGACGTCCTGGAACCTGGAGCGCCGCTTCCAGGGCTCCACGGACATCGAGCTGACCGACACCGGCGTCTCGCAGGCCAGGCGCGCCGCCCGGCTGCTCGCCTCGCTGAAGCCGGACGCCATCGTGGCGTCCGACCTCAAGCGGGCGGCGGCCACAGCGGGCGAGCTCGCCGCCCTGACCGGCCTGGACGTCACGTACGAACAGGGCCTCCAGGAGACCTACGCCGGTGAGTGGCAGGGCCTGACGCACGACGAGATCATCGCGCGCTTCGGCGACCAGTACGCCGCGTGGAAGCGCGGCGAAGCGGTGCGTCGCGGCGGCGGCGAGCTGGAGACCGAGGTCGCCGACCGGGCCGCGCCGATCGTCCTGCGCCATGCCGAGAAGCTGCCGGAGAACGGCACGCTCGTGGTGGTCAGCCACGGCGGCACGATCCGCACCACCATCGGCCGTCTCCTCGGCCTGGAGTCCCACCACTGGGAGGGCCTCGGCGGGCTCTCCAACTGCTGCTGGTCCGTCCTCGGCCAGGGCGCGCGGGGCTGGCGCCTCCTCGAGCACAACGCCGGCACGCTGCCCGAGCCGGTGCTCGGCGACGACGATTAGCCGGGGCCGGGCGGGTGGCGAGAGCCGCTGGTCGGAGGGCCTGAGAGGGTCCCCCGGAGGCTCCGTCACCCGGATTTCACATTCCGGCCCGGCGCAGGCTAAAGTTCTTCTTGTTCGCCCGCCGAGCGGGACAGAACACACGGGGCTATAGCTCAGTTGGTAGAGCGCCTGCATGGCATGCAGGAGGTCAGGAGTTCAATTCTCCTTAGCTCCACAATCAGGATCCCGTCCTCATCAGAGGGCGGGATTCTTCCGTTTCCGGGGACCCTTCCGCTTCCGGAGACCTTTCCGCTTCCGGGGGCCTGAGCGCGCGCAGCTCGGCCGCCCGCAGCCGGCTCACCTCGTCGTCCGGGGTGTAGGCGACGATCCGGCACTCCGGCATGCCGTTGATGGACAGCGAGACCGACGTCATCCGCAGCTCACCGACCGCCTCGTGTCGGAAGGTCTTCACGCGCGGTCCCGGCGGCGCCACGTCGCCGCTCTCCCACAGCTCGGCGAAGTGCGCGCTCGCGGCGGACAGGCGGCGTATGAAGTCCTCCCAGGCGGGCTCGCCCACATGCCGTCCGTACGCACTGCGCAGCGTCGCCACCATCACCGGCAGCTCCTCGTCGCGGAAGACCAGCGGGCAGACGGGGTCGGGCGCGATGAACAGCGTCCACAGCACGTTCGGCGCCCCGAAGGACTCCAGCTGGGGGACGAAGAAGAGATCGCGGTAGGCGGGGTTGGTGGCGAGGATGTCGTACCGCGCGTTGTAGACCACCGCCGGATGCGGGTCCAGGGCGTCGATGATGCCCTGGATCTCCGGGCCGACGGCCGCGGGAGAGACGGTCCTGCGCACCGGCTCGTACGGCACCTCGGCCAGGTGGTACAGATGCTCGCGCTCCGCCCTGTCGAGGCGCAGCGTGCGCGCCACGGCGTCCAGGACCTGCGCGGATGCGTTGATCGGGCGGCCCTGCTCCAGCCACGTGTACCAGGTCACGCCGACTCCGGAGAGCTGGGCGACCTCCTCGCGGCGCAGGCCGGGGGTACGGCGGCGCAGGCCCGGCGGCATGCCCACGTCGGCGGGCGTCACCCTGGCTCTGCGGGCCCGCAGGAAGGCGGCGAGCTCCGGCCTGCGTCGCTGCGTCGTCGTCCCCATCCGCGTGTCATCCCCCGTCACGGTCACGTCCCCCATCGTCCGCCCGGCGCCCGGGCTTTGCCAGGTGCTGTCAGTACCAGCATCAGCGGGCTCTCGTTACCCGTACCAACTCGCCGCCACGCTCGGTGCCATGACAACGACAACCCCGTCCACCGCCACGGATCCCCCTGGCTCACGTCCCGCATTCAGTAAAGCCCCCGGCACTGACAATCGCCCCGGCCGTGTGCTCGCGGTCGTCATCGCCGCGCAGTTCATGGCGCTGCTCGACGTCTTCATCGTCAATGTCGCCGCGCCCACCATCCGCAGCGAACTGGGCGCTTCGGGCGCCGGGTTGCAGTTGGTGATCGCCGGATACACCATCACGTACGCCGTGCTCCTGATCACCGGCGCGCGGCTCGGCGACCGCCTCGGGCACCGCCGCCTCTACCTCACGGGCCTCGCCGTCTTCACCGTCGCCTCGCTCGCCTGCGGACTCAGCCAGGGCACGGGAGAGTTGATCGCCTTCCGGCTGTTGCAGGGCGCGGGCTCCGCGCTGCTCATCCCGCAGGTGCTCAGCCTGATCCAGCGCAACTTCACCGGCGAGGCGCGGACCAGGGCGCTCGGCGCGTACGCGGCCGTGCTCGCCGTCGGCGCCGCAGCGGGGCAGGTGATCGGCGGAATCCTGGTCAGCGCCGATCTGTTCGGCACGGGATGGCGTCCGGTGTTCCTGGTGAACGTGCCGGTCGGCGCGGTCCTGCTGATCATGGCCGGGCGCGTGCTGCCGCGTGACGCTTCCCGGCAGCCGGGGGAGCGCGGGAGGTCAGGGGAGCGTGCGGAGTCGGGGGAGCCCGGGAAGCCGGGGCGGCGGGCGCGTGGGCTCGATCTGCCGGGACTCGTGCTGCTCGGTGCCGCCGTCTCGCTGCTCACCGTGCCGCTGGTGCTCGGCCAGCAGGAGGGCTGGCCGCTGTGGTCCTGGCTCTCGCTGGGCTCGGCGGCGGTGCTCTTCGCGCTCTTCTGCGCATACGAGTCCCGGCTCGCCCGCAGCGGCGGCGCGCCGCTGATCGCGCCGCAGGTCCTGCGCATCCCCGGCATGGGCCTCGCGGTCTTCAGGATCGCCGCCGTGATGGCCGTCAACGCGGGCTTCCTGTTCGTGCTCACGCTGCACGTCCAGGGCGGGCTCGGCTACAGCGCGCTGCGGGCCGGTCTGACGTTCGCGCCGACCGCCGTGGTCTTCGGCGCGGTCGGCCTGACCTGGCGGCGCTGGCCCGCGGCGCTCCAACGGGCACTGATCCCCGGCGGGTTCGTGCTCACCGCGGTGTCGTCGGTCGCGGTGGGTCTGCTGCTGCGGGACGGCGGCCAGGGCGGACTGTGGCTCTATGCGGCCTTCGTGGGCATCGGTGCGGGGCTCTCCCTCGGGTTCAGTCCGACGCTCACCCGGGCGCTCTCCACGGTGCGGCCCGAGGACGCCGCCGACGCCAGCGGGCTCCTCTCGACGGTCGCTCAGCTCGGCCAGTTGATCGGCGTCGCGTGTTTTGGCGCACTTTTCCTCAACCGACTTGAGTCTCAAGGGGCTCCGGGGGCGTATTCATCGGCGGACGCGCTCTTGGTGTGCGCATACGCCCTGGCCGGGGCGGCCGCACTGGGTGCCGTGTCCGGACTGGTACGACTGCGTCGCTGACCGGGTCGCTCGGACCATGGCAGAATCGGACAGCCGGAAGGGGACCGCACCAGACCACCGAATGTGACCCGACGGGAGGGAGAGCGATGCCTGCGAGCATCCTCGATGAGGCCGCCGGCCTCGTCGCAGTGGCCGCGCCACGCCGCGCTGCCGCTCTCTTTGTTCCCTCCGAGGCGATCACCCCTCTGCTCACCTGTCCGTCCTGCGGTTCGTCCCATGTCGCCCAAGTACTCGGCGACAACGGCGGTGTCTCGTACGTGTGCACGGCCTGCGGCCGCAGCTGGAGCTGATCGATGGGTGCACACAGGCGGAAGTGCGACTGGTGCGGCAGTGGTACGCCGATCGTCCGCGACATGGAACCGGTCAACCCGGACTACCAGTACTGGTGCGAGGAGTGCGCGCGGGCGCTGATCATAAAGGGCGACCCCATCGAGACGTACCGCGAGCTCGAAGGGGAGCCGATCTACGGTCGGCTGCTCGACGAACACTGCACGCTCAAGCGCTTCTACTCCTTCGCCACGGCCTGAGCCCGGCCGGGCGGGTCCGTCGTCCGGCTTCTTTTCGTCCGATTTCTTGCAGCAGGAACGCCAAAGCTGTCCCTACGTAGAGGGCGGACAGCGTCATCTCGCCAAAGTTCTGGTCGAGTTCAAGCCTTCCTTCGCCATGAGGAACCCACCACAGGGCGTACGAACAGAAGACGAGCACCACGGCTCCGGTGGCCGCCCAGCGCGCCCGGCCGCCCCGGCGTACCGCCTCCGTCCACAGGAGCAGCGCCATCGGTACGCACCACACCCAGTGGTGCGACCACGACACCGGGCTGACCAGGAGAGCCGTCGCCGCACAGGCCACCGCGGCCCGTGCGTGCTCCCCGCGCAGCGCCGCGCGCACCGCCGCCGTGAGCCCGAGGACGCCTGCCGCCGCCGCGGCCGCCACCCACGGGGCGCCGGGTTCGCCGGTGTGCAGGAGCCGCGCGAGGACCCCGCGCAGCGACTGGTTCGCGGTGTCCTCGGTGAGCCCGACCCGGCCCGCCTCGAAGACCATCCGGGTCCAGAAGCGCCAGGAGTCGTACGGCAGGACGGCGGCCGAGACCAGCGTCACACCGGCGAACGTCATGGCTGCCACGCACGCGTGGCGGACGGGCGCGCGCCAGTGACCGCCGCGTGCCGCCTCGGCGGCCCCGGTGAGCAGCAGGAACACCGCGAAGAGCGCGGGCGTGAGCTTGACCGCCGCGGCGATGCCGATGCCGATGCCCGCCCAGCGGTGGCCGGGGCGCCGGGAGAGATCCCACAGGACCAGGACGGCGAGCAGCAGATTGATCTGGCCGTACCGCAGGGTCGTCCACACCGGCTCCGCCCAGACGGCGAGCGCTGACACCCACAGGGCGGCCTCCACGCGCGCGTGCCCCGTGTCCGCAAGCGGTCCGGTACGTGTGACCGGCCCGGCGAGGCGGAGGGCGAGGTGCGCGAACGCCACCAGGAGGAGCAGATTCCCGAGCGTCGCCAGTGTGCGCATGTCCGCCGTGGCCAGGAGCGTCAGCGGGGTGAACAGCAGGGCCGCGAACGGCGGGTAGGTGGTGGGCAGATGGGCCTCGGTGGTGCGCAGCGCGTAGAGGTCGCCGCCCGCGCGCACGGTCTCGCCCTCGGCCCGGTAGACCATCAGGTCGATCATCGAGACGTCCGCGGCGCGCTGTGCGAGCCAGAAGGCCGTGAAGGAGAGCAGGCATGCCCCGGCGGCGAGGGGCACGCGGCGGCGGGCGCCGGCAAGCGCGATCACGGTCACGAAGGCTGACAGTACCGGCCGTATCCGTACAGACCGGAAACGATTTGGTGGAGCATGGGGATGACCGTGTAATGTTGGCGAAGCCGCCGGGGGAACCGGGCGGACAAGCAAGGGGCTATAGCTCAGTTGGTAGAGCGCCTGCATGGCATGCAGGAGGTCAGGAGTTCAATTCTCCTTAGCTCCACAGGAAATGAGAGCGGGCCACCCGGATCGGGTGGCCCGCTTTCGTGTGTCTTCTAATTGCATGTGTCTTCTATCGGGTGACCCGGCAGGTCACTGCCGTCCGCTGCCGAGTGCCCTGCGGCCACGGCCGCGGCCCGGCGGGAGGGCGAGGGGCAGCGCCGTGCGCGGCGCGGGCCGGGACGGGTCCTCCTCGATGCGCAGCGCGAGCGCGGGGCAGCGGCGTACGGCACGTGCGGCACGCGCTTCGGAGTAGCGCGGTACGGACGCTTCCGCCACCGAGGGGAAGCCGTCGGGGCCCAGCTGGATCAGCTCGGGGACGATGTCCGCGCAGAGGCCGTGGCCCTGGCAGAGCGTCCAGTCGACGGCGAGCCTGCGGCCGCTGGGGGCCTCGGCCTGCGGTGCCTCCTCCTGGAGCGGCAGGACGCCCTCCACGGGGCGGCCGCAGCCGCCGCCCAGGACATGCGCCGCGAGGTCGTCGGTGAACGCCGAGATGCTGGATTCGATGAAGGCCGCGGAGCCGTCCGGGTGCTTGCAGGCTCCGCGCCGCTTCACGGCCCGTGTCACCTCGCGCAGCGCCTCCAGGGCGGTGGGTCCGCCGCCGTCCAGGACGTCCGCGAGGCCGCGGGCCGCCGCGGGGAGGCCCAGGTAGCAGGGGCCGCACTGGCCCGCGCTCTCGGACGCCAGCCAGTTCGCCACGTGCAGCGACTCCCCGAGCGGGCAGGTCGCCGGGCCGATCGGCAGGATCGCGCCCGCGCCGAGCGCGCCGCCGCAGGCCTCCAGGGAGGCGCGTGAGACGACCGCGTCATGAGCGGTCACCGCGTCGAGCCACTTGCCGTGATAGCCGCCCGTCAGGACGCCCTGGGGGAGTGGCGGGGCGCCGGCCAGCTGAAGGACGTACCGCAGGGGCACTCCCGTGGGGACCTCGACGACCATGGGGCGTGCTACGGCTCCGGAGACGGTGAGCAGTACCGTGCCGGGCTCCTCCCGCAGGCCGGTGCGGCAGTAGCGGTCGGGGCCGATCCGGGCGGCGATCGCGAGCTGGGCGAAGGTCTCCGCGTTGGACAGGAGGGTGGGGGCGCCGCCCACTCCGGAGTCGGAGGTGCGCACCTTGCGCCCCGGAGGCATCGGGGGGCCGCCGTCCGCGGAGCGCACCAGGGCCGAGGACTCTCCGGTCACCATGCGCACCGGATTGCGCTGCACGCGCGCGCGGATGCTCGATCCGCGCCGGTTGGTCAGTCCGCGCTCGGCGAGCGCCGCGAGCATCGAGGACTCGGTGGAGTCCCGGGTGACGCCCACGACCAGCGTGCGGGCGCCCAGCGCCTCGGCGGCGAGGAGGGCGCCGTCGAGGATGAGGTGCGGGGCGCGGTTGATCAGGACGGTGTCCTTGCGGCAGGCGGGTTCGTCCTCGCTGCCGTTGACGACGACCACGGGGCGCACGCCGCGGCGTATCGCCGCGTCGGCGACCGAGCGCAGCTTCTTGGCGAAGGGGAAGCCCGCGCCGCCCCTGCCGCGCAGCGAGATCGCCTCGGAGAGGCCGGCGAGGGACTCGCCCGCCATGGGTTCGAGCGGGCCGTGCACCTTGAGGTGCATCGCCAGATCGAGGCGCTCGACCAGATCGAAGCCCGAGGTCAGGAGCGGAAGCCCGACGACGCGGACTTCGGGGACGTCGGGCAGCGACGCGTTCACTTGGGTCCTCCGGTGGCGGCGTTCCAGGGCTCGCCCGAGCTCGGCGCCTGGAAGGTATGGGGCAGCGGTTCAGTGGCGGGGCCGCTGTCGTACGGGGCTTGGTAAGGGGCCTCGTACGGAGGGGTGTACGGGGGGTTGTGGGCCGCGTCGTACTGCGGGTCGTACGCGGTGTCGTGCGAGCGGTAGGAGGCGGGTTCGGAGTCGTACGCCGTGCTGTGGGTGTCGTACGAGGTGTCGTAAACAGTGGTGTCGTACGCGGTGGTGTCGTACGGGACGTGCGGGGCCTCGGCCGGGGGAGGCGGGGACGGGGACGGCCAGCGGGGCGCGGGATCGCTGCTCTGCACGACCTGCGTGGGCTGGTCGGTGGAGGCCAGGACCCGGTAGGCCGCGGCGATGCCGACCACCGGGGGGTCCGGCGTCGGGTCGGGGTCGCTGCCGGGAGCGGCGGCGGTGCCGGGGAGCGGGGAGCGGGCGGTGTCCCGGCGGACGGGCTCCCTGCCGCCCGCCCTGCTCTCCGGCTGGAGGAGTGCCAGGACCCGGGCGGCCACCTTCCGTTTGATCGGCAGTGGAGCCGCGCGCAACGCGACCGCACCCGCGACGGCGACCAGGCAGAGGCAGTACATGACGATCACCCACGGCTTGGGCGCGCGTCCCGCGTACAGGCCGTGGACCAGCGCCGAACACCAGGCGGGGTAGGCGAGCATGTGCAGCGCCCGCCAGCGCGACGCGACCTGGGCCGGTGACGCGAAGGCGCTGCGCAGGGCCCCCGTGACGGCCGTGACCACCATCAGGAGCCCGGCGAGCGAGCCGAGGCCGATGAGGCCGTCGCTGCCCGAGAAGCCGAGCCCGAAGGGGATGAGGGCGCCGACCGGAGACACGTGGTCGAGCGCGAGTTTGACGCTGACGTGGAGCAGCAGGAACCCGATGGAGGCGACGGCGGTGGCCCGGTGCACGGCCTGGGCGAGCAGTCGTTGACGGGAGTGCAGGAAGAGGCGGTCCGTGGCGACCAGGCCCCAGACGACGGCGGCGGTCAGGGAGACCAGGGACAGGACGCCGGTGGTGAAGTCGAGGGCGGCGCGGAAGGCGTCGCTCCCGAGGACGACTATCAGGGGTATCAGCAGCAGCGCGGCGGTGGTCACGACTCCGCGCGTGGCTCTGCTCGGTTCGGGGAAGGCTGCGAACGTACGGCTCTTGCGGTCGGTGCGGGCGGAGCTGTCGGTGCGGCTCTTGCGATGAGGATTCAGAGGGTTCATGGGGGCGACTCCGAAATGGCTCGATCGCCGCATGCTAAGTGGCCGCATACCAGTGAGTACGAGGTTTGAGTTATTGCGTCGTTATCTAAAAGCGACTCGATCTTGGTGTTGCCCCGATAGCGGTCGGTACGCGGAGTAACCTTTGGCCAAAGGTAGGGTTCCGGGCCTCCGGTGAGCCGGGGTCCGCGCGGTGGAACCTCGTCGCGGGCCGCGCGAGCGCTGCGGTACCCTGACGCCATGCGTGCCGTACGCCTTCTGCTTAGCGGGCCGCGCTGATCAGTCCCGACCGCCGGAAAATCGCGGTCGGCATCGGCGCGGCGTCCCCTCCTGTGTGAGGGGCTTTTTCATTTGGCCAGGACGGTCATTTCCGCAGGCAGAGACGATCGATGGAGCTTTGAGGATCATGAGCGAGACGAATTCTGCTGCCGCCTCCGAGGTGGCCGCACCGCACCGCTACACGGCCGCCCTGGCCGCCGAGATCGAGGCACGCTGGCAGGACTTCTGGGACGCCGAGGGCACGTACGAGGCGCCCAACCCGAGCGGTGACCTGGCGGCGGAAGACGAAGCGCAGGCCGCGCTGGTCGCCAAGCCCAAGCAGTTCATCATGGACATGTTCCCCTACCCCTCCGGTGCCGGCCTGCACGTCGGTCACCCGCTGGGGTACATCGCCACGGACGTCTACGCCCGCTTCCAGCGCATGACGGGCCACAACGTCCTGCACACCCTGGGCTTCGACGCCTTCGGCCTGCCCGCCGAGCAGTACGCCGTCCAGACGGGCACCCACCCGCGGGCCTCCACCGAGGCCAACATGGAGAACATGAAGTCGCAGCTGCGGGCCCTGGGCCTGGGCCACGACAAGCGCCGCTCCTTCGCGACGATCGACCCGGACTACTACAAGTGGACCCAGTGGATCTTCGTACAGATCTTCAACTCCTGGTACGACGCCGACGCGCAGAGGGCCCGCCCGATCGCCGACCTGGTCGCGCAGTTCGACAGCGGTGAGCGCGCCGTACCGGGCACCACGCGCGCGTGGAGCGAGCTGGACGCCTCGGAGCGTGCGGAGGTCCTGGGCGAGTACCGCCTGGCGTACGCCTCCGACGCCCCCGTCAACTGGTGTCCCGGACTGGGCACCGTTCTGGCGAACGAGGAGGTCACCGCGGACGGCCGGTCCGAGCGCGGCAACTTCCCCGTCTTCAAGGCCAAGCTGCGCCAGTGGAACATGCGCATCACCGCCTACGCCGACCGCCTGCTGGACGACCTGGACGGGCTGGACTGGCCCGAGGCCATCAAGCTGCAGCAGCGCAACTGGATCGGCCGCTCCGAAGGCGCGCGCGTTGACTTCCCCGCCGGTTCCGAGGGCGACGCGATCACCGTCTTCACCACCCGCCAGGACACCCTGTTCGGCGCCACCTACATGGTCCTGGCGCCCGAGCACGAGCTGGTCGAGAAGCTGATCCCCCAGGCCTGGCCCGAGGGCACCCACGAGGTGTGGACCGGCGGGCACGCCACCCCGGCCGAGGCGGTCGCCAAGTACCGCGCGTTCGCCGCCTCCAAGTCCGACGTGGAGCGCCAGGCCGACGCCAAGGAGAAGACCGGCGTCTTCACCGGCGTCTACGCCACCAACCCGGTCAGCGGCGAGCAGGTCCCCGTCTTCATCGCCGACTACGTCCTGATGGGCTACGGCACCGGCGCGATCATGGCCGTCCCGGCCCACGACAGCCGTGACTTCGCCTTCGCGCGGGCCTTCAATCTGCCCATGCGGTGCGTGGTCGAGCCGTCCGACGGCCGCGGCACCGACACGTCGACGTGGGACGACGCCTTCTCCTCCTACGAGGCGAAGCTGGTCAACTCCGCGAACCCGGAGATCTCGCTGGACGGCCTGGACGTCGCCGGCGCCAAGGCGCGCATCACCGGCTGGCTGGCCACCCGCGGCATCGGCGAGGGCACCGTCAACTTCCGTCTGCGCGACTGGCTGTTCAGCCGCCAGCGCTACTGGGGCGAGCCCTTCCCGATCGTCTACGACGAGGACGGCGTCGCCCACTCGCTGCCCGAGTCGATGCTGCCCCTGGAGCTGCCGGAGGTCGACGACTACTCCCCGCGCACCTTCGACCCGAACGACGCGCAGACCTCCCCGGAGACGCCGCTGTCCCGCAACGAGGACTGGGTCAACGTCACCCTGGACCTGGGTGACGGGCCGAAGAAGTACCGCCGCGAGACCAACACGATGCCCAACTGGGCCGGTTCATGCTGGTACGAGCTGCGCTACGTGGACCCGCACAACGACCAGAAGCTGGTCGACCCGGACATCGAGCAGTACTGGATGGGCCCGCGCGAAGGCCAGCCGACGGGCGGCGTCGACCTGTACGTGGGCGGCGCCGAGCACGCCGTGCTGCACCTGCTGTACGCCCGCTTCTGGTCGAAGATCCTGTTCGACCTGGGGCACATCTCGTCCAGCGAGCCGTTCCACAAGCTGTTCAACCAGGGCATGATCCAGGCCTACGTCTACCGCGACAGCCGCGGCTTCCCGGTGCAGGCCACCGAGGTCGAGGAGCGCGACGGCCAGTACTTCTTCGAGGGCGAGCCGGTCAAGCGCGAGCTGGGCAAGATGGGCAAGTCCCTGAAGAACGCGGTCACTCCGGACGAGATCTGCGAGGAGTACGGCGCCGACACCCTGCGTCTGTACGAGATGGCGATGGGCCCGCTGGACGTATCGCGCCCGTGGGACACGCGCGCGGTGGTCGGCCAGTACCGCCTGCTGCAGCGCATGTGGCGGCTGATCGTCGACGAGTCGACCGGTGAGGTCACCGTCGCCGACGTCGCCGAGTCCGACATCGCCGAGGGCACGCTGCGCGCCCTGCACAAGGCGATCGACGGCGTGCGCCAGGACCTGGACGGCATGCGGTTCAACACCGGTATCGCCAAGATCACCGAGCTGAACAACTACCTGACCAAGGAGGGCGGCACGCTGCCGCGCTCGGTCGCCGAGCGCCTGGTGCTGCTGATCGCCCCGCTGGCCCCGCACGTCGGCGAGGAGCTGTGGCGCAAGCTGGGCCACACCGACTCGGTCGTCCACCAGGACTTCCCCGCGGCCGACCCGGCGTACGTCGTGGACGAGACCGTGACCTGCGTCGTGCAGATCAAGGGCAAGGTCAGGGCGCGCCTGGAGGTCTCCCCGTCGATCTCGGACGAGGAGCTGGAGAAGGTGGCCCTGGGTGACGAGAGGGTGCTGGCGGCGCTGGACGGCGCCGGGATCCGCAAGGTCATCGTGCGGGCGCCGAAGCTGGTGAACATCGTCCCGGCCTAGGGGCACGCGAGAGGCATGGGGGTAGTCCCCTACGGGCAGGTTGGGGGTTCCGTCGGAACCCTCGGCCTGCCCTTTGCGTTTACCGTGGAAGGGCCGGTGCGGAACTCGCCGCAGGACCTGGGAGGAGCGTCATGGAAGCCGTGATCGCGATCGTGGCGCTGCTCGTCGTGCTGTCTTTGGTCCTTGGTGTGTACATGACGGTGAAGGCGGTCGGCGCCGCCAAGCGCAGCGTGGACCGCACGATCTCGCAGGCCCGCCGGTCGGTGGAGGACACGACGCTCCGCGCGAAGAGCTTCGCGCAGGTCGGCCCGGCCGGCGAACTGGCCCAGCTGCGGCTCTCGTTGCGCACGTCGATGCGGGCCACACAGGACGCCCTGCAGGCGGGCGTGGTCGAAGACGCCTCCCTGAAGGAGTCCCTGGGCCTCTTCGAGCGGCTCAGCGCGCACGGGCACGAGCTGGACGAGGAACTCCGGCGCCTAGAGCGGGACCCCGACAGGACGGCCCTGGCCGAGCGGCTGCCCGCACTGCGGGAGCGCACGGCGCAGATCACGAAGTCGGCGGACTCCCTGCGGTGGGTGGTGCGGGACCGGGCCCACCGTTTCGCGGACGACGATCTGGAGTCGCTGAGCTCGCAGATCGACCTGGAGACCGGTGCGCTGCGGCACTGGACGAAGGAGCCCGCGCCCACCCAGACTCCCGCCGCGTGGCCCGAGCCCGAGCCGGCGGCGGACGCGGGCAAGGCGGAGCAGACCTGGACCGAGCCGTCGCAGCAGCCGGGACGGCCGGAGCAGGCGAAGCCGTCCGCATCGCAAGAGGCGCGGCCCGCCATCACGCCGCCGGCGTCGCGCCCCTCGTACCCCTGGGAGAAGCAGGCCAGGCCCGAGAGCACGACGTGAGCGCGCGAGCCGCCCGCCGGGTGATCTGGCATGCCAGGGAGCTCGGCTGGCAGACTGGTCGGCACGGGGCCGGGCTGCCGTCGTCCGCTCCAGGCAGGTAATCTCCACCGCATGTCCCGTCATGTCGCGATCGTCACGGATTCAACGGCCTATCTGCCGCAGCGGACGATGGAACGGCACGGCATCACGTCGGTACCCCTGACCGTGGTCCTCGGTGACCAGGCGCTCGAAGAGGGTACGGAGATCTCCGCCCGCTCCCTCGCCCTTGCGCTGCAGAAGCGGCGCTCCGTGACCACCTCGCGGCCGAGCCCGGAAGTCTTCGCGCAGACCTATCGCGAGGTCGCCGAGTCGGGCGCGACGGCCATCGTCTCGCTGCATCTGTCGGCCGAGTTCTCGGGCACGTACGACGCGGCGGTCCTCGCCGCCAAGGACGCCCCGGTGCCGGTGCGGGTCGTGGACACCGGGATGGTCGCCATGGCCCTGGGCTTCTGCGCGCTCGCCGCCGCGGAGGCGGCCGAGGCGGGCGGCTCGGCGGACGAGGCGGTGACCGCGGCGGAGAAGCGGGCCGCGAACACGTCCGCGTACTTCTACGTCGACACGCTGGACTATCTCCGCAGGGGCGGCCGGATCGGCGCCGCACAGGCGCTGTTGGGCTCCGCGCTCGCCGTGAAACCGCTGCTCGAACTCGACGGCGGGCGCATCGAGATGCTGGAGAAGGTGCGGACGGCGTCCAAGGCGATCGCCCGCCTGGAGGAGATCGTGGTCGAGCGGGCCGCGGCGGACCGCGTCGACATCGCGGTGCATCATCTGGCGGCGCCCGAACGTGCCTCGACCCTCGCGGACCGGCTCAGGGACCGGGTGCCCGGCCTCGCGGAGCTGCACGTCAGCGAGGTCGGAGCGGTGATCGGGGCGCATACGGGGCCCGGGCTGCTGGGGGCCGTGGTTTCGCCCCGGTGAGGGGTGCTCTTCTCTGGGCTTCGCCCTCTTCCGGGTGACGGAGTTATCCACAACTGGGCCGTAGTCCACGGGAATTGACCAAGATCAACACTTTTTCCCGGCGGTGTCTAGCGTCGTCGGCATGACACTTCGATCTCTTTCACGGACACCTGCGGCGACGAGCGGACCGGGGCGCGGCCCGGCGTCCGACGGCCGCGTTTCCGGCGGTCGCTCCTCCGACGGTCGTGCCTCTGACGGGCGTGAGCGGTATCGCCGTGCGCGCAGGCGGGCGGCCAGGCGCAGGCACACTTCGGGGGAGGCGCGGGAGCGGGCGCTGGCCCTGCGGCAGCGGGCGGAGTCGCTCTTCGCCGAGCCTGTACGGGTAGACGGCGGAGGGGAGTTGAGATCGGGGGCGCCGCCGGATGCCGGGGGTAGTGTGCGGGGTGCGCCGTCGCGGCCCCGAAGCGAAGAGCCGGCTCAGCGGCCGGTGCGGTCCGGCGTCGACGGTGGTGAGCGGGCGGCGCCGCCGGTGATGGGGCGGGTGGGGCTTGCGGTGCGGGAGCGGTTGCCGTTGTGGCTCCAGACGCGGTGCGGACTTGAGCGGCGGAGCCTGGTCGCCCTCGTGGTGGTCATCGCCCTTGCCGGGGTCTTCGCCGCCCAGCATTTCTGGGCGGGGCGGACGCAGTCGGTGCGGGCGCCTGACGTGGTCGGTGCGGCGTCCGGGCGGGGCGCGGAGCCGTCCGCGTCACCCGGAGCCCCGCCTTCTCCGGGGAGCGGTGGGCAGTCGGCGGCCGGTGCGGGCGGTGTGCCCGGTGCGAGCGGCGCTCCCGGTGGAGGTGCCGGTGAGGTCGTCGTGGACGTCAGCGGGAAGGTCCGCAGCCCCGGGATGCTGCGGCTGCCCGCAGGCTCCAGGGTGGCCGACGCGCTGAAGGCGGCGGGCGGAGTCCGTCCCGGCGCGGACACGGCGGGCCTGAACCGGGCTCGGCTGCTCGTCGACGGCGAACAGGTGGCCGTGGGCGAACCGGCGGCAGCCTCGGCGGCTCCGGCGGTTCCGGCGGCGCCCGGCGCGGGGTCGGCCGCCGGGCCGCCGGGGGCGAGCCCGGCCGCGCAGGTCGGCCTCAATACGGCCACCGCCGAGCAGCTCGACGAACTGCCGGGCGTGGGGCCCGTACTGGCCCAGCACATCATCGACTACCGCACGGAGCACGGCGGTTTCCGCTCGGTGGACGAACTCCGCGAGGTCAATGGAATCGGCGACAAGCGCTATGCCGACCTGCAGAATCTCGTGCGGCCATGAGGTCGGGGAGCAGGACGACTGCGGGGGCGTCGTCCGAAGACGCGACGCCACAGGCCGTCACCGCCACGGACACCACCCCCGCCGCTGACGGCTCGTCGGGGCATCGGCTCGGGGACGCCCACCCCCGGCAGGAGGGCCCGCCGGACTTACGCCTCGTACCGCCCGCTCTCGCGGCCTGGGGAGCAGCGGCACTGTCCCTGGACGCCCCGCCCCGGTGGGTGATCGCAGCCGTGGCGACCTGCGTGGCAGCGGCCGGCGCCCTGCTGGTGACGTGGACGGTGCGGGGGCGGGTTACCGGTGAGGGGGTGCGGGGTGGCCGGGGGAGTGACCGGCGCGATACCTGGCGGAGTGCCCAGGCGGACTCGGAGAACGAACGGCTGCGGGGCGCGCCGGAGTCAGGAGGGGGCTCGGGGCGGCGGCTCGCGGACCGGCGGCTCCCAGGCCCGCCGCTCCTGGACCCGCCACTCCCGGATCCGCGTCCCTCCGAACCGGCCAATCCCGGACCCGCGCGCCCAGGCCAGCGGTCGTCATGGTGGCGGGTTGGGGTGGTGGCTGTTTTGTTGTGTGCCGGGGCGGGTGGGGGAGCGGCTGGGTTGCATGGGGCCGATTTGCATCGGGGGCCGGTGCCCGGTCTTGCCCGGCAGTTTGCCGCAGTGGAGGTCGAGGTAGAGGTCACCTCGGATCCCCGGCTCACCCGGCCCCGCGTCACGGGGGCGCATGCCGTGCCGCCCTCCGTGATGCTGGACGTGGAGATCGTCCGGGTCACGACGGCAGGCGGAGAGACTTCCGTGACCCGCACCCCGGCACTTCTCTTCGCCGGGGATGAACACCGCCGCAAGGGCAGGAGCGGGGACGGCGGCAGGGATTCTGCCGGTCCCTGGTCCAGGGAGCGCTGGCTCGCGCTCCTGCCCTCGACCAGACTCCGCGTCCGGGCGGACCTCGCTCCGCCCTTGCCGCAGAGTGACCGCGTCGCTGCGGTGGCCCGGGTGGCCGGAGGGCAGGCGCCGCAGGTCATCGAGGGGCCGTCAGGGCCGCAGCGCCTGGCGGGACGGTTGCGCGGCGGGCTGCGGGACGCCACGGACGGGTTGCCGCTCGACGCGAGGGCGCTGTTGCCCGGTCTTGTGGTCGGGGACACCTCCCGCGTGCCGCCCGAGCTGGAGGAGGCCTTCAGGGCGACCGACCTGACGCACCTGCTCGCCGTGAGCGGGGCCAATCTCACGATCGTCCTCGCCCTGCTCATCGGTCCGCCGGGCCTTGCCCCACGCGCGGAGCGGCGGGGTATCGCACCGCGCCTCGGAATCCCGCTGCGGGCGACCGCGCTGGTCGGCGGGGCCCTCACCCTGGGCTTCGTCATCGTCTGCCGACCGGATCCGAGCGTGCTGCGGGCCGCCGCCTGCGGTCTTGTCGCCCTGCTCGCCCTCGGTACCGGAAGACGCCGATCGCTGATTCCGGCTCTGGCCGCGGCCGTGCTGCTGCTCGTCCTGTACGACCCGTGGCTGGCCCGCAGCCCCGGCTTCCTGCTCTCCGTGCTCGCCACCGGCGCCCTGCTCACCCTCGCTCCGAGGTGGAGCGCCGCCCTGCAAAGACGCGGGGTCCGTCCGCGTCCGGCCGAGGCGTTGGCCGCCGCGGCTGCCGCGCAGGCGGTGTGCGCGCCCGTCGTCGCCGTCATGGCGGCACGGGTGAGCCTGGTGGCGGTGCCCTGCAACCTCCTCGCGGAGGTGGCCGTCGCGCCCGCCACGGTCCTCGGCTTCGCCACGCTCGCGACGGCGCCCCTCGCGATGCCGGTGGCCAAGGTCCTGGCCTGGTGCGCGAGCTGGCCGGTCGGGTGGATCGCGGACATCGCCCGTACGGGCGCGGCCCTGCCCGGCAGCGGGGTCGACTGGCCCGGCGGCTGGCGCGGAGGCCTGCTGCTAGCCCTCGCCACGGTCGGCGTGGTGCTGGTCGGCCGCAGGCTCCTCCGGCACCCCTGGCTCAGCGCGGCCCTTGCGCTGCTGCTCCTCCTCGCGGTCGTGCAGCCTCCGCCCCTCACGCGGGTGATCGCCGGGTGGCCGCCGACGGGGTGGCGGTTCGCGATGTGTGACGTGGGGCAGGGGGACGCCACCGTGCTCGCCGCCGGTGACGGGGCGGGCGTGGTCGTCGACGCGGGGCCCGACCCGGTGCTCGTGGACCGCTGTCTGCGCTCGCTCGGCGTGACGCGGGTACCGCTCGTCCTGCTCACCCACTTCCACGCGGACCACGTGGCGGGGCTGCCGGGCGTGCTGCGGGGGCGTTCGGTCGGGGCGATCCAGACGACCGGGTATCAAGAGCCGCCCGAACAGGCGCGGTTCGTGCGTGAGCAGGCTGCCGCCCACCGGGTTCCGGTGAGCCGTGCCGTGGCGGGGGAGCGGCGCCGCGCGGGCGGTGGCGTCCTCGACTGGCAGGTGCTCTGGCCGGGGGCACAGGGACCGGGCCCGGCGCCGGCTCCCGAAGGACCGAACGACGCCAGCGTCACCCTGCTCGTACGCGCCGGGGGCATGACCCTGCTGTTGCTCGGCGATCTCGAACCGCCTGCCCAGCGAGCCCTCTCCCGCACACCGGCAGTGGCCGCGCTGCCGCCCGTCGACGTCCTCAAGGTCGCCCACCACGGCTCGGCCTACCAGGACCCCGGCCTCCTGAGGCGGACCGCGCCACGCCTCGCCCTCATTTCCTGCGGCAGGGACAACTCATACGGACACCCGGCACCCCGCACGGTCGCGGCGTTGCGGGCCGGGGGAGCGGAGGTGCTGCGGACGGACATGAGCGGTTCGATCGCGGTCATCGGGCCGCCCGGCGGATCGGCGGCCGGGTCGCCGGACGCGACTACCCGGCCGCCCCTGCGGGTGGCGACCCGGCCACCTCTACGGGTGGCGACCCGCCCGCCCTAGAAAACAGGCGGCCCCAGACCAGTCGCGGGCGGCGATCTGCCAAAACGCCCTGCACGGTCATCAATTCGGTTACTCGCGACACTTCAAGCACTAGCGCTGCATTCCAGCAAAGTGGGTTCGTGTTGCATCGAATGCCGCAACGGTGATCGAATGCACCTTCGGGACAGGAGTTGTCAAGGTGCGCGGGGGTGTGTCGCATATGTTCGGCCGTTGGCTGAGGGACCGTACGGACCGTGCCGGTCGGTCGGACCGAGCCGGTGGAGCAGGACCGGCCGCACGGCCGGTCCGGGCAGGGCGGGCCGGAGGGCCGTTGTCCGCGGTGGCGGTTCCGCCCAGCGCGGGAGTGCTCAGCTGCCGGGTGCTCGACCCCGTCAACGAACCCGTGCGGCATGCGGAGTTCACGGTCAGTGATGCCATGGGGCGCAAGGTCGTCGGCGGAGGGCTTGATCCGTTCGGCTCGTTCGTCGCGACCGTTCCGGCCGGGGACTACCGTCTGGCGGTCTCGGCGGAGGGGTTCACCCCGTACCGGGCGAACGCCACGGTCGGGGAGAGCGCGCACGCCTCGCTCGGCGACGTCATGCTCCAGATAGCGCCGGCCCTGCCGCTGCCCGAGTCCGGTGACTGGGAGATCGATCCGCTGCACTCGTCCGTCGCCTTCACCGCGCGGCACATCGGGCTCGCCCGTATCCACGGCCGGTTCAACAGCTTCGCGGGCGCCGTGAGGCTGGGGGAGCGCATGGAGGAGTCCGCGATGCACGTCGTCATCGACGCCGCCTCCATCGACACCGCCGTGAAGATGCGCGATGACCATCTGCGGTCCGGGGACTTCCTCGACGTGGAGCGCTTCCCGACAATGGAGTTCTACAGCGACCGCTTCGTGCACAGGGGCGGCAGCCGCTGGGCGATCACGGGCGGTCTGACGCTGCACGGCGTGACGCGCACGGTCACGCTGGAGACGGAGTACCTCGGGGTGGGCCAGGGGCTTGAGGGCGAGACCCGCGTCGCGTGCCGCGCCTCCACCGAGCTGCACCGCGACGACTTCACGATCAACTGGCAGACGATGCTGGCCCGCGGTATCGCCGCGGTCGGCCCGAGCATCACCATCGACCTCGACGTCCAGGTCCTGCCCAAGAGCTGACGCCGTGGCTCAGCACGGGCAGCCGGACGCCGACCCCCGTCAGGGTGCCTCAAGCCAGCCCTCGTACTCCTCGGCAAGCTCGTCGAGCGCCGCGCGGTCGAGACGCCGCTCGGGGTCCTCGACCACGACCAGCCACTGGGCGTCCTCGGCGTCGTCCTCGCCGGCCAGGGCGTCACGGACGAGCTGAGGCTGCTCGCGCACGCCGAAACGGTCGGGGAGCTCTTCCGCCACTTCCTCCGCGGCATCGCGGTCGGGCAGCACCAGGACATGTCGTACGTCGGTCACCCGCCCATTCTCCGCTACGGGACGGGCTGTCAGTGCCGCGTGGGATGCTTGACCGCGATGGCCAGGAAGACAGACACCGCCGACCCGCTCGCTCCTCTCACGCTCGCCGTGGGCCAGGAGGACCTCCTTCTCGACCGCGCCGTGCAGCAGGTGGTCGCCGCGGCCCGTGCCGCCGACGCCGACACGGACGTGCGCGACCTCACCCCCGACAAGCTGCAGCCCGGCACGCTCGCCGAACTGACCAGCCCCTCGCTCTTCGCCGAGCGCAAGGTCGTGGTCGTCCGCAACGCGCAGGATCTGTCGGCCGACACGGTCAAGGACGTGAAGGCGTATTTCGCGTCGCCGGTCGAGGAGATCACCCTCGTCCTGCTGCACGCGGGCGGCGCCAAGGGCAAGGGTCTGCTCGACGCCGCCCGCAAGGCGGGGGCCCGTGAGGTCGCCTGCCCCAAGATGACCAAGCCCGCGGACCGGCTCTCGTTCGTGCGGAGCGAGTTCCGCGCCCTGGGCCGTTCGGCCACGCCCGAGGCGTGCCAGGCCTTGGTCGACTCGATCGGCAGCGATCTGCGGGAGCTCGCTTCGGCGGTGTCCCAGCTGGTGGCGGACATCGAGGGCACGATCGACGAGGCGATCGTCGGCCGCTATTACACGGGCCGCGCCGAGGCCTCCAGCTTCACCGTGGCCGACCGTGCCGTGGAGGGCCGGGCCGCCGAGGCCCTCGAAGCGTTGCGCTGGTCCCTGTCGACCGGCGTCGCCCCCGTCCTGATCACCAGCGCCCTTGCCCAGGCCGTGCGGGCCATCGGCAAGCTCTCCTCCGCGCGCGGCGGGCGCCCCGCCGACCTCGCCCGCGAGCTCGGCATGCCGCCCTGGAAGATCGACCGGGTCCGGCAGCAGATGCGGGGGTGGTCTCCCGACGGGGTGGCGGTGGCTCTGCGGGCCTGTGCGGAGGCTGACGCCGGGGTCAAGGGGGGCGGGGATGATCCTGAGTACGCGCTGGAGAAGGCCGTTGTCACCATTGCCCGCGCCGCGAGGGCTCGCCGCTGAGTCTCGCCGCTCGGCGTTGCTGCGGGGGGTTGCGCCGTCGTCGTCCGCCGGTCGTGACGTCTGCGGGCCTGTCGTGGCTGGTCGCGCAGTTCCCCGCGCCCCTGAGGCAGGTCCCGCCGGTCGTGACGTCTGCGGGTCCGTCGTGGCTGGTCGCGCAGTTCCCCGCGCCCCTGACGGGGCCCTCCCCCGGACACAGCAATGCCCCCGGAGTGGGCCGGGGGCATCGTCGCAGCGTGGCGTACTGCGTGGTCTGTCCGCGATTCGAGGTAGAGGGCTCGAATTACCCTCGCGGGAGGATTGATCAGCGCCCCGGCGAGCCGGGGCAAGGGCTTCAGCCCTGGAGGGTCGCGACCTTCGAAGCAAGCGCCGACTTCTTGTTGGCGGCCTGGTTCTTGTGGATGACGCCCTTGGAGACGGCCTTGTCGAGCTCGCGCGAAGCCGCACGCGTCGCCTCGACGGCCTTCTGGGTGTCACCGGCGGCAACGGCCTCGCGGGCCTTGCGGATCGCGGTCTTCAGCGAAGACTTGACCGCCTTGTTGCGCTGACGCGCCTTCTCGTTGGTCTTGATCCGCTTGATCTGGGACTTGATGTTCGCCACGAAAGAGCCTTTTCAGGTTCAGGTACTGCAGAGGTACTGCAGATGAGTTTTTTTGACATGTGCCTCAGTGCCGAGAGGGCAAGGAGACACAGCTGCTCAGATTACCAGCCGCGCCCCGACCGGCCCAATCCGGGCCCGGCTCCCCACCCCGACCGGCCCAAACCGGGCCCAGTGCCCCACCCGTGGGACGATGGAATCTACGTATAGATCCGACCCGAGGCGACAGGCGCCTCAAGAGACAGGACCCTGCGTGCCCGCGATCCCTAAAAATGTGCCCGAGCCGAGCCGTACCGACCCGGCTCTGATCCGTAATTTCTGCATCATCGCGCACATCGACCACGGCAAGTCCACGCTCGCCGACCGGATGCTCCAGCTGACCGGTGTGGTCGAGCAGCGGCAGATGCGTGCTCAGTACCTCGACCGCATGGACATCGAGCGCGAGCGCGGCATCACGATCAAGTCCCAGGCGGTGCGTCTGCCCTGGGCCCCCACGGAGGGCCCCGAGCAGAGCAAGACCCACATCCTCAACATGATCGACACCCCGGGTCACGTGGACTTCACGTACGAGGTGTCGCGCTCGCTGGCGGCCTGTGAGGGCACGGTCCTCCTGGTCGACGCGGCGCAGGGGATCGAGGCGCAGACTCTCGCCAACCTCTACCTGGCGATGGAGAACGACCTCAAGATCGTTCCGGTGCTCAACAAGATCGACCTGCCGGCCGCCCAGCCGGAGAAGTTCTCCGAGGAGCTCGCCAATCTCATCGGCTGCGAGCCGGAGGACGTGCTGAAGGTCTCGGCGAAGACCGGCATGGGCGTCGAGGCGCTGCTCGACAAGGTCGTCGCCGAGGTTCCGCCGCCGGTCGGCGTCGCGGACGCCCCGGCGCGCGCGATGATCTTCGACTCGGTCTATGACTCCTACCGCGGCGTCGTGACGTACGTCCGTGTGGTCGACGGCCAGCTCAACAAGCGCGAGCGCATCCGGATGATGTCCACCGGCGCCACGCACGAGCTCCTTGAGATCGGCGTCTCGTCCCCCGAGATGACCCCGGCCGACGGCATCGGCGTCGGCGAGGTGGGCTACATCATCACCGGCGTGAAGGACGTCCGTCAGTCCAAGGTCGGTGACACGATCACCTCCCTGCACAAGGGCGCGACCGAGCCCCTGGGCGGCTACAAGGACCCGAAGCCGATGGTCTTCTCGGGTCTGTATCCGCTGGACGGTTCCGAGTACCCCGACCTGCGCGAGGCCCTGGACAAGCTGCAGCTCAACGACGCCGCGCTCGTCTACGAGCCGGAGACCTCCGCCGCGCTCGGCTTCGGCTTCCGCGTCGGCTTCCTGGGCCTGCTGCACCTCGACGTGATCCGTGAGCGCCTGGAGCGCGAGTTCGGGCTCGACCTCATCGCCACCGCTCCGAACGTGGTCTACCGCGTCACCATGGAGGACGGCACCGAGCACACGGTCACGAACCCGAGCGAGTTCCCCGAAGGCAAGATCGACGAGGTCCACGAGCCCGTCGTACGCGCCACGATCCTCGCCCCGAGCGAGTTCATCGGCTCGATCATGGAGCTGTGCCAGAACCGGCGCGGCACCCTGCTCGGCATGGACTACCTCTCCGAGGACCGCGTGGAGATCCGCTACACGCTGCCGCTCGCCGAGATCGTCTTCGACTTCTTCGACCAGTTGAAGTCCAAGACGCGCGGTTACGCCTCGCTCGACTACGAGCCCACGGGCGAGCAGTCCGCGCAGCTCGTCAAGGTCGACATCCTGCTGCACGGCGACAAGGTCGACGCCTTCTCCGCCGTCACGCACAAGGACCAGGCGTACGCGTACGGTGTGCGGCTCGTCGCCAAGCTGCGCGAGCTCATCCCGCGGCAGGCCTTCGAGGTGCCCGTCCAGGCCGCGATCGGCTCCCGGGTCATCGCCCGCGAGACCATCCGCGCCATCCGCAAGGACGTGCTCGCCAAGTGCTACGGCGGTGACATCTCCCGTAAGCGCAAGCTGCTCGAGAAGCAGAAGGAGGGCAAGAAGCGCATGAAGATGGTCGGCTCCGTCGAGGTGCCGCAGGAAGCCTTCATCGCGGTGCTCTCCAGTGACGACAGCGGTCCGGGCAAGGCGAAGAAGTAGCCCACGTCTCAACCGCCGTCCCGTCCGGCACGGGGGTCACACAGGCATCTCAGCGGGTCCGTCGCGCTCTTGCGCGGCGGACCCGTTCTTGTATGAAGTGACAGGCAGAAGCCCCTTACGTGGCGGGCTTCAGCGCTCTACTCTGATCACTGCTCGTAGGTTACTCGCAAGTTAAACAAGACCAGCAGCCGCCAGCCAGTCGCCGCATTGTCGCGGGTCCGGAGGATGTCGTGAGCGACACACAGACCTTGATCGAGAACCGTCCGCCTTCCGTGGCCCATCTCTTCCTTGAGCGCGTGGCGGCCACGCCCGACGCCGAGGCCTACCGCTATCCGGTGCCGGCCGCCTCGGGCGAGGGCCCCGACGAATGGAAGTCGCTGAGCTGGGCGCAGGCCGCCGAGCGGGTCTACGCCATCGCGGCGGGCCTGATCGAGCTCGGCCTCGCGCCCGAGGAGCGTGTCGCGCTCGCCTCGTCCACGCGAGTCGAGTGGATCCTCGCCGACCTCGGCATCCTCTGCGCGGGCGCGGCCACCACCACGGTGTATCCGCAGACCAATGCCGAGGAATCCACTTACATCCTGTCCGACTCCGGCAGCCGGGTGCTCGTCGCGGAGAACGCCGAGCAGCTCGCCAAGGCGCGCGAGAAGCGCGCCGAGCTGCCCGAACTGCGGCATGTCGTGGTGATCGACGCCGAGGGCGCGGGACCCGCCGAGGGCGACCCCGAGGGCTGGGTGCTCACGCTCGCCGACCTGGAGGCCCGCGGCGCCGCCCACCTGGAGAAGAACCCCGAGGCCGTCAAGGAGCGGATCGCGGCGATCACCAAGGATCAGCTCGCCACGATCATCTACACCTCCGGCACCACCGGGAAGCCCAAGGGCGTGCGCCTGCCGCAGGACAACTGGTCGTACATGGCGAAGGCCATCGCGGCGACCGGCCTCCTCGGCCAGGACGACGTGCAATACCTGTGGCTGCCGCTCGCACACGTCTTCGGCAAGGTCCTCACCTCCGGCCAGATCGAGCTGGGGCACGTCACCGCCGTCGACGGCCGCGTGGACAAGATCATCGAGAATCTTCCGGTGGTGCAGCCGACGTACATGGCCGCCGTGCCGCGCATCTTCGAGAAGGTCTACAACGGGGTCGCGGCCAAGGCGCGGGCCGGTGGCGGCGCCAAGTACAAGATCTTCCTGTGGGCCGCCGAGGTCTCCCGCGAGTACGCGAAGGTCAGCCAGGACAACTTCCGCAGGACCGGCTCGGCGTCCGTGCCCTTCGGGCTCGGCGCCAAGCACAAGGCCGCCGACGCGCTCGTCTACTCCAAGCTGCGCGAGGCCTTCGGCGGGCGCCTGCGTGCCGCCGTCTCCGGCTCTGCCGCGCTCGCACCCGACATCGGCTACTTCTTCGCCGGCGCGGGCATCCACATCCTGGAGGGCTACGGCCTCACCGAGTCCTCCGCCGCGTCCTTCGTCAACCCCGGCGAGGCCTACCGCACCGGCACCGTCGGCAAGCCGCTGCCCGGCACCGAGGTGCGGATCGCGGACGACGGCGAGATCCTGCTGCGCGGCCCCGGCATCATGGAGGGCTACCACGGCCTCGACGACAAGACGGCCGAGGTCCTGGAGTCCGACGGGTGGTTCCACACCGGTGACATCGGTGAGCTGTCCGAGGACGGCTACCTGCGGATCACCGACCGCAAGAAGGACCTGATCAAGACGTCCGGCGGCAAGTACATCGCGCCCGCCGAGGTCGAGGGCCAGTTCAAGGCCGTCTGCCCGTACGTCTCGAACATCCTGGTGCACGGCGCCGACCGGAACTTCTGCACCGCCCTGATCGCGCTCGACGAGCCGGCGATCCTGGCCTGGGCCAAGGACAACGGCCTCGACGGCAAGAGCTACGCCGACGTGGTCGCGGACCCGGCGACGGTCTCGCTCATCGAGGGTTACGTCAAGCAGCTCAACGAAGGCCTGCAGCGCTGGCAGACCGTCAAGAAGTTCAAGCTGCTGCCCCGCGACCTGGACATCGAGCACGGCGAGCTGACGCCGAGCCTGAAGCTGAAGCGACCGGTCGTCGAGCGTGAGTACCAGCACCTGATCGACGAGATGTACGCGGGCTCGCGCGAGGCCTGAGCCCGCGACTTCGTACGCGGGAATCCGTACGCGGGCGGGATGCCGGGCCGGACGACGACAACCGGTCAGGCGCCCCGCCCGCGCCGCATCTCCTTCACCAACTCCTCCATGTGCGTGACGTGGTGGCGCAGTTCGAGCACGTCCTTGAGGCTGCTGGCCGCCATGTGCGCCTCGATCGCGGAGAGACGGGCCGCCAGTTCGTCGAACTGCTGCTGCTCACGCGCCAAGATCTTCTCCAACTGCTGGTTCTTGCGGTGCAGTTCGAGGAACACGGTGACCTTGGCACGCAGCACCCAGGGGTCGAACGGTTTGGTCATGTAGTCCGCCGCGCCCGTCGCGTACCCCCGGAAGGCGTAGCCCGCGTCGTTGTCGGTGCCCGTCAGGAAGATGATGGGCACGTCCTTGGTCTGGTCGAGCCGCTTGATGTTCGACGCGGTCTCGAATCCGTCCATCCCCGGCATGCGCACGTCCAGGAGGATCACGGCGAATCGTTGCCGCAGTAGGGCCTTCATCGCCTCTTCGCCCGAACGGGCGCGTACCAGAGGTTCGTTGAGCGACCCCAGGACAGCTTCGAGCGCCATCAGATTGTCCTCCATGTCATCGACAAGGAGGATGCTTGCGCGGTTGTCGGTCATGACCTCTGTGCTCATGGTGACAGTGCCTCACTCGGACGTCGGCGGAACAGCGGCCTCGCCGTGAGCGCCGTCCTGTTCCGCTGCAACGGGTGTCTCTTGGGTCGTGGGTGTGTCGGGCTCGTCCGCCGCGCTGCTCTCAGGGGCAAGGAGCGTGCAGGCGACGTTGAGCAGTTGATCGACGTCCACGGGCTTGGGTACGTAGTCGGTGGCACCCTGTTCGATGGCCTTCTCGCGGTCGCCGGGCATCGCCTTGGCGGTCAGCGCGATGATCGGTAGTCCGCTCCAGCGCGGTGTGCGGCGGATCGCGGCGATGGTTTCGTAGCCGTCCATCTCCGGCATCATGATGTCCATCAGGATGAGGTCGGTGTCGGGGTTGCGCTCCAGGGTCTCGATGCCTTCGCGGCCGTTCTCCGCGTAGAGGACGGGCATGCCGACGCGGCTCAGCACATGGGTGAGCGCGAAGACGTTGCGGATGTCGTCGTCCACGATCAGGACGCGGCGCCCGCGGAGTATGCGTCCGGCCTGCCCCTCCCGGTACTCCTCCAGTTTGGTGGGGGTGGGCCAGCTGTCGTTCTGTTCGTGGAAGACGTGCGGGGCCATGGTGACCCCTTCGTCGTGCGACTCGGTCGGCGCCGGTGGCCTGGTCGCCGCGTAGGCCGCCGCGGCGGCGCCGTGTCCGGGGTGCACCACGGGGACGTACAGCGTGAAGGTGGAGCCCTGGCCCGGCTTGCTCTCCGCGGTGATGCGGCCGCCGAGGAGCCCGGCGATCTCGCGGCTGATGGAGAGGCCGAGGCCGGTGCCCCCGTACTTGCGGTTGGTGGTGCCGTCTGCCTGCTGGAACGCCTCGAAGATGGCCGGGAGTTGGTCGGCCGGGATGCCGATGCCGGTGTCCTTGACGGCGAAGGAGAGCCGGTCGCTGCCGTCGTGCAGCCGCATGTCGCCGGTGTTCTTGACCCGGCTCACGCGCAGCTCGACGCGGCCGCTCGCGGTGAACTTGACCGCGTTCGACAGGAGGTTGCGCAGGATCTGCTGGAGCCGCTGTTCGTCGGAGAACATCTCGCGCGGCACGTCCTCGCCGACCGACACCTCGAAGGCGAGCCCGCGGTCGAGGGTGAGGGGGCGGAACGTCGCGTGGACGTAGTCGAGGACCTTGATGAGGGGGAGCTTCTTGGGACGTACGTCCATCCGGCCCGCCTCGATCTTCGACAGGTCGAGGATGTCGTTGATGAGCTGGAGGAGATCGGAGCCCGAGCGGTGGATCGTGGTCGCGAACTGCACCTCCTGGTCGGAGAGATGGCTGTCGGGGTTGTCGGAGAGCAGCCGGGCCAGGATGAGCAGGGAGTTCAGCGGGGTGCGCAGCTCGTGCGACATGTTCGCGAGGAACTCCGACTTGTACTGCGACGACGTGGCCAGGAGGGCCGCCTTCTCCTCCAGTTCCGCGTTCGAGCGCTGCAACTCGGCCTGCTGAAGCTGGAGTTCGTCCGAGCGGTCCTGGAGCTGCGTGGCGAGCCGCTGGGACTCGCTGAGCAGTGATTCCGTACGGGAGTTGGCGATGATGGTGTTGATCGCGACGCCGATCGTGCTGACGAACTGGTCGAAGAACGCCAGGTGCACGTCCGAGAAGCGGGAGAACGTGGCCAGCTCGATCACGCCGAGCAGCTTGTCCTCGAAGAGGATGGGGATGATCACCAGGCTGGCCGGTGCGGCGTCCCCGAGCCCCGAAGTGATCTTGATGTAGTCGGGCGGCACCTCGTCGACGAGGATCCGCTTCTTCTCCAGGGCCGCCTGGCGCACCAGCCCGTGCGCGGGCATCGCGCCCGTGTCCACGACCGAGCCCTGCGCGGAGCCGTACCCGGCGATGAAGGCGAGCCCCTTGACGGGCGGAGTCTGCAGCGTCGCGGCCTCCCCGGAGTCCGGGTCGGCCAGGAAGAAGGCGCCGTACTGGGCGTTCACCAGCGGGGTCAGCTCGCGCAGGATCAGGTCCGCGACCTCCATCAGGTCCCGGTGGCCCTGCATCAGACCCGCGAGACGGGCGAGATTCGACTCCAGCCAGTCCTTGGCACGGGTGGTCTCGCGGAGGTTGGAGACCATGACGTTGATGTTGTTCTTGAGCTCGGAGACCTCGCCCCGGGTCTCGACGGTGATGGAGCGGGTCATGTCGCCCTGGGCCACGGCCGACGCGACCTCGGCGATCGCGCGGACCTGTGTGGTGAGGTTCAGGGCGAGTTCGTTCACGTTCGTCGTCAGGCGCTTCCACGTGCCGTAGACGCCCTCGACGCGTGCCTGGCCGCCCAGTTGGCCCTCGGAGCCGACTTCGCGGGCCACGCGGGTGACCTCGGAGGAGAAGGAGGACAGCGTGTCCACCATGGTGTTGATGGTGGTCTTCAGCTCCAGGATCTCGCCGCGCGCGTCCACGTCGATCTTCTTGGAGAGGTCGCCCTGGGCCACCGCCGTCGCGACCTGCGCGATGTTGCGGACCTGGCCCGTGAGGTTGTCCGCCATGTAATTGACGTTGTCCGTGAGGTCCTTCCAGACACCCGATACGCCGAGCACCTGGGCCCGCCCGCCGAGCCGGCCGTCCGTGCCGACCTCGCGGGCCACGCGGGTCACCTCGTCCGCGAAGGCGCGCAGCTGCTCCACCATCGTGTTGACGGTGTCCTTCAGCTCCAGGATCTCGCCGCGCGCCGTCACCGTGATCATCTTGGACAGGTCGCCGTTGGCGACGGCCGTGGTGACCTGGGCGATGTTGCGGACCTGGGAGGTGAGGTTCAGCGCCATGAAGTTGACGTTGTCGGTGAGGTCCTTCCAGACGCCGGAGACCCCGCGCACCTGGGCCTGACCGCCGAGGTTGCCCTCCGTGCCGACCTCGCGGGCGACCCGGGTGACCTCGTCGGCGAAGGCGGAGAGCTGGTCCACCATCGTGTTGATGGTGGATTTCAGTTCGAGGATCTCACCCTTCGCCTCGACCGTGATCTTCTTGCCCAGGTCGCCCTGGGCGACGGCCGTCGACACCAGGGCGATGTTGCGCACCTGGGAGGTGAGGTTGTCGGCCATGAAGTTGACGTTGTCGGTGAGGTCCTTCCACACACCGGAGACCCCGCGCACCTGAGCGCGACCGCCCAGATTGCCCTCCGTGCCGACCTCGCGGGCGACCCGGGTGACCTCGTCCGCGAACGCCGAGAGCTGGTCGACCATCGTGTTCACCGTCGACTTCAGCTCCAGGATCTCGCCCCGGGCGTCGACGGTGATCTTCTGGCTCAGGTCGCCGTTCGCCACGGCCGTGGTGACCTGGGCGATGTTGCGCACCTGGGAGGTCAGGTTCGACGCCATGAAGTTGACGTTGTCCGTGAGGTCCTTCCAGACCCCCGACACACCGCGGGCCTGCGCCCGGCCGCCCAACTGGCCCTCGGTGCCGACCTCGCGGGCCACACGCGTCACCTCGGCCGCGAACGCGGAGAGCTGGTCGACCATCGTGTTGACGGTCAGCTTCAGTTCGAGCAGCTCGCCCGTCGCCTCGACGGTCACTGTCCGTGTCAGGTCGCCCTGCGCAACCGCTGTCGTCACCAGGGCGATGTCCCGCACCTGTGCGGTGAGCCGGGCCGCCATCGTGTTCACGGCCTCCGTCACGTCACGCCAACTGCCCGAAAGGCCACGCACCTTGGCGCGACCGCCGAGCCGCCCCTCCGTGCCGACCTCGCGCGCGACGCGGGTGACCTCGCCCGTGAAGAGCGACAGCTGGTCGACCATCGTGTTCACCGCGCGGCCCAGGCGCCGCAGGTCGCCCCGCAGTTCACGGGTGCCGTCGTGCAGGTCCACGCGCTGCGTGAGGTCACCGCCCGCGACCGCGTTCAGGACGCGGGTGGCGTTGGCCGCGGGCGCGACCAGCGAGTCGAGGAGGGAGTTGACGTCATGGATGCGCGTGGCCCAGCTGCCCTGCCCCGGACTCGCGGAGAACCGCTCGTCGAGGTGGCCGTGCCGGATGATCTCCCGGCGCACACGGGAGAGTTCGCCGTCGAAGTGCAGGGAACGGTCGAGCATTTCGTTGAAGACGGTGTGCAGCTCGGCCGTCAGGCCGTGGCCGGTCACCGCTACCTTGGTGAAGTCCCCGTCCCGCGCCGCGCGCATGGCGGCAAGGAGCGGGCGCAGGTCGGAAATCACTTCCGGAGCTGACTCCCGGAGGGCGTCTGAGGCCGTGTCCGGATCGACTCCGGAAGCAGGCGAAGGTGTCGGAGCTGGTTTCGGTGCCGGAATCCGACCGTAACCGAGCGCGGGCATAGCACTGTTCTCACTCATAGCGGCCCACTTCAGTAACTCGGTGCTTATGGGCGTGGCCAGTCTGTCACTCTGTCGGTGTCGCCTGAGGCGTATTCGACCGAACTGCTCAGGAGCCGAAACGTGGGGTCCATTCCGATGCAACGGGAGACCACTTTCCGTGCGTCCGCCCAGCCGGGGCACCAGCCCGGCCCACCGGCGGTGGTGTGCACATCGCTGCCCGGAAACCCGTTGGCGCCGGCTGCCGCACGAAGGTTTGTGCGAGCAGCGCTAGCCGACTGGAGGGAACTCTCCGTGCCCGCCGCGGCCGGTGTCACCGACCGTGTCACGGACGATGCCGTGCTGCTGGTCAGCGAGCTCGTCACGAACGCCGTCGTGCACGCGGGCACCACCGTCGAGCTGCTGTGCCGGCTCGACGAGGCGGGCCTCGGCGAGAGCACCGACTCCCTGGTCATCGAGGTATCCGACCACCATCCGGCACGCGCGGTCCGCAGCGAGCCCGTGCCCCAGCCGCCGGGCACACCCGAGTTCGGCCGCGGCCTGCAGCTCGTCTCGGCCCTCTCCGAGTCCTGGGGCATCACCTACCGCACCGGCACCAAGTCCGTCTGGGCCCGCCTGCCGGTCGAGGGCGTGCAGGCCCCTCAGGAGATCGAGTCGTACGCGAGCGAACAGGCGATGCAGCGCGGCCTGCGCGGCAGCGACATCCTCGCGCCGCTGCCCAGACGCGTCACGCACGACACCGAGTGGGTCAACCGCGGGGCGCTCACCTTCCTCGCCGAGGCCTCGGACCTGCTCGCCGGGCAGTTCGACGAGGAACTGGTGGCCGCGCTCGCCGGACAGCTGCTCGTGCCGCGGCTCGCCGACTGGTGCGCGGTGTGGCTCGACGACGAGGCGGAGGCCGCGCCCCGCGACGACGGCAACGGCACCGCGAGCAGGCTCGCCCGCGTCTGGCACGCCAGCGAGCAGCGCATGGAGGAACTGCGCCGCAGCCTGGAGAAGAACCCGCCCCAGCTGCCCGAATCGGCGGGCTCCGGAGCCGTCCCCGTGCCGTGGCCCGGCGAGGCGGCGCCCGGCGGGTCGATGCCCGGCGAGTCGACGCCCGGCGAGGAGACCGGCACGGCCCTGGCGTTCCGTCTCTCGGCCGGCGGCGGCGCCCTCGGCACGCTCGTCATCGGGCGCGCCGGGATGATCCGGTTCGCCGACGAAGTCACCGGCCTCATCGAGGACTTCAGCCGCCGCGTGGCGCTCGCCATCAGCGCGGCGCGGCGCTATCAGCGCCAGGCCACCATCAGCCAGGTCCTCCAGCGCGGCCTGCTGCCGAGCTCCGTCGCGGACATCCCCGGCATGCACAGCGGCGTGGTCTACGAGCCGCGGGACAAGGGCGGCCCCGGCGGCGACTTCTACGACGTGTTCCAGGCGGGCAAGGGCCGCTGGTGCTTCGCGCTCGGCGACGTCCAGGGCAAGGGCGTCGAGGCGGCCGTCGTGATCGGCCTCGCCCGGCCGTGGCTGCGGCTGCTCGCCCGCGAGGGGTACGAGGTCGCCGAGGTCCTCGACCGCCTCAACCAGCTCCTCCTGGACGACGCGACGGAGGCGGCGGACGCGGCCGCCGCGGTCGTCGCGGTCGCGGGCGGCCAGGGCGTACCTCCCGACGGGGCCACCTCCCGCTTCCTCTCCCTCCTCTACGGCGAGCTGGTGCCCATGGACGGCGGCGGCGTCCGCTGCACGGTCGCGAGCGCCGGGCACCCCCTGCCGCTCCTTCTCTCCCCCGACGGAACGGTCCGGGGAGCGGCCACGCCACAGCTTCTCCTCGGGGTCGACGACGCGTCGTACACCAGCGAGACCTTCGAACTGTGGGCGGGCGACACATTGCTCTGCGTCACGGACGGCGTGACCGAGCGGCGCTCGGGACGCCAGATGTTCGACGACGGCGACGGCCTCGCGACAGCGCTCGCGAGCTGCGCGGGCATGGACGCGGGGCTCGTGGCGGAACGGATCAAGAGGCTCGTGCACGAGTTCTCACAGAGGCCGCCGGACGACGACTTGGCGGTGCTGGTGCTGCAGGCGCAGTAGGGGCCCGGCGCGCGGCGTCCGGTCGGCCCGAGGTGCGGGGCAATGGTCGGCCCGCGGTGCGGGACAATGGAAGGCATGCCTTCCGCACTGCCCGATGGTGAGCCCATGCCCGAGGACGGCGCGCTGCCCGCGTCCGCCCTGCAGGGAGCGGCGGCCCGTCCGCTCGGCTTCTACCTCCACGTCCCGTACTGCGCCACGCGCTGCGGCTACTGCGACTTCAACACCTACACGGCGACCGAGCTGCGCGGCTCCGGCGGCGTCCTCGCCTCCCGCGACAACTACGCGGACACCTTGATCGACGAGGTGCGGCTCGCACGGAAGGTGCTCGGGGACGACCCGCGCCCCGTCCGTACCGTCTTCGTGGGAGGCGGTACGCCCACGCTCCTGGCCGCCTCCGACCTCGTACGGATGCTGGGCGCGGTCCGGGAGGAATTCGGGCTCGCGGACGACGCGGAGATCACCACCGAGGCCAACCCGGAGTCCGTCGACCCGGCCTACCTGAGCGAGCTGCGGGCCGGCGGCTTCAACCGCGTCTCCTTCGGGATGCAGAGCGCCAAGCAGCACGTACTGAAGGTGCTCGACCGTACGCACACGCCCGGGCGCCCCGAGGCGTGCGTGGCCGAGGCGCGCGCTGCGGGCTTCGAGCACGTCAACCTCGACCTGATCTACGGCACGCCGGGGGAGAGTGACGACGACTGGCGGGCCACGCTCGACGCGGCGATCGGCGCCGGGCCTGACCACGTCAGCGCCTACGCCCTGATCGTCGAGGAGGGCACGCAGCTGGCGCGGCGCATTCGGCGCGGGGAAGTGCCGATGACGGACGACGACGTCCACGCGGACCGGTATCTGATCGCCGACGAGGTCCTCGCGGGCGCGGGCTTCTCCTGGTACGAGGTGTCCAACTGGGCCACCTCCGAGGCCGGGCGGTGCCTGCACAACGAGCTGTACTGGCGGGGGGCCGACTGGTGGGGGGCCGGGCCGGGGGCCCATAGCCATGTGGGGGGTGTGCGGTGGTGGAACGTCAAGCATCCGGGGGCTTATGCGGGGGCGCTGGCCGCGGGGCGCTCGCCGGGGGCGGGGCGGGAGGTTCTTGCCGGTGAGGACCGGCGGGTGGAGCGGATTCTGCTGGAGCTGCGGCTGCTTGAGGGGTGTCCGTTGGATCTTCTCCGCCCGCAGGGCCTCGCGGCGGCGGGCCGCGCGCTGGCCGATGGTCTTCTTGAGGCGGGGCCTTATGAGGAGGGGCGGGCGGTGCTGACTCTGCGGGGGCGGTTGCTGGCGGATGCGGTGGTGCGGGACTTGGTGGACTGAGGTTCGGGCGGGCCCTGCGGGGCTCTCCCCAATCCCGCCCCTTCCCGAAACTGGGGCTCCGCCCCAGACCCCGCTCCTCAAACGCCGGAGGGGCTGAAGAGGCAGCACCTGGGCGGGGTGGGCAGACGCGGGGCAATCGGGCGGGTGGGCGGGAAAGATTGCGCCGCGAAGCGGCGGGTCAGCCGGGCCCGCGGCGGGTCAGCCGGATCGGAGCCGTCCTGGGCCCAGGGGCCCGCCTACTCGCCCGTGACGAAGTCGATCAGTTCCTCCACGCGGCCGAGCAGCGCCGGTTCAAGATCCCTGTAACTGTGCACCGAACCCAGGATCCGCTGCCACGCGGCCCCCGTGTTCAGGGGCCAGCCGAGGGCCTCGCAGACGCCCGTCTTCCAGTCCTGGCCGCGCGGCACGCGGGGCCACGCCGCGATCCCCACCGACGACGGCTTCACCGCCTCCCACACGTCGATATAGGGGTGCCCCACCACCAGCGCGGAGGAAGAACTCACCTCCGCCGCGATCCGCGACTCCTTCGAGCCGGGCACCAAGTGGTCCACCAGGACGCCCAGGCGGGCGTCGGGGCCGGGGGAGAACTCCGTGACGATCGCCGGGAGGTCGTCGATGCCCTCCAGGTACTCGACGACCACGCCCTCGATCCGCAGGTCGTCGCCCCACACCCGCTCGACGAGCTCCGCGTCGTGCCGCCCCTCCACATAGATCCGCCCGGCGCGCGCGACGCGGGCCCGCGCCCCCGGTACGGCCACCGAGCCGGACGCGGTGCGTGTGGGACGTACGAGAGGAGCGGCCGCGGAGGGGCGGACGAGGGTGACCGTCCGGCCCTCCAGGGCGAAACCGCCCGGAGTCATCGGGAAGACCCGGTGCTTGCCGAAGCGGTCCTCCAGGGTCACCGTCGGACCCTCCGCCGTCTTCTCGCAGCGGATCACCGCCCCGCAGAAGCCGGTGCTCAGCTCCTCCACCACGAGGTCCGCCTCCGCGGCGACCTCGGGCACGGCCTTCGGTTTCTTCCACGGCGGGGTGAGGTCTGCGGAGTACTGGCGCATTCGCATGACGATAAGAGAAGAGGCGTACGACCGGCTACGACACGCCGAAACGAGCCGCCAGTGTGGCGCGCTGCGCACGGACAAAAGCCGCATCGACCACCGCACCGTGCCCCGGCACGTACAGCGCGTCAGGACCGCCCAGTTCGAGGAGCCGGTCGAGCGCCGCGGGCCACCGCTCCGGTACCGCGTCATCGCCCGCCTGCGGTTCGCCCGACTCCTCGACCAGGTCGCCGCAGAAGACGATCTCCGGGCTGCCCGCACCCGCCGGGACGAGCACCGCCAGGTCGTGCCCCGTGTGACCGGGCCCGACGTTCGCCAGCAGGACCTGCACCCCGCCGCCCAGGTCAAGCGTCCACTCCCCGCACACCGCGTGATGCGGCCGCACGAGCAGATCGGCGGCCTCCGCCGCGGCGTCCGGGGCGACCCCGTGCCGGACCGCCGACGCACGCAGTTCGTCGCGGCCCCCGGTGAGAAGCTTGTCGAGGCCGACCGCGCCGTACACCTCCACGCCCGCGAACGCCGCCGCACCGAGCACATGGTCGAAGTGCGGGTGCGTCAGGGCGAGGTGCGTGACCCGCCGCCTCCCGCCGAGAATGCCGCGCGCCTGAGTGCGCAGCTCCGCCCCCTCGCGCAGGGTCGCCCCCGCCTCGATCATCAGCGCCGATTCGCCGCCGACGACCAGACCCGCCGTACAGTCCCAGACCGGGAGGCGCCGCCGCCCCACATGCGGCGCGAGCCGCTCCCAGCCCGCCTCGTCCCAAGCCAGTGCCACGTCCATACGCCGACGCTAGCCCCGTGGCGGTCGCTCGGCAGCCGCTGCCCTTGCCGGGGCCGTACCTCACGGCCGTACACTGGGCGCGGCGCGGGCTGGCACTCACCTGTGGGGAGTGCCAGGCGGGGCCGCAGGGCAGACAGGTTTCAGGGCAAAAAGGTGGAGGTGTGCGCGGATGCTCAGTGAACGCAGGCTCGAGGTGCTGCGCGCCATCGTCCACGACTATGTCGGCACCGAGGAGCCCGTCGGCTCCAAGGCGCTCACCGAGCGGCACAGCCTCGGGGTCTCCCCGGCCACGGTCCGCAACGACATGGCGGCGCTGGAGGAGGAAGGGTTCATCGCCCAGCCTCATACGAGCGCGGGGCGCATCCCGACCGACAAGGGGTACCGCCTCTTCGTCGACCGGCTCGCGGGCGTCAAGCCGATGGCGGCGCCGGAGCGCAGGGCCATCCAGAACTTCCTCGACGGCGCCGTCGACCTCGACGACGTCGTGGCGCGCACGGTGCGGCTGCTCGCGCAGCTGACCCGGCAGGTCGCGGTCGTGCAGTATCCGTCCCTCACGCGGTCGACGGTGCGGCACGTGGAGCTGCTCTCGCTGGCTCCCGCCCGGCTGATGCTCGTCCTGATCACGGACACGGGCCGGGTCGAGCAGCGCATGATCGACTGTCCCGCCCCGTTCGGCGAGACCTCGCTCGCGGATCTGCGGGCGCGGCTCAACAGCAGGGTCGCGGGCCGTCGCTTCGCGGACGTGCCGCAGCTGGTGCAGGACATGACGGAGTCCTTCGACGCGGAGGACAGGGGCACGGTGGCCACGGTGCTCTCCACGCTCCTCGAAACCCTCGTCGAAGAGACCGAAGAGCGGCTGATGATCGGCGGAACGGCCAATCTCACCCGCTTCGGACATGACTTTCCCCTCACCATCAGGCCCGTCCTGGAGGCTCTTGAGGAGCAGGTCGTTCTGCTCAAGTTGCTTGGCGAGGCCACTGATTCGGGCATGACCGTACGGATCGGTCACGAGAACGCCCATGAGGGACTCAGCTCTACGTCCGTGGTCTCCGTCGGCTACGGTTCGGGCAGCGAGGCAGTAGCCAAACTCGGCGTGGTCGGCCCGACCCGCATGGACTATCCGGGAACGATGGGAGCAGTACGCGCAGTGGCACGTTACGTCGGACAGATCCTGGCGGAGTCGTAAGTGGCCACGGACTACTACGCCGTACTAGGCGTGCGCCGCGACGCTTCCCAGGACGAAATCAAGAAGGCCTTCCGGAGGCTTGCGCGAGAGCTTCACCCGGACGTGAATCCGGACCCGAAGACTCAGGAGCGCTTCAAGGAGATCAACGCCGCGTACGAGGTGTTGTCGGACCCGCAGAAGAAGCAGGTCTACGACCTCGGCGGCGACCCGCTGTCCCAGGCGGGCGGCGGCGGTGGTGCGGGCGGTTTCGGAGCCGGTGGCTTCGGCAACTTCTCGGACATCATGGACGCGTTCTTCGGCACGGCGTCGCAGCGTGGCCCCCGGTCGCGCACGCGCCGCGGCCAGGACGCCATGATCCGGCTCGAGATCGACCTCGACGAGGCCGCCTTCGGGACCACCAAGGACATACAGGTCGACACGGCGGTCGTATGTACGACCTGCAGCGGTGAAGGCGCCGCGCCGGGAACGTCCGCCCAGACATGTGACATGTGCCGCGGTCGCGGTGAGGTGTCGCAGGTCACGCGGTCCTTCCTGGGCCAGGTCATGACCTCGCGGCCCTGCCCGCAGTGCCAGGGTTTCGGCACGGTCGTGCCCACCCCGTGCCCGGAGTGCGCCGGCGACGGCCGCATCCGGTCGCGGCGGACGCTCACCGTGAAGATCCCGGCCGGTGTCGACAACGGCACGCGGATCCAGCTCGCGGGCGAGGGCGAGGTCGGCCCCGGCGGCGGCCCCGCCGGCGACCTGTACGTGGAGATCCACGAGCTGCCGCACTCCGTGTTCCAGCGGCGCGGCGACGACCTGCACTGCACGGTCACCATCCCGATGACGGCGGCGGCTCTGGGCACGAAGGTGCCGCTCGAGACGCTGGACGGCCTCGAAGAGGTCGACATCCGTCCGGGCACGCAGTCCGGCCAGTCGGTGCCGCTGCACGGCCGCGGCATCACGCATCTGCGGGGCGGCGGACGCGGCGACCTCATCGTGCACGTCGAGGTCCTCACGCCGACCAAGCTGGACGCGGAGCAGGAGCGGGTCCTGCGGGAGCTTGCGCAGCTGCGCGGCGAGGAGCGGCCCACGGGGCAGTTCCAGCCGGGGCAGCAGGGTCTGTTCTCGCGTCTCAAGGACGCGTTCAACGGGCGGTAGCGCCCAGAGCGGTGTCTCTTTGTGCCCCCGGCGGCGGATACCCGCGCCGGGGGCACTTTGTCGTATTCGCCCGCGGGCCGTCGTGGTTGCCCGCGCCCCGCGGCGGAGCCGCACATGTCACAGCCCCGCGCCCCTTACGGGGCCCCCGCGGGCCCCGTGCAAGGCGCGATTCGGCCCCCCGGCCAGGTCATGGCACGATGCGTTCATGTCCTCCGCACTGACCGATCTCTGCCGCCTTCCGATCGTGCAGGCCCCCATGGCGGGCGGCGCTTCCTGCCCCCAGCTCGCCGCGGCCGTCTGCGAGGCCGGAGGGCTCGGTTTCCTCGCCGCCGGGTACAAAACCGCCGACGGGATGTACCAGGAGATCAAACAGTTGCGCGGGCTCACGAGCCGGCCGTTCGGCGTGAACCTCTTCATGCCGCAGCCCGAGTACGCCGACGCCGCCGCCGTCGAGGTCTACCGCAACCAGCTCGCCGGTGAGGCCGCCTGGTACGAGACCCAGCTCGGCGACCCGGACAGCGGCCGCGACGACGGCTACGACGCCAAGCTCGCGATCCTCGTCGAAGACCCGGTGCCGCTCGTGTCGTTCACCTTCGGCTGCCCCACCCGCGACGTCTTCGACTCCTTCGCACGCGTCGGCACCATCACCGTCGTCACCGTCACCACGCCCGAAGAGGCCCAGACCGCCCAGTGGTCCGGCGCCGACGCCGTATGCGTCCAGGGCATCGAGGCGGGCGGCCACCAGGGCACGCACCGCGACAACCCCGAGACGGACGGCGCCGGACTCGGCCTGCTCTCGCTCATCGCGCAGGTGCGCGAGACCGTACAGATCCCGATCGTCGCGGCCGGCGGTCTGATGCGCGGCTCGCAGATCGCCGCGGTGCTCGCGGCCGGCGCCGACGCCGCGCAGCTCGGCACGGCCTTCCTGGTCTGCCCCGAGTCGGGCGCGAATGCCCTGCACAAGCAGGCCATGACCAACCCGCTGTTCACCAGGACCGAGCTGACCCGCGCCTTCTCCGGCCGCCCCGCGCGCGGCCTGGTCAACCGCTTCATGCGCGAGCACGGGCCGTACGCCCCCGCCGCCTACCCCCAGATCCACCACCTGACCAGCGGCCTGCGCAAGGCCGCCGCCAAGGCCGGTGACGCGCAGGGCATGGCGCTGTGGGCGGGGCAGGGACACCGCATGTCGCGCGATCTCGCGGCCGGGCAGCTGGTGGAGGTCCTCGCGGCCGAACTGGCCGAGGCGCAGGCCGCGTCGGCGGTCGACGGGCAGCAGGACACCCAGCCCGGCGGCGAGGCGTGACCGCGCCCGTCTTCGTCGTCGAGAGCTTCCAGAACGCCGGTGCGGGCGGCGACGGACAGTACGTCCTCGACGGTCCCGAAGGGCGCCACGCCGTCTCCGTGAAGCGGCTGCACGCCGGTGAGGACGTCGTCCTGACCGACGGCGCGGGGCGCTGGGCCGACTGCGTGGTCACGGGCACCGAGGGCAAGGACCGGCTGCTCGTACGGATGGACTCCGTCCGGGAAGAGGCGCCGCAGGAGCCCCGGATCACCGTCGTACAGGCGCTGCCCAAGGGCGACCGCGGTGAAGTCGCCGTCGAGACCATGACGGAGACCGGCGTCGACGCGATCGTGCCCTGGTCCGCGTCCCGCTGCATCACACAGTGGAAGGGCGAGCGCGGGCTCAAGGCGCTCGGCAAGTGGCGGGCGACGGCACGCGAGGCGGGCAAGCAGTCCCGCCGGGTGCGTTTCCCCGAGATCTCCGATGCCGCGTCGACCAAGCAGGTGGCGGCGGTGCTCGCCGGGGCCGATTTCGCCGCGGTCCTGCACGAGGAGGGCAGCGAGCCGCTGGCCACGGCGGAGCTTCCGGTCACGGGGCACATCGTCCTGGTGGTCGGCCCCGAGGGCGGCGTATCGCCGGACGAACTCGCGGCGTTCGCCGAGGCGGGCGCGAAGCCGTACCGCCTGGGGCGTAGCGTGTTGCGTACGTCGACCGCGGGGACCGCGGCGGCCGCCCTGCTCCTCGGACGCACGGGCCGCTGGTCCTGAACCACCGCGCAGGGTAAGGGAGATACCGTGGAACTCGCCCAAGTGCGGCTGCTCGTATCGGACTTCGCGGCCTGTTATCGCTTCTACGCCGACATCCTGGGCCTCAAGCCCCAGTCGGGGGCGACCGACGGGCCGTACGAGAAATTCAGCCCGGCGACCGGCTCCGCGGGGATCGCGCTCCAGGACCGCTCGGCGATGGCGCGGCTCCTCGACGAACTGGACGAGCCCGCGACCGGACACCGCTCACTGGTGGTGCTGCGGGTCGACGACCTCGACGCGTACTGCGCGCGGATCGCCGAACGCGGCGGAGTCATCGTCCACGGACCCGCCCCCCTGACGGAGCGCATGCGGGTCGCCCATCTCAGGGACCCGGAAGGGAACTTGGTGGAGTTGCAGGAGTGGCTGCTGCTGCGCGGCTGACGGCCGACCCGCAGATAGGCGGGAAGGCGTTCGGAGTGGACGCAAAGGGGACTATCGTCAGGCGGCTCGCGGTGGCACTCTGCCGCCTATGGGGGCATTGAGGCGCATACGTGATCGTGCGGTGAGCGCAGGCGGACGGCGCGGGCGGGTGCTGTACGCCGTCGGGTTCGCGGGGGCGGCGGTGATCGGCGTCGCCGCGTGTGATCCGGTCGACGGGTCCACGAACACCGCGGCCATCGCCATCACCACCGACGAGATGGCGACGAAGGAGCTGGAGCGCCAGCACCTCGACGTGCTGTGGATCAGCTGCACGGCCCGCTTCAAGGACAGGGTCACACCCTCCAGCGGCGATCCGGAGCAGAAGACCGACGTCGACGTCGACTGCCAGGGACAGGCCAGGAACGGCAAAGGCTCCGACGACACCAGCGACATCACCGTCACCGGTGTGGTCTGGTCCGTCGTCGACGGGCACTGCGTCCGCGGCAGCCTGACCGCCAAGGTCGACGGCAAGCAGTGGTTCCACGTGGACGTGCTCGGCGACTGCGAGGGCGGCGACGACGGGAACGACGGCAGCGACGACGGCAATTGGGACGACGGAAACGACAACGGCGACGACCACAGCGGCGACAAGCCCGACGAGCCGGACCAGCCACCCGCGGCGACCGTCACGGTGACCGCCACGCTGCCGCCGACGCCGGATCCGACGTGCTCGTGCTTCAAGGGCAAGTGATCCAAAACGCTGTCCGGGGCCGCTGCGGCTGCTTAGGCTGGCTTGGTGACATCGACTGGGCACTCTGCGTATCTCCGGTATCCGCATCTGCGCGGCGAGTTGGTCGCCTTCACCGCTGAGGACGACGTGTGGGTCGCGCCCCTGGACGGCGGCCGGGCATGGCGCGTCAGCGCCGACAACATGCCCGTGAACCACCCCCGCATCTCCCCGGACGGCACGACCGTCGCCTGGACCTCCACCCGCGACGGCGCCCCCGAGGTGCATGTCGCGCCAGTCGACGGCGGACCCTCCACGCGGCTGACGTACTGGGGCAGCGCCCGTACGGGGGTGCGGGGCTGGACCCCGGACGGGCAGGTCCTCGCGGTCAGTACGTACGGCCAGGCCTCGCTGCGCCGCAGCTGGGCGCGGGCCGTCCCCCTCGACGGCGGGCCCGCCGACACCCTTCCGTACGGCCTCGTGGGCGACGTCGCGCACGGCCCCGAAGAAGGCCAGGCCCTGCTGCTCTCCGCGCCGATGGGGCGCGAGGCCGCCTGGTGGAAGCGGTACCGAGGCGGCACGGCGGGCAAGCTGTGGATCCGGCGGGGCGGTGAGGACGGCAAGGGCGGCGCGGGCACCTCGGGAGGTGAGGACCGGTTCGTACGCGTCCATGAAGAGCTCGACGGGAACATCGAGTACCCGCTGTGGGTGGGCGAGCGCATCGCCTTCCTCTCCGATCACGAAGGCGTCGGCGCCCTCTACTCCTCGCTCGCCGACGGCTCCGATCTGCGCAGGCACACCGGAATCGACGGCTTCTACGCCCGGCACGCCGCCACCGACGGCACCCGCGTCGTATACGCGTCGGCGGGTGAACTCTGGCTCCTTGACGACCTGTCGGACGCCGAGCCGCGCCGCATCGACGTCCGCCTCGGCGGTCAGCGCACCGACCTCCAGCCGTTCCCCGTGAGCGCGTCCCGCTGGTTCGGCGCCGCCGCCCCCGACCACACGGGGCGGGGCAGCGCCGTCTCCGTGCGCGGCGGCGTGCACTGGGTGACCCACCGCGAGGGGCCCGCCCGTGCGCTCGCCGTCGAGCACGGGGTGCGCGCACGGCTACCGCGCACCTTCCGCGTCGACGGCGAGGAACACGTCGTCTGGGTCACGGACGCCGAGGGCGACGACGCCCTCCAGTTCGCGCCCGCCACCGGCCTCGCGCCGGGCGCGACGCCGCGCAGGATCGCCGCCGGGCAGCTGGGCCGGGTGCTCGGGCTCGCCATGGCGCCCGACGGCAGCCGGGCCGCCGTCGCCTCGCACGACGGGCGTGTGCTGCTCGTGGAGCGGGAGAGCGGGGAGGTGCGCGAGGTCGACCGCGGAGAGCACGGGGACGCAGGGGGTCTCGTCTTCTCGCCGGACTCGGCCTGGCTCGCGTGGTCGCATCCGGGGCCACGGCCGCTGCGCCAGCTGAAGCTGGCGAACACCGCCGACCTCTCGGTGTCCGAAGCGACGCCGCTGCGCTTCCGCGACTACGCGCCCGCGTTCACCCTCGACGGCAAGCACCTGGCGTTCCTGTCGGCGCGGGCCTTCGACCCCGTCTACGACGAGCACGTCTTCGACCTCGCCTTCGTCGGCGGATCGCGGCCCTACCTCATCACGCTGGCCGCCACCACGCCCTCGCCGTTCGGGCCGCAGCGGCACGGGCGGCCCTTCGAGGCGCCCGACAAGGACGAGACCCCGGACAGCGAGGGCTCGCCCGTCACGCGCATCGACCTCGACGGGCTCGCCGACCGCATCGTGCCGTTCCCGGTCGAGGCCGCCCGCTACTCCACCCTGCGGGCCGCCAAGGACGGCGTCCTGTGGCTGCGGCATCCCGTGCGGGGCGTCCTCGGCGCGTCCAGGGCCACCCCGTCGGACCCCGACCCGCGCACCGAACTCGAACGGTACGACCTGGCGCAGCAGCACATCGACGAGCTGGCATCCGACGCCGACCACTTCTCCGTCAGCGGGGACGGCAAGCGGGTGCTGCTGTGGGCCGACGGCAAGCTGAAGGTCGTGCCGAGCGATCGGCGTGCCTCCGGCGAGGAGGGCTCCGACTCGAACATCAACGTCGACCTCTCGCGGGTCAGGCAGACGGTCGATCCGGCCGCCGAGTGGCGCCAGATGTACGACGAGGCCGGGCGGTTGATGCGGGACAACTTCTGGCGGCCCGACCTGGGCGGCGTCGACTGGGACGGCGTACTGGACCGCTACCGTCCCGTGCTCGACCGGGTGGCCACGCACGACGATCTCGTGGACCTGCTGTGGGAGGTCGCCGGGGAGCTCGGCACCTCGCACGCGTACGTCATGGGGGGCGGGGCCTGGGGGAGTTCGTCCGTACGGCAGGGGCTGCTCGGCGCGGATGTCTCGCGGGGCGAGGACGGGGCGTGGCGCATCGACCGGATCCTGCCCTCCGAGACGTCGGACCCGTCTGCCCGCTCGCCCCTTGCCGCGCCGGGTGTGGCCGTCCGTGCCGGGGACGCGTTGCTGGCGATCGCGGGGCGGCCGGTGGATCCGGTGACGGGGCCCGGCCCCTTGCTGGTGGGTACGGCGGGGAAGCCGGTGGAGCTGACGGTGTCGCCCGCGGGCGGGGGCGACCCCCGGCACGCCGTAGTGATCCCCGTCGACGACGAGGAGCCGCTGCGGTACCACGCGTGGGTCGCCGACCGGCGTGCCTACGTCCATGAGCGGTCCGAGGGGCGGCTCGGCTATCTCCACGTGCCGGACATGCAGGCGCCCGGCTGGGCGCAGATCCACCGGGATCTGCGGGTGGAGGTGGCCCGCGACGGGCTCGTGGTGGACGTCCGCGAGAACCGCGGCGGTCACACGTCCCAGCTGGTGGTGGAGAAGCTCGCGCGCAAGATCGTGGGCTGGGACCTGCCGCGCGGCGCACAGCCCTTCAGCTACCCCTCGGACGCGCCCCGCGGCCCCGTCGTCGCCGTCGCCAACGAATTCTCCGGCTCCGACGGAGACATCGTGAACGCGGCGATCAAGGCGCTGGGGATCGGGCCCGTGGTGGGTACGCGGACGTGGGGCGGCGTCATCGGCATCGACAGCCGGTACCGCCTGGTGGACGGGACGCTCGTGACGCAGCCGAAGTACGCCTTCTGGCTGGAGGGGTACGGGTGGGGCGTCGAGAACTACGGGGTGGATCCGGACGTGGAGGTCTGGACCACCCCGGAGGATTACGCGGCGGGGCGCGATCCGCAGCTGGACGAGGCGATCCGTCTTGCGCTTGCCGCGCTGGAGGCTGCGCCGCCCAAGACGGCGCCGGAGCTGCCGCGGGACTGAGCGGGGCGGTTTGCGCCGTGCGGGTCTGCTCCGTCTGTGGGTGCGGGGGCGCGCCGGTATGTCCGTCCTCGCCATCCGCCTGTGGTCGCCTGTTCTCTTCCGGCTGGGGAGTGCCGCGAACCGTGCTCCGGGCGGAAATACCGACACACCCCCTCCCGAGCGTCGCCGACTGCGAGTGCTCGCGTGTTACTGCCGGGAAATCGGGCGGGTGGGCGGGAGAGCTTGTTCGGTCAGGGGTGGATGCGGGGTGAACGGGCGGGTGGGTGGGAGAGGCTTGTTCGGGGGCGAAGGGACGCCGGGGGCTGAGGGGACTGGCCGAGCTTGGGCGCAGCCCGGATAGCATGCGGGGGACAGTGACGCAGCGAGGCACGGAGGCGCCGTATGGCGGGAGAACCGCAGGCAGACTGCTTGTTCTGCAAGATCGTCGCGGGTGACGTACCCGCCACCGTCGTCAGGGAGACGGACACGACCGTGGCCTTCCGGGACATCAACCCGCAGGCCCCCACCCACATCCTGGTCATCCCCAAGGTGCACCACCCGGACGCGGCCAGCCTCGCCGCCGCCGAACCGGCCATCGCCGCCGACGTCCTGCGCGAAGCCGGAGAGGTCGCCGCCGAGGAGAAGGCGGAGAGCTACCGCATCGTCTTCAACACCGGCGCCGGCGCGGGCCAGACCGTCTTCCACGCGCACGCCCACGTCCTGGGCGGACGCGGCCTGCAGTGGCCTCCCGGATAAACCGCCTTGTCCGTACGTGAATTGGTTGTCCTCGGCACCGCGAGCCAGGTACCGACCCGGCACCGCAACCACAACGGCTACGTCCTGCTCTGGGACGGGCAGGGCATCCTCTTCGACCCCGGCGAGGGCACGCAGCGCCAGATGCTGCGTGCCGGGGTCGCCGCACACGACCTGCACCGGATCTGCGTCACGCACTTCCACGGCGATCACTCGCTGGGGCTGCCCGGCGTCATCCAGCGCATCAACCTGGACCGCGTCCCGCACGACGTGACCGTGCACTTCCCGCACTCCGGGCGGCACTTCTTCGACCGGCTGCGATACGCCACCGCTTACCGCGAGACCGTTCAGCTCGTGGTCGAACCCGTCGAGGCCGATGGCCGGCTGGCCGCCGGGCCTCCCTTCGCGCTCGACGCCGTCAAGCTGTCCCACCCCGTCGAATCCTTCGGCTACCGCATCACCGAGCCCGATGGTCGTCGCATACTCCCGGACCTGCTCGCCGCGCGCGGCATCACGGGGCCCGACGTGGGGCGCCTGCAACGCGAGGGCGAGTTGCGGGGCGTCACGCTCGACGAGGTCAGCGCGGTGCGGCGCGGGCAGCGGTTCGCCTTCGTGATGGACACCCGGCTCTGCGACGGCGTCCACGCCCTCGCCGAGGGCTGCGACATGCTCGTCATCGAGTCCACCTTCCTGAACGAGGACGAGCAACTAGCGCTTGATCACGGTCACTTGACCGTGGGCCAGGCCGCCCGTGTCGCCGTCGAATCCGGCGTCCGGCATCTCGTGCTGACCCACTTCAGCCAGCGCTACCCCGACCCCGGCGTATTCGAGCAGCAGGCCCGGGACGCGGGATTCGACGGTGAACTCACCGTCGCCCAAGACCTGTTGCGTGTACCTCTGCCCAAACGAACCACCTGAATGAGCCGCGCCATGCCCCTCCCCAAAGCCGAACTCCACCTCCACATCGAGGGCACGCTCGAACCCGAGCTGGCCTTCGCCCTCGCCGCCCGCAACGGCGTCACCCTGCCCTACGCGGACACCGAAGAGCTCCGCAAGGCCTATCTCTTCGACGACCTTCAGTCCTTCCTCGACCTGTACTACGGCCTGATGGCCGTGCTGCTCACCGAGGAGGACTTCGAGGAGCTCGCCGACGCCTATCTGGCGCGCGCCGCCGAGCAGGGAGTACGGCACGCCGAGATCTTCTTCGACCCGCAGGCCCACATGGCGCGCGGCGTCGGCATCGACACCGTCGTCGAAGGGCTCGGGCGCGCCCTGGACCGCAGCGAGGAGCGGCACGGGATCTCGACCCGGCTCATCATGTGCTTCCTGCGGGACCAGTCCGCCGAATCGGCCCTGGAGACGCTGGAGGCCGCGAAGCCCCATCTGCACCGGATCATCGGCGTCGGACTCGACTCCGCCGAGGTCGGCCACCCGCCCGCCAAGTTCCGCGAGGTGTACGAGGCGGCCGCCGCGCTCGGCCTGCGCCGGGTCGCGCACGCCGGTGAGGAGGGGCCGCCCGCGTACATCACGGAGGCCCTCGACGTACTCGGCGTCGAGCGCATCGACCACGGCCTGCGCTGCATGGAGGACCCGCGCCTTGTGGAGCGGCTCGTGAGCGAGCGCGTGCCGCTCACCCTCTGCCCGCTGTCCAACGTCCGGCTGCGCGCCATCGACGTACTCGAAGAGCATCCCCTCGCGCGGATGATGGACGCCGGGCTGCTGTGCACGGTCAACTCCGACGACCCGGCGTACTTCGGCGGCTATGTCGACGACACCTTCCACGCCGTACGGGAAGCCCTCGGGCTCGACCAGGAGCGGCTGCGGGAGCTCGCGCGGAACTCGTTCGAGGCGTCCTTCCTCGACGGGAGCGCGCGGGACGAGGAGCTGCGGGCCCGGTATCTCGCCGAGGTCGCGCAATATTCGTTCGACTGATCGCCGAGGGCGGAGTTATGGTCCGCCCATGGACTCCTTCATTCAGCTCTACGGCTGACACGGCCCTCATAGGCCCGAGCGCCCCCGCTGGTCAGCGGCTGTGGCGCCGGGCCGCCGTGTCCTGATCCGTAGCAGTGAGAACACGTGAAGGAATCTCATCCATGCATCGTCGAACTTCCCGTCGCCGTGCCCACATCGCCATGGTCGGCGTCCCGATGGTCAGCCATGTGCTGCCCTCTCTGGAGATCATCCGTGAGCTGGTGGCGCGCGGCCACCGGGTGACGTACGCGAACGACCCCGCGACCCGCGGCCTCATCGAGCCCACCGGCGCCGAACTCGTCCCGTGCACATCGGGGTTGCCGTTCAAGGACAACGTCTGGCCCGAGGACCCGATCGCCGCGAGCGGCCTGTTCCTGGACGACGCGATGTCGGTGCTTCCGCAATTGCGCTCGTTCTACGACGAGGACCCCGCCGATCTGTATCTGTACGACATCGGCGCGTACGTCGCCCGTGCCCTTGCCGAGGGGCAGCGGCGGCCGTTCATGCAGCTGTCGCCGACCTTCGTGGCCTGGGAGGGCTATCAGGAGGAGGTCGGTGCGCACCTCCGGCAGCTTCCGGGGGCCGCCGAGTTGGAGGCGCGGTTCGGGGAGTGGCTCGCGGAGTGCGGGGCCACGACCCTGGACGTCGCCGCCTTCTCGGGCACGCCCGACCGTGCGATCGCGATGATCCCGCGGGTCATGCAGCTCTCCGCCGACCGGGTCGATCCGAAGCGGGTCGACTTTGTGGGGCCCTGCTTCGGGGACCGGGCGGACCGCGCGGGGCAGGGGGAGTGGCGGCGGCCGGAGGGTGCCGAGAAGGTGTTGCTCGTTTCGCTCGGGTCCTCCTACACGCAGCAGCCCGAGTTCTACCGGCAGTGCGTGGGGGCCTTCGGGGGGCTTGAGGGGTGGCACGTGGTGCTCCAGATCGGCAAGCACGTGGATCCCGCGGAGCTCGGGGAAGTGCCGGGGAACGTCGAAGTGTGCTCGTGGGTACCGCAGTTGGCGATCCTGGAGCAGGCCGACGCGTTCGTGACCCATGCGGGGATGGGGAGCAGCAGTGAGGGGCTGTTCTGCGGGGTGCCGATGATCGCCGTTCCTCAGGGGGCCGAGCAGCCGCTCAACGCTGACCGCTTGGTTGAGTTGGGGGTTGCCCGGCGGATTGATACCGCTGATGCGGTGGCGGGGGCGCTGCGGGCCGCGCTCCTTGAGCTGACGTCCTCTCCCGATGTCGTGCTTCGGGCTGCTGAGCTCAAGGCGGAGGTGCGGGCTGAGGGGGGTACGGCTCGGGCTGCCGATCTTGTTGAGGCGGAGCTCGGGGGGTAGCTGGTTGGGGGCGGGGCTTCTTCTTTCCCCAACCCCGCCCCTTCCCGAAAACCCGCTGGCGCGGGGGCCTTGTACGTACCGTCATCACCGGCTTCGCCGAGTTCGTCCTCAAACGCCGGACGGGCTGATAGCAGCAGGCCTCCCGCGCCGGGCGGGGTGACAACAACAGGCCTCCCGCGCCGGGCGGGCTCGACCCTGGCTCGTCCGGCGTTCGAGCCCCACGGGGTTTCTTCCGTTACGTTGCCTGCATGGTCGTACCTCTCAAACCCAGCATCGACCCGCTCAAGGCAGCCCGCAGAGCAGGCGATCCGTCCTGTGACGTCTTCCTCACCGGCACGGTCTTTCTCGACATCATCTTCACCGGGCTCGATTCCGCGCCGGTGCGCGGGACCGAGTCCTGGGCGCGCGGGATGGGGTCGAGTCCCGGTGGCGTGGCCAATATGGCGACGGCGCTTTCCCGGCTCGGGCTGCGTACGTCCCTCGCGGCGGCCTTCGGGGACGACCACTACGGGGAGTACTGCTGGGACGCCCTCGAACAGGGGGAGGGCATCGATCTCGCGACGTCACGCACCGTGCCCGGCTGGCACTCCCCGGTGACCGTCTCCATGGCGTACGAGGGCGAGCGGACCATGGTCAGCCATGGGCACGAGCCGCCGCCGGACGCCGACTCCACGGACGGCGGCGCCCCGGCGTGCCCGCCGCGCGCGCGTGCCGCCGTGGCCTCCCTGACGCCCGGCACACGGGCGCCCTGGATCGCCGGGGCCGCGCGTACGGGCACGCGGATCTTCGCTGACGTCGGCTGGGACGACACCGGGCGCTGGGATCTGGCGGGGCTCGCGGACCTGGAGCACTGCGAGGCGTTCCTGCCGAACGCGGAGGAGGCCATGCGGTACACCAGGACCCAGTGCCCCAGAGCCGCCGCGCGGGCGCTGACCGAATACGTGCCGCTCGCGGTGGTGACGCTGGGTGCGGACGGGGCGTACGCGGTGGACGGGCGGACCGGCGAGACCGCGGAGGTTCCGGCCATCGCGGTCGAGGCGCTTGATCCCACGGGGGCCGGTGATGTCTTCGTGGCGGGCTTCGTGACCGGCACCCTCGCCGGCTGGCCCCTCGCCGACCGGCTCGCCTTCGCGGGGCTCACGGCGGCGCTCTCGGTGCAGGAGTTCGGCGGGTCCCTGTCGGCGCCCGGCTGGGCGGAGGTCGCCACGTGGTGGCGGACCGTGCGGGAGGTCGACGACCAGGACCCGGTGGCGCTGCGGCGCTACGGATTCCTGGAGGGCCTGCTCCCGGAGGCCACCCGTCCGTGGCCGCTGCGGCGGGCCGTGCCGACGATCGGCTTCAGATCCGCGTAACAGGTCGTACAGCTGTGCGTCACCGGAGTGAAAAAGCCCTACGGCGGTGTCAGTGGGGCGTCGTACTCTTGGCAGTGCAGAGGGCTACCAGGCGTTGTGGTACCCAAAGGCACCGCAACCACTGATTGAGTAACCACCACGGCGGGCGACCAGGTCCGCGAGAGCGGCGCCGGTTTAGGCGCAGAGGAGGGATGAGCAGGCCATAGTGCCGGCCCATGACTCAGACACCCACAGCTCGTACCCCTGCCAAGGGCCAGTCGCGAGCACACTTCACCGTTCCGGCGAACCACCCGATGGTGACGGTGCTCGGCTCCGGAGACGCCCTGTTGCGCGTGATCGAGAAGGCCTTCCCGGCGGCCGACATCCATGTCCGGGGCAATGAGATCAGCGCTGTCGGAGAGGCCCACGAAGTGGCTCTCGTCCAGCGACTGTTCGACGAGATGATGCTGGTGCTCCGCACCGGTCAGCCGATGACGGAGGACGCAGTGGAACGCTCGATCGCCATGCTCAGGGCGGACGAGGCAGGCGAGGGCGACGGCCAGGAGACCCCGGCCGAGGTCCTCACGCAGAACATCCTCTCGTCCCGCGGCCGCACGATCCGCCCCAAGACGCTCAACCAGAAGCGCTATGTCGACGCCATCGACAAGAACACCGTCGTGTTCGGCATCGGCCCCGCGGGCACCGGCAAGACGTACCTGGCCATGGCCAAGGCCGTGCAGGCGCTCCAGGCCAAGCAGGTCAACCGCATCATCCTGACCCGCCCCGCCGTCGAGGCCGGGGAGCGGCTCGGCTTCCTGCCGGGCACGCTCTACGAGAAGATCGACCCGTATCTGCGGCCGCTGTACGACGCGCTGCACGACATGCTCGACCCCGACTCGATCCCGCGCCTGATGGCGGCGGGCACGATCGAGGTCGCCCCCCTGGCGTACATGCGCGGCCGCACGCTCAACGACGCGTTCATCATCCTGGACGAGGCGCAGAACACCAGCGTCGAGCAGATGAAGATGTTCCTCACCCGCCTCGGCTTCGAATCGAAGATCGTGATCACGGGCGACGTCACCCAGGTCGACCTGCCGAACGGCACCAAGTCGGGTCTGCGGCAGGTCCAGGACATCCTGGAGGGCATCGACGACGTGCACTTCTCGCGGCTCACGTCCCACGATGTCGTACGGCACAAGCTGGTCGGCCGTATCGTCGACGCGTACGAGAAGTACGACGACAGTCAGCAGAACAAGAAAAACGGGAAGTAGCGGAAGCCGCACCATGTCGATCGACGTCAACAACGAATCCGGGACCGAGGTCGACGAGCAGGCGATCCTCGACATCGCCCGCCACGCCCTCGCGCGGATGCGCATCCACCCGCTCTCCGAGCTCTCGGTGATCGTCGTGGACGCCGACGCCATGGAGCAGCTCCACATCCAGTGGATGGACCTGCCGGGACCGACGGACGTCATGTCCTTCCCGATGGACGAGCTGCGTCCGCCCGCCAAGGACGAGGAGGAGGCCCCGCAGGGCCTCCTCGGCGACATCGTCCTGTGCCCCGAGGTCGCGCTCAGGCAGGGCAAGGAAGCGCCGACGGAGCACTCCATGGACGAGGAGCTCCAGCTGCTCACCGTCCACGGCGTCCTCCACCTGCTCGGGTACGACCACGAGGAGCCGGACGAGAAGGCCGAGATGTTCGGCCTCCAGGCGGCCATCGTCGACGGCTGGCGCGCCGAGAACGGCCTGACCGGGCCGTCTCCGGCGCCCACCGTCTCGTAACCCCATGAGCTTCCAGTTGATCGCGGGCGCCGTCGCCCTGGTCGTCGTCGCCTGGCTCGCGGCCTGCGCCGAGGCGGGCATCGCCCGCACCTCCAGCTTCCGCGCGGACGAGGCGGTCCGCTCCGGGCGGCGCGGCAGCGCCAAGCTCGCCCAGGTCGCCGCAGACCCCACCCGCTATCTCAACGTGGCGCTGCTCGTGCGCGTCGCGTGCGAGATGGCCGCGGCGTCCCTGGTGACGTACGCCTGCCTGAACGAATTCGCGAAGACGTGGGAGGCGCTCGCCGTCGCCATCGCGGTGATGGTCCTCGTGTCGTACGTGGCCGTGGGTGTGTCGCCGCGCACCATCGGCCGCCAGCACCCGATCAACACCGCGACCGCCGCCGCGTACGTCCTGCTGCCGCTGGCCCGCATCATGGGCCCGATCCCGCCGCTCCTGATCCTCATCGGCAACGCCCTCACGCCCGGCAAGGGCTTCCGGCGGGGCCCGTTCGCCTCCGAGGCCGAGCTGCGCGCGATGGTCGACCTCGCCGAGAAGGAATCGCTCATCGAGGACGAGGAGCGCCGCATGGTGCACTCCGTCTTCGAGCTCGGCGACACCCTCGTACGCGAAGTCATGGTGCCCCGCACGGACTTGGTCGCCATCGAGCGCTTCAAGACCATCCGGCAGGCGCTCACCCTCGCCCTGCGCTCCGGTTTCTCCCGCATCCCGGTGACCGGCGAGAGCGAGGACGACGTCGTCGGCATGGTCTATCTCAAGGACCTGGCCCGCAAGACGCACATCAACCGCGACAGCGAGTCGGACCTGGTGTCGACGGCGATGCGCCCGGCGACGTTCGTGCCCGACACGAAGAACGCGGGCGACCTCCTTCGCGAGATGCAGCAGGAGCGCAACCACGTCGCCGTCGTTATCGACGAGTACGGCGGCACGGCCGGGATCGTCACCATCGAGGACATCCTCGAAGAGATCGTCGGCGAGATCACCGACGAGTACGACCGTGAACTGCCGCCCGTCGAGGAGCTCGACGACGGCTGCTACCGCGTCACCGCGCGCCTCGACATCGGTGACCTCGGCGAGCTCTTCGGGCTCGACGAGTTCGACGACGAGGACGTCGAGACGGTCGGCGGCCTCCTCGCCAAGGCGCTCGGCCGCGTCCCGATCGCCGACGCCTCGGCCCTCGTGCCGCTGCCGGACGGGCGCGAGCTGAAGCTCACCGCGGAGTCCGCGGCCGGGCGGCGGAACAAGATCGTGACGGTGCTCGTGGAGCCGGTCGTGCCCGAGGGCGCGGAGAAGGAGACGTCAGGGTGACCCCCCAGGAGCTGCGCGCGTTCTGTCTTTCCTTCAACGCCGTGGTGGAGGAGTTCCCGTTCGGGCCCGACGCCTCGGTGTTCAAGGTCGCCGGGAAGATGTTCGCGCTGAGCTCCCTGGACGCGAAGCCGCTGAAGGTGAATCTGAAGTGCGATCCGGACATGGCGGCCCAGCTGCGGGCCGCGCACCCGGAGATCGTGCCGGGATGGCACATGAACAAGCGGCACTGGAACACCGTGACGGTCGACGCGAAGCTCCCGGACCAGCAGGTCCGGGAGCTCGTCGAGGACTCGTACGACTTGGTGGTGGCCGGGCTCCCGAAGGCGGAACGACTGCGGCTCGACCGGCCCTAGCCCTTACGCCGACGCCCTAGCCCTTACGCCGGGTGCGCAGGCCCAGCGCGACCAGGGCCGCCGCCACGAGCACCACGGCCGCGTCGATCAGGAGCACCGTCCGTGTCCCCGCCAGGAGATCCGTGCCGGTGGTGGCGAGGACTCCCAGGAGCGGGATGCCGATCGTGATGCCCACCTGCTGGGTGGACGTCACCAGGCCGGTGGCCAGGCCCTGCTCATCGTCCGGCACACCCGACGTGACCGTCACGCCGTACGAGATGATCGCGCCCAGGTGGAACATGCTCGCCACCGAGACGCCCGCGGTGGCCAGCCATACCGACCAGATGCCCTCGTCGATGCCGAGCAGCGCCGCGATGAACAGGCCCTGGCCGAGCAGCGATCCGACGAGGGTGCGGCGCGCTCCGAAGCGGCTGATGACCTTGGGCGCGAAGATCCCGGCGACCACCGAGACCACGCCCTGCACGCCGAAGACCAGACCCGTCCGGAAGGCGGAGAGCTCCAGGACTTCCTGGAGGTAAAGCGTGAGGGCGAAGATGACCGCCGACATCATCGAGAAGGTGACGAGACCGCCCAGGTTGCCCCACGCGACCGTCCTGCGCCGCAGCATCGGCAGCGAGACCAGCGGTGACGCGGCGCGCGACTCGATGTACCCGAAGGCCGCGAGCAGCAGCACGCCCGCGACGAGCGTGACGATGACGTCCATGCCGCCGAAGCCGCGTTCGGCGGCCGTGGAGAGCGAGTAGATCAGAGCGAGCAGACCGCCGGTGACGGTGACCGCGCCGGGGATGTCCAGGCGGGGGCGCTCAGGGGTGCGGGACTCGGGCAGCAGGCCGGGCGCCAGCGGCAGCACGATCAGCGCGAAGAGGGTCAGCAGGCCCATCGTGGAACGCCAGCCGAGCGTGTCGGTGAGGACGCCGCCGAGAACCATGCCGACCGTGAAGCCGAGCGAGAGCAGCGTGCCGGATATCCCGAGCGCCCGGTCACGCTGCGGGCCCTCGGGGAACGTGGTGGTGAGCAGCGACATGCCGGTCGGCACGATGGCCGCCGCGCCGACACCCTGGAGCGCACGTCCGGTCAGGAACGACGCCGGGTCCCAGGCGAAGGTCGCGAGCAGCGAGGCAAGGCCGAACAGGGCGAGACCGCCGAGGAACAGCTTGCGCCGCCCGAACAGGTCGCCGGTACGGCCGAAGAGCAGCAGGAAGCCGCCGGAGGGAAGGGCGAACGCGGTCACCGCCCACTGGAGCGCGGACTGGCTCATGCCCAGGTCGGTGCCGAGCACGGGCAGCGCCACGTTCAGTACGGAGAAGTCGAGCGCGACCATGAACTGGGCGGCGCAGAGCACGAAGAGGACGAGCTTGTCGCGGGTGGAGAGCTTGGGAGCCGAGGGCTGGGACTGGGGCTGGGGCTGGGGCTGGGTTTGCGGGGCCGGGGGCGCCGTTGTCGTGGACGGGGGAGTGGTGGTGTCGATCGCCATGAGACGAGCTTCGGGCGTCAGGAATAGCCGTGGGGAGCGGGAACTTATGCTGGTGGTCGTAACACCAGGCAAGGGGGAGCTTGCGCATGCCAGGGATGAGTGAGGCCGCGGCCGGGGTGCCGCAGGACGCGTCGAAGGCGCGCAGGCTCAGTGAGCTGCGCGAGTTCCTGATGAGCCGCCGCGCCCGGGTCAGCCCCGCGGAGGCGGGACTTCCGGACGGCGGCGCGCGGCGGCGTACACCGGGTCTGCGCCGCGAGGAGGTCGCCGTGCTCGCCGGGGTCGGCGCGTCCTGGTACCAGTGGCTGGAGCAGGGCCGCGACATCTCCGTGTCGCCGCAGGTCCTGGACTCCGTGGGCCGCGTCCTGAAGCTGTCGAGCACCGAGCGGCGGCATCTGTACGTCCTCGCCGGGCTCAACCCGCCCGCCCCCGAGGTCGAGCAGGCCGACCGGGACATGTGCGAGGGGATGCAGCGCCTGATCGACACATGGATGCCGTACCCCGCGCACATCATGGACCGCTACTACAACTGCGTCATGTACAACGACGCGGCCGGAATGGTCTTCGGGATGCGCCCCGAGATCACCCAGAACTGCCTCGTGGACTTCTTCACCGACCCCATCTACCGCTCCCGGAGCGTGAGTTGGCGGACCAACGCGGAGTCGGTCGTCGCCCAGTTCCGCGCGTCGTGCTCGGAGACCCCGGACGACGAGGGCTTCCAGGCTGTCCTCGCCGAGCTGCGGGAGACGGCGGGCGAGGAGTTCACCGAACTGTGGGAGCGGCGGGACGTGCGGCCCGCCGGGCAGGTGCACAAGGAGCTCATCCATCCCCTGGTGGGGACCTTGCACGTGGAGTCGACGGCGTTGCGGGTGCCGGCGCGGCCCGATCTGACGATCGTGCTCCATACGCCGCTTCCCGAGGCGGAGACCGCGGCGAAACTGGAGTGGCTCGCCTCGCCCGAGGGGCGGCGGGGGTCGATGTACCCGGTGGCCCCGATGGCCATGTAGCTCTCTGACCTCCGTATGCTCGGCTCATGACCGAGAGTGCTGCGCTTGACGCTGAGGACCGGAAGATCGTGACGCTGGCTCGTTCGGCGCGGGCGCGGAACGGTGTGGCCGAGGGGGCCGCTGTGCGGGACGAGACGGGGCGTACGTATGTCGCCGGGACGGTTTCGCTGGACTCCCTGAAGCTTTCCGCCCTGCGTACCGCCGTTGCGATGGCGGTTGCTTCCGGTGCGGAGTCTTTGGAGGCGGCGGCCGTTGTCTCCTCCGAGGAGGCGCTCTCCGTCGAGGATCTTTCCGCTGTGCGGGACCTTGGTGGGGTGGGGACGCCGGTGTTTCTGGCGGGGCCTGATGGTGCGGTTCGGGTGCGGGCTCAAGCGAACTGAGTCTTTCCCCAACCCCGCCCCTTCCCGGCTGTATCCATTGGCGGCTGCGCCGCGCAGGGGCTCCGCCCCAGACCCCGGTCCTCAAACGCCGGACGGGCTGGAAATCCAGCCCGTCCGGCGTTTGAGCAGGTGACCGCTACACCGCGTCCGGACCCCGTTCCCCCGTCCGTACCCGGACCACCGTCTCCACCGGGACCGCCCACACCTTTCCGTCGCCGATCTTGCCCGTGGACGCCGCGCGGACGATTCCGTCGATGACCGCGTCGGCGTCCGCGTCGTCCACGACGACCTCGATGCGGACCTTCGGGACCAGGTCCACCTGGTACTCCGCGCCCCGGTACACCTCCGTGTGGCCCCGCTGGCGTCCGTACCCGCTCGCCTCGGTGACCGTGAGGCCCTGGACGCCCAGCTCCTGGAGCGCGGTCTTCACCTCGTCCAGGCGGAACGGCTTGATGACCGCGGTGATGAGCTTCATCGGACGGTGCTCCCCTTCATCGGGCTGACCAGGACGCCGTGATCGTAGGCCGTCTCCGCGTGGTGCGTCTGGTCGAGGCCCGTCTGCTCGTCCTCCGCGGACGCCCTGAAGCCCATGAGCTTGTCGATCGCCTTGCCGATGCCGTACGTCACGGCGAACGTGTACGCCGCCACGACGAGCACCGCCACCGTCTGCTTGCCCAGCTGGGCAAGCCCGCCCCCGTAGAAGAGGCCCTCCGCGCCCTCCGTCATCGTGGCCGTCGCGAACAGGCCGATCAGGAGCGTGCCGACGATGCCGCCGACCAGGTGGACGCCCACGACGTCGAGGGAGTCGTCGTAGTCGAAGCGGAACTTCCAGGCCACGGCGTACGAGCAGACCACGCCCGCCGCGAGACCGACCACCGCGGCGCCGAGCACCCCGACGACCCCGCACGCCGGGGTGATCGCGACCAGGCCCGCCACCGCGCCCGAAGCCGCGCCGAAGGTCGTGGGGTGGCCGTCGCGCTTCTGCTCCACGAAGAGCCAGCCGAGCAGGCCCGTGCACCCGGCGAGCAGGGTGTTCAGGAGTGAGGCCGCCGCGAGGCCGTTCGCGCCGAGGGCCGAGCCGCCGTTGAAGCCGAGCCAGCCGAACCAGAGCAGACCCGCGCCCATCAGGACCATCGGCAGGTTGTGCGGGCGCATCGCGTCCTTCTTGAAGCCGATGCGCGGACCGATGACCAGGACGAGCGCCAGGCCGGACGCGCCGGAGGCGATCTCGACGACCAGGCCGCCCGCGAAGTCCAGGGCGCCGAGCGACGAGGAGATCCAGCCGTCCGGGCCCCAGACCCAGTGCGCCACGGGAACGTATACGAGCAGCGCCCAGACGGGCACGAACACCAGCCACGCCGCGAACTTCGTGCGGTCCGCGATCGCGCCGCTGATCAGCGCCGTCGTGAGGATCGCGAAGGTCAGCTGGAAGGTGGTGAACAGGAGCGTGGGGACCGTCCCGGTGAGGGTTCCCGGGCCGATGCCCGCCATCCCGAGGTGGTCGACGCCGCCGATCAGGCCCGCGAACGCGTCGTCGCCGAACGCGAGCGAGCAGCCGGCGAGCAGCCACACCACCGTGACCAGGGCGATCGACACGAAGCTCATGAGCAGCATGTTCAGGACGCTCTTCGTGCGGACCATGCCGCCGTAGAAGAGCGCGAGGCCGGGTGTCATCAGGAGGACCAGAGCCGTGGCCGCGAGCAGCCAGGCGGTGTCGCCGGTGTCGGGGCCGTCGGCCGCGGCCAGGGTGGTGGTGAGGGAGGCCGACGAATACAGGGGCTGCACGGGGAATCTCTCCTCCGGGTGGGGGCAGAGTGAGAGCGTCACCGCCCGGCGTTTCGGAACGGGCACCCCGGCGTTTCCGTCGTGTTTCGTGTTGCGCGAGAGTTTCCGGCAGCTCACCGATGCCCGATCGGTGCCTCGGCGTGCTGCGGCCCTCCGTCGATCAGGGAGAATGGGCGCCATGAGCGTTCGTACCGAGTCATCCGAGCCGTCAGAGTCTTCCGGGTCCGTCCACCGCGCCGGCTTCGCCTGCTTCGTGGGCCGCCCCAACGCGGGCAAGTCCACCCTCACGAATGCTCTGGTCGGCCAGAAGGTGGCGATCACCGCGAACCAGCCGCAGACCACGCGGCACACGGTGCGCGGCATCGTGCACCGGGACGACGCCCAGCTGATCCTGGTGGACACCCCGGGGCTCCACAAGCCGCGCACGCTGCTCGGCGAGCGGCTCAACGACGTCGTACGGACCACGTGGGCCGAGGTCGACGTCATCGGGTTCTGCCTGCCCGCGAACGAGAAGCTCGGCCCCGGTGACCGGTTCATCGCCAAGGAACTGGCCGGCATCAAGAAGACGCCGAAGATCGCGGTCGTGACGAAGACCGACCTCGTCGACAGCAAGACCCTCGCCGAGCAGCTCATCGCCATCGACCAGCTCGGCAAGGAGCTCGGCTTCGAGTGGGCGCAGATCGTGCCGGTGTCCGCGGTCGGCGACAAGCAGGTCCAGCTGCTCGCGGACCTGATCATCCCGATGCTCCCCAAGAGCCCGCCGCTCTACCCCGAGGGCGATCTCACGGACGAGCCCGAGCAGGTCATGGTCGCCGAGCTGATCCGCGAGGCCGCGCTCGAAGGCGTACGGGACGAGCTGCCGCACTCCATCGCCGTGGTGGTGGAGGAGATGCTGCCGCGCCAGGACCGCCCCGCGGACAAGCCGATGCTCGACATCCACGCGAACGTATACATCGAGCGCCCCAGCCAGAAGGGCATCATCATCGGCCCGAAGGGCAAGCGCCTCAAGGAGGTCGGGATCAAGTCCCGCCAGCAGATCGAGGCCCTGCTCGGTACGCCGGTCTTCCTGGACCTGCACGTGAAGGTCGCCAAGGACTGGCAGCGCGACCCCAAGCAGCTGCGCAAGCTGGGCTTCTGAGGGCCCCGGCCCGCTGTCAGTCCACGCCCCTGATCCGCGTCACGAGCAGCGCCCCCGCGAGGCCGATCCCTGCTGCCACCAGGTACAGCACCCGGTAGCCCCCCAAGTGCGTCACGAGCGGGGCCGCCAGGGCGGGGGCCGCGACCTGGGGGAGCGAGTTGGCGATGTTGATGACGCCCATGTCCTTGCCGCGGTCCATGGCCTTCGGCAGGACGTCCGTCATCAGGGCGAAGTCCACCGACGTGAAGACGCCGAAGCCCACCCCGAGCACCGCCGCCGCGACGATCGCGCCCGGCCACGTCTGCCAGCCGGACAGCAGCGCCGTCGCCACCGCCATCAGGACGCCGGACCAGAGCACGAACGGTTTGCGGCGGCCCACACGGTCCGACCAGACGCCGCCCACGACCACCGTCGCGAGCAGCGTCACGCCGTTCACCGCCGTGAGGATCAGTACGCCCTCGTCCGGGTCGGAGTAGTGCAGGCGGTCCCGCAGGTAGTAGAGGAGATAGAGCAGGACCAGGGCGTTGCTGAGGTTGATCAGGAAGCGGGTCAGCCAGGCCCAGCCCAGGTCCGGGTAGCGGCGCGGGCTCAGCCAGAAGGAGCCCGCGAACGACCGCCACGCGAACGGCGGCCTGTCGTGCGGCGCGAGGCGCAGATCCCGGTGGCGCAGGACGTACGGCAGCACCCCCGCCAGCGTGAACACCGCGCACGCCGCGTACCCCGCGCCCACACCCCCGGCCACCGTCGCGAGGCCCGTCCCCACCACCACGCCCAGGATCTGCGCCGCCCCGAGCCAGCCGCCCACCGCGCCCCGCTGTAGCCGCGGCACCCGGTCCGGCACGGCGGCCGTGACCGCGGCGAACGCGGCGTTCAGCGTGAGCTGCACCAGGCACCAGCCCGCCGCCATCCACCACACGGACCCCGCGGCCGAGAGCAGCAGGAGCGCCGCCGCGCCGCCCGCCGCGCCCGCGACGATCCACGGCGTGCGCCGCCCGAAACGCGACACCGTCCGGTCGGAGAGCGCGCCGAAGAGCGGGTTCGAGGCCAGGGACACCACGGCCCCCGCGCCCGCCACCCACGCGAGGACCGTTTCCTTCGACGTACCGGCCGGGGCGAGGTCCTCCGCCTGGAGGGCGAGGAGGATCTGCAGCGGGCCGTACCAGCCGACCCAGATCGCTCCGTTGGCGAGCGAGAGCGCGGCCGTCCAGCTCCGCCCGACCCGCTCCTCGGGCTCTCTCAGCGCCAGGTCCGGATCCGCGGTCATGCCCGTTGCGCCCGCAGCGCCTCGCGCAGCCACGCGTACGACGCCTTCGGGGTGCGTTCGAGAGTTTCGTAGTCGACGTGCACGAGACCGAAGCGCTGCCGGTAGCCCTCCGCCCACTCGAAGTTGTCCATCAGGGACCAGACGAAGTAGCCGCGCACGTCGACCCCTTCCGCCAACGCCCGGTGCACCGCCCGGACATGACCGTCGAGGTAGTCGATCCGCCGCTGGTCGTCGAGCCCCTCGTACGAGCAGCCGTTCTCGGTGATGACCAGCGGCGGCAGCCGGTCGCCGTACCGGTCGCGGAAGCCGGTGAGCAGCTCGGTGAGCGATTCCGGGACCACCGGCCAGCCGAAGTCCGTCACCGCGCGACCCTCGATCTCCCGCACGGAGAAGGGAAGTTCGGGCGGCAGAGTGAGGCCGGAGAACTCCGTCGGTCCGGCTGCCGCCGGGAGCGGTGCGCCCACCTTCGTCGGCTGGTAGAAGTTGATCCCGTACCAGTCGATCGGCTCGGTGATGACCTTCAGGTCGGCCTCGACGTCGCCGGTGGTGGCGGACAGCAACTGGCCGATGAAGTCGGGGTAGCGGCCGAGGATCAGCGGATCCGCGAACAGCCGGTTCAGGAGTACGTCGTAGAAGTCCGCCGCCTGTACGTCCTCGGGCGAGGCCGATGCCGGCCAGGTGGGGCCGTGCGAGTTGGCGATGCCGATGTCCGTGACGCCGGCCGCCCGCAGCGCCCGTACGGCGAGGCCATGGGCGAGGAGCTGGTGGTGCGCCACGGGCAGCGCGTCGAACATGAGCTGCTTGCCCGGCGCGTGCTGGCCCAGCGCGTGGCCGAGCAGGGTGTGCTCGGCGGGTTCGTTGAGGGTGATCCACTTCTTGGCGCGGTCACCGATGCGCCCGGCCACCACGGCCGCGTACTCGGCGAACCGTTCGGCCGTGTCCCGCCGCAGCCAGCCGCCCCCGCCTTCGCCGTCGCCGTCGAGCGCGAGCGGTGTGTCCCAGTGGAAGAGCGTGGGGACGGGGCTCACCCCGGCCGCGCACAGCTCGTCGACGAGGCGGTCGTAGAAGTCCAGGCCCGCAGTGTTCACCTCGCCCGCCCCGCCGGGCAGCACCCGCGGCCACGACACCGAGAAGCGGTACGCGCCCGCCCCCAACTCGCCCACGAGCGCGACGTCTTCGCGGTACCGGTGGTAGTGGTCGCAGGCGACGGCGGCCGTCGTGCCGTCCTTCACCCGGCCCGGCACCGCGGTGAACGCGTCCCAGACCGAAGGCCCGCGCTCGTCGACGGCGCCCTCGATCTGGTGAGCGGAGGTGGACACCCCCCACAGGAAGTCGCGGGGGAACTGAGGTAGTGGTTCGCGCGCATCGCTCGCTGCCATGGGCGCGATCTTCCGTACGGCCGCGCACGGAAGTCAATGGGCGGGCCCGGAAAAGATGAACACCGCTCAAGTTCTACGGGTGCGCAAGGCGTGCCGTGCCCGCGCGCCTGCTACGCGCCCTCTTTCAGTACGCGCGTGATCAGCTTCCGCTGCGGATCGGTGAGCCGCGGATCCGAGCAGTACACCGTGTGTCCGTCGACGGTGAGCTGGTAGTTGAAGCCGTCCGGCACCCCTATCGGCGGCGTGGTCCGGCCCTCGGCCACGGCCTCCTCGGCCAGGGCCTGCCACTCGTGGGCATCGGGCAGTCCCGAGGTGTCGATCTCGGCGTTCCGCTCGATGCCCGCGAATCCTCCCGTGCGCTTCACCTGGATACGCATGGAACCTGTCTACTCCATGGGGAGGTCGGTGGGTAGGTCAGTTTGTGTCCACCTTGACCTGGGACCACGCGTCGATGACGGCCTTCAGCTCGTCGCCGTCGCCGTACTTCTCGCGCGCGGCGGCCACCGTCAGCTTCGCGAAGTCCGCGAAAGAGCCGTCCTGCGCCAGCCGGCCGCCGGTCAGAACGGCGTACCAGATCTGTCCTGCCCGCTCCCACGCGTTGCCGCCGAGGGCGTCGGCGACCAGGAAGAAGGCGCGGTTGGGGATGCCCGAGTTGATGTGCACGCCGCCGTTGTCGCGGCCCGTGCGGACGTAGTGGTCCATGTCGGCGGGCTGCGGGTCCTTGCCGAGCACGTCGTCGTCGTAGGCCGTGCCGGGGGCCTTCATGGAGCGCAGCGCCTTGCCCGTGACGCGCGGTGCGAGCAGCCCCGCGCCGATCAGCCAGTCGGCGTCGGCCGCGGTCTGGCCGAGCGTGTACTGCTTGATCAGCGAGCCGAAGACGTCCGACATCGACTCGTTCAGGGCGCCGGGCTGGCCGAAGTACGTGAGGTTGGCGGTGTACTGCGTGACGCCGTGCGTCAGCTCGTGGCCTATGACGTCCACGGGGATGGTGAAGTCGAGGAAGATCTCGCCGTCACCGTCGCCGAACACCATCTGCTCGCCGTTCCAGAAGGCGTTCCCGTACTTCTCGCCGTAGTGGACGGTCGCGTTCAGCGGCAGGCCGCTGCCGTCGATGGAGTTGCGCCGGTACGTCTTCAGGTACAGCTCGAAGGTCGCGCCGAGGCCCGCGTACGCGCGGTTGACGGTCGCGTCCTTGCCCGGCCGCTCGCCCTCGCCGCGGACCTTGCGGCCCGGCAGCTCGGTCTTGTGCTTCGCGTCGTAGATCGTGCGGTGCGGTTTGTCCGCCGCCGCTTCCTTGGGCAGCGAGACGGGCGGGGCGCCGATGACCGTGGTCAGCCGGCGGCGGGTGCGCTCGATCGAGTCGCGCTCAAGGGTGCGTCGAGCGGGACCTGCGAGCGTGGCGTCGTCACTCTGGGCCAGAGTGTCGAGCACGTGAGGCGGAATGATGGTGCAGAAGACAGGCTCGAAGCCTGGATTGGCGGTCATAGCGGGCAATGTGGCACTGGGTCATGCCGCTGTCACTACCTGCAACCATGATTTGTGAAATAGAGGTATTGATCACCTATTAGCCGTTAACTGAAAGCGATCCCGCATACTGATACGGACCCGCGCGTACAGCGCGGCTCGGCTAGGCTTCGGAGCATCATGCGTTACGGGCTGCTTCTCCTTAGCTGCCGCGGCGAGGGCCTGTAGTCGAGGCCGACCCCCTCCCCGCGGAGTTCGGTGTTGCTCGCGAAGCGACCGTCGGCCGTCCTTAAGGACACTCCCGAGGAGCCCCCGCATCATGGCGATCAAGCCCAATCTGCAGCGTGCCACTTCCATGCCGGTCCACAAGTACGGCCAGTACGACCAGGTCGACATCCCCGACCGCACGTGGCCGGACAACCGCATCACGGTCGCCCCCCGCTGGCTCTCCACGGACCTGCGTGACGGCAACCAAGCGCTGATCGACCCGATGTCCCCGGCGCGCAAGCGCGAGATGTTCGACCTGCTGGTCCGCATGGGCTACAAGGAGATCGAGGTCGGCTTCCCCTCCTCGGGCCAGACGGACTTCGATTTCGTACGGTCGATCATCGAGGACGGCGCGATCCCGGACGACGTCACGATCTCCGTCCTGACGCAGGCCCGCGAGGAGCTGATCGCCCGCACCGTCGAGTCGCTGGTCGGCGCCAAGCGCGCCACCGTCCACCTGTACAACGCGACCGCGCCCGTCTGGCGCGAGGTCGTCTTCCGCGGCTCGAAGGACGCGGTCAAGCAGATCGCCGTCGACGGCACGCGCCTGGTCATGGAGTACGCCGAGAAGCTGCTGGGCCCCGAGACGGTCTTCGGCTACCAGTACAGCCCCGAGATCTTCACGGACACCGAGCTGGACTTCGCCCTGGAGGTCTGCGAGGCCGTCTGTGACGTATGGCAGCCCGCCGAGGGCCGCGAGATCATCCTGAACCTGCCCGCCACGGTTGAGCGCTCGACGCCCTCCACCCACGCGGACCGCTTCGAGTGGATGTCGCGGAACCTGACCCGGCGCGAGCACGTCTGCCTGTCCGTCCACCCGCACAACGACCGCGGCACCGCCGTCGCCGCCGCCGAGCTGGCCATCATGGCCGGCGCCGACCGCATCGAGGGCTGCCTGTTCGGCCAGGGCGAGCGCACCGGCAACGTCGACCTGGTCACGCTGGGCATGAACCTCTTCTCGCAGGGCGTCGACCCGCAGATCGACTTCTCGGACATCGACGAGATCCGCCGCACCGCCGAGTACTGCAACCAGATGGAGATCCACCCCCGCCACCCGTACGCGGGCGACCTCGTCTACACCGCCTTCTCCGGCTCCCACCAGGACGCCATCAAGAAGGGCTTCGAGGCCATGGGTCTCCGGGCCGAGCAGCAGGGCAAGACGGTCGACGAGATCGAGTGGGCCGTCCCGTACCTGCCCATCGACCCGAAGGACGTCGGCCGTTCGTACGAGGCCGTGATCCGCGTCAACTCGCAGTCCGGCAAGGGCGGCATCGCCTACGTCCTGCAGAACGACCACAGCCTGGACCTGCCGCGCCGCATGCAGGTCGAGTTCTCAAAGATCATCCAGACGAAGACGGACAGCGAGGGCGGCGAGGTCACGCCCGACGCGATCTGGGGCATCTTCCAGGACGAGTACCTGCCCAACCCCGCCAACCCGTGGGGCCGCATCCAGGTCAAGAACGGCCAGACCACCACCGACAAGGACGGCACGGACACGCTGACCGTCGAGGCGACGGTCGACGGCGAGGACACCGTCCTGTCCGGCACCGGCAACGGCCCGATCTCGGCGTTCTTCGACGCCCTGCAGGGCATCGGCATCGACGTCCGCCTCCTGGACTACCAGGAGCACACGATGAGTGAGGGAGCCTCCGCACAGGCCGCGTCGTACATCGAGTGCGCGATCGGTGACAAGGTTCTGTGGGGCATCGGTATCGACGCGAATACGACACGTGCGTCCCTGAAGGCCGCCGTTTCCGCGGTCAACCGAGCGGCTCGCTGACCAGCGCCTCGCGCCTCCACTACGCAATATCCAGGCGCCGGACGGGCTCGAATGGGCCCGTTCGGCGCTTTTGCGTGCCACCGTGTCCAGGGCGTCTACCGGCCATCTCTCGCCCGGGGTGCTGACGCCACATCAACAATGTGGCTAACATCACGCCCAACACGGCAATGTCGCCGGGGCGTTACGGAGGTGCGTGGTGCTGCCAGATCGTGGACGAAACGGCCGGGAATCCCGCATTTTCGCCACGCCCGTTTCCCGCGGGCGAGTCCTGCGAAGGCGCGTGATCGGCGTCCATACGGCCTGGACCACCGTCGGGGACGGCGAGTTCTTCTGTCCGGGCTGCGGCGGTGACCGCAACTACCAGCGCCGGACCGGCCGTCGCCGCTTCGTCCTGCTCGGTCTCCCGGTCCTGCCGCGCGGCGGCGCGGGCCCCATCGTCGAGTGCGCCGCCTGCGGCGACCACTTCGGCACGGACGTCCTCGACCACCCCACGACCACCCGGCTCTCGGCCATGGTGCGCGATGCCGTGCACACCGTCGTGCTCGCGATCCTCGCCGCGGGCGGCACCTCGTCGCGCACGACGCTCGACGCGGCCGTCGGCGCCCTGCGCGCCGCCGGGTTCGACGACGCCTGCGAGGAACAGCTCGTCGCCCTCGTCGAGGCGCTCGCCGCCGACACCGGCCGGGCTACCGTGCCCGACTGCGGGCCCGGACTCGCCATAGAGCTGCACGAGGCGCTCGGCCCGCTCGCCCCGCACCTCGCCCCGGCCGGACGTGAGGCCCTCCTCATCCAGGGCGCGCGGATCGCGCTCGCCGACGGCCCGTACACCCCCGCCGAGCGCGAGGTGCTCGCCACCGCGGGCGGCGCGCTGACCATCGGCGCCGACGAGGTGACGCGGCTCATGGTGGCGGCGCGGACCACGCACTTCTGACCTTGGCGGCGCACCGGACCACGCACGTCTGACCCCGGCGGCGCACCGGGCGGAGGCGGCCCGCGTACTCCCGCGGGAGTAATCGAGCCCCCTCGCCTCCCTGCGCCGTACGCCCCAACTCGCCCTCGCGCCGGACGGATCGCGCGCCCCTCTCCGGAAGGGTTGGCCCTGAACCTGCCAACCTGCCGGAAGGAGGCCCGTCATGCGGGCCGAACAGACCACCGCACGACGGCGACGAGCCGTGCCCTGGGTGTTCCTCGCCCTGTGGATCGGCGTCATCGCGCTCGCCGGGCCCTTCGCGTCGAAACTGGCCGACGTCCAGCAGGACCGCGCCATCGACTACCTCCCCGCCGGCGCCGACTCCACCCAAGCCGCCAAGATCCAGGACCAGTTGCCCGGCGGCGAAGCCACCGAACTGGTGCTCGTCTACCACCGCGACGGCGGCCTGACCGCCGCCGACCGCAAGGCGGCCGCCGGCCAGATCGCCGAGATAGGCCAGGCCCACAAACTGACGTCCGCCCCGCGCGCCGTACCGGCCAAGGACGGCACCACGCTCATGTACCCCGTGGCGAGCACCGAGCCCGGCCAGGACGAGGAGGCCAGGGACGCGCTCGTCGACGACGTACGCGAAGTGGCCCGATCGGAGGGCGGACTGAGCGTCGACGTGGGCGGCTCGGGAGCGCTCGCCACCGACGCGAGCAAGGTCTACAACGCCCTGGGCGGGCCCCTGCTCTACACCACCGCCGGAGTCGTCGCGCTGCTCCTGATCCTCATCTACCGCAGCCCGTTCCTGTGGCTCGTGCCGCTCGCCGTCGCGGGCGTCGCCGACTACCTCGCGATGGGCGTCGCCTACGGCCTCCACGAAGGCTTCGGGACATCCGTCTCCGGCCAGAGCAGCGGCGTGATGACGATCCTCGTGTTCGGCGCGGGCACCGACTACGCGCTGCTCATCGTCTCCCGCTACCGCGAGGAACTGCGCAGGATCGAACGGCCCTACGACGCGATGATCGCCGCGCTCAAGGGCTGCGGACCCGCCGTGCTCGCCTCGTCCGGGACGGTCGCGGCCGGGCTGCTCTGCCTCCTCGCCGCCGACCTCAACAGCAGCCGCGGCATGGGCCCCCTCGGCACGGTCGGCGTCCTGTGCGCCCTCGCCGCGATGCTGACGCTGCTCCCCGCGCTCCTCGTCCTGCTCGGGCGGCGCGTGTTCTGGCCGCTCGTCCCGGCGTTCGGCAGCGCACCCAAGCAGCGCCGCAGCCTCTTCTCCATGATGGGCAGCTCGGCGGGCCGCAGGCCCCGCACCGTCCTCGCGGGCGGCGCCGTGCTGCTCGGCGCGCTCGCCCTGGGGGCACTGAACCTGCCGGGCGCGATGAAGCAGGAGGACTCCTTCACCAAGACGCCCGACTCCGTCACCGCGATGGAGACCCTCGCCGAGTCCTTCCCCGAACGCGGCACCCGGCCCATCTCCGTGATGACCCCCGAGGACCGCGCCACCGCCGCCCTCGCCGACATCAAGGACACCAAGGGCGTGGACAGCGCCGAGAAGGGACGCACGGCGGAAGGCTGGACGGAGATCTCAGTGATCGCCACGTCCGCACCCGAGTCGGCGGGCGAGACCGTGACCATCAAGGCGCTGCGGGCCGACCTCGACGGCTCCTACGTCGGCGGGGCCAGCGCCCAGCAGCTGGACCTGAAGGACACCAACTCCCGCGACACCCTCGTCATCGTGCCGCTCGTGCTCGCGGCCGTCCTGCTGATCCTGGTGGCGCTGCTGCGGTCCCTCGTCGCGCCCGTGCTGCTCCTGGTGGCGGTCGTCGCGGTGTGGGGCGCCTCCCTCGGCATCGCGGGCCTCGTCTTCGAACCGCTCTTCGGCTTCGAGGGCACGGACCCCGGACTCGGCCTCCTCTCCTTCGTCTTCCTCGTCGCCCTAGGCGTCGACTACGGCATCTTCCTGATGCACCGCATGCGGGAGGAATCCCTCGCCGGGGCAGAGCCCGGGGCCGCCGCGCTGACCGCGCTGCGGACGACCGGCGGGGTCATCGCATCGGCAGGCCTCGTCCTCGCGGCGACGTTCGCGGTGCTCACCAACATGCCGCTGGTGCAACTGGTCGAACTCGGCTTCGTGATCGCGGTCGGGGTGCTGCTCGACACGTTCCTGGTACGGACGTACCTCGTGACGAGCGCGAGTGTCGCGCTGGGACGGAAGGTGTGGTGGCCGGGAGCCCTCTCGCGCCCCGCGCCGGTGGTCCGCGAAACCCCGGAGACCGAGCCCCAACGGGTCTCCGCCACCTGACCGTTGACCTGTCGACCCGAGAAACGCCACGGGGTGCCCCTTCTCCGCAGGAGGGGCACCTTCGTACACCCGCGTACGGGAGGATGCAGTCGTGGGGGACATACCGCAGGTTCACGAGAGGTCGTCCGCGCCGCGTGGCCTGCCGGCCTTCACCAGGGTCGTGCCCGGCAGCAGGCGCGCCCTGCGCGACGACGCGCTGTTCGCGGCCGGGCTCGCGGTGCTCGCCGCCGTGCTCGCCACGTTCTTCGAGGACGGGCGGCGGCCCGACCTCCTCGGATGGGGCCTGCTGCTCTGCGCGCACGTGCCGCTGGTGTGGCGGCGCAGCCGTCCGCTGACCGTGCTGCTCGCCGTGATCGCCTTCATCGCGCCGTACCACGCCATCGACTACACCCACACGGCCGCCGTCCCGGTGGGCATGGTCGCGCTCTACACCGTGGCCGTCACGGGACGCCCGCGCCGCGCCCTGATCACCGGGCTCCTCGTCGTCGGCGTCACGCTGAGCGTCAACGCGAGCATGGAGCCGCACCAGGTGGCCGAGGTGCTCAGGATCTCCGGGTGGATCGTCTCCGTGCTGCTGCTCGGCGTGTACGTGCGCATCCACCGGCAGTACGTCGCCTCCGTACTGGAGCGTGCCGAGCGGGCGGAGCGCACGCGCGAGGAGGAGGCCCGGCGGCGGGTCGCCGAGGAACGGCTGCGGGTCGCCCGTGACCTGCACGATCTCCTCGCGCACAGCATCACCCTGGTCGGCGTCCAGACCTCCGTCGCGGCGCACGTCCTGGCCGCCGATCCGGAGCGGCTCGACAGGGCCGCGGTCGCGAAGGCACTGGACGACATCGCCGACACCTGCCGGTCGGCGCGCGGGGAACTCCGGGCCACGCTCCAGGTGCTGCGGGCGGCCGGGCCGGGCCCCGAGGGGCCGGAGGCCGACGAGACGCGGGGTCCGCTGCCGGGGCTCGACGGTCTCGCCGACCTCGCGGCGGCGGCGCGTACGTCGGGAGCCTCGGTCGAACTGACCGTACGGGACGCCGATGCGCCGCCCGCCGTGGGTGCGGCGGCCTACCGGATCGTGCAGGAGGCGCTGACCAACGCGGTGCGGCACGGCGGCCCCGGGATCACCATCCGGGTGGGGATAGGCGTGGCGGACGCGGCGCTGCGGGTGAGCGTCACGGACGACGGCCGCGCGGCCGACGACCCCGCGCACACGCCGGGGTTCGGGCTCGTGGGGATGCGGGAGCGGGCCCGGAGCGTGGGGGGAACGCTGGAGGCGGGGCGCCGCGATGGCGGAGGGTTCGAAGTGTCGGCTGTGCTGCCGCTGGCGGCCGGGGGGAGTGTGTCGTGACGATTCGTGTGCTGCTTGCCGATGACCAGACGCTGGTACGGGCGGCGTTCGCGATGCTGGTCGAGTCGGCGCCGGACATGGAGGTGGTGGGGCAGGCGGGGACAGGGCGGGCGGCGGTCGAACTCGCCCGCTCGGAGCGGGCCGATCTCATCGTCATGGACATCCGGATGCCGGACCTGAACGGGATCGAGGCGACGCGGCTGCTCGCGCGGGACGAGGACCTGGCCGGGGTGAAGGTCCTGATGCTGACGACGTACGACACGGACGAGCATGTCGTCGACGCGTTGCGCGCCGGGGCTTCGGGGTTCCTGGTGAAGGACACGAAGCCGGCGGAACTCCTTGAGGCGATCCGTACGGTGGCGGCGGGGGACGCGCTGCTCTCGCCCGGGCCCACGTCCCGGCTGATCGCCCGCGTCCTGCGCGCGCCGGAGCCTCCGGCGGCGGGGGAGGGGGGTCCCGAGGGGCTTTCGGAGCGGGAGCGGCAGGTGCTTTCGCTGGTGGCGCGGGGCCTGAACAATTCTGAGATCGCGGAGATGCTCGGGCTGAGCCCTTTGACCGCGAAGACCCATGTCAGCCGGATCATGGGGAAGTTGGGCTCGCGGGATCGGGCTCAGCTGGTGATCGTGGCGTACGAGTCGGGGTTGGTGCGGCCGGGGGTGGAGGGGGCGAGGTAGCAGGGGCAATCCCTGCGGGGCAATCCTTGCGGGGCAATCCCCGCAGGGGCCGCCCCTACAACAACCCCGCCCCCGCCAAGAACTTGCCCACCCGCTCGACCTCCCCGGAGGACAACGGCACCTGTGGCTCAGCGGTCGCCGCACAGGCAATCACCCCCCGAAGGCAGAGCGCCGCCTTGAACGCCCCCAGCGCCGACGAACTACCCCCCATCCGCCCCGCCGCGGCCCCCACCCGCACCATCCCGAACAGCCCGCACAGCCGCTCCTGCTCGGCCCTGGCCATCGCCCACTCGCCCTCCCGGCAGTGGCGATAGAGCCGCGCGTACCCCTCCGGGTCCACGTTCCCCAGCCCCGGAACCACCCCGTCCGCACCCAACCCCAGCGCCGCGTCCACCATCGTCTCCGACCCCGTCAGGACGCTGAACCCCGACACATCCGCCCTCCCCCGCGCCCCGAGCACCACATCGCGGAAGTTCCCCTCGTCCCCGCTGGAGTCCTTCAACCCGGCGATGACCCCCTCCGCGGCGAGGTCCAGGACCAGCTCCGCGGTCAGTTTGGAGTGGACCGAGACAGGGAGGTCGTACGCGAAGACCGGTACCGGAGAGCCCGCCGCCACCAGGCGGAAGTGCCGCGCCACCTCCGCCGGGTGCGTGCGCGTGTAGAAGGGGGCCGTCACCACCACCCCGTCCGCCCCGGCGGCCGTCACCGCGCGGACCTGGTCGAGGACCCGTGGCGTCGTCATGTCGATCGCCCCCGCGAGGACGGGGAGTTGGCCGCCCACGTGACCGACCACCGTGTCGATCACGACCTTCCGCTGCCCGTCCGTCAGGTACGCCGTCTCCGACGACGAACCGAGCACGAACAGGCCGTCCACCCCGCCCGAGGCGAGGTGGTCGACCAGCCGCACCAGGGATGCCGTGTCCACCTCGCGCTCCGGTGTCAGGGGAGTGCAGACGGGCGGTACGACACCGGTCAGCGGGGTGGGCATGGTCATGGATTCTCCCTGGGGCTCGCGTCCGTGGCGGCGGACTGGATCACTAGCTCGCGCGTGGACTGGCCGTCCCGCACGGGGTGGTGGCAGCGGTAGCGGTGTCCTGACCCTTCCGTCGACGCGAAGTCGGGCATGGCGGCGGCGCACGCTTCGTCCGCCTTCCAGCACCTCGTACGGAACGGGCAGCCGCTCGGCGGCCGGGTGGCCGACGGCACGGGGCCGACGAGCGGGATCGGGTCGATGGGGTCCAGGAGTCCGGGCGTCGCGGAGAACAACGCGCGTGTGTAGGGGTGGCGTGCCCGGTCCAGGATCTCCTGGGCCGGGGACTCCTCCACGATTCTGCCCAGGTACATCGTGATGACCCGGTCGCTCATCCTGCGTACGGTCTGGATGTCGTGCGAGACGAACACCAGGGCCAGACCGAGCCGTTCCTTCAGGTCCAGGAGGAGGTTGAGGATCTGGGCGCGCACGGAGACGTCGAGCGCGCTCGTCGGCTCGTCGGCCACCACGAGATCCGGTTCGAGCGCCAGCGCCCGTGCGATCGCCACCCGCTGGCGCTGCCCGCCCGACAGCTGGCCGGGCAGCCCGTCCGCCAGGACTTTGGGGAGGCCCACCAGCGACATCAACTCGCGCACCCGCTGGTCGCGTTGGGCCGTTGTCCCCATCCTGTGGACATCCAGGGGGTCGCGGAGGATCTGGCGCACCGTCAGCCTGCGGTTCAGTGCCGTCGACGGGTCCTGGAAGATCATGCCGGTGTTCCTGCCGATCGCGGCCCGCCGCTCGGCGGGCCGCATCGACCACAGGTCCTGCCCCCGGAACGACACCGTGCCGGCCGTGGGGCGCTGGACGCCCACGAGTACCTTCGCGAGCGTCGACTTGCCGCAGCCCGACTCGCCCACCACGCCCACGGTCTCGCCGGGCGCGATGGTCAGATCGGCGCCGGTCAGGGCGTACACCCGGTCACGCGAGAGCAGGCCGCCCGAGCGTGCCCGGTGCACGACGTGCGCGTCCGAGAGGGCGATCAGGTCTTCCGCGGAGGTCGTCACTTGAGGGCCTCGCTTCCTCTGGGTTCCGGCACTCCCGGCGGCTGCTCCGCCGGGTGGTGGCAGGCGACGGAGTGCCCTGACGGGCCGACGAGTCCGGGCGCCGTCGTGCGGCAGACCTCGCTCGCGAGCGGGCAGCGGTCCGCGAAACGGCAGCCCGCGGGGAAGTCGGCCGGAGAGGGCACGACGCCCTTGATCTGGGTCAGGCGTTCCGCCGCCGATTCGAGCGAAAGCACCGAGCCGAGCAGGCCGCGCGTGTAGTGGTGCGAGGGCGCCTCGACGAGGTCCGCCGTCACGCCCGTCTCGACGATCTGGCCCCCGTACATCACCACCACCCGGTCGGTGACGTCCGCGACCAGGGCCAGGTCGTGCGAGACGAGGATCAGGGCGAAGCCGAGCTCCTCGCGCAGCCGCAGGAGGAGCTGGATGACCTGCGCCTGCACCGTGACGTCCAGAGCCGTCGTCGGCTCGTCCGCGACGATCAGCTTCGGGTCGCGGGAGAGCGCCATCGCGATCAGGACGCGCTGGCGCTGGCCGCCGGAGAGCTCGTGCGGGTAGCTGCGCAGGGTGCGGTCCGGGTCGAGGCCGACCAGTTCGAGGAGTTCGACCGACGTGCGGCGCCCCCCTCTTCGTACGACCTGCTTGAGCTGGGCGCGGACCGTCATCGCGGGGTTCAGCGACGACAGGGCGTCCTGGTAGATCATCGCCATGTCGTGACCCAGGAGCCGCCTGCGGGCGCGCATCGGCATCCCGAGCAGCTGCTCGCCGTCGAACGTCACCTTGCCGCTGATCCGGGCGCCCTTGGGCTCCAGGCCCATCACCGTCAGCGCGGTCAGTGATTTGCCGCAGCCCGATTCGCCCACCAGGCCCAGGACTTCACCGGGCCGTACGTGGAAACTGATGCCGTCGACGATGTCGACGCCGCCGTGCCGGGCGTCGAAACCGATCGCGAGGTCGGAGACGTCAAGGACCGGCTCTCCCTGAGGCAGGGGGCGTGCGCGCGAGCGCAGCCGCCGGGCCGCCTCCGTCAGGCCCGGCAGCTCCAGGACCTTGCCGCTGCCCGGCTCCGGCGCCTCGAGACGGTCCACGCGGTCCTCTGTGCGGGCCGCGCCCGGCATGTCGCGCGTCGCGGGCGCCGCCCACGCGTCCGAGACGCCCTCGGAGAGGATGTTCAGGGCCAGGACCGTGACCAGCATCAGGAGGCCGGGGAAGACCGTCGCCCACCAGCCGCCGAGCAGCACCATGTTCTTGCCGTCGGCGATGACGCTGCCCCAGGACGGGTCCGGAGGCCGTACGCCCGCGCCGATGAAGGACAGCGAGGCCTCGAAGACGATGGCCTCGGCGACCTGCACCGTGCAGAACACCAGGATCGGCGCGGCGCAGTTGATGGCCACGTGCTTGACCAGGATGTGCGGGGTGCGGGCGCCCACGATGCGTTCGGCGACCACGTAGTCCTCGCCGTACTGATCCATCACGTTCGCGCGTACGACCCGCGCGATCGGCGGCGTGAACAGGAACGCGATGGCGCAGATCAGGACGGTGATGCCGCCTCCGAAGACCGCCACGAGCACGGCCGCGAGCGCGATTCCGGGGAACGCCATGACGATGTCCAGGCACCGCATCAGCGACTCGTCGACCGCCTTGCGCGAGGTCGCCGCGATCGCGCCGAGCACCGCGCCGACGAGCAGGGCGAGCAGCGTCGCCCCGAGCCCGATCGCCAGGGACCAGCGCGCCCCGTACATCAGCCGGCTGAGGATGTCCCTGCCGAGGCTGTCCTGCCCCATCCAGTGCTCGGCCGACGGATGTCCCGTGCCGTCCACCTGCGGCTGCTGGTCGAGCGGGTCGTGCGGGGCGAGCAGCGGCGCGAAGAGCGCCACCAGGACGACCACGCCGACGACGCCCACCGCGATGCGGGAGAGCAGCGGAAGGCGGCTCAGTGACCGCAGCCGGATGCCTGGCCGCGCGAGCCGCTCGGTCGCGGCCTTGCGAGACATGATCATCAGGCGGCCCCTCTCAGACGCGGATTGACCAGCAGATGGAGGATGTCGAGGACCAGGTTCACGACCACGAACCCGACGGCCGTCGTGATGACGACCCCCTGCACGACGGCCGGGTCGCCGTTCTTCACGGCGTCGATCATCAGCTTCCCCATGCCGGGCAGCGAGAAGATCGTCTCGATGACGACCGCGCCGCCCAGCAGATAGCCGACGCGCAGGCCGAGCACGGTCAGCGGATTGATGAGGGCGTTGCGCAGGACGTTGCGGCCGACGACCACGACCGGCGGCAGGCCGCTGCCGATGGCCGTCCGTACGTAGTCCTTGTCGAGCTCCTCGACCACGGCCGTACGGATGATGCGGGTGAGCCCGGCGGCCACGGGCAGGGAGAGCGCGAGGGCGGGGAGCGTCATCGTCTTGAGCCAGCCGGTGAAGGAGTCGCCGGGGTTCACGTAACCGCCGGTCGGGAACCAGCCCGCCTCCACCGCCAGGTACTGGATCATGAGCAGCGCCAGCCAGAAGCCGGGCGCCGCCACTCCGGTCAGCGAGATGACGCGGATGAGCTGGTCGGGCAGCCGGTCGCGGTAGATCGCCGCGGTCACGCCCAGCAGAGCTGAGATGACCACGGCGATGCCGAGTCCCATGAAGGTCAGCTGGAGGGTGAGCGGAAGCGCGGTGGTCACCTGGTCCACCACCGGTGAGCGGGTGAGCACGCTGATGCCCATGTCGCCCTGGACCAGATCGCCGACGAAGGCGACATAGCGCACCGGCAGCGGATCGAGCAGGCCGTTCTCCTCACGGAACTCGTGCAGCTGCTCCGGTGTCGGATTGGCGCCCTGGAAGAACGCCGACGCCGGATCGATGTCCGAGAACCGCATCACGAGAAAGACGAACAGGACGATGCCGAGCAGCAGCGGGACGAGCAGGGCGAGGCGGCGGGCCAGGATTCTGAGGATCGCGGTCACGTCGTACGACTCCCGATGATCTGGCGGGGGCTAGTCGGCCCACTTGGCCTGGAGCAGATTGATGCCGGGGTAGGGCTGGGCCTTGATGCCGGTGAGCTTCTTCGGGTCCCAGGCGGTCATCAGCTCGTTGTGCACCACCGGGTAGATCACCGCCTGTTCGGCGACGGTGTCGATGTAGTCCTGGACCATGGCCTTCTTCCTGGCCGCGTCCGGCTCGCGCGTCGCCTGGTCCATGTCCTTGAACAGCTTCTTGGCGACGGAGTCGTCCGCCCAGCGGGCGTAGCCCATCCACAGGTTCTCGGGGCCGTAGTTGTAATGCATGATCAGGTCGGCCTCGATGCCGAACTGGTTGGGGTTCGATGCGGCCGCGACGATCTGGTAGTCCTTCTTCTGGTCCATCTTGGTGAAGACGGCCGTGGTCTCCTGCGGGTCCAGGGTCGTCTTGACGCCGATCGCGTCCCACGAGGCCTTGATCGTCGGCAGACAGTCGACGATCCAACTCACGTTCACCGCCATGAGGTTGATCGACAGATCCTTGACCCCGGCCTCCTTCAGGAGCGCCTTCGCCTTCTTCGGGTCGTACGCGTAGACCGTCTTCGCGGGCCGGTAGGAGGGGTTCGATTCGTTGAGGAACGAGGTCGACGCCTTGCCGTGGCCCTTGAGCGCGACCTCGATCATCTTCTCGGTGTCGATGGCGTAGTGCAGGGCCTGGCGTACGCGTACGTCGTCGAAGGGCTTGTGCGCGGTGTTGAACATCAGGAACAGGTTGTTCATCCCCGCCCCGCCCTCGACGGTGAGCCCGCCCTTGGTCAGCTGCTCGATGTTGGCGTAGGGGATGTTGTCCGAGATCTCCGAGTCCGCGCTGCCGCCGGAGATCTTCGCGACGCGGGGCGCCGCGTCCACGATGGTCAGCCAGTTCATCTTCTTGAAGGCGGCCTTGCGCGGGCCGTTGTAGTCGCCGAACGCCTCGAAGGTGGTGTTCGACTTCGGGTGGTGCGACGCCTGCTTGTACGGTCCCGAGCCGATCGCCTTGCCCTTGGTCGCCTCGTCCCAGGCGCCGGGCTTGGAGAAGACGTGCTTCGGCATGATCTTGGCGAGGGAGAGCCGGGCGAGGCCGTCCGGGAAGGGGAACTTCAGGGTGAGCTCGACGGAGGTCGCGTCGACCTTCTTGACCCCCTTCAGCCAGCTCTCGAAGAAGCCCTTGGCCAGGGTCTGCGTCTTCGGATCCAGGATCCGGTCGAAGACGAAAACGACGTCATCGGCGGTGACGGGCTTCCCGTCGTGCCACTTGGCGCCGGGCCGCAGCGTGAACTTCCAGGTGGTCGCCTTGTCGTCGGCGGGGATCTCCGTGGCGAGCGCGGCGTACGGCTCGCGGGTGATGGGGTCGGTGTTGAGGAGCCCCTCGTAGATGTGTTCGTTGCCGGCCATCGCGAAGGCGGACGCGGTCTGCGTCGGGTCCCAACTGCCGTCGTTTCCATAGCCGATGACGGCGGTGAGCGTGGAGTCGCCGCCCTTGCCGCCGCCCCCTCCGGCCTCGTTCGTGGACTCGGGCCCCGACGAGCAGGCGGAGAGCGTGGTGGTGATGGCGGCGGCCGCGCCCAGCGCACCGGTGTACTTGAGGAAGGACCGGCGGTCGGGGGCGGGTCCGGCGGGGCCGATGCGGGTCTTGTCGTCGCTCACTGTGTCTCCCTTGAGAGATCCCACGTCCTACGTCGTAGTGGCGTGGTGACCATAAGAGCGCCGCGAAGGCCGGTCAAGAGATCGCGCACGGATCCGAATCCGGCTGCCCGCAAACGATGTTGGCCCGGAGGTGGGACGTGGGATGTCATCCGTGCCTACGATGTGCCGCATGCCTCAGGAGCCAGTCCGTGCACGGCGTGTGGGCAGCCAAGTCCAGCGCGCCATCATGCAGTTGATCCTCGACAGAAGGCTGCGGCCGGGCGCTTTGCTGCCCACCGAGGCCGAGCTGATGGAAGAGCTGGGGGTCAGCAGGAACTCGGTGCGCGAGGCGCTCAAAGCCCTCCAGGCCCTGGACATAGTGGAGATCAGACACGGCTACGGGACGTATGTGGGCCAGGCGTCGCTGACGCCGCTGGCCGACGGACTCACTTTCCGCGCGCTGGTCCAACTGGGTGACGACACGCATGCGTTGGCGGAGATCCTTCAGGTGCGGGAGGTCCTTGAGGAGGGCCTGGTGCGCCGGGTGGCGGTGCGGCTCACGGACGAGGAGCTGAGCCGGCTGGAGTCCCTGGTGCTGAAGATGGAGGAGTCGGCGGGCGGGGGCTCGGCCTTCCCGGAGCTGGACCGCGAGTTCCACGAGACGCTGTACCGCTCGCTGGGCAACGAGCTGGTGCCGCAGCTTCTCGGCGCCTTCTGGAACGTCTTCAACCGGGTGGCGGGGGCGCGGGGTTGGGCGCGTGACCCGGCGCCGGACGTGACGGTGCGCAGGCACCGGGACATCGTGACGGCGCTGCGGGCGCGGGACGTGGAGCGGGCCCAGCGGGCGATGGCGGATCACTTCCGGGGGATCGCGGCGCGGTCCGAGCAGGGTGCGAGGGGTGTGGGCTGAGGATGACGGGGCGCGGGACGAGGATCACGGGGCACGGGATGAGGACGACGGGGCGTGGGATGAGACTGAGTCACTTTTATGACCGAGTGTCGTCGCTGGGGTACGGGGGTGACTACAACCCCGAGCAGTGGGGCCCCGAAGTCCACGCCGAGGACTCCGAGCTGATGCGCGAGGCGGGGGTGAACCTCGTGACGCTCGGCATCTTCTCCTGGGCGAAGACGGAACCGGCCCCCGGCTCGTACGACTTCACCTGGCTGGACGGCCACATGGACCGCCTGGCCGAGGCGGGCGTGGCGGTCAGCCTCGCCACGATGACGGCGTCCCCGCCGCCGTGGCTGACCCGCCTCCACCCGGAGACCCTGCCGGTCTTGGAGGACGGCACGCGCCTGCACCCCGGCTCGCGCCAGCACTGGTGCCCGTCGAGCCCGGTCTACCGCCGCCACGCCGTACGCCTCGCGGAACGCCTGGCCACGCGCTACGGCACGCACCCGGCGCTGGCGTTCTGGCACATCGGCAACGAATACGGCTGCCACATCTCGCGCCACTGCCACTGCGAGGTGTCGACGGCGGCGTTCCGTACGTGGCTGCGCGAGCGGTACGGGACGGTGGCGGCGCTCAACGAGGCATGGTCGACGGACTTCTGGTCGCAGCGATACGCCACGTTCGAGGAGATCCACACCCCGCGCAAGGCCCCCTCCTTCCGCAACCCGGCCCAGCAGCTTGACTACTGGCGCTTCTCGTCGGACGAACTCCTGAAGTGCTACCTGGCGGAGAAGGAGACCCTCACCCGCATCACCCCCCACATCCCGGTGACGACGAACTTCGTCCCGGTGGCGAAGACCCTTGACCTCTTCGCGTGGGCCCCGCACCTGGACGTGGTGGCGTACGACTCGTATCCGGACCCGCACGATCCGGATTCGCTCCGGCGGACGGCGTTCTCGTACGACGTCATGCGTGGCCTGAAGGGCGGGCAGCCCTGGCTGCTCCTGGAGCAGGCGCCGGGAGCGGTGAACTGGCGCGAGCGCAACGGCAGGAAGCCGCCGGGCCGGATGCGCCTGGACAGCTGGCAGGCGGTGGCGCACGGCGCGGACTCGGTGCTGTTCTTCCAGTGGCGGCAGTCGCGCGGGGGAGCGGAGAAGTTCCACTCGGCGATGGTGCCGCACGGGGGAGCGGACACCCGGATCTTCCGTGAGGTGACGGAGCTGGGCGCGGAGCTGGCCCGATACCCGGAACTCCTCGGCTCCCGCCCCGAGCGGGCGCAGGCGGCGCTGCTCCTGGACTGGCCGAACTGGTGGGCCCTGGAACTGGACGCGCACCCGAGCGCGGACATCACGCTCCTGGAGACGGCCTTGGCCCACCACAAGCCGCTGTACGACGCGTCGGTGGCCTGCGACGTAGTCCCGGCAGACGGAACCTGGACCGAGTACCGCCTGCTCCTGATCCCCAACCTTTACTCGGTATCAAAAGAGACCGCGGAACGGATCTGCGCCTACGTCCGAGCGGGCGGCACCCTGGTCATGTCCTACTTCTCCGGAATCACGGACGAACACGACCGCGTCCACCTCGGCGGCTACCCGGCCCCCTTCCGCGAGCTCCTGGGCCTCCGGGTGGAGGAGTTCGCCCCGCACCCGGACGGCACCTGGTCGGAAGAGCTCCACCTGGAGGGCGCGCAACCGGTGACCACGTCCCCCGACGGCACCCCGACGGCGACCCGCCACCCCTACGGCAAGGGAACAGCCTGGTACCTCCCCACCCGCCCCACCCCGCAGGAAATGCGAAAGCTGATGGACAGAGTCCGAGCGGAATCCGGGGTAACCCCGGCCCTCCCGAACCTCCCGGAGGGAGTCCAGGCGAGAACACGAATCACGACGGAGGGAAAGCACCTCCACATCCGAATGGACCCACGGGACTACTCGGTGGAGGTCATCCGCGGCTGATGTCCCCGGGGCTCACTCCACGTCAGTACTTTCCGGCGCGGCAGCGGTAGCCGGGCTCGGAGGCCAGGGGACGTCGGTCAGGAGGGGGAGGATTGAGTCTTCCTCGTAGTCGAGGTGGGCGTTCAGTTCGGTGGACATTTCCTCCAGTTCGGTGCGGAAGCGCTGCGGGTGGGCGATGGCGATTCCGGACAGGAGGGTGACCAGGTCGTTCTGGATGCGGGCGACCGTGCGGTGTTCCTTGCTGAGGCGGTCGAAGACCTCGCTCAGATGCGGGTGGTACTGGGCGATCCCTGGGAACAAGTGCGCGTCCTCGCTGACGTGGTGGAACTCCAGCGCCTGGCAGAACGCCAGGCACCGCTGCCGGATCTGCAGCCCGAGGCCGGGGGCCGGCGGCTCGCCGTCACCTGCGGCATCGTGAGCCGCGCGCGCGGCGAAATGGGCCTCGACCTCCGCTCGCACCTGCCGCAACTGGTCCCGCAACCAGGTGTGGACCTCCATGAGCTTGTCGGCGAGGGTGCGGATCTCGCGGGGCGGCTCCCAGCCGTCCGGCTCGGCGCGCTCCAGCACGACGACCGGCAGGAGCCGTTCGGTCCGGGCCTGGTACTCGCCGTACCCGGGCTCGGCCTGCACCACATGCTCGAACAACTCCTCGCGCCGGCCCCCCTCGGTAGGCACTGCGAGAGCCTCGAACTCCCGACTCCCGATCTCCACGCTCACCACGGGGTGGGCGAGGAGATTGCGGTACCAGTCGGGGTGCCGGGGTCCGCCGAGGTTGGACCCCACGATCAGGAGCGAATCGCCGTGGCGGACGTAACCGAGGGGTGTGGTCCTCGGGGTTCCCGACTTCGCGCCGGTGGTCGTCAGCAGAAGCAGGTCCCCGCCTTCGAAGGGGCCGCCGACTTTGCCGCCGTTGGCACGAAACTCCTCGATGACGGATTCATTGAAAGACGCGGGCGTACGGTTCGCGGATTCACGGTTCGCGGATTCACGGTTCGTGGATTCACGGTTCGCGGGCATACGGTTCGCGGGCATACGGATTCTGAGTCTCCGGAAGATGTGGGCATGGCGCACGGACGGCATGCGGCGTATGGCATGCGGCATACGTACGTGCGGCAACGCTGCCGGGATGTGTGAAGTGAGAGAGGGAATGACGTGCGGAGGCAGGCGCTACGTCATGTGCAGGGCGCGGAGTATGAACTCATGGCGGATCCCTTGGTGAAGGGCGCTCGCCCGATCGCCGACCGGCCCACTGCTCATTGGTCGGCGCCACGCGGCACCGCCCCTATTACATGCATCGGGCGTTCGCCTGTCAACGCGGCGAGCTAGCGTTCGCCCATGCCCGAACTCCAGCGCCTGCGGCCCGATCACGCCCCCGCCCTATTCGCTTTCGAGCACGAGAACCGGGAGTACTTCGCCAAGTCCGTCCCCGACCGAGGCGACGCGTACTTCGCCGAGTTCGACACCCGGCACGTGGCGCTCCTCGCGGAACAGGCCGCCGGGACCTGCCACTTCCACGTCCTGGTCGACGCGGAGGGGGCTGTCCTGGGGCGGGTCAACCTCGTCGACGTGGCGGACGGCGAGGCCGAACTCGGCTATCGCATCGCCGAGGGCGCGACGGGACGCGGGCTCGCCACGGATGCCGTACGGCAGCTATGCGGGGTCGCTGCCGCGAACTACGGGCTGACTGCCCTGCGGGCGGCGACGGACGCGGACAACGCGGGGTCGCGGGCGGTGCTTGAGCGTACGGGGTTCAGCCTGATGGGAGAGGTGGCGCTGCTGCCCGAGGGGCGGATGGAGGCTCGGTACTTCCGGGAGCTTTGAGGTGCGGGGGCGGCGGGGCTTTTCTGGTCCTGCGTTGGTGTTGTTGCCGGGGCCGTCCGGTTCTCGCGAGATTGGCGGTTCCGGGCCGGGTGTAAAGGGCGCTCCGCTGCGCTACGCGTCGGCTGCGCCGATTCCGCTTCGCTCCACCCTTGACTCCCGTCCCTCCACCGCGCGAGGGAAGACGACCGGACGGCCCGGGGGCGGGACTCTCGACCAGGGGAGGCCCGCCCTCCGGTCGTCTTGTCGAGTGCGGACTGGTTCGTTTGGGGCGACCGTCAGAGGGTGAGGTGCGCGGTCGCTCCGGGGATGGGCACCGGTCTCGTCAAGCGTCCGCCGACCAGTTCGTCGGGGGTGACCGGGATCGGCGGCCGGGGCGGGGAAGGGCGGCCCGTTGGACCGGTCGCAGGGCGGATTGCAGGAAATCCCACGAGGTGGGCCGCTGGGGGGATGGGGGGCGGGACTTTCGTGCAATCGGCTCGGAGGCCCTTGGGGGGGGAGGACCTACTTGGCAAAGTTGTGTTCGGAGGGGAAGGGGGCGCGCGTATTACGGGGTGCGCCTGCCCAGGGGTACGGGGTGGGCCCTGAGGGTTGTGGGGTGGAGCCACAGGCTTACGGGGTGGGGCCCCAGGCTGGGGGCTGGGCGCTGGGGGCCCGGTTGCGGTGGGTGTGGAGCGGCCTCGTTGGGCTGACGGCTGACGGCGGCCTGTGGTCGGACGGTCGGCGACCAGCCTTCAGACGGTCGGCGGTCGCGGGGTCCGTGACCGGCCATCAGACGGTCGGCGGTGGGACGGCCGCGCGGTCGGTGACCGGCCTTCACGGTCGGCGGTCGCGGGGTCCGTGACCGTCCATCAGACGGTGGGCGGTGGGACGGCTGCGCGGTCGGTGACCAGCTACCTGGGCTGTCGGGACTGTTGGGGCTGGTTGGGTTGTTGGGGGTGATGGCGCGGTTTGTCCGGTGCGGTCTTTGTCTGTGTGCCGTCGTGGGCGGTGCCTTGCCGCGTGGTGTGGCAGCGGTTGCCGCAGCGGTCTTTCCTGCGCCGACGCGCTGGTCAGAGAGGTTGCGAGAGGTCTGCAAGATCTTGTCGGTACCCGTCGCGTGCTGCGGGACACGGCCTCGCCACCGGTGCTCGCCGTCGACATCGGCCCCGTCCGCTCCCCAAGGCAGCCTGCGGGCGAACACTTGAGCTTGGGCGGGCGCATCGCGCTCGCTGCGCGCCCCCCTCATCCCGAAACGCAACTTTGCCAAGTAGGTCCTCCACCCCTGCCCTCCGGGCCGATTGCACATCGCCAAGTCAGCCTGCGGACGAACGCCTGGGCCCGCGAGGGCGCATCGCGCTCGCCGCACGCCCCCATCCCCTCCGAACGCAACTTTGCCAAGTAGGTCCTCCCCCGCCCCCCTCCAAGCCGGTCGCACATCGCCGAGGCAGCCTGCGGGCGAACACCTGGGCCCGGGTGGGCGCATCGCGCTCGCTGCGCGCCCCTCTCACCCCGAAACGCAACTTTGCCAAGTAGGTCCTCTACCCCCCCCGGCCCTCCAGGCCGATTGCACGAAAGTCCCGCCCCCATCACCCTCAGCGGCCCATCGCGTGGGACTTTCCTGCAATCCGCCCTCCGACCGGCCCAATCGGCCGCCCTTCCCCGCCTTGCCGCCGGACGCCACTTCCCTCCCGCCGACAGGGACCGCCGACTCCGCGCCCCATTGCCCCTCCCACCCCCGATACCTCTCCCGGTCACCCCCGACGAACTGGTCGGCGGACGCTTGACGAGACCGGTGCCCATTCCCCGGAGCGGCCGCGCGCCCCTCACCCTCTGCCGGTCACCCCAAACGAACCAGTCCGCACTCGACAAGACGACCGGAGGACGGGCCGTCCCTGGTCGAGAGTCCCGCTCCCGGGCCGTCCGGTCGTCTTCCCTCGCGCGGTGGAGGGGCGGGTGTCAAGGGTGGAGCGCAGCGGAATCGGCGCAGCCGACGCGTAGCGCAGCGGAGCGCCCTTTACGCCCGGCCCGGAACCGCCAATCTCGCGAGAACCGGACGGCCCCGGTAACTGATTCAGCCGCCGGGTCAGTTGATCGTGCGGACGTCCGCGACAAACGCGGACCACGCCTCGGCGCCGATGAGCAGGGCAGGACCCTGGGGGTTCTTGCTGTCCCGTACCGGCACAACACCGGGAACCCCGTCGGCCACCTCGACGCAGTTGCCGCCTTCGCCGTTGCTGTGGCTGCTCTTGCGCCAGCGGGCGTTGCTCAGGTCGTACTCGCGCATCGTCTGTAGTCCTTAGCCGCCGATTCGACCAGGGCCAGGGACGCCTCCGGCGACAGCGCGGCGACCCTGAGTAGATCGTATGCGCGTCTTGTCCGTGCGACCACTGCTGGTTCGTCGATCAGAGTTCCCGAAAAGGACGTCTCTGTATAGGCGGTTGGGGGTGCGTCCTCGAACTCCATGAGCCGCAAATCCCCGGCCATCGCGGCTTGCGCTCCCGCGTCGTACGGAAGCACGGCCATCACCACCTGTCGTTCTCGCATCAGCGCGGCGACGTGTTCGAGCTGCTGCGCCATGACGGTCGGTCCGCCCACCGGGATGTACAGCACGTTTTCGTGCAGCAGTGTCCAATACTCGGGCCTTGTAGCGTCGTTGAGGATGCGAGCCCGCTCCAGTCGGGCAGCCACCTTCTCCTCCACGTACGCGTCGGTCACGAAGGGGTTGGCTGCGATTGTGACCGCGCTCGCGTACGCGGCGGTCTGCAGAAGCCCTGGAATCACTGTGGGCGCGAACTCGCAGATTCGCGTCGCCAGCCGCTCCAACTCCACGACCGACGCGAAGTAATCCGCGTACCGCCTGTCGTCGATCAGCTTGCGCCACATCCGCTCGAAAAAGCCCCCGGTTTGTAAGACCTCGTCCAGCCTCTGGGCGACATCCAACTGTGGTTTCCGAATGGCCTGTTCGAATTGGCCGATGTAGCCGCCGGAAACAAATACCTGTACCCCCAGTGCCGACTGGGTGAAACCGGCGTCCTCTCGGCGGCGTTTCAGCTCTGCGCCGAAGAACTCCCAGGCTGCTTGACGTGAACCATTGGCCATGGCCAACCACCCTCCGCTGCGCCGCAGTTGTAGGGCGCAGACTCCTGCCGAGTGTAGGCCGGACCCGTCATCATCGAGACACGAAGCGTGAAATCCGATGGGAAAGGGGAGGCCACGTCATGACTGAAAGCAGGCGGCACTCGGCGCTATGCGTCGAAGAAGCGGAGGACACCGTGAAGGAATTGCGTTCCACACTCGCGAGGGCCGGAATTATTCTTCCGTCATTGCGGATCGACCCCACATCCAGGGCCCGCGAAGCCCCCTGCCCACGCATCGAATTGGGCGGATGTTCCGTTGATACGGCCGCACGCCTCACCGTCGCGCTGCTACGCGGCGCCGGCGTCGAAGGCGAGGATCCAAAGTGGACCTGAACCGTGATCCCGGGCCCCGGGGCCTTCCCGTCGGCGCCTACGCCGTGGACACCCGTACCGGGCAGGTCGGCAGGGTCATGGGGCACGAAGGGCCCTACGTCCAGCTCCGCCCCTTCGGCGGCGGACGGGAGTGGGACTGCACGCCGGACGCGCTCAGGACCGCCACCGATTCGGAGCGGCTCAGCGCCGCCACCGCCTATGTGAACGCACGCAGCCGGGGTGAAGTCCCGTGACGTAAGGTGCGGGCGCATGGCCATATGGAAGTGGAGCAAGCCGAAGGTCGAGTCGAAGTACCCGGCGCCGCTCACCATGCACCAGCTCTGGATGGTGTCGCTGAGCGCGCCGGTCAGCCGGGACAAGGACGCGTCCCGCACGACCCTGTATCCGTTCACCCGTATCGATGACCGCAAGGCCGAGAAGTGGCTGGCCGAGCAGTGGGAGATCACCGCGCCCGAGCAGCTGCTCGGGCGCCTGAGCGGGCTTGCGAGCACCGGTTATCGCGCCATGGCCCAGCGGAGGCTCGGCGTGGCGCCCCTGGCCTGGGACATCGCGCTCTACGTCGACATCTCACGGCGCGGCTTCGCCTGCGGGATGCTGAGCGAGGCCGACACCTGGGCCCGGCTCAAGAACGTCGTGCCGACGGTCGCGGGGACGTACGGCTCCTGGCAGGAGTACGCCGGCCACTACCTCCTCGGCAGGCAGGTCTGGCGGGAGAGCCTGCAAGGCACCGAGGACCAGGACTTTCCCGCGCCCCAGGCCGTTTCCGACGCCCACCTCCGCGCCCTCCTCGACCCGGCGAACCGGACCAGCCCGTGGATCCTCGCCCCCTGGGAAGCGATCAGCCACCCGGATCAGGCCCGCCCCGGCCGTCGGCGTTAGTGCTGCTGCGGCTTCTGCGCGGTCGCCTCGCTCGGGCGCACGATGACGTACCCCTCGCCCCGCAGCATCAGCTGCACCGCCTCCCCGGAACCACCCCTGATCATCGAGCCGATGGACTGCGAGCGGTGCAGGGACGTGTCCAGGTTCGCGGTCCAGCCGACCACCGCGTCCGTGTCGACGTACACCGGCTGCTGGGGCGAGACCGGGATCACCAGCGGGTTGCCGTCGCAGACCAGGCCGAGCTGCCCGGTCCCCGTGAAGACACTGTTGAAGAGGCCGCCGCCCGTCTTGCCCGCGCCCTTCACCGTCTTGATCTCGTACGAGAGGGTCGCGTCGAAGCACAGGACGTTGCGGCCGTTGACGGTGAGGACGTCGCCCGGCTCGATGTCGACGATGAAGCAGTTCTGCGCCTCGTTCGCGAACCACGCCTCGCCCTGCCCGCGCACCGCCATGAGCGGCAGGCCCTCGCCGGTCACCGCCCGCTTGAGCATGCCGCCCACGCCCTGGCCCTTGCGCTCGAACTGCAGGTCGCCGCGGTAGGCGATCATCGCGCCCTGCCGCGCGTGCATCTCACCGTTGACCGCGTACTTGATGGACTTGGCGTTCTGCAGGGTCATCCCGGGGGCGACGGACTGCTGCGCCATGTACTCCGTGGAGAACAGCTCACTCTTCATGCGCGCATATTGTCAGGTCTGGGCGGTTCAGTCAGGGGTCGGGAGGCAACGGGGGCGCGCGGAAAGGCAGTTGACACCCCCCGGCAGTGCGCGTCATCGTCGCGGCGGTGGAGAGCATCGAGCTGACGGCCGTCGAACGGCGCGTGTGGCAGGCGTACGCGCGCGGCCGGACCGTCGACCTCCGGCCGGCGGACGGCGCCGAGGCCGATTCCGGGGCCCAGTGGGGGCCCGAGCGGACCGTGCGCGCCGAGGTGCTCCGCCTGCTGCTCCTCGAAGGGCCGCGCGAGACCGGCGAGACCCCGCTGCTGCGGCTCACCGGCGCGAGGATCACCGGCAGGCTCGACCTCCAGTACGTCGACGTCGCGGCGCCGATCCACCTGTGGGCCTGCTACTTCGACGAGGTGCCCGATCTGTACGGGGCGCGGCTGCGGCAGCTGAACCTGGGCCGCTCCGTGCTGCCGGGGCTGCAGGCCATCGCCCTGCGCGTCGACGGCTCGCTGCGCATGACCCGGTGCCGGATCAGGGGGCCCGTGCGGCTCGGCGGCGCGCGGATCTCGGGCGCGGTCTTCTTCGATCACGCGGAACTGGGGGAGGCGGGCGTGCGGCTGGACGAGCCCGTCCTCGCGCTCAACCGCGTCATCATCGACGACGACCTCCAGGCCGACGGAGGCCTGGTCGCGCACGGTCTCGTCCGCCTGGAGGGCGCGGTCGTCGCCGGGAACATCACCCTCGACGACGCCGTGCTCAGCAACCCCGGCGGCACCGCCCTGCACGCGTCGACCCTCAACGCGGGCGCGGATCTGAACGCGGCACGGCTGACCGCGTCCGGGCGGGTCAATCTGCGGGGCGCCCGCATACCGGGACAGCTCAACCTGGAGGGCGCGCGCCTCTCGAACCCGGGCGGTACGGCGCTGCGGGCCAGTGGGGTGACCGCCGGGTCGTTCTGGCTGAAGGACGCGCCCCCGGTGGCGGGGGCCATCACGCTGCGGGGCGCCCAGTTCGACCTGCTGCACATCACCCCGGAGTCCTGGCCGAGCCAGGTGCGCCTGGACGGCCTGGCCTATACGCGGCTCGGCCCGCACGAACCCGCCGAACGCAGGCTCCAGGTCCTTGAGCGGGACACCGACGGCTATATCCCGTACGCGTACGAGCAGCTCACCGCGGCCTACCGCCGGGGCGGTGACGCGGCGGCGGCCCGCAGCGTCCAGCTCGCCAAGGAGCGCCGCCACCGCGCGACGCTGCCGTCGTACGCCAGGGCGTGGGGCTACCTCCAGGACGTCACCGTCGGCTACGGCTTCCGCCCGACGCGCGCGGCGGTCTGGCTGTTCTCGCTGCTCCTGATCGGATCGGTCACGTACGCGGTGCACCACCCGCGCGCGCTGAAGCCGGACGAAGCGCCCGACTTCGACCCGTTCTTCTACACACTGGACCTGCTGCTCCCCATCATCGGCTTCGGCCAGGAGCAGGCGTATGCCGCGGAAGGGGCGTACCAGACGCTGTCGTACGCGCTGATCGTCACCGGCTGGACCCTGGCCACGACGATCGCGGCGGGCGTCACACGGGCGATCAGCCGCCAGTAGGGGCGGTCGCCCGTTCCGGAGTGGTGTTCGGTGACCCCGGCCACGGCTGTCGGACCCGTACGCGAGAATGGGGCCCATGAGTCTGTTCCGTGATGACGGCATCGTGCTGCGCACCCAGAAGCTGGGTGAGGCGGACCGCATCATCACGCTGCTCACGCGCAGTCACGGCCGGGTCCGCGCCGTCGCCCGTGGCGTGCGGCGCACGAAGTCCAAGTTCGGGGCGCGGCTCGAACCCTTCTCCCACGTCGACGTGCAGTTCTTCGCGCGCGGCAGCGAACTCATCGGCCGCGGACTTCCGTTGTGCACGCAGAGTGAGACCATCGCTCCGTACGGTGGCGGGATCGTCACGGACTACGCGCGCTACACGGCGGGCACGGCCATGCTGGAGACCGCCGAGCGCTTCACCGACCATGAGGGCGAGCCCGCGGTGCAGCAGTATCTGCTGCTCGTGGGCGGCCTGCGGACCCTCGCCAACGGCGAGCACGAGCCGCATCTCATCCTCGACGCGTTCCTCCTGCGCTCCCTCGCCGTGAACGGATACGCGCCCAGCTTCGACTCCTGCGCGAAGTGCGGAATGCCGGGCCCCAACCGCTTCTTCTCCGTGGCCGCGGGCGGCTCCGTCTGCGTCGACTGCCGGGTCCCCGGCAGCGTCGTACCCTCGTTGGAAGCCATCGGCCTGCTCGGCGCGCTGCTCACCGGAGACTGGGAGACGGCGGACGCGTGCGAGGCACGGCATGTCAGGGAGGGCAGCGGGCTTGTTTCCGCCTATCTGCACTGGCACTTGGAGCGCGGGCTCCGCTCATTGCGGTACGTAGAGAAGACCACGTAAGCACGTCACGTACAGAGATCAGCTAGGTAGGAGAGAGCCCCCCATGGCACGACGCGGAATCCTCGGACGGTCCCGCCGTGAGTACAAGGTCCCCGAGCCGCACCCCTCGGGCGCCCGGCCGCCCAAGATCCCCGGCGAGCTGGTGCCGCAGCATGTGGCGTGCGTCATGGACGGCAACGGCCGCTGGGCCAAGGAGCGGGGGCTGCCGCGCACCGAGGGGCACAAGGTGGGCGAGGGCGTCGTCCTGGACGTACTCAAGGGCTGCCTGGAGATGGGCGTCAAGAACCTCTCCCTGTACGCCTTCTCCACCGAGAACTGGAAGCGCTCGCCCGACGAGGTCCGCTTCCTGATGAACTTCAACCGCGACGTCATCCGGCGCCGGCGGGACGAGATGAACGAGCTCGGCATCCGTATCCGCTGGGTGGGGCGCATGCCCAAGATGTGGAAGTCGGTCGTCCAGGAGCTCCAGATCGCCCAGGAGCAGACCGTCGACAACGACGCGATGACCCTGTACTTCTGCGTCAACTACGGCGGGCGCGCCGAGATCGCGGACGCCGCGCAGGCCATCGCGCGCGATGTCGCCGCGGGCAGGCTCGACCCGTCGAAGGTGAACGAGAAGACCTTCGCCAAGTACATGTACTACCCGGACATGCCGGACGTGGACCTGTTCCTGCGCCCGAGCGGCGAGCAGCGCACGTCCAACTACCTCATCTGGCAGTCCAGTTACGCCGAGATGGTCTTCCAGGACGTCCTGTGGCCCGACTTCGACCGGCGCGACCTGTGGCGCGCCTGCCTGGAGTACGCCGGGCGCGACCGCCGGTTCGGCGGGGCGATCCCGAACGAGGAAGAGATCGCGAACAGCTGACGCACGCGCACCGCGGACGCACTGCGAACGCACCGCGGGCCCGCACCGAATCCGGTGCGGGCCCGCGGTGCGTTCAGGTCACTTCTGCGCGCACTCCGCGCACGTGCCGAAGATCTCGACCGTGTGCGCCACGTTCACGTACCCGTGCTCGGAGGCGATCGCCTCGGCCCACTTCTCGACCGCGGGGCCCTCGACCTCGACCGCCTTGCCGCACACCCGGCAGACCAGGTGATGGTGGTGGTCGCCGGTGGAGCAGCGGCGGTAGACGGACTCGCCCTCGTCGGTGCGCAGCACGTCGACCTCGCCCGCGTCGGCGAGGGACTGGAGCGTGCGGTAGACCGTCGTCAGGCCCACCGAGTCGCCTTTGTGCTTGAGCATGTCGTGCAGGTCCTGCGCACTGCGGAACTCGTCCACCTCGCCCAGGGCCGCCGCCACCGCGGCGCGCTGCCGGGTGGATCGGCCTCGTACCGGGGGTCCCGCAGCTGTTGTCACAGGTGCCTCCTCAACTGATCACTCGCACGATCGCCCGCACATCTGTCATATCCCGTGGGGCCATTGTGCCAGCTCGCTCTCAGACGGTGACCTCGTCCGCCGGGCGCCGCGCGCCGGGAACGTCCGCCGTGCAGGTCGCGTCCGCGGCGGTCGCCGCCCGTGCCCGGCGCCTGGCCAGGGGAGTCGCGAGCGCCGTCAGGACCACGAAGACGCCGATCGCCATGAGGACGATGGTCGCCCCGGGCGGCACGTCCTGGTAGTACGAGGTGATCGTCCCGGAGAGGGTCACGGCGGTGCCGATGACCACCGACAGGACGAACGTCACCTTGAACGAGCGGGTGATCTGCTGGGCCGCCGCGACCGGCACCACCATCAGCGCGCTCACCAGGAGCAGGCCCACGACACGCATCGCGACGGTGACCGTCACCGCGGCCGTGACCGCGATGAGGAGGTTGAGGGCGCGCACCGGAAGTCCCGTGACCCGGGCGAACTCCTCGTCCTGGCTCACCGCGAACAGCTGCTTGCGCAGGCCGATCGTGACGAGGACCACAAAGGCCGCGAGCAGGCAGATCGCCGTGACGTCGGAGTCCGAGACCGTCGAGAGCGAGCCGAAGAGGTACGAGGAGAGGTTCGCGTTCGAGCCGGTGTCCGAGAGGTTGATCAGCAGGACACCGCCCGCCATGCCGCCGTAGAAGAGCATCGCGAGGGCGATGTCGCCGCGCGTCTTGCCGTACGCCCTGATCAGCTCCATGGTCACCGCGCCGACGATCGAGACCAGCGTGGCCATCCAGACGGGGCTGGAGTTGAGCAGGAAGCCGAGGCCGACGCCCGTCATGGCGATGTGGCCGATGCCGTCGCCCATCAGGGCCTGGCGGCGCTGGACGAGGTAGATGCCGATGGCGGGGGCCGTGATGCCGACGAGGACGGCGGCGATCAGCGCCCGCTGCATGAATTCGGTCTGGAAGATTTCCATCATCAGGTCAGCAGTCCCGTGCGGATCGGCTCGTGCTCGTCGGCCGAGTGCGGATGTACGTGGTCGTGGCCGGGCAGGGCGTGCTGTCCTGTGGCCTTGGGCGGCGGGCCGTCGTGCGTCACGCAGCCGTCGCGCAGGACGACCGCGCGGTCGATCAGCGGCTCCAGGGCGCCGAGCTCGTGCAGCACGAGCAGGACCGTCGTACCGGCCGCGACCTGCTCGCGCAGGGTCTGCGCGAGGATCTCCTGGCTCGCCAGGTCGACGCCCGCCATGGGCTCGTCCATGATCAGCAGCTCGGGCTCGGAGGCGAGCGCACGGGCGATGAGTACGCGCTGGTGCTGGCCGCCGGAGAGGGCGCTCACGGAGTCCTTGGCGCGGTCGGCGAGGCCGACGAGCCCGATGGCCCGGTCGACCGCCGCGCGGTCCGCCTTCGTCGTCCAGCCCAGCCTCGTGAGCTTCGTGCGCGAGAGGCGGCCCGACGAGACAACCTCGCGGATCGTCGCGGGGACGCCGCTGGCGGCCGTGGTGCGCTGCGGGACGTAGCCGACGCGGGCCCACTGCCTGAAGCGCTTGAGGGGGGTCCCGAAGAGGCTTATGTCGCCGCCGGTGAGGGGGACTTGGCCGATCACGGAGCGCACGGCGGTGGACTTGCCCGAGCCGTTGGCGCCGAGCAGGGCGACGACCTCACCGGAGTTGACGGTGAGGTCGATGCCGCGCAGCACGGGGCGCGCGCCGAGGGTGGCCGTGGCCGCCCGCACGGATATGACGGGCGGGGCGGTCCCCGCTGCGTCCGTGGCTTCCATGGCGTGCGCCTCCGATGCTGCTTGCCGTTCGTTCACTTCGCGCCGAGAGCCTTCTGCAGCGCGGCGAGGTTGGACTCCATGACCCCGATGTAGTCATCGCCCTTGGACTTGTCCGTAATTCCCTCGAGGGGGTCGAGGACGTCCGTCTTGAGGCCCGCGTCGTTCGCGAGGGTCTTGGCGGTCTTGTCGCTGGCGAGGGTCTCGAAGAACACCGTGGAGACCCTGTCCTCCTTGGCGATGTCCTGGAGCTCCTTGATGCGGGCGGGGCTCGGGTCCGACTCGGGGTCGACGCCCGCGATGCTCTCCTGCTCCAGGCCGTAGCGCTCGGCGAGGTAGCCGAAGGCGGAGTGCGTGGTGATGAAGGTCTTGGACTTGGCGTTCTTCAGGCCGTCCTCGAACTTCGTGTTCAGCCCGTCCAACTTCTTGACCAGGGCCTTCGTGTTCTTCTTGTAGTCCGCCGCGTGGTCGGGGTCGGCCTTTTCGAGGGCCTTGCCGACGCCCTCGGCGACCTCGGCGTACTTCACCGGGTCGAGCCAGATGTGCGGGTCGGCGCCGGCCTCGCTCTCGTGGCCGTGCTCTTCCTCTTCGGCGTGCTCGTCGGCGTGCTCGTCGGAGTGCTCTTCGCCGCCGTGGTCGTGGCCGACCCCGGAGCCGTGCTTCTCCAGCTTGGTGAGGGTCGCGGCATCCACGGTGTTCTTCACGCCGGACTGGCCGATGGCGTCGTCGACGGCGGGCTGGATGCCCTTGAGGTAGAGGATGAAGTCCGATTCGCCGAGATAGGCGGTCTGCTTCGGGCTGAGCTCCAGGTCGTGCGGCTCGACGCCCGGCTTGGTCAGGGTGTCGACGGAGACGTGCTCGCCGCCGATCTCCTGCGCGAGGTACTGCATGGGGTAGAACGACGCCGTCACGTTCAGCTTGCCGTCGCCGTTCTTGTCCGCGGCGCTTGAGGAGGAGCAGGCGGAGAGGGCCGTGAGGCCGAGAACCGTGGCGGAGGCGACGGCGGCGGTGGGTATGAGGCGACGTACGTTCATGACACTCATTTTCAACAAATCTGGAAACGATTGTCAACTAGCGGTCCGCGGGGGAGCTCGCCCGGAGGCCCCCGGGGGAGCTCGACCGGAACCGATTTGATTACGGGGGTAATGCCGCCGGTAACCTGAGTCATTCGCTTCGCCCACCGTCGTAATGAAGAGAGCACCGTGGCCGCCGACAAGATCGACAGCATCGTCAGCCTGAGCAAGCGCCGTGGCTTTGTTTACCCGTGCAGTGAGATCTATGGCGGCCAGCGTGCCGCCTGGGATTACGGGCCGCTCGGCGTCGAGCTCAAGGAGAACCTCAAGCGCCAGTGGTGGCGCTACATGGTCACTTCGCGCGAGGACGTCGTCGGTATCGACTCGTCGGTGATCCTGGCCACGGAGGTCTGGCAGGCCTCGGGTCACGTCGCGACGTTCTCCGACCCGTTGACCGAGTGCCTCTCCTGTCACAAGCGGCACCGCGCCGACCACCTGGAAGAGGCCTACGAGGCCAAGCACGGCCGCCCGCCGGAGAGCCTCGCCGACGTCAACTGCCCCAACTGCGGTACCAAGGGCCAGTTCACCGAGCCCAAGCAGTTCTCCGGCATGCTCTCCACGCACCTCGGCCCGACGCAGGACAGCGGCTCCGTCGCCTACCTGCGTCCCGAGACCGCGCAGGGCATCTTCACCAACTTCGCCCAGGTCCAGCAGACTTCGCGCAAGAAGCCGCCGTTCGGCATCGCGCAGATGGGCAAGTCCTTCCGCAACGAGATCACGCCCGGCAACTTCATCTTCCGGACCCGCGAGTTCGAGCAGATGGAGATGGAGTTCTTCGTCAAGCCGGGCGAGGACGAGAAGTGGCAGGAGTACTGGATGGAGCAGCGCTGGAACTGGTACACCGGCCTGGGCCTGCGCGAGGAGAACATGCGGTGGTTCGAGCACCCGAAGGAGAAGCTCTCCCACTACTCCAAGCGCACCGCTGACATCGAGTACCGCTTCCGCTTCGGCGGCAGCGAGTGGGGCGAGCTCGAGGGCGTCGCCAACCGCACGGACTACGACCTCTCCGCGCACTCCAAGGCTTCGGGCCAGGACCTCTCGTACTTCGACCAGGAGGCCGGCGAGCGCTGGACTCCGTACGTCATCGAGCCCGCAGCCGGTGTCGGCCGCACCATGCTCGCCTTCCTCCTCGACTCGTACATCGAGGACGAGGCCCCCAACGCCAAGGGCAAGCTGGAGAAGCGCACGGTCATGCGCTTCGACCACCGCATCGCCCCGGTGAAGGTCGCGGTGCTCCCGCTCTCCCGCAACCCGGAGCTCTCGCCGAAGGCCAAGGGCCTGGCGACCGCCCTCCGCCAGAACTGGAACATCGAGTTCGACGACGCGGGCGCCATCGGCCGCCGCTACCGCCGCCAGGACGAGATCGGCACGCCGTACTGCGTGACGGTCGACTTCGACACCCTGGACGACAACGCGGTCACGGTGCGCGAGCGTGACTCGATGAAGCAGGAGCGCGTCTCCCTCGACCAGATCGAGGGCTACCTCGCCTCGCGCCTGGTGGGTTGCTGACGCCCGACCCCCGCAGGGGCACTCGCTGAGTGAAGGTTGAAAGAAGCCCCCGGTTCCGCATAGGGAACCGGGGGCTTCTGCTGCACACTGTTCGCCATGCCTTCGATGACCACGAGCAAGGTCAGCAGATGGGACCAGCATGGACGCGAGCATGTCGTGCACGTGCAGAAGTCCGGCGTACAGCGCCAGTTGAGGTGCGATACGTGCGGCTGGGGCAAGCGGGTCCAGTTCCTGCCCTGGCTCAAGGCGGAGGAACACCTCGCCGAGGAGCACCAGGCGACGGTGGATCCCTCGGTGCCGTGACCCCGCGCGAACGGCGTCACGGGCGCCCCCGGCGTCAGCCGAAGCGCTTCACGAACTTCCGTTGCCACGGCGTCTCCACGGCCCGCGGCGCGTAGTGCTTCCGCACGTACGAGACCGCCTCGGCGCCCGGCACCCCGTCGAGTACCGCGATGCACGCCAGCGCCGTCCCCGTACGGCCCTTGCCGCCGCCGCACGCGACCTCGACCCGCTCCGTCCCCGACCGCTCCAAGGCCTCGCGCAGGGCGGCGGCCGTCTCCGTGCGGTCGGCGGGCAGCCGGAAGTCGGGCCAGCGCAGCCACGTGGACTCCCAGGCGACGGCGGGCGGTTCCTTGCCGAGGAGGTACAGCGCGAACTCGGGCCGCGTGCCCTCCGGGAGCGGGTGGCGCAGGCCGCGGCCGCGGATGAGGCGGCCCGAGGGCAGTCGCAGTACGCCTGATGCTGTGGGGTCCCAAGTCGCGGTCATGGCGCGAGAGTAGTACTCGGCCGGCCTGCCGGGTCCTCCGTTCCGGGAGCCAGGCGCTCGGCGGTGCGGCGTGCCGTTTCCCTCGCCCAGCGGCCGCTGGTCAGCGCGCCGAGGAGCAGGACCGCGAGGCCGCAGCCCGCGATGATCCACCAGGCGGGGCGGCTCGCCCCGGTGAACGCGGCCGCGTACGACGAGGATCCGACCCCGGAGGCCAGGACCGCGCCGATGACCGCGACGCCGAGCGTCTGGCCGATCTGGCGGCTCGTGGAGGCGACGGCGGCGGCGACACCCGCCTGGGAGCGGGGCATTCCGGAGACGGCGGTGTTGGTGATGGGGGCGTTCACGAAGCCGAAGCCGAGGCCGAAGAGTACGTAGCCGACGAAGAGCGTGGTGTTCTCGGTCTCCGCGTCGAAGGCGGCGAACAGGACGCCCGAGACGGTCATCGAGACCCCCGCGATCAGCAGGGGCAGACGCGGGCCGCGGCTGCCGACCAGGCGGCCCGACAGCGGGGCGCAGATCAGTGTCATCGCGGCCATCGGCAGCATCCACACGCCCGCGTGCAGGGCGTTCAGGCCGCGTACGTTCTGGAGGTAGAGCGTGGAGAGGAACAGAAAGCCGCCGAGCGCGGCGAAGGCGCAGACCGCGATGACCGTGGCCCCGCTGAACGGCGCCGAGCGGAAGAAGCGCAGGTCGATGAGAGGGTCGCGGCGGCGCGGCTCGTAGAGGAGCAGTCCGGCGAGGGCGAGGAGCGCGGCGCCCGCGAACGCGATGATCAGCGGTGACGTCCAGCCCGCCGTCGGGGCCTCGATGATCGCGTACGTCAGGGCGCCGAGCAGCGCGATGACCAGGAGCTGGCCGACGGGGTCGGGGCGGCGGGGCTTGGGGGCGCGGGACTCGGGGACGTACCGGATGGTGAGGAGCAGGGCCGCGAGGCCGACCGGCAGGTTGATCCAGAAGATGGAGCGCCAGCCGACGGAGTCGACGAGGAGACCGCCCACGATGGGGCCCGCCGCCATGGATATGCCGACGACACCGCCCCAGACCCCGATGGCGCGGGCCCGTTCGCGGGGATCGGTGAAGGTGTTCGTGATGATCGACATCGCGACCGGGTTGAGCATGGAGCCACCGACCGCCTGGGCCATGCGGAAGGCGACCAGGGACTCCAGATTGGGCGCGAGTGAACAGGCGACGGAGGCGACGGTGAAGATCACCAAGCCCACCTTGAAGATCTTCTGCCGTCCGACGCGGTCCGCCGTCGACCCCGCGAGCATGAGGAGCGCGGCGAGTACGAGGGTGTAGGCGTCGATCGTCCACTGCATCCCCGAGATGCTGGTGTCGAACTCCCGCGCCATGGTCGGCAGAGCGACGTTCAGGACGGTGTTGTCCAGGCTGACGATGAGCAGGCTCATGCAGCAGATGGCGAGGACGAGCATGCGTCGGCGGTGCGTCAGCTCTTGCGGGGGCATGTGTTCGACGGTATCCCGACGGACCGGGAGCTGCGTCCACGGACGACAGGGAGCCCCGATAGGGGCGCGGGGAACGGCGCGAGCAACCACGACGAACCGGCACGTGCTGACGACCGGCCGGGGGCGCCCGTCAGGGGCGCGGGGAACTGCGCGAGCAACCACAGCGCACCCGCACGTGACGACGGTCGGCCGGGGCCCCGTCAGGGGCGCGGGGAACTGCGCGGGCAACCACAGCGCACCCGCACCAAGAGCAGCCGCCCCCCCCGCTGAAGGGCCGGCCCCGCGTCACGTCAGCCGCCGAGGCAACCGCAGGCTGAGGAGAGCCAGGGCGATCAGGCCCGTCAGCTGTACGCCAAGGACCACCGCGAACGCATCCCGCATCCCCGCCGCCGGAACCAACGCCAGGAAAAGCGAGCCGAGGGTGGCGACGCCGAAGGCCAGGCAGGACTGCTGGACCGTCGCCGCGAGGCCACTACCCGCGCCCGCCTTCGCCGCCGGTACCGCGGCGAGCACGATGCGGTAGTAGAGAGCGAGCTGCACGCCCTGCCCGAGGCCGCACAGGGCCAGGCCGGGAGCGAGGGTGAGCGGGGTCAGCGAGGCGTACGGCGTCCACAGGACCGTCAGGGCGAGGAGCGCGAGGCCCGAGCCGTGGGCCAGCGCGCACAGCGTCAGTGCCCGGCTGCCGATCCGCGTCACCAGGCGCGGGGCCAGTATCGAGGCCGCGAACTGCGCGACGCCCATGGGGATCAGCGTCAGACCGGCCTTGAGCGGGCCGAAGCCGAGCCACTGCTGGAGCGTGACCGCGCTGACGAACATCCACCCGGCGAAGCCGGTGAAGATGGGCACGCCGAGGGCCAGGCCCCTGCGGACGCCGGGCTCACGAAGCAGCGAGGGAGGCAGCAGCGGGCTGCCGCCGGTGCGTTCGGCCCGCAGCTCCACGCGGGCGAAGGCAAGCGCCAGGAACGGCGAGGCGACCAGGAGCAGCACCGACCACAGGGGCCAGCCCGCGGCCCTGCCCTCGGTCAGCGGAAGCAGCAGCGCGATCAGGGTCGCGGCGAACAGCAGCGTGCCGCCGATGTCGCTGCGGGTGGGCTGCCCGGCACGGCTGTCCGGCACGGAACGCACCGCGCAGAGCAGCGCCGCGACCGCCACGGGCGCGTTCACCAGGAACACCGCGCGCCAGCCGGTGCCCGCCAGGTCGGCGGAGACCAGGACGCCGCCGAGCACCTGGCCGAGGATGACGGAGATGCCGCCCACCGAGCCGTAGAGGGCCACCGCCTTCGAGCGCCGCTCGCCCCGCGTCGTCGCGTGGATGGTGGCGAGGACCTGCGGCAGCATCAGCGCGGACGCCGCGCCCTGGGCCACGCGCGCCCCCACGAGCCACCAGGCGCCGGGCGCGAGCCCGCAGGCCAGCGAGGTCACGCCGAAGGCGGCGACACCCCAGAGGAAGAGCCTGCGGCGACCGTACGTGTCGCCGAGCCGCCCGCCGAGCACGAGCAGCACCGCGTACGCGACGGCGTAGCCCGCGACGACCATCTCCAGGGTGGCGGGGGAGGCGTGCAGGTCGTGTTCGATGCTGGGCAGGGCGACGTTGACGATAAAGAAGTCGATCATCGGGAGCGCGGCGCCGAGCAGGATGGTGACGAGGCCGAGCGGGGTCAGGGCGGGGTGTTCGCCGGCGGTGGCGGACCGGGCCGCCGGGGCGGGCTTCAGGACGCGGGCCGTGGAGTTCGTCAGGTTCACGAGTACGACGCTCGTCGAACTTTCAGCCTGGTACCAGAGTCGCTTTATCCTGGTACCTGTACTACCTGGAAACAGGGTCGGCATCCGGGCAAGCTGTCCTCATGGACACCGCAGCGCCTGCCCGGACGGGCGACCGCATCCGCCGCAGCGAGCTCGCCGACTTCCTGCGCAGCCGCCGCGAGCGCATCACGCCGGAGCAGGCGGGCCTGCCGCGCGGCCCCCGCCGCCGTACGCCGGGTCTGCGCCGCGAGGAGGTCGCGCATCTCTCGACGGTCGGCGTCACCTGGTACACGTGGCTTGAGCAGGGCCGCGCCATCCATGTGTCGGCCCAGGTGCTCGACGCGCTGTCCCGCGCCCTGATGCTCGACTCCGGTGAGCGCGCCCATCTCTTTCAGCTCGCGGGCACCGCCGACCCGTCCCCGGCCGCCGAGATCGCGTCGGTCCCGCAGGGCCTGCTGCGGATCGTCACGCAGCTGGAGCCGTACCCCGCCTGCGTCCAGAACGCCCGCTACGACATCCTCGCCTACAACGCCACGTACGGAAATCTCCTCGCGGACCTGGACGTGCTGCCGCCCGAGGACCGCAACTGCATGTGGCTGACCTTCACGCATCCCGCCTGGCAGGCCGCCATGGAGGACCGGGACGAGACGATGCGCCGGATGGTGGCGCGGTTCCGGGCGCGGATGGCGGGGCATCTCGCGGACCCGGCGTGGAAGACGCTGCTCAGGAGGATGCGCAAGGCGTCACCGGTCTTCTGCGAACTGTGGGAACGCCATGAGGTGATGCAGGCCGTCGACCAGTCGAAACGGTTCAACAACTCCGTCGTGGGCCCGCTGCACTTCACGTACCACGGCCTGTGGCTCGGTCCGGCCGAGGGGCCGCGCCTGGGCACGTACGTCCCGGCGGACGCCCGCTCGCAGGCGGCCACGGAGGAGCTGTACCGCTTGGTGAAGGCGGGGCGTGTGGGCAGCGGCGCGGGCAGTCCCGCGAGCAGCCGTACGGACGGTCATACGGGCAGCCGCACGGGCGGTCATACGGGCAGCCGCACGGGCAGTCCCGCGGATGAGGGACAATAAGAGGTCTGCCCTCGTCCCAGCCCCGTTCGTCCCGGAGGAATCCCGCGCCATGGAGCCCCAGCTTCAGATCGGCCCGCACGCCGTGCGGCCGCCCGTCGTGCTCGCGCCCATGGCGGGCATCACGAACGCGCCGTTCCGGACGCTGTGCCGCGAGTTCAGCGGGGGCAAGGGCCTCTTCGTCAGCGAGATGATCACCACGCGCGCCCTGGTCGAGCGCAACGAGAAGACCATGCAGCTGATCCACTTCGACGAGACCGAGAAGCCCCGGTCCATCCAGCTGTACGGCGTCGACCCGGCGACGGTCGGCAAGGCGGTCCGCATGATCGCCGAGGAGAACCTCGCCGATCACATCGACCTGAACTTCGGCTGCCCCGTCCCCAAGGTCACCCGCAAGGGCGGCGGCTCCGCGCTCCCGTACAAGAGGCCCCTCCTGCGCGCGATCCTCCGCGAGGCGGTCGCGGGGGCGGGTGACCTGCCGGTCACGATGAAGATGCGCAAGGGCATCAACGACGAGCACATCACCTTCCTCGACGCGGGCCGCATCGCCGTCGAGGAGGGCGTCACGGCGATCGCCCTGCACGGCCGCACCGCCGCCCAGCACTACGGCGGCACCGCCGACTGGGACGCCATCGCCCGCCTCAAGGAGCACGTCCCCGAGATCCCCGTCCTCGGCAACGGCGACATCTGGTCCGCCGCCGACGCGCAGCGGATGATGAAGGAGACCGGCTGCGACGGCGTCGTCGTGGGCCGCGGCTGCCTCGGCCGCCCCTGGCTCTTCGGTGACCTGGTGGCCGCCTTCGAGGGCACGGGCGCGCCCAAGGCCCCGGACCTGCGCGAGGTCTCGAAGGTCATGCTGCGCCACGCGACGCTGCTCGGCGAGTGGATCGGCGACGAGGCGCGCGGTGTCATCGACTTCCGCAAGCATGTCGCCTGGTACCTCAAGGGCTTCGCGGTCGGCTCGGAGATGCGCAAGCGCCTCGCGATCACCTCGTCCCTCGCCGAACTCGAAGACGGGCTCGGCGAGTTGGACCTCGACCAGCCGTGGCCGACGGGCGCGGACGGGCCGCGCGGCCGTACGTCGGGCAACAACCGCGTGGTCCTGCCGGACGGCTGGCTGAAGGACCCGTACGACTGCGCGGGCATCAGCGAGGACGCGGAACTGGACACGTCCGGGGGCTGATACGGGCCCCTACGCCAGGGTCACCGTGACGGGGAGTTCCTTGATCCCGTTCACGAAGTTGGAGCGGACGCGGCGCACCTCACCGGCCAGGCGGATGTCCGCCAACCGGGGCAGCAGCTCCTCGAACATGATCCGCATCTCCAGGCGGGCCAGGGAGTTGCCCAGGCAGAAGTGCGGGCTGCCCTTGCCGAAGGTGACGTGGTCGATGTTCTGGCGGGTGACGTCGAAGCGGTACGGGTCGGGGAAGACGTCCTCGTCACGATTCCCCGAGGCGAACCACAGCACGACCTTGTCGCCCTCCTTGATCAGCTTGCCGCCGAGTTCCACGTCCCGGGTCGCCGTGCGCCGGAAGTGGTAGACGGGCGATGCCCAGCGCAGGCACTCCTCGACGCCGCCCGGCACGAGCGAGGGATCGGCGGTGAGCTTGGCGCGCTCGGCCGGGTGGTCGATCAGCGCGAGCATGGAGTGCGAAATGGCGTGCCGGGTGGTCTCGTTGCCCGCGACGACGAGCAGCAGGAAGTAGTTGTCGAAGTCGGTGTCGGAGAGCGGGATGCCGTCCTTGGGCGAGTTGTTGACCAGGGTGCTCACCAGGTCCGTACCGCTCCCGCCGCGCCGTTTCGCGGCCAGCTTCCTGCCGTACTCGAAGACTTCGAGCGCGGCGGGGGAGCGGAAGGGCAGATCGCGGTACTGCTCGCTCTCCGCGCTCTCCAGAAGCACGTCGGCGTAGTCGGGGTCGGTGTTCCCGATGATGCGGTTGCCCCAGTCGATGAGCTGCTGGGTGTCCTCCTCGGGGACGTCGAGCATCCGGGCGAGCACGTTGATGGGGAAGTCGGCCGAGACCTCCCGCACGAAGTCGAAGGTCCCCTTGGGCAGGGCGGCGTCGAGGGTGCGGGCGGTGAGCCCCCGCAGGAACGTCTCGTACGTGGCGACCGCGCGCGGCGTGAACTGCTTCTGCAGGATCAGCCGCATCGCGCGGTGCCGCATGCCGTCCGTCTCCAGGAGGGAGCGGCGCAGGGCTATCTGGTCCTCGTCGACCTCTTCGAGGTTGGTGAACCGCGTCGAGGTGAAGGTCTCCGGGTCGCGGTCCACGCGCACGATGTCCTCGTGCCGGGTGATCGCCCAGAAACCGGAGTTGGGCGCGGGCTCGGGCTGCCAGTGGACGGGGTCATCGCGGCGCAGCACGTCGAACATCCGCCAGGGCAGCGTGCCGTCGGTGAACTTGTCGTTGTCGGCGAGGTCGACGTCGGACAGGGCGAGGGGCGCGGACCCCGTGACCGTACTCATGGACGTAATCCTTCGGTTCTCGGGAGTCGGGCGAGAGGGTCAGATGAGGAAGGCGTACTCGGTGAACTCCCATTCCGTGACGTGCTGCTGGAAGCGCTCGATCTCGTTGCGCTTGTACGTGAGGAAGGCGTCGGTGAACTCCGCGCCCAGGAGCCCGGTCAGTGCCGTGTCGGCCTCCAGGGCGTCGAGCGCGGCACCGAGCGTGCCGGGGAGGCCGGGGGCGGAGTCCTCCTGGTAGCCGTAGCCCTCCAGGGGCGCGGGCGGCTCCGGTTTGTCGCGGATGCCGAGGAGGATGGCGGCGACGGCGCCGGCCACGGCGAGGTAGGGATTGGCGGAGGCGTCGCCCAGCCGGAGTTCGAGGCGGGTTCCCGCGCCCCTCTCGGGCGGTATCCGGAGCATGGCGCTGCGGTTGTCGTGGCCCCAGTCGATGAGCCAGGGGGCGAGGGTGTCGGGGCCGAACCGTTTGTACGAGTTGATGGTGGGGTTGAGGAGGGCGCTGAGCGCGGGGGCGTGGCGCAGGAGTCCGGCGATGGCGTGCCGGGCAGTGGCGGAGAGGCCGTCGGGGGCGCCCGCGTCCGCGAAGACGTTGTGTCCCGCGGCGTCGACGAGCGAGGCGTGCAGATGGAAGCCGGAGCCGCCGAGGCCGTTGAACGGCTTGGCCATGAAGGTCGCGAGCCGTCCCTCGCGGCGGGCCGTCTCCTTGACGGCGGCCTTGAAGCGGAAGGCGCGGTCGGCGGCGTCCAGGGCTTCGGAGTGGTCGAGGTTGATCTCGAACTGCCCGCCGTCGAACTCGTGGTTGCCTGCGATGACGCCGATGCCGAGGTCGCCCAGGGTGCGCAGGGTGCGCAGGAGGTGGCCGTCCGGGTCGCCGCGCCGGCCCGCGCTGTACACGTTGCCCGTGGCGCCGCCGTACACGGACCATCCGGAGGGGGTCGCGGGGTCGGCCTCGCACAGGAAGTACTCCAGCTCGGGGCCGACGATCGGGGTGACGGCGCCGTCGGCGTACTCCTCGGCGCTCTCTAGTACCCGCCGCAGCAGGGCGCGTGGCGACTCCGGGGCGGCTTCGCCGGTCGCGGGGTCGAGGGTGTCACCCAGGCACCAGGCGACGCCGGGCTCCCAGGGCAGCGGTTGCAGGGTGGACAGATCCGGTCGTACGGCGACGTCCGGGAGCCCGGCGTCGAGGCCGCCCGTGACCGGGACGACGTCTCCGCGGGGGGTGGTGTGGTAGACGGCGCGGCAGAAGGAGAGGCCGTGTTCGCAGGCGCTCGGCAGATGCGTGACGAGGATGTCTCTTCCCCGGTCGGCGCCGAGGAGGTCCGGGTAGACGACGCGGATCACGTCGGTGCCTTGGGCGCGGAGCGCTTCTACGGTTTCCGCTACTCGGGTGGCCTTGTTCCTCGGGGTTGCGCTGGTTTCACTCACCCGGAGTCCAGCCTTTCTGCGGTTATCGTTTGAGACCAAACGATAGGAACCCACGCGGGGCTGCGCAAGCCCCTACGGGGGGTTTGGGGGCAACTGGGCCCGCTGTCCAATGCCTTGGACCCCGCGGTGAGCCTCCCCGCCGGGGTGCGCGCCACCGGCGGGATATCGGCGCACCCCCGCCATAGACCCCGTAGGACCTTTCCCGCCCACCCGCCCGACTCGCCGGGTTCGACCCGGGGCGTAGGACCGGGGCGTAGGAACGGCCCGGTTGGTGACGGCCCGCACCCGGCATCGAGACGGGAGGGGGTGTGTCGGTATTTCCGCCCGGAGCACGGTTCGCGGCGCTCCCGAGGCGAAGAAGACAGGCGACCAGAGGCGGATGGCGAGGACGGACATACCGGCGCGCCCCCGCACCCACAGACGAACCCGCACCGCACCCGGACGCACCCGCAGCCGGAACGCCCCGCACCGCACCCGGCCGACCCGCACCCGCACCCGGAACGCCCCGCACCCGCCCCCATAGCGCTAGAACCCCCAGAGGTCTATCGTACGGGCCCAAACGACAAGGAAAGTTCGTCGCGTCCGAAGGAGCAGCCTCATGGCCGGAGTTCGCGTTCAAGGATTCTTCCCGCCCAGGACCGCGACGGGCCGCTCCTCGCTCATCCCGGCCCCGCCCTGGCACTACTCGGGAGACCTCCTCACCGTCGAGTACCGCACGGACCCCGCCAGGATCCGAGAACTCCTCCCCGCGCCACTCGACCTCGCCCCCGACGACCCCGGCGCCGTCGCCCTCATCTGGGCCGACTGGCAGTCCTGCGGGGACTCCAGGGAAGAGCTGCTCGACCCCGTACGGGCCCAGTACAAGGAGTGCTTCGCCGTCGTGCGGTGCGGCTACCGCGGCCGTACCTACTCCCGCTGCGTCTACATCTGGGTCGACAAGGACTTCGCCGTGGCCCGCGGCATCCACCAGGGCTACCCGAAGAAGCTCGGCTCGATCCACCTCACCCGGCCGCACCCCTTCGGCCCCGCCCCCCGCATCGAGGCGGGCGCCGCCTTCGGGGCCACCCTCGCCGCCGCCGACCGCCGCATCGCCCAGGCGACGGTCACCCTGCGCGAACCCGCTGAGGCGAACGGCTTCGTCAACGCCCACCCCATGGCCCACCACCGCCAACTCCCCGCCATAGAGGGGAAGGGCCTGGCCCTGGACGAGCTCATCGCATCCGGCGCCGCTTCCTTCGAGGGCGGTCAGCCCTGGTCGGGCGAGGCCGAACTCGACCTCTTCGACGTACCCACGGAGGAACTGGCCGCCCTGACGATCGAGGAGCCGATCGGCGCGTACTACCGGCAGGTGGGGGTGACCTGGAACGGCGGGACGCTGCTGGAGCGGGGCTTGTAGAAGCGAAGCACGAGCCCCGCCCTACTTCCCCGCCGCCGACCCGATCCCCGCATAAGTCTCCGGACGGCACCTCCGCAGCCACACCCCCCACAACACCCCCGCCGCGGCGACGACGAGGATCAGGGAAGGCAGAATCCACCGCAGCGGATTGCCGGACGAAACTCCCAGCTGGACGCTGAAGTTGGTCAGGGCGAGCCAGAAGATGACGGCGAGCGCGGCACCCGACAGGAGTGGCGCGACGAGCCGGTTCCACAGGGGCTCGCTGGACTCGTTCAGCTCGCGCCGGCGGACGAAGTAGGCGATGACCGAAGCGGACGTGGCGAGCAGCAGCAGGATCACGCCGAGTGCGCCGAGGTTGGTCAGCCAGGTGAAGACGTCCATCACCGGATCGCGCCCCGCGAGCGCGAAGACGCCGATGACGACGAGCGTGAGGGCGGTCTGGAGCAGCGATCCCCGGTGCGGAGACCCGTGCCGCGGGTGGATCACTCCGAGCCCGCGCGGCAGCACGCCCTCCCGGCCGAGTGAACGGACGTACCGGGCAACGGCGTTGTGGAAGGAGAGCAGCGCGGCAAGGAGGCTGGTGATGAGGAAGAGCTGCGCGAAGTCGGAGAAGGCCGGGCCCAGGCCGCTGGTCCGGTCACCGAGGAAGAACAGCATCTCGGGCCCCTGCTCGGCCGCGACCTTCGTGGCCTGCCCGGTGCCCGCGCCGCTGATCATGGCCCAGGCGGTGGCCGCGTAGAAGACCCCGATGAGCCCGACGGCGATATAGGTGGCGCGCGCCACCGTACGGCGCGGATCACGGCACTCCTCGCTGTAGAGCGCCGCCGACTCGAACCCCATGTACGCGGCGAAGACGCAGCACAGCGCGACGCCGAGCGCGCCGTCCGTGGCGGCGCCCCAGGTGAGCGGTGCGGTGGAGACCCCCTGCGGGGCGTCGGCGAACTGCCCGACGTCGAAGACGAGCACGGTGCCGAACTCGAACACGAGCAGGACGGCGAGCACCTTCACGCCCAGATCCACGCGCCGGTACCCGAGCGCTCCCACCACGACCGTGCACGCGAGGACGAGCGCCCACCAGGGGATGGCGACGCCGGTCTTGGAGTCGATGAACTGCGCGGTCGTCGCCCCGAAGAGCCCCGCGATGCCGATCTGCATGGCGTTGTACGCGAGCAGCGCGACGAAGGCCGCGCCGACACCGGCGGTGCGGCCGAGACCCTGCGCCGTGTACGCGTAGAACGCCCCGGCGCCCGTGATGCGCCGGCTCATGGCCGCGTACCCCGCGCTGAAGAGGGCGAGGACGACGCCGATGAGGAGGTAGAGCAGGGGTATGCCGAGGATTCCCGTGACGCCGAGGGACTGCGGTACGCCGCCCGCGGCCACGGTGAGCGGGGCCGAGGCCGCGACGACGAAGAAGACGATGCCGGTGACGCCGATGCGGCGTTCGGGTGCGGAGGCGGAGGAGAGGGGCGGCGCGGGCGCGGGCGTGCCGTGGTGATCGATGGCCATACCGGGACTCCGGGGAGGGGAGGGCGTATCCAGCGGAAACGCGTTATCGTTTGAGCCCGTACGAATTCGAGTGGCGCTGATGGTACGGACGCGTATGCGCCCCGGCAAGAGGTCTTGGCAGACTGTGGCCGTCGGCCGGAACCACAGCAGACGCGAGCGGGCGCGCCAGGCGCAGGCGGCGCACGGGCGCGGCGCGGTCAATGCACGGGCGCCGCGCGGGCAACGCGCAGGCGACGCACAGGAACGAGGAGATACGGACGTGACGGGCTACCGCACCATCCGCGAGACCGAGAAGGCGGTCCGGGCCAAGCTCGGCGGCACCCCCGTCAAGTACGAGCAGATGGCCGCCGTTTCGAACATCTACCGCGCGGCGTCGGCCGTCCGGCAGCACTTCGAGAACTCCGTGCTGCGGGGGGCCGAGCTGACGTGGACGTCGTTCGTGGTGCTTTACGTCGTCTGGATCTGGGGGGAGATGGAGACGCGGTACGTCGCCGAGGAGGCGGGCATCTCCAAGGGCACCCTGACCGGGGTCGCCCGCACGCTGGCGGGGCGCGGGCTCCTGGAACGCCGGGGCCACCCGGACGACGGGCGGCTCGCGCTGCTGCGGCTGACCGAGGAGGGGGAGCGGCTGATGGAGAAGGTGTTCCCCGCCTTCAACGCGGAGGAGGCGTTCGTCGCCGACGGTCTGACGGACGAGGAGTGCAGGACGCTGGCGGATCTGCTGCGGAAGATCGTCGTGCAGACGGAGGAGCGGGGGGAGGAGCGGCGGTTGGAGCTTCTTGACGGCGAGGAGCCGACGCCTCGCCGCAGCGGGCGCCGCGCCAAGGGGTAAGCAGACCCGGACTCCTGGCGCCGTCGATCACCGGCTCCGCCGAGTTCGTCCTCAGACGCCGGACGGGCTGAAATCCTCCGTCAGCGCCGCTCGGGTCACCGCCGCCCGGACCAGCGCCCCGAACAGCCCCTGCTGGGCCGCATCCGACGCTGCCGTGTCCTCCGGGTGCCACTGGATCGCGGCGAACCATCCCTGTGCAGAGGGGAGTTCGAGCGCTTCCACCGTCCCGTCGGCCGCCCACGCCGTGGCCGTGAGCCCCCGCCCCATCACCTCCACGCACTGGTGGTGGAAGCACGAGACGTACACCGTCTCCGCGCCGCCCAGCGCACGCCCCACCACGGAACCGGACGCCACCCGCACGGGGTGCACCACATGCCGATGCGCCCCCGTCCCCGATCCCCCCGTCCCCGATCCCCCCGCTCCCGATCCCTCCGCCCCGCCCATGTCCTGCCGAAGCGACCCCCCGAGCGCGACGTTCACCACCTGCAACCCCCGGCAGACCGCCAGCAGAGGCAGGCCGCAGGCCAGCGCGGACCGCGCGAGGGCGAGGTCGAACGCGTCCTGGGCGTCGTCCACGTCGTACACGGCCTCGTGCACCTCGGAAGCGCCCTCCGCGCCGCCTTCCCCGCGGCCTTCCGCCCCGCCCTCCGCGTACCGCCACGGCGCCAAGTCCCCGCCTCCCGGCAGCAGCAGCCCGTCACAGCGCGCGAGCCTGGCCGCCGCCTCGCCCGGCGGGCCCGGCAGCATCATGAACGGCTCGCCCCCGGCACGGAACACCGCCTCCGCGAGCGCCCGCGCCGTCACCACCGCCTCGTACCGGAGCGCGGAAGTCGACGCCGCATGGCGCTGCGGCAGGGCGATGAGCGGGCGTGGCCGCCTCAAAGCCGGATCCACGTCGTCTTCAGCTCCGTGTACTTCTCCATGGCGTGCACCGACTTGTCCCGCCCGTTCCCCGACTGCCTGTAGCCGCCGAACGGCACCGACATGTCGCCCTCCTCGTAGCAGTTGACCCACACGGTCCCGGCCCGCAGGCGCCGCGCCATCGTGTGCGCGGTCGACAGGTCCGAGGTCCACAGGCCGGCCGCGAGCCCGTACTCCGTGTCGTTGGCGAGGGCGACCGCCTCGTCGAGCGAGCCGAAGGTGAGGACGGAGAGGACCGGGCCGAAGATCTCCTCGCGGGCGAGCGGCATGTCCGGGGTGACCCGGTCGAACACGGTCGGCGCGAAGTAGCTGCCGCCGGGGACGACTTCGCGTCGTACGCCACCGGCGCGCAGCCGCGCGCCGCCCGCCTCGCCCCGTCGTACGTGCTCCTGGACGGAGTCCGCCCGGGCCGCACCCGCGAGGGCGCCCATCTCCGTGGCGGGGTCCAGGGGATCGCCCACCCGCAGGGTCCCGGCCCGCTCCACGACCGCCGCCGTCACTTCCTCCGCAACCGACTCGTGGACGAGGAGCCGCGAGGGCGCCGTGCACATCTCGCCCTGGTTGAAGAAGATGCCCCAGGCGGCGGTGGCCGCCGCCGTCGCGAGGTCGGGGGCGTCGGGCAGGATGATGTTGGGGGACTTGCCGCCCAGCTCCAGCCAGACGCGCTTGAGGTTGGAGTCGGCCGCGTAGTGGAGGAAGCGGCGGCCCACCGCCGTGGAGCCGGTGAAGGCGATGACGTCCACGTCGGGGTGGCTGCCGAGCGCGCGGCCCGCGGTCGGGCCGCCGCCCGCGACGACGTTCAGGGCGCCGGGCGGCAGCCCCGCCTCGTCGGCGATCCGGCCGAGCAACAGTGCGGACAGGGGCGTGAGTTCGGAGGGTTTCAGGACCACCGTGCAGCCGGCCGCCAAGGCCGGGGCGATCTTCCAGGCGGCCAGGGTCAGGGGGAAGTTCCACGGGACGACCGCGCCGACGACGCCGGACGGTTCGCGCGTGACGAGGGCGAGCGCGCCGGGCTCGGTGTGCGGGGCGGTGTCGGTCAGCTTGTCGGCGAGCTGGCCGTACCAGCGGAAGGTGTACGCCAGGGCGCGCAGCTCGATGTCGTACGACTCCGTGATGGGTTTGCCGTTCTCCAGAGTGATCGTGAGGGCGAGGGCGGAGCGGTGCTCTTCGACGAGAGCGGCGATCCGCTGGAGGGTCCGGCCCCGGTCCTCGGGGGAGAGGCGCGGCCAGGGGCCCGTGTCGAAGGCGCGGCGGGCGGCGGCCACCGCCAGGTCCACCTCCTTCTCACCCGCGTCCGCGACCAGGGCGAGCGTGCGGCCGTCACGCGGCGAGACGACGGGGAACGTGCTTCCCGAGCCGTCGGCGTCGGCGCCCGCGATGCGGTGCCGGGTGGGGAGCGCGATCGCTTCGGCCCGGTGTGTCCAGTCCTGGTGGCTGCTGGTGCTGGTGCTGGTGCTGGTGTTGGTGGCCAGGGCGTCGTCCGGCATGGAGGCCTCCCGGGGGATCTCGTTTGAGTTCAAACGGTATCCGAACCGGGCGGTCTGATCGAGGGGTTGACCCCGTCGTGCCGCCGCTCCTAATGTTGTTTGGGTTCAAACGAACTGGAGGACGTCATGGCTCCCCCCGCCCCCGCGCCACCGGTGAATCCCCCGCACTCCCCGCCTCCCTCGCACATGGCGACCGTCGCCGGAGTCCCCGTCGACACCCGGCACTGGATCGGCGGAGAGCGCGTCGCTTCCGCCTCTCGCGCCGGGGATGCCTCTGCCGTCGGGGGTGCGTCCGCCTCCGCCACCGCGTCCGCCACCTTCACCGATCACTCGCCCATCGACGGCGCCCCCCTCGCCGAGATCGCCCGCGGTGGTGCCGCGGAGGCGCGGGCGGCCGTGGCCGCCGCCCGCGCGGCCTTTCCCGGCTGGGCCGCCACCCCGCCCGCCGAGCGCGCCCGGCTCCTGCACGCCGTCGCCGACGGAGTCGAGGCCCGCACCGAGGACCTCGCCGCCGTCGAGACCGCCGACAACGGCGCGCTCCTGCGCTCCCACCGCCGCGGCGTCATGCCCCGCGTCGCCCACAACCTCCGCTACTTCGCCGACCGCCTCCTCGCCCTCGCCCACGACGACTTCGAGACCCGGGGTCACACGAACCACGTGAGCTGGGACCCGGCGGGCCCGGCCGTGCTCATCACGCCGTGGAACGCCCCGCTGATGCTGGCCAGTTGGAAGATCGCGCCCGCGCTCGCCGCCGGGAATACCGTCGTGCTCAAGCCCGCCGAGTGGACCCCGCTGACCGCCTCGCTCTTCGCGGACATCGCGCACGACGCGGGGCTGCCCGCCGGGGTCTTCAACGTGGTGCAGGGGTACGGCGCGGAGGTGGGCGAGCCCCTTGTCGCCGACCCCGACGTGCGCCGGATCAGCTTCACCGGGTCCGTGCCCACCGCCCGGCGGATCGCCGCCGCCTCGGCCGCGCACCTCGTGCCGTGCAGTTTCGAACTGGGCGGCAAGTCCCCGCTGCTCGTCTTCGCCGACGCGGACCTGGAGCTCGCGGCCGATCTCGCCGTCGAGCAGTTCGACAACGCGGGGCAGGTCTGTCTGGCCGCCACCCGCATCCTGGTCGAGGAGTCCGTACGCGATGCGTTCCTCGGTCACTTTCTTGACCGGGTCACGAAGTTGACCCAGGGAGATCCGCGCGACGAGGCCACCGGCGTCGGGCCCAACATCCATCCCCGGCACATCGAGCGCGTCGACGGATTCGTGCGGCGCGCCCTGGACGCGGGCGCGAAGGCCGTCACCGGCGGCGGCCGCAACACCGCCCTCGGCGGGAACTACTACCTCCCCACGCTCCTCACCGACGTCGCGCAGGACTCCGAGATCGTGCAGGAAGAGGTCTTCGGGCCCGTCCTCACCCTCCAGACCTTCCCCGACGGCGACGAGGACGAGGCCGTACGCCTCGCCGACGACACCCGCTTCGGCCTCGCCGCCACCCTCGCCACCGGCGACCGCGAGCGCGCCCGCCGGATCAGCGCACGGCTCGTCGCCGGCACGGTCTGGGTCAACTGCTTCTTCGTACGCGACCTTTCCGCGCCCTTCGGCGGCTCACGCGTCTCCGGGATCGGGCGCGAGGGCGGCGACTGGTCCTTCGACTTCTACTGCGACCTGAAGAACACCGTGACCGCGCCGAAGGGATGGGCCCGCCATGGGTGAGACCGTCGGGGCGGGGCTCCTCGCCCACGTGCCCACCATCGTGCTGCCCGAGGAGACCCGCAAAGAGCTCAACGAAGGCCGCGAGATCAGCCTCGTCCCCGGACTGCGGCGACTGCGCGAAGAGGTCTTCGAGACCGTCGACCACGACACCGTCGTCGTCCTCGACTCGCACTGGGCCACCACGGTCGAGTTCGTCGTCTCCGCGCACGCGCGCCGCGCCGGCCTCTTCACCTCGGAGGAGCTGCCGCGCGGCATGTGCAGGATGCCGTACGACTATCCCGGAGACCCTGAACTGGCCGCCTCCATGGCGGAGTTCGCCGACCGGCACGAGACCTGGATCACCCCGGTCGACGACCCGTTCCTGCCGGTCCACTACGCCACGATCAACCTCTGGAAGTACCTGGGCGAAGGACTGCCGGACAAGAAGTGGCTCTCCGTCGGCGTCTGCCAGACCGGCGACACCGAGGACCATCTGCGACTCGGCCGCGCGCTCGCGGACGGGATCGCCGCACTGCCCGGCCGCAGGGTCCTGCTCATCGCCTCCGGAGCGCTCTCGCACACCTTCTGGCCGCTGCGGCAGCTGCGCGCCCACGAGTCGAGCGAGCCGTCCCACATCCGCACGCCCGAGGCGCGGGCCGCCGACGAACAGCGCATCGCATGGCTCGAGGACGGCGACCACGCGCAAGTCCTGCGCACCATGCCGGAATTCCTCACCCACAAGCCCGAGGCACGCTTCGGCCACTACCTGATGATGATCGGTGCTCTCGGAGAAGAGCGGTGCTCCGCACCCGGCCGCCCCTTCAGCGACTACGAGAACTCCGTCGGCACCGGCCAGATGCACCTGTGGTTCGACCGCCCCGCCGACGGCTGGACCGGCCCCCTGCACGAACGAGCCCGGCACACCGAGAGTGAGGCCTCCCTCACATGACGAAGACCGTCGAGTACCGCCGCATCCTCCTCGAAGGCGCCACAACCCGGGTCGTGCGGGAAGGGGACGAGCTGGTCGCCGCCGACGGGCGCCGCGTGAAGGCGTCCGAGGCACACCACCTCCCTCCCGTACTCCCCTCCAAGGTGATCGCCGTCCACCTCAACCACCGCAGCAGGGTCGAGGAGTTCGGCGTGAGCCTGCCGCCCGCGCCCACCTACTTCCACAAGCCCGTCTCCGCGCTGAACGCGCACGGCGGCGCGGTCGTCCGCCCCGAGGGCTGCAAGTACCTCAACTACGAGGGCGAGATCGGCATAGTCGTCGGCCGCACCTGCCGCAACGTCGCCCCCGCCGACGCGGGCGCGTACATCGCGGGCTACACCGTCGCCAACGACTACGGTCTGCACGACTTCCGCGACACCGACGCCGGTTCGATGCTCCGGGTCAAGGGCTCGGACACGCTCTGCCCGCTGGGCCCGGGCCTCGTCACCGGCTGGGACTTCCGCTCCAAATACCTGCGGACGTACGTCAACGGCGAGCTCGTACAGGACGGTTCGACGGACGAGATGCGGTGGGACATGCACTATCTCGTCGCCGACATCGCCCGCACGATCACGCTGGAGCCGGGCGACGTGCTCCTGTCCGGCACCCCCGCCAACTCCCGGCCCGTCCGGCCGGGAGACGTCGTCGAGGTCGAGGCCGAGGGCCTGGGCCGCCTCATGAACCGCATCGTCACCGGCCCCACGGCCGTCCGCGCCGACGTCGGCGCGCAGCCCACGGAGTCCGAGGAGGTCGTCTCGACGGCCCTCGGAGGCGACTGGGAGTTCCGCGGCCGGCGGCCTCCCCGCCGCTGACCCCCCACTGCCGCCCCCCACTGCTGAAGGAGTTCCACATGCTCAAGGTGACCGTCGATCTGGACGTCTGCCAGGACCACGGACAGTGCGTCTTCGCCGCGCCCGACGTCTTCAGGATCGACGAGGACGGCCGTCTCGCGTACGCGGAAACGCCCGACGAGGCCCTGCGCGCCGACGTGGAGGACGCCGCCGACGTCTGCCCGCTCCAGGCCATCCGGGTCGAGGGCTGACCCGCCGTGGCACCGGCGGGAGCGGCGGGCATCGCCGTCGTGGGGGCGTCGCTCGGCGGCCTGCGGGCGGCCGAACAGCTGCGCGCGGCGGGGTGGCAAGGGGCGATCACGGTGTACGGGGACGAGCCCCACCTGCCGTACAACCGGCCCCCGCTGTCCAAGGAGGTCCTGGCGGGCGAGGCGCCCGCCGCCGTCACGGCCCTGCGCCGGCGCCCCAGCACCGACGACGTGGAATGGCGGCTCGGCACGCCGGTCGAGTCCGCCGATCTGTCCGCGCGCACGCTGACCCTGGCCGACGGTTCGGTCCACGGGTACGAGGGCCTGGTGGCCGCCACAGGGGTGCGGCCACGCAGGCTTCCCCTGACCGGGGGCCCGCCCCGGCACGTCGTGAGGACCCTTGAGGACTCGGCGGCGCTGCGCACCGAGCTCGCGGACGGCGTACGGGTCCTGGTGATCGGCTCGGGGTTCATCGGCTGCGAGGTGGCGGCCACGGCCCGCAAGGCGGGCTGCGAGGTGACGGTGGTCGCGCCGGAGGCCGAGCCGATGATGCTCGCGGTGGGGGCGGAGCCGGGGCGGGTGCTGCGACGGCGCCACGAGGCGCGGGGGGTGCGGTTCCGGATGGGGCGGCTCGTCGCCGGTCTCGTGGCCGGGGGCGCGGTGCTCGACGACGGCAGCGCGTGCGCGGCCGATGTCGTCATCGAGGCGGTCGGTTCGCTGCCGAACGTGGAGTGGCTGCGGGCGGGGCCGGGGGCCGGGGGCCTCGATCTGACGGACGGCGTCCTGTGCGACGCGCATCTGCGGATCGGGGGGCTCGCGCACGCGGTGGCCGTGGGGGACGTGGCGCGCTTCCCGAACCCCCGCTACGGGAGGCTCGCGCGGCGGGTCGAGCACTGGTCGATGCCTTCGGACTGCGCGCGGCACGGGGCGCGGGTGCTTGTGGCGGGGCTCGGGGGCAGGGAGCACGGCCTGGCGCCGTTCGCGCCGCTGCCGTCGTTCTGGAGCGATCAGTTCGATGTGCGGGTGCAGTCGTTCGGGCTGCCGGGGGCGGGGGACGAGGTCCGGCTGCTGGCGGGGGAGCCCGGTGCGGGGGACGGGAGAGGGGCCGGGGAGGGGGATGTGGTCTACGGCTACTACCGGGGCGAGCGGATGGTGGGGGTGGTGTCCCTGGGCGGGTCCAGGGCCGCGGCTCTGGCGGCGCGCTATCGGGGGGAGCTGATGGAGCTGCCGGACGAGGCCCGGAAATCGCCGGTGTTCTGATGATCGCGGGAGATCTGGCCGGAACACTCCGCTCATCGCCGGGGGCGCGCGGAGGGCTCCGCGCGCCGCGTGCGGCCCTTCACCGCTCAGGCGGAGGTCGTCGCCCCGCATCCGTCTCGATCCGCGTCCGGATGCTGACATCCGGCCGCTTCAAACGGCGTGATTCTCGCCACCCCTGATAGGGGTTGCGCTCAGATGAGCGGATCAAGGGCGACTCCGCTTCTTCAAGGGGTGGCACTCAGTGCCACTGCTCGATCATTCATGAGGTGAACTCACATCTGAAGATCGCACGCTCATCTGAGCAAATAGCAGGGTCTACGGGGGTGGAGTCTTCAAGAGTTGAACGAATAATCTCCGGACCGGCTACCGCTCAGTTACTTTCGATCTACTGGCGGACGGGTGGTTACAGCCGTATGACGCGCAAGTGGACGTACCCAGGTGCCTTCGATCTGGGTATGTTCCTCGCCGTCAGGGCAGCCACCGAGTCCTCGAGGAGTCGAGACCCGTGTCGGAAAACAAAGTTCCCCACGTAGCGCAGAACGACGAGAGCGATGCGAGCGATGCGGCCGTGAAGTTCGTTTATGACTTCACCGAGGGCAACAGGAACCTCAAGGACCTCCTCGGCGGAAAGGGCGCGAACCTCGCCGAGATGACCAACCTCGGGCTGCCCGTCCCTCCGGGCTTCACGATCACCACAGAGGCCTGCAAGACCTACCTCGCCAGCGGCGAGGAGCCGGTCGAGCTGCGCGACGAGGTGAGTGCGCACCTCGACGCCCTCGAGAAGACGATGGGCAAGAAGCTCGGTCAGGCCAACGACCCGCTGCTCGTCTCGGTCCGCTCGGGCGCCAAGTTCTCCATGCCCGGCATGATGGACACCGTCCTGAACATCGGGCTCTCCGACAAGTCGGTGACGGGCCTGGCCAAGCAGTCCGGCGACGACCGCTTCGCGTGGGACTCCTACCGCCGCCTCATCCAGATGTTCGGCAAGACCGTCCTGGACGTCGACGGCGAGCTCTTCGAGGACGCCCTGGAGGCCGCCAAGGCCGCCAAGAAGGTCACGGTCGACACCGACCTCGAGGCCGCCGACCTGAAGAAGCTGGTCACGAAGTTCAAGAAGATCGTCAAGACCGAGGCCGGGCGCGACTTCCCGCAGGACCCGCGCGAGCAGATGGACCTCGCGATCCGCTCGGTCTTCGAGTCGTGGAACACCGACCGCGCCAAGCTCTACCGCCGCCAGGAGCGCATCCCCGGCGACCTGGGCACCGCCGTCAACATCTGTTCCATGGTCTTCGGCAACCTCGGCCCGGACTCCGGCACGGGCGTCGCGTTCACCCGCGACCCGGCCAGCGGCCACCAGGGCGTGTACGGCGACTACCTGCAGAACGCGCAGGGCGAGGACGTCGTGGCGGGCATCCGCAACACCGTCCCGCTCGCCGATCTCGAGCAGATCGACAAGAAGTCGTACGACCAGCTCATGCAGATCATGGAAACCCTCGAAACGCACTACAAGGACCTGTGCGACATCGAGTTCACCATCGAGCGCGGCCAGCTGTGGATGCTCCAGACCCGCGTCGGCAAGCGCACCGCCGGTGCCGCCTTCCGCATCGCGACGCAGCTCGTCGACCAGGGCCTGATCGACGAGGCCGAGGCGCTCCAGCGCGTCAACGGCGCCCAGCTCGCGCAGCTGATGTTCCCGCGCTTCGACGAGACCGCGAAGGGCGAGCAGCTCGGCCGGGGCATCGCCGCGTCACCCGGTGCCGCGGTCGGCAAGGCGGTCTTCGACTCGTACACCGCCATCAAGTGGTCGCGTTCGGGCGAGAAGGTCATCCTCATCCGCCGCGAGACCAACCCCGACGACCTCGACGGCATGATCGCGGCCGAGGGCATCCTCACCTCCCGCGGCGGCAAGACCTCGCACGCCGCCGTCGTCGCCCGCGGCATGGGCAAGACCTGCGTCTGCGGCGCCGAGGAGATCGAGGTCGACACCAAGCGCCGGCGCCTGACCTCCGCGAGCGGCGCGGTCGTCGAGGAGGGCGACATCGTCTCCATCGACGGCTCGACGGGCAAGGTCTACCTGGGCGAGGTGCCCGTGGTCCCCTCGCCGGTCGTCGAGTACTTCGAGGGCCGGATGCACGCGGGCGCCGACGACGCCGACGAGCTGGTCGGCGCCGTGCACCGGATCATGGCGTACGCGGACCGGGTGCGCCGCCTGCGTGTCCGCGCCAACGCCGACAACGCCGAGGACGCACTGCGTGCCCGCCGCTTCGGCGCCCAGGGCATCGGCCTGTGCCGCACCGAGCACATGTTCCTCGGCGAGCGCCGCGAGATGGTCGAGCGGCTGATCCTCGCCGACGCGGACGAGGAGCGCGAGAAGGCCCTGGAGGAGCTGCTTCCGCTCCAGAAGCGCGACTTCGTGGAGCTCTTCGAGGCGATGGACGGCCTGCCCGTCACCGTCCGCCTCCTGGACCCGCCGCTGCACGAGTTCCTGCCGGACATCACCGAGCTCTCCGTCCGTGTCGCCCTCGCCGAGTCCCGCAAGGACAACAACGAGAACGACCTGCGCCTGCTCCAGGCCGTGCACCGCCTGCACGAGCAGAACCCGATGCTGGGCCTGCGCGGCGTACGCCTCGGCCTGGTCATCCCCGGCCTGTTCACCATGCAGGTACGGGCCATCGCCGAGGCCGCTGCCGAGCGCAAGACGGCCAAGGGCGACCCGCGTGCGGAGATCATGATTCCGCTCGTCGGCACCGTCCAGGAGCTGGAGATCGTCCGCGAGGAGGCCGAGCAGGTCATCGCGGAGGTCGAGGAGACCACCGGCGTGGCCCTGAAGCTGGCGCTCGGCACCATGATCGAGCTGCCGCGTGCCGCGCTCACGGCGGACCAGATCGCGGAGGCCGCCGAGTTCTTCTCCTTCGGCACGAACGACCTCACGCAGACCGTCTGGGGCTTCTCCCGCGACGACGTGGAGGCGAGCTTCTTCACGGCGTACCTGGAGAAGGGCATCTTCGGGGTGTCGCCCTTCGAGACCATCGACAAGGACGGCGTGGGCAAGCTGGTCAAGGACGCGGTCAAGGCCGGCCGCGCCACCCGCCCCGACCTCAAGCTCGGCGTCTGCGGCGAGCACGGCGGCGACCCGGAGTCCGTCCACTTCTTCCACGAGGTGGGCCTGGACTACGTCTCCTGCTCCCCGTTCCGTATCCCGGTCGCCCGCCTGGAAGCGGGCCGCGCCGCCTCGGAGTCGGCGGGCAGCGACCACCGGTAGGCCCCCTCAGGGCCACCGGGCGAACTCCGGGGCCGTCGTCGTGTCCCCGACCCTCACCGATGCGACGACGGCCCCGGTTCACCACGAAGGGGCAGCTCCCTGTGCGGGGGAGCTGCCCCTTCGGCATGCCGCTACCGGCTCATTCCGCTCTCAGCTCGCGGCTGCCCGCCCGGTTCTTCGCGATGTTCCGTGTCTTTTTGGTGCGGGCCGACTCGGCGACCACGGCGAGTACCGCGGGCGACTTCGACCACTCGGCGAGATGGCGCTGCATCCAGTCGGTGACCTCTGCCAACTCGTCCGGTGTCGGCACGTGGCCGTCCTCGACGGACAGCCAGAACAGCCAGTCCTTGATGCGCTGGCGAATGAACTCGCGGAACGACTCCGTCTTGAGCCGTTCGATCTCCGGCAGCAGTCCGTCCGCCCACTGCCGGAACTCGTCAGGACCGGTCACCTTCCATGCGATCTCGTCCACGAGGGCGACCACCGCCGTCTTGGCTCCCGATTCGTCGGGGTCGCGCAGGATCGTGGCCACGATCGCCCGGTCCCGGTCCCGGTCCCGGTCGCGGTTCGGCGAGGAAGCGATCGCCGAGACGACGCGAAGGTACGCGGACGTCCGGGCGTGATCGTCCGCGACGACTTCGTCGACGTCCACGTCGTTGATGCCGGCCTCCGCCAGCAACTCGGCCACATCAGAACGCAATGTCATCGCTTCATCCCTACTTGCAGCCCTTCTTGGCGGCGTCGGCGGCGTCGCGCTGTTCCTTCGCGGCCCGCTCCTCCGCCTGGCTCCGCTTGCCGAGCTTCCTGACGGCGGTCCTGATCTGCGGCTTGAAGTGCTCCACCGCCTGTCGCTGCTTGCTCGAAAGCTCCGGTTGGTTGTGCAGGGGCTTGCCGTTCGCCCCGATTCTGACCTCGCGACCGCCGCCACCGGTGACATGGGCGTGCGCCGGCTTGTCGACGTCGTACTCGTGCACGACGATCTTCACGCCATTCTTGCTGACGTCGAGGAGGGAGAGGCCGAGCGGGTCGATCCACATGAACGGGTTGGGCACGTAGTTGTGCGGCGCGAAGCCACCGGCGAGACCGATCGGGTCCGGGGTGAGGTAGCGGGCGGTCTCGGGGTCGTAGTGCCGGAAGTAGTTGTAGTGCAGCCCCGTCTCGGGGTCGTAGTACTGGCCGGGGAAGCGCAGGGGTGTGTAGGCGGTGGCGGCTCGGTTCCAGACCGTGGTGCCCCACAGGGTGGTTCTGGTGCGCCAGGCGATGTCGCCGTGCTCGTCGAGGAGTTCGGTCGGGGTGCCGACGAGGTCGGTGACGATGGCGTAGAAGCGGGCGTCCACGTCTCCGTCGGTGAGGTGTTTGCGCTCGGTCTGGGCCAGGGGGCACAGACCGTCGTGGTCCCAGGTGAGGGTCATTGATTCCGGTGCGCCGGGGGCGTGGCTCGTCTGTTCGCAGAGCGTCATGTCGTCCCAGGTGAAGTCGGTCTGTTCCGCCACCCCCTGCTCCGTCACGCGCTGTTTGGACACGCGGCGGCCCAGGGGGTCGTACAGGTAGCGCCACCTCGTGCCGTCGGGGGTCACCACGGACGTGAGGCGGTCCTCCGCGTCCCATTCGTAGTGCCAGGTGTCGGGTTTGCGGGACAGGCGGGTCTTCTGGCGCAGGGTGGTGCGGCCCGCGGTGTCGTACTCGTAACGGACATGGCCCGCCGAGGTGATACGGGTGCCGGTGTACGTGCGGGGGCCCGTCGCCTCCTGGCCCGGCATGCGGGACGGCCAGGACGCGTCGGTCTGGTTGCCCGCCTCGTCGTAGGCGTAGGTCTCCGTCCAGCCCGCCGCGCGGACCGCGGTGACCCGGCCCGCCGCGTCCAGGTCGTAGTGCCGGGTGCCGCCGAGGCGGTCCTCCACGCCGGTCAGATGGTCGTCCGCACGGTACGTGTAGGCACGGTCCTGTATGCGTGCGCCGGCCGGGCCCACCAGTTCCTGCTTCGACAGGCGGCCCACGACGTCGTACACGTTCGACAGCGTCAGGGCTTCGCCGACCGTGCGGGTGAGTTCCCGGCCCGCCCCGTCGTGCTTGAACGCCAGCCGCCGCCCGGACGCGGTCAGTTCGGTGACTCTGCCCGCCGCGTCGTACGTCCAGGTGCTCGTCGCGCCGGACGGCGTGGTGCGGGCGGTGCGGCGGCCCAGTGCGTCGTAGGTGTGGGTCAGGGTGCGGCCGTTGACCGTCTCGGAGAGCAGGCGGCCCGACCTGTCCCTCGTCAGGGTCAGGGTCACGTCCGGGCTGACCGCCTCGGTGAGAGCGTCTGTCGCGTCATAGGTGTAGCGCGTGATCGCCCCGCCCGCCACGTTCTTCGTGACCGTCCGGCCGAGCACGTCCCGCTCGAAGGCGATCAGGTCTCCCGCGGCCGTCGTGCGGGTCGTCAACCCGCCCGCCGCGTCGTAGGTATACGTCAGCGCACGGCCGTCGAAGTCCGTCTCCGCCACCAGACGACCCGCCGGGTCGTACTCGTAACTCCAGGTCAGGCCCTGCGGGTCGGTGACCTCGCGGAGCTGGAGCTGGGTGTCGTGGACGAACTCGTAGCGGGCGCCGTCGGGGTCCGTGCGGGCCGCGATCAGGTCGAAGTGCGTGTACTCGTGCGTCGTGGTCGCGCCCATCGCGTCCGTGTGCGAGACGCAGTTGCCCTCGCCGTCGTACGTCCACGACTCCGACGACCCGTCCGCCTCCGTGCGCCGCGCCAACTTGCCCTCCACCGTCCACTCGAAGCGCGTGGCCGCGCCCGTCGGGTCCGTGATCGTGTGCGCGCGGCCGAAGGCGTCGAGGCCGTAGCGGGTCACCGCGCCCAGCGGGTCGGTGACCTCCAGCGGCAGGCCCGCCGCGTCGCAGGCCAGCTCGGTGGTGTGGCCCAGGGGGTCCGTGATGGTGGCGACGGCTCCGGTGGCGTGGTGGGTGAAGTGGTGGGTCATCCCGTCGGGGGCGGTCGCGCTCGTACGGTTGCCGTGTTCGTCCCACGTCTGGCGCTGGACGGCGCCGTCCGGGCCGACGAGCTCGACCGGCAGGTGGAGGTCGTCGTACACCGCACTGGCGCACGTGCCGTCCGGGGCGCGTGTCGCGGTCAGATTGCCGTGCTCGTCCCAGGTGTTCTCGGTGCGGTGCCCCAGCGCGTCGGTGCGGACGAGGAGGTTGTTCCAGCTGTCCCACTCGGTGTGGACGGTGCCGCCCAGCGGGTCCGTCTCGGACAGGAGCTGGCTGAGGTCGTTGTAGCGGTAGACGGTGGTCTGGCCGAGGGCGTCGGTGTAGCGGGTTTCCTGCTCGTCGGGGCGGTAGTCGATGGTGCAGGCCAGGTGGTCGGCGGTGCTCTCGCCGCGGACGCAGCGGTCTTCGTCGTCGTAGGTGAAGCGGTACCAGGTGTCGTTGCTGTCGGTCCAGGACGTGATGCGGGCCCGGTCGTCGTAGTCGAGGAGCAGCCTCGGACCGGACGAGTTGTGGACCTCGGCCAGATTGCCGACCTCGTCGTAGCGGTACGCGGCCACGAGGGTGTCGCTGTCTGGGGCGAGCAGACGCAGCGCGGTGACGCGGTGGTCGTCGGTGTCCACCTTCAGGTGGTAGCCGCCGGTGTGGCGTATCGCCGTGGGCGCGCCGGTGGGGTCGTGGTCGATGTCGATGCGGTTGCCGTTGCGGTCGGTGATGGCTCGCAGGGGCAGGGTCGCGTGCCCTTCTTCGGCGGCGGTGTCCGGCCGAGGGGAGAAGTGGCGGGTGCGGCCGGTGTACGGGTCGGCGGCCGTGACCGTGCCCGCGTCGTCGATGCTCAGCGGCCAGCGGGGGCCGTGGGCGGGCAGCACCGGTTGACCGCCGGGTTCGGGGTGGGGGTAGGCCAGCAGCTGGCCGTCCTCGGTGACGTAGACCAGACCCTCGTCGTCGATCTCGACCCGCTCGTCCAGCGTCGATGCCCATGAGTCGCCGTACCAGTGGCCCCAGCGGTACGTGGACAGATGCGTGCGCCGAAGAACGAGCGGGAGCAGCCCCGGCAGAGCGATGTCGCTGTGCTCCATGAGCATCTCGCCGGAGATCATGTCGATGGGGTCGCCGTTCTTGCAGCGGCCCTTGGCCGACTTGCCCTTGCCGGCCAGCTTCTTCATGCCGCCCGAGAGAGCCTTGCGGAGTCCCCCTCCCGCGGAGCGCAGTCCGCGGGCCGCGGACTTGAGGCCCTTCATGCCCTTGGCGAGCTTGGCGACGGAGGTGAGGCCCTTCATACCGGGGATGCAGTCCAGGGCGGCGAAGGCGACGTCGAGCAGGCCTGCTTCTCCGTTGGCGTATTTATGGAGGGTGTCGGCGAGGACGACCAGGGCGGCGACGAGGACGATCGCGGCGAGGATGGGACCGCCGACGATCATCGCGATGACACCGAGTACGGCGACGACGACCTTGCAGACGGCGACGATGGTGTCCCAGTTGTCGGTGACCCAGTCGCCGACCTCTTCCCACCACTTACGGTTCTGGATGCCCGCGTCGGAGGCCTCTTCGAGCTTCTTCTTCGCTGTTCCGGCCGCGTTCTCGCGCATCTTGCGGGCGTCTTCCGCCATCTTCTTCGCGGCATCGAGGTTGCCCTGCGCGGCGGTGACGTCCGACTTGGCCGCCGTCTGGGCCTTCTCGGCGGAATTCGCGTTACGGGTGGCGGCCTTGACCTTGTCCGGGTCCGGCTTGGGAACGTCCTTGCCGCTGTCTTTGTCTTCCTTGTACTTGTCGGCCTCCTTGCCCGCGCGGTCCACCCAGGAGTCGGCGGAGGTCAGGCGGGACTGGGCGGCGGAGAGGCTGGTCTGCGCCTCGCGGCCCTGGGCGAGGGCCTTGTCGGCCATGGCCTGGGAGCGTTCGAGCTCGGGCCAGTAGGAGGAGAGGGCGTCGCCTGCCATCTCGTAGCTCTTCTTGAGCTTCTTCAGCTTGCCCGGCGCGTCCTCGAACTCCGCCGTGAACGACTCGGCGGTCTTGCCCGCCCAGGTCAGGATGGCGTCCTCACCCGCCATCCCCTTGATGTCGCGGAGGACTTTCGACACGTCGTCGGCGAAGTCGTGCAAGTTCTTGGCGAGGCTCCGAACCCGGTGCGGATCTCCCGGAGTTGGATCCTTGTCCAAGTCGAGTATGTGCCAGTCGGCCGGACGGTTCGACACCGAAACATTCCCCCGTTATGTCGTTCTCTTGCGCCCGGGACGCACCGGCAGCTCGGCTGACGGTGTCCGGTCAAGCGAAAGAATAACGAGCCTTCTGTTCCCGGTCCTGATCTTGATCGCCGAACAGCGCCGTCACCTCCGGCAGATGGGGATACTGGCTCCCTCTGCACGCACGGACGAGGAGCACCGCCCATGACCAGTGACGCCCGCATTGATCCGCCCCATGCCGGAGGCGAGCGCGACACGTTGCGGGCCTTCCTCGACTACCACCGCGCGACGCTCGCCATGAAGTGCGAGGGGCTGAGCGACGAGGAGCTGCGGCAGCGGTCGATGCCGCCGTCCACGCTTTCGCTGCTCGCTCTCGTGCGGCACATGGCGGAGGTCGAGCGCGCCTGGTTCCGCCGGGTGTTCGAGGACAACGACGCGCCCATGGTCTGGTCCGACAAGATCGATTTCCAGGCGGCGTACGACGCGAGCGCGTCGACCAGGGCCGAGGCGTTCACCGCCTGGGAGGCCGAGGTGGAGAACTCGCGCCGCGTCGAGCGGAAGGCCGATTCCCTCGACCTGACCGGGAATCAGCCGAGATGGGGCGAGGAGGTCTCGCTGCGGATGGTGATGGTGCACGTACTCCTGGAGTACGGCCGCCACAACGGGCACGCGGACTTCCTGCGGGAGGGCGTCGACGGGACGGTGGGGGCCTGAGTACGTGGCTTGAGCACGCGGCCTGAGTCGGTGGCCCGAGTTCGTGGCCCGCGCCGTCCGGCGATCCGCTCAGGGGCGGCGCTGGAAGTGGCTCCGGCTCGTCGTGAGGCGGAATCGCAGGCGGCAGATCACCGCGTCCGTGTCCCTGCGCACGGCGTGCGCGAGGACCGCGCCGCGCTGGTTCTGGAGCAGCCGCTGCCAGACGTGGGCCGGCTCCACCTCCGGGATCAGGACGGTGACGCGGGTGGCGGGGTGGTACGTGTAGATCTTCTGTACGTACGCCGACACAGGCCGCCCCACCGCGCGCGTCAGCGAGGACAGTTCCACCAGGTCGACCCCCGGGTTCCACAGCTCCCAGTCGCGGCGCAGTGCCTCGGTGGCGCGCCGGTCCTCGTCGCCGGGGTGGGTGACCGTGACGGCGCGCACCTCGTCGCCGAGCGACACCGCGGCGTTCAGGGCCTCGCCGGTGAGGCGGGACAGGTTCGAGACGGGGACGATGACCAGGGAGTGGTCGCGGTGCGGGGTCTCCGGGACGCGGCCGAGGTCCAGGCCCTCGCCGATCCTGCGGTAGGCGCGGTGCACGGCCTCGAAGCAGAGCACGATCGCGGGCAGCGCGAGCACGATCAGCCAGGCGCCCTCGGTGAACTTGGTGGCCGTGACGACGATCGCCGAGACGCCGGTCAGGACGGCTCCGAAGCCGTTCAGCAGGGCTTTCGCGGGCCTGCCCGCCGCGCGCCAGTGCAGGACCATCCCGGTCTGGCAGAGCGTGAAGCCGACGAAGACGCCGATCGCGAAGAGCGGCACGAGCGTGTTCGTGTCGCCGCCGGAGAAGACGAGCAGCCCGGCCGAGACGACGGCGAGCGCGAGGACGCCGTGCCGGTGGACCTGCCGGTCGGCCTTCAGGGCGAAGACGTGCGGGAGGTAGTTGTCGCGGGCGAGCAGACTCATCAGGACCGGCAGGCCGCCGAAGGAGGTGTTGGCGGAGAGCGCGAGGAGGATCATGGTCGCGAACTGCACGACGTAGAAAGCCCAGTTGTGACCGAGTGAGGCATCCGCGAGCTGCGCCAGTACCGTCACGCCCTCGACCGGCTGGAGCCCGAAGCGGGAGATCAGCACGGACAGGCCGATCAGCATCACGCCGAGCAGCGCGCCGAGCGCGACCTCAGCGTGCTGGGCGCGCCTGACGCGCGGGGCGCGGAAGGACGGCACGGCGTTGGCGATGGCCTCGACGCCGGTGAGGGCCGAGCAGCCCGACGCGAACGCCTTCAGGAGGAGCAGCGCACCGACGGTCGTGGCGTTGTCCGCGAGGACCGACGCGTGCCCCTCGGCGGCTGCCGTGCTGACCGGCCCTTCCCGGAACAGGCCGACCACGATCATGGTCAGGATCGCGCCCACGAACACGGCGGTCGGTGCGATGAAGACACGCGCCGAGTCGACGATGCCGCGCAGGTTGACCGCCGTGACGACGCCGAGGACGGCGAGGCATATCCACACCCGGTCGCCGTACAGGCCGGGAAAGGCGGAGGTGAGCGCCGCGACGCCCGCGGTGACGGCGACGGCGACGTTCAGGACGTAGTCCAGGACCAGCGAGGCCGCGGCGACCAGGCCCGCCCGGCGGCCCAGACGGGCCTTGGCCGCGGCGTAACTGCCGCCGCCGTCGGGGAAGGCGGCGATCACCTGGCGGTAGGAGGCGACGAGCACGGCGAGCAGCGCGGCGATGCCCAGGGTCACCGGCAGCGTGAAGCCGAGTCCGTACCCGCCCGCCGCCGCGAGGACCAGGACGATGGCCTCGGGCCCGTAGGCCACCGAGGCCATCGCGTCCAGCGAGAGCGCGGCGAGCCCCTGGACGGCCGTCAGCCGGTGCCGCTCCTCGGCGCTCGCCCTGGCGCCGCTGCCCGGGGGCCGGCCGGTGCCCGCGGGGCGGTCCGGGGTCTCGGAAACGGCGGAGACGGTGGTCATGGGCGGGCCCCTCCAGGCGGGTTCGTTCGCTTGAGCGATGCCCAGCCTGGGCGGGACCCGGACGGCCCGCGCGCCCCCTTGTCGGCTCCTTGGCGCGTACGGGGTGGATCTTCACGTCCCTTTGACGGGCGGGGGCCGCGGGTGCCGCCGGAGTGTCAGCGGTACGTAAAGGAAGGCGTGGGCGGAGTATTCGGGCCGTCAACGCCGGTGACGTGGCGCGGCTGCCGTCCTACGGTGCCGCACATGGCAATGGACAGGCGCGGGGACGTGCGGTGCGGGTCAGGGGTAGTCGGCGACCGGCGCTGGGCGGGCGACGTGCGGGCCGCCGTGTTCTGCGCCCTCGCGCTCTTCGTCCTCATCGATCTCGTCGACTGGGCGAACGGCACGTGGGACACGCTGCGGGGCGGGCTGTGGGCCGCCGTCTCCGGGCTGCTCTATCTGGTCCTGCATCCGGTGCGGGTGACGGCGGGGCCGGGATGGCTCGGCGTGCGGGGGCTGCTGCGGCGCCGGCATGTGTGTACGGGGCTGCTGACCGCCGTGCGGTACAGCGAGGGGATCGCGGCGCGGCTCGTGCTGTGCGACTCGCTCGGGAACCGGGTGGAGGTCGACCCCAGGGTGCTCGCGGAGAACCCGCTGCTGCTGCACCGGCTCGACACCGGAGCACGGGACGCGCGGGCGTGCGGGCTGCTGCGGACCGGCTCCGAGGTGGTCGGACGCCTCTCGGCCCGGCTCGACGGGGATGCGGCGAAGGGGGTTTTCGAGGCGTCAGGGCTGCGGTGAGGGGGGTTTCCGTGAGCCCCGCCGAACCCCTTGAACGTACTTGAACCTCGGCACCTCACTCCCTCAGGCCCTCACGCCCTCAGCGCCCCGTACTCCACCCCCGTCAGCCCCACCGAAGCCGACCACAGCCGTGCGCCCGCCGTGTCGTCCAGGGTCCACTTCGCCCGCCATGACTTGCCCGGTGCCCCCTGCCACCCCAGGACGCGCGGACCGGTGAAGGAGTCCGGGCGGACGCCGGGGGCCGTGGCCGCGTACAGCGTGGGGAGTGCCCCCGTCGTCGCGGGCTGCGCCAGGACGCGGTTGCCCAGCCACATCACGCGTTCCGCGACCTTGCGGCCCTCCATCCTGGGCGCGGCGGCCGTGAGGTTCGTCTGCGCGTAGCCGGGGTGGGCCGCCGCGGCCACGACGCCGGAGCCGCGGGCCGCCAGGCGCCGTGACAGTTCGTGGACGAAGAGGAGGTTCGCCGACTTGGAGCGGCAGTAGGCGACCCAACGGCGGTAGCCGCGCGCGCTGTTGAGATCGCCCATGTCGATGTTGGCCAGGGCGTGGAACGCGCTGGACACCGTGATGATGCGGGCCCCCGGCGTCCGCAGCAGCCGGGGCAGAAGGAGACCGGTGAGCGCGAAGTGCCCCAGGTGGTTGATGCCGAACTGCATCTCGAAACCGTCCGCGGTCTGCCGGTAGGGCAGCGCCATCACACCCGCGTTGTTGATGAGCAGATCGAGGCCGTCTCCCTCGCCGTCACGGTCGTACGAGGCCGCGAAGTCCCGCACCGAGCGCAGGTCCCCGAGGTCGAGCCGCCTGAACTCCGCCTCTGCGGAGGGGACGTCCGACCGCAGCTGCTCGAGCGCCCGCGTCCCCCGCTCCACGCTGCGGCAGGCGAGCACCACGCGCGCGCCACGGCGGGCGAGTTCGCGGGCGGTGACATAGCCGATGCCGCTGTTGGCGCCGGTGACCACGGCCGTGCGGCCGCTCTGGTCGGGTATGTCGCTCGCGCTCCAGCCCGTCATGACACGGCTCCCTCTGCTTGGGCGGCACACGCCTGTTCTTACCCGAGAGTAGGCCCCGGGGGAGGGGGAGTGAGGGAGACGAAGTGAGGAGGCGGAGAGGGAGACGGAGAGGGCGGTGGAGAGGGCGGCGGGAGTCAGGCCGCCGCGCCACCGTCGATCACCAGGTCCGCCCCGACCACCGACGCGGATTCGTCCGACGCCAGATAGAGCACCGCGGCGGCCACCTCCTCGGTCGACGAGACACGGCCGAGCGGCGTCGCCGTCTTCATGCGCTCCGTGCGCTCGGCCTCGCTCTCGCCGCCCTGCAACGACATGCTGGTGTCCGACGAACCGGGGCTCACGGCGTTGATCCGTACCCCGTCCCTGACGTGCTCGGCCGCGGCGCCCTTGGTGAGCGCGGAGACCGCGGCCTTCGTGGCGGCGTACGCGGTGGTCCCCGGGCGGCGGATATGAGCGCCGAGGGTGGAGGCGATGTTGACGATCGCCCCGCCGTTCGGCTGCGTGCGCATCTGCTTCACCTCGGCCTGGAGGGCGAGCAGTACGCCGGTGACGTTGATGTCGAGCATCGTCCGCCAGTCCTCCTCGGGCAGCTCCGCGACCGGCTGCCCGGCACGCAGGACGCCCGCGTTGTTGACGGCCACGTCCAGGGAGCCGAACCGTCCGACGGCGGCGTCGACGAGCGCCGCGAGGTCGGCGGAGCGCGAGACGTCGGCGGTGACGGCGAGCGCCGTGCCGCCCGCGTCCTCGATGAGGCCCACGGTCTCCTTGAGCGGGCCCTCGGTCCGCCCGGCGACCACGACGTTCGCGCCCTCTGCGGCGAAGGCGAGCGCCATGGCACGGCCGAGGCCCGAACCGCCGCCGGTGACGAGGGCCGTGCGGCCGGCGAAACGGGTGCGTGCCGCAGAAGCCGCTGAAGCCGGTGAAGTCGCTGAAGTCGCTGTAGTCATGACGAGCTCTTTTCTTGAACGATCGGTTCAGTATGAGGGCATGAAAAAAGAGGCCAAGAGCGGAGAGCGGATCGGAATACCAGTCGGGCAGGCTCAGTCGAGCAGGCTCAGTGCCTGCTCCGTCGCGTCCCGGAGGCGCGCCCCGTCCTGCGACGCCTTGCCGATCACGCGAAGGCCCTGCATCAGGGTCAGAAGCATGCGCGCGAGCGCCAGGGGGTCCCGGCTCTCCGGGAGTTCGCCCTGTGCCTGCGCGCGGACGAGCGCGGAGTGCAGCAGCGTCTCGATGTGCTCCCAGCTGCGTTCGACGCGGCGGGCGGCGGCCTCGTCGTGCGGGCCGAGCTCGGTCGCCGTATTGGTGATGAAACAGCCGTTCAGGCGGCCTTCGGCGGAGGATGCCTCGGCCCCGAAGCGGCGCACCACGGCGCGGACGGCGGGCAGTGCGGGCCCCGGCTGTGAGAGCTCGGCGAGCAGGCGCGGGTTCTGGAGCGTCGCATACCGCTCCAGCGCCTTCAGGTACAGCTCGTGCTTGTTGCCGAACGTCGCGTAGATGCTGGCGCGTCCGATGCCCAGCTCCTCCACGAGGTCCGCCATCGACGTCGCCTCGTAGCCGCGCCGCCAGAACAGCTCTAGGGCCGACTGGAGCGCGGCGTCCGGATCGAATTCCTTGGTCCTGGCCACGAGGAGAGACTAAGTAATAATGGAACGATCGGTCAAGTTGTGGTTCTGGTCAGGCGAGGCGGACCGCGTGCGTCTCCACCGTCACCGAGTCATCGTCCAGACACCGCCCCGTCTCCAGGTCGAAGCGCTGCTTCAGGAGCGGCGACGCCACGAACGTCCGGCCGCCCGCCGCGCCGAGCAGTCCGCGCGAGAGCACCGCCGCCCCTGTGAACGGGTCACGGTTGTCGATCGCGTACGCACGCCCCTCGCGGTCGATGAACAGCGCGGCCTGGCGGCCGTCGGGGAGCAGGGCGGCGATACCGCGTCCCGGCTGGAGGTGCGCGCGGTCGCAGACCTCGAACCAGTTGTCTTCCAGGCGGAGTTGAACGCTCATCAGGATGCAGCACCTTCCAGGTCGCGAGGGCGGGAGCCGATGGAGAGCAGCGGCAGGTCCGGCTTGATCTGGTCCCGTTCCGGGACGAAGCTCACGGTCGGGTCGGGGGTGTCCGGCGCGTTCACGAAGGACACGAACCGCGCAAGGCGCTCGGGGTCGTTGATGGTCTCGGACCACTCGTCGCGGTAGTGCGCGACGTGGTCGGCCATCAGGGCCTCCAGCTCGGAGCAGAGGCCGAGCGAGTCGTGGACGACCACGTCACGCACGTGGTCGAGGCCTCCCTCGATCCGCTCCAGCCAGGTCGACGTGCGCTCCAGGCGGTCCGCCGTGCGGATGTAGAACATCAGGAACCGGTCGATCAGGCGCACCAGTTCGGCATCGCTGAGATCCTGGGCGAGCAGATCCGCGTGGCGCGGGGTCGCGCCGCCGTTGCCGCCCACGTACAGGTTCCAGCCGCTCGACGTGGCGATCACGCCGAAGTCCTTGGACTGGGCCTCCGCGCACTCGCGGGCGCAGCCGGAGACCGCCGACTTCAGTTTGTGCGGGGAGCGCAGGCCGCGGTAGCGCAGCTCCAGGTCGATCGCCATCCGGACCGAGTCCTGCACGCCGTAACGGCACCAGGTCTGCCCGACGCACGACTTCACCGTGCGGAGCGACTTGCCGTACGCGTGCCCCGACTCGAACCCGGCATCCACCAACCGCGTCCAGATCAGCGGCAGTTGTTCCACGCGCGCCCCGAACATGTCGATGCGCTGCCCGCCGGTGATCTTCGTGTAGAGCCCGAAGTCCCGCGCCACCTCGCCGATCACGATCAGCTTGTCCGGGGTGATCTCCCCTCCCGGAATGCGCGGCACGACCGAATAGGAGCCATTCTTCTGGAGGTTGGCGAGGAAGTGGTCGTTGGTGTCCTGGAGGGAAGCTTGCTCGCCCTCCAGGACGTACCCGTCGGCGCCGATCGTCGGGGCAAGCGAGGCGATGATCGAGCCGACCGTCGGCTTGCAGGTCTCGCAGCCCTCGGTGCCGCGCGCCGCCTCCCTGCCATGCGTGTCGAGGAGCCGCCGGTAGGACGTGATGCCCAGGGTGTGGACGATCTCGTACAGCTCCTGGCGGGTCTGGCCGAAGCAGCCGCACAGGCCCTTGTCGACCTCGACGCCCGACGCCTCCAGCTCGTCGTTGACCAGCTGGCCGAGCACCTTCACGCAACTGCCGCAGCCCGTACCGGCCTTGGTGCACTTCTTGACCTCGGGCACGGTCGTGCAGCTGTGCTCGGTGACCGCGCCGCGGATCGCGCCCTTGGTGACGTTGTGGCAGGAGCAGATGACCGCGGAGTCCGGCAGCGAGGACGGGCCGAGCGCCACCGGGCCGCTCGCGCCCGCGGGGAGCACCAGCTGCTCGGGCGAGACCGGCGGCACGCTCCCGGTCAGCGGCCGCAGCACGCCGTACGCCTCCGCGTCACCGACCAGGACACCGCCAAGGAGCTCCCCGCCCGGGCCGATGACCAGCTTCTTGTACGTTCCCGAGCGCGAGTCGGAATAGACGACGTCCAGGCAGTCCGGGGTCGCGCCGTGCGCGTCGCCGAAGGAGGCGACATCCACGCCGAGGAGCTTCAGCTTCGTCGACAGATCGGCGCCGGTGAAGCTCGACTCCTCGGCGGCGATCGAGGCGGCGACGGTCTCGGCCATCTCGTAGCCGGGCGCGACGAGGCCGTAGACCCGGCCGTCCGACGCCAGGGCGCACTCGCCGATCGCGTACACGGCCGGGTCACTCGTGCGGCACTGCTCGTCGACGGTGATGCCGCCGCGCTCGCCCACCGACAGGCCGCAGTCACGGGCGAGTTGGTCGCGAGGACGCACACCCGCAGAGAACACCACCAGATCAGTGGCGAGCTCTTGGCCGTCCGACAGCTTCATCCCGCTGACCGCGCCTTGCGCGGCGACGATCTCCTGGGTGCCGACGCCCGTGTGCACGGTCAGGCCCATGCCGGTGATGGTGCGCAGGAGCGCCGCGCCGCCGCCCTCGTCCACCTGCACCGGCATCAGCCGGGGCGCGAACTCCACGACGTGCGTGTCGAGTCCGAGCCCGCGCAGCGCGCCCGCCGCCTCAAGGCCGAGCAGCCCGCCGCCGACGACGGCGCCGGTCTTGGCGTACGTCTTCGCGTACTCCTCGATGGCCAGCAGGTCCTCGATGGTGCGGTAGACGAAACAGCCGGTGGTGTCCTTGCCCGGCACCGGCGGCACGAAGGGGAAGGAGCCGGTCGCCAGGACCAGGGTGTCGTAGGCGAAGGTCTGCCCGGAGCGGGCGGTGACGGTCTTCGCGTCGCGGTCGACGCTCTCGGCCGGATCGCCGACGTACAGCTCGATGCCGTGCCGCTCGATGAACTCCGGGTCTGTGAGGGAGAGTTCGTCGGGCGTGCGCCCCGAGAAGTACGAGGTGAGCTGTACGCGGTCGTACGCGGGCCGCGGCTCCTCGCACAGCACGACCACGCGGTGCGTGGCGGTGAGGCCGCGCGCGGCGATGGCTTCCAGGAAGCGCTGGCCGACCATGCCGTGCCCGACCAGCACGATGGTGTTGTCGTGCGCGCTGTGGCGTGGGGTGTCCGTGGGCATCTCAGAGGCCTCCGTCGTGGGTGAGCAGGTGGAGCAGGGGGCTGCCGTCGGCGGGCAGCGGGTCGTCGGCCTCCCAGGCGCGGGCGAGCGCGCCTACCGCCGTGAGCTCGCCGAGCAGTACGCCGCCGACGAGCCGGTCACCGCGCACGATGACCTTGCGGTACGTGCCGCGCGTCGCGTCCGCGAGCTGGACGACGTCGTCGTCGGGCCGGTGCTCGGGGTCGCCGAAGGCCGCCAGGTCCAGAGGAGCGGAGCCGGGGCGTCCGGTGTGCAGGGTGAGACGGGTGAGGGCGCGGGTGCCGGAGTAGGGGCGCGCGTCCTGCGGGGAGAGCAGGGAGTCCGCGAGGGCGTCGGCCTGTTCGAGCGCGGGCGCGGCGAGGCAGCGGGCCTCGCCGGAGTGCTCGGCGCAGTCGCCGATGGCGCGGATGTGCGGATCGGAGGTGCGCAGCTCGTCGTCGACGACGATGCCGCGTCGTACGTCGAGTCCGGCGGCCTGCGCGAGTCCCGTACGGGGGCGGACGCCGCAGGCCAGGACGGTGAGGTCGGTGCCGAGGACGTAGCCGTCGGCGAGCTCCACCGACCGTACGGCTCCGTCGGCCTGCCGCACGCCGCGCACCCGGCACTCGGTGTGCACCTCGACGCCGAGATCGGTGAGATGCCGGTGGACCAGGGCGCTGGCGGCCGGGTCGAGCTGGCGCTCCATGAGCCGGTCGCCCTGCTGGGTGAGGACGACCTGGACGCCGCGGGCGGCGAGCGCGCGGGCGGCGGAGACACCGAGGAGGCCGCCGCCGATGACTACTGCGCGGGTGCCGGTGCCTGGCCGCGCGGCCTTGGACAGGGCCAGGCAGTCGTCCATGGTCCTGAAGGCGTGCACGCCGCGGGGCAGTTCGGTGGCGCCGGGTTCGAAGAGGCCGCGCAGGGGCGGCAGGACGGGGTTCGAGCCGGTCGCGAGTACGAGGGTGGTGTACGGGACGACGCTGCCGTCCGCGCAGTGCACGAGCCGGTCCGCGCGGTCCACGCGGACGGCGCGGGTGCGGAGGAACTCGCCGGGGGCGGGGGGAAGGGCGATGACGTCCGGGCCGTAGCGGCCCGCGAGGACGTCGGCGAGGAGGACGCGGTTGTACGGGGCGTGGGGCTCGTCGCCGATGATTACGGGGGCGCCTGTGCTGGCGCCGGTGCCGGTGCCGGTGCCGTTGCCGGTGCTGCTGCTTTGGCCGGCCCCGAGCCGCTGGGCGAGGCGGACTCCGGCGAGGCCGCTGCCGATCACCACCACGCCGGGCGGGGTCGCGGGGCTCGGGCTCGAAGAGGTCATGTACGGCAGCGTGCGGGGGCGGTGTTACCCGGCGGCATCCTGACTGTTTCCCACGAGGAACGCTGCCCTCAGCGGGCGCCGGAACGGGATGTGAGGGCGCCCTCCCACCCACCCGCCCGATTGCCCCGCGTCCGGTCCTGGACGAACAAGCACTTCCCACCCACCCGCCCGTCTCGCCGGGTCACGGCCGGGCGTAGGAGCAGGCCGGTTGGTGACGGCCCGCAGTCGGTGGCGAGACGGGAGGGGGTGTGTCGGTATTCCCGCCCGGAGCACGGTTCGCGGCGCTCCCCAGCCGAAGCAAATGGGCGACCACAGGCGGATGGCGAGGACGGGTATACCGGCGCGGCCCCGCACCCACAGACGATCCCGCACCGCCCCCGAACGCACCCGCAGCCGGAACGCCCCGCGCCCCCCCGCGTACCCGCAGCCGGAACGCCGCGCCGCGCCACCTCGCCCCCGGACTTAACCCCCGTTGAGCCGATCCTCAAGTCCGCCTTAAGGATCAGCAGTAACCCCCTGACCAGCCGTTTTTGTTGGCGCCCCGCGCCTAGTCTGCGGCGGTGACCAGCGATGTAGCCGACTCCCGACTTGCCGCGTATCCCGCGCTGTCCGCGTATCTGCGGCAGACGGAGGGGATGGAGGTCCCCCCGATGCCGGTAATGCCTCCCAGGGTCCCCCGAGCCCCGCGAGCTAACCGAGCCCCGCGAGCTCCCCGAGCCGACCGCGCCCCGCGAGCCCCCCGCGCCCCGCGAGCCCGCGCCGCCACCCCCATACCGCCGATCCGCCTCACCCCCGCCGCCCTGCGCGGCGCACTCATCGGCGGAGCCCTCGGCGTCACCGCGCTCTGGGGAGTCCAGGCCGAACCCTCGGCCCGGCTGGACGTGCTCTTCGCCACCGGCGCCCACCTCACCGGACTGCTCGCGGGATACGGCGTGCTCGTCATGCTCTTCCTGATGGCCCGCGTCCCCGCGGTCGAACACGGCGTCGGCGCCGACCGCCTCGCCCGGCTGCACGCACTCGGCGGGCGTTACGTACTGACCCTGTGCCTGGGCCACGCCCTGCTCGCCCTGTGCGGATACGCCGTCCACACCGACACCGACCTCTTCAGAGCCACCCTCGACCTGCTCGGCTACCCGGGCCTCGCCCTCGCCGCCGCCGGAACCGCGCTCCTCATGGCCGTCGGCGTCACCTCCGCGCGTGCGATGCGGCGCCGCGTCCCGCACGAGACCTGGCGGGCCGTGCATCTGCTGACCTACCTCGCGGTCGCCCTCGCCTTCGTGCACCAGCTCGCCGGTCCCGACGTGGCGGGCAGCATCGTGACGGTGTGGGTGTGGTCGATGCTGCACGCCACGGTGGCGGTGCTCCTCGTCTGGTACCGCGTGGTCGTGCCCGTACGGCAAGCGCTCAAGCACAGCCTGCGCGTCATCGCCGTACGCGACGAAGGCCCCGGCGTCGTATCGGTCCTCGTGCAGGGCATCGGCCTCGACGAGCTGAGGGCCGAACCCGGCCAGTTCTTCCGCTGGCGCTTCCTCCAGCGCAGGCTCTGGCGCACCGCGCTGCCGTTCTCCCTGTCCGCCCCGGTGCGCGACGACACCCTGCGCATCACCGTGAAGGCCATCGGCGACCACACCCGGCGTATGCGGCGCCTGAAGCCGGGAACGCGGGTCCTTGCCACGGGCCCCTTCGGAGCGCTCACCGCTCACCGCCGTACGAGGCGGAAGGTGCTGCTGCTCGCGGGCGGCGTGGGGATCACTCCGATGCGGGCGCTGTTCGAGACGCTGCCCGGCGGTCCGGGCGACATCACCCTGCTCTACCGGGCCGGCAGCGCGGAACAGCTCGTCCTGAGGGAGGAGCTGGAGGGGATAGCCCGGCGCAGGGAAGCGGGGCTGCACTTCCTGCTCGGGCGCTCCGACGCCGCCTTCGACCCGCTCGCCCCGCAGGCCCTGCGCAATCTTGTCCCCGACCTCGCCGAGCACGACGTGTATCTGTGCGGGCCGCCCGGCATGACCGCATCCGCCACCGCCGCGCTCGAACGGGCCGGGGTTCCGCAGGACCGCATCCACGCCGAGTGCTTCACCTTCTGAAAGGGCCCAGCTGACATGGGACGTCACCGCAAACCCGCGGGCCCGGCCAAGGGCCCCACATTGCAGGCCCGCCGCAAGCTGGCGACGGGCCTCGCGGGAGCGAGCGTGCTGGTCGCCACGGTCCTCGCGCTGACGGTCGACCCGGCGGCACCCCCGGCGCCCGACCGCATCCCGACGGGAGTCCCGGCACCCCGGGCGGCGCCCTGAGGGCGAGGCCGAAGGGGACAGGAGGGACAGGATAAGACCTCGGCAAGACAAGAACCCGGCGGAACGTGCCCCCGGAGGAAGGCGAAGATCACCCCCTCCATAGGCTCCGGACCATGCCCGACATATCTCTGACCACCGTCGTCGTCCTCTGCGTCGCCGCCCTCGCGGCCGGCTGGATCGACGCCGTGGTCGGCGGGGGCGGCCTCCTGCTGCTGCCCGCGCTGCTTCTCGGTCTGCCGGGATCGACCCCGGCCGCGCACGCGCTCGGGACGAACAAGGCCGTCGCCATCGTCGGGACGACCGGCGCCGCGGTGACGTACGTCAGGAAGACCCGCGTCGACGTGCGCACCGCCGTACGGATCGGGCTCGCGGCACTCGCCGGGTCCATGGGCGGTGCCTTCTTCGCCGCCGGGATGAGTACCGAGGTCCTCAAGCCCGTGATCATGGTGGTGCTGCTCGCCGTCGGGGCCTTCGTCATCTTCAGGCCCGCCTTCGGCACCGCACCCCCGGCCCGGCCCGCCTCGCCCCGGCGCATCCTCGCCGCCATCGGCCTCGCGGGCCTCGGCATCGGCTTCTACGACGGCCTCATCGGGCCCGGCACCGGCACCTTCCTGGTGCTCGCGCTGACCGCCGTGCTCCACCTCGACCTGGTCTCCGCTTCCGCCACCGCCAAGATCGTCAACGTCTGCACCAACGCGGGCGCCCTCGCGATGTTCGCCTGGCAGGGCGCGGTCCTGTGGCAACTGGCCGCCCTGATGGCCGTCTTCAACCTCGCGGGCGGCATGTTCGGCGCCCACACCGCGCTGAAGCGGGGCAGCGGCTTCGTCCGGATCGTGCTGCTCACCACGGTGTTCGGCCTCGTGGCCAAGATGGCATACGAGCAGTGGCTGGCCTGAGCCAGTTCTCCGCGGCCGGCCTGAGCCGGTTCTCCGCGGCTGGCCTGAGCCGGTTCTCCACGGCCGGCCTGAGCCAGTTCTCCGCGGCTGGCCTGAGCCAGTTCTCAGCGCCCGCTGACGAGCCCGGCTTCAGCGCACGCTCGTCAGGTGCGCGAAGACCACCACGTTGCCCTGGTAGCCCGTCTTCCTTGAGTAGCTGCCACCGCACGTGATCACCCGCAGCTCGGGACGGTCCGCGGCCCCGTACACCTTCTCGTCGGGGAACTTCTCCGCTTCGTAGACCTCGTTCGCGTCGACCGTGAACACCGCGACGCTGCCGTCCCTGCGTTCGAGCTCGATGGTGCTGCCCCTGGTCAGTCTCCCCAGGTCGTAGAAGACGGACGGCCCTTCGGCGTTGTCGACGTGGCCCGCCACGATGGCCGTGCCCGTCTCGCCGGGCGTCGTCCCCGACTCGTACCAGCCCGCCAGGTTCGTCTTCTTCGGCGGCGGTACGTCGAGGCTGCCCTGCCGCGTGAGACCGAGCCCCATGAGGGGCGCGTCGACCCGGATCGCCGGGATGCGGATCCGGTCGGGCGGGGACGGGGGGAGTGCCGCGGCGGCCGGAGCGCGGTCGTGACCGGGATGGGCCGACGCGGCCTGCGCCGCGGACGGCTGGGGCGGCGTACGGGCCTCCTGGCCGTTGTGCAGCAGCCACGCCCCTGAGCACAGGGCAAGGACCGTGACCGCGCCTATGGCGGAGTTGAGGCTCTTTCTGCCGAGAGGTCCGCGGGCGGAGCTCTCTCTTCCCGGGGTTCCCAGGGGTCTCACTCGACTCGTCCCCCTCGGGGTTCGGGAAAGCCGGTCCCCGCATCCCCCTCCGGTCCCACGACGGACATGCGGACCCGGAGGGGGAGGGGGCTGGCGGTACCGGTGGACAGCGGAGGGTGTCCGTCAGATCCTGTCGCCTCTCGCCCGGCGATGCAGGAGCCAGGTACCGCCCGCGGCGGCCACGGCAAGCGCCGCCACACCCGCCGCGGTCTGCACGGGATCGGGGCCGAGAGCGCCGCCGACCCCCGTCTTCACGTAGCCCTTCGGAGCCACCGGCTGCTCCTCGCGGGCGGCTGCCGTGGAGGTGATCGTCACGACCAGGTCGCCCGCCGTCTCCTTGCCCTCGGCGCCGGAACCGGAGCACTTCGCCACGATCTCGTAGGTGCCGGGCTGGGCCGACGGAGGCACCTTGAACTCACCGACCGCCTTCTCCTTCTGCGCGCCCGGCGTCAGCGTGAACATGCCGGCGCCGACCGCGCTGGCATCCCCCGAAGCGGCCCCCTCGCTGCCGCACGCGGTGGTACTCACGGTGACCGCGTCGCCCGGCATGACGGTGGCGGGCCGGACTTCGAGGCCTCCCCCCGCGCTCCCGGCGCCGTCGGCGGACGCGGTGGCCGCCGCGGGCGGGACGAGGAGGCTCGCCGATGCGACGGCGAACGCGGCAGTGGTCAGCAGGCGGGCTTTGCGCATCGTGCTTGCTCCTCCGAGAAGCCTTCAGAGGGCACGGCCCGCGGCACCTCCGCGTGCCGCTGAGTCGGTCGAACCCCGCTCTACCGAGGTAAGTGGCACTCGGCGGCGCACGCCTCCTGAAGGCTCGTCAGAAATGCAGCGGGGGAGCCGCTTCTGACACATCGACGGAAACATTCCAGCAGGTCACCCGGCGTGTCGCCGAGGAGACTCCGAAGGGGGCCCACGGCGCCTGTGAATGGGTGACCCGGTACTCCGCGGCAGCCCCGCGCGGGACTTGATTCCGCTTCAGACGGCGTCCTGCGGCAGACCTCGGACGGTGTCCCGCGGCATACCTCGGACGGCGTCCCGCGGGACGCCTCAGACGGTGTCCCACGGGGTGTCGGCGTACACCTTCGCCAGTGTCTCCATCAGCTTCTCGTCGACCGTGAAGTCCGTGGCGTCGATCCGCCGCACGGGTGCGATGCCCCGCGCGTTCGTGACGAAGGCGGCCGTGTACGAGGAGAGGTCCGCGAGCGTGACCGGGGCCCGGCGCGTGGGAAGACCGGCGGCCGCGAGCCGCGGTTCGAGCAGCCGCATGGTGATGCCGGTCAGGCAGGGCGCGTCGGGCCAGACGATCTCCGAGCCGTCGTAGAAGCCGATGTTCGTGACGGCACCCTCGCTGATCGTCCCGTCGGGCGCGGTGAGCAGCGCGTCGTCGAAGCCCGCGCGCCGGGCGAGCTCCCCGTGCCGGGCCTGGCCGAAGCCGCCCAGGTGCTTGATGTGCGGGAAGGGCCGCTGGTAGGGCACGGGCCGCAGCGCCTGAGCGCTCTCGGGCATCCCGCCCGGCGGCCGGACGGTGACCGTCACGGACGGCTCGCCCTCCGGTGCGTGGACGTGGACACGTACGGAGGCGTCGGTGATGTCGTCGCGGAGTACGTTCCGGATGAGCGTGCGGACGTGTTCGCCGTCGAGTCCGTGGCCGAAGAGCTCGCGGGTGGCCTCGTCGAGCCGGGCCAGATGCAGCCCGAGTCCGCGCGTCGCGCCGCCCCTGACCTGCATCGCGGTGAAGTGCCCCACGCCGCCGAGTGCGGGCCACAGCAGCCGGTCGGCGGTGGCGGCCCGGCCGTCGATCTCAAGGCGCAGGAGAGGCGCGGGAGTTGTCATGGGCTTCACCGTACGACGTGGGGGAGGGCGTCCGGCGAGCGAGTCGTCCGGCGAACTCGTCCGCGGGAGCCGCTTGACCTCAAGTTAGGTTGAGGAAGGAGGCTCCTCTCATGACCACGAACACGACTGCCGCTGATGCCGCGTCCACCGTCACGTCTACTGTCACGCCCGCCGCGTCGACCGCGCTCACCGCCGAGCCGACCACGCCCCTGCGCGTCGCCGTCATCATCGGAAGCAATCGCGAGGGCCGCTTCGGGCCGATCGTCGCCGACTGGCTGCTGTCCCGGATCCGCGAACACGCGGACTTCGAGGCGGACGTCGTCGACCTGGCCGATTCCCGTCTGCCCACCGCGCTCTCCCACAACCCCTCGCCCGAGACCCTCGCCGAACTCGGCAAGGTCACCCCGAAGCTCGCCGCCGCTGACGCCTTCGTCGTCCTCACCCCCGAGTACAACCACTCCTACCCCGCGTCCCTCAAGAGCCTCATCGACTGGCACAACGCCGAATGGCAGGCCAAGCCCCTCGCCTTCGTCTCCTACGGAGGGCTCTCCGGCGGCCTGCGCGCGGTCGAGCACCTGCGTCCGGTCTTCGCGGAACTGCACACCATGACGATTCGCGAGACCGTCTCCTTCCACAACGCGGGCGCGCTCTTCGCCGACGACGGCACCCACAGGGACCCGGCGGCCGCGAACGCCGCCGCGAAGTCGATGCTCGACCAGCTCCACTGGTGGGCGTGGGCGCTTCGGGGCGCCAAGGAGGTACGTCCGTACGGGAGTTGAGCGCATCGCCGAAGGGCGCCGGGGGGGAGCGGGTCAGCGAGGCGGTTCCGGGAACTCCGCCGCGTCGGGTGCGACGGCGTCGGGTGCGAGCGCGTCGCCGATCGCGCCCCCGGTGGCATCGCGTACCGCACGCGCCACGCGTCGGATCACGTCGTCCTCGAAGTCCGCGGGGACGACACCGCGCAGTGCGGCGGCGCCGAGCTCCTCGTTGACGATTCGGAAGGCGGCCGAGGCCGCCGCCCCGTGCAGTCGCACCCGAAGGTCGTCGGCCGGGAGTTTGAGGCGCTTCGCGATGATCGCGGTCATCTCGCGCTCCACGTGATCACAGGCCATGAGCCAGGCCGTCCGGATCGACGGCTCGTGGTCCGCAAGCCGGATCATCTTGACCGCGAGCAAGGTGTCGGCGTGGTCCACGGCGTCGGCGGCGTTCTCGTACCTGATGACCTCCGCGGCGAGATGGTCCTCAAGGGAGAGATGGCGCGGCCAGCTCCGCAACGCGCGCGTCTCCCATCCCACACCTCGGATCACGATGGGTTCGGCGCAGCTCTCCTTGCTGCGGAAGTGGCGCCAGATGGTGCGGGTGGACAGGCCCACCGCCTCGGCGATCCGGTCGCCGCTGGTCGCGGCGACGCCGTGCTCCCAGAACAGGCGGGAGGCCTCGCGGGAGATCTCCAGGCGCAGCCGATGCCGCCGCCGCTCGCTCGTTCCCCTGGTGGCGGGAGTCGAGAGCGCTGCCATCCGGATCACCTCATCGCGACACATACACAGATGTCATCAAGTGTCACGATGGCATTAAGTGGCGCATGTGGCAAGCGTCTGCATCGTCACCGTGCCCACGCCGTGCCCACACCGTGCCCACACCGGGCTCAGGTCGCCCTGCTCGGGTCGCCCTTCTCAGGTCACCCGGCTCAGGCTACCCGGCTCAGGTGGCGACCGGGTCTCCCACGGCTCCTCCCGTGGCCCGGCGAACGGCGTGCGCCAGGCGTGCCGGGGTGTCGGCGAACTCCGCGGGGTCGACGCCGTCGAGGAGGGCCGCGCCGATTTCCTCGTTGAGGATCCTGATGGCGGCGGAGGCCGCCGCGGCGTGCAGGCGCACGTCGACGTCGGTGGCCGGGAGCTTGAGGCGCTTCGCGATGATCTCCGCCATCTCGCGCTCCACCTGGTCGCAGGCCATCAACCAGGCGGTGCGCAGGGCTGGTTCCGTGTCAGCGAGGCGGATCATCCGCATCGCGAGCGCGTTGTCGGCGATTTCGACGGCGCTGGCCTCGCGGCGGAAACGGCTCGACTCCGTGCTGAAGCGTTCTTCGAGCGAGAGATCCAGCGGCCACTCGCGCAGCGTGCGCATCTCCCATTCGACGCCCTGCGTCACGATGGGTTCGGCGCAGCTCTCCTTGCTGCGGAAGTGGCGCCAGATGGTGCGGGTGGACAGGCCCACCGCCTCGGCGATCTGATCACCGCTGGTGGCGTCCACGCCCTGCTCCCAGAACAGGCGTGATGCCTCCCGGGAGATCTCCAGGCGGAGCCGGTGACGCCGCTGCTCACTCATTCCGTTTCCACCACGCTTGGCCGTCGCCATGCCGGTCACCTCCGCTCGGGTCCCTGCCGCCACTTTGAGTGTCATAATGACATTAAGTGACGCCCTGGTGCCAGTGGGGCACGGTGGTACGGCTCCGGTAGGCGGCGTCAGGCGCACGCTTCGGCGAGCACGGCGGCGATCTCACCGACAAGCCCGGCGACGGGATCGTGGGTGAACTCCGTCATCCGCAGCCGCCCGCCGACGGTGACGACGCCGAGTACGTGCTCCCCGCGCATCTGGGTGATCTGCGCCGGGCCCCACAGGGCGGTGAGCGTGTCCGTGCTCTGCCGCGGCGAATGCGCCACACCGAGGTTCGTGATCTGGATGTCGGCGGCGGTGGCGACGCTCATCATCGCTTCGGCCTCCTCCGCGCTCGCGGGGGCGTGTTCCGCGAGCGCCGCACCGGCCGTCTTGAGGGCGCCCGGAGTGCGCTGTCGCGCCAGGGACTCGCGGGTGCCGCGGGCGAGCTTCCAGAAGTCGTCCGCCTCGTGCGCCTCGCTCGCGGTCCTCGCCCCGGTGAAGCGGTTCACCACCTCGTCGGGCATGCCGCAGGCCCGACGCAGGTCCATCGGGGTCAGCACCCGTACGAACTCCCGTCCGCGGCGGTGGAACACCGTCGCGGCGGCGGCGCAGAGCGCGGCATGCACCGACGTGTTCTCCCGACGGCAGCGTTCGACGAGCCGGGTGGTCAGCTCCTGGTCAAGGGCCAGAGCCTGCACGTGCGGCAACTGCCCGGAGAACGGCACGAGTTCGCCGGCCGCGTTCATGCGCGGATCGTCCACCGGCGGTGGAGCGTCCCCTGCCGGTGGAGCGTCCACCGGCAGGGCGGCTTCTCCGGCGTCCGGTGCCGTGGCGACGCGGTCGAGCAGGTGTTCCAGCGCCGCCGGAACGCCGAGGGGCGCCAGTTCCTGGCCGTCCAGGACTGCCACCAGATCCAGCAGTGCCCGCAGCCCGCCGACCCCGTCGGCGATCTGGTGGGCGAACGTCAGCACGACGGCGCACCGCCCGCCCCGCGGCAGGAGGAGGGCGCGCACCGGCGGGTGGTCCGGGGCCGGGGCGATCGGACGGGTCTGCTCGGCGGCCACGGCTGCTTGCCAGGGCGTGCCGTCGGCGAGCGTCGTCACCGGGATCGCGCCGTCGGCCTTCCGGTAGACGGCCGCGGGCCCGGTGCGGTCCACCGTCACTCCGAGCATCGGGTGACGCCGGCGCAGCTTCACCAGCGCCGCGGCCAGTTCGGCCTCCGTCACGTGCCGGTCGAGCTCGGCGACCAGGGAGAACTGGAGGGGATTGCGGCGCATGTAGAAGTCGATGCTCCGCTCGAACACGCCCAGCGGTCGGACCGCTTCTCCTCGGCTCGTTGTCGCCATCGTCGTGCCTCTTCTTTCTTTCCGGGGCGTACGAACTTCTTTGCGGGGCGTACGAACACGCAGCGGCGGACGGCGGCCCTGTCCGAGTGGAGGGGTCGCCGTCCGCCGCAGGGGGGGGTGGGTCAGGCCGCCGCAGGGGGGTGGGTCAGGCGCCCTTGGCGGGGAGGAGGCCGATGGCCTTCAGGCGCTTGTTGGAGTTGCGGGCGGCCCAGGCGACGACGAGAAAGGCGACGGCGAGGAGAGGGAAGCCCATGGCGATCTTGGCGGCGCCGAGGGAGCCGACCTGGTCGGTGGCGTAGAAGTACTGCTGGACGGCGAAGCGGGCGCCGAAGACGGCGGCGAGGACCAGGGTGGCGATGTCGTAGTAGAGGCGCGAGCGCTTGTCGGCGCGCCAGGCGTTGCCCTTGCCGGTGGCGCCGTTCCAGATCACGCCGGCCAGCGGCCAGCGGGCCAGGACGGAGGCGAGGAAGAGGACGGCGCCGCCCAGGCTGGCCCAGATGCCGATGAGGAAGTAGTCCTTGGCCGAGCCGGTGAACCAGACGATGCCGGCGGCGACCGCGACGCCGAACACGCCGCCGATCGCGGGTTGCAGGGACTCCTTGCGCGCCAGCCGCAGGACGCCGATGGCCACCGCGACGCCGAGGGCGGCGAAGACGGCCACCTTCAGGCCGGCGGCGCTGTTGGCGACGACGAAGGCCACCGCGGGCAGTGACGAGTAGATGATTCCCTCGGTGCCGCCCGCCTGTTCGAGGGCTGAAGGACGCTTCGGGGGCACCGTCTGCGCCGTCTGTGCGGCCTGCGTGTCGGACTCTGTCTCCAGGAAGCTCACGGTCTTCATGGTGGTCAGTTCTCCCGAGGTCGTCGTGGGGGGACAAGATGCGATGCTGCCGTGTCACTAAGTGATAGCTTGGCATTAAGTGACACTCACTGGCCACCCCCTCTGCGTGTGACGCACGTCACACCCGGCCTTTCGTCCGGGTAATCGCCTCCGTCGAGGTGTTCGTGCTTCCTCTGCTCCGGGATGCGGATCTCAATCGCCGTACGTGCCCGGCGGTCGCAACTTCCCGGGGGTGGTCTTGAAGCGTTTGTCATTTAGTGACACTGTCATTAAGTGACAGGCGGGCCGCTTGGCCTGGCCTCCTTGCGCCGCCGTGCGCCCACTCGCGCCGCTGCGCCCACTCGCGCCGCTGAGCGCCCACCGAGGGAAGGATCGACATGGAACCGCGGGAGACGATTTCCGTCGAGGAGTTCTTCAGGCCGCCGCCCCGCGCGATGGTCACCCTCTCGCCGGACGGCACGAAGCTGGCGTACCTGGCGCTGTGGAAGAACCGCATGAACGTCTGGGTCGAGAGCGTCGACGCACCCGACGACGCCCGGTGCGTGACCGCCGAGGACCGCGGAGTCGTGAGCTACCACTGGACCCGCGACCCGCGGTGGCTGCTCTACACCCGGGACCAGGGCGGCGACGAGAACGTGCACCTCTACCGCGTCGACCTGGAGGACCCGGACGCCCCCGCGGTGGACCTCACGCCCTACCCCGGCGCGCGGACCGTCGGCGTGGATCTGCCCGCCGGGCGGCCCGGCAAGGTGATCACCCAGCTGAACGCGCGCGACCGGGCCCGCTTCGACCTGGTCGAACTGGACATCGCCACCGGCGACCTGGTGACCCTCGCGCAGAGCCCCGGAGACAGTGTCGAAGGGTGGCTCTACGGCGAGCGCGAGCCGTTCGCGGTGGCGACGACGGCCGAGGGCGACATCGAGCTGTCCCGCTGGGACGGGGCGACGGGTGCGCTGGACCCGGTGGCGCGGTTCGACGGCGGCGACGCCCCGCTGGGGGTCTACCCCATGGAGGTCACGCCGGACGGCACCGGGCTGTGGGTGGGCTCGCACCAGGGGAGCGACCGCCTGCGCCTGGCCCGGCTCGACCTGGCCACCGGCAAGGAGGAAGAGGTCGACTCCCACCCCCGCTACGACCTGGACACCCGCGCACGGGTCTTTCCCGCCCTGCCCTCCCCGCTGATCCGCGACAGGCGTACGGGCGAACTGCTCGGCGTCCGTTACCTGGGGGAGCGGCAGGTGATCCACGCCCTCGACCCGCATTTCGCCGCCGTACTGGAGAACCTGGAGAAGCTGTCCGACGGCGATCTCGCCGGAGTGTCGTCCGACGAGAGCGGACAGCGGTGGGTCGCGAGCTTCACCCACGACCGCGACCCCGGCGTCACCTACTTCTACGACCACACCACCGGCGAGACCCGCCTGCTCCACCGGGCGAAGCCGCATCTGGACCCCGAGTCCCTCGCCCCGATGCGCCCGGTGTCGATCACCTCCCGCGACGGACTGACCCTGCCCTCGCACCTGACGCTGCCGATCGGCGTCGAGCCGTCCCGGCTTCCGCTGGTCCTGTTCGTCCACGGCGGCCCCTGGACCAGGGACAGCTGGGGCTACCACCCGCCCGCGCAGCTCTTCGCCAACCGCGGCTGCGCGGTCCTCCAGGTCAACTTCCGGGGCTCCACCGGCTACGGCAAGGCCTTCACCAGGGCCGGCATCGGCGAGTTCGCGGGCAAGATGCACGACGACCTGATCGACGCGGTGCGGTGGGCGGTCGACCAGGGGTACGCCGACCCCGGGCGCGTGGCGATCATGGGCGGCTCCTACGGCGGCTACGCGACGCTGGTCGGCGTCAGCTTCACCCCGGACGTCTTCGCGGCCGCCGTCGACGTCGTCGGAATCTCGGACCTGGCCAACTTCATGCGCAACCAGCCCGACTTCGTGAAACCGATGCTCGCCTACAACTGGTTCACGTACGTCGGCGACCCGGCCGACCCGGATCAGGAGGCCGACATGATGGCCCGCTCCCCGATCAGCCGCGTGGACCAGATCCGCACCCCGCTGATGGTCGTGCACGGCGCCAACGACGCCCGCGTCGTCCTCGCCGAGTCCGACCGGCTCGTCGAAGCCCTCCGCGCCCGCGATGTCCCCGTCGAATACACGGTCATGGAGGACGAGGGCCACGCCATCGAGAACCCGGAGAACGTACTCGCCCTCTACGCCGGGGCGGAACGCTTCCTGGCCCGCCACCTGGGCTTCGAATCCCGCGAAACACCGGAGGAGACGGCATGACGACCCTGACCAAGACACTGCCGCAGCAGCTCTACCTGCTCTGCTACACCGTGGACAAGGGCAAGTTCCAGCTCGACAACCTCCAGGGCCGGGGCCAGTTGCTGCGCGCCGGTGCCCTGACCGAGCTGGCGCGCGACGGGCTGCTCGACGCGAAGGGAGGGAAGGTGATCCGCGTGCCGGGAAAGACGCCGGACGACTCCTTCGCCGCGTCGGTATGGGGCGACCTGCCCGACAGCAGGCCGAAGGGCTGGCTCTCCTTCGTGCACAACAAGGCCCACACCGCGGAGACACCGGTCCGCGACCAGCTCGCCGCCGCGGGCGAGGTCACCGTCTCGCGCGGCAGGGTGATGGGGCTCATCCCGGCCGACCGCGTCACCGTCGTGCACCCGGACGCGGTGCGCGCCCTCCAGGAGCGGGTGCGCGACACCGTGCTCAAGGGATTCGCCCCGATGACGATCCCGTTGGACGAACTGGCCATGGCCGTGTTCGCGGTGGAGCTCGAAGTGACCTGCGTGTGGAGCCGCGCGGACGTCCGTACCCACAAGCAGGCGCTGAAGGAGCTCGCCGCACGGTTCGACGAGCTGGTCCCCGGCCTGCGCAAGGCGCTGCGCGACTCCTACCTGTCGAGCCGGGCGGTCGGCGGCGGCTGGAGCGCCTGAGCTCCAGCGGAGGCCGGGCATCCGGGCGGCCGGGGCGCGGCGCCTCAGGGCTCCGGCAGGTGCACCGCCGCCACCGCGCCGCCGTCCTCCGCGTTGCGCAGCTCCACCCGCGCCCCGATGGCCTGCGCCTGGCCCAACGCGATCGTCAGGCCGAGGCCCGTGCCCTGACCGCGCTCACGCGCACCGGTCTGGAAGCGCTGCGGGCCGTCCTTCAGGAGGTGTTCGGGGAAGCCCGGCCCGCGGTCGCTGACCGTGACCACGGGCCCGGCCACCCGTACGTCGACCGTGCCCGCGCCGTGCCTGCGGGCGTTGGCGACGAGGTTGGCGATGATCCGCTCCAGGCGGCGCGCGTCGGTGCGGACGAGCGTGTCGTCCGGGCCGCACGCCGCCGCGAACCGCACGGGGCACCCCGAGCGCCGCACGATCCCCTCGGCCAGCGCGCCCAGGCGGTGCGATGCCAGATCGGGGCGCTCCATCTCCGCGTCGAGGCGCGCCACTTCGAGCAGGTCCTCGGTGAGGGTGCACAGGGCCGTGACCCGGTCGCGCACGAGTTCCGTCGGGCGGCTCTGCGGCAGCAGTTCGGCCGCGGTGTGCAGACCGGTCAGCGGGGTGCGCAGCTCGTGGGCGACGTCCGCGGTGAAGCGCTGCTCGGCCTCCAGGCGCTGCTGAAGGGACGCCGCCATCGTGTCGACCGCCGCGGCGAGTTCGGCCACCTCGTCCTTGCCGGGGCGGCTGCCCGGCGCTCTCGGGTGATCGATACGGGCGTCGAGTTCGCCCTGGCTGATGCGGCGCGCGGTGGCCGCGGCGGTCCGCAGCTCCCGGCTGAGGCGGCTGGAGAGCGCGGCACCGCCGAGCGCCGCGAGAAGGACGACGATGGCACCCGACGCCATCAGTTTCTCGTCGAACTCCGCCATCTCGGCGGCCTGTTCGGTCAGCGGCTCACGCACGGAGAGCACCCGGTCGCCGACCGGCCGCGCCGCCCACACGACGGGATGGTCGGCGCCCATGTCGAGGTAGGTGGTCCGCCGCCCGTCCAGCGCCGCGGCCCGCAGCGACGCGGGCAGGTCCGGGGCGTCGAGCGCGGCGTCCATGCCGGTCTCGTCGTCCGGGTCGACCTGCCCCGTCAGCTCGTACAGCTGGCGCACCCGTACCAGCTGCGCGGTCGCCCCCGACCTGGCGCTCGTGGAGACCTGTTCGAGGCGTGCCTGGTGGACGAGGATGCCGATGGCGACGGCGACGACCGCGCAGCCGGCGGCGAGCAGCGCGGCGATCTTCCAGCGGAGGCCGAGGGCGTTGAACGCGGCGCGGGGGCGCCCGGCGATGCCCCTCATCACCGCCCGTCCTTCTTGCCGTGCGGGGATTCGGTGTCGTGCGGGGTGTGCGGGGATTCGGTGTCGTGCGGGGACTGCGGGGACTGCGTGGACTCCGGGTCGGGGGTGGGCTCCGCCGTCGTGTTCCCGACGGTGTCCGGCGTCTTCTTGTAGCTCTTGATGTCGCTCACCGTGGACATCCGTACGCCGTCCCAGTGGTAGCGCACGGCCTGCTCGCCGCCGTCCGCGCAGGAGCTGCGCACCAGCAGGTCGGGGCCGATCGTCGCGACGCTCACGCGCTTGCCCGCGGTGAGCAGGATCGGGTAGACGCGGCCTTCGTGCTCCCGGTAGACGGCGAGGACGCTGCGTCCGCTCTCCGTGTCCGCGGCCACGAGCAGATCGGGCCGTCCGTCGCCGGTCAGGTCGGTCAGGAGCGGCGGCCGGAGCCCGGCCTTGCCGGGGCGGTCGATCTCGCCGCGGTCCGCGAGCGGCTTCATCCGCGGATCGGCGCGCAGGATCTTGCGGAAGTCCGCCGCGCCGAGTCCGCCCTTGCCCAGCTTCGGCAGTCCCTCCAGGGGTTCCGGCGGCGGCTGGTGGGTCGCGGTGTCGGCGCCGGGCGTGTCGGACGACGTACCGGACCAGGCGGGCCAGAGCGCGTCGGGGTGCGGCTGCACGGACACGGACGGCGCGGGCTCACCGGCACCGAGCCCGTCCAGGCTGCCGCAGCCGGCCAGCACGACGGCAGCCGTGACGGTGAGCAGGGCGGCACGGCGCAGGAGGCGGCGGTGGGGGCAGGTGAGGTTCATGTCCCTGCCGACGTTAGGAACCGTCCATCACGGAAAACGGGAGATTGTGTAACAGACAGGGGTAAGCAGGCTGGAACCGCCGGGTTCGGGACCTTCGACCAGGCCGGTGTCCCCTGCCGGGCCGAAGCGGCTTCCGGCCCGGTGACAATCGGTGCATGACGTCGACGAACGAAGCCGGATCCCGGTTCGGGCAGGCCGTGGTGCTCACCGTGCTGACCACGACCGATGCCGCACAGAAGGCACAGGACCTCGCGAGCGGCGCGGTGGCGGCACGTGTCGCCGCCTGCGCGCAGATCGCGGGGCCCGTCGTGTCCGTGTACCGGTGGGAGGGCGCCGTCGAGACCGCGCAGGAGTGGCAGGTGCTGTTCAAGACGACCGCCGGGCGGTACGACGCCCTTGAGGCCTGGCTGACCGAGGCCCACGACTACGACACCCCCGAGATCATCGCGACGCCGGTCGTACGGGGGAGCGCGGCGTACCTGGAGTGGGTGGAGCAGGAGACGGCCGAGTGATGTCGCGGGGGGTCCGGCTGCCGTTCTTCGTGTACGGGACGCTGCGGCCGGGGGAGCCTAACCACGGCGCCTATCTGCGGGGCCGCTCGGCGGCGGAAGCGCCCGCCCGGCTCACGGGGGCGGTCCTCTACGAGGGGCCCGGTTACCCGTACCTGGTGGAGGACCCCGGGGGCGGCCAGGTGCGCGGCGAGCTGATCACCGCCCTGCCGTCCGCGTACGAACGGCTCCTCGCCGATCTCGACGTACTGGAGGTCTGCGCACCGGGCGACCCCCGCAATCTGTACGACCGCGTGGTGCGCGAGGTGACCCTCCTGGACGGGGCGGCGGCGCGCGCGTGGGTGTACGTGGCGGCGCCGCGGGTGGCGGCGCGACTGCGGGCCTCGGGGGCGGTGATCGGGGGAGGCGACTGGGCGTCGTTCCGGGCGCGGGGGTGAGGGGGCGGCGGTGAGGGGAGGGCGGAGGGGCGGCGGTTAGTGGGCGGGCGGGGGTGGCGGGATCTCGTACGGCTACGGCTACGGCTACGGGTGCGACTGCGTCTACGGCTTCGTGAGCTGGGCCCGCTCCAGCCGCACCGCGCACACCTTGAACTCCGGCATCCGTGACACCGGGTCAAGTGCCGGATTGGTGAGGGAGTTGGCTCGGCCCTCGCCCGGCCAGTGGAACGGCATGAAGACCGTGTCGGCGCGGATCGCGCTCGTGATCCGCGCGGGGGCGACGGCCCGCCCCCGGCGCGACACGACGCTCACCGGCTCGCCCTCCCCGACCTCGAGCCGTGCGGCGAGCCGCGGATGCAGCTCCACGAACGGGCCGGGGGCGGCGGAGTTGAGCTCGTCGACGCGGCGCGTCTGCGCCCCCGACTGATACTGCGCGAGGACCCGCCCCGTGGTCAGAAGCACCGGATACCCCGCGTCCGGCTCCTCACCGGCATCCCGATGCACCACCGGCACGAACCGCGCCCGCCCGTCCTCGGTGGCGAACCGCTCGAGGAAGAGGCGGGGAGTACCGGGATGCACGACACCCGCCGCGCCCGCGCCCACGTCAGCGCCCGCGCCCACGTCAGCGCCCGCGACTTCGTCCCCGGGGCACGGCCAGAAGACGCCCTCCCCGTTGCCCTCCCGCAGGCGTGCGTACGAGATCCCCGAGTAGTCCGCCGCTCCGCCCGCGCTGGCGCGGCGCAGTTCGTCGAAGACCTCCTCCGGGTCCGTCGGGAAGCCCTTCTCGTGGCCGAGGTGCGCGGCGAGGCCGTGGAGTACGTCCAGATCGCTGCGTACCCCGGCAGGCGCGCTCAGTGCCCGGCGGCGCAGCAGCACCCGCCCCTCCAGGTTCGTCACCGTTCCCGTCTCCTCGGCCCACTGCGTCACCGGCAGCACGACATCCGCCAGTCGCGCCGTCTCGGAGAGCACGACGTCGGCCACCGCGAGGAAGTCGAGCGAGCGCAGCCGCTCCTCCACGTGCGCGGCGCGCGGCGCCGACACGACCGGGTTGGAGCCCATCAGGAGCAGGGCCTTGATGTCCCCGCCGAGCGCGTCGAGCAGTTCGTACGCGGACCGGCCGGGGCCGGGGAGCGAGTCGGGGTCGACGCCCCACACCCGCGCCACGTGCGCCCGCGCCGCGGGGTCCGTCAGCTTGCGGTAGCCGGGCAACTGGTCGGCCTTCTGGCCGTGTTCCCGGCCGCCCTGGCCGTTGCCCTGCCCGGTCAGGCAGCCGTATCCGGCGAGCGGGCGGCCCGCGTTGCCCGTCGCGAGGCAGAGGTTGATCCACGCGCCCACCGTGTCCGTGCCCTTGGACTGCTGCTCGGGCCCGCGCGCGGTGAGCACCATCGCGGCCTCGGCGTCGCAGAACATCCGCATCGCGTCCCGCAGTTGCGGCACGGGCACCCCGCTGATCCGCTCCACGTACTCCGGCCAGTGCGCCATCACCCCCGCCCGCGCCTCGCCCCAGCCGCTCGTCCGCTCCTCGATGAACGCCTCGTCCGTCCGCCCCTCGGCCACCACCAGGTGCAGCAGCCCGAGCGCGAGAGCGAGGTCCGTGCCGGGGCGCGGCGCGAGATGGAGGTCGGCCTGCTCGGCGGTGCGGGTCCTGCGCGGGTCGACGACGATCAGCTTCCCGCCGTTCTCCTTCAGTTCCGTCAGATACCGCAGCGCGGGCGGCATCGTCTCGGCGAGGTTCGACCCGACGAGGATCACGCACCCGGTGCGCGGGATGTCCTCCAGCGGGAACGGCAGACCCCGGTCGAGCCCGAAGGCACGCTGCCCCGCCGCTGCCGCCGACGACATGCAGAACCGGCCGTTGTAGTCGATCTGCGACGTGCCGAGCGCCACCCGCGCGAACTTCCCCAGGGCGTACGCCTTCTCGTTGGTCAGACCCCCGCCGCCGAACACCCCGCAGGCATCCGCGCCATGCTCCCCGCGCGTGCGCGAAAGGCCCTCGGCGACGCGGGCGACGGCCTCCTCCCAGGTGGCCGGTTCGAGCCGGCCCGTGGCGTGGGATCGGACGAGTGGCTCGGTCAGGCGCACCCGGGAGGAGAGCACGGCGGGTGCGGTGCGGCCCTTGCCGCACAGCGCGCCCCTGTTCACGGGGAATTGCGGACGCTCCACGACCTCCACCCCGCCGGGGCCGCCGGCCAGGCTCATCCCGCATTGCAGCGCGCAGTACGGACAGTGGGTCGGTGTCGCCTCGGTGTGCATGCGGTCCAGCGTCCGCCGAGCGTGTTACGCGCCCCGACGCGATCGCGTTACACACGCGGTAAGCCGACCTCAGCGAGCCCCATACCCCGCTGTGAGCCCCTTCAGGGGCGCGGGGAACTGCGCGAGGACGGACCACGACCCGCACCCGGCCGATGAGCGAAAGCAGGCAGACGCAACCCCGCTCAAGGCCCGGGATCAGCGAGGTGCGGCCAGCGCCCGGTCCACGCCCGGCTCCCGGGGGCCGAGGAAGCGCGGATCCGGTTGAAACGCCGAGTCCAACGCCGCCTTGCCCGCCGCGAAGACCTCCCTCGCGCCGCCGTAGTACCAGGTCGCGTCGTGTTTGGCGTCGACCCCGACGCCGTACGACGTGACGCCCGCCGCGCGGCAGAGCGCGACGGCCCTGCGTATGTGGAAGCCCTGGCTGATCAGCACCGCCCGGTCGACGCCGAACACCTTCTTCGCGCGCACGCAGCTGTCCCAGGTGTCGAAGCCCGCGTAGTCACTGACGATCCGCCGCCCCGGCACGCCGCGCTCGGTCAGATAGGCGCGCATGGCGTCCGGTTCGTCATACTCCTCGCGGCTGTTGTCGCCGGTGACGAGCACGACCTGTATCCGCCCCGCCTCGTACAGCTCGGCGGCCGCGTCGAGGCGGTGCGCCAGATAGGGCGACGGCTCGCCGTTCCACAGACCGGCGCCGAAGACGACCGCGACCCGGGCGCGCGGCACGTCGGCCGTCGTGTGCAGCCGCCCCTCCGTCGTCACGAACAGCCAGGTCGCGGGCAGCAGCGCGAGGACGCAGACGGCCATGAAGGCCTGCACGGCCCGCCGCTGTCCCCGACGCGTACGCGGCAGCCGCAGGCCGCGCAGCCCGGCCACACACCTACTGGTCAGGCCCCGCAGGCGGGACGGCTCCCGCGCCCCCGACCGCCGCATCCATCCCGGCAGCTCCATTCCGTTCCCCCGTGCACCGATGCCGGATCCCCCCGATCCGATCTCTGCGCACAACGGTAAGCGACCGCACTGACAACGCCGCGTTCGCGCCGGTGAGCCAGGCCGAAAGGACCCGTCACCGGCGCGCAACGCGACCGAAACGCGGCCCGGCCATCCTCGGTCCATGACGCCGTCGAACCCTCTTCGCGACGAGTCCGGCAACACCCCTCTCGAAAGTACGGCGCAAATCATGGACCGGATCACCAGCCAGCTCGGCAGCCAGCTGAACCTCGTCTCCCTGCACGGCAGACGCCGCACCGAACAACCCGCCGCCCCGGCGCCTGCCCTCGTCGTGGTCGCCCACGGCAGCCGTGACCCGCGCGCGCTCGCCACCGTCACGGCGCTCCTGGACCGGGTCCGTGAGCTGCGGCCGGGACTCGCCGTGCGCCCGGGCCACATCGAGCTGAACGAGCCGCTGCTCACCGACACCCTCGCCGCGGAGAGGGGTTCCGCGGTCCTCGTGCCGCTGCTGCTCGCCCGCGGCTACCACGTCAAGCACGACATCCCCGGCGCCGCCGCGGACGCTCCGCATCTCGACACGCGGATCGCCGCCCCGCTCGGCCCGCACCCCCTGCTCGTCGAGGCGCTGCACGACCGGCTCCTCGAAGCGGGCTGGCCGACCCGGCCCGACCGGCGCACCGACGCGGTGGTCCTGGCCGCCGCGGGTTCCCGCGACCCGGACTCCGCCACGGACACCCGGCGCACGGCGGACCTCCTCGCCCAGCGGCTCGGCGTACCGGTGGTGCCCGCGTACGCCACCCCGACCGACGCCTCCGCGCCCGGCGTGCCCGACGCGGTGCGTGCCCTCGCCGCCCGTGGCCGCCACCGCACCGCCGTGGCCTCGTACTTCACGGCACCCGGCCGCTTCGCCACCCAGTGCGCCGACGCCGCGCCCTGGATCGCGTCGGCCCCGCTCGGCGCCCACCCGGCCATGGCCCGCCTCCTCCTGCACCGCTACGACCGGGCCCGCGCGACCGCCCCGCAGGCTCCGCCCCGTCAGCTCGCCTCCGCCTGACGGCCACTGACGGCCACGGAGGGCCCCTGAAGCCCTCTTTGTCACTGCTTGCGTTTACTGTCGGTGCATGGAAGGCACTGCATCGAACGCGTACGGCGCTGAGGCGGCCTATGACGAGGCCGCCGTCGAGCGATGGGCCGCCGAGCCGGACAAACGGCCGGGGCGCACCGCCTTTCAGCGGGACCGCGCGCGCGTTCTGCACTCCGCCGCGCTGCGCCGCCTCGCCGGAAAGACCCAGGTGGTCACCCCCGGCACGCGCAGCAACGAGGCGTGGGACGCCAGCGCACGGACCCGTCTGACGCACTCCCTGGAGTGCGCCCAGGTCGGCCGCGAGCTCGGCGCCGCCCTCGGCTGCGACCCCGACCTGGTGGAGACCGCGTGCCTCTCCCACGACATGGGCCACCCGCCCTTCGGGCACAACGGCGAGCAGGCGCTGAACGAAGTCGCGGAGAGCTGCGGCGGCTTCGAGGGAAACGCCCAGTCCCTGCGCCTCCTGACCCGTATCGAACCGAAGCGCTTCGTCACGCACGAGGACACGGGCGAACTCGTCAGCGTGGGCCTCAATCTGACCCGCGCCGCCCTGGACGCCGCCACCAAGTACCCCTGGCCGCGCGGCGCCCACCCCACCGACCCCGAGTCCCCCAAGTTCGGCGTCTACGAGGACGACCGGCCGGTCTTCGACTGGGTCCGCAAGGAGGCGCCGGGCCGCCGCACGTGCTTCGAGGCCCAGGTCATGGACTGGTCGGACGACGTCGCGTACTCGGTGCACGACATGGAGGACGGCCTGCACGCCGGGCACATCGATCCGAACGTGCTGCACGCCGAGCCCGAGCGCCGGGACATCTTCGCCGTGGCCATAGGGCGCTACGTACCGGCGGACACCGACCCCGAGGAGCTGTCCGAGGCCCTCGACCGCCTCCTGGACCAGGAGTGGTGGCCGCACGGGTACGACGGCTCGGCGGTCGCCCAGGGCCGCCTGAAGGACGCGACGAGCCAGCTCATCGGCCACTTCTGCCTGGCGGCCGAGACCGCCACCCGCCTGCGGTACGGCAAGGGCCCCCTGACGCGGTACGCCGCCGAACTCGTCGTGCCGCGCGAGGCCCGCCACGAGTGCGCGGTCCTCAAGGCCGTCGCCGACCGTTACGTGATGCAGCGCCCCGCCCAGGAGCGGCTGCGCGCGGACCAGCGGATCGTCGTCGCCGAACTGGCTCAGGCGCTCACGGCCCGCGCCCCCGAAGGGCTCGACCCGCAGTTCCGCGCGCTGTACGACACGGCGTCCGACGACCGTGCGGCGCTGCGCGTGGTCGTCGACCAGATCGCGTCGCTCACGGACGCCGCCGCGCGCTCCCTGCACGCGCGGCTCACGGCAAGACACCCCTGACATATGCGAAATGAGCCGTTCGACCACGGGGCGTGACGAAAACTGGCCGGATCGGTTCGCAACCCCTTCCCCCATCACGCTCCGTGCGGGACGCTCCCCCCTGACGGCAAGGCTTTGAGGAGGCATCAAGTGGTCGACGCGGATCAGACGTTCGTCATTGTCGGAGGAGGTCTCGCGGGCGCGAAAGCGGCCGAGACACTCCGGTCCGAGGGCTTCACCGGCCGGGTGATCCTCATCGGCGACGAACGCGATCACCCGTACGAGCGCCCACCCTTGTCGAAGGGGTATCTCCTGGGCAAGGAGGAGCGCGACACCGTCTTCGTCCACGAACCCGCCTGGTACGCGCAGGCGGACGTGGAGCTGCATCTCGGCCAGACCGTCGTCTCCATCGACCGCGCGGCCAAGGCCGTCCGCCTCGGTGACAGCGCCGTCATCCACTACGACAAGCTCCTCCTGGCCACCGGCGCCGAGCCGCGCCGCCTCGACGTCCCCGGCACCGGCCTTGCGGGCGTGCACCACCTGCGCCGTCTCGCGCACGCCGACCGGCTGCGGCAGGTTCTCGCCAGTCTCGGCCGGGACAACGGCCATCTGGTGATCGCCGGAGCGGGCTGGATCGGCCTGGAGATCGCCGCCGCCGCGCGGGAGTACGGCGCGGAGGTCACCGTCGTCGAGCCCGAGCCCACCCCGCTGCACGCGGTGCTCGGCCCCGAGCTCGGCCAGATGTTCGCCGACCTGCACGCCGAGCACGGCGTGCGTTTCCACTTCGGCGCCAGACTCACCGAGATCGCGGGCCAGGACGGCATGGTCCTGGCCGCCCGCACGGACGACGGCGAGGAGCACCCGGCGCACGACGTGCTCGCCGCGATCGGCGCCGCCCCGCGCACCTCGCTCGCCGAGTCCGCCGGTCTGGAGATCGCGGAGCGGGCGCACGGCGGCGGTGTCGTGGTCGACGCCTCCCTGCGGACCTCGGACCCGGACATCTTCGCGGCGGGCGACGTGGCCGCCGTCCACCACCCGCTCTTCGACACGAGTCTGCGCGTGGAGCACTGGGCGAACGCCCTGAACGGCGGCCCGGCCGCGGCCCGCGCGATGCTCGGCAAGGACGTGACGTACGACCGGGTGCCCTACTTCTTCTCCGACCAGTACGACGTGGGCCTGGAGTACTCGGGCTGGGCGCCGCCGGGTTCGTACGACCAGGTCGTGGTCCGGGGCGATGCCGGCAAGCGCGAGTTCGTCGCCTTCTGGCTGAGCGAGGGACGCGTCCTCGCCGGGATGAACGTGAATGTGTGGGACGTCACGGACACCATCCAGAAGCTGATCAGCACGGGGGCACGACCGCCCGCCGAGTCCCTCTCCGACCCGTCCGTCCCCCTGGAGTCGCTGCTCGGGTGACGGGGCAGGGCGGGAGTGTCCTAGCCGGGTCGTAGTATTCCAACGTGGCTGGAAGGATCAATGACGAGGACGTGAAGGCGGTTCGGGACGCGGTCCCGATCGACGCCGTGGTCTCCGACTACCTCCAGCTGCGGAACGCGGGCGGAGGCAACCTCAAGGGCCTGTGCCCCTTCCACGACGAGAAGTCACCGTCCTTCCAGGTCAGCCCGGGCAAGGGTCTCTTCCACTGCTTCGGCTGCCAGGAAGGCGGCGACACGATCGCCTTCGTGATGAAGATCGACCACCTCACCTTCTCGGAGACGGTCGAGCGCCTCGCCTCCCAGGCGGGCATCACCCTTCGCTACGAAGAGGGCGGGTACAACCCGTCGAGCCAGCGCGGCGAGCGCATCCGCCTGGTCGAGGCCCACAAGATCGCCGCGCAGTTCTACGTCGACCAGCTGGAGAGCCCCGAAGCCGAGATCGGCCGGAAGTTCCTGGCCGAGCGCGGCTTCGACCAGGCAGCGGCGGCGCACTTCGGCGTCGGCTACAGCCCGGCGGGCTGGGACCACCTCACCCGGTTCCTGCGCGGCAAGGGCTTCACCGACAAGGAGCTCATCCTCTCCGGCATCTCCCAGGAGGGCCGCCGCGGCCCCATCGACCGCTTCCGCGGCAGGCTGATGTGGCCGATCCGCGACATCAGCGGCGAGGTCGTCGGCTTCGGCGCCCGCAAGCTGCGCGAGGACGACAACGGCCCGAAGTACCTGAACACCCCCGAGACGCCGATCTACAAGAAGGGCCAGGTGCTCTACGGAGTCGATCTGGCCAAGAAGGAGATCGCCAAGACCTCCCGCGCGGTCGTCGTCGAGGGCTACACGGACGTCATGGCCTGCCATCTCGCCGGTGTCACCACCGCCATCGCGACCTGCGGCACCGCCTTCGGCGGCGACCACATCAAGATCCTGCGCCGCCTCCTGATGGACAACGGCTCGGCGCGGGTGATCTTCACCTTCGACGGTGACGCGGCAGGCCAGAAGGCCGCCCTGCGCGCCTTCGAGGACGACCAGAAGTTCGCCGCCGAGACGTACATCGCGATCGCGCCCGAGGGCATGGACCCCTGCGAGCTGCGCCTGGCCAAGGGGGACGCGGCGGTCGCCGACCTCGTCGAACCCCGTACGCCGCTCTTCGAGTTCGCGCTGCGCCAGATCGTCGGCCGGTACGACCTGGAGACCCCCGCGGGCCGCGCCGCCGCCCTGGACGAGGCCGCGCCGGTCGTCGCCCGCATCAAGAACAGCGGCGCACAGCACGAAGTGGCCGTACAGCTCGCCGGGATGCTCGGCATCATGGACACCCAGTTCGTGGTCAAGCGCGTCGCCCAGCTGGCGCGCTGGGCCCGCGACCGGGGCGGCAGGGGCCCGGCCCCCCAGCAGGGCCCGCCCCGCGGCCAGCAGTACGCTCCCTCCGCGCCGGCTGTGCCCTCAGGGCCCTCCGGCCCGGCGCTCACGCTCCGCAGCCCCGCGCACCGCACCGAGCGCGAGCTGCTCAAGCTGGCCCTCCAGCGCCCGGAGCTGGTCTCCCCGGCGTTCGACGCGTATGGCGCGGACGAGTTCACCGCCCCGCCGTACGCTGCGGTGCGCCGGTGCGTCGAGGAGGCCGGCGGCGCGGAAGCGGGCATCCCCGAGCCGCAGACCTACCTCGCCCGCGTCCTGGACGCGGCTCCCGACGACACGGTCCGCGCCATGGTCACCGAGCTGGCCGTCGAGGCCATCCTGCGCAGATCGGTGGACGAGATCTACGCGGGCATGCAGCTCGTCCAGGTCAGGCTGCGCGCCGTCGACCGCCGTATCCGTGACGTCCAGGGCAGTCTGACCCGCCTGAGCGCCCAGGGTGATGCCGCCCAACTGGCCGCCGTACAGAACGAGTTGTGGGTCCTCCAGCAGTACGGCAGGGCGCTTCGCGAGCGCGGCGCCGACGCTCTCTGAGGTTCACGGAGCGCGGGTCTGGTTACCCGCCGGGTAACCACGCGGTTACGGACCGGACTCAAAAAGTCCCCGCACGCCCCTCGTGGCGGCCGTGTGTCGTGCCCCACACTGGGTTGCGGTGCCTGAGTCCTCGGAGCGCGGCCGGCCCGCAGACAGCGGATGCGGATCCGGTGAACCCGCGATTCCACACATCGTGTTCGGGACGGACAGCGGCGAGGCCGTGGAAGCCGATCCCGCTGTACCGCTGCCGCACGCCTCAGCAGCGATCATCATGGAGGTCGCCCCCGTGCAGACCCAGACCCTCACCCAGACCGAGACCGCCGTTGCCGCGGAAGCGGAGGCGGAGGCGGATACGGACGTCATCGCGGCCGTGCCCCCACAGAGCCGCGCCGCACGGCACCCGGAAGCGGGGCCCGAAAGCCCCGAAGCGGAGGCGGCCCCCGACCCGCGGGACGCCCCGGAGGCGCTCGAACCGGAGAGCGGCGCGCTCCCGCTGCCTCCCGCGGCCCCTCGTAGCCGCGCCGACACCGGCGGCCCCTCGTCCGACCTGTTCCGGCAGTATCTGCGCGAGATAGGCCGGATTCCGCTGCTCACGGCCGCGGAGGAAGTGGAACTCGCCCGCGGTGTCGAGGCCGGTCTCTTCGCCGAGGAGAGGCTGCGCCTTTCCACCGACCTGGACTCGCAACTCGCCCTGGACCTCGACAAGTTGGTCGTCATGGGCCGGATGGCCAAGCGCCGTCTGATCGAGGCCAACCTCCGCCTGGTCGTCTCCGTCGCCAAGCGGTACGTCGGGCGCGGACTGACCATGCTCGACCTCGTCCAGGAGGGAAACCTGGGCCTGATCAGGGCCGTCGAGAAGTTCGACTACGCACGCGGCTACAAGTTCTCCACGTACGCCACCTGGTGGATCCGCCAGGCGATGTCACGGGCCCTCGCCGACCAGGCCCGCACCATCCGCGTGCCCGTGCACGTCGTCGAGCTGATCAACCGCGTCGTCCGCGTCCAGCGCCGCATGCTCCAGGAGCGGGGCTACGAACCGACCCCCGAAGAGGTCGCCGCCCAGCTCGACCTGCCGCACGAGCGCGTCAGCGAAGTCCTGCGGCTCGCCCAGGAACCGGTGTCGCTGCACGCGCCGGTGGGCGAGGAGGACGACGTCGCGCTCGGCGACCTCATCGAGGACGGCGACGCGACGAGCCCCGTCGAATCGGCGGCCTTCCTGCTGCTTCGCGAACACCTGGAGGCGGTGCTCTCCACGCTCGGCGAGCGCGAACGCAAGGTGGTCCAGCTGCGCTACGGCCTCGCGGACGGCAGGCCCCGCACCCTGGAGGAGATCGGCCGGATCTTCGGCGTGACACGCGAACGCATCCGCCAGATCGAGTCCAAGACCCTCAACAAGCTGCGGGACCACGCCTTCGCGGACCAGCTGCGGGGCTATCTAGACTGAGCCCCGGACCCGACGGCGCTAGTCGACCTCGGCCACGGCCTCCGCGAACTGGGCCTTGTACAGCCGCTGATAGGCCCCGCCCGCGGCCAGCAGGTCGTCATGCGTGCCCTGCTCCACGATCGCGCCGTCCTCCATCACCAGGATGGTGTCCGCGTCCCGGATCGTGGAGAGCCGGTGGGCGATGACGAACGAGGTCCGCCCGTGGGCGAGCCGCGACATGGCCTTCTGGATGAGCACCTCGGTGCGGGTGTCGACCGAACTCGTCGCCTCGTCGAGGACCAGGATCACCGGATCGGAGAGGAACGCCCGCGCGATCGTGATCAGCTGCTTCTCGCCCGCGCTCACCCCCGTGCCCTCGTCGTCGATCACCGTGTCGTAGCCGTCGGGCAGCGTGCGGCAGAAGCGGTCGGCGTGGGCCGCCCGCGCCGCCTCCTCGATCTCCTCGCGGGTGACGTCCTTGGGCGCCCCGTACGCGATGTTCTCCGCGATGGTGCCGCCGAACAGCCAGGTGTCCTGGAGGACCATGCCGATGCCGGACCGCAGTTCGTCGCGCGACATCTTCGCGATGTCGACCCCGTCGAGGGTGATGCGCCCGCCGGTCACCTCGTAGAACCGCATGAGGAGATTGACCAGCGTGGTCTTGCCCGCGCCGGTCGGTCCGACGATCGCCACCGTGTGGCCCGGCTCGACCTTCAGGGACAGGTCCTCGATGAGCGGCTTGTCCTTCTCGTAGCGGAAGGAGACCTGCTCCATCTCGACCCGGCCGCGCAACTGGTCGGGACGCGCCCCCGGCACCGGGTCCGCCTCCTGCTCCTCCGCGTCGAGCAGCTCGAAGATCCGCTCGGCCGACGCGACACCGGACTGCACCAGGTTCGCCATCGAGGCGACCTGCGTGAGCGGCATCGAGAACTGCCGCGAGTACTGGATGAAGGCCTGTACGTCACCGATCGACAGGGCGCCTGAAGCGACCCGCAGGCCGCCCACCACGGCCACGAGCACGTAGTTGATGTTCGACATGAAGAACATGAGCGGCTGCATGGCCCCGCTGTTGAACTGCGCCTTGAACCCTGCCTCGTACAGCGCGTCGTTCTGCTCGGCGAAGGCCTTGGCCGACTCCTCCTGGCGCCCGAAGACCTTCACCAGGTTGTGCCCGGTGTACATCTCCTCGATGTGCGCGTTGAGCTTGCCGGTGGTCTTCCACTGCTGCACGAACTGCGGCTGCGACCGCTTGCCCACCTTCGTCGCCACGAAGAACGACAGCGGCACGGTGACGAGCGCCACCAGGGCGAGCAGCGGCGAGACGTAGAACATCATGATCAGTACGCCGACGATGGTGAGCAGCGAGTTCACCAGCTGGCCCATGGTCTGCTGGAGGGTCTGGCCGATGTTGTCGAGGTCGTTCGTCGCCCGGCTGAGCACCTCGCCGCGCTGCCGCTTGTCGAAGTACGAGAGCGGAAGCCGCGACAGCTTCTCCTGGACGGCGCCGCGCATGTGGAAGACGGTCTTGTTGATGGCGCGGTTCGAGAGCCGCGTCGCCACCGCCATCAGCAGTCCCGCGATCAGGAACACGCCGAGGGCAAGCAGCAGGACCTCGCCCATGGCGCCGAAGTCGATGCCCTCGCCCGGCGTGAAATCGACCCCGGAGAGCATGTCGGCCATGCCGCCGTCGCCCTTGTCGCGCAGGCCCTCGATGGCCTGGTCCTTGGTGATGCCCGCCGGCATGTCACGGCCGACGATGCCCGCGAAGAGCAGGTCGGTCGCCTTGCCGAGGATCTTGGGGCCGAGCACGCTGAGCGCCACGCTGAGCACTCCGGCCGCGAGCATCCCGTACATCGTGGTGCGTTCCGGCTTGAACTGCGCCAGGAGCCGTTTGCCGGATCCCTTGAAGTCCATCGACCGGGAGTCCGGCCCCATCATCTGTCCGCCGCCCGGACCGGCCATTACGCGGCCTCCGCTTCCGTCAGCTGGGAGAGCACGATCTCCCGGTAGGTCTCATTGCTCTCCATCAACTCGTGATGGCGTCCTGTTCCCACGACCCGGCCCTCGTCGAGGACGATGATGCGGTCCGCGTCGCGGATCGTCGCCACGCGCTGGGCGACGATCACGACGGTCGCCTCGGCGGTCTCGCGGCCGAGCGCGGCGCGCAGGGCGGCGTCGGTCGCGTAGTCCAGGGCCGAGAACGAGTCGTCGAAGAGGTAGATCTCGGGGCGCTGCACCAGGGTCCGCGCGATCGCGAGCCGCTGCCGCTGACCGCCGGAGACGTTCGTGCCGCCCTGCGAGATGGGCGCGTTCAGGCCTTCTTCGAGGCCTTCGACGAACCCCTTGGCCTGGGCGACCTCCAGCGCGTGCCAGAGCTCCTCGTCCGTGGCGTCCGGGTTTCCGTAGCGCAGGTTGGTGGCGACCGTGCCCGCGAAGAGGTACGGCTTCTGCGGCACCAGGCTCACGGTCTTCGCGAGCAGCGCGGGCTCGACGGTGTGCACCGGCACGCCGCCCACCAGGACCTCGCCCTCGGTGGTGTCGATGAGCCGCGGCACGAGGCTGAGCAGCGTCGACTTGCCGCTGCCGGTGGACCCGATCACGGCGGTCGTCTCGCCGGGCCGCGCGACCAGGTCGACGGCCTTGATGACGGGCTCCTCGGCGCCGGGGTAGCGGAAGCCCGCGCCGCGGATCTCCAGATGGCCGTGGCTGCGCAGCTCCGTCACGGGGGAGACCGGGGGCACCACGCTGCTCTCGGTGTCCAGGACCTCCTCGATGCGCTCGGCGCAGACCTCGGCGCGCGGCACCATCATGAACATGAAGGTGGCCATCATCACGGACATCACGATCTGCATCAGATACGCGAGGAACGCGGTGAGCGCCCCGATCTGCATGCCGCCGCTGTCGATGCGGTGCGCGCCGAACCACACCACGGCGATCGACGAGAGGTTCACGACGGTCATGACGATCGGGAACATCAGTGCGAGCAGCTTGCCGGTGCCGAGCGAGACGTCGGTCAACCGGGAGTTGGCCTCGCGGAAACGGTCCTTCTCGTAGTCGTCGCGGACGAAGGCGCGGATCACGCGGTTGCCGGTGATCTGCTCGCGCAGCACGCGGTTCACGGTGTCCAGGCGCTCCTGCATGGTGCGGAAGAGCGGCCTCAGGCGCTTGACGATCAGGCTCACGCTGATCGCGAGGACGGGCACGACCGCGACCAGGACACCCGAGAGGGGTACGTCGAGACCGAGGGCCATGATGATGCCGCCGACGCACATGATCGGCGCCGACACCATCAGCGTGAACGACATCAGGACCAGCATCTGCACCTGCTGGACGTCGTTGGTCGTCCGGGTGATCAGGGACGGCGCCCCGAAGTGCCCCAACTCGCGGGCGGAGAACGACTGCACGCGGTCGAAGACGGCGGCCCGGACGTCGCGGCCGAGGGCGGACGCGGTACGGGCTCCGTAGTAGACGGCGCCGACGTTGCAGACCACCTGGGCGACGGTGACGGCGATCATGATGCCGCCGAACGAGAGGATGTAGCCCGTGTCGCCCTTCACGACACCCTGGTCGATGATGTCGGCGTTCAGCGTGGGCAGGTAGAGCGAGGCGCAGGTCTGCAGGAACTGCAGCAGCACCAGCAGGGCGATGGGTTTCTTGTACGGACCCAGGTGGGCCCGTAGGAGTCGTATGAGCACGGAGTCTCTTCGAGAGGCGGGGTTTCTGGCGTGGGCGCCTCCATACTCAGGTACCGCACCCCGGCGTGCGCAACCGATTAAGCCATGACCCGGTAAAAATATGGGCTGGGTCAAGAAGCGGGTTTGTCGCTGCGGCTCTCTTGTGGCTGAGCGCGCAGTTCCCCGCGCCCCTGAGGGGCGCCCCTGACGGGCGCCCCTCAGTAGCCGCCGATCTCCAATGCCCCCGGATGCGTCTGTTCCCGTACCGTCCGGTACTGCTGGCGGACCGCCTGGCCCACGGCGTGCTCCTCGCCCGGCTCGAAGACCTGCGCGGACGCTCCCTGCCAGTAAGGCAACTGGCCGTTCAGCGCCCAGGCGGCCTGGCGTGCCGCGCCGATCGCCGCGTAGTCCGCGGGCTGCGGCACCACGACCTGCGTGCCGAACAGCATCGGCGCCGCCGCCTGCACCGCGGGCAGCTCGGCCGCCGCGCCGAGCAGGAACACCCGGCGCACCTCCACGCCCCGCCCCCGCAGCACGTCCAGCGCGTCGCCGAGCCCGCACAGCATGCCCTCGAACGCGGCCCGCGCCAGATGCTCGGGCCGCATCGACTCACGCCGGAGGCCGGTCAGCGTGCCCGCGGCGTGCGGCAGATTCGGCGTCTTCTCGCCCTCCAGATACGGCAGGAGCACGAGCCCGTGCGCACCCGGCGTCGACTTCATGGCCAGCTCGGAGAGCGCTTCGAGGTCGGCCGCCCCGAGCATCTCGGCGGCGCCGCGCAGCACGCGCACCGCGTTCAGCGTATGCACCACCGGCAGATGCATGCCGGTGGCGTCCGCGAGCGAGGTGATCGTCCCGCTCGGGTCGACCAGGGCCTCGTGGTGCACCGCCATCACGGACCCCGAGGCCCCCAACGACACCACCGCGTCACCCTGTTGCACCCCCAGCCCGAACGCCGCCGCCATCGTCTCGCCGGTCCCCGCCGAGATCAGCAGCCCCTCGGGCGTCGTCCCCGCGGCCTCCGCGGGGCCTATCACCTCGGGCAGCATCGCCTGGTGGCCGAGCGCGAGATCGACGAGATCGGGTCGGTACTGGCTGGTCGCCGCCGACCAGTAACCGGTCCCGGAGGCGCCGCCGCGGTCGGTCGTACGCCGTGCGGGCCTGCCGAGCAGCTGCCACACCAGCCAGTCGTGCGCCTGCATGAGGGCGGCGACGCGCTGCGCGGCCTCCGGCTCGGTCTTCGCCAGCCAGCGCAGCTTCGTCACGGGGTGGGCGGCCTGCGGGACGCATCCCACGGCCTGCGCCCAGGCCTCGCGGCTGCCGAGGCCGTCGATCAGGTCGGCGGCGGCGACCTGCGCCCGCCGGTCGTTGCCGACGAGCGCGGGCCGCACCGTGTTGCCGTGCTGGTCGAGGGGGACGACCGCGTTCTGCTGGGCGGATACGCCGATGGCCTGCACGCCTTCGAGGAGGCCGCCGCCCGCCGCTTCGCCCAGAGACAGCAGCCAGGCCTGCGGATCGACGTCCGAGGGCCGCCCGCCCTCCGGGTTCTCCGTCGGATGCGGGGCATAGCCCTGCTTGAGTACGGCACCCGTGTCCGCGTCACAGACCACGATGCGAGTGAAATCGGGCGAACTGTCCAACCCTGCGACTATCCCCATGCCACGAATTCTGCCGCACCGCGCGACGTGTCCCGCACCTCAGCTCCCGGGAATCGTCCCGGCTAGGTGTTGCTGGTGCCCCAGTCGTCCTCGCCGCCGCCCTGCCCGCGCTCGCGCAGCGACCGCACCCGGTCGCTCACCGAGTCGGGAACCCGGTCCCCCACCTTCTCGGACACGGAGTGGAAGGCCTTGCCCGCCACGTCGCGGCCCTGCTGGGTCGCGGACTCGACGGTGTTGCGCACGGCCGGGTTCTGCGCGATCTCCCGGGCGGACTTCTTCAGCTTCTCGTAGCGCTCGCGGCCGGCCCGGGTACCGAGCACGTACCCGAGAGCCAGACCCGCCACGAATGTGAGCCGGTAGCGCATGTCTGCCACCCTTCCCTTACGTCGGCGTCGAGCGTCTGTTCGCTCGTCGGCTGCTCTGCGTCGGCGGTGGGGGATACCGATTGGCGGAGCACCCCCCTGCTTGCGCTAATGTATGTGTCGCAGCGACCGCCCGCCGCCTGGAGAGTTCCCAGGCAGCTGCGTTCGATGCAAACGAGACGATCCCCTGTAGCTCAATTGGCAGAGCAGCCGGCTGTTAACCGGCAGGTTACTGGTTCGAGTCCAGTCGGGGGAGCTCGGTCTCCTGTAGCTCAATTGGCAGAGCAGCCGGCTGTTAACCGGCAGGTTACTGGTTCGAGTCCAGTCGGGAGAGCAAGTGAGATGGGCCCTTGAGATTCACCTCAGGGGTCCATTTTCATGCCTGGTGGAACCATGTGGGCAGCGCTGCAGTCCTCATGGTCGAGCGATGCCGACCATCCGAAGCAGGAGATCGTATGAGCGGCTATGCTGCGGCAGACGGCGCGCACAAATGTGCGCGACGCGCCGTTAGGGGCGGTAGCTCAGCCGGTTAGAGCAGCGGACTCATAATCCGTCGGCCGTGGGTTCGAGTCCCACCCGCCCCACTCAAGCGCTGGGGCGCAGGAACGATTCCACCTGCGTCAACAGTGCAAACCTCCCGGCCGTGCTCTTTGCGGTGACATGCGGGGACACGCACAGCACGGGACAAGCGGTGGCTCCGCCGATCGGCGCGGGGTGCCACCGCGTCCCGCCGCTTCTTGCGGCCCGGCCCTCAGACACGCTCCAGGACCACGACCGGGATCGACCGGTCGGTCTTGGTCTGGTACTCGTCATAGGCGGGCCACGTCGCGGCCATCGTCCGCCACATACCCGGCTTCTCGTCCGGGGTCGCGGTGCGGGCGCGGGCGGTGAAGCGATCGCCCTTGATCTGCACCTGCACCTCCGGGTCCGCCTCCAGGTTCCGGAACCACAGGGGCGGGGTGTCGGCCCCGCCGTTCGAGGCCACCACGAGCACCGCGTCACCGTGCGGCCGGTAGATCAGCGGGGTGCTGCGCTGCTCGCCGCTCTTGCGGCCGGTGGTGGTGAGGATGAGCACCGTGGTGCCCTGCCAGTCGTGGCCTTCCTCGCCGTCGGTCTCGACGTAGCGCTTGACGTGCTCCTTGCCGAACAGCATCTGCTCTCTCCTTCGTGTCCTCGCGGGCGCGCGCCGGGCCTGCCCGGCGTCATGGCAACCCTGCGCTTTCCCGGCTGCCGGGCGTCGAATCGACGCGCCCGGCAGGGAGTGAGCTTCAGGTCCGGGATCCGGGGAACCAGGGCGTCATGAAGATATTGATCGTCCTGGTGGTCGTCGGCCTTGCCGCCGCCTGGTACCTGCAGTCGCGGAAGCGCCGGTGAACGCGCACGACGGACGTGCGTCCGCCGCGCCGGTGACCGTGCACCCCCCGGTCGGCACGGGCGGCCGCCGGATCACGGTCCGCGGAGAGATCCTCGGCCTCGCGCACTCCGACGCCGATGTCGTCGCGTTCCTGCGGGATACCGGCCTGCGGGGCGCGGAGGGGCTGCTCGACGATCCGTCCTGGGTGAAGTGGCGGGGCGGGGACGCGCATCACTACGAGGCGGCCTGAGCCGGTCACCCGAATCGGCGTACGCCTGCCCGGTCGTTCAGAGAGGCGCCCGCCCGGTTGTTCAGAGAGGCGCCTGCCACGTCGTCGTCGTGCCGGGGCCCGCGCCGTCCGTCGTGCCGTCGTCGTACACCGTCAGGCGTACCGCCGTCCGGCCGTCCGGGAGTGTCGCCCTGGCGTCCACCGCCACCTCGATGCGGGTCACGTCGGGGCGGCGTGACGCGGTGGCCAGGGCGCGGCGCAGGGCGGCGAGGAGATGGCCCGCCGCCGGCTCCGTGACGCGGGTGTCGACGGCGCCGGAGAAGTGCACCGAGGGCTGCACGCCGACGACCGCGGCCGCGCCCGCCGTCTCGCGCAGCACCTTGCCGCGGAACGTGGTGGGGGCGTCGGCGGGCGGCTGCTGGAGCGCGAAGATCGCCGTACGGACTTCCTGGATGGTGGACTCCAGCTCGTCCACGGCCTGCTCGAGGGTGGACTCGACCTGCGGCGATCGGTCCCTGCGCCGGGTGGACTCCAGCATCATGCCGGTGGCGAAGAGCCGCTGCACCACGAGGTCGTGCAGGTCGCGGGCGATACGGTCGCGGTCCTCGAACACCGCGAGGCGCTGCCTGCTCTGCTGGGCGTCCGCCAGGACGAGGGCCAGGGCGGCCTGCGAGGCGAACTGCGTGGCCAGCAGGCGCTCCACCGAGGTGTAGGCCCGCTCGCCCCTGCGGCGGGGCAGCGCGAGCGTCCCGATGAGCCGTCCGCCGGCCTGCAGCGGCAGCATCAGGCTGGGCCCGAAGTTGGTCCGCACGTGGGTGGTCATCCGGGGGTCGGTCGCGGAGTCCTCGATGAACACCGGCTCACCACCGAGCAGTTGTTCGAGGACCGCGCTGCCGGGTTCGATGGTGGTGCCGATGAGGTCGTTCTGGAGGTGGTGGGAGGGGGCCGTGCTCGGCGGATCGTCGGTGTCCTCCGCCGTCGCCGCCGCCACGATCCGCATGCCGCCCTGTTCCGTGGGCTGCAGGATCACCCCGGCGGAGGCGTTGGCGAGGATGCGGGCCTTCTCGGCGACCGTCATCAGGGCGTCGGACGCCGGTTCGCCGGTGAGCAGCGCCGTGGTGACCGCCGCGGCCCCGTCGATCCAGCGCTCGCGCTGCCTCGCCGCCTCGTACAGACGGGCGTTGCCGATCGCGATGCCCGCCTGGCTCGCCAGGACACGGAGCAGTTGCAGGTCCTCGTCGGTGAAGCGGCCCCCGCGCTTCTCGGTGAGGTAGAGATTGCCGAACGCCTCGTCGTGGACGTGCACGGGAACGCCCAGGAAGCTGTGCATCTCCGGGTGCCCCGGCGGCACGCCGCACGAGCGCGGGTCCGCCGTCAGGTCGTCCAGGATGAGCGGCCGGGGCTCGCGGATCAGGGTGCCCAGGAGGCCCGACTGGCCGTCGGGCAGCGGGCCGATGCGCTCCCGCTCGGCCTCGGTCAGGCCCGCCGTGAACAGATCGGTCAGCTTGCCGTGCCCGGGGTCGATGACGCCGAGCGCGCCGTACCGCGCCCCGGTCAGCTCGGCCGCGCTCTCCACGATGTGCTGCAGCGTGGTGTGCAGTTCGAGGTCCGAGCCGACGCCGAGCACCGCGTCCAGGAGCGGCACGAGGGGCAGGGGCAGGTCGGTGCCGCTCATCGCGCGGCGCCCGCCGGGTTGCCCGCGGCCCCGCCGCGCCGCGCCTTCCTGACCAGGCCCAGCAGCGAGACCACCATCCACGCGCCCTCCAGAAGCAGAAACCCCCATTGCCTTTCGTAGAGAGCATCACCCGCCGTGAGCCCTGACCCGGTGAAGTTCAGCCAGAGGTAGGACCAGGTGCCCGTGCCGAGCCTGCCCGCCTGGGCCAGGACGAAGGCGAGCAGGATCAGCGCGGAGCCGACCAACTGCACGGTCATCGACATACGGGCACTCCTCCGCGGGAGGTGCTGAGATCAGCGGGGGAGGGCCGCGATCAGCCGGACAGCGGGTTGAGGGCCAGCGGCTGGATCTTGCCCTCCAGCATCGCCCCGAGCCCCATCACGGCGCACACGTCGGGCCGCTCGGCGATCTCCACCGGCATCCCGGTCGCGTCCCGCAGCATCTGGTCGAGCCCCGGAAGCAGCGCGCTGCCGCCGACCATCATGATCCCGCGATCGGCCAGGTCGGCCACCAGGTCCGGCGGGCAGTCCCGCAGCACCTTGCCGATGCCGTCGAGCACGGCGGTGAGCGGCGTGTGGATCGCCTCGCGGACGGCGGCGGTGTCCACGTGCACCGAGCGGGCAAGGCCCGTGGCGACGTCGCGGCCGTGGATCTCGGTCGACTCGGGCCCCTGCGACGTGAGGCCGTTGCCGCGCAGGGCGAGCTGAAGGGGACGTACCGACTGGCTCGGCAGCATCAGTTCGTGGTGGTGGCGCAGGTGCTGGACGATCGCGTGATCGATGGCCTCACCGCCGACCGGGATCCGCTGGGCGGTGACGATCGACCCGAGCGACAACACCGCGACCTGCGTGGTCGCGGCCCCGCACACCAGGATCATGGTCGCTTCCGGCTGCTCCACGGGCAGCCCGCAGCCGACGGCCGCCGCGATGAGCGTGTCCACGAGCTCGACCCTGCGCGCCCCGAGCCCGACCATCGTCTCCACGGCGGCGCGGCGCGCCAGCGGGTCCGCGTCGTGCGGCGTGCAGGCGGCGGCACGCAGCCGCGGCTTGCGGCGCAGATTGCGGCGGAGCTTCTCGCCGATGAGGTGGCGCAGCATGCGCTGGGCCATCTCGATGTCGACGACGGTGCCGCCGGATACCGGCCGTACGACGCGGATATAGCCCGGCGTGCGACCCGTCATCTGCTCGGCGAACCGGCCGACCGCGATGAGCGCGCCCGTCCGTGTGTTCACGGCGGCGGCGCTCGGCTCGTCGACGACGAGACCCGCGCCCTTCACGAACACCCGGGTCCTCGCGGCACCCAGGTCGACGGCGATGTGGCAGCGGCGCAACTGCTCCAGACTGACGGTCATGGCAGATCCTCCCGAGAGCGCAGACCGTACGGACCGCCGGACGACGGTCCCATCTCGCATCGTGCGGTGGCCGCGGGCGGCGCGCGCGTTGGGCTGAGCCGGGCGGGGTGCCGCCGCACGGGTGGTCTTGATCGCGTCGCGGGCGGCGCAGTTAGCATCCCGTGTGAAGCAAACGCCCCCTGAAGAAGACGAAGCCGACGGTCCCCGGATACCCGAAGCCGCCAGTAACCCCCCGCTGTCCCCGGTACCAGTGGAGCCCCGGGAGCCCGTCACGAAAAGGCGCATACTCGCCGATCTGACGCCTTTGCGTACGTCCGTCGACTACCGCCGCCTCTGGGTCGGCAACACCATCTCCTGGATGGGCCAGGCGATGACCGCCCTCGCGGTCTCCCTCCAGGTCTACGACATCACGCACTCCAGCTTCTCGGTCGGCCTCGTGGGGCTCTTCTCGCTGGTCCCGCTCGTCGTCTTCGGCCTGTACGGGGGCGCGATCGCCGACACGGTGGACCGGCGGAAGCTGGGCCTCTACTCGTCGCTCGGCTCGTGCGCGCTCTCGGTGGCCCTGGCCGCGGGTGCTTTCGCGGGCTTCCACCACGTGTGGTTCCTGTACTCCGTGGTCGCGCTCCAGGCGGTGTGCGGGGCGCTGAACTCGCCGGCGCGCTCGTCGATGATCCCGCGCCTGCTGCCGCCCGAGCAGTTGCCCGCGGCCAACGCGCTCTCGTCGATCACGACCACGTCGGGCACGATGCTCGGGCCCATGCTGGGCGGGCTCGTCGTCGGCCTGTGGGGCTATCAGGCGGCGTACACGGTGGACGCGGTGGCCTTCAGCGCGGCGCTGTACGCGATGTGGCGGCTCCCCGCGATGCGGCCCGAGGGCTCGCAGGAGGGGGTCCGCAGGAAGCGGGCCTCGGTCCTCGACGGGCTGCGGTTCCTGGCCACGCGGCCGAACCTGCGGATGACCTTCTTCACGGACATGTGCGCGATGGTGCTCGCCCATCCGCGGGCCCTGTTCCCCGCGGTCGCGGTGGTGTGGTTCGCGGGCGACGCGAAGACGGCGGGCCTGCTGGTCGCGGCGCCCGCGGTGGGAGCGCTGCTCGGCGCGGTCTTCTCCGGGTGGCTGGGGCGGATCAGGCGGCACGGGCTCGCGATCCTGTGCGCGGTCGCCGGATGGGGCGCGGCGATCGCCGTCTTCGGCCTGACGCGGAACCTGTGGCTCGGCCTCTTCTTCCTCGCCCTCGCGGGGTGCGCGGACACCGTCTCGATGGTGTTCCGGAGCACGATGCTGCAGGCGGCCGTGCCGGACGAGATGCGGGGGCGGCTCCAGGGGGTCTTCATCGTGGTGGTGGCGGGCGGGCCGCGGCTGGGGGACTTCATCGCGGGCTCGGTGGGGGATCTGAGCTCGCCGGGGGTGGCGGTGGTGGGCGGCGGCATCGCGTGCGTCGTCGCCGTGGGGCTGCTCGCGCTGCGGTGGCGGCGGTTCGCCCGGTACGACGCGCGGGCGCCGGAGGCGTGAGGGCGGTGTATCCGGGGGCTCGGTGCTCTCAGGTGCCGTGGAATGTGCCGGTCAGTGGCGCGAGCGAGTCGAGCGTCAGCTCGCAGCCTTCGGCCCGGAGCCTGCGGTAGGAACTCTCGTCGCGGCGGAAACCGATGAACGGCAGTTCGAGCTGCCGGGCGGCGAGCAGCTCGGCCGACGAGGAGCCGACCAACACACAGTGCTCGGCATCGGAGTCCAGGGCGAGGAGCGCGCGGCGCAGGCAGTCGGGGTCCGGCAGCAGGGGAGAGCCGCCGCTGCGGCCGTGCGCGCCGCCGGGCACCGCGGGGGCCAGATCCCGCCGGATCAGCAGTTCCGCCATGACGCCGGAATCGCAGTCACCGGCGACCGCGACGGCGATGCCCCGGTCCGCGAGGGCGTTCAGGAGCTGGGGCAGATGCGGGGTGGGCCGGGCGTTCATCAGGTTCTGCCGCTCGATGTAGGTGAGCCGGGTGCGCAGTTCGGCGGCCAGCTCATGGCTCTGGTGGGCGCGGAGCAGGTCCATCGGGTGCATCCGTCCCTCGTAACCGCTCAGCTCATCGGCCAGCAGCGGACTTCCGTCGAGGGTGTCCGCGATGCCACCGGCCTCCAGGACGGGGCGCATCAGGTGGAGGACGCCGCCACGTGCCTGTGAGTCGGTGTAGAGGGGTACGACCGGGCCGTCGAAGCCGAGGATCACGGCGGTGCGGCCCGCGAGCAGCGCGCTCAGGGCGGCGGAGGTGGCCGTGCCCGCGGGGCGGGGTTCCGCGGGCGCCGTGACCTCGCAGTACCAGTCGTCGGACTGCGGGACCGGCTCGAAGCGGGCGTCGCCCATACGGCCGGAGCGGCTCAGCCGGTCGTGCAGGTCGTTCGAGACGATCACGGTGGCGCGGCTGCCGGGGCGGTCGAAGAGGTGGCGCAGCTCGGCGGGGAAGGTGAGGGCGGAGACCGTGGGGTCCGGCTCGTGGGTGAGGGTCACTCCGAGGCCGATGTGCGGCAACGCGGCGAGGGCGGCAGGGAGCTGCTGGAGCATGGCCGTCAGTGCGTGCAGTACGTGCACTTCCGGGGCGACGTGTACGTCCCAGCCGCGGGCGCGGGGCCGCAGTTCGAAGTGGTCCGGGCCGATGCCGCCCGCGATGAGGAGATGGGAGATCTCCCGGCCCAGCTTGTGCAAAGTCTCCGACCGGGTGCCGGAGGGGCGGGTCAGGTACTCGAAGGTGAGGGTGGTTCGCGGGGGCGTCGGCTGGTCGTCCGGCAGCTCACGGCTTACGCCGAGATCGTCCAGCTGGTCGCTGGGCAGCTCCTCGTACGGGGTGAGTACCTCGTCCTCCGTGTGGGGGAACTCCCGCAGCAGCTCGTCCAGTTCCGCCTGCTCCTGTTCGGTGGCGCCGACCTCCCTGTTCAGCTCAAGCTGCGTGCGCAGAAGGGACTGCCGCAGGCGGTTGATGTCGGCGCGGGTGGCTTTGGCCGCCGGGCCGGGGATGCCTTCCAGGGGGGTGCCGCGCCAGAGGTCCAGGGCGTCGCCGACCAGCTCCCGGGCGCGGGTGAAGTCACCCGAGAAGCGGGCGTGCTGGGCGTCGGAGGAGAGCCTCTGGGCGTGGAACAGGTCGACGACGTCGGGGCCCGTGGGCAGGGGCAGGACATACGCGTCGCGCTCGGTCACCACGGAACCGGGGCCCAGGGCGTTGCGCAGGCGCGATGCGTAGGTGCCGAGGAGGCGGCGCGCGTCCGGGGGTGCGCCGGAACCCCACATGCCCTCGATCAGCTCGTCGTGGCTCACGCCCCGGCCGCGCCGCTGCAGGAGCATGCAGAGCATGGCCCGTTCGCGGGGGGCGCCGGTGGCGAGAGGGCGGCCGTTCTGTGTGACGCGCAGAGGGCCGAACAGGGAGTAGACGCGCTCGACCGGTGTGCGCGCGGCGAGCTGCGTGAGCCGTTGAAGTCCCTGTTGTCGGAGATCCGCGTCGAACGAGTCGAGTTCCGCGACGGCCGACATCAGTATGAAGCCGAGCCCGGAGGGCGTCAGGGTGCCGTGCGTGTTCTGCTGATCCGGCTCGTCGCTCAGCTCGCCGTCGCCGTACATCTCCAGCACCAGGCGGCCGAGCGCGCGGAGGTCGGCCGCTCGGGTCTCCTCGTTGTGGGGGACGAGAGCGAAGCCGCACAGGACCGGGCCCGTCGCCGGGAGCCGCACGTACGAGGCGGAGAGTCCGCCATGGGCCAGGCCCACGGTGTGCAGGGCGGAGACCGCAGCGGCGAGGGGCGGCACCAGTTCCAGGAGCCGATGGGCGGGCAGCCCGCCCGGATGCTCAGCGAGGAGGTCGTGGAGACTGGGGCCGTCGGCGAAGTCCATGACGAGGTAGGGGACTTCACCGTTGGCGTAGTCCTGCACGGCGGCCACCTGCGGGTGCCGGAACCGGGACAGTTGCCGTGCCACCCGGGTGAAGTCGAGGCGGAGCCACTGTGGTGCCTGCGGGTAGCGCTGCACCACCACGGGCGCTCCGTCGTGGCGCTGGTCCTCCGCCAGCCACATCCTGCCGCTCTGCCCGATCTGCCGCACCATGCGGTACCGATCGCCGAGCAGCCCCGTGTCCCGGCCCACGCCCAACTGCCGCGCGCTCTCCGGGGTGACCGTCGCGAACGGCTCGCCCAGCGGCGTCTTCGGCCCGGCGCCGGTGCCGGAGGCGGCCACGGCTCCCAGCTCTCCGGGAGCCGTCCCCGCCCGCTCGTCGATGAGGCCGCCCACTCGGGCAAGCAGTTCCCGCGTACGCCCCCGTGCGGTACGCGGCAGCGAGCGGAGCAGCAACTCCCGGACGCCGTCACGGAATTCGTACGCCCCGGCGCCCCCGTCAGAGGCAAGCATTCCGCTCAGGATCACCTCCGCCAGATGCTGCGGACGCGGACGCTCCTCGACCGCCGCCTGGACGAGCCGCATCACCGGCAACCGCGGTACGCCCACCGCCAGATGGCCCGCGAGACGGAAGGCCTCCGGGGAGGCCGTGGAGCGGAACCGGAGCACCAGGTCCTCGGCGGAGAGCCGGGTGACGTCCTCGCCGCCCGACTCGGCGTCCGCGGGCGCCGGGCCCAGCCAGCCCACCGCGCCCGGCAGTTGCGCCCCGCCCGCGTCCGCCACCAGCTCCGCCCAGTGCGAAAGCCACGTCCCGGCGGGTTCGAGCACCGGCACCGGTACCGCGCCGGCGGGCGGCGGCGCATCGGCGGTGTACGGCGTGAAGGTGAGGGCGGCGGACGGTGCCGCCGGGTGCGGGGCGCGGAGGGTGCCCGGAGTCGTGGGCAGAGCCGTGGTGCGCCAGAGGCGTTCCGGGAGTGGCTGAATCACGGCCGTCGGCATCCGGCCCGCCCAGCGACGCAGCGTGCGGTACCAGCGGTCGCCCGCCGCGCCCGTACGCCACTGCGGGCCCATGCAGTCGCTGATCACCAGGGTGACCGTGCGGCCCGTCGCGGGGGCGTGGGCCACCTGCGGCGGGACCGTGCCGTCCGGCTGCGCGCGGTGCAGTTCGACCGTACGGAAGATGCCGGACTGGGCGAGCGCCGTGTGGAGTTCGTGGACCAGGGGGCGCCAGATCGGCATGGTGGGGCCCGCGTCGTACACCAGGCACAGGCGCAGCCAGCGTTCGTCGGCGGGGCGCAGGACCGGCAGCCAGCCTTGCGGGTGGCCGCCGAGGCGTGCGATGCGGTGGGCCGTGGCCTCCTCGTCGATGACCTGGCCCACCGGGGAGGGGACGCGGCGTTTGAGGGGGCGCAGGGCGCGCTGCAGGGTGAGGGGGTGGGTCACCATCGGGGGGACGGGGACCCGGACGGGGGTGTGGCCGGGGGTGGGGCCGGGCGCGGTGGGCGGGGGCTCTGCCGACGCGTGCGGAGCCGAAGCATCCGGACGGCCGGGCAGCCGCAGCGGCACTCGGTCGTCGGGCAGAGGGGGCGGGGCGGGGGCGACGGGTCCCGGGACCGGGGGAGTTGGGCGCACGGGCGAGGGCGTGGGCGACGGCGGCGTCTCGGCCGCGTCCTCCTGCCCCGCCGAAGCGCCCCCACCGGCCTGCCCCGCGAGCCACAACAACTCGGCAAGCTCGATCGACGCGGGCCGCGCACCGCCCGCCGCCTCGGCCAACACATCGGCGAGACGCGCGACGGGTCCCCGGTGCGGGGGCGTGCCGGTGGGGTCAGGTTGCATCGCGGCTCAGATCCACAACTACTCGCGCCGGGCACGACGCCGGCTGCCGTACGGGTTCGTTGCGTGCGCCCGTGGCGGTGGTTGCCGCCTTTGCGGGGCTCTGGTGCTGGGGTGTGGTGGAGGTGGTGGGGTGTATCGGGGTCCGGGCCAGGCACGGCGCTGGCGGTGGTACGAGTTCGTCGCGTGCTACCGCGCCGGTTGCCGCCTTTGCAAGGCGCAGATGCCTGGGCGTGGCTGAGGGGGTAGAGAGCAGCGGGGCCGCCGCCTGTGCCGGATGCGGCGGCGGTTGTCGTACGAGCCCGTTGCGTGTGCCCGTGGCGGTGGTTGCCGCCTTTGCCGGGCCCCGGTGACGGGGTGCGGGGGAAGGGTCAGGGTGCATCGGGGCCCGGGCCTGTTGGTTGGGTGAGGTACGGCATCAGTTGGTGGGCTAGTTCGTCGCGGGAGGTGGCGTCGATGCCTGCCGCTCCCGTGAGGTAGATCGCGTTCAGGAGTTGGTCCGTGGCGAGTTCGCCGCCGGTGCCGCGTTCCAGGAAGCGGGCGATGAGGGTGCGGGCGTACGCGTCGGGCTCGCCGAGGTGGGCGCGGACGATCTCCTCCAGGTGCTCGTCGCGCGGCTGGCGAAGACGCAGCGTCACGCAGCGGCGCAGGAACGCGGGCGGGAACTCGCGCTCGCCGTTGCTGGTCAGGACGACGAAGGGGAACGCCCGGCAGCGCACGCGCCCCCGCGCGACCGTCACCGGAACGTCGGAGCCGTCGGTCAGGAGCTGTGCCTTCGGGGTGTGCTTGGCGATCCGTACCAGCTCGGGAATCTCGTACTGCCCCTCCTCCAGGATGTTCAGGAGGTCGTTGGGCAGGTCGAGGTCGCTCTTGTCGATCTCGTCGATGAGCAGGGCGCGCGGCCGGTGGTAGGGCAGGAGCGCCGTGCCCAGCGGGCCCAGGCGCAGATGGTCCTCGACGCCCGCACCGTCCCGCGGCGCCCGCGACTTCGGCGAGCGGCCCGCCGCGTAGAGGCGCGAGAGCGGGTCGTACTGGTAGAGGCCGTCGTGCAGGGCGCTGCGGCTCGTGATGTTCCAGCGCAGGACGGGACCGAGGCCGAGCTCCCGCGCCACCGCGTACGCGAGGCTCGACTTGCCGCTGCCCGGCGGCCCCGTCACCAGGAGCGGGCGCCGCAGGTACAGGGCGGCGTTGACCAGTTGGACGCAGGTCTCCGTGGCCCGGTAGGTGTGCGCCCGGTGCACCCGGTCCGGAGAGGTCGCCGAGCCGTCGTCCGGGGGCGTTTCGAGGACGGGACCGCCGTCGAAGGCGCGCCAGGGCGGGGGCGCGGGCAGCTCGGAGATCCCGTCGTGGGGCTCGTTCGTGCCGGTGTAGACGGGCCACAGGGACATGGTCGGGGTTCTCCGTATTCGTACGTCGGGTACGTCAGGTACGGCAGGTGCGTTGGATCAGGCGACGGGGGAGTGGCTGGCGGCGGCGGGGGCGTCGGGGAAGCAGCGCGGGTCGTCCCAGAGGAGCTGGACGTCCCGCGCCCAGTGCTTCTCGGGCTCGTCGGCCGCATCGGCGCTCTCGCGCAACGACAGGATGGTGCGCGGCAGTTCGGCGGGCGGATGCCCGTCGATGTGGGCGGCGAGACGGTCGAGGAAGTCGGAGCCCTGGCAGCCGGCGCCGTCCTGGTGCTCGGCGTCCTCGCAGCCCGTGCGTGGCCAAAGCAGCATCGGCACCGGCACGGTGAGCGAGACGTCGAAGTGCGTCACGCCGGCGTCGGGCCCGGCCCGCTCGGCGCGGGGCGGCGCCGCGAATCCCGCCAGATTCGCGCCGCCGTGCCGCAGCCGGAACCGCAGCTTGTTCGGCTTCTCCGGCGTCCCGCACTCGACGCGGTGCAGGACGGTCGTGGCGCCCTCGTCCAGGTGCTCCCACTTCTGGGCGAGCCGGAAGCGCAGGCCGCCCTTGCGGCGCGCCCGGTCGGTCACGACCAGGGGGTACGAGCAGCCGAGCGGGGTGGGGTCGTCGGCGCCGCACTCCCACTGGGCCACCGGCCAGTTGAGCAGCGCGCGGGGCAGCACGAAGGCCAGCAACTCGTCCGTACCGGGGGTGAGATGGGAGAAGGCGTCGTCCACGTGCTTCTGGACGTACGAGCGGACGTGCCCGGCGGCGACGGTGTCCGAGTCGACCAGGTGACGCAGCCCCTCGCGGTACGCGGACACCTCGACGAGGAGCTGGTCGTCGCCCGCCCCGCTGTGGTCGATCTCGATGAGGATGGGGGACCAGACGGGCAACGTGCCGGGCGTCGGCGCCGCGGGTGCCGACGGCGCTTCGAGCAGCCCCGCGAGGCGGTCCGCCAGGCGTGTCACCGCGTCGGGATCGTCGACCTCCGAGAGCACGTACCAGGCCGCCGACCACAGCGAGCCGAAGCCTTCGCGCGGCACGGGCGGGTCGAAGGGGCCGACCGCGTCGCGGTAGAGACGCTCCGGGTCGTCGGCGACTCCGGCCGCCGTCGCCCGGTCCACCAGGGCGCGCAGCCGTTCCTTCGCGGAGCGCCGGTGGCCGGGGGTCGGGATCAGGTCGCCGAGCGGGGGCCAGTAGCGGGCCATGACGGAGGTGGGCAGCATCCGTCCGTTGCGCACACCGCTGGACGCGCGGGCGGCGGCCGACACCATGCCCACGACGCGGTTGCTGTCCGCGAGGGTGACCGCCGCGCCGCTGAACCCCGGTGCCAGGGGCTGCCCGTGGGCGCTCCACGCCTCCAGCTGGACCCACTCGTCGGCGATCCGCTGGGCGGCGGTGGCGCGGTACTCGGCGAGGGTGCCCTCGCGGTAGCCCTTGGGGAAGCCGTAGACGAGCAGCCGGGGGCGGGGTTCGGCGTAGGCGTCCTCGGGGCCCGCGAACTCGGCGGGCCGCACCGGCACCGTGTGGTCGAGCTCCAGGACGGCGAGGTCGCCGAGGTCGTCGCCGTGGCCGACCCAGCCGCCGTGCGCGCGGACGGCCGCGGTCACGACCCCGAGGTCCTCGCGGTGCGGGAACGAGACGGCGACGGGTGCGCGGGCGCTGTCGCGGACGACGTGCGCGCAGGTCAGGACGTGCCGCTCGGACACGAGGAACCCGGCTCCCGCCTCGCCCCCGCACGCGATGCGGGCATGCCATGATGCGCTGCTCATGGGGTGGGGGTGGCCTCCGGCGGGTTCACGGGCGGCGCGGCCGGCAACCCGCCCGGTGCCACGGAGGACCCGCCGGGCGTCACGGTGGCCCCGCCCGGCGTCACCGCGAACCCGCCGGGCGTCGCCGCGGCCCCGCCCGGCTCCACCGCGGCCACGCCCGGTTGCTGCGCCGCCCTCATGTCCGGCCGCGCCGCCGACCCGTCCGGGGTCCACGCGAGGCGTACCACCAGGTGGCCCTCCGCCGTGCCCTTCACGATCACCGCGCCCGCCTCCGCCGACATCCGCACGCCGAACTCGATCTCCACCGAGTCGGGGCGCAGGCTGCCGTCCCGGAACACCCGCAGCGCGGACTCCGCCGCCGCGCGCGCCCCGGCGAGCGAATCCTCGAAGGTGCGCACCGCGCGGGCGGGGCCGTCGCCGCCGCGGGAGACGAGGCGGGAGCCGTGCATGTCGTCCACGTCGGCCATGACGACGGGCGTGCCGTCGTCGGTAGTGAACTCCACCAGATCGTCCATCGCTGCCCCCGTCGAACGTTCACCGCACGTGCCAACTGCATTGTTACGGATGGTCCTTGGCCCTGTCATCACGGTCACGGGCAACACGGGTGCACGGATGATACTGGCGGGAAGGTGCCCTGGCGGCTTCCCGCCAGCACCGGTCAACACCCCCGCAACACAAGCCCCCTGACACTCTTCGCAGCACCCGGGAACCACCCCCGCCCGGGTCCGACGAAGAGAGGGCACCCATGACCCGATCATCCGGCCGCCGAAGAGCGGGGCTGCTGCCTGCCGTCGGCCTCGCGTTCGCGCTGCTCCCGGCGGGGCAGAGCGCCACCGCCGCCCCCGCGGACGCACCGCAGGCGCGGGCCACCCCCGCCACCTCCGCCGCGCGCGCCGCCCGTACGGTCACCCTCGTGACCGGCGACAAGGTCACCGTCACGGAACTCGGCGGCGGCAAGAAGACCGTCACCGTCGACCGGCCCGCCGGGGCCACCGGAGCCGTCCGGAGCGAGATCGCGGGGGACCGCATCACCGTCGTACCGGACGAGGCGCGGCCCTATCTGAGCGCGGGCACCCTCGACGAGCGGCTCTTCGACGTGACGGAGCTGCTGCGCCAGGGGCTCGGGGACGAGAAGGGCGGCGGGCTTCCGCTCATCGTCACGTACGAGAAGGGCGCGCGGCGCGACGCGGGCCCGGCGACGCCCCGTGGCGCGCAGAAGGTGCGCGCGCTGCCGAGCGTGGGCGGTGTGGCGGTGCGGGCGGACAAGCCGGGCACGTTCTGGCGGGATGTCGCGCTGGGCATGGCCGGAACGCAGCGTACGAAGGGCGGCAGCCTCGCCGACGGCATCGGCAAGATCTGGCTCGACGGCCGCGTCGAGGCCGACATGGCGCAGAGCAACGAGCAGATCGGCACCCCGAAGGCCTGGGAGGCCGGGCTCACCGGCAAGGGCGTCAAGGTCGCCGTGCTCGACACGGGTGTCGACGCGGGACACCCCGGTCTCAAGGGCCGGGTGGACGCCACGAAGAGCTTCATACCGGGCGAGGAAGTCGCCGACCGCAACGGCCACGGCACCCATGTGACCTCGACCGTCGGTGGCAGCGGAGCCGAGTCCGACGGCAACAAGGAGAAGGGCGTGGCGCCCGGCGCCGAACTCTCCGTCGGCAAGGTGCTCAGCGACGAGGGCTCCGGCACCGAGTCGCAGATCATCGCCGGGATGGAGTGGGCGGCCAAGGACGTCGGCGCCAAGGTCGTCTCGATGAGCCTGGGTTCGCAGGAGGCGAGCGACGGCACCGATCCGATGGCCGCCGCCGTCAACACGCTCTCCGAGGAGACCGGCGCCCTCTTCGTCGTCGCCGCGGGCAACAACGGCGCCCCCTCGTCGATCGGCTCGCCCGGCGCCGCGGACTCCGCGCTGACCATCGGCGCGGTCGACTCCGCCGACCGGGCCGCGTACTTCACGAGCCAGGGCCCCCGCTACGGCGACAACGCCCTCAAGCCCGACCTCTCTGCGCCCGGCGTCGACATCCTCGCCGCCCGCTCGCAACTGGTCGGCGGCGAGGGCTACTACACAGAGATGAGCGGTACGTCGATGGCGACCCCGCACATCGCGGGCGTCGCCGTGCTGCTCGCCGAGAAGCACCCGGACTGGAGCGGGGCGCGCCTCAAGGACGCGCTGATGTCGACCTCCGAACAACTCGACGCTTCCGTCTATGAGTTGGGTGCGGGGCGTGTCAGCGTGCCCGGCGCCGTCGACGCGCGGGTCACCGCGAGCGGCAGCGCCGACCTCGGCTTCTACTCCTGGCCCTACGAGGACAACAAGCCCGTCACGAAGACGCTGACCTACACCAACTCGTCGGACGCGGCGGTCGAGTTGAGCCTCGCCGCCGAAGGCGCGGCGGAAGGGGTCGCGACCCTCGCCGACAAGACGCTCACCGTCCCCGCGCACGGCACCGCGTCGACCACGGTGACCGGTGACGGCGCGAAGGCGCCCGTCGGCAACACCAGTGGCCGCATCGTCGCGAGCGCCGCCGGGAAGCCGGTCGCACACACCGCGTTCGGCCTGGTCAAGGAGGAGGAGCGGTACACGCTCACCGTCCGCGTCAAGGACCGTGACGGCGCCGCTGCCGGAGCCGGTCTCGTGCTCCAGCGGCTCGCCGAGCAGGTCGACCCCGTCCAGGCGGACGTCGGGGACTCCGGCACCCTTGAGCTGCGCCTGAAGCCCGGGACGTACGCCCTCTCCTCCTTCCTCGACGTGCGCGGCAGCAAGGGCAAGGACTCCCTCGGCCTCGGCTTCCTCACCGCGCCGGAGATCGTCCTGGACAGGGACCGCGAGGTCACCCTCGACGGGCGGAAGCTGCGTGAGGTCGGCGTGGACGTCGGCAAGCGGACCGAGACGCGCCAGCTCCTGATGGAGTACGACCGTCAGGCGAACGGGGCAAGGCTGCAGGGCGCGGTCCAGGTGCCGGTCACGTACGACAGCGTCTTCGCGGCGCCCACCGCGAAGGTGGCCGAGGGCAGCTTCGAGTACCGCACCGTCTGGCGCCTCGGAAAGCCGACCCTGGACGTGCGGGGCCTCCGTGAGGTGGTCGCCCAGCCCGGCGGCACGGTGACCGACGGCCGGAGCAGGCTGCGCCTCGTGGACGTCGGCGGCGGTACGGCCGCCGAGTACGCGGGCAAGGACGTCAAGGGCAAGGCGGTCGTCGTACGGCGGTCCGCCGACTCCGATGTGACGCCCGCTCAGCTGGGCCAGGCCGCCCAGGACGCGGGCGCGAAGACGCTGTTCGTGACCGACGACGTGCCCGGGCGGCTCAACGCGTGGTTCGGCACGGACGACAACGCCGACCGGCCGCTGACGATCGGCACCGTCGACGCGGCGGACGGCGCGCGGCTGCTCGCGGCGGCGAAGGCGGGTCGGACGGCGGAGACGACGGCGACGTCCCGCACGCCCTACGTCTACGACCTGTCCGAGGGCCACGAGGGAGCGGTGCCCCGCGACCTCACGTACGAGCCGTCGAAGCGTGACCTCGCGGTGCTCGACACGAAGTTCCACGCGGTGAAGCCGGTGGCGGGCGGCGAGTTCCGCTACTCCCTGACGGACACCTTCTCCGTCGGGTTCGGCTTCCAGGAGAAGATCGACTACCCGGTCGAGCGCACGGACTACGCGTCCACGGGAGCCGGTCAGCTGTGGCACGAGTCGGTGTCCGTCGGGCCCGGCGCCATCGAGGAGCGGAGTGGGCTGGTCGCCTACCGGGGCGGCAAGCGCGGCGAGTTGAACTGGTTCAAGCCCGTGTGGCACCCGTGGCTGGGTACGGGGCTCGGCTGGGGCCAGACGCGGACCGGCAACAACCTGGAGTTCAACGTTCCCGGCTGGGGTGACTCCGGGCCCGATCACACGGGGTTCGGCGACGTGTGGAACGACGACTCGATGACGCAGGTCAGCGAGGTCTACGCGGACGGTGAGCTGGTCGACCGGAAGAAGAGCTCGGGTGTGTACGCGTGGGACGCGGATCCGGAGCCGACGACGTACAAGGTCGTCACGGACACGACGCTCGACGCGGGGCGGTGGCGGCTCGCCACGAAGGGCCACTCGGAGTGGACCTTCGAGTCGAAGGAGACGGCAGCCGACCGCAAGACGTTCCTGCCGTTGCTGAACCTCGGCTTCGACGTGGACACGGATCTCGCGGGGAACGTCCGCGGCGGGCGCTCCGTGGACGTCGGGATCTACGCCGAGTACGTGAAGGGGGCCGTCGGCACCGGAGCCGTCGGGGGCGGAAAGCTGGAGGTGTCCTACGACGACGGGAAGACCTGGAAGGGCGTCGGCCTCGACCGGGACGGCGGCAGGGCCGCGTGGGACGGGAAGCTGAAGGTGCCCGGATCCGCGGAGTTCGTTTCGCTGCGGGCCTCGGCGAAGGATGACCGGGGCGGCTCCGTCACGCAGGAGATCGTGCGGGCGGTGGGGGTGAAGTAGCGGAGGGCGGAACGCGGCGACGCCGCCTCCCCTGGGACGGGGAAGGCGGCGCCGCTGCGTGAGTGCCCGGGGAGGACCCGGGTGGGTCTCCGGGTGACGTCAGATCAGCCAGCCGAGGAAGTGGGCGATACCGGCGACGACGTCCGTGATGATGTTCATGGTGGTGCTTCTCCTTGTGGGACTTGCTCAGGATCTTTCAACTGCCGGTCCTCGTATGGGACATGGACCGGGAACGCGGCAACTACGGTCTGCAGCCCGTTGCTTGCTTTCCGTAATCATCGTCAATCACATGCGTCACATGCAATCCCTGACGGAACGATCACCTGTTCAAGGGAACAACTGCTCCCGTGTTCGTATTTTCGAGATGCGGAGGGGCTTGAGACGCGTGACGATGGGCCACCAACACCGCGACGCGTACGAGGAGTTCGGCCGCCGCTACCGCGCCGAGCTCGAAGGCCCGGAGCAGCAGGACGGGGCTGTCCTCAGCCCGTGCGTGTGAAGGAGTGGTGCGCCTTGATGAAGTGGCGCTCGCCCGCCGCCGCCTTTCCCGCGGGCGCGGACACCCACAGGTCGTACATCTTGCCGCCCTCGTCCCAGCTCAGGTCGAAGGTGCGGCGCGGTCCGCCGTCGCCGGAGCCGCCGTTCCAGGTGAACTCCCATACGGCGGCGGGGTGGCCGTTGTGCGTGGTCTGCCGGACCGAGCCGTCGCGGTAGCCGGGGTAGTCCGACGGGCCGTCCTCGTGTGCCTGGCGCATCACCGCCAGGGGGCCGTCCGGGTCAAGGGGCTGGGGGTGGACGCCGATGCGGAAGGCGTTGTCCGCCGAGTTGTAGAAGACGCGGGGCGGCTCGGCGGAGCGGACGAAGCCGGTGGGTGCCGCCATCGTGAAGCCGGTCGGGTCGGAGACCGTCCGGTAGCCCGCGGGGGCCGGATCGTCGGCGGGGTCGTCCGGCTTGTCGGGCGTGGCCGTCCCCGCCGGGGATTCCTTGCCGCTGCCCCCGGGCGACGGCTCGGGCGCGGCCGGGCCCTTCTTGCCGGGGTTCTTGGGCTTGTCGGCGCTCTTGGCGGGCTTCTTGGACGGTTCCTTGGTCCTCTCCTGCTTCTCGCGCACCTCGGCGGCGGGGCCGCCGCTCGCCGTCGCGTCCGACCGCGATCCGGAGTCCCGCGTCATCAGCCAGGCGCCGGTGCCGCCCGCCGCGAGGACGACCGCCAGGGCGCCGGCCAGGAGGGCCGTACGGAACCGGGTCCTGGCGGGCGGCGCGGGGGCGGCGCCGAGCACGATCGCAGGGTCGGGCGGGGGCGGCTGTACGGGCTTGGGGGCCACCGGCGTGCGGGGCACGGTGGGCATCCGCTCCTCCACCAGGAAGCCGCGCAGCGCCTGCTCGGCCTCGTCCGCGCCGAGCCGCCGACCGGGGTCCCGCTCCAGGAGGCCGCGCAGGACGGGGAGCAGCGGGCCCGCCGAGTCGGGAATCCGGATCTCGTCCATGACGACGGCGTGCAGGACCCCCGCCACCGAGTCGCGGTGGAACGGCGACTCGCCCGCGACGGCGGCGCAGAGCAGCACCCCGAGCGACCACAGGTCGGACTCCGGGCCCGTGCGCTTGCCAGCCATGCGCTCGGGGGCGGTGTACTCCGGGGACCCCACGAAGGCGCCCGTCTCCGTGAGCGTCGTCTGCCCGTCGACCTGCGCGATCCCGAAGTCGGAGAGCACCACGCGCTCCGTGCCCGCCTCCAGGAGCACGTTCGCGGGCTTGAGGTCGCGGTGCAGGACTCCGGCCGAGTGCGCGGCGCGCAGGGCGGCGATCAGGGCGAGACCGATGCGGGCGGCCTCGGCGGGCGGGACCGGGCCCTCCAGGGCCAGCCGGTCGGCGAGCGAGCGTCCGTCGATCAGCTCCATCACGAGCCAGGGCTGGTCGTCGTGCTGGACGACGTCGTGCAGGACCAGGATGCCGGGGTGCTTCACCTGCGCGACCGTGCGCGCCTCGCGCAGCGTGCGCTCGCGCCGCCCCGCGGCGTCGGCGGCCGACTGCCCCGCGTCGACGTGCAACTCCTTCACCGCGACGGCGCGGCCCAGAAGGTCGTCCTGTGCGCGCCAGACCGTGCCCATGCCGCCGCGCCCGAGCGGCGCCGTGATGCGGTAGCGCCCCGCTATGTGATCCCCGTGACTCGCCATGGCCGCATCATACGAACTCACGTTGCAAATGGCGCAGTTGGGCTGATTGGTGACCGTGGTGCGTGAGTGGCGTGACCGAGCGGTGAAGAGGGGTCGGGGGAGGCAGAGGGCACACGTGCTGAGGGCACGTGCAACCGCGCGCCGGATACGGGGCGTGCCTGATCGCCTACGTTTAGTGACTCCAGCGGATCGCGTGGGAGCGATCCGCACGGTGGAGGGGATCTCGACATGATCGACACGATGCGACGACGCATGGCCGTGGCGCTGGGGGCGCTCGCGGCCGCCGCGACCCTGACGATCGCGGTGCCGGGTTCGGCGTACGCGGCACAGGGTGTCCTGAGCATCAACGGCCAGGAGTACGAAAACCCGAGCGGCTGCTACGCCGTCGATTGGTTCCCGACATCGGTGACCAACAACACCGACGCCATCGCCGAGGTCCACTCGGGCCCCGATTGCAGCGGCCCGGTGGAGTGGCTGGTGTACCCGGGCGAGACGTACCACACGGAGACCGCCCAGAGCGTCTTCATCCTCTGAGACCCGGCCCTGCACGGCCCGGCACGGCGCGCGGCGCCCCGCTCCCCCGGGGCGCCGCGTGCGTGTCTCCGTGGGGAGTCTCCGGGGGCCCTTCATCGTGGCTTTACGCGACGGCCGATAGGCAGACCCCATGCCAACTCCCCGCCCGTTGCCCGTCGCGGGCCCCGAAGGCCCCATCCGCACCGTCGCTCCCGCCCCGGTCACACGGCCCGAGGCGGTGCTCTTCGACTTCTCCGGCACGCTGTTCCAGATCAAGTCGTACGAGGACCGCATCCGCGCCGCGCTGCCCGGCCCGGTGGACGAGACCGCGATGGACGCCATCCTCACCTCCCTGGAGGCGGGCCTCACGGACCCCGCCGTCATCGAGGCCCAGCACGCACGCGACGTCTCGTCCGCGGCCCACCGCCACGCGTTCACCACGTGGTACGCCTCCGCCCCGGTCCTCGCCCCCTTCGCCGACGTCCTCTACGACCAACTCCGCTCCCCGGAGCACTGGTTGCCGTACGCGGACGCGGAGAAGACGCTGGCCGCACTCGACGCACGCGGCATCGTGCTCGGCGTCGTCAGTGACGTCGGCTGGGATCTGCGGCCGACGTTCGCGCGGCACGGCCTCGACCGCTGGTTCGGCAGCTGGGTCCACTCGTACGAACACGCCACGGAGAAGCCCGACCCGCGTCTCTTCGCCCACGCCTGCGCCGAGTTGGGCGTCGCCCCCGCGGACACCCTGATGGTCGGCGACCACCCCGCCAAGGACGGCGGGGCCGCGGGCGCGGGGCTGCGGTCCTACGTACTGCCGGGCGGCGCGGCGCCGGGAGCGGTGCGCGGCCTCGACGCGGTGCTCCGGCTGGTCGACGGCCCGCACTGATCACGGCGGGGCGCGCGCCTGGACGCCCCGCTGACCTGGGCAAGGCACTTGTCGGGAGCACGACGAGAAGTTGTTAGCCTGCGGGGCGGATCATCGAACCCAGGAGGCCTCCGTGTCACCAGACCGCCCCACGATTGCCCTGGTCACCAGCAGGCCTCAGCTGGAGACCGGTCTCGACCGCGACCTCCCCGAACTGGCGCGCTCGCTCGGCGCGGCCGGCGCCGAAGTCGCCACCGTGGCCTGGGACGACCCGCGGGTCGACTGGGAGCGGTTCGACCTCGTCGTCATACGGTCCGCCTGGGACTACAGCGAGCGCCTCGCCGAGTTCGTGGCCTGGGCGGGGCGCGTCGCGCGGCTCACCGTCCTCGCCAACCCGGCGTCCGTGGTGCGGTGGAACACCGACAAGCGGTACCTGGAGGCGCTGGAGACGGCGGGCGTGCCCGTCGTGCCCACGCGCTATCTGGCGCCCGGTGATCCGCTGGAGATCCCGGACGACGGCGCGTTCGTCGTCAAGCCCGCGTCCGGGGCGGGCGCGCGCTACGCGGGCCGGTACGAGAAGGGCGAATACGAAGCCGCCGTACGGCACATCGAGCGGATGCACGCGGAAGGTCTCACCGCCATGGTGCAGCCCTACATGCCGCGCATAGACGAGACCGGCGAACGCGCGCTCGTGTATGTCGGCGGGCGCTTCCTGCACGCCGTGCGGAAGGGCGCGGTACTGGCTCCGGGCACGGCGTACGACGACGCGAAGATGCCCCATCCCGACCTCAGGACGTGGCAGCCGACGCCCGCCGAGCTCGCCCTCGCCGAACGGGCGTTGGCCGCGGTTCCGGGGACGCCCGAGCTGCTGTACGCGCGGGTCGACCTCATCGACGGGGCCGAGGGCGACGGGCTCCGCGTCATGGAGCTGGAACTCGTCGAGCCGAATCTCTTCCTCGGCCTGCATCCGGGATCGCTGTCCGCCGTGACCGAGGAGATCCTCGACGCCGCGGGGTGATCGGGCGGGGTAATCGGATGGACGCGGCGGCCGGGGGCTGCATACCCTGCCGCCATGTCCAGCCCTGAGTCCGACAGACCTTAGCCACCGGCCCGGCATGTCCGGTGGCCAAGCAGGTATGCGGAACCGCAGCGTGCGTCTGCGTGCGTCGTGGCTGGACGCGCCCACGCGGCGGAGCCGCATTTTCACAGCCCCGCGCCCTATCGGGGCGCGCTGTCGTGCGGACTCACTTTTCCCTCGCGGAGTACTCTCATGCCCTTTGCCCTCTACATGCTCGGACTTGCCGTCTTCGCGCAAGGCACCTCCGAGTTCATGCTCTCCGGTCTCGGCCCCGACATCGCCGCCGACCTCGACGTGTCCCTCTCGACCGCGGGCACCCTCACCTCGGCCTTCGCCGTGGGGATGGTCATCGGCGCCCCGGTGATGGCCCTCCTCAGCCGTCGCTGGCCGCGCAGGACCGCGCTGCTCGGATTTCTTCTCGCCTTCCTGCTCGTCCATGTCGTCGGCGCCCTGACCGGCAGCTTCGCCGTGCTGCTCGTCACCCGGGTCATCGGCGCGCTCGCCAATGCCGGGTTCCTCGCGGTGGCCCTGGTCGCCGCCGTCGGCATGGTCGGGCCGAACGCCAAGGGGCGGGCCACTTCGGTGCTGCTCGCCGGCGTCACCCTCGCCTGTGTCGTGGGCGTCCCCGGCGGCGCGCTGCTCGGGCAGTTCTTCGGGTGGCGGTCCGCGTTCTGGGCGGTGGCCCTGGTGTCGGTGCCCGCCGTCCTCGCGATCCTGTGGTCCGTGCCCGGCGGCATGCCCGGCGGCGCGTCCGGCGGCGTGTCCGGCCCCGAGCGGTCCGGTGTGCGCGGGGAACTGCGGGCGCTGCGCGAGCCGCGTCTGGTCGTGACCCTGCTGCTCGGGGCGCTCGTGAACGGCGCGACCTTCTGTACGTTCACCTATCTCTCGCCGGTGATCACCGATGTCACCGGGTTCCCGGAGAGCTGGGTGCCCGCCCTGCTCGCGCTGTTCGGGGCGGGGTCGTTCATCGGGGTCACGGTCGCGGGGCGGTTCGCGGACGCGCGGCCCGTGCCGTTCCTCCTCACCGGCGCGGTAGCGCTGCTCGCCGGGTGGGCGCTCTTCGCGCTGACCGCGGGGAATCCCGTGGCGGCGGTCGTGCTCGTCCTCGTCCAGGGCGCGCTGTCCTTCGGCGTCGGCTCCGCACTGATCACGCAGGCGCTCTACGCGGCCACCGGCGCCCCCACCCTCTCCGGCGGCTTCGCCACGGCCGCGCTGAACGTGGGCGCCGCGATCGGCCCCGCCGCCGGCGGCCTCGCCCTCGCGGCGGGGCTCGGCCACCGCTCGCCCCCGTGGGTCAGCGCGCTGCTCGTGGCGCTGGCCCTGGCGGTCGGCGCCGCGGCGCTGCGGAAGCGTCAGTCACCGTCCGGGAACGCCACCCTCTGCAACAGCCCCCAGGTGAACTCCGCGACGCAGCGCCGCGGCTGACCCGCCGCGTCCGGTGCCGTGAAGGCGAGCCGCCAGCGCGTGGGCGCCGTGCCCTCCATGGGGCGGGCCGGGGCGAACGCGCGGGCGGCCTCGTCGACCGTGCACGACCAGGGGGTGAGGTCGTCCAGCGTCCGCAGCGCGGGCCCCTCAGCGCCCGGCCCGCGGATCAGCCACTCGTTCCACACCGCGCCGTTCGGTGCGCGCAGGACCTCGAAGCGCAGGCTCGGCCAGAGCGGCACCGGCCACAGCAGCGCCTCGCACTCCAGGTCTCCCATCCGCCGCGTCACGGTGGCCTCGGGGGCGCCGAGCACCGAGCGGTAGCGGGCGGCCGCGCCGCGCGAGCGCGCGGAACGGGTCATCGCCTGCCAGCGGCGGTTGGCCTCGCGCATGTCCGCGATGGAGACGCCGAGCTCGTGCCGGGCCGCCTCCACCAGGTCCGGATTGTGGTCGGCCATGCGGCGCAGCAGGACCAACTGGAAATCGAGGGGCGTGAACGGGCCGGAGGACTTGGAGGCGGAGCTAGCGGACATGCGCTCCATGGTCGCGCACCGCCGCCGCTCCCGGGCGCCGCCCGCCGGGAAGGAACAGGACCGAATTGACGTACCGGGGCCTGCGCGGTGTGAGCACCCTGCGCAGCAGTCCCTGCGACACGACGTACGACGTGTCGTTCTGGTGCGCCTCCAGGTCGAAGTCGGCGAGCGGCAGCCAGGTGCGGTCGGGAAGGACCCAGCCCTGGTAGCCGTGGTGGCGGGTGAGCAGATCGACGATCGGCTCGATCGGCTGGATGCGGGACTCCAGCTCGATGAAGAGGGCCGGACGGTCGCGGACGAGCAGATCGTGGGCGCCCTGCAGGACCGGGAGTTCGTTGCCGTCCACGTCGATCTTGATGAAGTCGACGTCGCGCAGGCCGAGCCCGTCCAGGGTCAGGCAGGGCACGTCGACCGCCTCGGCGTGGATGTCCCTGCGGATGAGCGAGGAGACCCCGCGGTCGCCGCGGTCGCCCCGCGGCAGCCAGAGCCGTGCCGTGCCGGGGCGGTCCGTCGCCGCGGCCTGGATCACCCGCACATTGCCGGGCGTGGAGGTCTCCAGGAGCCGGGCCAGATGCGGGACGGGCTCCACCGTCACCACGCGGCGCGCACGCGAGGCCAGGCGGCGCGACCAGGGCCCGTACCAGCCGCCGACGTCCACCGCGGTGCCGCAGTCGCGCGGGCAGAGGTCCGCGAGGCGGGCCAGCTCCGGCTCGAAGCGCGGATAGACGAGCCGGGCCAGGGAGGCGATGAGCCGGGCGGGGAGGTGCGGGGCGAGGCGGGCGGCCACGGTCTTGTGGGGGCTCGCCTCGGTCCTATGCGGGCCCGTCACGTGGATATCCGCTTCAGGAGCTGCTCGTGCTCGTCCTCCGACAACTGCTCGCCGGATGAGGGCAGGAGCTGCGGTATGCCGTCGACGATCGGGTAGCGGCGGCGCAGCCGCGGGTTGTAGAGCACCTCCTCCGGTACGAGGGGTTCCGAGGGTTCCAGGAGATGCAGGGGCCCCTTGTCCAGCGGGCAGGCGAGGATCTTCAGCAAGGGATCTTCGGGGTTCATCAGCTGGTCAACTCCTTGGTGGGGGGCGTGGGTTGCGGTGGTGGCGCGTCATGCTTGGGCATGGCGAGGAGTACGGTCACCGCGAGCGCCGTGCCCGCGATCCGCAGGGCGAGCCGCAGCGGCTCGTCGGGCAGCGGCTCGCCGAACGCCAGCGTTCCGAGTACCGCGGTGAAGAGCGCGGTAACCGTCGTGCAGACCGGCACGATGAGCGAGGCCCGGCACCGCTGGAGCGCCGCCTGGGACATGACCAGGCCGAACGCGCCGGTGAACAGCAGGAGATACGGGTACGGGCTGGCGAGCAGGTGCAGCAGCGCGGAGCCGAGGCCCTGCGTGGTCAGATAGCTGGAGACGCCCTTGATGGCGAGCGAGCTGACTCCGTAGAGGAGCCCCACGGCGACCCCGTACTCCACGCCTGTCGTCGGCAGGCGGTGCCGGTGCTTCGCGCGGCGCTCGGCCGAGCCGTAGAGCAGGACTCCCGCGGCGAGGGAGGGCAGGCAGACCGTGAGGACGAGTGGCACGGGCGCGCTGCGGCTCACGGTGTCCGCCTCCTCGCTCAGCGAGAGGACGACCATGAGCAGCGCGAGGAGGATGGCCCCGACGGCGTACCGCTCGCGCCCCGAGGTCTGCTCCCCGAGCAGCACGGAGGAGAGCAGGAGCAGGAGGACGAGCCCGGAGACGAAGATGCCCTGCGCGGCGGCGATGGGCAGCGTCCGGTAGACGGCGAGCTGCGCGCCGAACCCCGCGGCGAGCGCGAGCGATCCGCCGATCCACAGCGGGCTGGAGATCACCTGCCTGAGCAGCCGTGCCGGGCTGCGCACGCTGACGGACGGCATCGCGGTGAGGGCACGTTTCTCCAGGACGAACCCCGTGCTGTAGAGGACGTTCGCGAGCAGTGCGGCGGTCACACCCCACCACATGGCGTTACGCCTTTCGGGCGTGCAGCAGCAGGATCGACGAGGCGCTCGGCACGGCGCAGGCGAGCCGGTCCAGGGCGCGCAGCGGGCGTGGCACGCCGTGGAAGGGGGCGCCGGCGACCCGTACGACGTCGAATCCGGAAGCGGCGACGAACTCGCGCAGCGCGCGGGCGGTGTAGAGCCGCAGATGCCCGACCACCTCGCTGCCGGGGCGGCCGTGGATGCCGCGCAGGCTGACCTCCGAGAAGACGGGCTGCACCCCCGCGAGCAGGAGCCCGCGGTTGTACCAGGCGGCGAGGTTGGGCGTGGACAGCATCAGGTGACCGCCCGGCCTGAGCACTCTGCGCAGCTCGTCGAGTGCGCTGTCGGGGTCGACCAGATGCTCGATGACCTCGCTGAAGAGGACGGCGTCGGCGGCACCGTCGGCGAACGGGAGCCCGCCGTCGGTCAGTTCGCCGCGCACGACGTACGGAAGGTGCGCGTGCGCCCGCTTCAGGGCGTCCTGCGACCAGTCGACGCCGATCACGCGGTGGCCCGCGAGGAGCGGGGCCGCGGTCGCCGCCGCTGTGCCGTCGCCGCAGCCGATGTCGAGCACGACGCAGGTGCGGGCGGTGGCCGGTCCTATGGCGTCGGCGAGCATCCGGGCCTGGCGCAGGCTGCGGGCGTCGCCGGACGCGACGGGGACGGAGGGGTCCTCGTAGAAGTCCCGCAGGTCGCGGGGTGCGGTACTGGTGCTGGTCATCGCTTCGTTCCCTCCTCCGTGTGCTCGGTGGCGTGGAGGTAGTGCTCGAAGAGGTCGCGCAGATGGGCTCCGTCGCCGCTGCTGAGCAGGGTCTTCGACCAGCGCAGGGCGACGTGCAGACGCCCGGCGGTGGCGGCCGTGGTCACGGTCAGGCCGCGGGGGAGACGGGCGGGCGCGGAGAACCAGACGGCGTGGGCGCGGCCGGCGTCGCCGAAGTCGAGGGGGTAGGGGACGCGCCCGATGTTGCTGAGCAGCGTGGTGGAGGTCCAGGGCGCGGCGGCTCTGCGCAGACCGCGCGTGAGTGCGGCCCTGAGGGTGACGGGCAGGACGGGCGAGGTCAGCAGGGCGGCGCCGTGGCCCAGTTGGGGGCGGGGGAGGGCCTTGAGGGCGCGGGTACGTTCGGCGGTGCGGCGCAGGAGTGCCCCGATGTCCTCGGGGCCCCAATCCTCGGAGGTCAACTCGGCCGCGCTGAAAGGCACTTCGACGAGCCGCGTGCCGTTGCCTATCGGCATGTCCATGCTGCGGGGCCGGTCGTCGACGGGCATGGTGATCCGGAACGGCTTCGGCCGCGCTCCGTGCTCCCGGTTCCAGTGCGCGATCATCAGCGCGGTCGCCACCATGAGCTGGTCGTTCACGGTGAACGGCGCCCCCTTCGGCCGCCTCGGCACGGCCAGTTCGGCGACGAGCATGCCGTTGCCGGGCGAGGGCTCGGGCGTCCCGCGCGAGACCCGGGCAGGCGGAGCCCACCCACCGGGCGCATCCGCGACCGGCTCGGCGTCACTCTCGGCCCCGGAGGACGAGGCCGTACGCAAGGGAGGCGCGGCGGGCGAGTTGTCCTGCCCGCCGTACAACTCGGCGGCGGTGGCAAGCACGCGCAGACAGGCGGGGCCGTCAAGGGCGGTGTGATTGATGGTGAGAAAGAGAACACTGCCGTTGCTGGCGGGTCGCCCTGCGCTGGTGGGTGCGGGGCCCGCGCCGGGGGCGCCGGGCCCCTCGACACCGCCCGCGTCCGGGCCGACGCCCGAGGCGGTCGCCTCGCCGACCCCCGGAGTGCCGGGGGCGGGTGCGCCGCCCGGGTCGGTGCCCTCGCCCGACCCGGCGGTTGCCTCTTCGCGATTCGGGGCTGGTGCGCCACCGGTGGCGGGTGGAGCACCTTCGGCGGCTCCCGCCCCGCCACCCCCCGGGACGACGGTCGTGCCGCTGGCGGGCGCCCCGCCCGGGCCGGCGCCCTCGCCGGGTCGGGCGCCTGCGTCACTGCCGTTGGTGGCGGCAGTCCTGTCCGGACCTGAGCCGTCGGCCCCGCCGAGGGCAGTGTTCGGGTTGCCATTCCGTGCGGTACTTGCCCCGTCCGGGGCAGGGGTTGAGCCCGGGCGGTCCGCCCCGGCGGGGGCGGAGCCCGTACCGGCCGCCTCGCCGAGAGCCGCGTTCGCGCGGCCGTTCTGGGAGGTGGCTGCTCCGGCCGTGCTGGAGGCGGCCGCGTCGGAGGCTTCCTCGGCGGCTATTACCTCCAGGCGGATCGGTGGGGATGCCGTCAAGGGTGGGGCCTCCGAGAGGGAGCGGGTGCGGGCCTTTTTCAAGGCGTCCCGTTCCGGTGGCGGGAACGTCACCACCTCCACGTCCGGCTCCCCCGTCAGCTCCCACTCGTAGCGGCGCCGGTACCAGGGCCCCCGCGCCTCCCGCATCAGGATGCGCGGGTGGCGGCGCAGGGCCTCGGCGAACGCGGCCTTCAGGCGGGCCGGGTCCGGGGTGCCGGGCAGGTGGACCTCGATGTGTACCGTCTCCGGCTCCTCCTCCTGGAGGCAGTGCCGGGCGACCTCGTCGACGACGGGGAACGGCACGCGCTCCGGGGGCCGTTCGGGTCCGTCCGCGTGACGTGCCGGGTGATCGAGTGCGGTCATCGGTTGGTGTCCTCCCCGGGGGCGGACGGCGCCGCGGCTCCCGCGAGCCCCTCCGTCGTCCTTGGCCTGCGCCGCCTGAAGCGCGTGGTCCGTGCGGTCCGCGCGCCCGGCGGCGGAAGTTCCGCCTGTGCGGACGCCGGGCCCCGCGCGGAGATGGTCGAACTCGCGGCCCGCGGAGCACCCCCCGCGTCCATACTGCCGCCACCACCCGCATCAGCACCCGCCCCGCTCTCCCCGCGTTTGCGGCGGGGCAGCGGCCTCGTACCCGGGTCTTGGTCGGGCCCGGGCACCGGCGTGCTGCCACCCGGAGGCGGAGGCGTTACCGGGGGAGCGGCGGGCGGCGGCTGATGCGGAGGCGGCTCCCAGGCGGCAGCCTCGCCGCCCTCACCGGGCTCCCCGGTGTCGCCGCGCGCCCCCGCAGCGGTGCCCCGCACACTCACCAGCGCCGCGAACAGCGCGATCAGCGCGAGGAGTTGGGCCGCGGGACTGAACGCGCCCGCGTCCGACGTGGTCGGCTCACCCGCATTCACCGCCGCCACGATCCCCGCCGCCCCCATCGCCAGGAAGGCCAGCGGGACAAGAAGGGAGTGCCGGCGCCACGCGAGGACCGCGAGCGCGGGCACAAGCAGCGCGAACCAGCCCGCGATCACGACACCCACCAGCGTCAGCGCCACCGTGCCCAGGATCAGCCCCGGCGCGGGCGGCGCCACGTCCGGACCGTCCGGGTTCGGGTCGCGGCGCCGGATCAGGACCAGGGCGATCAGCGCGAGGACGCCGATACCGCCGCCGATCAGACCGATCTCGTAGATCCGCGAGGGCTCGTACGACAGCTTGACCGTGCCGCCCTCGCCCTCGGGTATCAGGAAGCCCTGCTGCCAGCCGTCGAGCCGCACGGACGACAGCTCCTTGCCGTTCAGCGTGGCCTTCCAGCCGTCGTTGATGTTCTCGTACGTCGAGAGGTAGGAGGCCGAGCCCGCGCCCACCGCCACCTCGCGCCGGTCGCCGAGCCAGTCCTTGATGTTCAGGGAGCGCGACTCCTTGTCGACCGACCCCGGCGTCCCCTGCGTCAGCGAGACGTCCATGAGGGCGAGCGGACCCGCGTCACCGGCCTCGACGGTGTGCTCGCCGGAACCGAGCGACATCGTCGTGTTCTCCGATCCGCGCGAGCAGAGCGTCACCTCGATGGGCCGCCGCTCGACCAGATCCCGTACGGAACCCTTCGCGCTCGTCGCGTGCAGCTTGCCGTCGACGGCGAGATCCGGGCCTTCCCCGCAGGCGAGCTCGAACTTCTCCGAGGCCGGAGGCTGCTCCGTACGGAACTTGTCGAGGGCCGGGACATAGACCTCGGTGAGCCCCACCGGCAGCTGCAACTGGGCGTCCGCCACCGGGTTGTGGACCGTGAGCGGCGCGGTCTGCGTGATGGTGACGGTCAGTTCGTCCGTGGTGATCGGCGCGAACCGCGCGTTGCCGTTCTCGTCGACACCGGCGACCGCCGCGCCGTCCGGCGAGCTGATCTCGATCTTCTCGGGGCGCGTCGAGAGCCCGCCCGCCGCAGGCAGGACGATCTCGTCGATCTCCTGCTTGCCCTTCCACTTCAGATGGACCACCGGACTGTCGCCGGCGATCCACGCCGTCGTCAGATCGCCGTCCGTGAGATTGCGCGGGGACAGACCGCCGCCGAGCTTCGACGTGGAGTCGGCGCTCGCGATGATCTGGTCCTTCTGCTCCGGAGCCACCTTGTAGAGCAGCTCGTCGAGCTCGGACCCCGGAACGGCGAGCGCGCTCGCCTTCACCTCGTACTCGCCGTCGGCCGGCGTCGAGAAGCGGCGGTGCAGCCCCGACTCGGCGTTGACCGGGTTCAGCGCGCCCGGGTCGGAGGAGCGGTGCATCGAGTACGTCGTCGCGTCGGCGCCCGCAGCCGCGTCGCGGCCCGCGTCGGCCCCGGTGTCCTTCGGCAGCTGGAGGAGCTTCGTCACGCGCACACCCGGAACGGTGATCTCCGAGAACCCGGCGCCGGTCAGACCCTCCCTGCCGATCTGCGCGTCCAGGATCGTGACCTTCAGCCAGCTCGACTCACCGGCGGGCGCCTTGATGCGCTGCCGCATGCCGTTGGGCTGGAGGAAACTCGTACGGCTGCCCTGCTCCGTCTCCACCCGCACCCGCGTCGGCGCGGCCCGCACGCCCTCCTGCGGCAGCGGTATGACCCGGATCGAGGAGGGGATCGACTCCTTGGACCTGAACTCCGCCTTGATCCAGGCGCCCTTCGGCGTTCCGGGGCTGCCCTCGGCCCACGACGTCGCAGGGTTGCCGTCGAAGGCGTTCACGGGGTCGTACTGCGGCAGATGGAAGAGCCAGTTGCCGTAGCTCGACGCCGTCACGGACTTCGCGCCGCGCAGCACCGCCGTCGTCTGGTGCTCGATCCCGTCGGTGGGCAGGATCTGGTGCGGCTTCTTGCCCGGATCCTGGAGGGCGCCGCTCGCGTTGCGTTCGCCGGGTGTGTACGTATAAGAGGTGTTGGAGCTGACCAGGCCGAAGCGGGTGTCGGCGCGGCGCAGACCGTCACCGACCGCCTGGAGTGCGGGAGTTCCCACTCCGGGGTGGTTGTCGCCGGTCAGGACGGACGGTCGGTCCCGCATGGAGGGGTCGGCGGAGAGCTGGAGCAGCGACTCGGGGCCGCCGCTCACCACGGCCGTGTTCGACACCGGCTTGATCCCGGCCTGTCCCGGCCGTTCGGCGCCCGACTTCGGGGCGTAGATCTCCACCGCGCGCTCGCGCGGGTAGAGGCCCTCGACCTGGAGGGGCGTGTCGTCGGGGATGATCCCGCCGGTCTCGGTCGGACCCAGGCCCTTGACGCGGTCGTAGCCCGACTCCTCCAGGGTCCGCTTCACGGTCGACGTCGGCACGTTGCCGATCTGGTCGGGGTCGAGGTCATTGCGTACGACGACGTAGTAGAGGCCCGCGCGCGTCAGATAGTCCTGGAGGCCGGGGACGGCGCCACCCGTGGCGAGCGCCTGCTCCACCGCGTCCATCGCGCGCCGGTTGCCGGGCGTGCCGAACGGGACGTAGTCCCGCTGTGCCCAGCGCGAGTCGGCGAGCACGTCCAGGGGCTGGTCGATGGGCGAGCCCCAGGTGTAGATGCCGTGCGCGGTGGCGGGCACCACGAGCGCGCGGGAGTCGGGGGAGTACTTCTCCAGCCAGTCGGCCGTCGCCTGCCAGTACGTCGGCAGCTTCTTGAACGAGCCGGGCTGGAGGATCGAGCCGTTCAGGTAGGGGAAGGCGAGGCCCGGAAGGACGAGCAGGGCCGCGATCAGCGGGGCGTAGCGCCGCCCCCGCACCGGCCGCGCCCCGCGCGACTGCGCGGCCACGCCCACCAGGTGCATCAGGCCGAAGACCAGGGCGAGCGCGAGGCCCGTCTGGAACTTGTAGATGTTGCGGAAGGGGACGAGCCCGCCGTTCAGCCACGACTGCACGGTGTCGTGGAAGGGCGCGCCGAACGCGCCGCCGTACCCGGCGAGCGTGACGAGCGCGACCGAGAGCACGGTCAGGACGAGCCAGCGCCGCTCGGGCAGATCGCGCCGCGCGAGCCCGGCGAGGCCCAGGGCGGCGGCGAACCCCGAGCAGACCACGACGATCCAGGCCGTCGCGACCGTCCAGCCCGCGGGCAGCCATGCCTCGCCGAAGTTCAGGTACGCGACCCAGTTGCCCGCGCCGCGCAGGGTCTCCGTGGCCGACATCGTGCCGGTCGTGGTGGCCGAGGTCTCCACATAGGGCAGGAAGTTCTCGCCGTAGATGCCGAGCATCAACAACGGCACCACCCACCAGGCGGTGGCGAGGATGACGCCGGGCACCCACCAGGTGATCAGCTTCCGCTTGCGCGGTCCGTTCGGTCTCGACAGGAGATACAGGCCCACCGGAAGCAGGGACGCCAGTGTCGCCGCCGCGTTCACGCCGCCCATGAAGGGGATGAAGAGCGCGGAGCGCAGGGCGGCCGAGCGCGCGCTGATCCGGTCGTTCAGGAGCGGGAGAAGCACCCACGGGAGCAGGGCGCCGGGCAGCGCCGCCGCCGACGTCGACCCGACGACCACGGTGAACGTCGGCCACAGGGCGTACGCCATCGCGCCGAGCAGCCGGCTCGCGCTGCTGCCGATCCGCATCCGCTCGGCGAGCCGCAGCACACCCCAGAACGCGGTGGCCACGATCAGCGAAAGCCAGAGCCGCTCCGCGAGCCACACGGGGAGCTGGACGAGCTTCGCCAGACCGTAGAACGGCAGCATCGGCCAGGTGTATCCGACGTACTGGTCCTGGATTCCGCCGAACCCGCCCCGGTCGTGCCAGAGCTGGCCCAGGTCGGAGAGGAACTGCCAGGGGTCGACGGCCACACCCAGCTTGGTGTCGAACGTCATCCGCCCCGGCTGCACGGCCAGGAAGAGGACGAACACCACGGCCCAGAACCCGAACAGCCAGCGCTTGGAGCGCGGCCCCCGTCCGGGCTCGGGGGCGTCAGCCGTGGGCCGGACCGACGCCGGGGGTGGGGCCTGCACCGTGGTCATGGACACCGCCTGAGGATGAGGAGGAGATTCCAGGTGGCGAACTCGCGTACACCCGGCACTTTGGTGATGGCACCGGCCAGGAAGGGCCAGTAGCGGGACCGTGCGGACACGACGGACACGTCGTCCCTCGCCCGCACTTGGCGCAGGGTCGGGCCGACGTGGTGGGCGAAGAGGTTCTCGCCGAGCGTGTGTTTGGCTGCTCTGCCGGTACGCCGTTCATAGCGGGCCCGCGCGCGGGCGCCGCCCAGGTAGTGCCAGGGCGCCCACTCGTGGCCGCCCCACGGCGAGTACCAGTTGGTGAAGGAGACGTAGATCAGGCCGCCGGGCCTGGTCACCCGCACCATCTCGCTGAGGAACGTCTGCGGATCGTCCACGTGCTCCAGGACGTTGGAGGAGAAGGTGACGTCGGCGACGCCGTCCGCCAGCGGCAGGAGGTAGCCGTCGGCGACGACGGAGCCCTCCGGCGGCTTGGCGCCCAGCTCGGCCGGGTCCGGCTCGAAGAGGAAGCTGTGCGCGCCGCGCCGCCGGAACTCCTCGGTGAAGTAGCCCCCGCCGCCGCCGACATCGACGACGACGCGGTCCCTGACCGGTCCATAGGCCTCGACCTGGTCGGCGGCGTCACGGGCGAGCAGGGTGTAACACCGCTCGGGCTCCTGCTGCTCGCGCATGAAGGCCCGGAAGAGGGTGGCGGAACGGCGCAGGGACGGGTCCTTCACACGGACCCCTGGGGTGCCTGCTGTGCTGCCTGGTGCGTGACGATCGCCTCGGAGGCCACCGCCTGGAACTCGCGTACGGAATTGGCCCACCGGTAGCCGGCGGCCCGCTCACCGGCGGCCTTGCCGAAGGCCCTGCGGCGCTCGGCGCTCAGCGCCAGGGTGCACCAGGCGGCGGCGAAGGAACTCTCGCCGCGGGCGAGCAGTCCCGTCACGCCGTCCTCGATGGAGTCACGTACACCCGGTACGTCGAAACCGATGGCCGGTGTCGAACGGCTCGCCGCCTCGGTGATCACCAGGCCCCAGCCCTCCACGGCCGACGGATGGAGCAGCATCCACGCCTCGCAGAGCAGCCGGTGCTTCTCCGCCTCGGAGACATGGCCCCTGAACTCCACGCCTGGACCTGCGAGTTGTTCCAGGCGCTCCCGCTCGGGGCCGTCGCCCACGATCACCAGACGTCCTCCGGTGACGGGTCTGACGCGCTCCCAGAGGCGAAGGAGCAGATCGATGCGCTTGTACTCGACGAGGCGTCCCATCGCCAGGAACATCGGCTCGTCCGAGCGGGGATGCAGCGTCCCCGGCTCCTCGACCCCGTTGTGGACTATCCGTATGCGCTCACGCTCGACGCCTATCGCGCGCAGGGCGGTGGCCGTCGACGGCGAGACGGCCACCAGGAGATTCCCGCGCTGGGCGCCGGAGAGCGACCAGTGTTCGAGTCTTCGGCCGAGCCGGGCCGCGGGGGCGAGCGCGCCCTGGAAGCGCATCCCCCACAGATCGGTGTGGACGTGGTTGACCAGGCACAGCGTGGGCCCGCGGTGCCACAGCGGCGCCAGGTAGGGCATGCCGTTGCAGACCTCGACGAGGAGGTCGCAGTCGCCGACCTGCCGGGTGAAGGCGGAACGCGAGCGCAGATAGTGCCCGAGGTCGCCGCCCGCCGACACGACGCGGTAGTCGCGGAACGCGGCCGGGCCCCCGCACAGGAGGGTGACCTGGTGGCCGAGCTTGCTCAGGCCGTCGGCCAGTCGGTCGACGAGCAGTTCGGACCCGCCCGCGGCCGGGTTCGCGAGATCGCGGCGGGCGAGAAAAACGATCCGGCGCGGCTGCGGGGGAAGTGCCGGAAGCCGTTGCGCGGCCCGCGGGGTGGCGGCGCGCAGCGGAGAAGGCACGTGCTGGGGCATGCGTGCTCCAACTCGTCAGGGTGCGGAACCGTGAGGCGCTTATGGGGGGTTGCACCGTTCGGGGGTCGCTTGCGGACGTGCTGTGCTCGGACTGTGCGCGGTGCTGTGACTGTGCGGGGGTGGTGCGGGGGTCGTGCGGGGACTGTGCTCGGGTGGGAACGTTAGTTTTCGCCGCAGTCTTCGACGCGGCTACTCACCGAAGTGACAAGTTCTGGGCTTTCAACGGCTGACGTCTCATCACATCGTGCTGGGTTGCAGGGTGGTTGGGGACGTATCGCCATTCGGACCGTTCGGCTCCGCCGCACTGCCCGGCCCATTTGACCCGTGTGTCCCGCTGTCGGACCGCCGTCCCCGCAGCACCAGAACGCCTCCCGCGATCGCGAGCAGCCCACCCAGCACGGCCGCCCCCACGGGCAGCGTCCCGCCGACCAGTTCGAGCCGGCTGCTGTCGTCGTCGGCGAGCTCGACCTGTGCCTTCTGCGTCTTCGTCGTGAACGCGATGCGCTTGCTGTCGAGCAGCACCGTCGCGTCCTTGTCCGAGCCGGGGGCGCGCAGCGTCTTGCGGGGGCCGATCGCCGCGTAGATGATCCGGCCCGTGCGCTTGTCGGCGACCAGCTCGACGCCGTGGTTGGCGTACCACTCCTCGGCGAGCACGTTGCTGCGCTTGGGCTGCCCCACCAGGCGGCCCGGCACAAGACGCGTTCCGGTCTTCGCGGGCTTCACCTTCGCGGTGAAGCGGTAGCCCTCGTAGCCCTGGATCTTCTTGGTGCCCCGGAAGGTCAGCGGGACGGTGGCGCCCAGGGTGTTGTCCCACCAGATGTAGGAGCGTTTTTGCACGTCGAAGGGGAACTTGAGGTAGGCCTCGCCCTCGAAGTACGGCTTCTCGCCGCAGCAGTGCACCGGCCTGTTCGTCTCGCGGTCGGTGACCCAGCGCTCCGTCGTGAACTGGAGCGAATCATGCGGGTCGGAGGCCGGAAGCGACGAGTCCGGGTCGACGGACGTGACCACGTCCCAGACCGCGTGCTCGTCGTTGCTGTCGGCCACGTCGCCGCGCACCTGACGCGTGATCGTCAGGTTCTTGCCGTGCACGGTCTTGATCTTCTCGGTGTCGAAATAACTGCCTCTGCCCTTGAAGACCGTGGTGGTGTCGATGTCGACGGGAGTGCGTTTCGCTTGCGGTGCGACGTACCAGGCAAGCATCGGGGCCAGGACGAGCAGAAACACGCCCAGACCGAGGAGGATCAGCGAGAGGGGTGAAGCTGTGCGGCGCATCCGGCACTCCTGGGGGCGGGTGAGAAGTGTTACCGAGCCGTATGGGGCCGTGACGCTAGGCGGACCCTTGACGAAGTGTCAATGCGTTGATGAGACTGTGCACTTGCCGGGCGGGGCCGGTTCGGGACTGTGTGATCGATGTCCGTACGACCAGGGTGGGGACGACCTCCAGCAGAGAGGCTGACCCTGACATGCACCGATTGCTAGCCGCCGGTCTGACCGTCGTCGTCGCCGCGGCACTCGCCGTGGGCGCCGCGTTCGGCATCGTCGCCGCCCTGAACGCGACGCCGGAACAGCCCAACACACCACTCGTGCACTACGAGACTGCCCCTCGGGGACAGTGAGTGGCCGTGCCCGTGACCGAGAGCCAGGGTTCGCTGTCCGTCCGCTCGGCCTGGCGCGACGTGCCGCCCGTGCTCGTACGGCGGTTCGCGGCGCTCGCCCTGGACGAAGTGCCCGCCCTGGCCCAGGACATACTCCGGGAGATCCGCGCCGAGTACCCCGGCCTGCCGGTCGTCCTCGACGACTCGGGCGAGCCCATGGCGCTCATCGGCATACGCCGTGCCCTGGAGGGATTCGTCCAGCAGATCGCGTCCGCCGAGGGGCGGCCCCGCTATCCGCTGGAGGTCTTCCAGGAATTCGGCAGGGGCGAGGGCCTGCACGGCCGCAGCCTCGACTCGCTCCAGGCGATCTACCGCCTCGGCGTGCGGCTGGCCTGGCGCCGCCTGGCCGAGATCGGCCAGCAGATCGAGATCCCGCCACCGGCCATGTACGAACTCGCCGAGTCGGGCTTCGAGTATCTGGACGGTCTGGTCGACCAGTCCGTCCGCGGATACGCCGAGGCCGCGGCCCGGCAGGCGGGTGAACGACTGCGCCTGCAAAGGAAGTTGATGGAGCTGCTGCTCTCCGAGCGGCGCGGCGAACCGGGGCCGGGAGCGCCGGCCGATTCCGGTTCCCGTTCGGGTTCCGGTTCGCACTCAGGGCAGCGGCGGCCCGGCGTCCGCAGCGCGCTCGACGAACGGGCCGCCCGCGTCGGCTGGCAGCTGCCCGAACGGGTCGCCGTCGGGGTGCTGCTCCGCCCGGCGAGGGAAGCCGTGGCGCCCGCCGTCGGCCAGGGCGTCCTGCTCGACATGGAGACCGAACAGCCCCGTATGGTCGTCCCCGACCCGGAAGCGGCGGGCCGCCCCGAGCTGCTGCGGCGCGCCATGGCGGGCTGGTCCGGCGCGATCGGCCCGCCCGTGCCGCTCGCCGACGCCGCGAAGTCACTGCGCTGGGCCGAGGCCGCGGTCCGTCTCATGGAGCGCGGACTGCTGCCCTCCGGCGAGGTCCTGCACTGCACCGAGCACACCGAGGCCCTGGTCCTGCTCCAGCCGGAGGAACTCATCGAGGACCTGGCCCGCCGCTGCCTCGCCCCGCTCGCCCACTGCGGCCCCGCGCACGGCCGCCGCCTCGCCGAGACCCTGCTGGCCTGGCTGGAGACGCGGGGCGGAGCGCCGGAGGTCGCCGCCCGTCTCGGGGTGCATCCGCAGACGGTGCGCTACCGCCTGCGGCAGATCAGGGAGCTGTGGGGCGACGAGGTCGACGATCCCGACCGCCGCTTCGAGCTGGAACTGGTGCTCAGGGCCCGGCGGTTGCGGGGCGAGCTCGGGCGGGTGGGCTGAGCGGGGGTGTGCGGGTAGCCTGCGGCAATGGACATAGCGGTACGCGCGCAGGCAGCACTCGGCGAGGGCCCCACCTGGGATCATGCCGCCCGGCGGCTCATCTGGGTCGACATCCTCAGCTCCCGCGTGCACACGTACGACCCGTCGAACGGACGCCGCTCGGTCATGGCCACCGAGCAGCACGTCGGCGCCGCGAAACCGCGCGCGGGCGGCGGCCTGGTGGTCAATCTCCGGGACGGCGTGGCTCTCTACGACTCCATGGCCGACGGCGGCGCGTTCCGCTGGCTGCACCACGAGCCCGTTCCGGGCCGCCGGGGCAACGACGCGGCCGTCGCCCCCGACGGCTCGCTCTGGGCGGGCACCATGCGCTACGACGAGGCGACGGGCGGCGGCAACCTGATCCGGCTGACCGGCGACGGCACCGTGACCGAGGTCTTCGACGACGTGTCCGTCAGCAACGGCACGGGGTGGAGCCCGGACGGCCGCTCCATGTACTACATAGACACCCTCACCCGGCGCATCGACGTACTGGAGATGGGTGAGGACCAACTCCCCGTCTCCCGGCGCACCTTGGCGGCCATAGAGCCCGTGGCCGGATACCCCGACGGGCTCGCCGTCGACGCCGACGGCTGCGTCTGGGTCGCCCTGTGGGACGGGGCGGCCGTGCGCCGCTACACCCCCTCCGGCGCCCTGGACCGGGTGATCGAACTTCCGGTGGCCCGCCCGACCGCGTGCGCGTTCGGCGGCGCGGGACTGCGCGACCTCTACATCACCTCCGCCTGTACGGGACTTGAGGCACCGCACCCCTTGTCCGGATCCGTGCTCGTGGTGCCGGACGCGGGGCAGGGCGTGGAGCAGACGGCGTTCGCGGGTTAGCGCCCTTGCCGGTCGGCGTTCGTGACCGGCGCGGAACAGGCGGATTGCCCCATAGCGGAAGCAGGAGCCGCTGGAACATTCGATTCCGCACACAACCTTCACGGCAGCGGCTTCCTCTGTCACCCGCGCCTCACTTAGCCTCCATGCCTCATGGACTACTGCCACCCGTGCCACAGGCACCTCAACGGCGCCCTGGCCTGCCCGGGGTGCGGAACCCCGGCCGAAGCCTGCCGTGAGTACGCGGAGGCGGTCGCCGCACAGAACGAACCGGACGGTTCCGAGCACGCGTACGACGACGAGGCACCGCGCGGCAGGGGTCGCCGCCGGGAGCGCGGTCGCCGGGCGCACCGCCGCAAACGCCGCAAGGTCCTGCTGATCACCGCCGGTCTCGCGCTCGCGGCCGGCGGTCTGAGCCTGGCCGAACTCGGCATCGAGGGCTCTTCGGACGAACCCACGGCGTCCTCGTCGCCGGACGGCTCGGCGAGCAAGTCCGCGTCGCGGAAGCCGGACGACCCCCGCAGCGGTGCGGCGGTGGGCGCCGAGGCCGCCGCGGACCAGTCGGCCGACCCCTCGGCATCGGCTTCGGCGTCCGAGTCCGCGAAGGACAAGGAGGCCGAGGAGACGCGGAAGGCCAAGAACGCCGAGAAGGCGGACGAGACGGGCGAGGCCGGCGAGTCCCCCGATTCGACCGCTCCGGCCACGACGTCCGCCCCCGGCACCCCGGACTCGCCACAGGCCCCGGGCACCCCCGGAACCACGCGCCCCACGCCCCCGCCGACCACACAGCGCCCGGACCCGACGCCCGACCCGGAGCCGTCGGAGACCTGTGACCGCTTTCTGTGGTGGTGCACGTAGCGGTCGGCTGTGGACGCGCTGGGGTCAGCGCTCGTTCTCGGTGATTTCGCCGACCCCGACGGTCCCACCTGTCCCATTGGTCTCGCCGCCCTCGCCGATCATCCTGCGCAGCAGCGCGCGCAGCGACAGGCGCTCCTCGCGGGAGAGCTCGGCCAGCGGCTCCCTGGCGAAGTCCAGCGACTCGCGCAGGCTGCGGGCGACCGCGAGCCCCTCGTCCGTCGGCGCGGCCAGCTTCACGCGGCGGTCGGCCGGATCGGGCCGCCGCTCGACGAGTCCGCGCGCTTCGAGACGGTCGATGATCCCCGTGATGTTCGACGGCTCGCACTTCAGCTTCTGGGCTATGCGACGCATGGGCAGCGGTTCGAGGGAGAGCAGTCCGAGAACGCGCGCCTGCGCCCCGGTGAGGGCGTGCTTGCCCGCCGCGGCGTCGTACTCCTCGTAGTAACGCGCGACGACCGTGCCGATGAGCTCGACGACTTCGAGCGTCAGGGGATCGGTGCGCGGGGTGCGGGAGCTGGTGGTGGCCATGCGCTCCAGGCTACCCCGATACTTGACATCATGAAATATGTAGGCGCATGGTTGTTTCACAACCTGAAGCATTTCCGCAACGTCAGTCTGCCGGCGACGGCAGTCTGAGCAGGAGGAGGACGCCCGCATGTCCGTCACCCCCGAGGCCCCCGGGTCCGCGCAGCTCCCCGACGTCAGCCGTGAGTGGCACCTCGTGCGCCGCCCGCACGGCTGGCCGGTCCCGGAGGACTTCGCGCTGCGCGAGGCCCCTGTCTCCGCCCCGGCCGACGGCCAGATCCTGGTCCGCAACCTGCACTTCTCCGTGGACCCGTACATGCGCGGCCGGATGAACGACGTGAAGTCGTACACCCCGCCGTTCAAGCTGGACGAGCCCATGCAGGGCGGTGCGGTCGGCGAGGTCGTCGCCTCGAACGCCGAGGGCTACGAGGTGGGCGACCACGTCCTGCACTTCGCCGGCTGGCGCGAGTACGCGACCGTCCCGGCCAAGCACGCCGTCAAGGTGGACGCGCAGGCCGCGCCGCTCTCGGCGTACCTCGGTGTGCTCGGCATGCCCGGTCTGACCGCCTACGCGGGGCTCTTCGAGGTCGCCTCCTTCAAGGAGGGCGACGCGGTGTTCGTCTCCGGCGCCGCGGGAGCCGTCGGCTCCCAGGTCGGCCAGATGGCCAAGCTCAAGGGCGCCTCGCGCGTCATCGGCTCGGCGGGCTCCGACGAGAAGGTGAAGCACCTCGTCGAGGAGCTCGGCTTCGACGCCGCTTTCAACTACAAGGACCCGCGCCCGGTCGTCGAGCAGCTGAAGGAGGCGGCCCCCGACGGCATCGACGTCTACTTCGACAACGTCGGCGGCGAGCACCTCGAAGCGGCCATCAGCCGCATGAACGTGCACGGCCGCGCCACCATCTGCGGCATGATCGCGGGCTACAACGACACCGAGCCGACGCCGGGCCCGCGCAACATGGCCATGATCATCGGCAAGCGCCTGCGCCTCCAGGGCATCCTCGTCGGGGACCACGAGAACCTCCAGTCGCAGTTCGTGAACGAGGTCGGCGCCTGGATCCGCTCCGGTGAGCTCAAGTACAACGAGACGTTCGTCGAGGGCGTCGAGAACGGCGTGGAGGCGTTCCTCGGCATGCTGCGCGGCGAGAACACCGGAAAGATGGTCGTTTCCCTGGTCTGAGACGCGGGCACGCGAGACGCACCCCCGGAAGTTACTTTCCGGCATCCGATAAAGTGATTCCACATTGTCGCGACTGTGGGCGCGCATCGCGGAACATCTCAGGAGGAACCGGCACTTATGTCCATCCAGCAGATCGACGTCAAGTACACCGCCGTCGCCACCGCCGAGAACGGCCGTGACGGCCGCGTCGCCACCGACGACGGCAAGCTCGACGTCGTCGTGAACCCGCCGAAGGAGATGGGCGGCAGCGGCGCGGGCACCAACCCCGAGCAGCTCTTCGCGGCCGGCTACAGCGCCTGCTTCCAGGGCGCGCTCGGCGTGGTCGCCCGCAAGGAGAACGTCGACATCACGGGCTCGACCGTGACCGCCAAGGTCGGCATCGGCTCGACCGAGGCCGGCGGCTTCGGCCTCGAGGTCGCGATCAGCGCCTCCATCCCGAACGTGGACACGGCCACCGCGCAGTCCCTGGTCGAGAAGGCGCACCAGGTGTGCCCGTACTCGAACGCCACGCGCGGCAACATCAAGGTGGAGCTCGCGGTCGCCTGACGCTCTTCTTCGGCGCAGCTGGCACCGCTGGCACCGTACGCAGGGCCGCACCCCGGAATGCCGGGGCGCGGCCCTGCGTCGTACGGATCAGCGGGTGACGGCCGTCGTGCGGATGGCCGCAGTGTGGATGGCCCGCACCAGGGGCTCGTCCTCCGGGACCGAACCGCCGGGGAAGGGGAACCTGCGCCGCGTGTACCCGTAGGCGAGCCCGCTGCGCGGGTCGGCGAACGCCTGCGAGCCGCCCACGCCCTTGTGCCCGATGGACCCTGCGCCGAGGAACGGATACCAGGCCTCGGCGACGTTCTGGAACCCCACGCCGAACGATTTGTGGGCCCTGGCCACCAGGTCGAACCCATTGGAGTGGATCTGCCCGAACTCGGCCACGGTGTCCGGTTTCAGAAGAGGCTCCCGGCCGTCGAGCCCGGTGACCGCCGCCGCGTACATCCCGGCGAGGCCGCGCGCCGAGCCGACACCGCCCGCCGAGGCGGGCCCCTTGGCGCGCACCAGACGGGAGTTGGGGAACGCCTCCAGGTCGGTGGGGTGTGCGCCGTTGCGGTTGAAGGCGATGGCGTTCAGGGTGCCGGGCTGCGGGGGCTGCGCGTCCAGTGCGGCCTGTTCCGCCGGGGTGGGGAGCATCGGCAGGACCGAGCGGAACCGGGGTTCGAGCTCTTCGGGGAGCCCGAGATAGAAGTCGAGCCCGAGCGGGGCGCGGACCCGCTCCTCGTACAACTCGCCCAGGGTCCGCCCGGTGGCCCGCAGGACGACCTCGCCGGCCAGGGCGCCGATGGCGAGGGCGTGGTAGCCGAAGGCGGTACCGGGGCGCCAGTACGGGCGCTGGCCTGCCAGGCGGGCGGCGACGGCACGGTCGTCGGCGACCTCTTCCGGCGTGAATCCGGAGTCGGCGCCGACGATGCCCGCGCGGTGCGAGAGGAGTTCCCTGAGGGTGATCTCTCCCTTGCCTTCGGCGGCGAACTCCGGCCAGTAGTGGGCCACTTCTCTGTCGAGCTCCAGGACGCCGTCCTGGACGAGCAGCGCCACGACGAGGTAGGCGGCGCCCTTCGTGGAGGAGTAGACGCCGAACAGCGTCCCCGGCCCGGTGTCCGGGCCGACCCACAGGTCGACGACGCGCTGCCCTTTCACATAGGCGGAGAGCTGCGCGGCGTGATCGGGCTTCTCCGCGGCCAGCAGCGCGGTGAACGCGTCCCGCACGGCTTCGTATCCGGCTGAGGTGGTGCCTTGCACTTTGATCTCGCGGGTCATGCTTTTCGATTCCCCTAACCACCCCTTCCCAGAAACCCGCCGGCGCAGGGGCCTTGGTTGCAGACCGGCCGGGCTGTTTCAGCCCGGCCGGCGTTTGAGGCCATCTTGTACGGGGTCTGGGGCGGAGCCCCAGTTTCGGGAAGGGGCGGGACTGGGGAAAGCCCCGCAGGGATCGCCCTAGCCCCGCCCCACGCTCAGCAGCGCCCGCCCCACCTGCGGGAACACCCCCTTGGGGTGGTCCCGGAACAGCGGCTCGGTGCCGAAGAGAACCACGCGGGACCCCGCAGCGGCCCCACTCACCACAGACGCCTGACCCGCGGCGTCAGAGGGTCCACCGGCGCCACCCTCCACCGCACGCCAGTGCCCGGAGACCAGCGGATTCCCACCCCCATAGGACTGCTCGACCCGCACCCCGCTCCCCAGCCCGGTGAACCACATCGGCGCGTACACGAACGAATGCTCAGGCGCCCCGCCGGTCACCACCCCACCGGAGTTGACGACCCGCACCACACCATTGGCATCCCCGTTCCCGGAGACCGCCTCAACGGAAAGCAGCTTTGCGTCGGAGTTCAGCGAGGCCCCCTCGGACCCACGCCCGACAAGCCCGCCGCCACGGGAGAGAAACCCGTCGAGCCCGGCCTTGGCCCCCGCGTTCAGCTCCCCGTACGCAAGCCCCGCCGACACGAACAGCGCGTCCGCCCCCGACTTCTTCCAGTCGAACCCGGCGTTGAGGACATCCGTCGACACCGGCACCACGTCGAAGTTCATCTCGCGCAGCGCGAACAGCTCACCCGGAGTGACGGCCGCCGCGACCCGCGTCGAGCGGACGACAGCGCCGCCCTTCGCCTTCGTCGCGTCGAAAGCCACGTCGTACTTCTTCGCCGCCGCGACCGCCGCACCCCGCGCGGACGACGGCAGGATCACGCTTCCGTCGTCAGCCCTGCGCACCGAAGTACCGCGCGCGAGCAGCCAGTTGAGAGCCGCGACTTCCCGCGCGTCGTCGAGCCGCAGGCGAAGATCCCCGCGCGAGGCGACATGGCCGACCCGCGACGCGGAGTCCACGGCACGCGACCGCACGCCGGACAGCGAGCCGCCCTTCACGGAGTCCACCGTCGCACCCCACAACCGCCCGAGGCTCCACCCCGAGATGTCGTACATAATGGACACCTTGTCGCTGATGTCGCGCCCGTCGGCGAGCATCACATTGGCGAGCCCGCGCTTGGGCTGCCGCATGTCGACGACGTACGAACCCTCGGCGTACGAGGTCCCGCCGAGCCTGAAGTCCCGTGTCGCACGGCGGACTTCCACGTCGTTGTCGAGCAGATGCTGCACGAGGCGCGAGGCGGCCGCCGCCGAACGCTGGCCGCGCTCGCCCTTCTCCTTGCCCGCCGGAATGACCCGCGGAATCACGTATGCGCGGGGGAAGTCGGTCGTGTAGACGTCCTCCGGGCCGATGCCGGGCACCCCAGGCACGGTCTCCGGGGATACCGGCACCTGCTTCGCGCCCGCCGCGCCCCGCCGGAACGTCTCGATCTGGTCGGCGATCACCGAAGTGCGGTGCTCCTGGGTGTACTTGAGGGTCGCCGTCATCGCCGCGCCCGCGATGTCCACGTTGATCGCGGACCGCCTTCGCAGCTCCGGCACCGGAAGCTCGTCGTACTCGTCGTTGTTGACGGTCATCGGGAACTCGATGGTGTGCGCGGCGACCGCGCCGTGGAACGGCATGTACTGCGGGGTGAAGATCGGCGGCCAGTCGTCCCAGCCCTCTTCCTGGTCGCGGAAGGGGATGATCGCGGGCTCCACGCCGTCCTTCTCGGGGGTGTATCCGAGGCCGTTGACCGCGGCCTCCATGCCCAGGGCGTTGGCGTAGGTGTTCTTGAGGAAGAGGTCGTATTCGTAGTTCTCGCCGTGCGGGGGAGTCGTCGGCTCGATCAGGGTGCCGTTGACGTACCCGTGCAGGTCGATCATGACCGCGGGCTGCTTGTCGATCGCGATCTGCCGCATCGCGCGGACCTCGGGCTGCGAGGCGGTGATGAAGTCGCGGTTGAGGTCGAAACCGTTGGCGTTGGCGCGGGTGCCCGCGATGCGGCCGTCGGGGTTGGCCGTGACGTTGAAGTACAGCCGGTTGTGCGCGAGCAGGTCCTTCGTCTTGCCGTCCGTGGCCTTCGCGAGCTTCTCGATGAGCTTGAGGGCGGCGTCCGTGCCCTCCCACTCGTTGCCGTGGATGTTGTTGTTGACGAAGACCGGCGTCTTGTACGAGGACTTGATCGACGGGTCCTTGGCGGCGCTGGCGGGCGCGTGCTCGATGAGGTCGCGCATCCGCTCCTGGCGCGCGGTCTCCTTGGCGGACTCGGGGGAGGTGACGGTCACCAGGTAGAGCTGGTGCCCGCCCGCCGACCGGCCCGCGATCTCCACGCTGACGCGGTCGCCGATGCCCTGGATGTCATTCAGCTTCGGGGCTATGGAGTGATAGGGCGCGAGGCCCAGTTTTATCGACTTGTCGTCAGGGTTCGCGGGCGGCGGGGTGAGCTTCTGCTCGCGGGGATAGCCGCGGTTCTTGCCGCTCGCCAGGCCGGAGCCGTCCGATGCTCCAAGGGCACGGTCGGCGGCGCTCTCCGGACTCCTGGCGGCCCGTTCCGTGCTGCTGAGCGGCGAGCCCTCGCGCAGGATGTCGCGGCCGCCGGGCCGGGGGTCGGCGGTCGCGCTGCCGGGGGCGAGCGTGGTGAAGAGGAGCGCTCCCGCCGAGGCGAGCGTGGTGAGCAGAACGGGTCTGGATGGCCGGGACATCCCCATACGTACCTCCGGTTGAGATTCGGTACGCGTGGTCTACCGTTTCAACCCCCGTGCAACAAGAGGGCCTTCGGCCCCGTGCATCCCGTCGATCACAGGCCCGCGACCGGCGGATAGGCTGTGCCGCATGCGTGATCTGGGACGAGGCTTCGGCTATTTGATGAAGGGCCAGCGCTGGGTCGCCCAGCACGGCAAGCAGTACGGAGTCGGCCTGCTGCCCGGCTTGATCACCCTGCTCCTGTACGCGGCGGCGCTCGTGGCGCTCGCCCTGTGGGGCACGGACTTCGTCGGCTGGGCGACGCCCTTCGCGGACGACTGGTCATCGCCGTGGGTCGGCCTGTTCCGCGGCTTCCTCACCGCGCTGCTCTTCGCGCTCGCCCTCCTCCTCTCGGTGATCACCTTCACGGCCGTGACACTCCTGATCGGCCAGCCCTTCTACGAGTCCCTGTCGGAGAAGGTCGACATCTCTGTCGCCGGGTACGCCCCCGAGTCGGGCCTGCCGCTCTGGCGGGAGCTGTGGATCTCCGCGCGCGACAGCCTGCGCATCGTCGTACGGGCCGTGATCTGGGGCATCCTCCTCTTCGCCCTCGGCTTCATCCCGGTCGTCGGCCAGACCGTGGTGCCGGTGCTCGGCTTCATGGTGACCGGCTTCTTCCTGGTCGAGGAGCTGACCGCGGTGGCGCTCCAGCGCCGGGGCGTCGAACTCCGCGAGCGGCTCACGCGGCTGCGCGGCCGCAAGATGCTGGCCTGGGGCTTCGGAACGCCGCTCGCCGTGGCCTTCCTCGTCCCGTTCGTCGCGGTGTTCCTGATGCCGGGCGCGGTCGCGGGCGCGACGCTGATGGCACGGGAACTCGCGGGCGAGGACACGGGGGACGACGACCCGCAGGGACCGGACGGTTCGCCCGGTCCCGGCGGCCGGATGCCCGCTACCGGCGAGCGTCCATAGCGGTCGTCAGGATCTGCCGCACCTGCGCGATGATGTCGAGGCGGTTGCGCACGAACTCGGGATCGGTGATCTTGCCCGTGGCCGGGTCCGTGTTGCCCGCCCCGAACTGGAGGATCGGCGTGTGCACATGGCCGCCGGGCAGGCGGTCGTGCAGGCCGAGGCGGTCGCGGAGCAGCGTCGCGCGGTAGGCGATCTCGTTCGACAGGTAGTTGCCGCCGCCGCCCTCACGGGCCGTCGAACCGGCGGTGGGTCCGTCGGGCCGCACCACGGGAGCGCTCTGGCCCGCCGGGATCTCGGTCACCGAGGTGTTGTCGTACACGGGGAAGCGGCCCGTCTGCGCGCCCACGATCTCCTTGTACGGGAGGGTCGTGGACGTCCACTGGGGCTGCGACGCCGGATCGGCCACCGGGACCGTCTCCGTGCGCGACAGGTTCTCGTTGTCGGGGAAGCCGCCCCGCCAGGCCCCGTTGGTCCGCTCGATGTCGAAGCGGCCCGCGCGGCCCTGGCTGATGGTGGTGAAGAGGTCGACGCGGGGCAGGTGCGCGCGCAGGGTGCGCTCGACCGTGCCCTCGGCGAAGTCGTCCCAGCGCACGGGGAAGACGGCGGTCTCCACGCGCGCGGGACCGTCGGCGGTCTCGATGACGGTGCCGTCGAGCGCGAGGGCGGTCGCCCCCGACGGGTTGCTGATGCGGACGTCCCGGTCGAGCGTGAAGGGGTCGAAGCCGGTGACGAGGATGCGCTTGAGGCGGTGGCCCGCGGCATCCTTCTTCGGGTAGCTGATGGAGTCGTGCCCGCGGGACGCGTCCTCGAGGGCCCGTATGAGAAGCCCCTGCCGGGCTTCGCTCATCTTGAAGCGGGCGGGCTCCCACTGCCGCAGCTCACGCGTCATCCCGAGCCGCGCCCAGTACAGCGGCCGGTCGTCGTCGCGGCTCAGCTCACCGGCGGGGCCCCGGCCCTGCGCCCGGTCGACGGCACGCCGCCACAGCGCCTCTCCCTGCCGTACGACGACGCGCTTGGCCTCGGCGTACGAGTGGGCGCGCTCCAGGGCCCGCGCGAACTTCGGTGCCACGGTGTCGAATCCGCTGCTGCGCAGGATCTCCTGCGGCGCCGCCCGGTCGAGGCGCTGCTCCTCGGCGGTGGCGGCCGGCGCGGTGGCGGCCGGCGCGGTGGCCGCCGACGCGGACGGCACGGCGGCGAGGGAGAGCAGGAGGGTGACACCGATCGCGGCGAGCCGCGGGGAGACGAGGGGCGAGAGTGACACGGGAGTCCTTCCGTGGCCGGCGGGGGTGATCGCAGTATTCCGCCAGGAAGGCGCTGTCCGCTAGCGGTTCACCCCGGCATGATCCGCGAGCACTTCCTCGATCACATGGCGCGCGATCCTCGCGATGGTGGCGTTCCTGGTCCGGTAGTAGGGCAGCTCGATGAGCGCGATCGACAGGGCCCAGCCCCGCCCGCGCGCCCAGGTCGCGTCGTCGACGCCCAGAGCGGTACGGAAGGTCTCCCGGGTGTCGGCCGCCATCAGGCTCCACGCGGTCATCAGGTCGACGGCGGGTTCGCCGTACCCCATGCACCCGAAGTCGATGACGGCGCCGAGCCGTCCGTCGGCGGCCAGCAGATTCCCCGGCTGGAGATCGGCGTGGACCCAGACGGGCGGCCCCTCCCACCGGGGCGTGCGCAGGGCCGCGTCCCAGGCGGCGGTGGCGGCGTCGGTGTCGATGACGCCGTGGAGCCGCGAGATCGCGTCACGCGTGTCGGCGTCGCGGGGCGCGAGGTGTCCGCTGCGGTACGCGGCAGGCGCGCCCGCGGGATCGACGCGTTGCAGGGCCATGACGAACTCGGCCAGGTCGGCGGCGAACAGCGCGGACTGTCCCGCACCGCCGACGACGGGGTTCGCGCCCTCCAGCCACCGGTACACGTACCAGGGCCACGGGAAGCCCTCGCCGGGCTCGCCCTGCCCCAGCGGCGCGGGGATGGCGACGGGCAGCGAGGGCGCGAGCCGCGGCAGGTGCAGCACTTCCCGCCGTACGTCCGCGACGCCTCCCTCGATGCGCGGGAGCCGGACGGCCATGTCGTCGCCGAGGCGGTAGATGGCGTTGACGGTGCCGTTCGAGTCGACGGGCTCGACGTCGAGGTCCGCCCAGTCGGGAAACTGCGCGGCGAGCAACCGGCGTATGAGGTGCGCGTCGATGTCGGCTTCGTGGGCGTGCATCTTGGCAGAAGGCATACGGGACTTTCCGTGTGACGGGACAGCGGCACAGTAAGGACCGACGCTGATCGAAGCGGTACGGGGACGGCGGGTCAACCCGATTCCCGATGGAGCGTCAGCGCCCGTGCCGTTCGGCGTCCCGCAGCGCCGCGAGGAAGCCCCTGGGAGGCGCGGTGGGCCGTGCCTTCGCCACTGGCGTGCACATCGGCAGCGACCTCGCCGTCAAGGACGTGGCGCTCGCGACGGAGGCCACCCGCCTCCCGGCCATGGAGGCGGTCCTCGCCCACTACGAGGCGGCCGCCGCGGACCCGCAGATCGTCCACGAGGACATCGCACGGGCGGTCACCCACATCCGCAACGCCCGGTAGCCCCACCCGCAACGCCCCACACCCGCACCCCGGAAGGAGCACCCCGCACCATGCGCGTCACCATCGACAACCCCGCCTCCGCGCCCCGCCCCCTCGGCCCCTACTCCCAGGTCGCCCGCGTCGAACTCGACGACGGGGGCGCCCTGTTGTACCTCTCGGGACAGATCGCCGAAGGCGACGACACCGCCGCGCAGAGCCGCGGAATCTTCGAGACCCTGGCCGCCCTGCTCGAGGCACACGGCGCGACACTCGACGACATCATCAACATCCGTACGTTCATGACGGACCTCGGCGACCTGCCCGCCTACGCCGCCGTACGCGCGCGGTTCCTCACCGCGACACCGCCCACCAGCACGACGGTCGAGGTGCCCCGGCTCTTCCGCCCCGAGGCGCTCATCGAGATCGACGTCGTGGCGGCCGTCCGGGACGCCTGATCACTCGCTCCCGCCGTTCAGGAGGGCGAGGAAGTCCCTGAACGCCCCCGCCATGTCCACCGATCCGGGGTCCAGGAGCCACTGGTACTGGAGCCCGTCCATTACGGCGACGAGCAGCGGCGCCGCGGCCTCCGGAGTCAGGCCGCCGGGCAGCCGCTCCCCGTACTCCGCGCGCAGCACCGCCGCGAACTTCTCCCGCACCGATCCGTACCGCTCGGTGAAGTACTCCCGTGCCGGATGTCCGTCCGTCACGCTCTCGCCGAGCAGCGCGGAGAAGGTCTGGATGATGCCGGGGCGCATCGCGTTGTACTCGACGAGCGAGCCGAGCAGATCGAGGCGGATCTCGTTCGACGGGACCGCGTCCCACTGGTCGCGGGCCTCCAGGACGGCGACCAGGAGCGCGTCCTTCGTGGGGAAGTAGTGCAGCAGGCCCTGCTGGGTGAGCCCGACCCGCTCGGCGACGGCGCCCAGGCTCGCGCCGCGGTAACCGCGCTCGGCGATCACCTCCAGGGCGGCCCGCAGGATCTCCGCGCGCCGCTCCTCGCTCCTGGCCCTGGTCGTGGCCTTGGCCGTTGCCTTCGCCGTGGTCCTGGTCTTGGGAGCCATCGCGTCCGCCCCTTCACGTTCTCGGTCCTGCCCGCGGGACGACCGTACGCCATACCGATCAAAATATAACGTCCAGATTACGAAATCTACCGGTCTACAGGTAGGCGAGGCAGGATGGAGAGGACGTACGGAACGGACTTCAACGAGGAGGTACCGCCATGGCGGGAACCCGGGGACCCGGAGCCACGCAGGCCGACCAGGCGCGGGAGGCGGCCGTGGAGGCCGCGCTCGGCAAGCTCGACCTGGGCGGCAAGGCCCGGCTGCTCGGCGGGCGCGACATGTGGTCGCTGCACCCGCTGCCCGCCATCGGCCTGGCGTCCCTCGTGATGTCGGACGGCCCGATCGGCGTGCGCGGCACCCGCTGGACCGCCGACGACCCCTCCGTCGCGCTGCCGTCCCCGACCGCGCTCGCCGCCACCTGGGACCAGGACCTCGCCCGCCGCGCGGGCGCCCTGCTCGCCCAGGAGGCCCGCCGCAAGGGCGTCCACGTCCTCCTCGCGCCCACCGTCAATCTGCACCGCTCGCCCCGCGGCGGCCGGCACTTCGAGGCGTACAGCGAGGACCCGTACCTGACCGGCGTCATCGGCACCGGCTATGTCCGGGGCGTGCAGTCGGGCGGCGTCGGCACGACCGTCAAGCACTTCGTCGCGAACGACGCCGAGACCGACCGCTTCACCGTCGACAACAAGGTGGACGAGCGCGCCCTGCGCGAGCTGTACCTCGCGCCCTTCGAAGCGATCGTCGCCAACGCCCACCCCTGGGGCATCATGACCGCGTACAACCAGGTCAACGGCGTGACGATGACCGAGCACCGCTACCTGGTCAATGAGGTCCTGCGCGGCGAATGGGGCTTCGACGGCTACAACGTCTCCGACTGGATGGCCGCCCGTTCGACCACCGGCGCCATCGAGGGCGGCCTCGACGTCGCGATGCCGGGACCGCGGACCGTCTACGGCGAGGCGCTGGCGGAGGCGGTGCGCGGCGGACGGGTCGAGGAGTCCACGGTCGACGAGGCCGTACGCAGGGTCCTGCGGCTCGCCGCCCGCGTCGGCATCCTCGAAGGCGCCGAGCCCGTGGTCACCGACGCGCTCGCCGAGATCGACGGCGAGGCACTGGCCCGCGAGATCGCCCGCCGCGCCTTCGTCCTCGTACGCAACGAGGTACGCGACGAAGCACACGACGAGAACAACGAGAACGCAGTGCTGCCGCTGAAGCCGACCGCCTCCGTCGCCCTCATCGGCGCCGCCGCGCGCGACGCCCGCGTCCTGGGCGGCGGCTCCGCCACCGTCTTCCCCGCGCACGTGGTCTCCCCGCTCGACGGCCTCACGGCGGCCCTCGGCGACGACCGGCTGACGTACGCGCTCGGCGCCGACCCGAGCGACGAACTCGCCCCCGCCGACAAGGGGTTCGAGCTGCGCGCCGTCTGCCGTGACGCGGACGGCACCATCCTGGGCGAGGGCAATCTCCCCACCGGCCAGGTCCAGTGGATCGGCGACGACCTGCCCGAAGGCGTCACCCACGAGACGATGGCCTCCATCGAGGTCGTCGGCACGTTCACGCCGCGCGTCAGCGGCGAGCACTCCTTCGGCACCCGCGGCCTCGGCGCCTTCACGCTGAGCGTCGGCGGCGAGGTCGTCTTCGACGGGTCCCAGGTGATGGGTTCCGAGTCCGATCCCTTCGAGGCGTTCTTCGGCTCACCGGTCGAGCGCGCCAAGGTGCGCCTGACACAGGGCGAGACCGTCGAGGTCTCCCTGCTCCACCCGCTCGACAAGGAGTACGCGGCCCCGCTGCCCGGCGTCGTGTTCTCCTTCGTGCACCTGGAGCCGCGGCGCGACCCCGACGAGCTGATCGCCGAGGCCGTCGAGGCGGCGCGCGGCGCCGAAACGGCGGTCGTGGTCGTCGCCACCACCGAGCGCGTCGAGTCCGAGGGCTTCGACCGCAAGGACCTGCGGCTGCCCGGCCGCCAGGACGACCTCGTACGCGCGGTGGCCGCGGCCAACCCCCGTACGGTCGTGGTCGTCAACTCCGGCTCCCCGGTGGAACTTCCGTGGCGCGAGGACGTCGCGGCGGTGCTCCTGAGCTGGTTCCCCGGCCAGGAGGGCGGCGCCGCGCTCGCCGACGTGCTGCTCGGCGCCGAGGAGCCCGGCGGGCGGCTGCCCACGACATGGGGCGCCCTCGCGGACGCGCCGGTCACCGATGTCACCCCGGCCGACGGCGAACTCGCCTACACGGAGGGCGTGTTCATCGGCTACCGCGCCTGGGAGAAGGCGGGCGCCACCCCCGCGTACCCCTTCGGCCACGGCCTCGGCTACACCGACTGGACGTACGAATCCCTCGACATCGACGGCACTACGGGCACTACGGGTACGACGGCCACGGTCCGCGTCCGCAACTCCGGCAGGCGCGCGGGCCGCGAGGTCGTCCAGGTCTACCTCGCCCCGTCCGCGGACGACGGCCGCCGCCCGGCCCGCTGGCTCGCCGGCTTCGCGGGCGTCGAGGCGGGGCCCGGCGAGAGCGCGGAGGTCCGGATCGAACTCCCGCGCCGCGCCTTCGAGATCTGGGACGAGGACAGCAACTCCTGGGCGTACCAGGGCGGTTCGTACGAGATCCAGGCGGGCCGCTCGCTCACCGACCGCAGGCTGAGCGAGACGATCGCCGTCTGACGCGGGTCGATCGGCCTATCGGACCCATAGGACCCATAGGACCCATAGGACCCATAGGACCCATCGGACCCATCGGACCTATCGGACCGAGAAGCCGTAGACCGTCTCCGACCCGTACACCTCACCCGGCCGCAGCACCGTGCCCGGAAACTGCGGCTGGTTGGGGGAGTCGGGGAAGTGCTGCGTCTCCAGGGCGACCCCGTCGCCCGGCGCGAAGGGCAGCGGCTCCTCGAAGTGGTCCGCCGTATAGAGCTGAAGGCCCGGCTCCGTCGTCGCGACGGTCAGCACGCGACCGGACGCCGGGTCGCCCAGCTCCGCCACCTCGACCGGCCGCGCGGTGACGCCCTTGTCCAGGACGTAGTTGTGGTCGATGCCGTCGCCGACCTTCCGGGCCGCCCGGAAGTCGAAACGCGTCCCGTCGACGTCCTCGAACACCCCGGTCGGGATCTGCGTCGCGTCCGTCGGCGTGATGCGCGCCGCGTCGATCCGCAGCTCGTGACCCCCGGCGCCGCTCCCGCTCCGGGCTCCGGCGAGGTTCCAGTACGAGTGGTTGGTGAGGTTCACGACGGTCGGGGCGTCCGTCGTCGCCTCATAGCCGATCCGCAGCGCTCCCGACTCGTCCAGGGTGTACGTCGTCGACACCGCGAGCCGTCCGGGATACCCCTCCTCGCCGTCCGGGCTCACCCGCGTGAGGCGCACCCCGTGCTCGACCTCCGCGGCCTCCCACACCCGCTTGTCGAAGCCCGCGGTGCCGCCGTGCAGCGCGTTGGGGTCGTTGTTCCGCGCCAGGCGGTACGTCCGCCCGTCGAGCGTGAACTCGCCGCCCGCGATCCGGTTCGCGTACCGGCCCACCAGCGCCCCGAAGTACGGCCCGGGGTGGTCGAGATAGCCCTGGAGGTCGTCGAAGCCCAGGACCACCGTCTCGCGCCGTCCCGACCGGTCGGGAACTTCCGCCGACTGGATGATGCCGCCGTACGTCAGGACGCGTACCCGCACCCCGCCCCTTTCCAGGGTCCAGCGATGGACGGAGGTGCCGTCGGGGAGCGTCCCGAAGAGTTCACTGCGCATGATCGTGACCCTACGCCGGGCCGCGCCGCCCGCGGCCCTCGGTATCAACCCTCGGGATCCTTGGCCTTCACCTGCCGGTAGGCCAGTTCGGCCAGGCGCGACTGGCCGTTCTTGCTGGGGTGGAACCAGTCCCAGTGGCTCAACTGGTCGCCGTCGAAGCGGTACTCGAAGACCGCACCGCCGTCGTACCGGCAGCGCAGATCCTTCGCGCACACCTCCTTGAGCACCTTGTTGTACGCGATCACCCGGCTCTGCACGGTCTCCCGCCGCTCCGTCGCCGCCGCGTCCCGCGCGTCCGGGTCCGCCAGCATCGAGGAGCAGATGCCCAGCTTCCAGATCTGCTTGCCGAGGGGGTTGGTGCGCCCCTGGGACCAGAGCCGCATCAGATCCGGCACCGAGCTGACGTACACCTGGGTCTTGGGCAGCTCGCGCCGCAGCGTGCGCATCGCCTTCTCGAAGTCGGCGCGGAACTCGGCGACCGGGGTCATGGAGGCCGCAGAGGGGCGGCAGGCGTCGTTCGCGCCCGCCATCACCGTCAGCAGTTCGGGGCGGTTGGCCACGGCCTGCTCGACCTGGCCGGGCAGATCCGCCATGCGCGCGCCCGTCTTGGCGTGGTTCCAGCTGTGGTCGGCGGCCCGCTCCCTGCCGAGCAGGCGCGTCGCGAGGCTGCGCACCTCGGAGTCCGTGCCGGTCGCCCAGGACGCCTCGGGGCAGTCGGCGAGCACCGAGCAGGCGTCGAAGCCGCGGGTGATGGAGTCGCCGACGGCCGCCAGGGAGTCCGGGCTCGCGTCCCAGGTCGGAGTGGGTTTGGGCGAGGGCTTCGTCGCCGATGGGCCCTTGGGTGCGGGGGAGTCGCCGCCGGAGGCGTCACACGCGGTGAGCGCGCCTGCGCCGAGAAGAACCGCCGTGGCCATGGCGACGGCGGCACGCGGGCGGTGGCTTCGATTCCGCATCCTCGGGTCCCCTCTGTTGCCGTAGGCCATCTGCTCGCCGTAGGCCGACCGCGCCGTTTCGGCGCACCTGCGAGTGAATGGTGAGATTCCTGGCCTTGGGACCGACGGTACGTCACACTCCTTGCCCCGCCGCACGGTAGCCTCGCCACCCAGTGGCACCCAGCCTTTTCGGTTCCGCTAAATTACATCACGTCACATCTGTCCCGTTTTCGGGAGTTTCCCGGATTCGGGGCCGCAACGCTCGGCACGGGCGCGAGGCCGCTGGGGAAGGCGAACCTCGACCCACACTGGAGGTCCCGGTGACGACACGTGGAGTCCTGTACGTGCACTCCGCACCGCGCGCGCTGTGTCCGCACGTCGAATGGGCCGTCGCGGGCGTCCTCGGCGCGCGCGTCAACCTCGACTGGATCAGACAGCCGGCGGCGCCCGGCAGCTGGAGATCGGAGTTCTCCTGGCGCGGCCCGGTGGGCACCGCCTCCAAACTCGCCTCCGCCCTGCGCGGCTGGCAGCTGCTGCGCTTCGAAGTCACCTCCGAGCCGTGCCCCACGGCCGAGGGCGAGCGGTACAGCGCCACGCCCGAGCTCGGGATCTTCCACGCCGTCACCGGCATCCACGGCGACATCCTGATCCCCGAGGACCGTCTGCGCGCCGCCCTGGCCCGCTCCAAGGGCGGCGAGAGCGATCTGGAGGCCGAGCTCGCCAAGCTGCTCGGCAAGCCCTGGGACGACGAGCTGGAGCCCTTCCGGTACGCGGGAGAGGGCGCCCCGGTGCGCTGGCTGCACCAGGTGGTGTGAGACAGGTGGTGTGAGACAGGTGGTCTGAGACGACGCGAAGGGGCCCCACCGTCCGGTGGGGCCCCTTCGCGTCGTGTGCGACCGGGTCAGACGGTCCGGAACGCGAGGACCACGTTGTGGCCGCCGAAGCCGAACGAGTCGTTCAGCGCCGCGATCCTGCCCTCGGGCAGCGGGCGCGCCTCGTCGCGGATGACGTCCGCGTCGACCTCGGGGTCGAGGTTCGCGATGTTGATCGTCGGCGGGGCGATGCGGTTCTTCAGCGCGAGGACCGTGGCCACGGTCTCCACGCCGCCCGCGCCGCCGAGCAGGTGGCCGGTCATCGACTTCGTGCTGGCGATCGCCATGTGGTCGACGTCGTCGCCGAAGGCCTTGCGCAGCGCCTTGATCTCGGCGACGTCACCCTGCGGCGTCGAGGTCGCGTGCGCGTTGACGTGCACGATCTCGGCGGGCTTGAGGTCCGTGCCGTCGATGAGGTTCTGCAGCGCCGCCGCGATGCCGTTGCCGGAGGGCTCGGGCTGCGTGATGTGGTGGGCGTCGGCCGAGATGCCCTGGCCGACGGCCTCCGCGTAGATCTTCGCGCCGCGGGCCTTGGCGTGCTCCTCGGACTCGAGGACGATCACGCCGGCGCCCTCGCCGAGCACGAAGCCGTTGCGGTCGACGTCGTAGGGGCGCGAGGCGCCCTCGGGGTCGTCGTTGTTCTTGGACATCGCCATCATGTTGCCGAACGCGACGATCGGCAGCGGGTGGATCGCCGCCTCCGTGCCGCCCGCGACGACGACGTCGGCGCGACCGGTGCGGATCATCTCGATCGCGTAGCCGATGGCCTCGGCGCCCGAGGCGCACGCCGATACGGGCGTGTGCACACCCGCGTGGGCGCCCAGCTCGATGCCGACGTTGGCCGACGGCGAGTTGGGCATCAGCATCGGCACGGTGTGCGGGGAGACGCGGCGTACGCCCTTCTCCTTGAGCACGTCGTACTGGTCGAGCAGGGTGGTCACGCCGCCGATGCCGGAGGCGATGACCGCGCCGAGGCGGTGCGGGTCGACGGCAGTGTCCTCGCCGGCCTTCGCGGTGTAGCCCGCGTCGGCCCAGGCCTCCTTGGCCGCGATCAGCGCGAACTGCGCCGAACGGTCCAGCTTGCGGGCCTGCGGGCGGGGAATGACCTCGCCCGGCTCGACCGCGATCTGGCCCGCGATGCGGACCGGCAGCTCGGCCGCCCAGTCCTGTTCGAGAAGACGGACGCCGGAACGGCCCGCGAGCAGACCCTCCCAGGTCGAGGCTGCGTCGCCACCCAGCGGTGTGGTTGCGCCGATACCGGTGACGACCACGGTGCGATTGGTCGGGTTCACAGGAAATTTCTCCACGGTGTTGAGGGGATCAGCGGCGCCACCGCCGGGTGGCGACAGCAGTACGGCCTTTTGGATCAGGCCTGGTGCTTGAGGATGTAGCTGGTCGCGTCGCCGACCGTCTTGAGGTTCTTGACGTCGTCGTCGGGGATCTTGACGTCGAAGCGCTCTTCGGCGGCGACGACGACCTCGACCATGGACAGCGAGTCGACGTCCAGGTCGTCGGTGAAGGACTTGTCCAGCTGGACGTCCTCGACCGGGATGCCGGCGATCTCGTTCACGATCTCGGCGAGACCGGCGACGATCTCTTCCTGAGTGGCGGCCATGTTGGCGCTCCTTCTATGTATCCAGAGGGTGTGGCGCCCGCCGCGGCAGCGGCAGGTTGGTTTACAGCCGTACGGACCGAATGATCCGGACGTGATGCCTAGGGGAGGGTAACGACCGTGGCGGCGTACACGAGACCCGCCCCGAAGCCGATGACGAGCGCGGTGTCGCCGCTCTTCGCCTCGCCGGTCGCCAGAAGCCGCTCCATCGCGAGCGGGATCGAGGCTGCCGACGTGTTGCCGGTGGTGCGCACGTCACGGGCGACCGTGACATGAGCCGGCAGTTTGAGAGTCTTCACCATCGAGTCGATGATCCGCTCGTTGGCCTGATGCGGAATGAAGACATCCAGATCGTCCGCGGTGATTCCGGCCGCGTCCAGCGCCTGCTGCGCGACCTTCGCCATCTCGAACACGGCCCAGCGGAAGACCGCCTGGCCCTCCTGCGTGATCGCAGGGAACTTGACGTTGCCCGCGCTGTCGAGCGGCAGCTTCGAGACATCGCCGACGTGCAGGTCGTTCCACGCCACGGTCTGCTTGATCGTCTCGGACTTGTCGCCCTCCGAGCCCCAGACGGTGGGGCCGATCTGCGGCTCCTCGGAAGGGCCGACGATCACGGCGCCCGCGCCGTCACCGAACAGGAAGGCCGTCGCGCGGTCCTCCAGGTCGGTCAGGTCGCTCAGCCGCTCCACGCCGATGACCAGGACGTACTCGGCGGAGCCGTCGGTGACCATGCCCCTGGCGAGGGTCAGGCCGTAGCCGAAGCCCGCGCAACCGGCGGAGATGTCGAACGCGGCGGGCTTGCCCGCGCCGACCTTGTCCGCGATCTCGGTGGCGATGGCCGGGGTCTGCTTGAAGTGCGAGACGGTCGAGACGACGACCGCGCCGATCTGCTCCGGAGCGATGCCCGCGTCGGCGATCGCCTTGCCGGAGGCCTCGACGGACATCGCTGCCACGGTCTCCTCGTCGGAGGCCCAGTGCCGGGTCTCGATGCCGGAGCGGGAGCGGATCCACTCGTCGGACGAGTCGATCGTCTCGAGGATCACCTCGTTGGGCACGACACGAGTCGGGCGGTAGCCGCCGACACCCATGATGCGCGCGTACGGGGCGCCCTTACTGGGCTTGATCTTCGACATGCTCTCCTGGCTCCTTCTCAGGCACCCGCCGCGTCGGCGGCGGATGCGGTGTCGGCGATGAGCTCACGAGCGGCGTCGAGGTCGTCGGGTGTCTTGAGCGCCACCGTCCGCACGCCGGGCAGGGCGCGCTTGGCGAGACCGGTGAGCGTGCCGCCGGGGCACAGCTCGATCATCGCCGTGGCGCCGAGGTCCTTGAACGTATCCATGCACAGGTCCCAGCGCACCGGGTTGGCCACCTGGCCCACCAGGCGGGACACGACCTCCGAACCGCTCGTGACGGCCAGGCCGTCACGGTTGGAGACGTACGTCAGCTTGGGGTCGGCCGGGGAGAGGGACTTGGCGGCCTCCTCCAGCGTGGCGACCGCGGGAGCCATGTGGTGCGTGTGGAACGCGCCCGCCACCTTCAACGGTACGACGCGGCGCACGCCCTCGGGCTTGTCCTCGGCGAGCGCGGCGATCTGCTCCGCGGTGCCCGCGGCGACGATCTGGCCCGCGCCGTTCACGTTCGCCGGCGTCAGGCCGAGCTTCTCCAGGTGCGGGACGGTGACCTCGGGGTCGCCGCCGAGCAGGGCGGCCATGCCGGTCTCCGTGATCGCGGCGGCGTCGGCCATGGCCAGACCGCGCGTACGGACGAGACCGAGCGCGGCGTCGTCGCCGATGACACCCGCGTACGCGGCGGCGGTGATCTCGCCGACGCTGTGTCCCGCGACCGCGCCGGGCTTGTTCGCGGCGAGGGCGTCACCGAGTGCCGCGGCGGACAGCAGACCGGCGGCCACCAGCAGGGGCTGGGCCACGGCGGTGTCGCGGATGGCGTCCGCGTCGGCCTGCGTGCCGTAGTGGGCAAGGTCGAGCCCGATGGCGTCCGACCAGGCGGCGATGCGGTCAGCGGCGCCGGGAAGGTCGAGCCAGGGAGTCAGGAAGCCGGGCGTCTGGGCGCCTTGGCCGGGAGCGACGAGTACGAGCACTCTCACACTCTCTCTTGTGGACGGTGGGAGCCGCCCGTGGGGACAGGGACGAAGAACCGCTGGGGGAATTGTAGGGGCCCGACAAAATCCTATGGTTGGAGATCTCCGTCGGCCAGACGCCCCAGGATCAGCGCGATCCGCAGAGTGAATGCCGAGCGCACATCGGAGGGTGACCAACCGGTGACGTCTGTCACACGTCGCAGCCGGTAGCGCACGGTGTTGGGGTGCACGAAGAGCATCCGCGCCGCCCCTTCGAGGCTGCTGGCCTGTTCCAGGTAGACGCTGAGGGTCTCCAGGAGTGCGGAGCCCGCTTCCTCCAGTGGTCTGTAGATCTCCTCCACCAACTGCTCGCGCGCGGCGGGATCGCTCGCGATCGCGCGCTCCGGCAGGAGATCGTCCGCCAGGACGGGACGCGGGGCGTCCTGCCAGGCGGCGCAGGCCTTGAGCCCGGCGGCCGCGGCCTGCGCCGAGCGGGTGGCGGCGAGCAGGTCGGGGACGATGGGGCCCGCCACGACGGGACCGGCCGCGTACGGGCCGATCAGGCCCTTGGCGACCTGCAGCGGGTTGTCGCTGCCGCCCGCGATGACGACCAGACGGTCGCCGAGCACACCGGTCAGGACCTGGAGCTTGGCGTGCCGTGCGGCGCGGCGGATGGCCTCGACGGTGAGCTCGCTGTCCCCGTCGGGCGCGGTGCCGAGGACGACGCAGACGTGCTCGGGCGAGTTCCAGCCGAGCGCCGCGGCCCTGCTCACCGCCCCTTCGTCGGCCTCGCCGGAGAGCACGGCGTTCACGACGAGCGATTCGAGGCGGGCGTCCCAGGCACCGCGTGCCTCGGCGGCCTGCGCGTAGACCTGCGCGGTGGCGAAGGCGATCTCGCGGGCGTACACGAGGAGTGCCTCACGCAGGACGGACTCGTCGCCGGGGGCCGCGACCTCGTCGATCGCGGACTCCATCACCTCGATCGTCGTACGCACCATCTCGACGGTCTGGCGCAGGGTGATCGCCCTGGTCAGCTCGCGCGGGGCGGTGCCGAAGACGTCGGTCGAGATGGCCTGGGGGGCGTCCGGGTGACGGAACCACTCGGTGAAGGCGGCGATGCCGGCCTGCGCCACCAGGCCGATCCAGGAGCGGTTCTCCGGGGGCATGGCCCGGTACCAGGACAGTGTCTCGTCCATGCGCGCGATGGCCTGCGCCGCGAGGCTGCCGGATGACTGCTCGAGGCGCTTCAGCGTGGCTGAGTGCGCGTGAGCCTTCCGGTGCGCGTCCTGGCGGGCGGCTTCCTCGTGGCGCGCGGCTTCCTCGTGGGCTGCCTGCTGAGCGTGGGCTGCCTGATGAGCGTCCTGGCGGGCTTCGTTCGCAGAGGGTTCGGGCACGGGGACAAGACTGCCTTATCGGGACGGGGGTGTGCGGTGCCGGGTCTAACGTGGGGTGTGTGATTGATGTACGGCGCTCAGGCGACCGGTACCGCGGCGGGGAGCCCGGCGCCGGTATCGAGACCTTCCACGCCTTCTCCTTCGGGCCGCACTACGACCCGGACAACGTCCGCTTCGGCGCGGTCCTGGCCTGCAACGAAGAGCGTCTGGCGCCCGGCGCGGGCTTCGACGAACACCCGCACAGCCACACCGAGATCGTGACCTGGGTGGCGGAGGGCGAACTGACCCACCGCGACTCGGCCGGGCACGATTCGGTCGTGCGACCGGGGGACGTCCAGCATCTGAGCGCGGCGGGCGGCGTCCGCCATGTGGAACGCAATGACGGGGAGGGCCCCCTGGTCTTCGTCCAGATGTGGCTGTCCCCTCTCTCGCCGGGCGGCGATCCGTCCTACGAGGTGGTCCACGGCATCGCGGACTCCACCCCGTACGCGGTACCGGCGGCGGGCGCGCTCCTCCACGTCCGCAGACTCGGCGCGGGCGAACGCACCGCGATCCCGGACGCCCCCTTCGCGTACGTCCACGTCGTACGGGGGGAAGTCGACCTGGGCGGCGAGAAGTTGCTGACCGGCGACGCGGCACGCATCACGGACGCCGACGGCTTGGAGGCGGTGTCGCCGACGGGCAGCGAGGGCGCGGAGCTGCTGGTGTGGGAGATGGCGGCAGGCTGAGGCGCCGCGCGGCGCGGGTGCGGAGCCTCCGCCGGGCCGGCGTGAAGGAACGGACTACAGCTCGGCAAGTACCGCGTCGGTGAAAGCGGGCCACGCCTCGACGGCCCACGGCCCGAACGCCCGGTCCGCCAGAGCGACACACGCCGCCCCCGCATCGGGATCGACCCAGAGGAACGTCCCCGCCTGCCCGAAGTGCCCGAACGTCCTGGGCGAGGACGAACTCCCCGTCCAGTGCGGCGACTTGGAGTCCCGGATCTCGAACCCGAGCCCCCAGTCGTTGGGGCTCTGATGCCCGTAACCGGGAAGCACACCCTTCAGCCCCGGATGCACCACGGACATCGCGTCGGCCACCGTCCGCGGATCGAGCAGCCGCGGCGCCTGCACCTCGGCGGCGAACTTCACCAGGTCGTCGACGGTGGACACCCCGTCCTTGGCGGGCGACGCATCCCCGTCGAGCGAGGTCGCCCCCATCCCCAGCGGTTCGAGCACGGCCTGCCGCAGATACTCCCCGAAGGGAATGTCCGTCGCCTTGGCGATGTGATCCCCGAGCACCTCGAACCCCGCGTTGGAGTACAGCCGCCGCGTCCCGGCCGGAGCCATCACCCGGTGCTCGTCGAACGCGAGCCCGCTGGTGTGCGCAAGCAGATGCCGCACCGTCGACCCCTCGGGCCCGGCGGGCTCATCGAGCTCGACGGCACCCTCTTCGTACGCCACGAGCACCGCGTACGCCGCCAGCGGTTTGGTGACCGAAGCGAGCGCGAAACGGTGCCCGGTGGGTCCGTGCGCCCCGACGACCGTGCCGTCCGCGCGGACGACGGCGGCGGCAGCGGTGGGGACCGGCCAGTTCTCGATCAACGCCAGGCTCTGCATGGGTACGAGACTAAGCGGCCTACAGGCTCAACCGCATCGAGGGGTCGGGCTTGCGCACGAAGCCCAGCGAGGCATACAACGGCTCCGCCTCCGCCGACGCATTGAGATCGACGCTCCCCGCTCCCCGCTCCCTGAACCAGTCGAGCAGCACCTCCATACTGGCCCGCGCATACCCCCGCCGCCGGTGATCCGGATCGGTGGCGACGCTGAACACATGACCGATGAGCCCCCGCGGATTACCGGCCCGCCCGATGCGGTAATCCAGCGTCCCTACCACCAGCGCCGCCAGCTTCCCGGCACGGCCTGGCTGGTCGACGACGAAGGCGGCGAAGTCGCCCTCCGGGTCATCCAGCTTGGCCCGCACCACGGAAAGGGACTCGGCATGCCACCCGGTGTCGGACTCGGCGGCCCCGGCGGGGCGGGTGGCGAAGATCGAGTCGATCATCACCTGCCGCAGCCTCATCAGCTCCTCGGCATCCTCTGGCGTGGCACGACGTGCAGCACTCATGATCGGCACCGTAGCCACCACCCATGGCGGCGTCCCCCGATTTTCCGAGGATTTGTTTCCGTCACATATTTCCTCCCGGTTCTGCTTGCTTAGAGCGCACTCCAAGGTTCTAGCGTGGTGGTCATGACGGTGATGGAGACCGAGACCACCCGCACACAGGGCCCCGCGCGAGGCGTGACCAAGACGCCCCCCGGTTCCGCCGAGACCACGGACGGCGCCACCGGCCCCGGCACTGGCACCGACACCGGCACGGGCGCCGAAGCCGGTACGGGTACAGGTACGGGCACGGGCGCCGACACCACCGGCACCGGCACCGGCACCAAGGCGGACGGCTGCGCCTCGGCACCCTCCCCGCACCCCCGCCCGAACGGGCAGGACCGCTACACGATCAGCGAGGTCGTCGCCTTCATCGGCCTGACCGCACACACCCTGCGCTGGTACGAGCGCATCGGCCTGATGCCGCACATCGACCGCTCCCACACGGGCCAGCGCCGCTACCGCAACCGCGATCTCGACTGGCTCACCTTCGTCGGCAAGCTCCGCCTGACCGGCATGCCGGTGGCGGACATGGTCCGCTACGCCGAGCTGGTGCGCGAGGGTGACGACACCTTCACCGAGCGCCAGGAGCTCCTCGAACAGACCCGCCGCGACGTCCGCACCCGCATCACGGAGCTCCAGGACACGCTCGCCGTCCTCGACTACAAGATCAACTTTTACGCTGACGCCCGCCCGGCGTCGGAGAGGCTCTGAAACTGATGACCGCCAAGACCCCCGACACCCCCGACACCCCCGAGACGGCTGCGACGACCGGCTCGGCCTCCACCACCGGGGCACCCGGCACTACCGGGACCCCCGGCACCACCGGGTCCGCGGGCCAGGCGCCCGGCCCGATCGCGAAGGTGCGGCTCGGGACGGGCGGCCCCGAAGTCGGCGTCCAGGGACTCGGCTGCATGGGCATGAGCTTCGCCTACGGCCCCACCGACGCACAGGAGGCCCGGGCGACCCTGGAGCGCGCCCTCGAACTGGGCGTCACCTTCTATGACACCGCCGACGCCTATGCCGCCGGCGAGAACGAGAAGTTCCTCGCCCCCTTCCTCAAGGCCCACCGCGACGAGGTGGTCATCGCCACCAAGTTCGCCCTGTCGATCGACCCGAACGACTCGACCAAGCGGATCATCAACAACGACCCCTCCTACATCCGCTCCTGCATCGACGCCAGCCTCCAGCGCCTCGGCGTGGACACCATCGACCTCTACTACATGCACCGCCGCAACCCCCAGGTGCCCATCGAGGAAACCGTCGGCGTGATGGCCGAACTGGTCGCCGCGGGCAAGGTCAAGCACCTCGGCCTCAGCGAGGTCACCGGCCCCGAACTCCGCGCCGCCCACGCCGTCCACCCCATCGCCGCCCTCCAGTCGGAGTGGTCGCTCTTCAGCCGTGACATCGAGCGGGGCGTGGTCCCCGTCGCCGCCGATCTCGGCGTCGCCCTCGTCCCCTACTCCCCGCTCGGCCGCGGCTTCCTCACCGGCTCGTTCGTCAGCGCCGACAAGGAACTCGGCCAGGACGACTTCCGCCGCCAGCAGCCCCGCTTCACCGGCGACAACGCCGCCGCCAACGCGGCCCTCCTCGAACCCGTCCGCACCGTCGCCGACGCCCACGGCGCGAGCCTCGGCCAGGTCGCCCTCGCCTGGGTCCAGCAGCAGGCCCGGGCCCACGATCTGGCCGTCGTCCCGATCCCCGGCACCCGCAAGCGCACCCGCGTCGAGGAGAACACCGCGGCCACCCGCCTCGAACTCACCTCCTCCGAACTCGCCCTCCTCGACCCCATCGCCTCCCGGGTCGCGGGCGACCGCTACGCCGACATGACCTTCACCTCGGCCGGTCGCGAGTAGCGGACAGCGGGCCCCTCCGCCGGGTGGGAACCGAGTCGCAACGGTCCCCACCCGGCGAGGCACCGGGACTAGCGGCTGCTCCCGCCAATCTGCCCCCCCCCCGGGCCCGGCCGGTCGCCCCGGCGGAGGCCAGCGCGGTCCCGCCGCTCACGCCAGACCCAGCGCGAAGACCGCGAACCCGGCCGCCAGGAGCCCGGCGAGTGCCCGCCGCGCATGCGTGGCACGCTTCCACGGCGCCTCGAAACCGCGGGCGTACCGGCCTATCAGCAGCAGGAGCGCTCCGAAGACCGGAAGCCACGCCACCCGGGCGGCTATCCAGCCCCAGGTGTCCGGACCCGCCGTCAGTCCCGGCACCGTGCCGCCGAAGAACGAACCGGGCACGGCCGCCGCGAGCATCGCCGTCTGATGCCAGCACAGGATGGTCATCGCCGACAGGTTGATCACGACGACCGGCGCCCACAGAGCCGGCCTGCGCAGCAACGTGCCGATGCGCTCGTGCAACAGGATCGCCGCCCCGCTCTGCGCGGCCGCCAGCGCCAGGACCAGCAGTGACGGCGGGTGCGAATTCGTCCGGGCCTCACCCGGAACGCCGACCATCGACGCCGGATAGTGGAAGACCAGCAGCAGAGCGGCGAAGAGGACCGTCCCTCCGATCAGCAGCAGCCACGCACCGCGCCTGCCCAGCCTCTTCTCGCCCCAGCTGACGCCCAGTTGATAGGCGAAGAGCCAGCCGGGCAGCAGATTCAGCAGGCTCAGCCAGGACGGCATGGCGTCGGAGAACGGGCCGTAGCGCAGGAAGTCGACGACGGCGACCGAGCCGAGCAGGGGCACCGCGGCCCCGGCACCGAGCCGCTTTGCCGCCCTGATGCACCACGGAGTGAGCGCGGTGACGACCGCATAGATCCCGACGAACCACAGTGGCTGGATCACCAGCGTGGACCCCGTGCGCAGCGTCGTGCCCGGCACGCCCGTCGCGTAGAGCACCGGTATCAGCGCCGCCCAGACGGCCGTCACTCCGAGGACCGGGCGGCCGAGACGCGCCACCCGTCCGCGCAGCCAGCGCCCCGTCGACTCACCGCGCACCACCGCCCGGCGGTACGAGAGGGCGGAGGCGTGGCCGCCGACCAGGAAGAAGATGCCGAGCATCTGCAGCACCCAGCTGAGCGGCGCGAAGAATCCGAACGAAGCCAGGGGGCTGGCGTTGTGCAGCGCGCCGCCCGTGTCGAGCGTGAATCCGCCGAGCAGCCAGTGCCCGGTCGGCACGGCGAGCAGGGCGAGCGCACGCAGCCCGTCTATGGCCCGGTCGCGGTGTGCGGGGGTCTTGGCGTCGATCTCCGACGCAGTCCTGCGCAGGGTGGTCAGTGGGGTGAGACTCATGACTGCCGCTCTCCGACCTGCCGGGCCTCGGCGGCAGGTGTGCTGCCGTCGGTGCCGTTGTCCGGTGTTCCGGGGGAAGTGGTGTGGGCCGCGATGGCGGCGAAGGCCCGGAGGGAATCCGTCCCCGGGGCGAAGTAGCCGGTGTGGCCCTCGGCCCGTTCCGCGGGGACGCGGCGCGCGCCGAATCCAGGGTCGGCCGGATCCTCGCCGTGGCCGAGGCCGAACAGCTCGACGTTCGGCACGTCACCGATCCAGTCGCTGTCGTCCCTGGCCGCCCAGACGCGGGCGGAGGTGTGCAGATCGGCCACGCTGTCCGCACGCATGCCGGGGGAGCCGAGCACCACCAGGTCGGAAGCCGTCAGCCGGGGAGCCGCCAGGCCGCACACCACCGAGCCGTAGCTGTGGCAGAACACGGCGGGGCGTGGCGCACCCGATGCCGTCAGGCCCTGCACGAACCGAGCGAGCCGGGGCGCGCCGGCCGCGGCGAGTCGTCCCGTCGCGGCGTCGGGACCGAGGCCGACCGGAGTGGTGTACCCGACCCAGGCGACCACGGCGGTGTCCTTGCCGGCCGCGGCACGCAGGGAGCGGGCCATCCCGGCGGGTGTGCCGTACCTGTCCTTCGAGCGGTCGAAGGTGCTCAGATCGATGTCGGAGCCCGGCACGACCACGGACACGTGTCGAGCGCCCGCCAAGTCCCCGTACACCTCGGCCACTTGACCCCTGCCGCGGGGGTCGAAGGCGAGTATCTGCCGACCGGGCGCCAGAAGCTCTTCATAACGCGCAACGAGAGACCGGGCCCGCTCGTGGTCCTGCGAGGTGAGGTCCGGATCGCTCTCGCGGGCCTGCTCCCGGGCACGCTCGGCTTTGAGGGAGAGGGAGTTCGCCTCATACCGCAGGGCGGTCGGAGCGCCGTCCAGATTGCCGACCACCGAGGGGTGCCGACCGGCCAGCCTCTGCTGCTCGGCCTCGCTCAACGAGTCGAAGAACGCGGCGACTCGGGCGGGGGCCGCAGTGGCCGGGTCCGGCAGCCGCACCCCCCACGTATGATCCGCGCGCCAGGCGTGTGTGCCCGGTGGCGGGCCCGTGAGCGGCTGCTGTTCGTTGCCGACGGCCCATCCGGTCGTACCGGCCGCGATCGTCGTCGTGAGCGCCGCGGCGATCAACGTCCGCTTGCCGCGGTTCTTCCAGCTCTCGCGGGCTTTCCAAGAACGAAGGCGCATGGCCCGTCTCCCTCCCCAACTCGTGGCACGCTCTGGCGTGACGAGGGAAAAGTAGGGAGACGGTGCCTGTCCGCACCTCACACTGGGGTGCCAACTAGCAGGTGATACCTGGGTATGTGGAGGTCATACCGCGGTATGGGAGTGAGGGCCTACTGCTCTCCGGGCGTGATGAGGCCCGACTCATAGGCGAAGATCACGGCCTGCGCGCGGTCCCTCAGGTTCAGCTTGGAGAGGACCTTGCCGATGTGGGTCTTCACCGTCTGCTCGGCGAGCACAAGGCGTTCGGCGATCTCCTGGTTGGACAGGCCGCGCGCGATCAGCCCCAGTACCTCGGTCTCACGCGGTGTCAGGCCGTTCAGTCGCAGTGACTGGTCGGTGCGTGGCCGCCGTTTGATGAATTCCGTGATCAGACGGCGCGTCACCGTCGGAGCGAGGAGCGCCTCGCCCGACGCCACCACGCGTACCGCCGAGATGAGGTCGGCGGGCGGGGCGTCCTTGAGCAGGAAGCCCGAGGCTCCGGTGCGCAGCGCCTCGTACACATAGTCGTCCACGTCGAAGGTGGTGAGCATCAGTACCTTCGGCACGTGCACCACGCCGGGCGGCGGCTCCAACAGGGCGCGGGCCGCGGCGAGTCCGTCCATCTCCGGCATGCGGACGTCCATCAGGACGACATCGGGGTGGGTCTTGCGGCTGACGTCCACACCTTCCTTGCCGTTCGGTGCCTCGCCCACGACGTCGATGTCGCTCTGGGACGCGAGGAGTGCGGCGAAGCCGGCCCGCACCATGTTCTGGTCATCGACGATGATCACGCGGATGGTCATGCGGTGCCGGATTCCTTCTTGAGGAGGGGAAGTTGGGCTGCCACGCGGAAACCGCCGCCGGGCAGCGGCCCGGCGTCGACCGTGCCGCCGACCAAACGTACGCGTTCGCGCATGCCGACGAGGCCGTGACCTGTGCCGCTGTGCTCCAACGAAGCGGGTGTTCCGGTGGGCGGGTCGTTGACCACCAGGATCAGCAGGTGTTCCTCGTCCAGGCTCACGGTGATGGTGGTGCGCGCTCCCGGCGCGTGCCGCATCACGTTCGACAGGGCTTCCTGGACGATGCGGTACGCGGACAGGTCGACGGCCGGTGTGACCTCGGCCAGCTGCGTGAGCACCGTCAACTCGGGGCGTGAGAGATCGATGGGTATACCGGCGCGCACCGTCGCCTCGACCAGATGCGGCAGTCGGCTGAGCCCCGGCTGCGGGGCCCGCTCGCCCGGAGTGTCCTCGCTGCGCAGCACCGCGAGCAGCCGTCGCATCTCGGTGAGGGATTCACGGGCGCTGGTGGCGATGCTCCCGAACTCCTCACGGACCTCGTCCGGAAGGCCGTCGAGGCGGTAGGGAGCGGAATCGGCCTGCACGGTGATCACGGACATGTGATGGGCGACGACGTCGTGCAACTCACGTGCGATGCGGGCTCGTTCTTCGAGGAGAGTGCGCTGGGCGCGCTCGGCCTCGCTGATGGATTCCTGCTCGATGAGTCTGCGCTGCGCGTCGCCACGCTCGCGCAGCAGCGCGCCGAGCAGCAGCGCGACACCGCTCAGCACGATCAGCAGCACGCTGGTGTCCTGGCTGCCGTCGTCCCGGAACGCTCCGAGGAGGAGGCTCACGACCACGGTGACCAGCCAGATGCCCAGAAGGGTGCGGCGGCTTTCGCGCAGGGAGAGCAGCAGGCACACCACTACATAGCCAACGATGATCATGGCGGTCCAGGGGGCCGGCCGGTCGTTGCCCGAGGACAGCGTCACGATCGCCCCGACGACGTCCGCGACGATCACGATGCACCAGGCGGCCAGCGGGCGGCTGACCGCAAGCAGCAGCGGTGCGGCCTGGGCGACGCCGAGGGCGCCCGCCAGGCCGCCGTCCACGCCGTAGTCGTTCGTCAGTACCTGGGTGGTGACCGGGATCAGTGCCGCGACGAACGCCAGCGCGACGGTCAGGGGCAGCATCCGTATCCAGCGCTTGGGCGCCCGGGCAAGGAGCGGCTCGGCTCGTCCCGCGGGCGTCGAGAGGAAGGCCCCCGCCCTGCCGAGCCCGTCGCGGACGCCCGCGGTCACGCGCTGAAGGGCGACCCCGCTCCCGTCCGGCTCGGCGGCCGGTGGGCGGGGGTCCTGGTCCGGTGGTGTCGATGCGCTGCTCATGGCCTGATCAGCGTAGGCAAGAAGCAGGCCGCGCGGCATCGTACTGCGGAGCTGACCTGCACTTCATACCCAGGTATGAACCGGGCTTGCGGTGATACCCCGGTATGAGCCGTGATCTACAGCTCCGCCAGCAGCTCGGCCTTCTTCGTCGTGAATTCCTCGTCCGTGAGCAGACCGGCCTGGTGCAGCTCGCCGAGGTGCCGGATGCGTTCCGCGATGTCCGCAGGGTCACGCCGGGTCACCGCGGGGGCACCCGGGACCGTGCCGGGCGTCATGCCGGGTGTCAGGGCCGGGCCCGATGCCCGCACCGCGGCGAGCACCGACGCCGCAAAGGGCAGCGACTCGTGCACGGGGCCGTACCCCAGACCGAAGACGACGGCCGCGGGGTCCTGGTCCGCCTGCGCGGGCTGGGCGAGCGGAGTCTCACGGCGCAGCAGCCGCAGATGCCCCTCGAAGACCTCCGGAGAGCGCCACTCGACGCCGCTCAGGTCCGTGACCAGGAAACTCTGGTCGCCGGCTTTCCACTTCGCGGAGGAAGCGCCCGTCCAGAACCACCGGAAGGCCACCGACTTGCCGTCGAAGGACGCCTTGCCGTCGTACGCCTTGAACTGCAGCGGCGTCTCCGGAGGCGCCACCAGGTAGCGGTCCGGAGGCCCGCAGTCGTCCCGGGTGATCTGTTCCCGCAGCTCGTCCGCGTAGTACTCGGCGAGCGTCTCCCGCTCGGCGGGCAGCACGAGTCGATACGGGTCGTAGCCGTCCTTGAGCTGGCCCGCGGCCGCCTCCATCAGCGGATCCGCGCCAGGTCTCGGCACAGCGTGCAGGACGACCGTCCCGCGCTTGCCAGGAGTAAGTGTCACCGCCGCGATCGCCTCGTGGGGGATGCGACGTTCACCGAGTGCCTGGAGAAGCTTCGGCGTGCGGATTCCCCGTTCGAAGCGGATGAGCACGGAGTCGGACTCGAACTCCCAGGCGGCGTGAAATCCGGCCAGTACATCACCCATGCGGCTCATCGTAGGCGGCACGCGCGCCTCCGTCCCTCCTGCGGCGTGCCGCTGTTTCGTTGATTTCTACGCGCGTCAGGCCACTGTCGTGCCGGAAAATTCACTCCGGCAGGCATCATTCCCGCTCGCGCAGCGGACCGAACGGTACGAGCCGGTGCCGATGTCGGCGAAGTTCCTGAGGCTCTCCGTGCCCGGCTCGAAGTAGCCGGTGTGGCCGATTGCGCCCCGTGCGGACAGCACGCGCGCGCCGAAGTCCTTCGAGACGGGATCGGCACCGTGGCCGAGCCCGCCGACCTCCATGTTTGGCACATCCTGGATCCAGTCGTCGCCGTCCCTGGTCGCCCAGATACGGGCGCCCGTACCCAGCTGCGCGGCCGTGTCGGCGCGCATGCCGGGACTGCCCGCGACCGCGATGTCGGAAACACGGGAGGGCAGCTGCCGTGCGGCGACGCCACAGACCACCGAGCCGTAGCTGTGGCAGTACAGCGCGACAGATGAGTGCCCCGGCAGCCCGCGCACCAGGGAGTTGAGCCGGATCGCACCTTCGTCCGCGCGCATGGAGGTGGCCGCGTCGACACCGAGGCCGATGGGCGCGGTGTAGTCGGCCCAGGCGATCACGGCGGTACGCGCGCGTGGGCTCGCCGCGCGCTCCGCGCGGTACAGGGACTTGGCCATGCCGACAGGCGCGGAGTACTTGCGGTTCGTCCGCTCGAAGGTCAGCAGGTTCGTGTCCACGCCGGGCACCACGACCGACACCCGGGAGGCCCGGTCGAGATCTCCGAAGACTTCGGCCATACGACCCGACCCCATGGGATCGAACGACAGGACATGCCGCTCAGGGCGCATCATCACGCCGAAGCGCTTCATTCTGCGCTCCGCCTCCTGTTGCCCGATCGGGGAGAGGCGCTTGTCGTGCATGCGCTGTTGCTCGATCTTGCGCGCTTGGTCCAGGGCGATGCGGTTCGCGCGATATCGCAGCTCCACGGGGGCGCCGTTCATGTTGCCGACCGCAAGGGGATAGCGGGCGGCGAGACGAGTGCGCTGATGTGCGTCGAGCGAGGCGAAGAAGTGGGCGAGCCTGCCGGCCGGGGCACTGGCGTCGGGCAGGGCCCGTCCGTTGATGTGCCCGCTCTGCCAGGCGGAGAGCGAGGCAGCGAGCGGCGACGCGTCGTCCTTGTGGTGGCGTACCGCGGTCCAGCCGGTGGTCGCGAGCATGACGAACACGACGGCGAGCGCAAGCAGAGCGCGCCAGGCGCTGAGTTGAGGGGAGGAGTCGAAGGAAGTCACTACGGGACACCCTAGGAGAATCGTGATGCCCGCCGTACATCGGGTGAGGCAGATCACGTTTCCTGTGGGGTAATTGAGGCATAGCGGGCGCACTTCGAGCGCTTTCGTAACACTCCGTAGGTGGCGCATATGCGCAGCGCGCCGGGCGTTGACCCCTACTGACGGTGCATCAATCGGCACTCAGTGTGTTGTTTGTTCGATGCTTCGATCTGCCGGGTGAACCGTGCGGAGTGCACGTGTCGTCACTCTGTGCGCCAGTTCTCCGTCAATGCGGGCCCCAGTTGGTCGAGATAGGTCTCGGTGATCGCGCGGATGGACTCCACGCTGTAGTCCTCGCCCGCGCCCCACAGCCGTCCCGTCACGCGCATCACGCCACTGAAGGCGGCCACCACCACGCGCGGTCGCGGGTCCGTGTCCAGGTCGAGCCCCTCGCGCTCGGCGATCACGCGCGCGATCTCCTCCTCCATCTCGATGGAGCGACGCAGGTGGGCGGCGAGCAGGGAAGGGGTGGACTCGATCATCTGGTAGGTCCGCATGTGGAGTTCGACCGGGACCACCTCCTCGATGGACCTTCCCATCGCGTCCCAGGCGTCCATGACGGCCCTGCGCAGGGCCACGAACGGCGTTTCCGCGTAGGGGCGTTCGCGCAGCACCTCCACGAACCGCTGCTCCACCATCTCCTGTACGGCGAAAGCGGTTTCCTGCTTGTTGGCGAAGTACCGGAAGAACGTGCGCTGGGAGACGTCGACGGCTTCGGCGATCTCGTCGACCGTCGTCTCTTCGTACCCCTTGGTCGTGAAGAGCTCGAGAGCGGCGCGCAGGAGCGCGTCACGGGTGCGCTGCTTCTTCCGCTCGCGCAGTCCGGTCCGGGAGGGCTCGTCGGAGCTGCCTCCGGAGGCCTCGGCCTGCGGTTTCGCGGGGTCCGCCGCGCGCTGCTCGGTCCTCACACCATGGCCCTCTTTCCGCCGATATGACCAGCTCAGCATACCTGTGAGCTACATGACAGCTACCGACTTGTGAAATGATTGGTCAACTGTCAGCGGCTGACACTAGCCTCGAACGTATGACTAGTCAGATCACCGTCGACAAGGCGGACAAGGCGCCGGAGCCATCGTCCGCTCCTGCCCCGGCCAAGGGGCTCCGCGGCCACCCTTGGCTGACGCTCTTCTCCGTCGCGATCGGCGTGATGATGGTCGCCCTGGACGGCACCATCGTGGCGATCGCCAACCCGGCCATCGCCAGTGACCTCGGCACCACGATGGCCGGCGTCCAATGGATCACCAACGGCTACCTCCTCGCGCTCGCCGTCGCCCTGATCACCGCCGGCAAGCTGGGTGACCGGTTCGGTCACCGGCAGACCTTCCTCATAGGCGTGGCGGGCTTCGCCGTGGCCTCCGGCGCGATCGGGTTCTCCAGCAGCGTCGGCCTGGTCGTCGCCTTCCGCGTGCTCCAGGGCCTCTTCGGAGCCCTGCTGATGCCGGCCGCGCTCGGCCTGCTGCGCGCCACCTTCCCCGCCGAGAAGCTGAACATGGCGATCGGCATCTGGGGCATGGTCATCGGCGCCTCGACCGCGGGCGGCCCGATCGTCGGCGGCCTGCTCGTCGAGCACGTCAGCTGGCAGTCGGTGTTCTTCATCAACGTGCCCGTGGGCGTCATCGCGCTCGGCCTGGGCCTGGTGATCCTCAAGGACCACCGCGCGGAGAACGCGCCGAAGTCCTTCGACATCCCCGGCATCGTCCTCCTGTCCGGCGGCATGTTCGCGCTGATCCTCTCCCTCATCAAGGGCTCGGAGTGGGGCTGGGGCGGGACCAAGACGCTGCTCTTCCTCGCGGGCGCGGTGGTTCTCTTCGTGCTCTTCGCCTTCTGGGAGACGAAGGTCAAGGAACCGCTCATCCCGCTGGGCATGTTCAGGTCCGTCCCGCTGTCCGCGGGCGTGGTCCTGATGGTCCTCATGGCCTTCGCCTTCATGGGCGGGCTGTTCTTCGTCACGTTCTACCTGCAGAACGTGCACGGCATGAGCCCCGTCGACAGCGGACTGCATCTCCTGCCGCTGACGGCCATGATGATCGTCTCGTCGCCGATCGCCGGCGCGCTCATCACCAAGTTCGGGCCCCGCGTCCCGCTCGTCGGCGGCATGGTGGCCACGGCCGTCGCGATGTTCGGCATGTCCACGATGACGACGGACACCGCGACGCTGCCGATGTCGCTCTGGCTCGCCATGCTGGGCTTCGGCCTCGCCCCCGTGATGGTGGGAGCCACCGAGGTCATCGTCGGCAACGCCCCGCTGGAGCTGTCCGGCGTCGCGGGCGGTCTGCAGCAGGCCGGCATGCAGGTCGGCGGCGCGCTGGGCACAGCGGTGCTCGGCGCGGTGATGGCATCCCGGGTCGATGAGGAGTTTCCCGCGAACTGGGCGGACGCCAAGCTGCCGCCCCTGACGCCGGAGCAGCTCGGCCAGGCGTCCGGCGCCGTCGAGATGGGCGGGGCCCCGATTCCGCCGAAGACGCCGGAGCCGGTCGCCGAGGCGATCACCAAGGTCGCGCACGACACGTTCGTGTCCGGCATGGGCCTGGCCTTCACCGTCGCCGGTGTCGTCGCGGTCATCGCGGCCCTGGTCGCCACCTTGACCAAGCGAGGCGCCAACGCCGAGGCGGGCGCGGGGGTCGGACACATCTAGCAGCGCGGGCGTCTGGCGCCGACGTCTGGCGCCGACGTCTGGCGCCGACGCCTGGCGCCCGCGTCCGACGCCGGCGGCGTCCGGTCGCTCGCGCACGGGCCACGCATCCGCGTATCAGGGAAAGCCCCTCAGGGTTCAACTGGGGGGCTTTCGCCTATCTGGGTGACGCACATTCGTACCCCTTCCGACGGAGCTAGCGAGTGGGTCACAGTTCTCGCAAGTGATCGACGCGGCACACAAGTGCTCGACACAAAACGGGAGTTGATGAAGATGCGTACGACCATGCCCACGACCTTCGCCGTCGCCGCACTCGCCTCGGTGATCCTGGCCCCCGTACCGGCCGGGGCCACGACACCGCTCGCCAAGGCCGATTCCGCGACACCTGCGAAGTACGCGGGGGCCGCCGCGCCGCCGGGGCTCGGCCGTTGCGGGCCGGGAGAGCTCTGTCTATGGGGGAAGGCGCAGTTCAAGGGCGCCCGACAGACGTATGAGCTGTCCGGGATCGACATCGAGAGCTGTGTAGCGCTGCCGGAGGGGGGCAGCGCTCAAGCTCTCGCCAACCGCACGGGCCGGCCGGTCACCACGTATCAATCCGCGGAGTGCGGGGAGACCGGCGAGTTCGACACCTATCCGGGAGGTGGCACCTGGCTCCCCGAATCGCCCTACCGCGTGAGGGCTTTCAAGGTCTGGGAGAACTGACCGGGTCGCGGGAGACCTGACCTCGCAGGGAACGCCAGCTCGCAGGGAACGCCACTTCGCAGGAAACGCCGGAGGGCGGCGGGAGTCACCGTCCCACCGCCCTCCGGGCGACCTACGTGCTCAGGCGCCGCGCGGCCTAGGCGTCGCCTCCGGCGACGCCCGGGTCGGCCGACGTGACGTCGAGCAGCTGGTAGCGGTCGATGGCCTGCTTCAGCACGGAGCGGTCGAGCTTGCCCTCACGGGCCAGCTCGGTCAGTACGCCGACCACGATCGACTGGGCGTCGATGTGGAAGAAGCGGCGGGCCGCACCGCGGGTGTCCGCGAAGCCGAAGCCGTCGGCGCCCAGGGACTGGTAGGTGCCGGGGACCCAGCGGGAGATCTGGTCGGGGACGCTCCGCATCCAGTCGGAGACGGCCACGAACGGACCCTCAGCGCCGGAAAGCTTCTGCGTCACGTACGGGGTGCGCTGCTCCTCCTCGGGGTGGAGGAGGTTGTGGCGCTCCACGTCGACCGCCTCACGGCGCAGTTCGTTCCAGGAGGTCGCCGACCAGACGTCCGCCTTGACGTTCCACTCCGAAGCGAGGATCTGCTGGGCCTCGACCGCCCACGGGACCGCGACACCGGAGGCGAGGATCTGCGCCGGGATGGCGCCCTGCTCGCCCGTCTTGAACCGGTAGATACCCTTGAGGATGCCGTCGACGTCCACATCGGAGGGCTCGGCCGGGTGCTGGATGGGCTCGTTGTAGACGGTGAGGTAGTAGAAGACGTCCTCGCTGTCGGGGCCGTACATCCGGCGCAGGCCGTCCTTGACGATGTGCGCGATCTCGTAACCGAACGCCGGGTCGTAGGCGACGCAGCCCGGATTGGTCGAGGCGAGCAGCTGCGAGTGGCCGTCCGCGTGCTGGAGGCCCTCGCCGGTCAGGGTCGTCCGGCCGGCGGTGGCGCCGAGCACGAAGCCGCGGGCCAGCTGGTCGGCCATCTGCCAGAACTGGTCGCCGGTGCGCTGGAAACCGAACATCGAGTAGAAGACGTACACGGGGATCAGCGGTTCGCCGTGGGTGGCGTAGGCCGAGCCCGCGGCGATCAGCGAGGCCGTACAACCGGCCTCGGAGATGCCGTCGTGCAGCATCTGGCCGGTCGGGGACTCCTTGTAGGCCAGGAGCAGATCGCGGTCGACGGCTTCGTACTGCTGGCCGAGCGGGTTGTAGATCTTCGCGCTCGGGAAGAAGGCGTCCATGCCGAAGGTGCGGTACTCGTCGGGGGCGATCAGCACGAAACGCTTGCCGATTTCCTTGTCCCGCATGAGGTCCTTCAGGATGCGGACGAACGCCATGGTGGTGGCGATCGACTGCTGGCCCGACCCCTTCTTCGCGGTCGCGTACGCCTTGTCTTCGGGAAGCTGGAGGGGCTTGGAACGGACGACGCGGGTGGGGACGTAGCCGCCGAGGCTCTGGCGGCGGTCGTGCATGTACTGGATCTCTTCGGAGTCGCGGCCCGGGTGGTAGTACGGCGGGGCGCCGTCCTCGAGCTGCTGGTCCGTGATCGGGATGTGCAGGCGGTCGCGGAAGCCCTTGAGGTCGTCGACCGTCAGCTTCTTCATCTGGTGCGTGGCGTTGCGGCCCTCGAAGTTCGGGCCGAGGGTCCAGCCCTTGACCGTCTGGGCGAGGATGACGGTCGGCTGGCCCTTGTGGGCCTTGGCGGCCGCGTACGCCGCGTAGACCTTCTTGTGGTCGTGGCCGCCGCGGCCCAGGTGCAGGATCTGCTCGTCGGTCATGTTCTCGACCATGGCGCGCAGCCGCTGGTCGTCGCCGAAGAAGTGCTCGCGGATGTACGAGCCGGTCTCGGTGGCGTAGGTCTGGAACTGGCCGTCGGGCGTGGTGTTGAGCCGGTTGACCAGGAGGCCGTCGCGGTCCTGGGCGAGCAGCGGGTCCCAGCTGCGGTCCCACACGAGCTTGATGACGTTCCAGCCGGCGCCGCGGAACTGCGACTCGAGCTCCTGGATGATCTTGCCGTTGCCGCGTACCGGGCCGTCGAGGCGCTGGAGGTTGCAGTTGACGACGAAGGTCAGGTTGTCCAGGCCCTCGCGGGCGGCGATGGAGAGCTGGCCGAGCGACTCGGGCTCGTCCATCTCGCCGTCGCCGAGGTAGGCCCAGACGTGGGACTTGGAGGTGTCGGCGATGCCGCGCGCCTCCATGTAGCGGTTCATGCGGGCCTGGAAGATCGCACCGAGGGGGCCGAGGCCCATGGAGACGGTCGGGAACTCCCAGAAGTCCGGCATCAGGCGCGGGTGCGGGTAGGACGAAAGTCCGTTCGGGGCCTTCGACTTCTCCTGGCGGAACGCGTCGAGCTGCTGCTCGGAGAGCCGGTCCAGGAGGAAGGCGCGGGCGTAGATACCGGGGGACGCGTGCCCCTGGAAGAAGATCTGGTCGCCGCCGTCGCCCTCGTCCTTGCCGCGGAAGAAGTGGTTGAAGCCCACGTCGTAGAGCGAGGCGGAGGAGGCGAAGGTGGCGATGTGGCCGCCGACGCCGATGCCGGGGCGCTGGGCGCGCGACACCATCACCGCGGCGTTCCAGCGGGTCGCGTTCAGGACCTTCCGCTCGATCTCCTCGTTGCCGGGGAAGAAAGGCTCGTCCTTGGTGGCGATCGTGTTGATGTAGTCCGTACTGCGCATTTCGGGTACGGCTACGCGCTTTTCGCGCGCACGTTCGATAAGTCGGAGCATCAGGTAGCGGGCCCGCTCGCGGCCGCGTTCGTCCACCGCGGCATCGAGGGAGTCGAGCCACTCCTGGGTCTCTTCGGGATCGAAGTCCGGGACCTGACTCGGCAGGCCGCCAATGATGATCGGGTTGCGATCGGATCCGGAAGCCACGCTGTTCCTTCGCTGTTGGGGCTTTCGCCTGGGTTCTGCCTGGCTGTGAGACGTTCCCCATCGTGTACCGCGTAGGCCTAATCGTCATCTCTACTCAGAGGTAACCGAGGCGCCCGTCCGGCGGCCCTGGGGTAGGCTCGACCAAATCGCAACGATACGCCCATCCTGCCTAGCCGGTTCGTAAGGCCGTTCGGAGCCCAGTTCCGACCGGCGTCGCGCGAGCGAAGTGCGAGCGGAGAAGGTTCTGGCAGATGGGCCTTGAGTTGCGGCGACACGGCCGGGAACGTCACCGTTTCAGCGGTCTTGACGGCCGGGTACTTGCGCGATCCGGTCCGCCCGTGTGGACTACCGCCAATGTCCCGCGCACGCGCGTGGATGAAGGCATTCCCGAAAACATGATCAGGAGGCAAGCCGTGAGCGCGACCGCGGACCACGCGGAGGAGCGGACCAACCCTGCCGCGAGGCTGGGTTTCCAGCCCGAGCAGGTGGTCCAGGAGATCGGCTACGACGACGATGTCGATCAGGAGCTCCGCGAGGCCATTGAAGGGGTGATCGGCAGCGAGCTCGTCGACGAGGACTACGACGACACTGCTGACGCCGTGGTGCTGTGGTTCCGCGAGGACGACGGCGACCTGACGGATGCGCTGGTAGACGCCACCCAGCTGATCGAAGAGGGCGGCGACCTCTGGCTGATGACGCCGAAGACCGGCCGCGACGGTTACGTCGAGCCGAGCGACATCAACGAAGCAGCCCAGACCGCCGGCCTCGCTCAGACCAAGAGCATCAACGCGGGCAAGGACTGGACGGGCAGCCGTCTGGTCACGCCGAAGGCGGCAGCCAAGAAGCGGTGAAGCTGCCGCTCAGGCAGCAGGAAGTCGACTGAGTCAATCGCCGTGAGCCCCCGCCGGTACGTGCCGGTGGGGGCTCATGCGTATGTGCGGGGTCTGCGAGGCGCCCGCCATGGGCAGTGATCGGACGAAACGCCCGTTGCGTAGGGTGGACGTCACCCGAACAGCCTCATCGAAGGGATGCTCAGCTCATGGCGCTCGCTGGAATCGCGACCGACACCAAGGCCCCGGACTTCGAGCTGAAGGACAACCACGGCCGGACCGTGAAGCTGTCGGACTTCCGCGGCGAGAAGAACGTGGTGCTGCTCTTCTACCCGTTCGCGTTCACCGGCGTGTGCACGGGCGAGCTCTGCGCCCTGCGCGACGAACTGCCGAAGTTCGTCAACGACGACACCCAGCTGCTCGCGGTCTCGAACGACTCCATCCACACCCTGCGCGTCTTCGCCGACCAGGAAGGCCTGGAGTACCCGCTGCTCTCCGATTTCTGGCCGCACGGCGAGGCCTCGCGGGCGTACGGCGTCTTCGACGAGGAGAAGGGCTGCGCGGTGCGCGGCACCTTCATCATCGACAAGCAGGGCGTGGTGCGCTGGACCGTCGTCAACGGCCTGCCGGACGCCCGCGACCTCAACGAGTACGTCAAGGCTCTCGACGCCCTGTGACCGACCCTGTGCTTCCTCAGGGGTGACACCCTGTGATTCTTCGGGTGCAGAGCCTGTGTCGGCCGGGAACCGGTCACTAGGATCCATTCGTTGATCCGATGGCAAAGCACGACTGGGGCTCCCCGCCCCTGGACATCTATTTGGGAGGATTTGTGGGAGTCAGCCTCAGCAAGGGCGGCAACGTATCGCTGAGCAAGGAGGCCCCCGGCCTGACCGCGGTTCTGGTCGGCCTGGGCTGGGACGTCCGTACCACCACCGGTACGGACTTCGACCTCGACGCCAGCGCCATCCTGACGAATGCCGAGGGCAAGGTCAGCAGCGACGGCAACTTCGTGTTCTTCAACAACCTGAAGAGCCCGGACGGATCCGTCGAGCACACCGGTGACAACACCACCGGTGAGGGCGAGGGCGACGACGAGGCGATCAAGGTCGACCTGTCCGCCGTTCCGGCCGACGTGGACAAGATCGTCTTCCCGGTCTCGATCTACGACGCCGAGACCCGCCAGCAGTCGTTCGGCCAGGTGCGCAACGCGTTCATCCGCGTCGTGAACCAGGCGGGCGGCGCGGAGATCGCGCGGTACGACCTCTCCGAGGACGCCTCCACGGAGACGGCCATGGTCTTCGGCGAGCTGTACCGCAACGGAGCGGAGTGGAAGTTCCGCGCCGTCGGCCAGGGCTACGCCTCGGGCCTGCGCGGCATCGCGCAGGACTTCGGCGTCAACGTCTGAGCCGAGCAACACCCTCCGCCTTGTCGTCCGGCGCCGCACACCACGAGTGCGGCGCCGGACGTGCTCAAAACTCTTGTTCCCGGACAGGGGCGCCCGCACGGGGGCCCGGGGATTTCTGCTCACGAACCACGGGGAGGACCACATCATGGGCGTCACGCTCGCCAAGGGAGGCAATGTCTCCCTCTCCAAGGCCGCACCGAACCTCACACAGGTCCTGGTCGGTCTCGGCTGGGACGCGCGCTCCACCACCGGAGCCCCTTTCGACCTCGACGCCAGCGCGCTGATGTGCAACTCGGGCCGGGTCATCGGCGACGAGTGGTTCGTCTTCTACAACAACCTCAAGAGCCCGGACGGCTCCGTCGAACACACCGGTGACAACCTCACCGGTGAGGGTGACGGGGACGACGAGTCGCTCCTGATCGACCTCGCCAAGGTGCCCGCCAACTGCGACAAGATCGTCTTCCCGGTCTCGATCCACGACGCGGACAATCGCGGCCAGACCTTCGGCCAGGTGAGCAACGCGTTCATCCGCGTGGTCAACCAGGCCGACCACCAGGAGCTCGCGCGGTACGACCTCTCCGAGGACGCCTCCACGGAGACCGCGATGATCTTCGGCGAGGTCTATCGCTACGGCGGCGAGTGGAAGTTCCGTGCAGTAGGGCAGGGGTACGCGTCAGGTCTGCGGGGCATCGCTCTAGACTTCGGGGTCAATGTTTCGTAAAGCCGGGGACCGGCGCGGGGGAGACCGCTACACGGGAGCCCGTACACACACGATTGGGTAGCCAGTGCTTCTGAAAACCTTCGGCTGGTCGTTCGCGGTTACCGCGCTCGGCCTGGTCGCGGCGGTGTTCTACGGGGGGTGGACGGGTTTCGGGGTCGTGGCGATCCTGTCCATCCTCGAGATCTCGCTGTCCTTCGACAACGCGGTGGTCAACGCCGGAATCCTGAAGAAGATGAGTGCCTTCTGGCAGAAGATCTTCCTCACCATCGGTGTCCTGATCGCCGTCTTCGGCATGCGGCTCGTGTTCCCCGTCGCGATCGTGGCGATCAGCGCCAAGATCGGCCCCATCGAGGCTGTGCGTCTCGCGCTCAACGACAAGGACAAGTACCAGCAGCTGGTGACCGACGCTCACCCGTCGATCGCCGCGTTCGGTGGCATGTTCCTGTTGATGATCTTCCTCGACTTCATTTTCGAGGACCGTGACATCAAGTGGCTCGGCTGGCTTGAGCGCCCGCTCGCCAAGCTCGGCAAGATCGACATGCTGTCGGTCTGCATCGCGCTCATCGTGCTCATGGTCTCCGCGATGACCGTCGCCACCCACGCCCACCAGCACGGTGGCGCGCATGTGGACAAGGCACAGACAGTACTGATCTCCGGTATCGCCGGACTCATCACGTATCTGGTGGTGGGCGGTCTGTCCGGCTTCTTCGAGAACAAACTCGAGGAAGAGGAGGAGCGCGAGCACGAGGAGGAGGAAGAGGCCAAGAAGACGGGCAAGAAGGTTCCCGCGGTCGTCCTGGCCGGCAAGGCCGCCTTCTTCATGTTCCTCTACCTCGAGGTCCTGGACGCGTCGTTCTCCTTCGACGGCGTCATCGGCGCCTTCGCCATCACGAACGACATCGTCCTGATGGCGCTCGGCCTGGGCATCGGCGCGATGTACGTCCGTTCGCTCACCGTCTACCTGGTCCGCCAGGGCACCCTCGACGACTACGTCTACCTGGAGCACGGCGCGCACTACGCGATCGGCGCCCTCGCCGTGATCCTGCTCGTCACGATCCAGTACGAGATCCACGAGGTCATCACCGGCCTCGTCGGCGTCGTCCTGATCGCCTGGTCCTTCTGGTCGTCCGTGCGCCGCAACAAGAGGCTGGCGGCCGCCGAGGGCAACGGCTCGGGTTCGGACGAGAAGACAGAGGTCTCGTCGGGCGTGTGAGTTCGGGTCCGGCTCGTTCCCGGCGTGTGACCGGCGGATGAGTGAGGAACGCTTCTGAACGGGGCGGCCATCGAGGACGAGTCCTCCTGGCCGCCCCGTCGGCATTCGTGACGGGCCCATGGGGCTCCGGAAACTTTTGGGGGCGGCGATGTCCTTCTGGGACGGTCTATTCCGTGGGCGCTCGATGGACTTCGAGTCGGGGAGCGCCGCGACCAACTCCATCGAACTCACCAAGCGGCACCCGACGGTCTCGCTCAACAAACAGGGCGCGGCCACCGGCAATCTCCGGGTCAACCTCTCCTGGCAGATGCGGACGTCCGACATCATCGGCAAGCGCAAGGGCGGCGGCCTGCTGCGGCATCCTTTCCGGATGTTCCAGCCCGACGTGGTCCAGGCGCACACCCAGGGCGTGGTCAACGTGGACCTCGACCTCGGCTGCCTGTACGAGACGGTGGACGGCGCCAAGGGCGTCGTACAGCCCCTGGGCAGCTTCTTCGGGGATCTGAACGCACCGCCGTTCGTGAAGCTCAGCGGCGACGACCGGTTCGGTTCACCGTCCGGCGAGACGATCTACGTGAACCTCGACCACCGCGAGTCGATCAAGCGGCTGCTGTTCTTCGCCTACATCTACGACCAGACGCCGGCCTTCGACCGCACGCACGCCAAGGTGACGCTCTACCCCAGCAACGGGCCGCGGATCGAGATCGACCTGGACGAGCGCCAGCCGCAGGCACGCTCCTGCGCGATATTCACGCTGGAGAACGTCAAGGACGAGCTGGTCGTGCGCCGCGAGGTGAAGTTCGTCTACGGCTTCCAGGCCGAGCTCGACCGCCTCTACGGCTGGGGGCTGCAGTGGGGCCGCGGTTACAAGTCCAAGGTGTGAGCGGCCCCGCCCCGGGCCCTCGCCGCGGGCTCAGCGCGCCAGGAACTGCGGGCCCTGGGGCGGCAGCCGGAAGTTCGGGTCCGGCATCGGCGCCACGGGCTGCGGATAGCCGTAACTGGGCTGCGGAGCCGGAGCCGCGTGGGCGGGCGCGTGCTGCGGGTAGCCGTAGGAAGGCTGCGGGGCCGGCTGGTGGCGCGGGGGCTCGGGAGGGTAGCCGTACGCGGGCTGCGGGGCCGGGGCGGGGAAGGGCTGGGAAGCCGGCGCGTGCGTGGCCGGGACCTGCGGGGGCAGCGCCTGCGTGGCCGGTTCGGGCAGCGGCTGGTGATGCTGGGGGTAGGGCTGCGGCAGGGATGCCTCGGTCGTCGGCTCGGTCACCGCCTCCGACTCGTCCACGGAGATGCCGAAGTCACCGGCGAGACCCTCCAGGCCGTTCAGATAGCCCTCGCCGAGGGCGCGGAACTTCCACACGTCACCGCGGCGGTAGAGCTCGCCGCAGATGAGGGCGGTCTCGTCGCCCGTCTGCGGGGTGATGTCGAAGTAGGCGAGCGGTTCGGCCTCGCCCGCCGCGGCGTCGTACAGCAGGATGCGCAGGGCGCGTACGTGCTTGAAGGCGGTGTCGTCGGCGGATGCGACGAGCAGGACCCGGCTCACCGCCCCGTCCAGGCCCGCCAGATCCGTCTGGATCGTGTCGGTCGAGCCCTCGGAGAGGCCCCCGGTCACGCGCTTCTTGCCGAGCCGCCAGACCTTGTCCGACGGATGGCGCGGCTGGTTGTAGAAGACGAAGTCCTCGTCGGACCGCACGCGGCCGTCGGCGCCGAGCAGCAGGGCCGACGCGTCGACGTCCGGGACGCCCTGCCCGGGGGTCCAGCGCAGGACTGCGCGGACGGCCGTGGCTTCGAGCGGGACGTTCGACCCCTTCAACATCGCGTGCGTCATGCGGTCATCCTGCCTTCCCGGGTTCGAACGGGACAACGCGGGGGTGACGGTGTGTGGCCCGTGTGTCCGACACGGCCGGGTTACCTGAATTTCATGCCCATGGGGAACCCTTGACACCCGTCCCTACGTACTATTACCGGCCACATCACGTCGGGTCGCGCCGACGAGTACAGGGGAAATCATGCGTCATTTCGGGCATATCGCCCCAGAGGTGCGACAGCGTCTCTTCCATCGGGAGCCGTGCTCCTTCACCGCGGACTCCTCCCCGCGCCTGCTCGCCGCCGCACTCGGGGCCACGCTCTACAGCCCCGCCACGCGCCCCCGCCTGGCCGACGACATCCTGAAGCAGGCCGGACGTGGCGTGATCTCGATGGTGCTCTGCCTCGAGGACTCGATCGACGACGCCGAGGTCATCGGCGCCGAGGAGAACCTGGTCAGGCAGTTCGCCGACCTCGCGGAGCGGGACGCCGCGGGCCGTATCGGTGCGGACGCGGACGGTCCGGAACTGCCGCTCCTGTTCATCCGGGTCCGGGACCCCGAGCAGATAACCGACATCGCGGACCGCCTCGGTCCCGGCATCCGGCTGCTGTCCGGATTCGTACTGCCCAAGTTCACCGAGGAGCGCGGCGTCGCCTTCCTGGAGTCGCTCGCAGCGGCGGAGGCCGCGACCGGCCGGCGGCTCTTCGCGATGCCCGTCCTCGAATCGCCCGAGCTGCTGCACCTGGAGAGCCGCGCCGAGACCCTCGCCGGGATCGCCCGCACCGTCGACAAGTACCGCGAGCGGGTCCTCGCGCTGCGGCTCGGCGTCACCGACTTCTGCTCGGCGTACGGACTGCGCAGGCCGCCGCACATGACCGCCTACGACGTCCACATCGTGGCCTCGGTCATCGCCGACGTGGTCAACCGCCTCGGCCGCGCCGACGGCACGGGCTTCACCGTGACAGGGCCCGTGTGGGAGTACTTCCGCGTCCAGGAGCGGATGTTCAAGCCGCAGCTGCGCCGGAGCCCCTTCCTGGAGGGCCGGGCGGAGGAGCTGCGGCAGGCGCTCATCGAGCACGACATCGACGGGCTGCTCCGCGAGATCGAGCTCGACCGGGCCAACGGCCTGCTCGGCAAGACCTGCATCCACCCCTCGCACGTCCTGCCCGTGCACGCCCTCTCGGTCGTCACCCACGAGGAGTTCAGCGACGCCGAGGACATCCTGCGCCCCGAGCGGGACGGCGGCGGGGTCATGCGCTCGGCGTACACGAACAAGATGAACGAGGTGAAGCCGCACCGCGCGTGGGCCGAGGGGACCCTCATGCGCGCCGAGGTGTTCGGCGTCGCGCGCGAGGACATCGGCTTCGTGGAACTGCTCTCCGCCGGGCTCTCCGACTGACCCCGGCCGAGCCGGGTCTCCGGCCGACGGCGAAGAACGCAACGAAGAACGTAAATGCGGAAGAACCCAAGGAACCTAAGGACTGTGCGAGGACTGTGAACGACGACGTGGTGTGGTCAGGGACGTGGGTCGCCGAGCGGCTCGGCGTGGAGTTGGCCGGGGACCCGGGGCTGAGCGACCTGCTCGGCCTCGCCCTGCGCCGCAACCCGAAGCGGGCGCACCTCCTGGTGTCGAACGTCCTGGGCAAGCATGTGCCGCAGCTGCCCTCCGTCGTGTACGCGGCCGGGCACGACCTCGGCGTCCGGGCGCGCGCGCTCCTGGGCGACGCGGAGGCCCGGCGCGCGGTCGTCCTCGGGTACGCGGAGACGGCCACCGGCCTCGGCCACTGCGTCGCGGACGGCATCGGCCTCGCGCCCTACCTGCACTCCACGCGCCGCCCGGTCGACGGAGTGCGCAGGGCGGGCGGCTTCGAGGAGTCCCACTCGCACGCCACCTCGCACCTGCTGCTCCCCGAGGACCCCCGGCTGCTCACCAGGGACGGCCCGCTGGTCCTCGTCGACGACGAGTTCTCCACCGGAAACACCGTCCTCAACACGATCCGCGCCCTGCACGAGCTGTACCCGCGCGAGCGGTACGTCATCGTGGCGCTCGTCGACATGCGCTCCCCGCAGGACCAGGGCCGCCTGGCAGGCTTCGCCCGCGAGATCGGCGCGCGGGTCGACCTGATCACGCTGGCGTCCGGCACGGTGAGCCTGCCGGACGGGGTCCTGGAGAAGGGGCAGGCACTGGTCGAGGAGTACGAGGCTGCGGCGCTTCCCGCGCCGCGCAGGGAGGGCGGCTCTGTCGGCAGGGTCGACCTCGGCTGGCCCGCCGGGGTGCCGGACGGCGGGCGCCACGGCTTCGCGCCCGGGCACCGGGCGGCGCTCGACGCGGCGCTTCCGGGGATGGCGGACCGGATCGCGGAGGCGCTGGCTCCCGTCGCGGGACCCGGCCCTGCGCCCGCACCAGCCCCCACCCCTGCTCCCGCCCCCACCCCTGCTCCCGCCGTCGCCCCCGCTTCCACCCCTGCCCCCGCCCGCTCGCGCGTCCTCGTGCTCGGCTTCGAGGAGCTGATGTACGCGCCGCTGGCCCTCGGCAAGGCACTGGAGGAGCGGCTGCCCGCCGGTGCCGCGGAGGTGCGCTACTCCACCACCACCCGCTCGCCCGTGCTCGCCGTCGACGACCCCGGCTACGCCATCCGCAGCCGCCTCGTCTTCCCCGCGCACGACGCGCCCGCCGACGGACCCGGCGAGAGGTACGCGTACAACGTCGCGGGCGGCGGCTTCGACGCGATCGTCCTCGTGGTCGACTCCGTGGCCGACCGCCCCGAACTCCACGCCCCCGGCGGCCTGCTGGCGCAGCTCGCCGCGCACACTCCGCAGGTGCTGCTGGCCGTGGTGCCCTCGTACGTACCTGAGCGCGCCCCCGAGGACACCTCCAAGCGCGCCTCCGAGCACACCCCCGAAAGGCCCTCCATGCTGCCCGAGCCCCTTCGCGGCCCCGACTTCTCCTCGTACGCGGCCGAAGACGTCGGCTGGCTGCTCCAGGACCTCTCGGACGTACGGCTCGAAGCGCCCACCGAGGAGCGCGAGGAGGCGATACAGAGCGGTGGCGCGCACTACGCCGAGTCGCTGCCGGTCGAGTACCAGCCGAGCCCGCAGTACCAGGAGCTGTTCCGCGCGGCGCTCGGCACCTCCGCCGCGCGCATCGCGCAGGCCGTCGGCACCGTCACCGAGACCGTGCTCGCCGAACGCTCTCCCCGCCCCGTCCTGGTCTCGCTGGCCCGCGCGGGCACCCCCGTAGGCGTACTGATGCGGCGCTGGGCCGAGCACCGGCACGGCCTGGACCTGCCGCACTACGCCGTGTCGATCGTGCGCGGCCGGGGCATCGACGCCAACGCGCTGCGCTGGCTCGCCGCCCACCACGACACGGCCGACGTCGTCTTCGTCGACGGCTGGACGGGCAAGGGCGCGATCACGCGCGAACTCGCCGACGCGGTGCGGGAGTTCGAGGAGGCGGGCGGGCCCGCCGGCTTCAACCCCGAGATCGCCGTGCTCGCCGACCCCGGCTCCTGCGTGCGCACCTACGGCACCCGCGAGGACTTCCTCATCCCCTCCGCGTGCCTCAACTCGACGGTCTCCGGGCTCATATCGCGCACGGTCCTGCGCGCGGACCTGGTCGGACCCGACGACTTCCACGGCGCGAAGTTCTACCGCGAACTCGCCGGGACGGACGTGTCCGTCGACTTCCTCGGCGCCATCACGGCCCGCTTCGACGAGGTGACCGACTCCGTCGACGGCCGGGTCAAGGAACTGCTCTCCGCGGACCGGGCCCCGACCTGGGAGGGCTGGGCCGCCGTCGAGCGGATCAGCGAGGAGTACGGCATCCACGACGTGAACCTGGTCAAGCCGGGCGTCGGCGAGACGACACGCGTCCTGCTCCGCCGTGTCCCCTGGAAGATCCTGGCGCGCGCGGGAGCGGGGGCCGACCTCGATCACGTACGGCTCCTCGCGGAGCAGCGCGGTGTGCCGGTGGAGGAAGTGGCCGAACTCCCTTACACCTGCGTCGGATTGATCCACCCGAAGTTCACCCGCGGCGCCACCGGCACGGACGGCAAGGCGGTAGGCAAGGCGGTGGCCGCCAAGTGAGTACGCCCCGGACGGTGCTGGTCGCCAGCGATCTCGACCGCACCCTCATCTACTCCGCCGCCGCTCTCGGCCTGACCATGCCCGACGCCGAGGCGCCGCGCCTGCTCTGCGTCGAGGTGTACGAGAGCAAGCCACTGTCGTACGTCACCGAGACCGCCGCGGGTCTGCTCGACGAGGTGGGGCGCGGGACGGTCTTCGTGCCGACGACCACGCGCACGCGCGAACAGTACGGCCGCATCCATCTGCCGGGCCCCGCGCCGAAGTTCGCGATCTGTGCCAACGGCGGGCACCTGCTGGTCGACGGCGTCTCCGACGCCGAGTGGCGGGCGGCCGTCGACCGGCGTCTCGCCGCCGAGTGCGCGTCCCTCGACGAGGTCCGCGCACACATGGTGCGTGCCGCCGACCCGGCCTGGCTCCTGAAGGAGCGGGTGGCCGAGGACCTCTTCGCCTATCTGGTCGTCGAGCGGGCGCTGCTGCCGGAAGGGTGGGTCAAGGAGCTCGCCGTGTGGGCGGAGAGCCGCGGCTGGACGGTCTCGTTGCAGGGCCGCAAGATCTACGCCGTGCCGAAGCCGCTGACCAAGAGCGCGGCGGTGCGGGAGGTGGCCCGGCGTATCGGCGCGGACGAGATACTCGCCGCCGGTGACTCGCTCCTCGACGCCGATCTGCTGCTCGCCGCGGACCGCTCGTGGCGCCCCGGGCACGGCGAGCTGGCCGACACGGGCTGGACCGCGCCGGGGCTCACGGTGCTGCCGGAGCGGGGCGTGGCGGCGGGGGAGGAGATCCTGCGGGGCTTCCTGCACCACGCCTCGTCCGGCGTCTGACCTGTGGCCGGTCCGCTGCCGCTAGCCTTGGCCCATGCCTCGATACGAGTACCGCTGCCGTTCCTGCGGCGACACCTTTGAGCTGAGCCGCCCGATGGCCGAGTCCGCCGCCCCCGCGACCTGCCCCGCAGGCCACGAGGACTCGGTGAAACTGCTGTCAACGGTGGCAGTAGCCGGCACAGCCTCAGCCCCCACCCCCACCCAGGGAGCCGGAGGCGGTTGCTGCGGCGGGGGCTGCTGCGGCTGAGGGGGGCGCCCCGCAAGGGGCGCGGGGAACGGCGCGACGAGCCCCCACCGGCCCGCAGGGATCTACGCAACGAGCCCCGGCCAGCGCGGCGGCGGGGGCTGCCGCGGCTGAGGTGGCGCCCCGTAGGGGGCGCGGGGAACGGCGCGATCAGCCCCCACCGGCCCGCAGGGATCTACGCAACGAGCCCCCGCCAGCGCGGCAGCGGGGACCCGCGGCTGAGGTGGCGCCCCGTAGGGGGCGCGGGGAACGGCGCGACCAGCCCCCACCGCCCCGCGGAGACCAGACCAGACCGACCGCCCCACGGCCGGGGTCACCGCAAAGGCCAGCGCAGCGCCACCGCGCTACCCCGCTACCGAACGACAGTCCCCGCCCCCGCCCCCAACAACCCCAGTTCAGCCCGCGTAGGCGCCCCCTCCCAGTCCCCGTGCGACGCCACGGCGAACGCGCCCGTCGTCACGGCGCGGTCGAGGCGCCCCGCCACATCGGCCTCGTCGAGCAGCGCCGACAGATACCCGGCGACGAACGCGTCCCCTGCGCCCACGGCGTCCACGGCACGCACCGGCCGTGCGGGCGCGTGCAGTTCGCCCCCGGCGGTGTACGCCGTCGCCCCGTGGGCACCGAGCTTGACGGCGACCTCGCGCACGCCCTGCGCCAGCAGCCCGTCGGCCAGGGCGGAGACCTCACCGGCAGCGGCAGCAGCCGTCGACGGTACGCACAGGGGCAGTTCGTCGTCCGAGGCGATGAGGACATCGACGTACGGAATCCAGGACCGCATGACCCCGGCGGCCTCCTTCTCGCTCCACAGCCGTGAGCGGAAGTTGACGTCGAGGCAGACCGTCGTGCCGTGCTCCTTGGCGAGTTCGAGGGCGCGGCGGCAGGCATCGAGGGCGGCAGGGCCGAGAGCCGGGGTGATGCCGGTGAGGTGCAGGACGCGGGGCGCGCCGCCGGCGGCGAAGGCGCGCTCGACGGCGGACGCCGCCAGGCGCGAACCGGCGGAGCCCGCGCGGTAGTAGTGCACGCGGGTCACTTCGGGCAGCCGCGGTTCGAAGAGGATCAGCCCCGTGGGCGCGTCCCGGTCGCGCGACGCCCCGCTGACGTCGACCCCCTCGGCCCGCAGCGTGCGCAGCACGAGTTCGCCCGCCTCGTCGTCGCCGACGGCGCCCGCCCAGCGCGTCGCGTGACCGAGCCGGGCGAGGCCGATGGCCACGTTCGACTCGGCGCCCGCGATGGACACGTCCATCGATCCGCCCAGCTTGAGCGGGCCGCTGCCGCGCAGGGCGACCATGGTCTCGCCCAGCGTCAGGACGTCACGGACAGCGTCCCCGGGGTGCGCGGCGCTCATCGGCCCGCTCCCGTGACCGCCACGAACTCCGCCGCGCGCTTGCGCAGCGCGTCCAGGTCGCCGCCGTCCGCCGCGTCCCCGATGAGCGGGGAGCCGACGCCCACGGCGACCGCGCCGAGCGCCAGATACTCCTCGGCGGCCGCCGCGTCCACACCGCCCACCGGTACGAAGGGCAGGTCGGGGAAGGGGGCCCGCAGCGCCTTGAGGTAGGCGGGCCCGCCCATCGCCGACGCGGGAAAGATCTTCAGGGCCGTCGCGCCGGACGTGCTCGCCGCGATCACGTCGGTCGGGGTCAGCACCCCGGCCGCGACGGGCAGTTCCCGCCGCAGCGCCTCGTCCACCCCGGCGCCCAGGCCCGGCGTCACGATCAGGTTCGCGCCCGCGTCGGCGGCCCGCCGCGCGTCGTCCGCGGTCAGGACCGTGCCCGCGCCCAGCCAGGCCTCGTCGCCCAGTTCGGCGCGGGCCCGGCGCAGGACACCCGGGGTGTCGGCGCCGCTGAGGGAGACCTCCACGAGCGGCACTCCGGACTCGACGAGCGCCATGACCGTCCGGAAGGAGGCCTCCGCGTCGGTGCCGCGCACGATGGCGACCAGGCGCCGGGTCCGCAGGGCTTTACTGAAGGCAGTGGTGAGGTCCGACATGCCACCCAGACTCGCACAGGGCGTACGACGTGCCTGCTCAGGGTTGGTCCGCACGCTCCGGACGGTGTCCCGTCACGGCCTTGTGGGCCCCACGATCCCGCCCGCTCCCGACGCTCTCCGCGTGCCGCGCCCGGCCGCTTTCCAGGTGCCGTGCCCGCCCGCTCTCGACGTGCCGCACCTGTTCGGGGTGGCGTGCCTTCCAGTACGGGTTGTCGTGCGGCAGGGCCGAGCCGACCCGCCCGTACATGCCGAAGACCATCAGAAGCAGGCCCACCACGAAGCTGAACAGGACGTTCGGCATGCGGAAGGCGAGGAAGTTCAGGCCGGTGTCCAGGATGGCGAGGTTCACGAAGCCGCTGAGGACGAAGGCGCAGCCCAGGACCATGTTGAGCGTCGAGGCGAAGTTGCCGCCGATCACCATGCCGACGAACAGGAGGAGGCCGACGCAGATCGACAGGACGCTCAGCGCGCCGTTGGTGTTCAGACCGGCGACGGTGTCGCCCCCGGTGTCGAAGAAGCCGACCTTGTCGATCAGACCGAGGATGCCGAACGCGAGCAGGACGAGCCCCATGAGGCCCGCGCCGACGCGGTAGATCGTGCTGAGGTGGTGGTCGACGGGCAGGTGTTCGTTGAACGTGACACGTCGGCCGGGGCGCTTCGTCCCCGAGTGATGAAGTACATGCGTGGCCATGTCCGCCTCCCTTGGGTGCGCGCGGAGGCCGCTTCTGTACGGTGCTGCGGCGGACGCCGATCGCCTTCACCCGCGTACGGTGACGTCGGCGTACGTACCTCAAGGATCCGCCCCCGGACCGCGGACCGCCAACCAGCGGAACCGGAGCACCGACCACCGGAACCCCGGCCGGCCGCCCCGCAGGCCCATTGCCGCGCTCCTAGGCCCCCTGTCCCCGCTCCTCCCGGATCCGGGAGACCACACCCGCCACCGTCTGCCGGACGGCTTCGGTCTCGGTCAGGAAGTGCCAGTAGTCAGGGTGGCGGCCTTCCAGGGAGGACACCGCGCGGTCCAGGCGGGCCACGGACTCGTCCAGCGGGCGTGCGTGCCGCTGCTCCGGTGTCTGGCGCCCCGCCATGGCCAGGCGCTGGGCGTCCCGGATCGCGAAGCGGGTGCGCTCGATCTCCTGCTGGGGGTCCTTCGACACCGCGTTGAGCCGCTGGAGCCGGTCGCCCGCGGCCGATACCGCCTCGTCCGTCGAGTTCAGCAGGGCACGGACCGTCGAGAGCAGCGATGTGGCGTCCGGCCAGCGCTGTTCCTCGCGCGCCTGCCGGGCTTCCCTGAGCTTGGCCTCGGCCTGCCGTACGTTCTCCGCGGCCTGGTCGGGGACGTGCTGCAGGTCCTGCCAGCAGGCGACGGTGAAGCGCCGCCGCAACTCGCTGAGGATCGGATCGACCTGGCCGCTGCGGGTGGTGAGGGCCTGCGCGCGGGTGCGCAGCGAGACCAGCCGGCGGTCTGTCTCGGCGGCCCGCTCGGGCAGCCGCTCGGCCTCGGCGCGGACGGCTTCGGCGTCCCGCAGGACGCGGTCGGCGCGCTGCAGCGTCTCCGGCACGCCGTGCTGTCCCGCGCCCTGATTGAGCTTGGTCAGCTCCGGGCCGAGGGCGGCGAGGCGCGCGGCGAGGTCGTCGGCCTTGAGCCCGGCCGCCCGGACGGCGTCGAGGGCGTTCGTGGCGGCCAGGAGGGTCTGCCGGGCGCGCTCGACGGCGGGGGCGAGCCGGGCGAGCTGTGTCTCCGCCTTGTCGAGCAGCGGGCCGAGGCCCTGCTGGAACCGCTCCAGGTCGCCCCTGGCCTTGTCCAGCTCGCCCTTGGCCTGCGTCAGCTCCGTGCGGGCGCGGGCGGCGACGGAGGCTTCCAGGTCGTCGCGGTCGAGGTCGTGCGCGTCCACCGCGCTGATGTACTGATGGCTGACCTCGTCGATCCGGCGCCCGATGGCCTCGAAGTCGGAGACGGCCCGCTGCGCGGCGGGCGTCGAGTCCACGGCGACGATGGTCTCGATGGAGATCCGCAGGTCCCGCTGGGCGGTGTCCAGTTCGTAGAAGGCGGCGGCCGCCGCGTCCTTGGCGGCCTGGGCGTCGGCCCGCATGCTCTCCCCGCGCCCGCCGAACCACCGCCGGGTGCCGCCGCCCGCGAAGGCGGCGGGCAGGGCGAGGGCGAGGAGGGGGAGCGGCAGGAGGGCGAGCGCCACGGCGTCGCGGAGGGGGGACACAGGGCGCCGCGGGCCGCGACGGTCCCGACGACCCCGGCGGTGACGTTGCTGGTCCTGCTGGTCTTGCTGTTCTTGCCGTTCGTGCTGTTTCCGCTGGCCCGGACCGTCTTCCGGGAGAGATCGCGGCCGCACGCTCCCGCAGCCACGTACATCCTCATCCGGTACCAGCACCACTGACTCGCCCGACGTATCCGGTGTGTACGGCTGCGAAGGTGTCGCCGTCACTATCCCTCTCCCGTGCTGTCATCCGCCCTGCCCGGTGTCACATTCTCCCACCGGTTAATGACGAACACACGGGCCGGTTAGTTCGCGCCGCGCACCGCGACTTTGCCGTCTTCGCTGCGGGCGGACACGCGGGGCAGGCCGGCGGCCCGGCGCGCGGGCTCCCGGGCACCCCCCATACGGGTTTGCGGGGCGGGGCCACCGGCAAGGTAGGCTGTCGAAATATTCCGGGGCGCGTAGCTCAGTGGTAGAGCGCTGCCCTTACAAGGCAGATGTCGGCGGTTCGAAACCGTCCGCGCCCACCCTGGACAAGTGGCAGGTGAGAGCCTGCTTTTGACCCCTCGGCCGTGCTCGGCCGGGGGGCTTTTTACGATTCAATCCGAGGTTCGGGTGAGCTCTGTGCCTCGGAGTGGCTGTTGTTGGTCGATTCGACGGCTCCGTCCTTCACCAGGGCCCGGAGTTCCTCGATTTCCAGCTGCATCAATTTCAGCTGCCGGTGGGTTTCGAAGAGATAGCGGACCTTGGTGCGCAGGGTGAGCGGGTCGATGGGCTTGAGGGCGACGTCGGCCACGCCGAGCAGGAAGGCCTTGGCCGCCACCTCCCGGCTCACGTCGAAACCGGTCAGCAGGACGATGGGGATGGAACGGGTCTGGTCCAGACGGCGCACATAGTGCACGACGTCTAATCCGCTCACGCCCGGCATGCGGACGTCCAGGAGGATCAGCCCGACGTTGCCCCGCAGGACCACTCGGAGGGCGTCGTCGCCGTTGGTCGCGCTCACCAGCGGGTAGCCGAGAGGGGCCAGTGCGCTCTCCAGCGCGAACAGGGTGTCCCTGTGGTCGTCGACGACGAGGATCACGTAGTTGGTCGACATGGACTTGACCCCCTCTCCCGGTAACCACGCTATGCCGAAGCCGAGTTGCAGTATCCGTTTGTCACCACACGGGCGCTACCCAACTGCATGACGGCAGTCCCGGGCGGAACAGCGGAAGCCTCCCTTCCACCCGTGCGGGCGGTTCCGCTTGCGCGAGGCCGTGCTCCTGCCCCCTCGGCGGCGCGGGTCGCGCCGCCTCCGGATCCCGGCGGACGCGGCGCCGGGCTCCGCACTCGCCCCACCAGTTCACATGCGTCCCGGGGCGCCCCGGGACGTACCGCCGGACGGCTCCTCCGGTGGCGGGGTGGAAGAAGCGTGCATAGAACGGGAGACACGCTCACGTGCGGGGTGAGGAAGCCCCGCTGAAATGGAGAAAGAAAATGGCCGCTGAGTCATTCTCTGCCGCGGGGGACATATCCGGGAACGGCGAACCTCTGGTGACGACGTCGGTTCACTGGGGCACCGCGCAACTCGGCGCCCCGCCCCGCCACCAGCCCGCGCCCTGGCAGCAGCCGGTCGACCACGAAGCCCCCGGCGTCCCCGACGACGTCTCCGGCGACGTTCCTCCGGAGCGGACCCCACCCGCGGACGACGACGGACCGCCGCGCCAGAAGACGCCGGACGTCGACGACGATGCCGTCGACGAGCTGATCCGGGTCGCCGTGGTGTCCAGGCCACTGGACGACGTAGTCGACCTCGTCACCCTCCTGGAGCAGTCACCCGAAGGCATGCCGACCGCCGCCTCCGTACTCCGTCTGGCCTGCGTGGCCCGCTCCGTCGACGACGTCACCAAATTGGTGGACCTCCTCGGCCCGCCGGAGCACCCCGCCGAGCACATGGACGAGGCCATCCGGCACGCCGCCGAAGAACGGCCGATTCCCGAGGTGAGCCGTCTGGTTCACCTGCTGTCCCGCCCGCCGCACGATCCGCACAGCGGGGCCGAGGCGGTGCACGCCGCGGGCACGACCAGGTCCGTCGAGGACCTGATGCAGCTGATCGGCAGGCTGAGCGACCGCAAGGACGCCGACAGCACCGAGGCCATGGCCCCGGCACAGGGCCAGGCGCCGGCCCCGGGCCAGGCCCCGGCGGCGCCGACCAAGCCGCCCGTCGCGGCCGCGGCCCCGTCGTCCGCTCCGGACACCGCGGCCGCGCAGCCGCAGGGCAGGACGGCCCTGGTGTGGCTGCGTCGCGCGGCAGGCGTACTGCTGCTGCTCTGCGCGGCGGCCCACTTCCCGCTGAACTGGTCCGACGCGTCCACCTTCGGACTCACCGCCGCGTTCTGCGTCTTCGGCGTCTGCGTCCTCGCGGGCCTGGCCCTGTGCTTCAGCGGGTCGCCGATCGTGGCGGTGGCGGCCACCTTGGTGGCAGGTGTGCTGACCGTCAGCCATTTGGTGGGCGACCGGGTCGACTCCACGACGCTCGCCTACGTGCTGCGCCCCGACGGGGTGTCTGCGCCGCTCCCGGCCCTCTCGGCGGCGGCAGCGACGCTGGCCGCGCTGCTGGTCGTGGCGCTCACGGTCGCCGGCCTCCGGGCCGCGGCCAACCGGCGCCCCGTACAGGGCGGCTGAGCCTCCGGGCGGCGAGCACGGACCGGGTGGCCCGGCGGGAGCACTGCTCCTGCCGGGCCACCCGGCGTCTGTGGATCGACGGGGACGCGGCGGGGGCGCGGCGGGGGCTCGACGAGGACTCGGCGGGGGCTCGACGGGGGACTAGGCGGGGGGACGCGGCAGGGGCCCGTGAAATCGATCGGGTGGTCGGCCAGAACCTCGGGGATCGCCCGGCAGTTGTGGCATCCGGACAGGGTCATGAGTGTCCGACCTGCGGACGCTCCGGGCGCACGACCGTCGTGCCGCTCCCGGGCCCTGCCGGAAGGGACACGTCTCGTGAAGATCGCCAAGGCTGCCGCAGGCCTCGTCGGTATCGGCCTCGCTCTGGGGGCCGTGTCGCCCGCCTTCGCCCTGCCGCAGCCGTCGGCCGGCGGGGACCCGCAGGTGCTCGACCCCGTCACGGCGACGACGCACGACCTGCAGGAGACTCTCGGCGGGCTCGACGTCGACGAGCAGAGCGGCGAGCTGAAGGCGGACAACCCCACGGCTCCCACGGCCGTGGTCGACGACGCGGCGCAGAGCGCGGTCCCGATGCTCGGAGGCCTTGCCGCCGGGTCGCCGACCGGCTGACCCGTCCGGGCGCGGGGGCCCGCTCAGTTGCCCGAATGGGGGTGTGTCCGGCGGTACCTGCGGTCCCAGCGCTCCTGGCGTTCCTTGCGGATGCGGTAGTCGCGGTAGGTCTTGGGGAAGCCGCCGCCTCCGCCGCCACCCCCGCCGCCTCCGGCGCTCGAGCCCGGGCTGCTGCCGCTGCTCCGTTTCGAGCCCGCGCGGTCGTACTGCTGGATCATGAAGTAGAGGAGTACCGCCGCCGCCAGCCACATGAGGGGCTGGCTGAAACCAAGGCCGACCAGTACAAGGAGCAGGACGACCAGCCATACATTCATGGCCACACCTCCTCGGCGTAGCTGGAGTCAACGCCCGCTGTCACTCGGTGTCAATGGCTTTCTCGTGCGTGTGTTTGAGCCGTGCGCGGGCCGTCACGGCGTCCGGACCGGACACCTGAGCCCAGAAGCGGTGGCAGGTGACGAAAACCGCCAACTCCCGCTCCCGTGAGCGGAGTTTTTCCACCTCCGCTTGTTCGTCGGGCGTCCAGCCGGGCGAAGCCGGGCGCTCCACCTTTCGCCAGCCGTGGTCGTCGCTGAAGCCCTCCAGGGGCGTGACGGACCAGGGGAGCCGCTTGAGCAGGGCCAGGAGTTCGGCCCGGACCTGGTGCAGTTCCTCCTGACCCGCGAGGAGGTCGTCAGGGAAGTCGTATGCAGGGGTTTCAGGCACCCGCTAATGGTACTCCTGTTCGATTTTCGAGTGCGAGGGTCGCCACGCATGATGTAGGACAACTTCGGGGCGCCCGAGGGCTCCAGAGGGCTGCCGGTGACGAGTGGGGGCTCGCGGGGGCGCTCGCGGGCGCGTCTGCTTGCCGGCCACGCCCGGACGCGACGGTGTTCCGCTTACGTCCCCGGCGGGACGGCTTCCCGCGCACGGCCCGGGCGCGACGACTTCCCGCCCGCGCCCCCGACGCGGCAAGCTGGAGGCATGTGCCGCAGCATCAAGACGCTCCGTCCGCCAGCCATCCCCGAGGACGCCACCGAGGAGGAGATTCGGGCCGCCGCGCTCCAGTACGTGCGCAAGGTCTCCGGGTTCCGCGCCCCGGCCGCGCACAACCGCGAGGTCTTCGACCGCGCCGTGGACGCGATCGCCGAAGCCACCGCCGAACTGCTCGCCGGGATCGAGGTGCGCGGGGCCAGGTCGCGGCCCGCCGAACAGACGGCCGAAGAAGGCCGGGAGGGTCTGGAGGGCCGGGAGGGCCGGGAAGGTCGAGAGGAACGAGAGGCCCGAGAAGCCCCGGCCGCGTAAGCCCTCCCGGACCAGGCCGGTCTAGGCCGCCGCCGCCCGCGGCCGCCGCACCAGGAACGCCGCCCCCGCGCCCGCCGCGAAGAGCGCGAGCAGCGAGACGCCCGTGGCCAGCCAGGACGCGCCCAGCCACTGCCCGCCGAAGTAACCGAGCGCGACGCTGTAGCCCGCCCATGCCACGCCCGCGAGCGCCGACCAGGGCAGGAACTCGCGCACCTTGCGATGTGCCGCGCCCGCCGCGAGCGAGACGATCGAGCGGCCCGCGGGGGCGAAGCGTGCGATGACGACGAGGATGCCGCCGCCCCGGGAGAGCGCCGTGCCGAGTCGTTCCTGCGCGGTGGTCAGACGCCGCGAACGGGCGATGGCGCGGTCCAGGCGCTCGCCGCCGCGCAGGGCGAGGCGGTAGACGGCCATGTCGCCCAGGACCGATGCGGTGGCCGCGCAGAGCAGCAGGAGCAGGATGTCCGGGACCTCGTGCGGAACGGCCCCCGCGCCCGCCGTGCCCGCCGCGGCGGCAGCCGTGGCCGCCGTGATGACGAGAACGCCGCTCGGCAGCACCGGAACGACGATGTCGAGCAGTACGGAAACCGCTACCGCCACGTAGATCCATGGGCTGCTGGTCAGTGCGCCCAGAGTCTCAAGCACCGAAATTCCCCGTAACTCCCCCGTCGACGGCTTGGCTGCCGCGACGTCGTGGGGGAGCGGCAGGGGCGGCTTGGTGACAGCTGTACAGCGTACGCCGCGCTCCCCGTCGGAGATTCATGGGGGGCTCATATGTTCGCTACATCACGTTCACCCGGCTGCCGCTCCCGGCAGGGCGTACGGGGCCGATGTCCCGTAGCAACTAAGTCCAGGGGCAGTACGGAAGGAGCGGGACGATGGTGGCAGGAATGCTGGCCGGGGCCGTGGCCACGGCGGTGCTTGCGGCGGGCGCGGGCGTATCAGGTGCAGGTGCAGGAGCAGGTACCGGAGCGGGTGCGGGTGGCGGCGTGGCGGGTGACGCGACGCCCGGTTACTGGATGCGGGTCGGGGCGCGGTTCGCGCCGCCCACGGCCCTGCTGCCCTCGTCGGCGATCACGTACGACCAGAAGCTCGTCCCCGCCGGTTCCTCGATCGAGGTCGAGCAGCGCGGCGGGCCGGGTGGCATGGAGGTCAGGCTCCGGGTCAAGGGGCTGAAACCGGGCCACGCGTACGGCGCGCACGTGCACCAGAAGCCGTGCGGCGCCGACCCCGAAGCGGCCGGAGGGCACTATCAGCACCGCAAGGACCCCCACCAGCCCTCGAAGGACCCGGCCTACGTCAACCCGGAGAACGAGGTCTGGCTGGACTTCACGCCGGGCCCGGACGGCTCGGGCGGGGCTCAGGCCCGCCACGGCTGGGAGTTCCGCAGGGGCGCCGCCGGATCCGTCGTGGTGCACCACGAGCCGGGTGGCGCGGGGGACCGGGTGGCGTGCTTCACGGTGCCGTTCGCGCCCGTCGGCTGACGGGTCACCGGAACGTGACGGCGCCCCCTCCTCCGTGTGCGTACGGGGGAGGGGGCGCCGTCACATGGGCGGGTGCGCGTCAGGCGGCCACCGGAGTCCGCTCCGACTCCGCCTTCGCCCCGCTCTCGCCGCGCGAGGCGAAGAGGCGGTCTATGCCGAGCGCGCCCGAGCCGGTGAAGACGAGCAGGAGCATGGTCCAGCAGAAGATCGCGGAGGCCTCTCCGCCGTTCTGCATCGGCCACAGGGCCTCCGGCTGGTGCACCTTGAAGTAGGCGTACGCCATCGAGCCCGACGAGATGAACGCCGCGGCGCGGGTGCCGAGACCGAGCGCGACGAGACCGCCGCCGACCAGCTGGATGACGGCGGCGTACCAGCCGGGCCAGGTGCCCGCGTCGACCGTGCCGCCGCCCGCGGCGCCGCCGAGCACGCCGAAGAGCGAGGCGGCGCCGTGGCAGGCGAAGAGCAGGCCGATGACGATGCGGAACAGCCCGAGGGCGTAGGGCTGGGCGCTGTTGAGACGTCCAGTCATGGTGGGGGACTCCTTCGGTTTTGGGGACGGTAACCGAGCGGAGGCCCAAGGTTAGGGGAACCTAATCAATGCTTGCAAGTTCAACATCTGGCCATTCGGCGGATTCCACTTCGGCCGCGGAGGGGGCCGCTCCTGCCGCGCGGGGGATCTCCGCGGCTCCCGCCGCCGCCCGCAGCACGGCCCGCGCCACGGCGTCCGCGTCCGACAGGGTCACCGAATCGACGCCTGGCCTGGCCCCCGCCGCCGTCACCCAGTGCACACCCTCCGTAGGCACCCCGAACGCGAACCTCCTTGCGTGGGAACGACCTTGACGGTTGATCAGGTGGTAGGGGCGTGGTGTGACGTCGAGGCCTCCGGTTTCGTAGCCGTCGACGACGTGGGCGCGGCACTGGCCCGCCGCGAGGAGACGGCCGAGCAGTTCGTCCGCCGTGCGCCGCACGTCTGGCTCGGGGAGCCGGGCCTCGATGACTGTGGTGACGGACACAGCCGACCCCGGTACGTCGGGCGAGTGCGCGAGGAACGTCCCGTCCGCGGTGGGCCGCACGTCGAGCCGCGGGCCGACCACCTCGACGACGCCCGCCTCGACGAGGGCCGTCATCTCCTCGATACGGCGCCGGGGCGGGCCGATGGAGAGGAAGGCGTTGAGCGGCGTGTACCAGCGGTCCAGGTGCTCGCGGCGGGAGACTCCGGCCAGGCCGCCGTGGTCGAGGATCAGGCGCAGTTCGTTGCGCAGGTCGCGCAGCACGTCCAGGGCGGACTTCAGGGGGCTGGCGACATTGCCGAGCGCGGCCTGCGCGGTGTCCTCGCGCAGATACGCGAGCAGCCAGGCGCGGAAGTCACCGGGGGAGCGGAAAGTATGGCCGAAGTGTGGCTGTGCAAGGCGGTCCCAGGACCATCGCGCGGCCTCAGGGATCCCGAACTCGTCCAGCAGCAGGGCCTCTTGAGCGCTGCGGTGTGCCGCCGAGAGGAAGGCGTCCCGGAAGTCCGCGGCCCGCCCGGCGGGCCGGACGAGGGCCGTGTAGTAGACCGTCTCGACCTCCTTAGCGACCAGCGGCCATATCTCGTCGAGGAAGTCCGGTGCGTCACCGCTGTCCGCGCGCTTGCGGAAGCGGGCTATGACGTCGGGGGTGAGGACCAGCGGCAGGTGCCGCCCGTACGGGCCCTTCGCGTTGTCGCCGCGCGCCTGGTACGGGATGCCGCGCCGCGAACCCGCGTACAGCTTCGGCTCCTGTCCCGACGGGCGATAGCGCAGGCCGCCCCCCGGAGCCGGCGTGAAGCGTCCGCCGCGGCCCTCGGTCAGGAGCGCCATGTGGTCGAAGAAGTTCAGGCCGAGCCCGCGCAGCAGGACGCGCTCGCCGGGGGCGACGGCGGACAGGTCGACATCGGCGGGGTTGGCCGGCGGTATGTGGCGCAGGCCGTGCCGTGCGGCGTGCGCGGCGAAGCGCTCCTGCCCCTCGTCGCTCACCACGGGCAGATGGCCCTGCGCGAGGACGACGGCGCTGAGGCCGGGGAGCTCACGGCCGTCGTCGAGTACGAGGCGCTGGGCGCCGTCGTCCGTGCCGTCCTCGGAGTCGAGGCGCACGGCGCGCGCCGCGTGCACCTCGACCCGGATCGTTCCGGGGGCGCCGCGCAGGGTCTCGGCGAAGACCCACTCCAGATAGCGGCCGTAGCAGGCGCGCGTGGGGTAGTCGTCGGGGCCGAGCCCCGGCGCGTGCCCGGCGGCCGCCCACGCGTACAGGCTCGGTCCGGGCCGGATCGGGCCCGCGCAGTCGACGCTCTCGTCGGTGAAGAGGGTCACCTGCGAGGCGACCGTGTTCATGAGCAGCTCGCCCGGCTGGGCGGTCCGCCAGACGCGTCCCGGACCCGGCGGCGAGGGATCGACGACGTGGACCGTCAGCCGCGCCCCCGGTGGCAGGAGTTCGGTCGCCGAGGCGCAGAGGCGTTCCAGGACACTCGTGCCGCGGGGTCCCGCGCCGACGACGGCGACAGCGATGTCACGTCCCGGTACGGCCGCTGCGGATGGTGCGGACAAAGGCGTGGCTCCCGGGCATCGAGGGGGCGGTGGGGGGAGTGGGGCTGTGGAAGCTGTAGGGGCTGTGAGGACTGCGAGGGACTGGGGGGGCGTTGGAAGCGGACGGTCCGCCTCATCATGCCGCCGGAAGCCCCGCAGGCGAACCCCGGATCGGAGGTTCGCCTGACGGGTGTGGCCTGTGTCACGTCAGTGCCGTGGCGCGCCGGTCGCCGATGCGGGGCAATGCGAATCAAAGGGACGCGAAAGGGGGTTAAGGGAGTACAGGGAGTGCGGGCTCACGAAAGCCGCGACTCCTGCGTCGTCGCGAGGCGCACTCCCGCGCCCTTCACCGTCTGCGCCTGATCCAGCCGCACCTGTGCCGAACGGCCCCGCAACGTCAGCGTCATGAGCTGGTTGCCGAACCAAGGGCCACCCGTTTTGCGCCAGTTGATGGCGGCTCGCGTGATCCGTCCGTGTCGCACGAAGCGGCGGCCGAGAGCCCGGCCCGCCTTGCTCCAGCCGAAGTGGAACCCCAGCTTTATCGACGCGGGGATGGAGTTGTGGACGGGGGAGCACGTCAGCTGAAGGACACGGGCGTCGGGGCCGCCGCCGCCCGGCCAGGTCGGCTCGGCGATGTACGCGTGATGGACGTCGCCGGAGAGCACGCACACCGTCGCCGGTGCGCCCTCCCCCGTGCCCGCCTCGGCGATCAGGGAGGTCAGCGCGTCGAAGGACGCGGGGAACGCCGCCCAGTGCTCCAGGTCCGAGCGCCTGCGCAGGTTCTCGCCGAAGCGGGCCCAGCGCGCGCCCCGTTCACCGCGGCACAGCGCGGCGTTCCAGCCCTCGGCGTCATGGATGAGGTGCGGCAGGAGCCAGGGCAGCGACGTACCGATCAGAAGGTGATCGCAGCCGCCTTCCCCGCCCGCGCCGTCCAGGGCCTGCTCGCGCAGCCAGCGCGCCTCGTCCGGGTCGATCATGGCGCGGTTCTGCTCGTCCAGGACGCGCGCGGCCCGGGTGTCGACCATGAGCAGGCGTACGCGGCCGAAGTCCCGGCGGTAGCTCCACCGGGTCGCCGCGGGGTCGGCGTCCGAGGCGGCGGCGAAGGCGCGCAGGTCGTCCGTGCCGTCGGGCGTCGCGCACAGCGAGGCGTACAGCTCGTCGCGCTCCAGTTCGGCGGGCGGCAGATTGCCGATGTGCTGATAGACCCAGTACGACATCAGGCCGCTCAGCACGCGCTCGCGCCACCAGGGCGTCTCGCGCATCTCGGCGAGCCAGGCGGCGCTGGTGTTCCAATCGTCGATCACGTCGTGATCATCGAAGATCATGCAGCTGGGCACGGTGGAGAGCAGCCAGCGCACTTCGGGGTCGAGCCACGATTCGTAGTAGAGGTGGGTGTACTCCTCGTAGTCCGCGACCTGGTCGCCCGGCGGGTCGTTCAGGTTCCGCCGCGCCGCGAGCCAGCGGCGCGTCGCCTCCGACGTGTTGTCCGCGTACACCTGGTCGCCCAGGAGGAGCAGGACGTCCGGGCGGTCGGCATCGGTACCGCCCGCTATCCGCGCGGCAAGGGTGTCCAGGGCGTCGGGCCCCACGGGGTCGTGCTCCCCGCTCGGCGGGGCCGCCCAGCGGCAGGATCCGAAGGTGACGCGCAGTGTCTCGTCCTCCCCCTCGCCCGGCGTGCGGATGGTGCTCGGTGGGAAGGGCGAGTCCGGCAGCGGCCACACGGGGACGCCGCCGTCGCCGAGCCGCACCTCGTACGCGGTCTCCGTGCCCGGGTTCAGGCCCGTGACCGGGATGAGCGCGTAGTGGTGACCCGCTATCTGGAATGTGTCGGCCGTGCCCTTGGCGCCGTCCGCGCACCGCACTTCGGCGGTGCAGGGGCGGTCGGTCTCGACCCAGACCGTCGCCGACGAACCGTCGACGTACCTCAGCAGCGGACCCAGGCGCAGCCGTGCCACGATGATCACTCTCCTCCGTCGCCCCGTACGGTACGGAACGACGGAGGTCCGTGGCGAGGTTCCGGGGATTCCCGCCGGTTACAGGCCGGTGACCTCGCTGCTTGCGGAGGGGTGAGCTCAGCAGCCGTTGAGGATCGAGGACAGCTTGCTCTTCTCCTCCGGGTTCACCGTGAGCTTGTAGTGGTGCTTCACGTCCACCCACATCCGCGCGTACATGCAGTGGTACGAGGCGGTGGGCGGCAGCCATTCGGCCGGGTCCTTGTCGCCCTTGGCCTGGTTGACGTTGTCGGTCACGGCGATCAGCTGCGGGCGGGTCAGGTCGTTGGCGAAACCTTCCCTCTGGGTGTTGGTCCAGCTGCTCGCGCCGGACTTCCAGGCCTCGGAGAGCGGGACAACGTGGTCGATGTCGACGTCGCCCGACGCGGTCCAGGTGCCGCCGTCGTAGGGGGACTTCCAGGTGCCGGACGTGGCGGCGCAGCTGGAGTCCTGCTCGACGTTCGTGCCGTCGCGCTTGAGGACGACCTCGCGGGTGTTGCAGGCGCCGGACTGGGTGCTCCAGTGCGGGAACTTCTCGCGGCTGTAGCCGTCGGAGGAGCCCTCGGCCTTCTCCGTGAGGTCGCCCAGGTAGGTGCGGGCGGTGGCGGCGGAGACCGGGGCCGGGGGAGCGGCCTGGGCGGGGGCGCCGGTGAGGAGGGCCGCCCCGGAGGCGAGGGCGGTCAGGGCGGTGAGAGTGACGAGGCGTCGACGCGCGTAGACAGCGGACATACGAACTCCCTTGATGTGGGGGGATGTTGGCCGTTGGGGCGGCCATGCTGACGCGGCGGGGTTTCCTGTGGATGTGCGTCAGGTGACAGGGTCGCGTCAAACAGGTGGTCAGTTCAAGAGTTCTGGCGCCGTGTCATGTCCGCTCACCTGTAAGGGAGTTGCCGAAAGCGTGTCCGAAGGGCGTGGAGTGTGGCCCGCGTCACTTTTCCGGGGGGTCGAAAGGCCCTGGTCCGGGCGGTGCGGACGTCCCGTACGATGGATGGCGCAGAAGGGGAGTAGCTCTTCGCCGGACCGTCGACATACTGCTCAGCTCGTCTGAGCCGGCGCCCGGAGGCAGGTCCCGTCATCGACGTGACCGGCCAGCGAGACCTTCGGCAAGCAGTGCCCGACGTACACGACCGTGTGCGTCCGTGTGTGCTGCCGTGCCGAGGTGTCGTACGTGATGTACAGATTGCTCTCGGTGGGGCAGCCCCGACCGATTGAGGAACCTTGATCAGCATCAGCGTGATGGCGCTCGTCTTCGGCGTCGTCTTCCTTGCCGAACTCCCGGACAAGACAGCGCTGGCCGGGCTCGTCCTCGGGACGCGCTACCGCGCTTCGTACGTCTTCGTCGGGGTCGCCGCCGCCTTCGTCGTCCATGTCGTGCTCGCCGTCGCGGCGGGCAGCGTGCTCACCCTCCTGCCGCAGCAACTCCTGCACGCGATCACCGGCGTCCTCTTCCTCGGCGGCGCGGCGATGCTGCTCCTGAAGGGCGGCGACGAGGAGGAAGAGGTCCGCGAGCCCAAGGACCAGAGCTTCTGGAAGGTCTCCGGCGCCGGATTCATGCTGATCCTGGTCGCGGAGTTCGGTGACCTGACGCAGATCATGACCGCGAACCTGGCCGCGCGCTACGACGACCCGCTCTCCGTGGGTCTTGGCGCGGTGCTCGCGCTGTGGGCGGTCGCCGGGCTCGGGATCGTCGGCGGAAAGGCGCTGATGAAGCGCGTGCCGCTCTCGCTCATCACCAAGATCGCGGCGCTCCTGATGACCGCGCTCGGTGTGTGGAGCCTGTACGAGGCGATTGCCTGAGGCGTCTGGTTCAGTTAGGTGTCTGGGGCATCTAACTGGGGCTCCGTTGTGGGTGTGACCTGCGGTGCTGGCGTCTGGGGGCCTCTTTTTGTACCGTGGGGGAACAAAGTGGCTCCGCCCGTGTTCCCTGACCGGCGGGCGGGGCTGCCTTGATCCTTCCTCCGCATGCCTCCCCATGTCCTCCGCTCATTCCTCCGCGGAGACCCCCTCTGTGCTCTGGAGTACGTCGATGACGGCTGAGACCGCCTCTGTTCTGACCGCCCGGGCCTTGCTCCTGGACATGGACGGAACCCTCGTCAACTCCGACGCCGTGGTCGAGCGCTGCTGGCAGCGCTGGGCCGAGCGGCACGGTCTCGACTTCGACGAGGTCATCAGGGTCGTCCACGGGCGGCAGGGGTACGCGTCGATGGCGGTGCTCCTTCCGGAGCGGCCCATGGAGGAGAACTACGCGGAGAACCGCGAGATGCTGGCCGCCGAGACCGCGGACATGGAGGGCGTCGTCCCGGTGCCGGGTGCCGCGGCCTTCCTGGAGTCCCTCGAAGGGCTTCCGCACGCGCTCGTGACCTCCGCCGACGTGCCGCTCTCCACCGGGCGGATGGCCGCCGCCGGTCTCTCGCTGCCCGCCGTGCGGATCACCGCGGAGAGCGTGGGCGCGAGCAAGCCCGACCCCGAGGGGTTCCTCAAGGGGGCCGCCGAGCTGGGCTTCGACCCCGCCGACTGCATCGCCTTCGAGGACTCCGGCGCCGGGATAGCCGCGGGGCTCGCCGCCGGCATGCAGGTCGTGGGGATCGGGCCCAGGGCCGGGGAGTACGGGCCCACCGTGCACGTCCCCGACCTGACGCAGGTGCGGGTCACGGCCACCGGGGACGGGACGCTTCGGCTTACGTTCGGCTGAGGCTCGCGACTCACGGTTCACGGTTCACGGCTCACGCATCGGGCGCCCGGCACCTTCACGGTGCCGGGCGCCTTTGCCTTGCCGGGCGCCTTTGCCTTGCCGTCGGGAGGGGGCGCGGGACGCTGGGCGGCTACCGCCGCGGCCCGTGCCGTCGTGGCTCCGACGTCTCCGCCTCGAGCGACGCCCGCGTCTCCGCCCCGTAGACCCCCGGGTCGTCCTTCCGCATGCCGCGGGCGAACTGGTAGCGCGCCACCGCGTCCGCGACCCCGGCGTCGTAGCTGCCGTCCGTGTCGTCCATGTAGAGGTACAGCTGTCGCAGGCGGTACTGCAGCTCCTCGACCTCCGGGCCCCTGTCGCCCTGGCTCAGGGCGGTGTCCTGCGCTGCCGCGTCCGACTTCGCCGACTCCGTCGCCCGCGCCGTCGAACGGCTCGGCGGCCGGGTGGGCCTCTCCTCGGCCGACGCGCTGCGTGACGGCGACGGGGACGGGCTCGCCGTGGGTGACGTGGACGGGTCCGCGGACGGGGACGCGGGCGTGGAGGGCGGCGGCGTGGAAACCGTCGCCGACTCCGTGCCGGCGCCGGACGGGGCGTTCACCGCGCGCGTGGGCACCTCCGGCAGCGCGCGGTCGTCCCGCTGCGGCTTGTCCGGCGGCAACAGCACCGCGGCGAGCACCGCGACGGTGATGACGGCCACCGCGCCCACGCCCGCGTACAGGCCGACACGGGCGCGCCGCGGCTCCGGTTCCTCGTCGTACGGCGGCGGGGGCGGGGACAGGCGCGGATCGCCCTCCCGTGCGCCGCCCGCCGCGAACAGCCCCACATCCGCCGACCGCGGCGGCACGGCCGCCGTCTCCGGTGGCAGAACGTGCGCGGCGGCCGCCGCGGGCTCGGGCTCGGCCTCTTCCGTGCTGCCGGGCTCCGGCAGCGTCACGTACGGACGGATGCGCAGCGGATCGAAGTCCTCCGCCGCGGCGGCATCCGCCGACCTCGTCTCCCGTGCCGCGTCCGCGGCCCGCTCCGTACAGCCGCAGACGGGCGCGCTGCCCCGCTCGCGCGAAGTACCGCACTGCGGGCACCGCGGGCCGTCATCGGCGCCGCTCGGACGTATGTCGTCGCTGTTCACTCTTTCGTACCCCACCCCTAGAGAACTCCAGCGATTATGCAGATCCCGGCTTCAACAGGCCATAACGGGTCGCACGGACCAGGATGGAGGGAGAGGTTCCCGCAGCTCGCGCAGGCGCCTCAGGAGGTGTGTGTCCATGACACAGGACGTCAGCACCCGCTCCGTGGAACCGGAGCCGGACCCCGTCCCCCGGCCGCAGGACGGACACGCGCACGGCGGTGTACTGGTCTCCATCGGCGCGCTGCTGCTCGGCATGCTGCTCGCCGCCCTCGACCAGACCATCGTCTCCACCGCGCTGCCCACCATCGTCAGCGAACTCGGCGGCATGGAGCACCTGTCCTGGGTCGTCACCGCGTATCTGCTCGCCGCGACGGCCGCGACGCCGCTCTGGGGCAAGCTCGGCGACCAGTACGGCCGCAAGAAGCTGTTCCAGCTGGCCATCGTGATCTTCCTGATCAGCTCGGCCCTGTGCGGCATGGCGCAGAACATGCCGCAGCTCATCGGCTTCCGCGCGCTGCAAGGCGTCGGCGGCGGCGGTCTGATGGTCCTGTCCATGGCGATCGTCGGCGACATCGTCCCGCCCCGCGAACGAGGCAAGTACCAGGGCCTGTTCGGCGCGGTCTTCGGCGCCACCAGTGTCCTGGGACCGCTGCTCGGCGGCCTGTTCACCGAGCACCTCAGCTGGCGCTGGGTCTTCTACGTCAACCTGCCCATCGGCGTCGTCGCGCTCGTCGTCATCGCCGCCGCCCTGCACATCCCGGTGCGCTCCACGAAGCACACCATCGACTACCTCGGCACCTTCCTGATCGCGGCCGTCGCCACCTGCCTCGTCCTCGTCGCCTCGCTCGGCGGCACCACATGGGACTGGGCATCGCCGCAGATCATCGGCCTCGCGGTGCTCGGCGTCGTACTCGCCGCCGCCTTCGTCGCCATCGAGCGCAGGGCCGCCGAACCGGTCATTCCGCTGAAGCTCTTCCGGGTCAGGACGTTCACCCTCTCCGCGATCATCAGCTTCGTGGTCGGCTTCGCGATGTTCGGCGCGATGACCTATCTGCCGACGTTCCTCCAGGTCGTCCAGGGCGTCTCGCCGACGATGTCGGGCGTGCACATGCTGCCGATGGTCATCGGCATGCTGATCGCGTCGACCGGGTCCGGCCAGATCGTCAGCCGTACGGGCCGCTGGAAGGTGTTCCCGATCGCGGGCACCGGCGTCACCGCGCTCGGCCTGCTCCTGCTCCACCAGCTCAGCGAGCAGAGCAGCACGGCCGAGATGAGCGCCTACTTCTTCGTCTTCGGCTTCGGGCTCGGCCTGGTCATGCAGGTCCTCGTGCTCATCGTGCAGAACGCCGTCCCGTACGGGGACCTGGGCGTCGCCACCTCCGGCGCGACGTTCTTCCGCTCCATCGGCGCCTCGTTCGGGGTCGCCATCTTCGGCACGATCTTCGCCAACCGGCTCGTCACCAAGCTCTCCGACGCCGTCGCGGGCCAGGCGCTGCCGCCCGGCGTCAGCGCGGACTCCCTCAAGGCCGACCCGCGCGGCATCGCCGAACTCCCCGCGTCCCTGCGCCCCGGCGTCCTGCACGCCTACGCCTCGTCCATCACGGACGTCTTCCTCTACGCGGTGCCCGCGGCCCTGGTCGCCTTCGTCCTCGCCTGGTTCCTGCGCGAGGACAAGCTGCGGCGCTCGGTCACGGCGCCCGACACCACGCAGACCCTCGCGAGCAACCCCGTCGAGCGCTCGTCGCACGACGAGGTGGCGCGCGCCCTTTCGGCGCTCGGCACACGGGAGGGCCGCCGCGAGATCTACGTGCGCATCACGGAGCGCGCGGGCCTCGACCTGCTGCCCGCCGCCAGCTGGCTGCTGCTGCGCATCAGCCGCCACGGCCACGTCGAACCGGCGGCGCTCGCCGACCGCAGCACCGTGCCGCTGTCCGTGATCACGGCGGCGTCCCGGCAGGTCGAGGAGCGCCGCCTGGCCCGCCGCGAGGGCATGGCCCTGACCCTGACCGACGAGGGGCGGACGGCGGTGGCGGCCCTGTCCAAGGCCCGCGAGCAGTCCCTCGCGGAACTGCTCGGCGACTGGTGGGGCCCCGACCGGCCCACCGACCTGGTCAAGCTCGTCGAGGAACTCGGCGCCGAGATGTGCGGCTCGGACGGCGAACGGCCGCACGAAGGCAGGCCGGTGCAGCGTGGCCTCGCGGCTTGAGCGGCGGGCTTCGAAAGGCAGGCTTGAGCGGCGGGGCGGGCTTGGGAGGCGGCCTCAACCGGCCGCCGGGACCAGCTTCTTGACGTACCAGCACTCGGCGTACATCCGCTCGGTGAGCGGCTCGCTCTCCTCGTAGCCGTGCCGTGCGTAGAGCGCCCTGGCCTCGACCAGGTCGAGGCGCGTGTCGAGGACGATCTGCTCCGCGCCGAGCGCGCGGGCCGCGTCCTCGGCGGCGGCCAGGAGGAGCGCGGCGCCGCCCCTGCCGCGCATCTCCTCGCGGAGGAAGACGCGCTTGAGCTCGGCGGTACGGACGCCCTTCACGTCGTCCAGGAGCCGCACCCCCGCCGTCCCCGCGGGCTCGCCGCCATACCGGGCGACGAGGAGTGTGCCGGCGGGCGGGCGGAGGTCGTCGCCCGTCTCGGCCGCGATCTCGCGCTCCAGCTCCTCGGGTGCGGTCCTGCGCCGCTCATGGAGGAGGTAGTACCGGTCGCTGACCTCCGTGTAGTACGTGCGCCACAGCGCGGCGGCGTCGGGCGAGCCGACCGCCTCCGGGGCCACGGTCCAGGAAACGGAGCCTTCGGTACGGGTATCGGTGCGGTGCACGGCGTTCACTCCTTGCGTCCCGTCGCGGCGACACTCACGCCGAGACCGATCATGGTGAGGCCGCCGACCCCGCCGATCATCGAAAGCCGCCGCGGCGAGTGCGCGAACCAGCCGCGCGCGGTGGCCGCGGCCAGACCCCACACGCTGTCGGACGCCACGGCGATGGCGTTGAAGACGAGACCGAGCACCAGCATCTGCAACCAGACGTGCCCCTGCTCGCGGTCGACGAACTGCGGCAGCACGGCGGCGAAGAAGACGATGGTCTTGGGGTTCGCCACGCCGACCGCGAACCCTTCCCACAACGTACGCAGACCGCTGTGCGCGGGTCCCTCACCGGTGAACGCGGCATGCAGCGCCTTGCGTTGGCGCACCGCCTTGATCCCCAGATACACGAGGTAGGCGGCGCCGAGCAGCTTGAGTGCCGTGAAGACGGCCACCGAGCGCTCCACGACGGACCCGACCCCGAACGCGACGGCCACGACGAGCACGTACGCGCCAATCGTGTTCCCCGCCACCGTGGTCAGCGCGGCACGGCGCCCCTGGGCCAGCGCCCGCCCGACCACGAACAGGACGCTGGGCCCGGGGATCACGATCAGCAGGAAGGACATCGCCGCGAAGGCGAGTATCCGGTCTGTGGACATCATGAGCCCCATCGCACCACGAGGGAGCGGCGCACCGGTATCGGTTTTCCCGGCCGCCGCCGACCGCCGCCGACCGCTCCTGGCTGCTCCCGGCCGCTGCCGGTCGCTTCTCGCCGCTACTGGCCCTTGGGCGCGGCCTGCGTCACGACCTCGAAGGACCACACCGCGGCGCTGGTCGACGCGGGCTTGGGCCGCTCCCCGCCGGCCGCGCCGCCGCCCTGGTGGGCCGACTTCATGGGGCCCTCCATCCACGCCTTGAAGGACTCCTCGTCACGCCACCGCGTGTAGACGAGGTAGTCGTCGGTGCCCTCGATGGGGCGCAGGAGCTCGAACCACTCGAAGCCGTCCGAGTTCTCCACGGCGCCGGCGCGGGACGCGAAGCGCTTCTCCAGGACCTCTCGCTGCTCGGCCGGCACGGTCAGGACGTTGATTTTCACGATGCTCATCCGCCCATCCTCGCGCATGCCCCCGACGCGCTCGGTCGCGCATGCCTCCGACGCGCTCAGCAGGGCGATCTTGACGTTCAGTCCGTCACCAGTTGCCGGGCCGCCCGCTCGGAGGGGGCGTCGGGGAGTCCACGACTCGAAGTTGACTCCAGGTGGCTTCCGTTCGGTCATGGGTTCATTGTTCCAAGGGCCCGTGCTTTCGCGCGAGGGGCGACTTAGGATGCGGCGGCGCGGTGCGGAGCGCTTGTAAGCGTGCTCCGGGGGTTCGCGTCCGGTTCGTCGAGAGTGGGGGGACGCACGTGCTGGAGTTGACCATGGCTTCGTTGGCCGGGGCCGATGAGGGGGCGACCGCGGGCATGCTCATGGCCGACGCGCCGAGCGCGCCGGGTGCCGTGTTGCGGGTGGGGCGCGATCGCGGGGTGTGCCGTCTGGTGCCGCCGGAGGACTGGCTGTTCGTGTCGCGTACGCATCTGGAGTTCCGCTGCGGGGCCGACGGGGCCTGGACGGTGACCTGGCTGCGCGGCTCGCATCCCGAGCCCGCCTCACAGGTCCGCCTGACGGTGAGCGGGGTGGCGTCACCCCTGGAGTACGGGGGGACGGCGCCGCTGCCGAGGGGCGGGTCCGGTGACGTCGTCATCCAGGACAGGTCCGGGCCGCGCAGCGTGAACGTCGGCTTCTATCACGAGTATTGATACGAGGGTCGATACGAGGGGCGGGGGCGAGGTCGGCAGGGCAGGGGTTGCGGCTGCCGGCGCGGTCGGTTCGGGGGCTCAGTCCAGTACGCGGGCCAGGGCCAGGCCGTCGTAGCCCTTCGTGCCCACCGTCTGCAGCGCCGTGCCGGTCAGCTTCGGGTGCCGGGCGATGAGGTCGAGCGCCTCGCGCGTGCCCTGCACGCCGGGGTCGGTGCTGTCGGCGTCGGCCACCGCGCCGCTCCGCACGACGTTGTCGATGACGATGAGGCTGCCGGGGCGCGTGAGCTTGAGCGACCACTCCACGTAATGCGGGTTGTTGGCCTTGTCCGCGTCGATGAAGACCAGGTCGAAGGGGGCCGCGTCCTCGGCCACGAGCCCGGCGAGCGAGTCGAGGGCCGGGCCCGTCCGGATCTCGGTGAGCTTGTCGAGGCCGGCGCGGGCGAGGTTGCCGCGGGCCACGTCGGCGTGGACCGGTGAGTACTCCAGGGTGATCAGGCGGCCGTCCGCGGGCAGGGCGCGGGCCAGCCAGATCGTGCTGTAGCCGCCGAGCGTGCCGATTTCGAGGATGCGGTGCGCGCCCTGGATCTGGGCCAGGAGCTGGAGCAGCTTGCCCTGGTTCGGCGCGACGCTGATCTGCGGCAGTCCGGCGGCGTCGCTGTCGTGCAGGGCCGCGGTCAGTGCCTCGTCGCCGGGGGCGAGCAGGTCGGTGAAGTACGTGTCCACCGCGGTCCATTGCTGCTGGGTCATGAGGGCCCGGGCCTTTCCGGTGTTCGACTTTGCGTTTTCATTAGGTTCGCTAACGATGTTAATGCGGTGGGGGTCGATTGTCAGTGGGGACTCGCATACTGAAGTCGTCGAGCTGTAGTGGCGGGGCGTGTGCAGTGAGCTGCGGGGGTTGAGATGACGTACGGGACCGAGCAGATGTTGCCGGCGGGGGCGATCAGGGGGCTCGCCGACCGATGGCTGCCGCTGATGGCCGGGGGCCGCGAGGGCGAGGGCGGGGCCGCGGGGGACTTCGTGTGCTCGCCCGCCGGGCTGTGGCTCGCGCTGGCCGCGGTCGCGGTGGGCGCGCGGGAGGAAACCGCCGGGGAGCTGCGGGAGTTGCTCGGCGTGGCGGGGGAGGACGCCGCCGGTGCGGTCACGGCCGCCGCGGGGGCACTGGCCGGGACGGACGCGGTGGCCGTCGCCACCGGGGTGTGGAGCCGGGTTCCGGTGTACCGCGCCTTTCGCGAGGCGCTGCCGGAGGTGGGGTTCGGGCCGATGGACCCGGGCGGAATCGACGCTTGGGTGCGGGAGGCCACGGGCGGGTCGATCGAGCGGCTGCCCGTGGTCATCACGCCGGATGTGCTGCTGGTGCTGGTCAACGCGCTGGCTCTCAAGGCGCGTTGGGAGATCCCCTTCGAGGGTGGTGGCACGCGCGACCAGGACTTCACGGACGCGCTCGGCGTGCGGCACCGGGTGCCCACCATGCACCGGCCCGTTCCGCTGAACTGCGCGTGGACGGTGGGCGGGGCGAGCGTCGTCGAGCTGAAGTGCCGGGCGGAGGGCGGGCGGGCGCCTGCGCGGGTGCGGTTCGTGCTCGGCGAGCCGGGGGCGGGGGCCGCGGAGGTGCTGCCGCTCGCCTGGGCTCCGGAGGGGCGGTGGACCGGGATCGACGCCGAGCAGATCAATATGGCGGTGCCGCGGATGTCCTTGCGGACGCGGGTCGACGCCTCGGAGCAGTTGGGTGCGCTGGGGGTGCGGTGGGCCTTCTCCGAGGGGGCCGACTTCTCCGGGATGTCGCCGGAGAGGCTTGCGATATCACAGGTGGTGCAGGAGGCGGTGGTGAAGGTCGCGGAGGAGGGGGTTGAGGCGGCGGCGGTTACGGCCGTGCCTATGGCGCCGGGCAGTGCGTATGTTCCTCGGCGGATCGAGTGGCTTGCCTTCAACCGGCCCTTTGGGGTTGTGGTGCTCGACGGGGCGGGGGAGGTGCCCTTGTTCACTGCTTGGCAGGCGGGGGTGCCGGTGGGGTAGGGGCGGGATTTTTCCCCGACCCCGCCCCTTCCCGAGAACCTGCTGGCGCAGGGGCCTTGGCTTTGACCTCGGTGGCCGTCATCACCGGCTTCGCCGAGTTCGTCCTCAAGCGCCGGACGGGCTGGAACTGCTTGCCTCCACCGCCGGCAGCGACCCCGGCAGTGGGCGGCCCGCGCTCTCCCTCATGAACCACACCGCTACTCCGCCCACCACGGCCGCCGCCATCATGTAGTACGCGGGCATCATCATGTTTCCCGTCGCGCCGATCAGTGCCGTGACGACCAGTGGGGTCGTGCCTCCGAAGACGGAGACGGAGATGTTGAAGCCGATGGAGAGCGAGCCGTAGCGGACCTTCGTGGGGAACAGGGCCGGGAGCGTCGACGGCATCGAGGCCGTGAAGCAGACCAGGAGCAGGCCAAGCGCCGCCATGCCGAGGCCGATCGCCCAGAGCGAGCCCTGGCGGATCAGGAGCAGGGCGGGGACCGAGAGGAGCAGGAAGCCCGCGCAGCCCGCGGCGATCACCGGGCGGCGGCCCACGCGGTCGGTCAGCGCGCCCGCGAACGGCTGGACGCACATCATCAGCGCCATCACGGCGAGCACGACCAGAAGCCCGTGCGTCTCGTCGTACTTCAGCTCGCTCGTCAGATAGCTCGGCATGTACGAGAGCAGCATGTAGTCGGTGACGTTGAAGACCAGGACCAGGCCCATGCACAGGAGCAGCGACTTCCACTGGCCCGTGACCATCTCGCGCAGGCGCACCTTCGGGCGGGACTGCTCGTTCTTGTGGGCCTTGGTGAGCTCCGCCGCGAACGCGGGGGTCTCCTCCAGCTTCATGCGCAGGTACAGGCCGATCAGACCCATCGGGCCCGCGATCAGGAAGGGGATGCGCCAGCCCCAGGAGAGCAGGTCCTCCGTGGAGAGGAGGGCCGTCATCAGGGTCACCAGGCCCGCGCCGCCGATGTAGCCGGCGAGCGTGCCGAACTCCAGCCAGCTGCCGAGGAAGCCCCGCTTCTTGTCGGGGGAGTACTCGGCGATGAAGGTGGAGGCGCCCGCGTACTCGCCGCCCGTCGAGAAGCCCTGCACCAGGCGGGCGATCAGCAGGAGGATCGGGGCGCCCACGCCGATGGACGCGTAGGAGGGGATGAGGCCGATCGCGAAGGTGCCCGCCGCCATCATGATCATGGTGAGCGCGAGGATCTTCTGACGGCCGATGCGGTCGCCGAGCGGGCCGAAGACCATGCCGCCCAGCGGGCGGATCAGGAAGGCCGCGGCGAAGGCGCCGAAGGTGGAGAGAAGCTGGGCGGTCGGGTTGCCCGACGGGAAGAAGACCTTGCCGAGCGTCACGGCGATATAGCTGTAGACGCCGAAGTCGAACCACTCCATCGCATTGCCGAGCGCGGCCGCCTTCACCGCCCGCTTGACCATCGCCGGGTCGACGACGGTGACGTCCGGCGAGGTGGGCGCGGACGGAGGGGCCTGGGTCTGCGGCGCTACGGGTGCGACGGGTGCGGCTGCCGGCAAGGGTTCGCTCGCCTGCCTCTCGGTTGACGACAAGGACAGAGCCGCCCAGCGGGGGGCGGCTCGAAAACGACCATAGGTGTAGACAGCACCATTACGTTGGGTGCCCGGATGGCCGCACACCGTTCGGAATGTGCCGCTATCCAGGGCGAATGGTTCCGGTTGTGAAGGCGGCGACAAGACGCCTTTGTGATCTATGTCGCCCTTCGCCCAAGGAACCGCATCGCACGGCCGGCAGGCGTCTCATGGAGGGGAAGTGGGCACTCGGTGGAGATCCGGCGGTCCACTCGGACGAATCAGTCAGTTGGGAAGTCTGCGCAAAAGCCGGTAGAAATCGGTGGTGGCCGACAGGTGAAATGGGGGTTGCTTGCGTCTCACCAGAGGGCGCGAGCCTCTCGGAGCCGACTGCCGGTCCCGGGTGCCGGAGGTGAACTCTCGGCGCGGGCCGGACGTTGGGCCGAGCAGAGATGAAGATCGGGGCGGGAGGGCCGACGACGCGTGGCGAATGTTGAGCACGGAGGACCGGGAAATGCCTTCGGGAGTCCACCGAATGCGCGGATCGGGGCGGTCCGTGCCGCCCTCTGGCTGATCGCCGCCGTACTGGCGCTGCGGCAGCTGATCGTCGTCCTGCGTACACCGGAAGGGGACCGGCTCACCGATCTGGAGACCTGGATCGGCCCCGACGGAGTCCTCCATGTGAACGGCTCCTTCTACGACACCGACAAGTTCACCGGCACCCCCTTCGCCGGACTCGTGCTCAAGCCGTTCTCCCGCGCCGCCGAACAGGCGCTCGGCTGGGGCTGGACGTTCGGCACGCTGACCCTGGTCGTCGTCCTCGGCCTGGTGGCCGCCCGCGCCCTGCCGCAGCCCGTGTCCCGGCGCACCTCACTGCTCGCCGCGCCCGTCGCGATCTGCCTCCTGATGCTGTCGCTCCCGGTGCGCAACACCCTGTACCTCGGCCAGACCAGCATCATCCCCGTCCTGCTCGTGCTGCTCGGCTGCTTCGCGGTCCGCGGGGAACGCGCCGGCGGCATCCTCATCGGCATCGGAGCCGCGCTCCAGCCCACCGTGCTGCTCTTCGCCGCGCTGTTCTGGTTCACCGGCCGCAGACGCGCATCCCTCTCCACCGGCGCCACCTTCCTCGCCTGCACCGCGCTCGCCTGGGCCGCGATGCCGCACGACTCCTGGACGTACTGGATCCACCACCTGGCGGGCGCGGGCCTCGGCGCGAACCCGGGCGGCCTCGCCAACCAGTCGCTGCACGGCGCGCTGCTCGGGCTCGGCCTCGAAGGACCGCTGGAGATCGGCCTCTTCGTCGCCCTCGGCGTGGCCGTCGTCGGGCTCGGCTTGCGCCGCGCCGTGCGGTACGCCAAGGACGGGCAGCTCCTGCTCGCCGTCGCCATCACCGGCTGCGTCGCGGTCGCGGTGTCCCCGACGACCTGGCAGCACCAGCTCCTGTGGGTGCTGCTCGCGGTGGTCGGCCGGGTCGGCAAGAAGCAGTCCGACCGGTACATGTGGCCGGTGGCCGTCGTCCTCGTGTCGACGCTGCCCGCGAAGATGATGCTGCCGAACATGCCCGTCGTGGAGCCCATCCGCGACAACATCGTGCTGATCGCCGCCCTCGCCGCGGCCACCGTCGTGCCGTTCCTGTCCCGCTCGGCCCCGACGTACCAAACCCCCGTCCCCACCGACTACGCGCGGCCCGCGCCCGCGCGCTGGAGCTGGGTGCCGCTGCTCCCGTTCTGGCGCCGTGTCACCACCCGGCCGAACCTCCTGCTCGAACTGCTCCTGATCCGCGTCGGCTACTCCGCCTACCAGCAGGCGCGGCTCGCCGCGACGGGCGGCACCAACTCCGGCGGACGGGCCACCGCCGAGCGGCACGGCGAGCAGATCCACTCGATCGAGCAGTTCCTGCACATCGACATCGAGCACTGGATCAACCACGCGGTGGTGAAGGTCGGCTGGCTGGAGGAGTTCTTCAACTTCTACTACACGTCGTTCCACTTCGTGGTGCCGCTGACCGTCCTCGGCGTGCTCTACGCCCGGCGCCCCGCCGACTACCGCTGGGCACGCTCCGCGCTCGGCTTCGCGACGATCCTCGCGCTTGTCGGCTTCTGGCTCTACCCGCTCGCCCCGCCGCGCCTCATGCCCGACCTGGGCTTCATCGACACGGTCCACGGCGTGCAGGACTTCACCAAGCCGGAGTACGGCACGCTGACCGCGCTCACCAACCAGTACGCGGCGATGCCCTCGCTGCACTTCGGCTGGTCGCTGTGGTGCGGTGTGGTGATCGTGGCCCTCGCCCCGAAGTGGTGGATGAAGGCGCTCGGCCTGCTGCACCCGCTGTTCACGGTCTCCGCGATCGTCGCCACCGGAAACCACTGGATCCTGGACGCGGTGGGCGGCGCGGCCGTGGTCGGCGCGGGCTTCGGCCTCGGCTACCTCCTGGCAGGGCCCCGCGTCGGCAGGACCCTGAAGGTGGCATCAGGAGCGGAACCGGCCACAGGAGCGGAACCGGCCACAGGAGCGGAACCGGCCACGGGAGCAGCGCCCGCCACCGGAGCGAAGCCGGTCATCGACATGTCGAAGGACCCGGCGAGGGACCGTACCCCGAGCTGATCTTGTACGTTCCCGGTGCGGAGGCCGTGAGCCGGGTGAAGTCGCCGTGCTTCTTCAGGCAGGCGCCCTCCGCCCGGAGCCACGGCGAGTACACCAGGCGCAGCGTCACCGGCTCGCGGGTGGGGACGCGGACCACCATGGTCGACCCGGTGGAGCGGACGACGGACGCGGGCTTCGACACCATCGGCACCGCGTCCTTCACCCGGAACACCCGCCAATGGGCGTCCCGCCACACCGGCTCCAGCCACTCGGGCCCGCCGGCGACAAGGGCGGCCTCGTCCTCGGCGAACCCGTCCGGCTTGCCCGAGGGAAGCACCACATAGCCGACCGCCCACTTGTCCAGCCAGGCCCGGTAGGTGGCGGCCGAGAAGGTCCCGTCGTAGAAGAGACGGCCACGCTCGATGTCGAGCTGCCGGTTCCAGCCGCGCGCCATGTTCACGTACGGGGCAAGGGCCGTCGCTTCTCGGTGATTGCGGGCCGGGACCACCTCCACGCGCCCCCGGTCGGCGCCGAGCCGCTCCAGCTCCTCCACCACGCCCCGCGTGTCGGCTGCCCACTCCGGCACGGTCGTCGACACCGTCAGATCGTCCGCGGTCTTCTGCCCCACCCAGGCCGAGGAGAGGACGAGCGCGACGATGAGCACGGTGCGGCGCGCGCGGGTCAGCGCGGGGATCAGGAGCGCCCCGAGCAGCGCGGTGGGCGCGAGCAGCTCGGCCAGACGCTCCACGTTCGTGCCGATCGGGGAGGGGATGAGATAGGTGAGGACCGTCCCCGCCGCGTACACCCCGGCCCCCCAGCGGAGCACCCGCCACTCGCGCGGCGCCGCCACGATCAGCGCGAGGCTGAACAGGACGGGCGGGAAGATCCGGTCGAACGGCATCAACTGTTCGCCGTTGAAGGGGAAGAGCACGGTCGTCGCCCCCACGACCACCACCGGCGGTACGACGAGAGCCGCGGCCCGCCCCCAGTCCCGTACGAGGAAGTAGGCGGCGCCCGCCACCACGAGGAAGAGGCCCGCCACCGGGCTGGACATGGTGGCCAGGGCCGCGCACACCACGGCCGCCCCGATACGCCGCTCCCGCACGAGCACCAGGCACGCGGCGAACCCGAAGGCGATGCCGAGCGCGAACGTGGTGCGCCCCGACGCGACGTTGCACCACACGGCGAGGGAGGCGAGCACGGCGGGCCACAGCGGCCGCCGCATCCCGGTGCGCTCGACGAGGGCCGCGACCAGCCAGGCACCGGCGACACCCGACACCACGGTCACCGTCTTCACGCCCAGGGCCGCCATCAAGTAGGGCGAGATCAGGCTGTAGTTGGCGGTGTGCATGCCGCCGTACCAGAACAGGCCGTACGCGGACGCCCCGTGCTCGGACGCGAAGCGCGCCCAGGCCTCCTGCGCCGCGAGATCGCCGCCGCCGGTGGCGAGGAACGCCGCCCACACCGCGTACAGCGGCAGGGTGGGCAGCGTGGCGATGAGCGGGATCCGGTGGCGTCGGCAGAAGGCGCGGAGGGAGGTCTTCCGGTCCGACGGCGCGCTGCCCGATGGTGCGAGGGGGAGACCTGCGGAGACCACGGCAACCGTTTCCGTTCGAAGTCTTGGAGAGGCAACGTTTACTTCTCAAGACGCGTTACGCAACGGAAACGTTGGCTCGGGACCACACCTGGCCGGATATGCCACCTGGATGGCGGCCAAGTGCGGTCGGGAGCCGGGGAGGGCAGGGGCGGGGCGTAGGGATGAATGGCCGCTGCCTCCCCGGCAGCAGGTCAGCCCGTGCTGACCTGCAGTTCTTTGACGCCGTTCAGCCAGGCCGAGCGGAGCCTGCGCGGGTCGGAGACCAACCGCAGATCGGGCAGGGCGTCCGCGATCGCGTTGAAGATGAGGTTGATCTCCAGGACCGCGAGCGACTTGCCGAGGCAGAAGTGCGGGCCGCCGCCGCCGAATCCCAGGTGCGGGTTCGGGTCGCGGGTGATGTCGAACTTATGGGGCTCGTCGAAGACTTCGGGGTCGTTGTTGGCCGACGAGTAGAAGATCCCGACGCGGTCGCCCTTCTTGATCGTCACGTCTCCGAGCTCGGTGTCCTGCGTCGCGGTGCGCTGGAAGGAGACGACCGGGGTCGCCCAGCGCACGATCTCCTCGGCGGTGGTCTGGGGGCGCTCGCGCTTGAAGAGCTCCCACTGCTCGGGGTGGGTGAGGAAGGCGTGCATGCCGTGGGTGATGGCGTTACGGGTCGTCTCGTTGCCGGCCACGGCGAGCAGGATGACGAAGAAGCCGAACTCGTCCGAGGAGAGGTTTCCTTCGTCCTCGGCGGCCACCAGCTGGCTGACGATGTCCTTGGCCGGGCACTCCTTGCGAGCGGCGGCGAGGTTCATCGCGTACGAGACGATCTCCATGGCCGCCTCGGCGCCGACCTCCTCGGTGATCGCGTACTCCGGGTCGTCGTAGGCGGCCATCTTGTTGGACCAGTCGAAGATCTTCGTCCGGTCGTCCTGCGGGACGCCGATGAGCTCGGCGATGGCCTGGAGGGGAAGTTCGACGGCGACGTTCGTGACGAAGTCGAAGGAGCCGTCGGCGGCGGCGTTCGCCAGGGCCGTCTCGACGATGGAGCCCGCGCGGTCGCGCAGGGCGTCTTCGAGCGACCGTATGGCGCGGGGGGTGAAGCCGCGCTGCACGATCTGGCGGACCCGGGTGTGCTCGGGCGGGTCCATGTTGAGCATGATCATCTTCTGGACCTCGATCTGGTCCCGGCTGATCGTCTCGTTGAAGCGGATGATGGCGGTGTTGAGGTTCGAGGAGAACAACTCGGGGTGCGTGGAGACGTACTTGACGTCCGCGTGCCGCGTGACGGCCCAGTATCCCGCGTCGTCGAATCCCGAGATGCGCGGCGGCTGGGCGATCCAGCGGACCGGTTCCGCCTGCCGCAGCTCGGCGAACTCCGGGAGCGGTACGCGCTCTTGGAGCAGGTCGGGATCGGTGAAGTCGAACCCGTCGGGCAGCGCTGGACAGGGCATCGGCAACTCCAGGAGTTCAGTTCCGGGTCTTGAGTCGTCTACTGGTGCGGTGCTGGGGCGCGTTGTAGTTCTGACGGGCCATCAGGAGATGTCCGCAAGGTAGTAACGGGTTCTACAAGTGGCAAGGCCCGTGACGGGCCCGCTTTCGTGCAGGTACTGCGCAAGGTGCGTGCAAGCCCCTTGCGGTGCCGGGCTCCGGCTCAGCAGACTGCATGCAGAACTAGAACGCGTACTAGTTCTCTTCGGGGGTGCCGGGACATCCCCGAGGGATGTGGATGGAGAGGACGCCCATGGCCGCGGAACCTGTCATCGTCGAAGCCGTACGCACCCCCATAGGTAAGCGCGGCGGCGCGCTCGCCAATCTCCACCCCGCCTATCTGCTCGGCGAGACCTACCGGGAACTCCTCGGCCGTACGGGCATCCACGCCGACTGCGTCGAGCAGATCGTCGGCGGCACCGTGACCCACGCCGGGGAGCAGTCCATGAATCCGGCGCGCACGGCCTGGCTCACGATGGGCCTTCCGTACGAGACCGCGGCCACCACCGTGGACTGTCAGTGCGGCTCGTCCCAGCAGGCGAGCCACATGGTCGCGAACATGGTCGCCGCCGGTGTCATCGACGTGGGCATCAGCTGCGGTGTCGAGGCGATGTCACGGGTTCCGCTGGGCTCGGGCTCCAAGCACGGTCCCGGCAAGCCGTTCCCCGAGGAGTGGAACGTCGACCTGCCCAACCAGTTCGAGGCGGCCGAACGTATCGCCCGCAACCGTGGCCTCACCAGGGAGAACGTCGACTCGCTCGGCCTCATCTCGCAGGAGCGGGCCAACACCGCCTGGGCCGAGGAGCGCTTCAAACGCGAGACGTTCGCCGTCCAGGTCCCCACCACCGAGGAGGAGCAGGCCGCAGGGCAGGGCATGTGGCGGCTCGTCGACCGGGACGAGGGGCTGCGGGACACGACGATGGAGGGCCTTGAGCGCCTCAAACCGGTGATGCCGACCGCCGTGCACACCGCAGGCAACTCCTCGCAGATCTCCGACGGCGCGGCGGCGATCATGTGGGCGTCGAAGCGGATGGCGCGGGCGCTCAAGCTGAAGCCGCGCGCGCGGATCGTCGCGCAGGCGCTCGTGGGGGCCGATCCGCACTTCCATCTGGACGGGCCGATCGACGCGACGCGGGCGGTCCTCGGCAAGGCGGGGATGTCCCTGAAGGACATCGACCTCGTGGAGATCAACGAAGCCTTCGCCTCGGTGGTCCTGAGCTGGGCGCAGGTCTTCGAGCAGGACCTGGAGAAGGTGAACGTGAACGGCGGCGCGATCGCCATCGGCCACCCGGTCGGCGCGACCGGGGCCCGCCTCATCACCACCGCCCTGCATGAACTGGAGCGCCGCGACAAGGAGTTCGCGCTGATCACGATGTGCGCGGGCGGGGCGGTGGCCACGGGGACGATCATTCAGCGGCTGTAGGCCGCGGGCTTTCTCACGTACGACGAGAGCGGCCACCCCCTGTCCGGGGGTGGCCGCTCTCGGGTGCTGCAGGCAGTTCCGGCGGCTCAGTACGAGCCGTTGGCCTGCCAGTGGTTCCACGCGCCGACGGGGCTGCCGTAGCGGTCGTTCATGTAGTCGAGGCCCCACTTGATCTGGGTCTCGGGGTTGGTCTTCCAGTCCGAGCCCGCCGAAGCCATCTTCGAGGCGGGCAGCGCCTGGACCAGGCCGTAGGCGCCGGAGGAGGAGTTCGTGGCGGTGGCGTTCCAGCCGCTCTCGTGCTCCACGATCTTGCTGAACGCCTTGTACTGCGCGGGGTCCGGGATCATCTTCTTCGCGATCGCCTTCGCCGAGGTGGGCGCCGCGGCGTGGGCGGCGGCAGGAGCCGCGGCCTTCGCCTCGGACGGGGCGGCGGCCTGGGCCGCGCCCGCGCTGAACACCATGCCGGTCGTGGCGACGGCCACGGCGGCACCGGTGAGGGCCTTCTTCGGGGTGGCGATGCGGCGGATGAGCGTGGCGGACAAAGCGTGACCTTCCGTGGGGGACATGGTGTCGCGGGCCTGCCGTGGGCCACGGGGGTGTGGCTCGGGGGCTGCGTCGGCGCCGGTGTTCGATCTTGTGGCGCTGTGCGACTCGATCCAGAGAAGCAGGGCTGTTACGCCTCCGCAATGCCCCCTTTTACTAGTGGATGTCGCATCAAGGCGAAAAGTCCTTCATGTGATCTGGCTCTCAATCCCCAGGTCAGAGCCAATATTGACGCGTACGCGCCAAGACGGATGATCTACGGCCCTCCTTCGTAGAGGACCTAAGTCCTGTGGGCCGCCTCACCTCGAAGGCAGCTCCATGTAACGGAGAGCGGGCGGCTGCCTACGCCTTGGGCCCCTCGAATGTGACCTGCGCCTCGAAGGCGGCCCGGCGCGTGGCCCGGCGCAACGCCTTCAGTACGGCGGGCCCGAGGGCCAGGCTCAGCAGGACGGTGACCACGGCGCGGGGCAGGTCCCAGCCCAGCGAGGTCGCCAGGCAGTACGCGATGAAGCGGCCCAGGTTCTCGGCGACCGGATCACCGGGCACGAAGGAGACGCCGGTCGCCAGGCCGCCGAGGTAGGGCCAGCCCTGCAGATTCATGACGGTGCCGTACAGGACGGACGAGACCGCTCCGTAGGCGGCGAGCAGCCACAGCTCGCGCCGGCCGCGAAGGGTGTCGGCGCCCGGAAGCAGCCCCGCGCCCATGCAGACCCACCCCATGGACAGCATCTGGAACGGCATCCACGGGCCGACGCCCCCGGTGAGCAGCGCCGAGGCGAACATGGACACGGCACCCAGCACGAACCCGAAGCCCGGCCCGAGCACCCGCCCGCTGAGCACCATGAGGAAGAACATCGGCTCGATCCCGGCCGTCCCCGCACCCAGCGGCCGCAGCGCCGCCCCGGCGGCGGCGAGCACCCCGAGCATCGCGATGGCCTTCGCGTCGAGCCCGACATCGGCGATGGTTGCCACGACGACGGCGAGCAGCAGCGGCAGCAGGGCCGCGAACAGCCAGGGCGCGTCACCGGCGTGTGCGCTCAGCCCCGAGTCCCCGCCCGCGATGAGCGGCCACCCGAAGGCCACGACGCCGACCGCGCTGACGAGCGCGAGGGCGCCGACGGAGCGCGGGCCCAGGCGGATGGGGCGGGCCTGGCGGGTGGCGGCGGGGCGGGGTACGGCGGGGCTCACGCGGCATCGCCCCCGGCCTCCAGCGCCTCCCGTACCTCCGTGACCGTCAGCCACTTCTGCGGGGCGAGGATCTTGGTGGTCTGCGGGGCGAAGGACGGGGACGAGACGACGATCTCCGGGGTGGGACCGTCCGCGACGATCTCGCCGTCGGCGAGGATCGCCACCCGGTGGGCCAGTTCCGCCGCTAGTTCCACGTCGTGCGTGGCCAGGACGATCGCATGGCCCTCGGCGGCAAGTCCGCGCAGGAGCGTGACCAGGCGGGCCTTGGCCGCGTAGTCGAGGCCGCGGGTCGGCTCGTCCAGGAGGAGAAGAGGAGGGCGGGCCGTCAGGACGACCGCGAGGGCCAGGGTGAGGCGCTGGCCCTCCGAGAGGTCACGGGGGTGGGTGTCGTCCGTGATGCCGGGGAGCAGCTCCGACACAAGCGCGCGGCAGGTGCCGGGCTCCGCGGCCGCGTCGTGGTCGGCCGCCGCGCACTCGGCGGCCACCGTGTCCGCGTAGAGGAGGTCGCGCGGTTCCTGGGGGACCAGGCCCACATGGCGGATCAGCTCGCGCGGGCCCGTGCGGTGCGGAACCGCGCCGCCGACGCGGACCGAGCCCGCCGCCGGTTCGAGCAGGCCGACCAGTGTGGACAGGAGCGTGGACTTCCCGGCGCCGTTGCGGCCCATCAGGGCCACGGTCTCGCCCGCGCGGACGGTGAGGTCGACGCGGCGCAGGGCCTCCACGCGGCCCCGGCGGACGGCAAGCCCCGACACGCTCGCGGCGGCCGCCTCCGGGGATTCCGTCTTCGTACGTCTGCGCAGGACGGACCTGCGCGTCGCCGGAGGTGCCTCGCGCGGCTCGGTCACGGCGGGAGCCGGGCCGGTCAGCCGCTCCCGCAGCGCCCCCGCCCTGCGCCGGGCGTCCCGCACCGTCAGCGGCAGCGGCGACCAGCCCGCGAGGCGGCCCAGGCCCACCACCGGCGGGTAGACCGGAGAGACCGCCATCAGCGAGGCGGGGTCTCCGAGCACGGGCGCCTCGCCGGGCGCCGCCAGCAGCAGCACCTGGTCCGCGTACTGCACGACCCGCTCAAGGCGGTGCTCGGCCATCAGGACCGTCGTGCCCAGGTCGTGCACGAGCCGCTGGAGTACGGCGAGGACTTCCTCGGCGGCGGCCGGGTCGAGCGCCGACGTCGGTTCGTCGAGGACGAGGACCTCGGGGTGCGGTGTGAGCACCGAGCCGATCGCGACGCGCTGCTGCTGGCCGCCGGAGAGCGTGGCGATGGGGCGGTCGCGCAGATCGGCGAGGCCGAGGAGGTCCAGTGTCTCCTCGACCCGGCGGCGCATCACGTCGGGGGAGAGGCCCAGCGACTCCATGCCGTACGCGAGCTCGTCCTCGACCGTGTCCGTCACGAAGTGCGACAGCGGGTCCTGGCCCACCGTGCCGACGACGTCGGCGAGTTCACGCGGCTTGTGGGTACGGGTGTCGCGCCCCGCCACCGTCACCCGCCCCCGCAGGGTGCCCCCGGTGAAGTGCGGCACGAGCCCGCTCACCGTGCCGAGCAGCGTCGACTTGCCGACCCCGGAAGGCCCGACGAGGAGCACGAGCTCGCCCTCGGGCACGGCGAGATCGACCCCGCGCACGGTGGGCCCGGCGGCCCCTTCGTACGTCACGGAGACATCCTCGAAGCGGATCATGAGGGCTCCTCGGCACGCGGGGGGGAATGAACGGGGGCGGCACAATCGGCGGGCACCGGTGCCACGAAGGCGGGCAGCAGGCCGATGAGTACGGCGGCCGCGGGCCACAGCGGCAGCGTCGGCGCCGTCAGGGGAACGACACCGGGGTGCAGGGCGGACGCGTCGTACGAGGCGGCCCAGATCATCAGGCCCGCCACCGCGACCCCCGACCCGGCGACGAGCCAGGCACGCACGCCCCAGGGGTCGGGCCGGTAGCGGGTGCGCACGGAGCGCCGCCCGCCCAGGCGCAGTCCCGCGAGGGCCGCGAGCAGCCCGGCGGCAAGCACCGGCAGGCCGTAGCCCGTGCCGCCCGCGGTGAGCAGTCCGTACGTACCCGCGCAGACGCCCATCAGACCGCCGAGGGTCAGTACCGCGGTCGCCCTGCGCACCCCGGCGGGCACCGGCGCGCTGCGGCCGAAGCCGCGCGCGTCCATCGCGGCGGCCAGCGCGACCGACCGTTCGAGGGCGCCCTCGAGGACGGGCAGGCCGACCTGGAGCAGCCCCCGGATGCCCTTGTCCGCCCGCCCGCGAAGGCGCCGCGCGGCACGCAGACGCTGCACGTCCATGATCAGGTTCGGTGCGAACGTCATCGCCACGACGATGGCGACCCCCACCTCGTACAGCGCGCCCGGCAGCGACTTGAGCAGCCGGGCCGGACTCGCGAGGGCGTTGGCGGCGCCCACGCAGATGAGGAGCCCGGCGAGGCGCACCCCGTCGTAGAGCGCGAAGAGCAGCCCCTCGGCCGTCACCCGGCCGCCGATCCGCACGCCCTTCGCCCAGTCGGGCAACGGCACTTCGGGCAGCGTCACGACGACGTGCGAACCAGGAATGGGGGAGCCGAGCACGACGGCGAAGACGAGCCGGATCGCGATCACGACCAGACCCAGCTTCACGAAGGCGCCGTACGACCGCGCCCACGGGGCGGACGTCCTGCGGGCCGCGACGACATAGCCCGCGACCCCGATGAGCAGTCCGAGCAGCAGGGGATTGGTGGTGCGGGACGCCGCGACGCCGAGGCCGAGCGCCCATACCCACCAGGCGCCCGGGTGCAGCGCGTTGCTCCGGTGCGCTTCGGGGGCCAGGCGCCTGCGCAGCGCACCGGGAGCGGTGCTCGGGTGATCGTTCATGGCGCGGTTCAGCCGCGTCGGCGGCGTGCCTGCCAGAGGGCGGCCACGCCGAGCAGGGCGACGGCGGCGACGCCCGCGATCAGGCCGACGGAGGGGCCGCCGGAGCCGCCCTCCTTGTCGCCTGCCTCGCTCGCGGCCGACTTCTTCTTCTGGGGCTCTCCGTTGCCCGCGACCTGCTCGCCGCAGCCCGACTTCGGGTAGCCGGCGATGGCGCACAGCAGGGCGTTGCTGTCGTAGCGCAGCGGACCGGCGACCGCGGCGAGGGCGTCCGCGCTCGTCGCGTCGTCCGCGATCAGCGCGCAGGCGGTACGCCGCTGCTGCGGGGTCTCGCCGTCGGGGGCGTCAGCGGCCGTGCCGAAGTCGATGACTAGGGCGATCCGCTTGCGGTCGTCCTTGGCGGGGGTCTTGGCGCAGATCGTGTCGAAGTCGGCGGCGCCGCGCGGCTTCGCGGCGTCCTTGGAGTCCTCGGACACGGAGAACCGGAAGCCCTGCACGGACCCGTCGTCGGGGCGTGCGGTGCTCGGCCCCTGGCTCGCGTACGCCCACGAGGAGCCGTCCCGGTCCCAGAAGGACCAGTAGCGGTAACCGGCGGCCTGTGCGGGGGCGGCGGCGAGGACACCGAGCAGGGCGGCGACGAGCGCCCCGACCAGCAGGCGCCCGCACCGCGCGCGACCCCGCGTCACAGCTGCTGCTTCTTCTTGTTGCCGCTGTACAGGAAGCCGATGCCGATACCGGCGACCATGCCGACGCCGATGATCCACCAGATGCTGACGCCGCTGCCGTCGTCGTCGCTGTCCTTCTTCTCGTCGCCCTTCTCGGCAGCCTGCGGGGCGGGACCCTGCGCGTTGAGCTGCTTGACGAGGTCGGCGCCGCCGAAGTCACGCGGGTCCATGCCCGCGGCGTGGGCGGCGAAGATCAGCTGGGAGTAGGCGGCGGGGCCGGACTTCTCTGCCCACTGTGCGGAGTTCTTCGACAGCCACTCGGCCGACTTCTTCGCCTGCTCCGGCTGACCGGCCGCGGCGAGCGCGAGCACGGAGTCCGCGGTGTTGCCGAGGTCGGGCATGTTCTTGGCGCCGGGCAGCGAGGACATCAGGTGGTCGTCGCCCTCGGCGAGGGTCTTCAGGAGGTAGCCCGTGCCGTTCGACGCGGCCTGCTCGGCGGTCTTGGCCTTCTCGCACTTGGGGGCGGCGGCTTCCTTCTTCGCCTCGTCGACGACCAGACCCTTGCCGTGGCCGCCGAGGACACCGGCCGCCGTGGCGTCCGCGTTCGGCGAGAGCTTGCCGGTCTTGACGTCCGCGAGGCCGAAGGCGCCGCCGTCCTTGTCGCAGCTCATGGAGAGCGCGGGCAGCGCGTCGTACGCGGACTTGCCATCCTGCGACTTCACCGACTGCGGCTTCTGGCCCGCGGCGGTCAGGGCGCCGATGACGATGCCGGTGGAGTTGGCGTCGGAGTCCATGCCGGGGTTGTAGCCCCAGCCGCCGTCGCCGTTCTGCACCGACTTCAGCCAGTCGACGCTCTTCTTGACGGTCTTGTCCTGGCCCCCGAGCGCGCCGAGCGCCTGCACGGCGGCGGCGGTCGAGTTGCTGTCGACCATGGTCTTGGAGTCGCACGGCTCGCCCGCGTCGGCCCGGAACGCGGCGAAACCGCCGCTCGCGCACTGCTGCCCCGTCAGCCAGTCGACGGCCTTGGCGGCGGGCTTCACACCGGCCGAGTCCTGGGCGAGCAGGGCGTACGACTGCCGGAACACCCCGTCGAACTTGGGGTCGCTGTCGCCGTAGAGGCCGGAGGGCAGCTTGGCGGAGGGCGACGGGGACGCGGTGTCCGCGAAGGCGGCCGGGGCGGCGACCGAACCGAACACGGCGACGGCGGCCAGGACCGCTGCGCTGCGGCGAACGTTCATGATGCGGCGGGTGCCTCTCCCTGCGGGGAGCGGAGGCAGCACGGGCGCGTAGCTGGGCACGGGCACCGGGCGGCTCCGGCTCCGTATACCTCGACGGTGCCGGTCATCGGCGGTTCCGATGACGCGAGCCGGTCATGTTCCGTACCGGGCATTCCGGCTTACCGCGCGGGTGCGGCATACGGTTGCGGGTCAGCGCCGGATTCGCACCGGCTTCCCCCTGTACGGGCATGATGACGACGAGCCCACTCTACCGGCCCGTAGGGCAGCGGCCCGGGCTGCCCGCCCCCGCCCGAAGGCCGCACCGGCTCCCCGCGGAGGCCACACGGCCCGCCGCGGAGGTCGCACGGCCCGCCGTGAAGGTCACACCGCCCGGTACCGCACCGGATCGTTGCCCACCGCCTCCGCGCGGCCCAGCTTCACCAGGCGCCGTACGTGTGCCTCGGCCTCGGAGACGGCGATGTTGCGCGAGCCGTAGCGGATCTGGTCCCAGGGGCGGTTCCACTCCATCCGCTCGGCGAGTTGCCAGGGGGTGAGGGGTTCGGCGAGGAGGGCGAGCAGGTCGGTGAGGCGCTCCTCGTGGTGGGCCAGGATCTCCCGGACGCGGGCCGGGGCGTCCGTGAACGCGTACTGGTGGGCGGGCAGCACCTCGGCGGCGCCCAGGCGGCCGATGCGCTCCAGGGAGTCGATGTAGTCGCCCAGGGGGTCGGTGACCGTGTCGTCGTCGGGGTCCTCGTACAGGCCGATGTGCGGGGTGATGCCGGGGAGCAGATGGTCGCCGGAGAACAGCCGCCCGTGCCCGGGCAGCCGCGCCGGGTGCTCCTCCTCCAGGTGCAGGCAGACGTGGCCCGGCGTGTGGCCGGGGGTCCAGATCGCGCGGAGCCTGCGTCCCGGTAGTTCGAGCAGTTCGCCCGGCGTGATGTCGCGGTCGGGGAGCGCGGCGGCCAGGCCCGGCAGGCGGGGCGCGCGGCCCGCGTCACGTGCGGCGAGCAGCGGGGCCAGATGGTCGGCGGGGGCGCCCGCGGCCGTCAGCTTCTCCGCCATGTAGTCGAACCAGCGCGCGGGCGGCCCGGTCCGCGTGCGGCGTACGACCGACGCGTCCGCCTCGTGCATCGCGATCCACGCGCCCGATGCCTCGCGGACCTTGGCCGAGAGGCCGTGGTGGTCGGGGTGGTGGTGGGTGATGACGACGCCGTGCACCGCGTCGGCGGACGTGCCGCAGGCGGCGAGGCCGGTGGCGAGCGCGTCCCAGGACGTGGGGTCGTCCCAGCCCGTGTCGATGAGGACGGGGCCCGCGTCGGTGTCCAGGAGATGGACGAGGGTGAAGCCCAGGGGGTTGTCGGGGATCGGGACCTTGATGCTCCACACGCCCCCGCCGTGCTCGGTCACCTGCGGTTCGGTCACCTGCGTCATCGGGCGCCCTCTTCTTCTCTCGTCCGCAACTAGAACTAGTTCCAATGATCGCCCAAGTCGACCTTTTCGTCAGGCTACTTGAGTCTTGCCCTCCGTGGACTAGTGGAACTAGAACTGGTATCAGTTCTGAAACAGTGTCAGAAAGCGTGCCGCGCAGGCGGAATCCCGCAGGAGGCAGTCAGCCATGACCGAGATCGTGGAACACGGGCAGCTTTTCATCGGCGGGGAGCTGGTGGACCCCCTCGGCAAGGACGTCATCGAGGTGATCTCGCCGCACACCGGCCAGGTCTTCGCGCGCGTGCCGCACGCCGCGCCCGCCGACGTCGACCGGGCCGTCGCCACCGCGCGCAAGGCCTTCGACGACGGCCCATGGCCCCGGATGACGCTCGACGAGCGGATGGAGGTCATCACAAAGATCAAGGACGCGTTCGCCGTACGGCACGAGGAGATCGCCCGTGTCATCAGCTCCGAGAACGGCACCCCGTACACCTCCAGCATCATGGTGCAGGCCCTCGCCGCGATGATGGTCTGGGACTCGGCGCTCACCGTCGCGCGGAACTTCACCTACGAGGAGGAGCGCGACGGAGCGCTCGGCAAGATCCTCGTCCGGCGCGAGCCGGTCGGCGTCGTGGCGGCCGTCGTGCCGTGGAACGTCCCGCAGTTCACCGCCGCGGCCAAGCTCGCGCCCGCGCTGCTCGCCGGCTGCCCGGTGATCCTCAAGACCTCGCCCGAGGCGCCGCTCGACGCCTACATACTCGCCGAGATCGCCACCGAGGCGGGGCTGCCGCCGGGCGTGCTCTCGATCATCTCGGCCGACCGCGAGGTGAGCGAGTACCTCGTCGGGCATCCCGGCATCGACAAAGTGTCCTTCACCGGCTCCGTCGGCGCGGGCAAGCGCGTCATGGAGGTCGCGGCCCGCAACCTCACGCGCGTGACCCTGGAGCTGGGCGGCAAATCCGCCGCCGTGATCCTGCCGGACGCGGACGCGGCCTCCGCGGTGGCCGGCATCGTCCCCTTCGCCTGGATGATCAACGGCCAGGCGTGCGTCGCCCAGACCCGCATCCTCGTGCCCCGCTCGCGCCACGACGAGTTCGCCGACGCCTTCGCCGCCGCGGCCGGTGCGCTCAAGGTCGGCGACCCGCTCGACCCTGCCACCGAACTCGGCCCGCTCGTCGCGCAGCGACAGCAGCAGCGCTCCCTCGACTACATCCGCATCGGCCAGGAGGAAGGCGCCAAGATCCTCACGGGCGGCGGCCGTCCGCCCGGACTCGACGAGGGCTGGTACGTCGAGCCGACGCTCCTGGGCGGCGTGGACAACTCGATGCGCGTGGCCCGCGAGGAGATCTTCGGCCCGGTCATCTGCCTGCTCCCGTACGGCGACGAGAGCGAGGCCGTGAAGATCGCCAACGACTCCGACTACGGCCTCAGCGGCAGCGTCTGGACGGCGGACACGGAGCGCGGCATCGACATCGCCCGGCAGGTGCGCACCGGAACGTACTCCGTGAACACCTTCAGCCTCGACATGCTCGGACCGTTCGGCGGCTACAAGAACTCCGGCCTGGGGCGGGAGTTCGGGCCCGAGGGGTACGGCGAGTACTTCGAGCACAAGATGATCCACCTCCCCGCCGGGTACGAGGGGGCGGGTGCCTGATGGGTGACCGCTGGCACGTCGAGGTGGACCGGTCCGTCTGCATCGGCTCCGGGATGTGCGTGATCACGGCGCCGGGCGGGTTCTCGCTCGACTCCGCCCGCCAGTCGCACCCCGCGGAGCCCGAGACCGACGCCAACGAGAAGGTGCTCGAAGCGGCCGAGGGATGTCCGGTCGAGGCGATCACGATCACGCTGTCCGGAAGTGGGGAGGTCGTCTTCCCCCCGGAGGACTGATCGGTCCGGCGGCAGCGGGCTTCACTAACGCGATGCCGTCCGCGCCGACTCGTATACGTCCTGTACGTATTGTGTTCGATCGAACAGGTGCGAACAGGAAGTTACCCATGCGTTCCGCATGCCCGATCGATGACATCCGTGACTGTCCGCCCCCTTTGCGGTCTGGAAATCTCAAGTCCGGACCACTTGGGGAGGGGACGCCGTGGACAAGCGGTACGAGGTCTACTGTCTGGCCGACAGGCACTTCTACGAGACTCCGGACCGTTTGTCCGTGGGCGGCAGCGCCCCCGTCTTCGGGACGGCGGAACGCCCCGTCCCGCGGGGATGGCGGTCGGCGCGCCAGGGCGACTGGCTGACCCTCGTCCCCGTCGACGAGGAAGGGCACGCGAGGCCCGCGCCCCAGCAGGGCTGGAAGATCCACGTCTCCGCCACGCTAGAGAACGCCGACCGGATCGCCGCGGCGGTCTGGGACCACTGCGTGCCGCGCTACGTCCCCTTCAAGTTCATCGCGGGACGGCCCCTGCTGCACCTGCGCAACAGCAAGTACGCCGGACGCGACGGCAGCGGGAAGTTCGCCACGATCTACCCCGCCGACGAGCGCCAACTCCATTCCATTCTGGAGGAGTTGGGACAGGAACTGGCGGGGAACGAGGGCCCGTACATCCTCACCGACCTGCGCTGGCAGGAAGGCCCGCTGTACGTCAGGTACGGCGCCTTCACCCGCCGTATGTGCGTCGACGAGCGCGGCGGTCTGGTCCCCGCGATCGAGGATGATCGGGGCCGCCTCGTCCCCGACTCGCGCGACCCGGCCTTCCGGGTCCCCGAGTGGGTGACGCTGCCGCCGTTCCTCGAATCGCAGCTTGCGGCGCGGAACAACACGACGGTCACCGACCTGCCGTACCGCATGGAGAAGGCGCTGCACTTCTCCAACGGCGGCGGGGTCTATGTGGGCACCGACACCAGGGACGGCCGCAAGGTCGTCCTCAAGGAGGGCCGGCCGCACGCGGGCCTGGCATCCGACGGGGCCGACGCCGTGGCCCGCCTGGAGCGCGAGCGGGACGCGCTGGGGAGATTGGCGGGCCTCGGCGTCGCGCCCGAAGTACGGGACTGGTTCGAACTCGGCGGCCACCGCTTCCTCGTCATGGACTTCCTGGAGGGCCGCACCCTCAACTCCTTCTTCGCGGACCGGCATCCACTGCTTGTCAGCGAGCCGGACGCCGATGCGGTCGCCGCGTACACGGCCTGGGCGCTGCGGATCCACCGTGCCGTCGAGGAAGCCGTCGCGGCCGTGCACGGGCGGGGGGTCGTCTTCAACGACCTCCACATGTTCAACATCATGGTCGCGCCCGACGAACAGTCCGTCTCGCTCCTCGACTTCGAGGCCGCGACGCGGGTGGGGGACGGCGGCAGACAGGTCGTGGCCCACCCCGGCTTCCTCGCACCCGCGGACCGCAAGGGCGTCGACGTCGACCTCTACGCCCTCGCCTGTCTGCGCCTCGCCCTCTTCCTGCCGATCACCACGCTGCTGGCCATCGACCGCGACAAGGCCGCGCACCTCGCGAAGGTGATCGCGGCCGAATTCCCCGACGTGCCGGCCGAGTTCCTCGCGGAGGCGGTGGCGGAGATCGAGCGGGGCGGGGAGGGCGTGACGGGGGGTGCGGAGGCTGCGGCTGGGGCGTCTGCTGCGGGGGATCCCTTCGGCGGGTCGCCTGTCGCCGGGTCGTCCGCGGCCGGGGCGTCTGCTGCGGGCTCGCCCGTCGCTGGGTCGTCCGCTGCCGGGTCGTTTACTGCCGGGTCGCCGGTCACCAGGACGACCGCCACTGGGACTGCCTCCGTCGGGAGGCCCGCCGCCGGGAGGCCCGTCGCCGGGGCGCCCGCCGCCAGGACGGCCGCGGATGTCGCCGCATCGCTCGTCGGCCACGTCGGCCTCGTCGATCTCGGTGACTGGCCCGGCAGCCGGGACTCGATGGTCAAGGCCATCCTCGCCTCGGCCACCCCGGAGCGCGACGACCGGCTCTTCCCCGGCGACATCGCGACGTTCGCCGACGGCGGCGGGCTCGGCCTCGCGCACGGCGCGGCCGGAGTGCTCTACGCCCTCGCCGAGAGCGGCGCCGAGCGCTACGAGGAGGGCGAACGCTGGCTCCTGAAGCACACCGAGTCCGCCCCGCCCGGCACGCCCCTCGGCCTGAACGACGGCCTCGCGGGCATCGCCCACGTACTCGAACGGCTCGGTCACCGCACCCGGGCGCTCGACCTGATGGAGAGCGTCCTCCAGGAGAACTGGCAGCGGCTGCCCTCCGACCTGAACGGCGGTCTCGCCGGACTCGGACTCGCCTTCGACTCCCTCGCGCACAGCGCCGGTGAGGAAGGGCTCGCACAACACGCCTTACGAGCAGCCGAGTTGATCGGCGAGCGGCTCACCGCCGGGACCCCGCCGAAGGGGCGGCCACGAGCCGGCCTGCTGCACGGGGCCACCGGCCCGGCACTCCTCTTCCTGCGGCTCTACGAGCGGAACGGCGACCCCGCGCTCCTCGACCTGGCGGCACGCGCCCTGCGCGCGGACCTCGACCGGTGCGTGGCGCGGCCCGACGGCAGTATCGGGGTGGACGAGGGGTGGCGCACGATGCCGTACCTCGGCGACGGCAGCGTCGGCATCGGCATGGTCGTCGACGACTACCTCGCGCACCGGGACGACGCCGGATTCGAGGCGGTACGGCCGGGCATCCTGGCCACCGCGCGCTCACGCTTCTGCGTACAGCCGGGCCTGTTCCAGGGCCGGGCCGGACTGCTCCTGCACGTCGACCGCAGCACCGCACCCGGTATCCCGCCGGGGGAGGTCGCCGCGCAGATCGAGGGACTCGGCTGGTTCTCGATGCCGTACGCGGGCCAACTGGCCTTCCCCGGCAACCAGATGCTCCGGCTCTCCATGGACCTGCACACCGGAACGGCGGGCTGTCTTCTCGCGCTCGCCGCCCCGCTGGGGGACGGCGGAGCACACGTCCCCTTCCTGCCGCCCCTGAGGCGGCCCCAGAGCCGGTCCCGCGAATCCGCGGGGTCGTGACACCGCCCACAAGGACAACAACGTCCCCAAATGAGAGGGAAGATCATGGCGCTTCTCGACCTGCAGAGCATGGAATCCGACGAGATGACCGGCGGCGGCCACGGTGGCGGCGGCAGCAACGTGAGCCTGCTGCTGTGCTGGAGCGACGCGAGTGTCGTCCTCTGTCTCTGATGCCGGCCCGTGCCGTCTGAACGGCACGCCGTGAGGACCCGGGCGGTGCCTCTCCCCGAGGCGCCGCCCGGCTCCATCTCCTACCCCGAGGACTGTGAGGACCCGGATCGCATGGCGACCACGACCACCCGTCCTCACCGGCGCCGATCCGACCGGCGCGGATCCGACCGACCCCGACCCGCCGCCGCTGACGACGCCGGTCTGCTGAAGGCCGTGACCCGTCACAACGCCGTGCGCTGCGTGGTCCTCGCGCTGTGCAGCGTCGCCGGCGCGGGCGCGAGTCTTCTCCTGCCGTTCGCGATCGGCCGTGCCCTGGACGCCGTACTCGCGGGGCACGCCGCGGGCCACGTCGGTGCCGATGCCCGCCGCTGGATCCTCCTGTGTACGGCGCTCGTCGCGGCGAGTGCGCTTCTGGACGCCCTGGACGGCGTCCTCACCGGAACCACCAACGCCCGCGCCACCGCCTGGCTGCGCGGCCGTATCGGACGCCATGTGCTGGCCGTCGGACCGCGCGCCACCGCGCGCTTCGCCCCCGGCGACCTGGTGGCCCGCCTCGTCGACAACGCGGCACACGCGGGCGTCGCGCCCGCCACGCTCGCCGCGCTGCTCGCCGCCCTGGTCGCGCCTGTCGGCGCCGTAGTGGCCCTCGCCCTGATCGACGGCTGGCTCGCCGTGGTGTTCGTCGCGGGGGCGCCCGTCCTCGTCCTGCTCCTGCGCGCGTTCGTGCGGGTCTCGTCCGACTGCGTGGCCCGCTACCAGCAGGTCCAGGGGGACATCGCGGGCCGCCTGGGCGAGGCGATCGGCGGGGCCAGGACCGTCGCGGCGGCGCACACCGAGGACAAAGAGGCGGAACGCGTACTGGGGGCGCTGCCCGAACTCTCCCGCCAGGGACACCGCATGTGGCGGGTCCAGGGCCGCTCCCAGGCGCAGGCGGTCGCGGTCGCGCCGCTGCTCCAGATCTGCGTCATCGCGGTCGCGGGCCACCTCGTCGTCCAGGACCGCATCACCGTCGGCGAGCTCCTGTCCGCCTCCCGGTACGCGGTGCTCGCCACCGGCATCGGCATGCTCGTCGGCCAACTCGGCGGCCTGGTACGGGCGCGGGCCGCCGCACGCCGCCTGGGGGAGGTGGCCGCGGAGCCCACGACTTCTTACGGATCCGCTGAACTACCTCCCGGTGACGGTCTGTTGGAGCTACGAGGGATCAAGGCGGACCGTGGCGGACGCACCGTGCTCGACGGCGTCGACCTGACGGTGCCCGCAGGAGGCACGCTCGCCGTGGTCGGCCGCTCCGGCGCGGGCAAGTCGCTGCTCGCGGCCCTCGCGGGGCGGCTCGCCGACCCCGACGAAGGGGACGTACGCCTCGACGGCGTCCCCCTGCGGTCGCTCGGGCGCGAGGAGCTGCGCCGCGAGATCGGCTACGCCTTCGAGCGCCCTGCCCTGCTCGGCGCGACCCTGGAGGACACCATCGGCTTCGGCACCCCGCGCCCGGCGCCCGGCCGCATCCGCAGCGCGGCGCGCGCCGCCCGCGCCGACACGTTCATCACCCGCCTCCCCGACGGGTACGCCACCCCCTGCGCCGACGCGCCGCTCTCCGGGGGAGAGGCCCAACGCCTCGGTCTGGCACGGGCGTTCGCGCGAGGCGGCCGGATCCTGATCCTGGACGACGCGATGTCGAGCCTGGACACGGTGACGGAACACCACATCGCCGAGGCCCTCCTCCACCACACCCCGCACCGCAGCCGCCTCATCATCGCCCACCGCGCGGCGACGGCGGCCCGCGCGGACGTGGTCGCCTGGTTGGACGACGGCCGGATCAGAGCGGTGGGGACCCATGCGGAGCTGTGGGAGCGGGCCGAGTACAGGGAGGTGTTCGGCGCGTGAGCCGTCCGGCGCTGTCCTCGGACTCGAACCCGGCCTCGGACTCGAACCCGGCCGCGGCTCCGGCTCCGGCTCCGGCCCCGGCTCCGGCCCCGTCGGGCCCGTACCGCCGGGGTGTCCGCTTTCTGTGGCGCAGGTGGCCGGTGCTGCTGCGGCTCGCGCTCTGGTCCGTGCTCGAAACGGGGCAGACCTTCCTCACCGGGTACGCCCTCGCGCGCGCCCTGGACGACGGGTTCCTCGCCGGGCGCGCGGCGGTGGGGTTCGGGTGGCTCGGCGGGGCCGGGCTCGGCGTGGTCGTCGCCGCGTACGGCACGGGGCGGGTGTTCCGCGCGGTCGCCGATCTGGTGGAGCCACTGCGGGACACCCTGGTACGGCAAGTCGTCGGCCGGGGGCTGCGGGAGGCGGACGGCGCCTCAGTCTCCCGGCTCACCCAGCAGGTGGAGATCGCCAGGGACACGTTCGCGGGCCTGGTGCTCGTCTCCCGCTCCTTCGTCTTCACGGCGGCGGGCGCGCTGATCGGCCTGTTCTCGCTGGCCCCGCTGCTGCTCCTGGTCGTCGCGCCCCCGCTGCTCGCCGGGATCGCCCTGTTCGCGGCGAGCCTGCGTCCGCTGGCCCGGCGCCAGGAGAGGTTCCTCGTGGCGGACGAGGAGATCGCCGCACAACTGGGTTCCGTGGCACCGGGGTTGCGGGACATCTCGGCTGCCGGTGCAGAGCGGGAAGTGGCCGGGGACCTGGACCGGGCCGTCGCCGCCGAGTACGGGGCGGCGGGCGCACTCGCCCGCTGGGGCATCCTGCGCACGGCGGCCCTCGTGACCGGCGGCCAGCTCCCGCTCGTCCTGCTCCTCGTGACGGCGCCCTGGCTCCTGGACCGCGGAGTGACACCGGGCGCCCTGGTCGGCGCGATCGCCTACGTCACCCAGGCCCTGCTCCCGGCCCTGAACAACCTGATCCACGGCCTGGGCACCAGCGGCTCCCGCCTGGCAATAGTCCTACGCCGCCTGACATGGACCCCGCCGCCCACCCCCGCCGGAGACGCGGGCAGCAGCGCGCCCTCCGCGACCGCCGCCGAGCCCCCACCGACTCCTGAGCCCCCGACCGCTCCGGGCGGGCACCCGACGCCCGCGGGCGGAGACGGCACGGCCTCGCACGCCGTGTGGCCCACGGCGTGCGCCGCCGATCCCGCGCCGACCGGCCGGCCGGCTCCTGAGCCCCCGACCGCTCGGGGCGGGCTCCCGACGCCCGTGGTCGGAGGCGGTACGGCCTCGGATGCCGGGTGGCCCGCGGCGTGTGACGCCGATCCCGCGCCGACCGGCCGACCGGCTCCTGAGCCCCCGACTGCTCCGGGCGGGCACCCGACGCCTGTGGGCGGAGGCGGTACGGCCTCGGATGCCGGGCGGCTCGCGGCGTGTGACGCCGAGCCCGTGCCGACCGGCCGACCGGCTCCTGAGCCCCCGACTGCTCCGGGCGGGCACCCGACGCCCGCCGGCGGAGACGGCACGGCCTCGCACGCCGTGCGGCCCGCGGCGTGTGACGCCGAGCCCGTGGGCGGCGATCGGCGTACTTCTGTGGCCCCGACTGCTGCCGGTGGGCGCCCCGCCCCCGCCCTTCAGCTCTCCTCCGTCTCCTTTGCCTACGGGCCCTTCGCCGAGCCCGTCGTGCGGGATCTTTCGCTCACCGTTCCGCGGGGCGGGCATCTGGCCGTTGTCGGGCCCAGTGGGATCGGGAAGTCGACGCTGGTGGGGCTTGTGGCCGGGATGCTTCAGGCCGGGAGCGGTGTCGTGCGCGTGGACGGGCGGGGTGTGCGGGGGCCGGAGGCCGTCGGGCGGCGGGTGTTGATCCCGCAGGAGGCCTACGTCTTCAGCGGGACCGTGCGGGAGAACCTGGCGTATCTGCGTGAGGATGCCGTCGGGGACGCCGAGCTGATCGCCGCCGCCGGGGCTGTCGGGCTCGGCGGGGTGATCGAGCGGCTCGGCGGGCTCGACGCCCCGGTCGACCCCGCCGCACTCTCCGCGGGCGAGCGCCAGCTCGTCGCGCTGACCCGCGCCCATGTCTCGCACGCGCCCCTCGCCCTGCTCGACGAGGCCACCTGCCACCTCGACCCGGCGGCGGAGGCCCGCGCGGAGCGGGCGTTCGCGGCGCGGCCCGGCGGCACCCTCGTGGTGATCGCCCACCGCATCAGCTCGGCCCGCCGCGCCGACCGCATCCTGGTGATGGACGGGACGCACACGCTGTGCGGCAGCCATGGAGAGCTGCTGCGGAGCTCGTCCCTCTACCGCGAGCTCTGCGGCAGCTGGAGCCCGGCGAACGGCGCGAACGGCGCGAACGGAGCGGACGGGACGTCATACCCAGCCCTCCACCCGCGAGATCCGTATCGCGTCGATCCTGTTGCGGGCCCCGGTCTTGCGGGTGATGGCGGCCATGTAGTTGCGCACCGTCCCGTTGGACAGATGCAGTCGGTTCGCGATCTCGGCGACGGGCGCGCCCCCGGCGGCGAGCGCGAGGACCAGTAACTCCCGGTGTGTCAGCGGCATCTGAGAGGCCTTCAGGAAGCCGAAGCCGAGGGACTCGTCCACGAACCGCCGACCGGCCGCCACCTGCCTGATCCCCGCGAGCAGCCGGTCCGGCGGACTCGCCTTGTCCACGTAGCCGAGGGCGCCGGCCTCCATGCAGCGCCGCAGCAGCCCCGGCCGGCTGCCGGACGCCAGAACGAGCAGCGGGGTGCCGAGTCCGCCGGTCACCGGATGGGAATGCTCCCCGAACTCGGCGGACGCGTACGCCGAGTCGCCCTCGGGGTCGACCACGCAGACGTCGGGCCGCACCACGCCGATACGGTCGCGGGCGTTGCGCCACGGTGCATGGAACACCTCCAGGTCCGGCTCACGGGCGAGGCGTTCGGCGAGGGCCGATCGCAGCAGACAGGCGTCGTGCACGAGAAGAACCCGGATCACGTTCCGATACTCCAGCTCTCCGCATTTGGTCCGATGGCTTCGTACAGCACGTAGACCATTCATAGCCGCGCGGACCGTCGATGCGGACGCGCAGAATTGGCCAAGCGGGACCAGAGGAGGCTCAGGGGCGCAATTGCCAGATGGGTGTGCGCCCCCCGTGCAACTGTTCAGAGCTTGCGTTCGAGCGCCCTTCGAGTGGCTTCGGGTGGCCTTCGAGCGGCTTCGGGAGACTCGGGGCGGCCTCGTGCGGCCTGGGCGGCCCGCTACGCGCTCTCGGGAGACGTCAGGTCGATCAGCCGGCACACCATCTCGATGTCGATCTTGACCTGTGCGATCGACGCCCGCCCCGAGAGCCAGGTGATCAGCGCGGAGTGCCAGGTGTGCTCGATGACCCGGACCGCCGAGAGCTGCTCGGGGGTCGGCGCCTCCGCCAGGCCCATCGCGTCCAGGATGATCGCCGTGGTCAGCCGCGAGACCGTGTCCACCTCGGGGCTCACGGAGCGGTCGGCGAAGGTCAGCGCCCTGACCATGGCGTCCGCCAGATGCGGCTCGCGCTGGAGGGCGCGGAAGGCCCGCATCAGCGTCTCGGCGCACCGCTCGGCGGGCGTCTCACCGGCGGGCGGACGCTTGCGGATCGTCGTGTGCATGTGCTGCAACTGGTCCTGCATGGTGGCGACCAGCAGATGCACCTTGGAGGGGAAGTAGCGGTACAGCGTGCCGAGCGCGACGCTCGACGACTCGGCGACCTCGCGCATCTGCACCGCGTCGAACCCGCCCCGGCTCGCGAGCTGGGCGCTGGCGTGCAGGATGCGGCGACGGCGCGCCTCCTGCCGTTCGGTCAGGGGCGGCGACGCCGGATCAGCTGCTGCGACTTCCGCTGCCTTGGCTTCCGATGTCATAGGTCCCGTAGTCCGTCGTCCCGGTCCGGATATGTGGTGGGCCAGCATGGCAGGGCACCCGCCGTGGCGCGAATCACCTGATCCGGGCCTTACAGCGCGGCTACCTGCCGGTAGATTCAGACCTCGTTCAGCGATCATTCAACGATCAAGTCTGAAACTTGTTCTAGATTACCGTCCCGGCGTAACCTCGCGGACAACCGCAGGCAGAAGGGGGCCGAGAGTGACCGCTGAGGCCATGGAGGCGGGCCCCCGGACGGGCCCGCAGGGCTCCGATGGTGACCGACCGTTGCGCATCGCTCTCCTCACGTACAAAGGGAACCCGTTCTGCGGGGGGCAAGGCGTCTACGTACGGCACCTCTCGCGCGAACTGGCCCGCCTCGGGCACAGCGTCGAAGTGATCGGCGCGCAGCCCTACCCCGTCCTCGACGAGGGCCTCGAAGGACTCCGGCTCACCGAGCTGCCGAGCCTGGACCTCTACCGCTCGCCCGACCCGTTCCGCACGCCCAAGCGCGGCGAGTACCGCGACTGGGTCGACGCGCTCGAAGTGGCGACGATGTGGACCGGCGGCTTCCCCGAGCCCGCGACGTTCAGCCTGCGCGCCCGCCGCCATCTGCGCGCGAGGCGAGGCGAGTTCGACGTCGTGCACGACAACCAGACGCTCGGCTACGGCCTGTTGGGCGACATCGGCGCCCCGCTCGTCTCGACGATCCATCACCCCATCACCGTGGACCGCCGCCTCGACCTCGACGCGGCGCCCGACTGGCGCCGCCGCATGTCGGTCCGCCGCTGGTACGCGTTCACGCGCATGCAGAAGCGCGTCGCCCGCAGGCTGCCCTCCGTGCTCACCGTCTCCGGCACGTCACGCCAGGAGATCATCGACCACCTCGGCGTACGCGACGACCGCATCAACGTCGTGCACATCGGCGCCGACACCGACCTCTTCTCGCCGGACCCGTCGGTCGCCGAGGTGCCGGGCCGCATCGTCACGACGTCCAGCGCGGACGTCCCCCTCAAGGGCCTCGTGTACCTCGTCGAGGCGCTCGCCAAGGTCCGCGCCGAGAACCCCGCCGCCCACCTCGTCGTCGTCGGCAAGCGCGCCGAGGACGGCCCCGTCGCGCAGGCCATCGAGAAGTACGGCCTCGCCGACGCCGTCGAATTCGTCAAGGGCATCACCGACGAGGAACTGGTGGACCTGGTCCGCTCGGCCGAGGTTGCCTGCGTGCCGTCGCTCTACGAGGGCTTCTCGCTCCCCGCGGCCGAGGCGATGGCGACGGGAACGCCGCTGCTCGCGACGACCGGCGGCGCGATCCCGGAGGTCGCGGGCCCCGACGGCGAGACCTGCCTCGCCGTGCCCCCGGCCGACCCCGACGCGCTCGCCGCGGGCCTGAACCGCCTGCTCGGCGACCGCGACCTGCGGGTGCGCCTCGGCGCGGCGGGACGCGAGCGGGTCCTCGCCAAATTCACCTGGGCCAGAGCCGCCCGGGGCACCGCAGAGCTGTACCGCGCGGCGATCGCCGAGAACGCGGCCCCGCAATCCGGCCGCCGCCCGGCCACCACCCCGACGTACTCCGGGAGCCATCGCTGATGCTGACCGTCGACTTCACCCGCTTCCCGCTCGCCGCGGGCGATCGCGTCCTGGACCTGGGCTGCGGTGCGGGCCGGCACGCCTTCGAGTGTTACCGGCGGGGGGCCCAGGTGGTGGCCCTCGACCAGAACGGCGAGGAGATCCGCGAGGTCGCCAAGTGGTTCGCCGCGATGAAGGAGGCGGGCGAGGCACCGGCGGGCGCGACCGCCACCGCGATGGAGGGCGACGCGCTCAACCTCCCCTTCCCCGACGCCTCGTTCGACGTCGTCATCATCTCCGAGGTGATGGAGCACATCCCCGACGACAAGGGCGTGCTCGCGGAGATGGTCCGCGTCCTCAAGCCCGGCGGCCGCATCGCCGTGACGGTGCCGCGCTACGGCCCGGAGAAGATCTGCTGGGCCCTGTCGGACGAGTACCACGAGGTCGAGGGCGGTCACATCCGCATCTACAAGGCGGACGAACTGCTCGGCAGGATGCGCGAGGCGGGCCTGAAGCCGTACGGCACGCACCACGCGCACGCCCTGCACGCGCCGTACTGGTGGCTCAAGTGCGCGTTCGGCGTGGACAACGACAAGGCGCTGCCGGTGCGGGCGTACCACAAGCTCCTGGTCTGGGACATCATGAAGAAGCCGCTGGCGACGAAGGTGGCGGAGCAGTTGCTCAACCCGGTCGTGGGCAAGAGTTTCGTGGCGTACGCGACGAAGCCGCACCTGCCGAAGGCCGACGCGAAGACCGACGCGTGACGAGCCCGGAGCGGACGGAACACCTGGTCCTGCCGGGCGTCCTGACGGCGGATCAGGCCACGCGGACGGTCCGCGGGATTCTGGCGGTCCAGCGCGAGGACGGCGCGATCCCGTGGTTCCGCGGCCACCACCTCGACCCCTGGGACCACACCGAGGCCGCCATGGCCCTGGACGCGGCGGGCGAGCACACGGCGGCGGGCCGCGCCTACGACTGGCTCGCGCGGCACCAGAACCCGGACGGCTCCTGGTACGCGGCGTACGCCGACGGCGACCCGCACGACGTGACGGACCGGGGCCGTGAGACGAACTTCTGCGCGTACATCGCGGTGGGCGTCTGGCACCACTATCTCTCGACGGGCGACGACACGTTCCTGGACCGCCTGTGGCCGACGGTGGTGGGGGCGGTGGAGTTCGTCCTCGCCCTGCAGCAGCCGGGCGGCCAGATCGGCTGGAAGCGCGAGTCGGACGGTGAGCCGGTCAACGACGCGCTCCTGACGGGCAGTTCATCGATCTACCAGGCGCTGCGGTGCGCTCTGGCGATCGCCGAGCAGCGCGAAGAGCCGCAGCCGGACTGGGAGTTGGCCACGGGTGCCCTCGCCCACGCCATCCGCAGCCACCCCGAGCGGTTCCTCGACAAGGACCGCTACTCGATGGACTGGTACTACCCGGTCCTCGGCGGCGCGTTGAGCGGCGCGGACGCCAAGTCCCGCATGAAGGAGGGCTGGGACCGCTTCGTGGTGCCGGACCTCGGCGTGCGCTGCGTCATCCCCAACAACTGGGTGACGGGCGGCGAGAGCGCCGAACTGGCCCTGTCCCTCTGGGTGTTGGGCGAATCCGACCGCGCCCTGGAGATCCTTCAGTCGATCCAGCACCTGCGGGACCCGGAGTCCGGCCTCTACTGGACGGGCTATGTCTTCGACGACCAGGCGATCTGGCCCGAGGAACTCACCACGTGGACGGCGGGCTCCCTGCTGCTCGCGGTGGCGGCACTGGGCGGCGACGAGGCCACCTGCGCGGTGTTCTCGGGAGAACGCCTGCCGGTGGGCCTCGCGCCGGAGTGCTGCGGCGCCGCTACCGGGGGTCAGTAGCGACGCCGCAGCGATCCCGCTGCCGGGGGTAGCAGCGGCACCGGTCAGTAGCGGCGCAGCCGTCCCGCAATGGCGTGGCCCACGAAGACGTAGACCAGCGCCGCGAGGCCGTATCCGCAGACCACGCGGGCCCAGGCCTCGTCGAACGTGAACAGATCATGCGACCAGCCGGCGAGCCAGCGGGCCACGTCGTGGATGAACTGGACGAGGTCGTTGGCGCGGTTCGCGTCCAACAGATACATGAGGATCCACAGGCCGAGGATGATGGCCATCACGTCGGCGACGATGACGATGACCCTCGCTGCGGTGCTGCCACGTGCTTGTCGGGTGGACATGTCATCCGTGTACCTGGAAAGACGCGGTTGAAACCCGTACGGGCTCGCCCGGGTGGCAGGTCCCGTCGTGCGGGGTGAGGCTGCCAGGAGAACTGTCCACTCCTGGAGGTCCCCCGTGTCGCTGTCCGCTGCGGCCGTACGCCGGTCACTTGTCGCCCCTGTGCTGTGCGGCGCCCTGCTCGCGGGTACGACCGCGTGCAGCGGCAACGACGACGCCAACGCGGCGTCGTCCTCGCCGTCGGCCTCCAGCTCGGCACAGAAGCAGAAGTTCGCGAAGACGCGGTTCGTCGCGAACGCGGGCATCGCCGCCGGGGCGACGTACCAGTGGATCGTGAAGCCCTTCAAGGCCGGGAAGTTCAAGAAGGGCGCCGACGGGCGGAAGTTCGCCCTGATCAAGGCGGGGCTCGCGGGGACGCTCGCCTACAACCGCCTGAAGGCGGCGTCGAAGAACGCGAAGGGCGACCCGGCGCTCGCCAAGGCGGTGGCGCCGCTGACGGCCGGGATCGACGCCCTGAAGGACCTGCCGAAGAAGCTGCGCAAGGGCGACTCGACGGACTCGGTCGTGAACTCCTTCGACGACGTCATCAACAAGGTGAAGGACGCGGGCAAGGGCGCGGGCGCGGAGGTCAAGGACAAGGTGCCGTCGGCGGGGGAACTGGCCAAGGGGTAGGTCTGGCGCGGGGGCCTGGCATTGACGTTTGCCTTGGTTGCCGTAAATCACCGGCTCCGCCGAGTTCGTCCTCAAACGCCGGACGGGCTGAATACATTCAGCCCGTCCGGCGTTTGAGGACATCTTGTCGGGGGTCCCCGCAGGGGCCGCCCTTGCCTAGCTATTCAGCTCCGCCAGTACCCGCAGGGTATGGGGGTCAGGCGCCAGTACCAGCAGATCCGTCACCGGGCCCTTGCGCCACAACTCCAGCCTTTCCGCAATACGCTCCCGCGGCCCCACCAACGAAATCTCATCGGCGAAAGCATCCGGCACCGCGAGGACTGCCTCCTCCCGGCGCCCCGCCAGAAACAGTTCCTGGATCCTTCGCGCCTCTGCTTCGAACCCCATCCGCGCCATCAGATCCGCATGAAAGTTTCGCGCGGAGTGCCCCATTCCGCCGATATAGAACCCCAGCATCGCCTTGACCGGAAGCAAGCCCTCCGCAACGTCGTCGCAGACCTTCGCCCGCGCCATGGGCGCGACCACGAATCCCTCCGGCGCCCCCGCGAGCGACGCCTCGTACACGTCGGACCGCATCGGCGACCAGTAGAGCGGCAGCCACCCGTCCGCGATCCGCGCCGTCTGCGCGATGTTCTTGGGCCCCTCAGCCCCGAGCAGTACGGGCAGATCCGCCCGCAGCGGATGCGTGATCGGCTTCAGGGGCTTGCCCAGACCGCTGCCGTCATCGCCCTGGTAGGGGTGTGAGTGGAAGCGTCCGTCGAGGGTGACCGGGCCCTCCCGCCGCAGTACTTGGCGGATGACGTCCACGTACTCCCGCGTCGCGGTCAGCGGCGACTTCGGGAACGGCCGCCCGTACCACCCCTCCACCACCTGCGGGCCGGAAAGCCCGAGCCCGAGCATCATCCGCCCGCCGGAGAGGTGGTCCAGGGTCAGCGCGTGCATCGCGGTCGTCACCGGCGACCGCGCCGCCATCTGCACGACCGCCGTGCCCAGCTTGATCCGCGAGGTCTGTGCCGCGATCCAGGTCAGCGGCGTGAAGGCGTCCGAGCCCCACGCCTCCGCCGTCCACACGGAGTCATAACCGAGCTGCTCGGCCTCCCGGGCGAGTGCCACATGCCCGGGGTCGGGGCCGCGCCCCCAGTAGCCGAGTGCGAGCCCCAGGCGCATGTCCGTGCCCATGCCCCATTCCTTCCTGACGGTCCGTCAGTTCAGTGCAGAGAGGCGACTGTACGACAACGGCCCCCCGCCCGGAAGGGCGAGGGGCCGCGAGGTGCGGGAGAGTGCGGTCGATCAGCCGCGCTGGATCCCCGTGGTGTCCTGCAGCACGCCACGACGGCCGTCCTGCGTCTGCGCCACCAGGCCGGGACCGCGCTGCTCGACGGCCAGGTACCAGGTGCCGGGCGCCAGTTCGGCGATCGGCGTGGGCGAACCGTCCTCCGCGTACAGCGGACGCGGCACCGGCACGGCGAACCAGAACGGCGAGAAGTCACCGGTGGCCTGCGCCGCCGCGGGAGGCGGCGTCTGCCCCTGCGGCTGACCCGGCTGGGCGCCGTAGGGCTGACCCTGCTGGGGCTGACCGGGCTGGGCGCCGTACGGCTGACCCTGCTGCGGCTGGCCCTGCGCACCGGGGTAGCCGTAGCCACCCTGCGGCTGCCCGCCGTAGGGCTGCGGGGCGGGGCGCGCGGCGCCGACGAGGGGGGCCTTGAAGGCGGGGACGGTCAGGGAGAGGATCGCTCCGGCGGCCAGGATCAGCGTCGCGATGAGAGAGAGGATGGTGCCGACACCGACGTCGACGCCGCTGTCACCCGACCCCATGTTGTCGAAGCCACCGGCCGGGTCGAAGACCTGCCCGAGGGCGCTCCAGAGGGCGGCCACGGTGAAGGCGACGCCGAAGTGACCGAGGTCGATGCCGAGGACCTTCGGGGCCGCGGGCAGGCCGCGGGCCACGATGATGCAGACGGCACCGATAATCCCGGCGAGGGTGACCCCCAGCAGGAACGGACCGCTGTTCCAGCCGTTTGGCATATCGGTTGAGTCCGGAGCACCTTCGAGGTCGATGATGTCCAGGAACGAGGCGATGAACAGCAACACCGCTGCCCCGATCACCACGCCGTCGCCTCGAGTGAGAGAGCGGATATTCACTTCAGGTCCTTCGTAAGTCGTCTCGTCGGTGGAGGCGTCGCTCGCCGCAGGTCTCGGCGCAGAGCGCGGGGATGGCCCCCCATCGTACGGAGGACATTATCGTTCCCACGGGCGGGGTGTCTGCTCGGCATAAAGAGCTACCGACGCGTTATCCCCGCAGAAAACTCACGATTCCGTCCGAGATCCCCCGGGCTGCCTTCTGCCGCCAGGCGTCATTAGTGATCAATGCCTCGTCCTTCGAGTCCCGCATGTTGCCGCACTCGATGAACACCTTGGGGACGGTGGAGAGGTTGAGGCCGCCCAGATCCTTGCGTACGTCGAGGCCGGTGCCGTCGCCGATGTAGTTGGACGGGGCGCTGCCCGTCGCGCTCAGGAACTTGCCCGCGATGCGCTCACCGAGGTCGCGCGACGGGACGACGATCTTCGAGGTGTCCGCGGCGCCGGACTTCACCGACGCGGGCAGGATCACGTGGAAGCCGCGGTTGCCGGCCGCCGATCCGTCGGCGTGCACGGAGACGACGGCGTCCGCGCGGGCTTCGTTGCCGATGCGGGCGCGCTCGTCGACGCAGGGGCCCCAGGGGCGGTCGCCGTCCTGCGTGAACTTCACCGTGGCGCCCTCCTTCTGGAGCAGCGTGCGCAGGTGGCGCGAGACGGAGAGGGTGAACTCGGCTTCGGTGTAACCGTTGTTGGTGGAGGTGCCCGTGGTGTCGCACTCCTTGCGGTGCGTACCGACGTTGACGAGACGGTTGATCTCGGCCGTGTGCTTGCCGTTGCCCGGGTTGTGACCGGGGTCGATGACGACGACCTTGCCCTTGAGGGGCCCGGAGGCGGCGGGACGGCCCGACGACTTCGGAGGCTTCGACGTACTCGGCTCGTCGCTCGCCTTGTCCTTGTCCTTGTCGTCCCCCTTCCCCTTGTCGTCGTCCTTCCCGGAGGCCGACGGGGAGGGCCGGGCGGACGAGGAGCCCTGCGCGGACTGGCTGGAGGCGGGGAGCGTTCTGGCGGGCTCGTCGCCTCCGGGCCCGCTCGTCGCCTCATAGATGAGCCACCCGGCCAGGCAGGTGGGCACCAGCGCGGCGAGCGTCACGGTGAGGGGGCCGCCGGTGAAACGGCGGGGCGGGCGTGGGGGCTGACTGTCCGGACCTACGTACGACACGAGAGCGACTCTAACCGCGAGGTCAGATCCCCGTGCCCGTTCGGCGCAGGACGCGCAGAGAGTCTGTTGCGGAGACTTCGGTGAACGCGCCGGACTCCAGGGCCCTGAGGTAGACGCGGTACGGCGCCTGGCCCGTCATGATGTCGACGGGGTCGGGGAAGACGTCGTGGATCAGGAGCAGGCCGCCCTCCGCGATGTGCGGGGCCCAGCCCTCGTAGTCGCCGGTCGCGTGCTCGTCCGTGTGGCCGCCGTCGATGAAGACGAGACCGAGCGGTCCGCCCCATGCCTTCGCCACCTGCGGCGAGCGGCCCACGATCGCGATGACGTGCTCTTCGAGGCCCGCGTGGTGGAGGGTGCGCCGGAAGGTGGGGAGGGTATCCATCCGGCCGACCTCCGGGTCGACCGTCGCCGGGTCGTGATACTCCCAGCCCGGCTGCTGCTCCTCGCTGCCGCGGTGGTGGTCCACGGTGATCGCCGTGACGCCGGCCTCGCGGGCGGCGTCCGCGAGCAGGATCGTGGAACGGCCGCAGTACGTCCCGACCTCCAGGAGGGGCAGCCCGAGCGCCGCCGCTTCCGCCGCCGCCGCGTACAGGGCGAGGCCCTCGCCGGTGGGCATGAAGCCCTTCGCCGCTTCGAAGGCGGCGAGGATTTCCGGCTTGGGCTGGGGGGCGGCCATGGGGGTCCTCCTGGGCTTCGGGAATGCGGTCGCACGAGCGGGCGCACGAGCGGGCGGAAAAGCGGTGGGTCTGTGCCGTGGGCCGACCTATGCTGCCGCATGGCCCGGCTGATCATGGCGGCGGGGCGGTACACAGCGGTGAAGGGAACGGTCATGGAACTCGTACCGGCTGATCCGACGGTGCTGCATCCCTTTCCGGATCAGCCTCGCGTCGTGCTTTTGAAGCCGCTGGTGAAGTCTCCTCTGATCGAGGCGGGGGAGTACTCGTACTACGACGACCCGGATGACGCGACGGCCTTCGAGACGCGCAACGTCCTCTACCACTACGGGCCGGAGAAGCTCCGTATCGGGAAGTTCTGTGCGTTCGGGACGGGGGTGCGGTTCATCATGAACGGCGCGAACCACCGGATGGACGGGCCCTCCACGTTTCCCTTCCCCATCATGGGCGGCTCGTGGGGCGAGCACTTCGACCTGATCAGCGGGTTGCCGGGGCGCGGGGACACCGTCGTCGGGCATGACGTGTGGTTCGGGTACGGGGTGACGGTGATGCCGGGGGTGCGGATCGGGAACGGGGCGGTGGTCGCTTCGGGGTCCGTTGTCGTGGACGATGTGCCCGACTATGGGGTGGTCGGGGGGAATCCGGCGAAGCTGATTCGTACGCGGTACAGCGAGGATGAGGTTGCGCGGCTGTTGGCTGTTGCTTGGTGGGATTGGCCTGCGGAGCATCTGACGGAGCATGTCCGGACTGTGATGTCCGGGACCATCGATGAGCTGGAGCAGGCCGCTCCGCGGGGGTAAGGGATTTCTCCCCAACCCCGCCCCTTCCCGAAAACTCGCTCGGCGCGAGGGCCTTGTGCGTGCCGCAATCACCGGCTCCGCCGAGTTCGTCCTCAAACGCCGGACGGGCTGGAGATTTCCCGGCTCGGGGAAATCTCAGCCCGGCCGGCGATTGAGGCCAGTCTTTCCGGGGGTCTGGGGGGCGAAGCCCCCGGTCTGTTTCCGCCGGGTGCCCACCCGGGGGTCTGGGGGCGGAGCCCACAGTTTCGGGAAGGGGCGGGACTGGGGAAGGCCCCGCAGGGAACGCCCCTACGCCAGCACGTCGCTCCCGCCCGGCAGCGGCAGGTCCATCTCGACCGCCCGGTCGTCCGCGCGATACGCCGCCGCCGAAGCAAGCGGCGCATGCCCCGCGGCCGTTGCCGCGAGGACGTAGGAGCCGTCGCCCGGCACCGGGAGCGCATAGTGGCCGCCCTCGTCCGTGAGGGCAGAACCGGCCTGCCGCCCCCGGCGGTCGATCAGTGTGACCTTGGCGCGGGCGACCGGCGCCCCGGAGGGGCTGAGGACACGGCCGTGGAAGCCGGCGAGCGCCTCCGTAGCGGCGCGCAGGTTCGCGTCCTCCTCGCTGCTGGCCCGGAGCTGGGTCTTGACCGAGCGGCGGGCGGAGGGGAGGAAGAGGGCGAAGACCAGGCCCAGGGCGACCGCGCCGGTGGCGATCAGGAACGAGGTCCTGAAGCCCGTCATCGTCGGGATCGCGACGCCGCCCACGTGGTCCGCGGTGTTGGCGAGGACCATGCCGATCACGGCGCTGGAGACCGACGTACCGATGGAGCGCATCAACGTGTTGAGGCCGTTCGCCGCGCCCGTCTCCGAAGGCGGCACGGCGCCGATGATCAGCGCGGGGAGCGAGGAGTAGGCGAGGCCGATGCCCGCGCCGATCACCACCGCGATGATGATCGTCTGCCAGGCGGCGCTCATCAGGCCGAGGCCCGCGCCGTAGCCGATCCCGATGATCAGCATGCCGAGGATGAGGGTCACCTTCGGGCCGTACTTCGCCGAGAGGCGCGCGTACACCGGAGCCGTGAACATCATCGTGAGGCCGAGCGGTGCCACGCACAGGCCCGCGACGACCATGGACTGGCCGAGGCCGTAGCCGGTGGCGGTCGGCAGCTGGAGCAGCTGCGGGAGGACGAGCGAGATTGCGTAGAACGCCACGCCGACCATGATCGAAGCCAGGTTGGTGAACAGGACCGCGGGGCGGGCCGTGGTGCGCAGGTCCACCAGCGGCGCCTTGAGGCGCAGCTCCATCACGCCCCACAGGACCAGGACGACCGCCGCCGCGCCGAACAGGCCGAGCGTCATGCCGGAGGTCCAGCCCCAGTCGCTGCCCTTGGTGATGGGCAGGAGGAAGAGGACCAGGCCCGCGGAGAGGCCCAGCGCGCCGATCACGTCGAAGGTGCCCTGCGCCTTGACCTTGCTCTCCGGTACGAAGGCCACCGTCAGGAGCATCGATATGACGCCCAGGCCCGCCGCTCCGAAGAAGAGGGCGTGCCAGTCGGCGTGCTGCGCGGTCAGCGCCGCGAGCGGCAGCGCGAGGCCGCCGCCGACGCCGATGGAGGAGCTCATCAGGGCCATCGCGGAGCCGAGCTTCTCGCGGGGCAGCTCGTCGCGCATCAGGCCGATGCCGAGCGGGATGGCGCCCATCGCGAAGCCCTGGAGGGCGCGGCCGACGATCATCACGACGAGGTCATCGGTGAAACCGCAGATCAGCGATCCCACGACCATCACGGCCAGGCTCGTCAGGAGCATCCGGCGCTTGCCGTAGAGGTCACCGAGGCGGCCCATGATCGGGGTCGAGACGGCGCCCGCGAGCAGGGTCGCCGTCATGACCCAGGTGGCGTTCGACGGCGAGGTGCTCAGAAGTGTCGGCAGGTCCTTGATGACCGGCACCAGGAGCGTCTGCATCACCGCGACGACGATGCCGGCGAAGGCGAGTACGGGGACGACTCCGCGGGGGCCGCGTTGGTGGGTCGTCGACTGCGTCATTACGTGGGGCCTCCGGGGGCGCTGCGAAAAAGCTGGCAGGGGTACGTGCAGTGCGAACCTGTTTCCCGAGGCGACTATTCCGACGGATGTCGTACGAGGGGAATTCTTGACCTGTTGTTAACCGGCCGGATAGGCGGTGCGCCGAGCGGCCCGATATCTGACCCTCCGTCAGGCTTCCGCCGTACTGGAACGTGTTCTAGTCTGTCGCCGTCCCGGAAGCTGCTACCGGCGAGGACGCGCATGGGCATCGGAATCACGCAGGAACAAGGGGAGTTGGCGGCGGCGGTGCGCGGCTGGACCGCCCGCGCCGTACCGCCCGAGGAGATACGCAAACTGCTCGACGCCCCGCCCGGCACGGGCGGCAGGCCCGCGTACTGGGACGGCCTCGCCGAACAGGGGCTGCTCGCGGTGCATCTGCCGGAGGAGTGCGGCGGCGGGGGCGGCGGCCTCGTGGACCTCGCCGTCGTCCTGGAGGAGGCGGGACGCGCCGCGCTGCCGGGGCCGTACCTGGCCAGCGCCCTCGCCTCGGCCGTGCTGCACGCGGCGGGCGCCCGTGACCTTGCCGCCGACCTGGCCTCCGGGGCGCGGATCGGCGCCGTCGCGCTCGGTGCGGGCACGCTGACCGCGGCGCCCGCGGCGGACGGCCGGCTCCTCGACGGAGCTGCCCCGCCCGTGCTCTGCGGAGCCGACGCCGACCTCCTGATCCTGCCCGCGAAGGCCGCGAAGGCCGCGAAGGCCGCGAAGGCCGCGAAGGCCGCGGAGTCCGCGACGTCCGCGCCCGGCACGGTATGGCTGGCCGTCGACGCCGCCGAGCTGACCGTACGCACGCAGGAGAGCGCCGACCCGACGCGGCCCACCGCCGAGGTGACGGCTTCCGGGGTGGAGGTCCCGGCCGGGCGGGTGCTCGACGTGGACACGGCACTCGTACGGGATCTGGCGTGCGTCCTGTACGCGGCGGACGCGTGCGGGGTGGCCGGCTGGGCGCTCGAAACGGCCGTCGAGCACGCGAAGGTGCGCGAGCAGTTCGGGCGGCCCATCGGACAGTTCCAGGCGGTCAAGCACGCTTGCGCCGACATGCTGGTGCGCCTCGAACAGGCGCGGGCGCTCGCGTGGGACGCGGCGCGGGCGGCCGGTGAGCCGCCGCAGGTGCGGGGACTCGTGGCGGCGCTCGCGGCCGGGGCCGCGCTCGACGCCGCGTACTCCTGCGCCAAGGACGCCATCCAGATCCTCGGCGGCATCGGTTTCACCTGGGAGCACGACGCGCATCTGTATCTGCGCAGGTCACTGGTTGCCCGGCAGCTGCTCGGCACCGGTGACGCGCACCGGCTGCGGGCGGTGCGGCTCGCGGAGGGCGGCGCGCGCAGGGAGCTGCGGACGGAGCTGCCGCGGGAGGCGGAGGCCTACCGGGAGCAGGCCCGCGAGGCCGTCGCCCCGGCGCGGGGGCTCGACCCGGCAGCCGCCCGCAAGGCCCTCGCCCCGACCGGCTACGCCGCGCCCCATCTGCCCGAGCCGTACGGCCTCGGCGCCGGCCCCGTCCAGCAACTCGCCGTCCAGCAGGAGCTCGCGGCCGCCGGGGTGCGCGTCAGCGATCTCGGGATCGCCACCTGGGTGGTGCCCTCGCTCATCGCGTACGGGACACGGGAGCAGCAGGAGCGGTTCCTGGCGCCGACCCTCAGGGGCGAGGTGCTGTGGTGCCAGCTCTTCAGCGAGCCCGGAGCGGGTTCGGACCTGGCCTCGCTGCGGACGCGGGCCCAGCGGGTCGAGGGCGGCTGGCTGATCAACGGCCAGAAGGTGTGGACGAGCGCGGCGCAGTGGGCGGACCACGGAATCCTCCTGGCCCGCACGGACCCCGAAGCCCCCAAACACAAGGGCCTCACGTACTTCCTCGTCGACATGAAGCGGGCCCCGGGCATCGACATCCGCCCGCTGAAGGAGATCACCGGGGACTCCCTCTTCAACGAGGTCTACTTCGACGACGTCCTGCTGCCCGCCGACGCGGTGGTCGGCGAGGTCGACGACGGCTGGCGGGTCGCGCGCCACACCCTCGGCAACGAACGCGTCCACATGGCCGACCAGCTGACCTTCGACACCGGTCTCGAAGCGCTCATCGGGCGCGCCGCCGACCTCGACGACGCGTGCCGCGCGCGGATCGGCACCCTCGCCGCCGAGGCACACGCGCTCGCCTGCATCGGCCTGCGGACGACGATGCGGCAGGTGTCCGGCGCCGAACCGGGGGCCGGTGCCTCCGTCCGCAAGCTCGTGCAGACCCCGCACCAGCAGAAGGTCGCCGAACTCGCCCTGGAACTGCTCGGCCCGGCGGGCGCGGTCCGCGAGGGCGCGGGGGAGCGGGCGCTGCACGGCTTCCTGATGTCGCGCTGCCTGACCATCGCGGGCGGGACCACGCAGGTGCAGCTGAACGTCGTCGCGGAACGGCTCCTCGGCCTGCCGAGGGACCCCGAGCCCCGCCCGATCATCTAGGGCCCTGGCCCCACCACGGAGAAGGAGCCGGACAGTGAAGGCGTACATAGTCGGCGTCGGCATGACGAAGTTCGAGAAGCCCGAGACGCGGGACTGGCAGTACTGGGACATGGCGAAGGAGGCGGGCACCAAGGCGCTCGACGACGCCGGGATCAGTTACGAGGACGTGGAGCAGGTGCCGGTCGGCTACTGCTTCCAGGCCTCGACGGCGGGCCAGCGGGCCGCGTACGAACTGGGCCTGACCGGCGTCCCCGTCTACAACGTGAACAACAACTGCGCGACGGCGTCGACCGCGCTGATGATGGCGCGGCAGTTCGTCGAGGGCGGCATCAACGACTGCGTCCTCGCGCTGGGCTTCGAGAAGATGGCGCGGGGCGCGCTCGGCGGCGGCTCGGACGGCGGCGACTTCAAGACGTCGCCGGTCGCCCGGCACTACGGCGTGATGGCGGCACGGCATGGCTTCGAGATGACCCCGCCCACCGCCCAGATCTTCGGCAACGCGGCGCGCGAGCACATGGAGAAGTACGGCATCAGTGAGGCGCAGCTCGCCGCCGTGGGCGCCAAGAACCACCGGCACTCGGTGCACAATCCCTACGCCCAGTTCCAGGACGAGTACACGGTCGACGAGATCCTCGCCGCCAAGACCATCCACCGCCCGCTCACCAAGCTCCAGTGCTCGCCCACGTCGGACGGGTCGGCCGCGGCGGTGGTGGTCTCGGAGCGTTTCGTGGAGCGGCACGGCCTCCAGGACCGCGCCGTGGAGATCGCCGCGCAGGCGATGACGACGGACACGGGGGAGTCCTTCGACTCGGGCTCGTGCATCGACGTCGTGGGGCAGCCGATGTCGAGGGCGGCGGCGCGGCAGGTGTACGAGAGGTCGGGGCTCGGCATCGAGGACGTCGACGTGATCGAGCTGCACGACTGCTTCTCGATCAACGAACTCCTCACCTACGAGGCCCTTGGCATGTGCGCGGCGGGCGAGTCGGGGAAGCTCGTCGAGAGCGGGGCGACGACCTACGGCGGGCAGTGGGTGGTGAACCCGTCGGGCGGCCTGATCTCCAAGGGACACCCGCTCGGCGCGACGGGCATCGCTCAAGTGGCCGAGCTCACCTGGCAGTTGCGGGGTGAAGCGGACGCACGCCAGGTGGCGGGGGCACGGGTGGGCCTCGCGCACAACATCGGGCTCGGGGGAGCGGCGGTGGTGACGCTGCTGCGCAAGGGATAGGGGACCGACCGGGGCACCTCGGGGGGCGGAAGGTGGCCGTGGGTCCTAGGACCCACGGCCGAGAATCTTTGCGCCGAAACCCCGATGCACGGGGCATGCAATCCCTGAGAACATTCCCGTCATGGTCCAAACGCCCCCCGACACTTACATAGCCGCGACCGCGCGGAAGCCCGCCCCCGTATGGGCGGTGCTGCTCGCCGCCTGCGCCGGGCAGTTCCTGGTCGTCCTCGACGTGTCGGTGGTGAACACCGCGCTGCCCTCCATGCGGTCAGACCTGGGCATGAGCGCGGTCGGACTGCAATGGGTGGTCAACGCGTACTCGATCGCCTTCGCCGGTTTCATGCTGCTCGGCGGGCGGGCCGGTGACCTCTTCGGCCGCAAGCGGATGTTCCTGGTCGGGCTCGGTCTCTTCACGGTGGCGTCGCTCGCGGGCGGGCTCGCGCAGGCCGAGTGGCAGCTGCTCGTGGCGCGGGCCGTGCAGGGCCTCGGCGCGGCGGTCCTCGCCCCGTCCACCCTGACGATCCTCACCTCGGCCGTGCCCGAGGGGCCCGCCCGGATACGGGCGATCGGCACCTGGTCCGCGGTGGGCGCGGGCGGCGGCGCCGCGGGCGGTCTCGTCGGCGGTGTCCTCACCGACCTGCTCTCCTGGCGCTGGGTGCTCCTGATCAACGTGCCGATCGGCGCTCTCGTCGTCGTCGCGGGCGTGGCCTGGCTGACCGAGAGCCGGGCGGGTGAGGCGCGCCGGCTCGACGTGCCGGGCGCGGTGCTCGTGACGGCGGGGCTCGCGACGCTCGCGTACGGGATCGTGCAGACGGAGGAGAAGGGCTGGACGGCCGCGGCGACTCTGGTGCCGCTGGCCGCCGGGCTCGTGCTGCTCGGCCTCTTCCTGCTGGTCGAGGCGCGTACGAAGGTGCCGCTGATGCCGCTCAAGCTGTTCCGGGTGCGGTCCGTTTCGGCGGCGAACGCGGCGATGTTCGTGTGCGGCGGCGGGATGTTCGCCATGTGGTTCTTCATGACGCTGTACGCGCAGAACGTCCTCGGCTACTCGGCCCTGAAGGCGGGCCTCGCGCTGATCCCCTCCTCGCTGACGATCGTCTTCGGCTCGAAGCTGGCGCCCCGCCTGATGCGGGTGCTCGGGGCGAAGAACGTGTCCGTGCTCGGGATTCTGGTGGCCGCGGCGGGGTTCGGCTGGCAGTCCCTGATGACCGCCGACGGCGACTACGTCACTTCGATCATGCTGCCCGGCATCGTGATGATGTTGGGCGCGGGGCTCGCCACGACCCCGCTTGCCTCCCTCGGCACCTCGGGGGCGGACCCGCAGGACGCGGGCCTGGTCTCGGGGCTCATCAACACCTCACGGACGATGGGCGGGGCGCTGGGCCTCGCGGTCCTGTCCACTGTCTCCGCTTCGCGGATGGGGGGCTCGACGACTCCGGAGGCGCTGACGTCCGGGTACGCGATGGCTTTCCGGACGAGCGGTTGCATTCTGCTGGCCGGGGTCCTTGTGCTGCTGCTGTGGATGCCGCGGGACAGTTCTAAGCGTTAACTTTCCCCAACCCCGCCCCTTCCCGAAAACCCGCTGGCGCGGGGGCCTTGTGCGTACGGTCATCACCGGCTTCGCCGAGTTCGTCCTCAAACGCCGGATGGGCTGAATCTTCCAGCCGTCCGGCGTTTGAGGACGCCCCGGCGCAGCCGGTTTTCGGGAAGGGGCGGGGTTGGGGAAAAAGTCCTCTGGGTCGGCTAAAGCCAGCCTCGCTGTCTCGCCTCCCGTACCGCCTCCATCCGGTTCCGCGTCCCCGTTTTCCCGATCGCCCCCGAGAGATAGTTCCGCACCGTCGACTCGGAGAGGTGCAGCTTCGACGCGATGTCGGCGACCGTCGCTCCGTCCACGGAGGCCCGCAGGACGTCCGCCTCCCGCGCCGTCAGCGGACTGGGCCCCGCGCTCAGGGCCGCCGCCGCAAGGGCGGGGTCGATCACCGTCTCCCCCCGCAGCGCCTGCCGGATCGCCTCCGCGAGATCCTCCACGGGACCGTCCTTGACCAGGAACCCCACCGCCCCCGCCTCCATGGCCCGCCGCAGATAGCCGGGTCTGCCGAAGGTCGTGAGGATGAGGACCCGGCACTCGGGGCACTCCTCCCGCAGCGCCGCCGCCGCGTCGATCCCGCTGATCCCCGGCAGCTCGATGTCCAGGAGCGCCACATCGGGCCGGGAGTTCAGCGCCGCGTCCACGATCTCGTCGCCCGCGCCGACCTGCGCGACGACCTCGATGTCCTCCTCCATGCCGAGCAGCAGCGCGAGGGCGCTGCGCATCATGCCCTGGTCCTCGGCGAGCAGGACTCTGATCATGGGGTGCGCTCCTCCACAACGTGACCGGTGCCGACCTCGGTGACCGGCAGCTCCGCCGTGACCCGGAAGCCGCCGCGCGGTGCGGGGCCGGACTCCAGGGAGCCGCCCGCCGCCGCCAGGCGTTCGGCCAGGCCCTTCAGCCCGCTGCCGGGCGTGGTCGAGCCTACGCCGCGTCCGTCGTCGGTGATCAGCAGCCGAGTCCGTTCGGCGGTGCCGCTCACCTCGATCTCGCAGCGGGTCGCCCCGGAATGGCGTACGACGTTGGTGGCGCACTCGCGGACCACCCAGCCGAGCAGCGCCGCCGTCTGCGGGGCGAGCGGCGGACCCGACTGGCGTACGACCGCATCGATGCCCGCCGCGTCCAGGAGGTCGCGCGCCCGGTCGAGCTCCGTGGCGAGGCTGCCCTCGCGGTAGCCGGTGACCGCCTCGCGGATCTCGGTCAGGGCCTGGCGGCCGACGGACTCGATGTCGGAGACCTGGCCGAGCGCCGCCTCCAGGTCGCGCGGGGCGAGACGGCGCGTGGCCTCCGCCTTGACCACGATCACCGAGAGCGTGTGGCCGAGCAGGTCGTGCAGGTCCCTGGAGAAGCGAAGGCGTTCCTTCTCGACCGCGGTGCGCGCCAGCTCCTCACGGGTGGTGCGCAGCTCCTTGACCGTCTCGGAGAGGGCCAGGATCGCCGCCGTCACCATGACGGAGAGGAACGTGCCGTACGCGATGCCCGCCGCGTCCCAGCCGTCCTTGAGCCCGCCGACCACCGCCGCCGCGATGCTCAGGGCGAACCCCGCGGGAACCAGCTGCTTGCCCCGCAGGACCGATCCTGTCGCCAGGCCGAGCAGCGGGAAGAACATCAGCCAGCTGCCGCCGTACCCGATGGCGAGGGCGAAGGTGACCGCGGTCAGGCCGAGCAGCGAGTACTTGGTGGCGCGCGCCTCGCGGGCCTGCCTGGTGAAGGCGCGGAACACCACGCTGATGTAGAGGGAGTTGAAGGCGAGCAGCCCGATGCCGGCGAGCCAGGGGTTGCCCGTCTTGCCCTGGAGGAGGTTGGAGAAGGAGCCCATGCCCATCAGGAGCCAGGGCAGCATCGCGAAGCCGTTGGGCGGGCCCAGGTCCTCGGGCTTGCTGCGGCCCGACTTCTCCTGCGCCCGCATCTCGGCGAGCTGCTCCTTGCTGCTGTGCTTCCATCCCGCGAGACGTGTGTGCCTCTGCCAGAAGTTCTTCGCCGGCATTGCTTCTCCTGTCGCGCCGTGGCGCATCGTCGAGGTCGTCATGCGGTGCCTCGTCATACCGTCCGCGCAGCCCGGCGGTACGAGATCACAGCGTACGAACCGAAGGCGAGCAGCCATGCGGCAAGCACCGCGACCGTGCCGAAACCGATGCCGCCGCCGTCCGTCACGGAGGTGCCGAGCTGGGCGAAGCGGTGCGTGGGCGTGTAGTCGGAGAGGGCGCGCAGCCAGCCGGGGAACAGGTCGACGGGGAACCAGAGGCCGCCGAGCACCGCGAGCCCCAGATTGCAGGCCGTGTTCACCACACCGGTGGTCTGCGCGGTCAGCCGGTAGCCGTTGCCGAGCCCGAGCATCGTGAAGGGCAGCGAGCCGAGCCAGAGCAGCACCGCGGCCGCCGCCCACTGCCAGGCCGCCAGGCGTACGCCGTTGACCAGGCCGCCCGCGGCGAACACCGCCACGATCGCCGGGAGCACGGTCACCACACCGGTCAGGGCCCGGCCCGTCACGACCTCGCGCGGCGTCATGGGCGTGACCCGCAGCTGCCGCAGCCAGCCGATCGTCTTGTCCTCGGCGACACCGGTCCCGGTGTTCAGGGCGGCGATCACGGCCCCGTACGCGGCCATGCCGATCATCGACGTCGTCCTCCACTCCTCGTAGTCCGAACCACCGCCGATGTTGGTGAAGAGGAGATACATCAGGACCGGGAGGCCGATGCCGCCGATCATGAAGCCGACGTCGCGGAGCGTTCTGCGCACTTCGAGCCTGGCGTAGGCGAACATCACACGGCCTCCGTGGTGAGCGGGGTGAGCGGGGAGCCAGGGGCGGTCAGGGCCAGGAACGCCTCGTCGAGCGAGGCGGCGGTGACTTCGAGGCCGCGTATCGCGCCGAGTTCCGCGAGCGCGATCACCGTGGCGTCCGAGTCCTCCGTACGCAGCCGTGCCCGGTCCCCGCGCACCTCGACGGAGACCACGCCGGGCAGCAGCGTCAGGCCCTCGGTGCCGCGCCCGGCCAGGTCGAAGGAGACGGTGCTGCCGCCCGCGGACCGCTTGACCTGCTCGCCGCTGCCGTCGGCGACGATCCGGCCGTGGTCCATGACGACGATCCGGTCGGCGTGCCGGTCCGCCTCCTCCAGGTAGTGGGTGGAGAACAGGACGGTGTGGCCGCGCCGCGCGTAGGCCCGCATCGACGCCCAGAACTCCTGCCGCGCCTCCACGTCGAGAGCGGCGGTCGGCTCGTCGAGGACGATCAGCGAGGGATTCCCTGCGAGGGCGAGCGCGAACCGCACCCGCTGCGTCTGGCCCCCGGACAGCTTGTCGACGCGCCGCCCGGCGAGATCCTCGATCCCGGCGAGCACGAGGGCCTCGCCGACCGGCAGCGGCGCCGGATAGCGCCCGGCCACGAAGGAGACCAGTTCACGCACGGTGACCCGCGGGACGAGGCGGCCCTCCTGGAGCATGGCGCCCACGTGCCCGGCGCCCACGGCATCCCCGGGCGGCCCGCCGAAGAGCTCCACGCGGCCGGTGTCGGGGTCGTCAAGGCCGAGCAGGAGGGAGATCGTCGTCGACTTGCCGGCGCCGTTGCGGCCCAGCAGGGCCACGGTCTCGCCCCGGCCGATCTCCAGGTCGACCCCGTCGACCGCGCGCAGCGCGCCGAAGGCCTTGACCACGCCGGTGAACGCCACGGCCCGCTCGGCGCCGGTAACTGTCTTCGTCATGGCTATGACGCTACGAACCGGGGGCGGGGAGGCGGCAGATGCGGTTGTACGGACTGCGCCGGTACAAATGTCACACGGTGATCGACTGCCTTGCCGCGCCACATATCTGACGTGACGTCAGGAGTCTTCACAACTACCGGACGCTCGGCTATACATGGGATCGCCGGACTGGAACGCGTTCTAGAACGGGCTCCTCCGGCCCTGTTGCGACCTCGGTGCGACCGACGGTGCGGACGGCCGCACCGAGGTCTTCAGACAGTTGTCGGACCGGCCAAGGAGCTGCCAACCACATGCCCATCGACGCCGCGAAAGCACTGGCCGCGGAGCCCCGGTCGGCCGAGATCGGCTGGGATCACAAGGACATCCAGCTCTACCACCTGGGCCTGGGCGCGGGCACCCCCGCCACCGACCTCGACGAGCTGCGCTACACCCTGGAGTCGAAGCTGCACGTCCTGCCCAGCTTCGCGACCGTCGCGGGCGCCGGCATGGGCGTCGTCGGCGGACTCTCGGCGCCCGGCATCGAGGTGAACCTGGCCGCGGTCCTGCACGGCGGCCAGAGCATCACGCTGCACCGCCCGATCCCGGTCAAGGGCAAGGCCGTCACCACCTCCAAGGTGGCCGCCGTCTACGACAAGGGCAAAGCCGCGATCCTCGTGCTGCGCACCGAAGTCGCCGACGAAGACGGGCCGTTGTGGACCAGCGACGCCCAGATCTTCGTACGCGGCGAAGGCGGATTCGGCGGCGAACGCGGCCCCTCCACCCGCCTCCCGGCACCCGAAGGCGAGCCCGACAAGACCGTCGAGCGGGCCGTCCGCGAGGACCAGGCGCTGCTCTACCGCCTCTCCGGCGACTGGAACCCGCTGCACGCCGACCCCGAGTTCGCCAAGCTCGCGGGCTTCGACCGGCCGATCCTGCACGGTCTGTGCACCTACGGCATGACGCTCAAGGCCGTCGTCGACACGCTGCTCGGCGGCGACGTGTCGCGCGTGCGCGGCTACAGCACCCGTTTCACCGGGATCGTCTTCCCCGGCGAGACCCTGCGCATCCGGATGTGGCGCACCGAGGGCCGGATCCAGGTGGCGGTCACGGCGGTCGAGCGGGACGACGCCCCGGTCCTCGCCGACACGATCGTCGAGCACACCTGACGCCACGGACACGCCGGAAACCACGGACGCACCGGAAGCCAGGGACACGCCTGAATCTTCGTACGAGAGGAGCCGCACCATGCGCGCAGCCGTACTGCATGAGATAGGCCAGGACAAACTAGAGGTCCTCGACGACGTCGAGCCGGTGGGCTTCGGCCCCGGCAAGGTGAAGATCCGGGTGCGGGCGACGGGCCTGTGCCACTCCGACGTCTCCGCGATGAACGGCGTCCTGCCGCAGCCCGCGCCGTTCATCCCCGGCCACGAGGGCGCGGGCGAGATCGTCGACGTCGGCGACGGCGTGAGCGGGCTCAGCCGGGGTGACCGGGTCCTGGTGTGCTGGCTGCCCGCCTGCGGCACGTGTCCGGCGTGCAAGCGCGGCCAGAGCCAGCTGTGCCTGGCCGGGTTCATGAACGCGGGCACGCCCAACTTCAAGCGCCCCGGCGGTGATGTCTTCGGCTTCGCGGGCACGGGGACGTTCACCGAGGAGGTCGTGGTCGACGCGGGCTGCGCCGTGCCGATCCCGGACGACGTGCCCTTCGACATCGCGGCGCTCATCGGCTGCGGGGTGACGACGGGGCTCGGCGCCGCCATCAACACCGCCGACGTGAAGGCCGGTTCGTCGGCCGCCGTCATCGGCTGCGGCGGCGTCGGCATCTCCGCGATCCAGGGCGCGCGGCTCAAGGGCGCCGCGCAGATCGTCGCCGTCGACCCCGTCCAGTCGCGCCGCGAGGCCGCGCTGCGGTTCGGCGCGACGGAGGCGGTCGCACCGGACGCGCTCGAAGACGCCAAGCAGCGGATCACCGGGGGCGAGGGCTTCGACTACGTCTTCGAGGTCGTCGGCAAGTCCGCCACCGCCCGCACCGCGTACGAGACGACGCGACGCGGCGGCACGCTGTGCGTCGTCGGCGCGGGCGCCATGGACGACCACCTCCAGCTGAACATGTTCGAGCTGTTCTTCGACGAGAAGAAGATCCTGCCGTCCATGTACGGCGGCGGTGACGTCCTGCAGTCCTACGAGCGGGCCATCGCCCTGTGGCGCGCGGGCCGGATCGACCTGGAGAGCATGATCACCCACCGGGTGCCGCTCTCCGAGATCAACGAAGCGCTTGACCAGATGCGTACGGGCGTCGCGCTGCGTACGTGCATCGAGATCTGAGAGGACTTCGATCCCTGATGGCACAGCCATTGCCGCGGCCGCTGGACGGTTTGGCCGCGATCGTGACAGGAGCGGGCCGGGGCCTGGGGCGTGCGGAGGCCCTGGAACTCGCCCGGCTCGGGGCGAGCGTCGTCGTCAACGACTTCGGACAGCCCGGCCGGGACGGCTCGGGCGAGGCGTCGGCGGCGCCCGCCGAGGAGGTCGCGGCCGAGATCCGGGCGGCGGGCGGACAGGCAATCGCGCACCTGGGCGATGTCGCGGACCACGAACAGGCACGCGAGCTGGTCCGGTTGGCGGTCGACACGTACGGCAAGCTCGACATCCTGGTCAACAACGCGGGCATCCTGCGGGACCGGATGATCTTCTCGATGAGCGAGAGCGAGTGGGACTCGGTCATCCACGTCCACCTCAAGGGCCACTTCAACACGACGCACTTCGCGTCCGCGCACTGGCGCGAACGCTCCAAGGCGGCGGGCGGGCCGGTGTACGGCCGGATCGTCAACACCTCGTCGGAGGCGTTCCTCGCGGGCTCGGCCGGTCAGCCGAACTACGCGGCGGCCAAGGGCGGCATCGTCGGCCTGACCACGTCGAGCGCGCTGGCACTCGGCAAGTACGGGGTGACGGCGAACGTCATCTGCCCGCGGGCCCGGACGCGGATGACGGAGGACGTCTTCGCGGGCTTCCAGGAGCCGGGGGACGGCGAGCTGGACGCGCTCGCTCCCGAGCATGTGGCCCCGCTGGTGGGCTACTTGGCCTCGCCCGCGGCGGCCGGGGTCAACGGCCAGTTGCTGGTGGTCCACGGCGGGATGGTGGCCGTGGTCGAACGCCCCAAGGTGGCGGCGAAGTTCGACACGTCCAAGGGCGTCTTCACGTACGAGGAACTGGACGGGGCCCTGTCCCCTTATTACGCGGACCGCCCCCCGAACGAGACCTTCGCGGCGTCTGAGGTGCTGGGCCTGAAGCGGGATTAGCCGATACGCAGACGCCGGACGGGCTGGATATTCCAGCCCGTCCGGCGTTTGAGGACGAACTCGGCGAAGCCGGTGATGAGGGCGCCTACAAGGCCCCCGCGCCAGTCAGTTCTCGTCGCCCTGCCGACGGTGCCGGCCCTGCGGCGTCCCTGCCTCGTCATGCTCGGCCACCGGCCCCCGGTGCTTGCCCGCACCGGAGGTGTCCGCCGCCTCCCGCGGCTCGGGATTCCGCTCGGAATTCGTGCGGATCTCGGTCTCCGTCAAAATACTCACCCCGTATAACCGGTAATTCCGTTAACTCTGTAAAGAAGATCGTTCGGTGTGGCCGGGCGAGTCTAACCAACCGCCCCGCGCCCGGTGAGAGGCGCCTGCTGCAACGGAACGGGCCGCGCGGCGACCGGCGCGGGCACCTCCGCCGGAGCGGGAAGTTCCACCGGGAGTTCCACCTCCTCGACCCCGCAGGGCACCGTTTCCGTCGCATACGGAAGACGCAGGGTTCCCTCCCGCGTCCACCACCCCGCACCGGCCAACCACCCTGCGGGCGCGGCCAGTTGATGGAGCCGCCGCTCGGCGGGACGCCAGATGCCGAGCCAGCTCCCCGCCGCCCCGTCGATCCGCAACGCCACCGCGCAGCTCTCCGGCATCAGCGTCTGCCCCGGCTGGATCGCGAACGGCGTCACCGCGACGTCGGGCAGGCGCAGGCACTCGGGGAAACGCACCGGACGCGTACCGCCGAGGACCCCCCAGCCGAGCCGCTCGTGCCCCGGCGCGTCCGAGCGGATCAGGAGCAGCCCGCTGTCGGCGTCCGCGAGCAGCAGCCGGTCGTCGCTCTCGTCGGCGATCTGCAGGAGGGGAGAGACCTCGCCGCCCCGCTCCAGATCCACCGCCACCGCCTTGACCCGCCCGCCCGACTCCCGGTCCAGGGCCAGCATCCGGCCCTCGCCGTCCAGCCAGACCCCGCCCGAACAGTGCCCCGGGATCTCGGCGACGTGCTCGGGCCCGAAGGCGCCGCCCGCCACCAGCCAGAGGGCCGTCGAGTGCGTGCCCACCGCGAGCGCGTAGGCCTGGCTGCCGACCGGCGAGGGCGGCAGCAGCGTGAGGCGGGACTCGCCGCACTCCACGGCACCCAGCGGCACCTCACCGGTCTCGGGGCCCGTCGGGTACAGGAGAGCGAACAGGTGACGGCGGTCGGCGACGCGGTGGATCAGGACCCTCCCGTCGGCCATCGGGAGCACCTCCGTGCCGGGCTCCTCCGGCTGGTTGCCGGGCAGCGGCACCGCATAGGGCTCGGGGGAGTCGAGGGTCCAGCGCTCGGGGAACCAGGAACCGCCGGTGTGGCTGAGACGGGCGGCGTACGCGCCGTTCGCGGTGAACACCAGGGGCGTCGCGGGGGCCGGGCGGGACGTCGGCGCGGTCATGGGCGCGGTCAGATTCTCGGGCTCAAGCGTGGGCGCTGTCATGGGGGGTACCTCCGGGCCACGAAGCTAGTTTTCGTACGCACTGCCGTGGCACCTGTGGACGCCCGCTTCACACAGAAGGGTGGCGATGTACCGATTCGCCTGAGGGGGTGGGGGTGGTTGTGCTGCGCGGGAGGCGCGCGCTTAAAGTAAGGCGAACCTAAGTGGTTGGGGAGCGGTCGGGCGGCACCCGCCGGGCGGCAGACCGACCAGCGCACCCCAGGAGCACGCCGATGTCCCCGTCCCCGCGGTCCGTACGATCCCCGCGATCCCCGAGATCCCGCCGCCACCGTGCCACCACGGCCCTGGCCCTCGCCGTGGCCGGGGCTCTCTCCCTCGCGGCCTGCGGGTCCGGCGACAGCTCGGGCACCTCCGACGACGGGAGCGGCAGCAAGGCCGTGGCCCAGGGCGGCGACGACTTCTCCAAGGCCGCCGAGCAGACCGCGAAGATGGGCACCACGGCCAAGCCGGGCGAGTTCCCGCGCACCATCGCGCACGCGCGCGGCAAGACCGAGCTGAAGGCCCAGCCCAAGCGGGTCGTCGTGCTGGACGTCGGCGAACTCGACAACGTCGTCTCGCTCGGCGTCAAGCCCGTCGGCTATGCCCCCACCGAGGGAGACGACGGCATCCCCGGCTACCTGAAGAAGGACGCGGGGGACCCCAAGAACGTCGGCACGATCAACGCCCTCAACCTCGAAGCGATCGCGAACCTCAAGCCGGACCTCATCCTCGGCAGCGAACTGCGCGCCGCCAAGCTCTACCCGCAGCTCTCCCAGATCGCCCCGACCGTCTTCTCCATCCGCCCCGGCTTCACGTGGAAGGAGAACTACCTCCTGAACGCCGCCGCGCTCGACAAGACCGCCAAGGCGAAGACGGAGCTCGCCGCGTACGAGAAGAAGGCGAAGTCCCTGGGCGGCGACATCGGCGGCGACAAGCCGACCATCACGATGCTCCGCTACATGCCCGACCGCGTCCGCCTCTACGCGAAGGCGTCCTTCATCGGCACCATCCTCGACGACACCGGCCTGCCCCGCCCCAAGAACCAGCAGGTCAACGACCTCGCCACGGAGATCAGCACCGAGAAGATCGACGACGCCGACGCCGACTGGATCTTCACCGGCGTCTACGGCGACGCGAAGAAGACGGGCCGCTCCGAGGCCGAGAAGAACCCCCTGTGGAAGAAGCTCGACGCGGTCAAGGCCGGGCAGGCGAAGGACGTCCCGGACGAGACCTGGTACCTGGGCCTCGGCGTGACGGCGGCGAACGAGGTCCTGGGCGATCTCAGGGGCTTCCTCGTCAAGTAGGGTGCGAGGCGGTACGCGCCGGGTGGGCGGCCGGTAGCAGTACGTAAGCCATGGCCAGTGGGGCGCAGAGGGCAGGTAGCCTTTCCTCTGTGCCCCGTCTGTCTGAAGTCATCGCCGCCCTCGACGCCCTGTGGCCCGCCGAACTGGCCGAGAGCTGGGATGCGGTCGGCACCGTCTGCGGAGACCCCGACGCGGAGGTCTCCCGTGTCCTCTTCGCCGTCGACCCCGTCCAGGACATCGTCGACGAGGCGGTGAAGCTGGGCGCCCAACTCCTGGTCACGCACCACCCGCTCTATCTGCGCGGCACGACGACGGTCTCGGCCGGCACCTTCAAGGGCCGCGTCGTCCACGACCTCATCAAGAACGACGTCGCGCTGCACGTCGCCCACACGAACGCCGACCGCGCCGATCCGGGCGTCTCCGACGCCCTCGCGGGCGCGCTCGACCTCCGGATCGTCCGTCCCCTCGTACCGGACCCGGCAGACCCGCGGGGCCGCCGCGGTCTCGGCCGGATCTGCGAACTCGAACACCCCCTGACGCTCCGGGAACTCGCCGCCCGCGCGGCCGAGCGGCTGCCCGCCACCGCGCAGGGCATCCGGGTCGCGGGCGACCCCGAGCAGCTCGTCCGCACCCTCGCGGTCAGCGGCGGCTCCGGCGACAGCCTCTTCGACGACGTACGCGCGTCCGGCGCGGACGCCTTCCTCACCGCGGACCTGCGCCACCACCCGGTGTCCGAGGCCCGCGCGCAGACCCCGCTCGCGCTGCTCGACGCCGCGCACTGGGCCACCGAGTGGCCGTGGTGCGAACTGGCCGCGGCACAGCTCGATCAGATCTCCGACCGTCACGGATGGGGACTTCGCGTCCACGTCTCCAAGACGGTCACCGACCCCTGGACCGCCCACGCGGCCTCGACTACCGACACAACAGGAGCCCCCCATTAACGCCGCGCCCGCCGACCAGATCCGACTCCTCGACGTCCAGGCACTCGACGTACGCCTCCAGCAGCTGGCGCACCGCAAGAAGTCCCTGCCCGAGCACGCCGAGATCGAGTCCCTGAACAAGGACCTCGCGCAGCTGCGCGATCTGCACGTCGCCTCGACGACCGAAGAGAGCGACTGCGCCCGCGAGCAGACCAAGGCGGAGCAGGACGTCGACCAGGTGCGCCAGCGCGCCAACCGCGACCAGCAGCGTCTGGACTCGGGCGCCGTGACGTCCCCCAAGGACCTGGAGAACCTCCAGCGCGAGATCGCCTCGCTCGCCAAGCGCCAGGGCGACCTGGAGGACGTGGTCCTCGAGGTCATGGAGCGCCGCGAGTCCGCCCAGGAGCGCGTCTCCGAGCTGGCGGAACGTGTCTCCTCCGTCCAGTCGAAGATCGACGACGCGACGGCACGGCGTGACGCGGCCTTCGAGGAGATCGACGGCGAGTCCGCCACGGTCACCAAGGAGCGCGAGGTCGTGGCGGGTTCGGTCCCGGCCGACCTGCTCAAGCTCTACGACAAGCTGCGCGACCAGCAGGGCGGCGTCGGCGCGGCCAAGCTCTACCAGCGGCGCTGCGAGGGCTGCCGCCTCGAGCTGAACATCACCGAGGTGAACGAGGTGAAGGCGGCGTCCGCGGACACGGTCCTGCGGTGCGAGAACTGCCGCCGCATCCTGGTGCGCACGTCCGAGTCCGGCATCTAGGGGCAGGGAGCCTTGTCCGTGTCGTCCGTGCCGTCCGTGCCGTCCGTGTCGTCCGTGCGGGAGTTCATCGTCGAGGCCGACGGCGGGTCGCGGGGCAACCCGGGGCCCGCGGGCTACGGCGCGGTCGTCATCGACGCGGCCACGGGGGAGACCCTGCGGGAAGCCGCCGAGTACATCGGCGTCGCGACGAACAACGTCGCCGAGTACAAGGGGCTCGTGGCCGGCCTGAAGGCGGCGCACGAACTCGACCCGGCCGCCTCGGTCCACGTCCGCATGGACTCCAAGCTCGTCGTCGAGCAGATGTCGGGCCGCTGGAAGATCAAGCACCCGGACATGAAGCCCCTCGCCGCCGAGGCCGCGCGGGTCTTCCCGCCGGACCGGGTCACGTACGAGTGGATCCCGCGCGAGAAGAACAAGCACGCGGACCGTCTCGCCAACGAGGCGATGGACGCGGGCAAGCGGGGCGAGCAGTGGGTGGCGTCGGAGTCGACGGCGGAACTGGACGCGCAGGACGCGAGGGCCGCGCGGGCCGCGGGGGCCGTGGGGCAGGCCTCCGAGCCCTCGGGTGCCGATGACGCCCGCGCCGCGGGCAACGTGGCGGCCGCTCAGGTGCCGTCCGTCGGCTGGGCGGCACCGGCCGACCTCGGCGCTCCGGCGACCTTTGTGCTGCTGCGGCACGGCGAGACCGCGCTGACGCCGCAGAAGCGCTTCTCCGGCAGCGGCGGAACCGACCCCTCCCTCTCCGAGATCGGTCGGGAACAGGCCGAGCGTGCGGCGGCGGCGTTCGCCGTGCGCGGCACGATCCAGGCGATCGTCTCCTCGCCGCTGAAGCGCTGCCAGGAGACCGCGCAGGCCGTCGCCGCCCGCCTCGGCCTCGACGTACGCATCGAGGACGGGCTGCGCGAGACGGACTTCGGGGCCTGGGAGGGCCTCACGTTCGGCGAGGTGCGGGCGCGTCAGCCCGATGAGCTGAACGCGTGGCTCGCCTCGCCGGAAGCGGCACCGCCGGGCGGTGAGTCCTTCGCCGAGGTGGCCGTGAGGGTGTCCGCCGCGCGGGACCGTCTGGCCGCCGAGTACGCGGGCCGCACGGTCCTCCTGGTCACCCACGTCACCCCGATCAAGACCCTGGTACGCCTGGCACTGGGCGCACCCCCGGAGTCCCTGTTCCGCATGGAACTCTCGGCGGCGTCGGTCTCGGCGGTGGCGTACTACTCCGACGGCAACGCATCGGTCCGCCTCCTGAACGACACGTCACACCTGCGGTAACGAACGGATCCCCTGCAGCTGCGTCGTGGCTGCCCGCGCAGTTCCCCGCCCCCCTACGGGCGCCGCAGCCTCGCCCCCGCAAGGGGCGCGAGGAACGACGCGCTGAACCACGAACCACCCGCAGAGGCCAACGCACCTCCGGGCCCCGCAGGGGCGCGAGGAACGGCGCGACCAGCCGCGACGCACCCGCAGAGGCCAGCGCAGCTTCGGGCCCCGTAAGGGGCGCGGGGAACGGCGCGCTCACCACGAAGCACCCGCAGGATTCAGCGCACCTTCGGCCCCGCAGGGGGCGCGGGGAACGGTGCGCTCAACCACAACGCACCCGCAGAGGCCAGCGCACCTCCGGCCCCGTAAGGGGCGCGGGGAACTGCGCGATCAGCCGCAACGCACCCGCAGAAACGCACCCACCCAAGGCCCAGGGGCCAGGGGCCAGCATCAGCCCAGCGCAGCGGCCTCGCGGGCCAGAGTCTCGATCCGGCCCCAGTCCTTCGCCGAGACCGCGTCAGCGGCCAGCATCCAACTGCCCCCCACACAGCCCACGTTCGGCAGGGCAAGGTACGACGGCGCGGACGCGAGGCCGATACCGCCCGTAGGGCAGAAGCGGGCCTGCGGCAGCGGCCCCCCGAGCGACTTGAGATAGGCGGTACCGCCCGCCGCCTCAGCCGGGAAGAACTTCATCTCCCGCACGCCCCGCTCAAGCAGCGCCACGACCTCGGACGTCGTAGAGACACCCGGCAGGAACGGCACCCCGGACGCCTTCATCGCGGCCAGCAGCGTGTCCGTCCAACCGGGGCTGACCAGGAACCGGGCCCCGGCGTCCACGGACTCCTCGACGCCCCGGGGCGAGATGACCGTACCCGCGCCCACCACCGCGTCCGGCACCTCGGCCGAGATGGCCCGGATCGCGTCCAGCGCGGCGGGTGTCCGCAGCGTCACCTCGATCGCGGGCAACCCGCCCGCGACAAGCGCGCGCGCCAACGGCACGGCGTCGGCGACGTCCTCCACGACGACTACGGGAACGACGGGGGCGAGATCGAGCACGGAGCCGGAGGCCGCGGCGGAGGGGGAAGTCATGGGAGCATCCTGCCTCGCCCCACGCAGCATGCGCAAAGGGCGTTGCGCATGCTGCAATCAAGGCCGTAATCCGGGAACGTCAGTGGATCTCCCGCACCACCACGTCGAGCGCCCACGCCCGACCCGCCTTCGCGGGCACCTCGGCCTCCACCACGTGCCCGAGATCCCGCAGAGCCTCGACCAGCTCGGCCGGGCCCTTCGGCTGCGCGCCGGTCTCCAGCAGGGAGCGCACGATCCGTCCCTTCGTCGCCTTGTTGAAGTGCGAGACGACGGAGCGCTTCTCGACTCCGTCGACCATCTGCGCGTGCAGCACCCGTACCGTCGCCGTCCGGTCGGCGACCTCGCCCTTCGGCTTCCACGCCGCCGCGTACGCCGACGACCGCAGGTCCAGTACGAGTCCGTCGCCCGCCGCTTCCGGCATCGCCGAGGCCATCGGCGTACGCCAGTAGGCGCCGAGTGCGCCGAGGCCGGGCAGCTTGACGCCCATCGAGCAGCGGTAGGAGGGGATGCGGTCGGTGATGCCGACGGCGCCCCAGAGCCCGGAGAACACGAGCAGCGAGCGGGCCGCGCGGCGCTTGGCGGCGGCGTCCAGGGTGGCGAGGCCCAGGGCGTCGTAGAGGACACCGGTGTAGATCTCGCCCGCGGGGCGCGCGCCCGCCGTACGGAGCTCGGCGTTCTTGGCGACCTCGCCGCGCAGGCCCTCGCTCAGGCCGAGCACGTCACGGGCCTTCTCCTCGTCCGCCACGCAGAGGTCGACCAACTCGTCGAGAACCGCCTTCCTCGCGTCCGCGAGCGCCGGCAGGGAGAGCGACTCCGGCTTCAGGGGGGCTCCGCGGCCGGAGGGCGCCTTGCCTTCGGAGGGCGGCAGCAGGACGAGCATGGTTCTCCTTCGGAGGGCAACGGGGTGGGGGATGCGGCCCCGCGCCAGGGTAATCGCCCCGGGGAACGGGATCCGCCTGCGGCGGCGCGTGACGCACCGCGCCGGGGCGTGCCGCACCGCGTCGAGCCCGGCGGCGGTGCTCGCTGCCGCCCCTGCGCGGCGGCGCGTGACGCCTTGCCGTCCGCACACCCGGCAGCGGGTGCTCACGTCCGCACACCCGGCAGCGGGTGCTCACCTCCGCCGCCCGGCGGCGGGTCTCCCGCCCGCCCGCATGCCCGCCCGCACGACTGAGTGGTGCGCGAGAGCCGTACGCAGACCTCTGCCCCCTCCGCGGCGCGCGTCCCGCCCCGCTCCCTCCACCGTGCCGCCCCGCCCCCCGCGGCCTACGCTCGACCCATGCCACGTCGTCATCTCAGCGTGACCGGCGCAGCCGAAGCTCCGTTGCGGGGTGTGCTGCGGGAACTGCGTGCGAAGTTGGACGTTCCCGGGGAATTCCCGCCGGACGTTCTCGCCGATGCCGAGCGGGCCCTCGCCGCGCCACGGCTTCCCGCGTACGACGCCACCGGCATCCCCCTCTTCACCATCGACCCGCCCACCTCCGTCGACCTCGACCAGGCCATGCACCTCTCGCGGCGGGAAGACGGCGGCTTCCGGGTGCGGTACGCCATCGCCGACGTCGCCGCGTACGTCACGCCCGGCGCCCCGCTCGACGCGGAAGCCCACCGGCGGGTCACCACCCTCTACTTCCCCGACGAGAAGGTGCCGCTGCACCCCACCTCGCTGAGCGAGGGCGCGGCCAGCCTCCTGCCGGGGCAGGACTGCCCGGCGGCCCTGTGGACCATCGACCTCGACGCGGAGGGCCGCACCGTCGCCGCCGACGTACGCCGCGCCCTCGTCCGCAGCCGCGCCAAGCTCGACTACGACGGCGTGCAGAAGGCCATCGACGGCGGCACCGCCGAAGAGGCACTCGCGCTGCTCGCCGACATCGGGCGGCTGCGCGAGCAGTTGGAGGTCGAGCGCGGCGGCATCTCCCTCAACGTGCCCGAGCAGGAGATCGTCGAGAGGAACGGGTCGTACGAACTCGACTTCCGCGCCCCGCTCCCCGCCGACGGCTGGAACGCCCAGATCTCCCTGCTCACCGGCATGGCCGCCGCCGAACTGATGATCCAGTCGGGCAACGGCATCCTGCGCACCCTGCCCACCGCCCCCGACGGCGCGGTCGGCAGGCTCCGCCGCACCGCGAAGGCCCTGCACATCGATTGGCCGCACCACGTCCCGTACGCCCGTCTTGTCCGTTCCCTCGACCCGCGCCTGCCGCACCACGCCGCGTTCCTCCAGGAGTGCACGACGCTGCTGCGCGGCGCCGGTTACACCGCGTTCAGCGGCGGCGAGGTCCCCGAGCTCACCACGCACGCCGCCGTCGCCGCGCCCTACGCCCACTGCACGGCCCCGCTGCGCCGCCTCGTCGACCGTTACGCCGCCGAGCTGTGCCTGGCGGCTGCCGCCGGCGATGAGCCGCCGGAGTGGGTGCTCGCCGCGCTGCCCGAGCTGCCCAAGGAGATGGCGGACGGGACCCGGCGCGGCAACACCGTGGAGCGCGAGTGCGTGGACCTCGTCGAGGCCGCGCTGCTCGAGGACCGGGTCGGCGAACTCTTCGACGCGGTGGTGGTGGACGTCCAGGAGCGTGCGCCCGACGTCGGCACCGTCCAGTTGACCGACCCCGCGATCGTGGCCCGCATCGAGGGCGGCACGGGCGGCCTCCCGCTGGGGGAGCGGCTGCGGGTGCGGCTCACACAGGCTGATCCAGGGTCGGCGAAGGTGCGGTTCGCGCCCGCGTGAGCTACGGGGTCTGCTGGAGTTCCGGGGCCTGCTCGATCTCCCGGGACTGCTCGTTCTCCGGGGACTGCTCGTTCTCCGGGGCCTGCCTGAGCTCCGGGGCCTGCCTGAGCTCCAGGGCCTGCTTGAGCGCGGCCCGCAGCTTCTCCCGCTCGTCGGAGTGCAGCCGTACCGTCGTCACCTGCTGCTTCTTGCCGAGCAGTCCGACCGCCGTGACGGGCTCCGTCAGCTCCAGGGTGAGGGAGGTCTGCGCGGCGACGGGCAGGTCGAGCACCCCGTCGGCGGGCTCGTGCGTGAAGCGCCGCTCACCGCTGACCGATGCGATCCGCTCCAGCGGTATCAGCAGATCCCGGTGGGCGCCCTTGCGTACGCGCAGCGCGTCGGCGGAAAGGACGTGCGGCCGGGTCACGGACGCGGCGTGGATGCCGAGCATCAGCACCACGCTGTAGACGTCGACGAAGAGCGTCACGGCGTGGACGGTGGGCCAGTTCCGCAGCAGCACGGCAAGACCCACGGTCTCCACGACGGAGACGAAGACGATGCCGTACATCATCGCGGCCTGATCGCGGGCGTGCCCGAACGCCAGGTCCCCCTGCCGTACGCCGTGCCGCCTTCGGGTCACCCACAGAGCGAGACTGCCGAGCACCCGCAGCTCGTGCCCGACGATCCTGCGCACCGGCTCCGGCACGACCTCCCTGACCGCCGCGCTGCCGCCCCGCCGGTACAGGACGGCGAGTCCCGTGACCTCGACGAGGAGAAGCGTCACGGCGACGGTCTCCACGCCCAGGAGCACGTCAGAGGGGAGCGAGACCCCCGCCAGCAGCAAGGTGAGGAGGACCAGTTCGGCGGGTATGAGCACCCAGGCGATACCCCGCAGCAGTCCGTGCAGTCCGTGTAGTCCGTGCAGTCCACGGCCTCTCATCGTGCACCCCTTTCCATGAGCAGCCGCATCCCGCGGCGTACGGCCTCCGCCTGCGCGGGCGCGAAGTCGGCGAAGAAGGCTTCGAGGAACCGGTCGTCGCCGCCCCGGCCGAGCCCGTCGGCCACCGCCTGCACGCCCTTCGCGTCCAGGTCGTCCAGGAGGGAGTCGGGCAGCGCGTCGGCGAGCGCGCGGGCGGCCTCGTCGACGGCCGCCTGCGTGCGCGGATCGGCGAGGTCGGTGTCCGCGAGTTCGTCGAGCAACCGGTACACCTCGTTCGCGCGCTCCACCGCCCCCGGCGTGGCCAGCGCGGGCCGCATCGCCGCAAGGAGCCTGTCCCGGTCCTCCGGCGGCGCGGTCGTGTCGATGACAGCCAGCAGCTCCCGGTCCCTCGCGGCCATCACGGACTCGGGCCCCTCGCGTTCGGCGGTGGAGCGGGCCACCTCGGCGAAGAATTCGCCCAGTTCGGGGGAGACAGGCCCCTCGGCGGACAACACCCCGCGCTTCGCGCCGTCGAGCAGCACCCGCAGCCGCTCCCGCCGCTCACGGATCGCGTCCTCCTGCCGGGCGAGGTCGGCGTCAAGCTCGCCGAGCACCTCGACCAGCTCGCGCCCCGCGTCGTCCGCGAGCACGTCCCGCACCTCGGCGAGCCCGAGCCCGAGCTCGGTGAGCCGCCGGATCCGCGCGAGCACGACGGCGTGCCGAAGCCCGTACGCCCGATACCCGTTGGCCCGCCGCTCGGGCTCGGGAAGCAGCCCGAGATGGTGATAGTGCCTGATGGTCCGCGTAGTGACCCCGACAATCCCGGCAAGCTCCCCGATCCGCATCCCGCTCGTCCCGTTCATGCCCCCCAGTAGAAACGTTGACGCTGCGACAAGGTCAAGCGGCGCGGGCCGGGACCCGCCGGGCGGGCGAAGCCTGACGTCCGCCCGTGTACCCGCACTTCGATCGAGGGAATACCTCCCGATCTCTCGGGCGGCGGATCAATAGATGTCCCAGTCTGGCTAGCGACCGCGGAAGGGGCGTCACCATTACTGCCAAGGCACACGAGCAGCTCACGCATGCGGAGGTCCTCCTGGAGGGCTTCCTCGCCTTTGACACCCCGGAGGGTTTCCGGGCGGAGTTGATCGAGGGGGAAATTGTCGTGACGCCGCCGCCGGACGGGGATCACGAGCACTGCATCAGCCTGATCGTGAGCCAGGTGATCAGGCGATCCAGAACAGACATGCAGTTCTCCGGGAACAAGGGCCTGAAGCTGAAGAGCGGGGATGCCTGCCCGGAGAATCACGCGATCCCGGACGGTACGTTCGTCCCCGGAGAGCTGAGGCTCTTCCGCGGAGCCGAGCCATGGATGCCCTGTGCGGGCGTCTCCCTGGTGGCCGAAGTCACGGGCGCCAAGCCGCAGGCGGACCGCGAAGCCAAGCGCCGCTGCTACGCCCGTGGCGGCATTCCGCTCTACCTGCTCATCGACCGCGAGGGCTCCTCGGTGACGCTGTTCCGCGACCCGGAGGGGGATGACTACCGCGAGCACTGCACGCTCCCCTTCGGCAAGGCGATGGCCCTCCCCGAGCCGTTCGGCTTCGAGCTGGAGACCGCGGAGTTCGACTGAGGATCCGCGGCGCGGAGCTGCGGCGCCCGGCGGGTAGCATGGGCGGCACGGCAGACGAGCCGGGCGGACGGTCGCGTGGAGTCTCCCTCACCAGGGGGTCTTCCCGAGGAACGTCCGGGCTCCACAGGGCAAGGTGGTGGCTAACGGCCACCCGGGGTGACCCGCGGGACAGTGCCACAGAAAACAGACCGCCGGAGACCGTAAGGCCTCCGGTAAGGGTGAAACGGTGGTGTAAGAGACCACCAGCGCCTGAGGTGACTCAGGCGGCTAGGTAAACCCCACCTGGAGCAAGGTCAAGAGGGGCCTCGGAGACGGGGCCCTGCGCGGATGATCGAGGGCTGCCCGCCCGAGTCCGCGGGTAGACCGCACGAGGTCCGCAGCAATGCGGACCCTAGATGGATGGCCGTCTCCCCGGCCGCCGCGAGGCGACCGGGCGACAGAACCCGGCGTACAGCCCGACTCGTCTGCCCCTTTCCGCAGGCCCCTCAGGGCAAAATCGCCAGTGTGGCGATCACTGCCCTGTGGTCCGTGCCGGGGATTGTTCGTTCGGCTACCGAGATGCCCGCCAGGCCCGAGCCGTGCAGGACGTGGTCCAGGTGCAGCAGGGGTGGGAGGAGGCTCTTGTTGGCCGGCCAGGTGCGGGGCCAGCCTTTGCCGAGTTCGGCGTGCGTGTCCTTGAGGCCGCCCGATGCGAGCAGGTCGCGCATCGGGGCGTGGTCCGTGGATGCGTTGAAATCGCCCAGGAGCACCGTGTCGGGGCCGCTGTCGCGGGCGACGGTGGTGAGCGCGGTCATGTCCCTGGCCCAGCGGTCCGCGTCGCCCAGTGGGTAGTACGTGTGTACCGCCACCAGCCGCACCGCGCGTCCGCCGACCCTCACTTGTGCGGCCGTCTGCGGCCAGGCCGTGTCCGCCTTCAGGGGGCCGCCGTGCGTCAGCGGAAGCCGGGAGTAGAGCGAGGAGTCGTTCTCGGGGTGCAGTTCCTGGTGCGGCAGGACCTTGCCCAGGCCCGCCTCGGCGAGCGCGGTGATCCCGGCGGACGGCAGCTCCTGCACGGCCAGGACGTCTATGCGTTCCGACTTCACCAGCTCCACCAGCGCATGCGCGTCCCCCTGGCCCACATGGGTGTTGAGCGTGGCCACCCTCAACTCGGCCGCCTCCGCCGGGATGCGGCCCCTTGTGCGGTACGAAGCGCGGCACCAGCAGTACGACGTACGCGGCTGTGAGGAGTCCGGCGACGAGGAGCGGCCGGCGGGAGCGGAGGGCGGGGACGGCGAGCGCGGTGGCCAGGGTGAGGACGCTGAGTACGGCCACGTAGGGGAACAGGACAACGGGCACGGCGAGCGGGGTTCCCGCGTCCAGTCCCGCAAGGCGTACGACGAGCAGCAGGAACAGCAGGGCGAGCAGCGCGACGTACACGCCGTACGCGCTCCTTGCGAGCGGTCCCCGCCTGCGGCCGCGGCGGTCGGTGTCCCGCTTCCCGCCTGCGGTGCGGCGCGCGCCGGTGCGCGTGGATATGTTCGTCATCCTCAGAACACCGAGAGCCCCGTCAGCGTCGTGAACCGGTCGAGTGCCGCGACGCCCGACACCGAGTTGCCCCGCTCGTCAAGGCCGGGGCTCCACACACAGATCGTGCAGTGGCCGGGGACGACGGCGATGATGCCGCCGCCGACTCCGCTCTTGCCGGGCAGGCCCACGCGGTAGGCGAAGTCGCCCGCGGCGTCGTACGTCCCGCAGGTCAGCATGATGGCGTTGATCTGCTTGGCCTGCCTGCGGCTGAGCAGGCGGGTGCCGTCGGCGCGGATGCCGTGCCGGGCCAGGAAGCCGGTGGCCAGGGCGAGGTCGGCGCAGGACGCCTCGACGGAGCACTGGCGGAAATACTGGTCGAGGAGGACGGGGACCGGGTTGTCGATGTTGCCGTAGGCCGCCATGAAGTGGCCGAGCGCGGCGTTGCGGTCCCCGTGCGCGGACTCGGACGCGGCGACGGCTTCGTTGATGGCGAGCCCGTCGTTGCCGCTCTCCCGGCGCAGGAAGTCGAGCAGCGTGCCCGACGCGTCCTCGGTCTGCGTCTGGAGGCGGTCGGTGACGACGAGGGCGCCCGCGTTGATGAAGGGATTGCGGGGGATGCCGTTCTCGTACTCCAGCTGCACGAGCGAGTTGAAGGGGTTGCCGGACGGCTCGCGGCCCACGTGTTCCCACAGCGCGTCGCCCTCGCGCGCCAGGTCGAGCGCGAGGGTGAAGACCTTGGTGATGGACTGCGCGGAGAACGGCTGCCGCCAATCGCCCACCCCGTACACCCGGCCGTCCGGCTCCGCGACGGCCATGCCGAACCGGCGCGGGTCGCAGGCGGCGAGCGCCGGGATGTAGTCGGCGGGCCTGCCGCGCCCCGGCGTCTTCTCGATCTCGGCCGCGATGCGGTCGAGGACCGGCTGATAGGTCTGGGGCGAGGACGAGGTCATGATCGCCATTTTGCACCCGCGGTGCCGGGAGGGGGTCTCGGAGCGCGTGCGGTCGCGGCCGAAATTGGCCGGTGCATGTCAAGAATCATGGAGGCGCACCTTGTCACCTCATGGGGTCCGTGCCTCAATGAGCAGCGATCCGAGTTGCTGACTGCTCGTCAGTTACGACTCGAAGTCCCCCCGCATTCCCCCCCACTTGAAGGCAGGACCTCATGAGGCATGGCATGTACGCACTCGGCAGGCAGGGCAGATCCGGCTTCCTCCGGCACGGCGTCGGCAGGCTCGGTGCCGGGTCGGCGCTCGGCGTAGGCCTGGTCGCCCTGGGCGCGCTGGCGATGGCGCCCGCCGCCACCGCCGTCACCCCGGACACCGCGACCATCTCGTTCGACTGCGGGTCGTGGGGCTCGGGCTCGGCGACGCTCAAGGCCACCCAGGACGGGACCGCAGCGACCATCAGCGTCTCCACGACGGCGATCAGCGCCCCCATCGACATCGCCGCGAACTCGGTCGACTCCACGCTCACCCTCACCAAGAACGGCTCGGACACGGCGACCTTCACCGGCAGCTCCAACCCGGCCATCCCGGCCGGTGGCGAGGTGTCCACTGGCCCGCTCGACGGGACCGTCGCCGCCGGGGACAGCCTGGAGGGCAAGTCGCTCCAGGTCGTGGTACTCGGGATCACCGCGACCTGTAACGCCACATCGGCGCAGTCACCGGGGCCGTTCGTCTTCTGACGGAGCAAGCCGGTGCGGGGGCGGTGGCGCTCACTTCCGAGCGGCGCCGCCCCCTTAGCCCGTCTCCTCGGCCCCGGCCGCCAGCGGACGCCAGTACTGGTCCTTGCCCTCGTCCCGTACGACGTACCCCAGGCCCTGCATCGTCTCGCCGAGGTCCCGTACGTCCTCCCCGGCCTTGCTCTTCAGCGCGACCTTCCGTGCCGCGAGGACCGCGTGCGCCTCGGCGGGCAGGCCGGGGGCCCCGGGGATCCAGCGGCTGAACAGGGACGCGTGCGGGTCGGTGTCCCGCCACGGGTAGCCGTGCGAGCGGAACGCCTCGGCCAGGACCGGTGCCGCCGCCTCGTGGACGCCGCGCGCGAACTGGCGTGACGTCTCGTCCAGGACCACCAGGTTCTTGCCGTCCAGGAACACCGCCGAGACACGGGCGCGTTCGATGGTCCGTGTCCGCTCGTGCTGCTCGACCGCCAGCTCCTGGTTCGTCAGCTTCAGCTTCAGGGTCTCGGCCATCTCGGTGACCGCGATGAGCAGCCCGGCCACCAGACCGAGGCCCACCGCGATCGCCGTCTGCCACGGCTTGTCCAGCGAGCCGGCGAACTCGATGGGGTCCCGCCAGGGCAGTACCGGCGATTTGCTCAGCCACCGGGCGAGGGGCGGCAGGGCGAGGCCGAGCAGGAGGCCGAGGAGCGGCATGCCGATGACGATGGTCAGCAGGTCACGGCGCGGGTAACCGAGCACCGTCGTACGGTCCTTGCGGAGCGGTACGGGGCCGAGGCTCTCTTCGCTGGTCATGTCCCCGACGCTAGGCGGGCGGAGGGGTGCGGGGCAGCCGCCGAAAGTCGATGGGCGGCAGACTTCGGTCGGTATCCCGGCGGCCGACGGATGTCCACGGACCGGTGCGGGGCCGCGGCGGCCTCAGCTCACCGGCATCAAGGTCAGGTAGGCCAGGCCGAGCACGTCGCGGTAGCCCCGGAGCCAGGTGTTGCGCTGGCGGTCCGTCTTCTCGCGGGTCTCGGCGGCCAGCGGGTGGTCCGGGTGCGTGGCCAGCCACTCCTCCACGTCCGTGCGGTAGCCGGACTCGAAGTCCTCCCACTCCGCCGCGCTCGCCGTCTCCACCCACAGGGGGCGGAAGCCCGCGGAGATCGCCGCGTCCACGAGGTCGCCGAGGAAGAGATGTTCGCCCGCGTGGGCTTCTGGCCACATACCGGCGAGTTCTGCGGGGGTGGGCGTGCGCTGCCAGAAGCCCTCGCCGAGCACGACGCGGCCGCCGGGGCTCACCAGGCCGCGCAGCGCGCGCAGGGCCGCCTCGGTGTGGCCGGGCGGTTCGGCTGAGCTGAGCGCGTGGCTCGACCCCAGGCACAGGACGAGGTCGGCGGGGCCTCGGGTGGTGTCCGTGGCCGACTCCTCCACGAAGGAGACCCGGTCGGCAAGACCGCGCTCCTTGGCGTTGGCCCGTCCCCTGGCCAGGTCATCGGCCGACAGATCGACGCCCACGCCGGTGGCGTCCGGGGCCGCGTCGAGGACACGGAGCAGCAACTCGCCCCAGCCGCAGCCGAGATCAAGCACGGAGCCCGTGCCCGGCGCGACGCGCTCGACGATGCGTGCGGCCCGCGCCTCGGAGAGGGGGCCGTGGAAGGTGAGGCGGGTGAGGCGGGGCGGGAGGTCCGGGGCGGCGGTGGTTTCGGTCATGGGCGACGACGCTATCCCGGCAACTCCGGCAGGAGACAGCCAATTTCGACGTGGTGCGTCGCCGCCCCCTCGTACGGAAGCAGTGACGCAGTGATCGCGATCAAGCGGATTTGATCACATGTCCGTGGGGCATGCATCGAACGCGCTACAACCCCCATACGCACCACAGTCCCCACCGGCACCACCTCCCCACAGGCACCACACCCCCCACGCAAGGAGAACCACGCGGATGTCGCCCACCCCTCTCGCGCCCGGAGCGCTTCCCCTGATCGGGCACGGCCTGCAACTGAAGCGGCAGCCGCTGGAGTTCATGAACTCCCTGCGCGAGCACGGACCGGTGGTGCGAATACAACTCGCCCGCACCCCCGCCTACGTGGTCACCGACCCGGCCCTGACCAAGGAAGTACTGGTCACCGACGTCGAGAGCTATGCCAAGGGCGGGCGGATCATCGACGCCCTGAAGGTGTTCTTCGGGGACGGCCTTGCCACGGTCGCCGACGGGGACACCCATATGCGGAACCGCCGCCTCATGCAGCCGATGTTCAACAAGGCGCACATCGCCACCCGCGGCGACACCATGATCGAGAAGGTGCGGGAGATCGTCGGGGGATGGGCGGAAGGGGAGCCGCGGGACACCCTCGCCGACATGACGGAGCTGACCCTCGCGGCGTTCCTCACCGCCCTGTTCGGCGCGGACCTCCCCGCTCACCTGCAGCGTGACTTCATCGCCCTGATGCCGCCCATCATGCAGGGCACCATCCGGCAGACGCTCCTGCCCGGCTGGATCACCCGCCTCCCGCTGCCCGCCAACCGCGCGCACGCCGAGCGGGTCGCCCGGCTGCGTCACCTCATCGACCAGGCCATCGACCACCGCAGCGCCGCACAGGCCGGGAGCCCTGCCCCGGAGGCGGCCTGCCCGCACGCGGCGCAGCCGTCGGACGCCGGGCTGTTCGACACCCTTCTCACCGCCCATGACCCGCAGACAGGACCGCTGTCCCGGCGCCAGCTCCAGGACGAGGCCATCACCCTGCTCACGGGCGCGATCGAGACCACGAGCACCACCCTGGCCTGGGCGTTCGTCGAGATCGAGAAGAACCCCGACATCGCGCGCCGCATACAGGACGAACTCGACACGGTCTGCGGCGACCGCCCCGTGGGCCAGGAAGACCTCGACCGGCTCGGCTACACGCGCGCCGTATTGCAGGAAACGATGCGGATGTACGGCCCGGCCTGGCTGGTCACGAGGACCGCGACCCGCACGGTCACGCTCGGCGGGCACAGCATTCCCGAGGGCGCGGACGTCGTCTACAGCCCCTACCTCCACCAGCACGACCCGGCGGTCTTCCCCGAGCCGGGACGCTTCGACCCGGACCGCTGGTCGGGCAGGCCCGACGCCGCCACCCGCGGCGCGTTCCTGGCCTTCGGCGCGGGCCGCCGCAACTGTGTCGGCGAGGCCTTCGCCTGGACCGAACTGCTCATCATCCTCGCCACGGTCAAACAGCTCTGGCCGCGCCTCGCGCTCACCTCGCCCGAACCGAAGGCGCAGGCCCTGGTCACCGTGAAGCCGGACGGCCTCACCATGACTCCGCACGCGGGCGTGACCCCGGCGAACGAGAGCGGCAAGGAGAGCGGCAAGGAGAGCGACGGGGACGACCGCAGCGTGGCGGTGTGACCGTCAGGCCGACGTGCCCGGATCGTCCGGCGTGGCGGCGCTCTCCTGGTCGCGTACGTTCTTGGCCCGCGACCCCACCGACACGAGCACGCCGATGGCCGTGCCCGCCAGGGCCGCGGGAACCATCCAGTTGCGGTTGAAGGAGTGGCCGAGCGAGCTGTCGAGGGAGTAGGCGCCGGGGCCCGTGACGGCGAGGGCGGCGGAGACCAGGCCGAGGAACGCCGGGTACTCGTAGCCGCCGCCCTGGCTGAAGAAGCCGTTGGGGGCGTGCACCGCGGTCGCCCCTGCCATGGCCCCCGCCGCCGCGGAACCGGCGGCGGGGGTCGCGAGGCCGAGCGCGAGCAGCGTGCCGCCGCCCGCTTCGGCGAGCCCGGCGACGACGGCGCTGGCCTTGCCGGGGGTGAAGCCGATGGACTCCATGAAGGCGCCGGTGCCTTCGATGCCGTGGCCGCCGAACCAGCCGAAGAGCTTCTGGGCCCCGTGCGAGGCGAGGACCCCGCCGGCTCCGACCCGGAGCAGGAGAAGGCCCAGGTCGCGGCGGTCGAAGCAGGAACTGGTCATGGTGCTGTCTCCCGGGGGTGAGCGGATGGTTGCCGGTGCTGGTTGCCCGTGCTGGTTTTGCCCGTGCGTGTGCGAGAGCGTGTCGGTGCTCGTCCTCCCACCGTCCGTCAGAGCCCCGCCGCGTACCGGCTCAGTCGGCCGTACGGGTGACCCCGTCCGGTGGCGGGGCCGGGCGGCCGATGTGACCGTGGGTGCATGAGCATCCAGGTAAACCGGCTCTCCGACCCGACGGTCCGGGCCTTCGTCACCGCGGTGAACTCCCACGACAAGGCCGCCTTCGAGGACCTCCTCACGCCCGGCGCGACCATGTCCGACGACGGTTCCGACCGGGACATCGCCGACTGGACCGACCGCGAGGTCTTCTCCTCGAACGGCCACATGGACGTGGAGAACGAGTCGGACGGCGGGCAGACGCTGATCGTCACGTACCGCAACGACACGTGGGGCGAGATGCGGACGAAGTGGCACTTCACCGTCGACGGCGGGAAGGTCTCCCGGTTCGAGACGGGGCAGGCGTAAATCCGCGGAGGGCTTGTCTTCGCGTGCGCTTCAACTCCTAGCGTCCCCGGTCATGGAGACGACACGGACTACACGGGCGACACGGACTACACGGACGACACGGGCGGCACACAGGACATTGGGGCGCAGCGGCATCGAGGTCAGCGCGCTGGGGCTCGGCTGCTGGGCCATCGGGGGCGAGTGGTCGGGGCCGGCCGGGGAGCCGTACGGCTGGGGCGCGGTCGACGACGAGGAGTCGGTGCGGGCGATCCGGCGGGCCGTCGATCTCGGCGTGAACTTCTTCGACACCGCGGACAACTACGGGACGGGGCACAGCGAGCGCGTCCTGGGGCGCGCTCTCGGCGCGCGGCGGGACGACGTCGTCATCGCCACCAAGTGGGGCAACCTCTTCGACGAGGAGAAGCGGGCCGCGCTCGGCGGCGCGGACGACTCGGTGGCGTACGCACGCCGTGCGCTGACCGCTTCGCTGAAGCGGCTCGGCACGGATCACGTCGACCTCTACCAGCTGCACATCGGCGACGCGGACCCGGAGCGTGCCGCGCAACTGAGGGACGCCTGCGAGGACTTCGTACGGGAAGGCCTCATCCGGGCTTACGGCTGGAGCACGGACGACCCGGACAGGGCGGCGATCTTCGCCGAGGGGCCGCACTGCGCGGCGGTGCAGCACCGCTGCAACGTGCTCCAGGACGCGCCCCGGATGCTGGCGCTCTGCGCGGAGCTCGGGCTCGCGAGCGTGCTGCGCAGTCCCCTTGCCATGGGGCTGCTCACCGGGAAGTTCGGTGCGGGGCGCGTGCCCGCGGCCGGTGACATCCGCAGTGCTCCGCCCGCCTGGCTGCCGGGCTTCGGGACGGGCGGGGGCGCCGATCCCGAGTGGCTGGGGCGGGTGGACGCGGTGCGATCGGTGCTGACCGGCGGCGGCCGGAGCCTCGCGCAGGGGGCACTCGCCTGGCTCTGGGCGCGCAGCCCGCAGGCTGTTCCCGTGCCGGGTTTCCGGACCGTGGCGCAGGTCGAGGAGAACGCGGGGGCGCTGGAGTACGGGCCGCTGACCGCGGGGGATCTTGCGGAGGTCGAGCGGATCCTGGCTGGGGTGCGCGGGACGGACGGGGAGTAGACCCCCGCCCCGTCGCACCTCCCTGCTCTACGGGGAGCAGGCCCCCGCCCCGCTCACCTCTTCCTGCTGCGTCATGCGGCAGGGCAACCGTTCCGCGACCCCGGTCATTCCCGCGGCTCCCCGTCGCGGGCCCCCTCCGGCCGTCACGGAGCGGCTGCCCTGCCCCCCTCCCCCTTCAGGTGGCCTGTGGCCGTCAGTGGCAGCTCTTGTAGCCGCGGTTGCTGGTCGTCCAGGAGCAGGAGTCCTTGAGGGAGCCGCTCGGCTTGATGAGGCGGGCCTTGTCGCTGGTGTTGTTCCAGACGTACGAGCCGCGGCCCCAGTAGCGGACGCCGGACGCGTTGGTGCCCTTGCCCGTGCGGACCTTGACGGTCTTTCCGGCGCCGATCTTGTAGCTGCCGAAGGTGTACGTGTAGCCGGTGTTGTCCTTCAGCTTGTAGCCCTTGAGCTGGATCGCCGAGCCGGTGTTGTTGTGGATGTTCACCCACTCCGCGTTCAGCGAGGAGTTGGAGCGGGTGTCCCGGCCCGGGCTGTCGTACTGGATGTACCCGAGGTGCAGTCCGCCCTGGTGCGCGGCGGCGCTCGCGGGGGAGACGGCGAGCAGCGAGGCCGAAAGTGCGGCGGACGCGAGGACGGCCGGGACGGCGGAACGTATGCGCAAGGTGTGCTCCGTGTGTGCTCTGAATGTGGAGTTCCCGTGTAGGGCTCGTTGAGCATACGGGGCGTGATGCGCGTAATTGACGCGGAGTTATCTATTCCGTTTGTGCAGATGTGGGCCGACCGTGAACACGGGATCACGGTCGGCCACGGAAGGGTGCAGGAAGGGTTCCGGAAGGGACCTAGCCCCGCCCGACGAACGGCATGTTCGTCGCGAGCACCGTCGCGAACTGCACGTTCGCCTCCAGGGGCAGCTCCGCCATATGGCGCACCGTGCGCGCCACGTCCGCCACGTCCATCACCGGCTCGGGCGCCAACTCGCCGTTGGCCTGGAGGATTCCGGTCTGCATTCGCTCGGTCATGTCGGTCGCCGCGTTGCCGATGTCGATCTGCCCGCAGGCGATGCGGTAGGGGCGGCCGTCCAGGGAGAGCGACTTCGTCAGGCCGGTCATCGCGTGCTTCGTCGCCGTGTACGCGACGGAGTGCGGGCGCGGCACGTGCGCGGAGATGGAGCCGTTGTTGATGATCCGGCCGCCCTGCGGGTCCTGCTCCTTCATCTGCCGGAAGGCCGCCTGCGCGCACAGGAACGAGCCGTTGAGGTTCGTGTCGACGACGTGCCGCCACGCGTCGTAGGGCAACTCGTCGACCGGGACGCCGCCGGGGCCGAACGTACCAGCGTTGTTGAAGAGGAAGTCGAGGCGGCCGAAGCGGTCCCGTACGGCCGAGAAGAGTGCGGCCACGTCCTCGGGGCGCGAGACGTCGGTGGCCACGCACAGGGCGTCGGTCCTGGCCGGGGCGTTCGCCTCGGTGGACTCCTCCGCGTGCGGCACGGGCCGCACCGCGGCGCCCTCCGACACCCCCGCGGCGATCGCCGCCGTCTCCTCAAGCGTCTTCACGCGGCGCCCGGCGAGCGCCACGGACCAGCCGGCCCGCAGCAGTTCCACGGCCACGGCCCTGCCGATTCCGGAGCCCGCTCCGGTCACCACGGCGGTCTTCGTCTGCTCTGTTGGCTCAGCGTTCATGGCCCCGCAGCGTACGGGAGGGGCGTCCATGCGGACATCATCCGTCCGCCATGCAGGTGTTGTGTACGCGACAGTCGCGCGTCTTCCCCCACCACTTGCATGCCCTGGACACCAATCGTCAGGGGAGGGCCATATGACATCCGCAGGCCAGCAGGACACCGCAGAGCTCCGAGCCGCCGCGCGCCACCTCGGCCGTCGGCGTTTCCTCACCGTCACGGGCGCCGCAGCCGCGCTCGCCTTCGCCACCAATCTGCCGACGGCGGGCGCTGCGAGCGCCGCCGAGCTCGACGGCCGGAAGATCGCCGAGAACCCCTTCACGCTCGGCGTGGCATCCGGCGACCCGCTGCCCGGCTCGGTCCTGCTCTGGACCCGCCTCGCCCCGTCCCCGTACGAGCCGGGCAGCGGTCTGCCCGCGCAGCGTGTCGTCGTCGAGTGGGAGATCGCGCGCGACGCCCGCTTCCGCCAGGTGGTCAGACGCGGTTCCGTCACCGCCCACCCCGAGTACAACCACTCCGTGCGCGTCGCCGTCGACTACCTGAACACCGGCCGGACCTACTACTTCCGCTTCAAGACGGGCAAGTGGATCAGCGAGACGGGCCGTACCCGCACCGCCCCCTCGGCCGGCAGCAGGGTGAGCTCCCTGAAACTCGCCGCCGTCTCCTGCCAGGCCTACCACGACGGCTACTTCACCGCGTACAAACACCTGGCGAAGGACGACGTGGACGTCGTCTTCCACCTCGGCGACTACCTCTACGAGTACGCGGTGAACTCGGTCGGCGGCGCCCGCAACTACACCGACCGCACCCTGCCCGCCCTCTACAACCGCGAGACGCAGACCCTGGAGGACTACCGCCTGCGGTACGCCCTCTACAAGTCCGACCCCGATCTGCGCGCCGCGCACGCCGCGCACCCCTTCGTCGTCACCTGGGACGACCACGAGGCCGAGAACAACTACGCGGGCGACCTCGACGAGAACGGCAACCCGCCCGCCGAGTTCCTGATCCGCCGCGCCGCCGCCTACCGCGCGTACTGGGAGAACCTGCCGCTGCGCAGCCCCCAGCAGCCCAAGGGCCCGGACCTTCAGCTCTACCGCCGCCTGAAGTGGGGCAACCTCGCCCAGTTCGACGTCCTGGACACCCGCCAGTACCGCTCCGACCAGGCCTACGGAGACGGCTCCGACATCCCCGGACCGGAGTCGCAGGACCCCAAGCGCACCCTCACCGGAGCCACCCAGGAGCGCTGGCTCATCGACGGCTGGCGCCGCTCGCAGGCGCTGTGGAACGTCGTACCGCAGCAGGTCAACTTCTCCCAGCGCAAGCTCGACCTCAACCCCGTGGCGAAGGTCAGCATGGACGCCTGGGACGGCTACCCCGCATCGCGCGAGCGCGTCCTGGCGGGCGCGGCGTCGGCCGGGATCGAGAACCTGATGGTGCTCACGGGTGACGTGCACGTCGGCTACGCCTACGACATCAAGAAGGACTTCGACGCCCCCTCGTCCAAGACGGTCGGCACGGAGATCGTCGCCACGTCCATCGCGAGCGGCAAGGACGGCGCCGAGAAGCCCGCGAACTGGGAGACCTACACCAAGGCCAACCCGCACATGAAGTTCTACAACGGGCGCCGCGGCTATGTGACCGTGGACCTCGGCAAGGAATCCGCGCGCGCCGACTTCAAGACCGTGTCGGCGGTGACGACGCCCGGCGCGCCGATCACCACGGCGGCGTCCTTCGTGACGGAGGCGGGCGACCCCGGCCTGAAGCCCGCCTAGGCCCCGCGCGGGGGTGCGCTCACTCGCCCGGGTAGCGCACCCCGATCCGCTCCCGCACCGCGTCCAGGGTCCGCATGACCGCGAGGGTGCCGTCGAGGGGGACGAGCGGGGACTCGGTGTCGCCCGCGCGAAGGCGGTGCATGACCTCGGCGGCCTCGTGCTTGAGGCTGTCGCGGGGGCCGTCCCCGGGGGCGGCGGTGAACTCCTCGGGATCGCGGCCGTCGCGGTGCAGCACGAAGCGCTCCGGGAAGAAGAAGCCGTCCGGGACGTCGATGCGGCCCCGCGAACCGGTGACGGACGCGCTGACCGGGGTGCCCGCGTTGATGGAGCAGTGCAACAGAGCGTGAGCACCGCTCTCCCACGAGAGCAGCATTCCCGTCTGGAGATCGACGCCCTCGTCCGAGAGCGTCGCTCTCGCCGTCACCCCCGACGGCTCCCCGAGCATCAGATGCGCGAACGAGACCGGGTACACCCCCAGATCGAGCAGCGCGCCACCGCCCTGCGCCGGGTCCCGCAGCCGGTGCGAGGGAGGGAAGGGACCGGCGAGCCCGAAGTCGGCCTGCACGGTCCGCACCTCACCGATCGCCCCGTCGTCGACCAGCGCCTTCAGCCGCCTGACCAGCGGATGGCAGTACATCCACATGGCCTCCATCAGGAACAGGCCGCGCCGCCGGGCGAGCGTCACCAGCTCCTGCGCCTCGCGCGCGTTCAGCGCGAACGCCTTCTCGCAGAGCACCGCACGGCCCGCGTCCAGACACAGGCCCGCGGCCGCCAGATGCGAGGCGTGCGGCGTCGCCACGTACACGACGTCGATGTCCTCGTCCTCGGCGAGCGCGCTCCAGTTCCCGTACGCGCGCGGTATCCCGAACCGCTCGGCGAACACCTTCGCCGACGCGTCGGTCCGCGACGCCACGGCGACGACCTCCGCGTCCGGCATGTCCAGGAGGTTCGCCGTGAACGATGCGGCGATCCCGCCCGTCGCGAGGATGCCCCAGCGCACGGGTTCACGGTTGTCTTCCACCACTGGGGCCCCTGTCCGTACCGCGGAGTACCGCGGAAATGGTCTCAACCAGCACGACTGAGCTGAGAGCATAGGTAATCGCACGCCTAATCGGAAAGGAATCCGCATGCCGGAGCACGGCAGCCGCACCACGAGTGAGTCCGAAGGCTCCCTCATACGGCAGTCCCGGAAGGCAGACCCGGGCCCCGCACCTGCCGCACCCGCCGCTCCGGCCCCCGCCGCGGGCCTCGCCGCCAAGCGCCGCACCGGCCTCCTGGTCACCCTCGTCCTCGGCGGCCTCACCGCGGTCCCGCCGCTCTCCATGGACATGTACCTGCCGGCGCTCCCGGAGGTCACCCGCTCGCTGCACACGTCCGCCGCGACCGCGCAGCTCACCCTCACCGCCTGCCTCACCGGCATGGCGCTCGGACAGCTCGTCGTCGGGCCGATGAGCGACAAATGGGGCCGGCGCAGGCCGCTGCTCATCGGTCTTTTCGTCTACATCTTCGCCACCGCGATCTGCGCCTTCGCGCCCACCGTCGAACTCCTCATCGGCTTCCGCCTGTTGCAGGGCCTCGCGGGCGCCGCGGGCATCGTCATCGCCCGCGCCGTCGTGCGCGATCTCTACGACGGCGTGGAGATGGCCCGCTTCTTCTCCACCCTGATGCTGATCTCCGGGGTCGCCCCGGTCGTCGCGCCCCTCATCGGCGGCCAGGTCCTGCGCTTCACCGACTGGCACGGCATCTTCGCCGTGCTCACGGTCATCGGCATCGCCCTGACCGTGGTGGTCTGGCGGAGCCTGCCCGAGACGCTCGCCCCGGAGAAGCGGCACAGCGGCGGCACCGTCGAGGCGCTGCGCACCATGAAGTCGCTCCTCGCCGACCGCGTCTTCACCGGATACATGATCGCGGGCGGCTTCGCCTTCGCCGCCCTCTTCGCCTACATCTCCGCCTCGCCGTTCGTCATCCAGGAGATCTACGGCGCTTCCCCGCAGACCTTCAGCCTCCTCTTCGGCGTGAACTCCGTCGGCCTGATCATCGTCGGCCAGATCAACGGCAAGATCCTCGTCGGCCGGGTCAGCCTCGACAAGGCACTAGCCTTCGGCCTGACGGTCATCGTGCTCGCCGCCACCGCGCTGCTCCTGATGACCTCGGGGGTCTTCGGGGACGTCGGCCTGTTCCCCGTCGCCGCCGGGCTCTTCGTCCTGATGTCGGCGATGGGCCTCGCGATGCCCAACACCAACGCCCTCGCCCTGATGCGCACCCCGCACGCCGCGGGCTCCGCGTCGGCGCTGCTCGGCACGTCCTCCTTCCTCATCGGCGCGATCGCATCCCCGCTCGTGGGCATCGCGGGCGAGGCCACGGCCGTGCCGATGGCCGTCGTCCAGCTCTTCTGCGGGCTGGCGGCCATCGGCTGCTTCGTGGGACTGTGCCGCCCCTGGCAGCACACGGCCAGACCGAACCGGGAGGGGACGGACCACTGACCGCGCCACGCCTCCTGCGCGCCGGGACGCCGGACCGCGCGGGGCTCGACCCGCAGGAGATGGACCACCTCGTACGCGAGGTGCGCGCCCTGACGCGCGGGGAGCGGCCCTGGTGCGCGGGCGCCGTCGTGCTCGCCGGACGCGGGCCCGTGGTCGCCGTCGAGGAGGCGGTGGGCCGTGCGGTGCGCTACGCCGCCTACGACGCCAAGACCGACGCGGGCGTCGAACTGCCGCCCGCGGAGCAGGTGTTGACCCGCACCGGCACGCCCTTCGACCTGGCGTCGCTCACCAAGCTCTTCACCACGGTCGCCGCGATGCAGCAGCTGGAGCGCGGCACGCTCGGCATCGACGCGCGCGTCTCGGCGTACGTCCCCGAGTTCACCGCCGCCGCCGAGTACGGCATCACCGTGCGCCAGCTGCTCACGCACACCTCGGGCCTGCGTCCCGAACTGCCGCTCTACGCCTGCCCGGACGACGCGGCACGCTTCGCCGCCCTGGCCGCGGAGGCGCCGTCGTCGACGCCGGGCCAGTATCTGTACTCCGACCTGAACATGCTGCTCCTCCAGCACGTCCTGGAGCGCATCACGGGCCGCCCGCTCGACGTCCTCGTACGCGAGGGCATCACCCGGCCGCTCGGCATGGCGGCCACCGGCTTCGGCCCGCGCCCCGACGCGGCCGCCACCGAGGATCAGCGCAGGCCCTGGGCGAAGGCGGACCGGGGGATGCTGCGGGGCGAGGTGCACGACGAGAACGCCTGGGCGCTCGGCGGTGTCGCGGGGCACGCCGGGCTCTTCTCCACCGCGCGCGACCTCGCGGTCTTCTGCCGGGCGCTGCTGTGCGGAGGGTCGTACGGCACGGCGCGCATACTCGGTCCCGATTTCGTGGAGCTGATGCTGACGCCGCCGGGGTTCGGGTTCGGGCTCGATCAGGCGTGGTTCATGGGGGAGCTCGCGGGGCGCGGGGCCGCGGGGCATACGGGGTTCACCGGGACGTCCCTGGTGATCGACCCCGCCACGGATTCGTTTCTGATCCTGCTGGCGAACACGGTTCATCCTCGGCGGGGGGTTGCCGACAGTGGGCCTCGGGCGCGGGCTGGTACCCGGCTCGCACGCGCTGCGCGCTGAGCTTCGCCGGGGGCGGTGATTTTTCGTCCGCGGGCCCGGTGGGGGCTTGTCGCGCAGTTCCCCGCGCCCCTTACGGGGCCTGGACCCCCGTAGAATCGCCGGGTGAACGTCCCCCATTCCCCGGTAGTCCCCGGTGAGGCCCTGCGTGCCGCCCTCGCCGGGCTGCTCGACGGGCTTCCGCCCAAGCAGGCCGCGCAGGCCGTCGAGCGGCTGATCGCCAACTACCGGGGGCAGACCCCGACCGACGCGCCGATCCTGCGGGACCGCGCGGACGTCGCCGCGTATGCCGCGTATCGCATGCCCGCGACCTTCGAGGCGGTGCGTTCCGCGCTCGGCGCGCTCGCGGACGCCGCGCCCGCCGGGTGGGCGCCCGGCAGCCATGTCGACGTCGGCGGCGGGACCGGCGCCGCGACCTGGGCGGTCAGTGCGACCTGGGGCGGCGAGCGGCCCGTCACGGTCCTCGACTGGGCCGAGCCCGCGCTGGCCCTGGGGCGTGAACTGGCGGCCGCCAACCCGTGGTTGAAGGCCACGGAGTGGCAGCGCTCTCGTATCGGATCGGCGCTCAGCATCGAGAGCACTGATCTCGTCACGGTGTCGTATGTCCTCAAGGAGCTGACCGAGGACGACCGGCGCTCGGTCGTGGACGCGGCGGCCGGTGCCGCGCAGGCCGTCGTCATCGTCGAGCCGGGCACCCCCGACGGCTACGCGCGCGTCATCGAGGCCCGCGACCGCCTCGTCGCCGCCGGATTCCGGGTCGCCGCGCCGTGCCCGCACAGCTCGGCCTGCCCCATCGTGCCCGGCGACGACTGGTGCCACTTCTCCGCCCGCGTCAGCCGCTCGTCCCTGCACCGGAAGGTCAAGGGCGGCTCGTTGCCGTACGAGGACGAGAAGTTCAGCTATGTGGCCGCGGTCCGCTTCGACGCCGTCCCGGCGGCCGAGCGCGTGGTGCGCAAACCCCAGATCCGCAAGGGCCAGGTCCTGCTCGACCTGTGCGCGGCGGACGAGAGACTGCACCGCGAGACGGTGACCAAGCGCCACGGCCCGCTGTACCGCGCGGCCCGCGACGCGGAGTGGGGCGACGCATGGCCGCCGCCCCACCTGGACAGCGCGGAGGGCTAGTCGCGCAGCTCCTGCGTGCAGCACTTCACGCTGCCGCCGCCCTTGAGCAGTTCGCTCAGGTCCATGGCGACGGGTTCGTAGCCGCGTTCCCGCAGCGGGGCGAAGAGGCCGACCGCGCCCTGGGGGAGCAGCACGTGCAGGCCGTCCGAGACCGCGTTGAGCCCGAGGGCCACCGCGTCCGGCTCCTCCGCGATCAGCGCGTCGGGGAACAGGCCGCGCAGGACGGCCCGGCTGCCGGGCGAGAACGCGGGCGGGTAGTACATGACGTCGTCCGCCGCGTCCCCCGTGTCACTGAGCACCGCGAGCGCCGTGTCCAGGTGGTAGTAGCGCGGATCGACGAGATCGAGGCCGATGACGGGGCGGCCGAAGAACTCCTGGGCCTCCCCGTGCGACAGGGGGCTGGCGCGGAAGCCGCGTCCGGCGAGGACGTACGAGGACGTGACGGCGAAGTCGCCCTCGCCCTCGTTCACGTGCGTGGGTTCGAGGAGGTCCGTGAAGCCGTGCTCACGGAACCACTCCAGGTGGGCGACGGCCTCGGGCCCGCGCTCGGGGTGGGCGAACCGCGCGCCGAGCACGCGGCCCCCGATGACGGTCGCGCCGTTCGCGGCGAAGACCATGTCCGGCAGGCCGGGACGCGGGACGAGCTCCTCGACGGTGTGGCCGAGCGAGCGGTAGCGGTCGCGCAGGTCCTCCCATTGGGCGATGGCGAGAGGGACGTCGACCGGTTTCGAGGGATCCATCCAGGGGTTGATGGAGTACGTGACCTTGAAGTGTGCGGGTGAGCACATCAGATAGCGCCGGGGTGTGGCGCGACGAGGAATACGACTCAACGAGGGCTCCTCACGTACCGCGGTGGTCAGTTCCTGCCCGTATCGGGTCAGTTGCTGCCCATGGTGCGGTCTGAGGAGCCCTCGCGCTGTGATCTGAACGGGTGGTTCGGCAAGTGGTCCACCCGGGTCGGTGGATGGTCAATCCACCGTCCACGTTCCCGTCTCATGACTCGCTGCGCGCCGAGCGGCCTTCCTGGAGTTTGCGCAGCAGCTCACGCTTCTGCGCCTGCGGGCTGAGCCCGCCGCCGATCTGACCGCCGCGGCCCCCGCCGCGCAACGCCTTGCGGGAGAGGTTGGTGCGCGTACCGCCCACGCCCAGCATGTTTCCTGCTCCGCCTCGCGACATGTGCGTACCTCCGGATCGAGTGGATCGAGCGATTTGGGCGAGACGTATCGTCTCGCTTCGTTGACTTACTTTGAACGAGACGGTTCGTCTTGTCAAGCTTTTACGAGACGGTACGTCTCGGCTCGTCCGCTGTTACATTCGACGGCATGGCCACGAAATCCGCCCCAGACTCCAAGCGCCGCAGCGAACGCTCGCGCCGCGCGATCTATGACGCCGCCCTCGAACTGGTCTCCGAGGTGGGCTACGCCAAGCTCACGATCGAGGCGATCGCCGCCCGCGCGGGCGTGGGCAAGCAGACGATCTACCGCTGGTGGCCGTCGAAGGGCGCCGTCCTGCTCGACGCCTTCCTGGACCTCGGCCACCAGGCGAGCGAGGAGGCGAGCACCGCGGCCGGCCATGAACTGGAGCACGAGATCCCGGACTCCGGGGACCTGGAGGCCGACCTCAAGTACGTCGTACGGGCCACCATCGACGAGCTCAAGAACCCCAAGTACGACGCCCCTTACCGGGCACTCGCCGCCGAGGGCATGCTGAACGACGAGATCGGCGCCGAGTACGTCGAAAAGCTCCTCGAACCCTCGCTCCAGCTCTACGTGAAGCGCCTGCGGTCCGCCCAGGAAGCCGGCCAGGTCTCCTCCGAGGTGGACCCCCGCATCGCCCTGGAACTGTGGACCGGCCCGATCGCCCAGCGCTGGCTCCAGCGGACGGGACCGCTCACGCACGAGTACGGCGACAAGCTCGTCGAGTACGCCCTCCACGGGATCGCACCCCGCTGATCACACGGCTCCGACCGGCCACCCCTTCTTCACCGGCGTCCGCGCGAGCAGCCCTGGAGCGTCCGTGATCACGCCGTTGCAGCCGAGCCGCAGCGCCCGGTCGCGCTGGCCCGGCGTGGTCACCGTGTGCGCCCACACCCGCGGAACCCCGGAGTTGACCGCGCGCAGGAGATCCGCGTCCCGCGCCTTGTGGTCCACGTCCAGGACGTCCACGAACCCGGCCCAGCGCGCGGGCCGGTCCGTGCGCATCTGCTGCCTGGAGCGCCACACCTGCGCGAGCAGGCCCATGCGGTGCGCGCGCAGGGCGACGCCGGGGTCGTTGGAGTTCACGAACACCGAGCGGGTCAGACCCCGCGCGCGGATCAGCGAACCGAGCCTGCGCAGACTGTCCGGGTCCTTCGCCTCCAGCATCAGCACGATGCGCCCGCCGAAACGGTCGAGGACCTCGGCGACCGTCGGCGGCCGCTCGGCACGCCAGCTGCCCGGCAGACCGGCCCCCGGCCGCAGCCTGACCTGCCGCCACTGGCGCAGGGTGAGCGAGCGCACCGGGCCCCTGGACGTCGTCGTACGGTCCAGGGTCGCGTCGTGGATGGCCACCAGCGTGCCGTCGCGCAGTATCCGCGTATCGACGTCGATGACCTGGGCCGTACCGCGTTCGTACGCCGCCACCAGGCCCGACATGCTGTTCTCCGGCACCTCGAGGGCGCCGCCGCGGTGGGCGGTGTAGGTGACGCGGGGGAGTGCCTCCGCCGTCAAAGGGCCGCCGCCCCATTCGAGCGGGTTGAGGGTTCCGGCGGGCGTCGCGAGGGTCAATGTGGCGAGGCTCATGAACCCCGAGAGTCCCGTGAGCACAGTCCTGGTGACCATGGCGAACACGGTAGGGGCGTATATCCCTTGTTGCTACGCAATGACGCGCGATGTCACCCTGCGCCGCGCATCACCCCAGCTACCCCGGATGTGGGCTCTGGCCCCCCGAGGAGCAGGATGGTGCGACCATGGGACATGCTTCTCGGCACACATGCGAGGTGAGGGGATTGATGGGCGCGGAGTTCGGCCGCCGGTCCGGCGGGCAGGGCAGGATTTCCCAGTGGCTTCGCCGACGTCCCCGACCGGAGGACACGGCGGGCGAGGAAGCGGGCCGCGAGGCCCTGCTGGTCGCCGCGGCGGCAGCGGGCCTGCCGCTCTCACCGGCCGCGCACCCCTCCGCGTACCGATGTTCGTGCGACCGCATCGGCTGTCCCACGCCCGCCAGGCACCCCATCTCCTTCGCCTGGCAGACGCAGGCCACGACCGACCGCGGGCAGATCGAGCGCTGGGCCAGGCATCAGCCGCAGGCCAACTTCATCACCGCGACGGGCATGGTCCACGACGTCCTCGACGTACCGGTGGACGCCGGGCGCGAGGCCCTGGCCAGGCTCCTCGCGGACGGCATCGAGGTGGGCCCGGTCGCCGAGTCCGAGGGCGTCATGGACGAGGGGCGGATGCTCTTCTTCACGCTCACGCGCGGCACCCCGGAGGACGAGGACGAGTGGTGGCCCTGTGAGCTGGACTGCCACCCCGAGACGACGAACGAACACCCCGGCCTGCGCTGGCACTGCCGCGGTTCGTACGTCCTCGTGCCGCCCGCGCGGCTCCCCGGCGATCTGGCCGTCAGCTGGATCCGCGGCCCCGAGCACGCCCTTCCGGACCCGCTGACGCTCCTGGAGATCCTCACCGACGAATGCGCCCGCGTCGCGGGCGAGCCCCAGCACGAAGCCGCCGCCTGGCCGCTGCGGGGCTGACGCACGCGCGAAGGCGGGGTCGGCGCACACGCGAGGGGGATCAGATCCCGCCCGCCGCTCGGCGGGCCTACTGCCCCTGCGCGCCCGTCAGGCCCTGGATGCGGCTCAGGAACGACACCTTGCCCGTGCCCGCGGGGTCGACGACGAGCTGGTTCGAGACGCGCTCCAGCGTCACCGACTCCTTGACCTCGCCCTTCAGGAGAGGCTTCACCGCGGGATCCACATCGAGCTCCACGCCCTTCGCGGCGGTCCGCTTCTCGTAGTGGTGCGTCGAGAAGAAGACCATCGCGCCGCCGTCCCGCGTGCGCAGGCCCACCGGAGCGAACGTTCCCTCGTTCTGCGGCTCGTCGATGTACTGGACGGCGATGCCGCGGCGCTTGGTGTTCTTGTCGCGGGCCTCCTTCCACAGCGACGTATGGCTGCCCGGCGCGAACGTGTCGCCGCCCGACTTCAGATACGTCGTGTACTCCTTGCCCAGGTTCCGCGGCGCCACCGCAAGGGCCTTGGAGTCCGCCGCGACCGGCTCGGCCCAGCCGTCCTTGTCCTTCTTCAGCTCGGGCATCTTCTCGGGCGACACCAGGTTCAGGTAGGACGCCTCCCACAGCTGGTCCTTGCTGCCCTTGGTGAAGACCAGGACCCAGCGCAGATCGCCCCTGCGGTTGGACTTCGTGTCCGCGACGAACCACCGGGGCCAGCCGGCCTTCTTCGGGATCGAGAATTTCGCGTCCGTCAGCTCAAGCGGCACCTGCTTGGGATTGCCGCCCGGATTCTGCGTGCCCCGCACCTTCAGGCCCGCCTGGTTGATGGCGCTCAACGGCCCGGTGACCCGCGCCGCGTCCAGAGCCGGGTCGTACGCCTTCTCGGCCTTGTTGTACGCGGCGAGAAAGTCCTTCAGGGCGCGGTCGGCCTCAGCCTTCGTCGCCGACGGGACGACCTCCCGCTCCCCGTGCACCGTCACGCACCCGCTCGCCGTCACCGTCAGTGCGGTCACCGTCGACGCCACCATCGCGTACCGGAGCGGCCGCTGCCGCCGTCCGACCCGCATCGGAGTGCGCTGCCTTGGAAGCCTGCTCATGCGTTGCGTTCACCTTCCCCTTCCCGGGCCCGAACCCTACCGGGGCGAAGAAGAGTGCGAGCGTCGGGATCAGGTACAGCAGCCACACCGTGACCTGGACAACCGTCGGATCCGGCTGGAAGTTGAAGATGCCCTTCAGGAGCGTGCCGTACCAGCTGTCCGGGGGGATCGTCGCGCTGATGTCGAACGCCTTGTTCTGCAGGCCGCCGATGAACTCCGCCTCCTGCAAGTCATGCACGCCGTACGCGAGGACGCCCGCCGCCACGACCACCAGCATGGCGCCGGTCCAGGTGAAGAACTTGGCCAGATTGATGCGGACCGTGCCCTTGTAGAACAGCCACCCGAGCAGGATCGCGGTGAGCAGGCCCAGGAGCACGCCGATCAGCGGCCCCGGCGTCCCGTCGTTCGACGCGCGCACCGAGGCCCACACGAACAGCGCGGTCTCCAGGCCCTCGCGGCCCACGGCGAGGAACGCCGTGGCGACCAGGGCGGCCGTGCCCATCTGGAGCGCCGCGTCCAGTCTGCCGTGCAGCTCCGTCTTGAGATGGCGGGCCGTACGCCGCATCCAGAAGACCATCCACGTCACCAGGGCCACGGCGACGATCGACAGCGAACCGCCGAGCGCCTCCTGCGCCTTGAACGTCAGCTCCTGCGAGCCGAAGGTCAGCGCGCACCCGAAGCCGAGCGCGAGCCCGCACGCGACGCCGATGCCGATCCAGATGGGCTTGAGCGCGTCGCGCCGCTCCGTCTTCACCAGATAGGCGATGAGGATGCAGACGACCAGGCTGGCCTCAAGCCCTTCGCGCAGCCCGATCAGGTAGTTACCGAACATGTCCGTCAGATCCCCTCAGCTGAACAGTGCCCGGCCCCACCAGTCGTCCTTGTCGCGGACGCCCGGCGGGATCGCGAAGACCGCTGAACCCACGTGCTGGATGTACTCGTTGAGCGCGTCGGAGCGCGCCAGACTGCGCTGCACCGGAATGAAACCCTTGCGGACGTCCCGCTGGTAGGCGAGGAAGAAGAGCCCCGCGTCCAGGCGGCCCAGGCCGTCGGTGCCGTCCGTGAAGGAGTAGCCGCGGCGCAGGATCCTCGCGCCGTCGTTGGTGTCCGGGTGCGCGAGCCGGACGTGCGAGTCCGGCTTCATCGCCTTCAGGAACGGCTCGTCGTGCTCCTTGGCCTTGCCGACCGGAGCGCCCTTGCCCTTGTCGCGCCCGAAGATGTCCTCCTGCTCGCCGAGCGGAGTCCGGTCCCACGTCTCGACGTTCATGCGGATGCGGCGCGCGACGAGGTACGAGCCCCCGGCCATCCAGCCGGGCCCGTCCTTCTCGCCCACCCACACATGCTCGGCCAGCGCGGAGCCGTCCTCGCCGGAGACGTTGCGGGTGCCGTCCTTGAAGCCGAAGAGGTTACGGGGTGTCTGCGCGCCCGGCGTCGTGGAGGACGTCTTGCCGAACCCGAGCTGCGACCAGCGCACCGCGACTTTGCCGAAGCCGATGCGGGCGAGGTTGCGGATGGCGTGCACGGCGACCTGCGGATCGTCCGCGCAGGCCTGCACGCACAGATCGCCGCCGCCGCGGGACTTGTCGAGGTTGTCGCCGGGGAACTTGGGCAGATCGACGAGGGCGTCGGGCCGCTTGTCCGCGAGGTCGAACTTCTCGAAGAGACCGGGCCCGAAGCCGATGGTGAGGGTGAGCCGGGACGGCTTGAGACCGAGGGCCTCGCCGGTGTCGTCCGGCGGCGCCTCGGCGAGCCCGCCGAAGGCGCCCTCGCCGACCTCGTGCCCCGCGGTCATCCGCGCGGCGGCCTTCGTCCAGTCCTTCAGGAGCTGCACGAACTGCTCGCGGTCGTCCGTCTTCACGTCGAACGCGGCGAAGTGCAGCCGGTCCTGCACGGCCGTGGCGATGCCCGCCTGGTGCTTGCCGTGAAAGGCGATCGCGCCGCCCGCCGACGAGGCGGGCACGGCCTCGTCCCCGGACCGGGCCACCGCCACGGCGCCCCCGGTGACGGCGGCGCCGAGCGCGAGCCCCGCACCGCCCCAGCCGAGGAGCGAACGTCGCGAAGGGGTACCGGAGCCGGTGTCCTCTTCCGGCACGGACATGCTGCCGGTCTCGTTCGTGGTCTCGGTCATCGCTCCGCCACCCCCTGCCGCTACTTGCTGCCGACGACGGCGGCGGCCAGCTTCGACAGCGGCTCCGCGAGCGCGTTGACGCCGTCCTGCAGCTCCTTGGTGTCCGCCTTGTCGAGCTTTTCGTACGACGTGAACGTGTACGAGTCCTTGCCGCCGCCCTGGCGGTACTTGTCGAGCAGCTTGTCCAGCGCCGCGAACTGCTTGTCGAGCTCCTTGACGAGCGCCGGGTCGTTCTCCGATGCGACGGCCTTGAGCAGGCCGTACGCCTTCTCCGCGCCCTCGACGTTCGCCTTGAAGTCGACGAGGTCGGTGTGCGAGTAGCGCTCCTCCTCGCCGGTGACCTTGCCGGTGGCGACCTCGTCGAGGAGCTCCTTGGCGCCGTTGGCCATGGAGGTCGGGGTGATCTCCGCCTTGCCGACGCGGTTCTGCCAGTCCTTCAGGTCCTTGTCGAGCTGCGTGGCGAGCTCCTTCTCCCGCTCGCCGATCTTCTTGTCCTTCCACAGGGCCCGCTCCAGACGGTGCCAGCCCGTCCAGTCCTTCTCCAGGTCCTGGCCCTCCTCCAGGCCGTCCTCGCGGACGTCGACCTTCGGGTCGATGTCGCCGAAGGACTCGGCGACCGGCTCGGTGCGCTCCCAGCCGATGCGGGAGGTGGAGTACGCCTTCTTGGCGGCGTCGACGTCGCCCTCGCGGACGGCGTCGGTGAAGAGCTTCACCTTGGGCAGCGTCGCGTCGGCCTGCTCCTGCGCGTAGGCGCGGTAGTCGGCGACGGCCTTGTCCAGGCGGGGGTCACGCTTGACGGTCTTGCCGCCGCTGACGGTGACCTTCTGGCGGATGCCGTCGCCCTTCATGCCGGGCTTGCAGGCGATCTGGTACGAGCCCGCCTTCACCTCGGCGGTGAGCTTCTGCTTCGTGCCGGGGCCGATGTTCTCGCGCTCGCTGACGATGCGGTCGTCGGGGAACAGGAGGTAGACCTCGGTGACCTTGGAGCCCTTGTTCTCGATGGCGAGCTCGACGTGCCCGGCGGGGAGCTTGGTCGTGGAGACGTCGCACTTGTCGTCGGTGGCGGTCACCTCGACGGTGTTGCCGCCCCCCTTGGCGTCGCTCTTCTCGGTGCAGCCCGTTATGGCGGTGAGCGCGGCGGCTGCGGCGATGGCCGTGGCGAGGGGGAGGCGGGCGGGGTGCATGGGGACTCCAAGGCGGTTCACGAACAACCCCGGCGGACCGGGGTGAGGGGACCCTAACTTAACCTCCCCTTACCTGCGAGAACGGCAAAGTGCGGGTCAAGCCTTTGTGGCCGTCATCACCGGCTCCGCCGAGTTCGTCCTCAAACGCCGGACGGGCTGGAAATTCCAGCCCGTCCGGCGTTTGAGGACATCTTGTCGGGGGTCCAGGGGGCGGAGCCCCTTGGTTTCGGGAAGGGGCGGGATTGGGGAGAGCCCCGCAGGGACCGCCCGCGCCTCAGCCCCGCACCGGCGTCACCAGTGGAGCCCCCGTTCGCGGGTGGGGGAAGACCTCGACCGGCTGTCGGTAGACCTCGCTCAGGAGTTCCCCGGTGAAGACCTCCCCCGGAGCCCCCTCCGCGGCCACTGCCCCGCCCCGCAACACCGCCACCCGATCCGCGTACGCCGCGGCGAGCCCCAGGTCGTGCAGTACGACCACCACCGCGTCCCCGGCCGCGGCCCGCTCCCGGCAGATCCGCAGGACCAGCTCCTGATGGCGGAGGTCGAGCGCCGCGGTCGGCTCGTCGAGCAGCAGGAGCGGCGCCCGCTGGGCGAGGACCCGGGCCAGCGCGACCCGCGCCCGCTCACCGCCGCTGAGCGCCGAGAAGGGGCGGGCGGCGAACTCGATGACCTCCGTCGCGGCCATCGACTCGCGTACGACACGGTCGTCGTCGTCCTCCAGCACGGTCCCGGCCCAGGGCGCGCGCCCCATCCGTACGACATCCTCCACCGCGAAGGGGAAGGAGAGCGCGGCCGCCTGCGGCAACACCGCACGGCGCAGGGCGAGTTCACGCGCGGGCCAATCCGCGACCGGCCGCCCGCAGACCCGTACGCCCCCCTCGTCGGCCGCGAGATCGGCGGCCAGCGCGGCGAGGAGCGTCGACTTCCCCGCCCCGTTCGGCCCGACGAGGGCGAGCACCTCTCCCGCGCGGGCGGCGACGGCCACCCCCGAAAGCACTTCGCGCCCCCCGAGCCGCACGACGAGCTCCGATGTCTCCGCCAGTACATCGCCCGGAGTGAAAGACTCCGGCAGCGCGAGCCCGCGCCCGGAGGCGAGAAGCCGCCCCGCGATCCGCCCGATCATGCCCAACCCCCTTGCTTGCGACGGGTCTTGCGCAGCAGCCAGAAGAAGAACGGGCTCCCGAAGAGCGCGGTGAGCACCCCGAGCGGCAACTCCGCGGGCGCCGCCACCGTCCGCGCCGCGAGATCCGCGCTGACCAGGACGACCGCCCCGCCCAGCGCGCTGCCCGGCACGAGGAAGCGGTGCCCCGGCCCCGCCGCCATCCGCAGCAGATGCGGGACGAGGAGACCGACGAACGTGATGATCCCGGCGACGGCCACGGCAGCGGCGGTCAGCAGCGCCACCACCAGCACCAGGACGAGCCGCAGCCGTTCGACGTCGACCCCGAGATGCCGGGCCGGCCGCTCGCCGAGCGCGAGCAGGTCCAGCTTCCGGGCGTACAGCGGCGCCACCGCCAGGCCCGCCACCGCGCACGGCAGCACGGCGAGGACCTTCGGCCACGTCGCCTGGGCGAGCGAGCCGAGCTGCCAGAACGTGATCTGGGTGACCTGCGCGTTGTCCGCGAAGAAGATGCAGAGCCCGATGAGCGCCCCCGCGAACGCGTTCACGGCGATACCGGTGAGGATCAGCGTGACGACTTCCGTACGCCCTCCGTTGCGCGAGAGGACGTATACGAGCAGGACGGTCGCGAGCCCGGCGACGAACGCGCAGACCGTCACCGTCCAGTTCCCGAAGAAGCTCAGGCCGAGCGCGATCGACGCCACCGCGCCGACCGCCGCGCCCGCCGAGATCCCGATGACGCCGGGCTCGGCGAGCGGATTGCCGAACACGCCCTGCATCAGCGCGCCCGCGCACCCCAGGGACCCGCCGACGAGCAGCGCGAGCGTCACGCGCGGCAGCCGCACGTTCCACAGGACGCTCTCCGCGACCCGGTCGAGCGCGCTGCCGCCGAGTCCGATCCGGTGCTGCACGGAACCGAGCACGTCCCCCAGCGGGATGTCGTAGGCGCCGATACCGGCGGAGAGGAGACACAGGAGCACGAGGGCGGCCGTGAGCCCGGCGGTCAGGGAGGCGGTCGCGCCCCGGCGGCGGGCGCGGGGCGCGGGCGGCTCACCGGCGGCGGACCCGGCGTCCGCCTGCTTGGTCAGGACGGTCACTTCTTGCTCCCGTACAACTGCTCCACCAGGGACTTCAGGACCTGGTCCGTGCGCGGCCCGTAGTTCAGGAGCACCCCGTCGTCGATCGAGACGACGCGGCGGTCGAGACCGGCCGGGGTCTCGGCGACACCGGGGACCTTGAGCAGACCCTCCACGCCGTCCACCGACGCGAGCCCCTTGGACATCACCAGGATCGCGTCCGGCGCGGCCTTGGCGAGGGCCTCGCTGGTGATCGCCGTGAAGTCCTTCTTCAGGCCCGACGCCTTGCCCGCGTCGACCGCGCCCGCCGCCTCCAGGAGCGAGCCCGCGCCGGACTCGCGGCCGCCGAGCAGATAGACGGACGCGGAGCCGCGCAGATAGAGGAAGGCGACGCGGGGCTTCTCGGTGCGGGCGGCGGCCGGGATGGATTTGCGGACCTGCGCGATGCGCTCCTGCGTACGGGACTTGAGCTCGTCGCCCGACTTCCCGACCCCCAGCGTCCTGGCCACCGCGTCGATCCGGGGGCCCACGTCGTCGAGGCTCTTCGCCGGGTCGAACACCACGAGCGGGATGCCCGCGTCACGTATCTGCTCGATGGCCTCCGCGGGCCCCGTCGAGGTGTCGGCGAGGACGACCGTCGGCTTCAGGGAAAGGACGCTCTCCGCCGACACGTCGTGCGCGCGCGTCACCACCGGCAGCTTCTTCGCCTGCTCGAAGGTCGCGGTGATGTCGCGGGCCACGACGTTCTCGCCGAGCCCCAGCGTGAACACGATCTCGCTCAGGCTGCCGGTGAGCGGCACGATCCGGCTCGTGTCCTCGACGGTGACCTTCTTGCCGTCCGCCGACGTGACGGTGGCGGGGAGCACGGGATCGGGGCGGGTCTTCAGGGGCTCGACCCGGTCGGGCGCGGAGGCCGCCGCCTTCGCCTTCGGGGATGTTCCGCCGCCGTCGTCCGACGACGATCCACAGCCCGTGAGGGTCAGGGCGAGAACGGCGGTCCACGCGCCGGCCCTGCGGATTGAGCGCGGCATACGCACCGAAGTCCACCGTCCTGTCGTGCAGTTGAGGGCCTGTCGCCGGCGTTGTCCGTGGTGTCGGGAGGGTTGCCGTGGGGTGCCCGGGTCTGGATGGCCGGGATGGGGGTTCCAGCCGGAGTGATCGTAGTTTAGGTTAGCCTTACCTCATTAGCCACATCTGGAGGGGTCCCATGTCGTCGTCAGGACAGGCGCGAGCCGTCGCCCGCGGCTCGGCCGTGGCCGTGCTCACCGCACTCGTCGGAGCGCTGCTCCCGGCGGGTGTCGCGCACGCCGAGGACCGCACGGTCCAGGGCGGACGGCTCGACTGGGGCATCAAATCCTCCTTCCAGAGCTACGTCACCGGGCCGATAGCCCAGGGGAGTTCGACGCTTCAGGGCGGCGCCGCCACGGTCGGCGGCAGCCAGTTCCGCTTCCATTCGGCGAAGGGCTCGTACGACCCGGACAGCGGGGCCTTCAGCGCCGGGTTCTCGGGCGGGGTGCACTTCCTCGGGCACAAGAAGGGCGGCTCGTATGAGCTCGACCTCACCATCAGCCGCCCCACCGTCAAGATCTCCGGAGGCTCCGGCACGCTCTACGCCGACATGGTCAGCAAGGAGAAGGGCACGGGCAAGGTCACGTCCACCGCTCAGGTGCCCCTCGCGAACCTTGGCATGTCCGGCATCAACATGAAGGGCGGATCGGGACCGATCGCCCTCAACAACCTTCCCGCGACGCTCACTTCGCAGGGCGCGAAGGCCTTCGCCGGGTACTACACCGCGGGCACCGAACTCGACCGGGTCAGCCTGTCCACGGACCTCGTGGCGAAGTCCGGCTCCGGCGGTCCTTCGAAGAAGCCGTCGCCCAAGCCCTCAAAGACCCCGGACTCCGGCAAGAAGACGAAGGCCGGCCGGATCGAGGACGCGGCCGTCGACTGGGGCGTGCGCCGCACCTTCCGCGAGTACGTCACCGGCTCCATCGCCAAGGGCGAGTGGAAACTGACGGACGGGGCCGAGGACGGCGGCGCGCTCTTCCGCTTCCCCGAGGGCGAGGGGACGTACGACAAGAAGAAGCAGACCCTCGACGCGGACTTCGCGGGCACGCTGCGCTTCACCGGCGAGCACGGCCTCGACCTCGCGCTGAGCAAGGTCGCCGTCGAGGTGAAGGACGGCAAGGGCACGCTCCTCGCTGACGTGAAAAGCAAGGGCGACAAGGGCGTCACGCTGAAGAAGGCCCCGCTGATCACCTTCGCGGCCAAGGAGCTGAAGCCCGAGGACGGACTCGTCTCCCTCACCGAAGTGCCCTCGAAGCTCACCGCCGACGGCTCCAAGGCGTTCGGCGGCATGTACAAGGCGGGCTCCGAGATGGACCCGCTCTCGCTCGCCGTCGCCCTCGACGCCGACGCGAAGCTGCCCGCGCTGCCCGACCTCGGTTCGTCCGCGAGCCCGACGCCCAAGGCGAAGAAGGCCGCAGCCGAGCCGAAGACCGAGAACGCCGCCGACTCCTCCGACTCCTCGTCGCCCGCCGTGCCGATCGGCATCGGCGCGGGCGTGGCGGTGCTGCTCGCCGGGGCGGTCACGTTCGGGGTCGTACGCAAGAAGCGCGCGACGACGGCCACTTCCGGTGCCGCGTCGGACTCCTGACTTTCTCTCCCTCCCCGCTCATCCACTCTTCTTCCGTACCTCTCCAAGGAGAAGCCTGATCATGGCCGCCACCCGTAGACCCATCACCCTCGCGGCAGCCGTCGCCACCGCCGTCACGCTCGGCGCGACCGCCCTGACCCTCCCCGCGCTCGCCGCCGACGGCGGTTCCGCCGCCGCGCCGCCGAAGCTGGAGCTCAAGGACGGCACGCTGGACTGGGGCCTCAAGGAGTCCTTCCGCAAGTACGTCACGGGCATCGCCGCGGGCAAGATCGAGGCCACGGACGGCGCCAAGCAGGCCGCCGACAACGGGGTGTTCACCTTCACCGACGGCACGGGGACGTACGACACCGGGACGCACGCCACCGACACCGCCTTCAAGGGCAGCGTCCGTTTCGTCTCCACGGCCCACCGCTTCGACATCAAGGTCGCCGACGTCAAGGTCCGCACCGAGGGCACGGGCGGCGCCATCCAGGCCGACGTCACCCTCAACGGCGCCACCCAGAACGACATCGACCTCGCCGCGCTCGACCTGACCGGAATCAGGCCGGGCCAGGGCGAGGGCGGCGCGATGACCTTCAAGGACATCCCGGCGACGCTCACGGCGGACGGCGCCAAGGCCTTCGACGGCATGTACAAGGAGGGCGACAAGCTCGACCCGGCCACGCTCACGGTGACGGCGGGCGGCCCCGTGACCGAGAAGCCGACCGAGACACCCAAGCCCACCGGGACGCCGAAGCCCACCGAGACCCCGAAGCCGACCGCGAAGCCCACCCAGACGCCCGAGCCGACGCAGAAGCCGACCGAGACGCCCAAGCCGACGTCCGGCACCGAGCAGCCCGCGGGCGAGGTGTACGACGGCTCGCTCGCCTGGGGCGTGAAGGAGAGCTTCCGCCGCTACATCGAGTCCGGCGGCGGCGCCACGCTCTCCGGCGGCGCCGAGAAGAACGACAACGGCTACGACTTCCCGTTCGCCGAGGGGGATGTGGACAGCGACGCGAAGAAGCTGAACGCGTCCTTCGGCGGCGCCGTCCGCTTCGAGTACAAGGCGCACGGCATCGACATGAAGTTCAGCGACATCAAGGTGGCGGCGAACGGCACCAAGGGCACGCTGACCGTGGACGTCACCACCCCCAAGGGCACCGACAACGACGTGAAGTTCGCGACGCTGGACCTCTCCAAGGCGTCGTACGCGGCGAAGGACGATGTCGTCGTGCTCGACAAGGTGCCGGCGGCGTTCACCGCGGCGGGCGCGAAGCAGTTCGAGAGCGAGGACGCGCCGTCCGGCTACAAGGAGGGCGACGCGATCGACCCCGTGACGGTGGCGCTCTCGGTCGCCGAGGGCGCGGAGCTGCCGGGCGGCGGTGGCGGTGACGGTGACGGTTCGACGGGCGGCTCCACCTCCGGTACCACCGGCGGGGGTTCGTCCGACCTCGGTGGTGGCTCGGTCGGCGGGGGTACGGGGGGCTCGATGGCCTCCACCGGTGCGTCGATGCCCACGGGGGCGCTGCTCGGCACGGCGGGGGCGGTCATCGCCGCGGGTGCGGGAGCTGTCTACGTGGCCCGGCGCCGTACGGCCTGAGGATGCTTGAATGCCGGAGTGACAGAACCACTTGGCGGCCTTGAGGGCCTTGAAGGCCTTGAGGGTCTTGAGATCCTTGACGTCCTGCGAGTCTTCTGCGGGCCCGACGGCCGGCACGGCAACGAGTTGGGTGTCGTGCGCGACGGGGCCCGCGTGCCCGGGCGGGGCGAGCGGCAGGAGATCGCCGCGAAGCTCGGCTTCAGCGAGACGGTGTTCGTCGATGACCCCGAGCGCGGGGTCATCGACATCTACACCCCTACGCTGCGGCTCCCCTTCGCCGGGCACCCCTGCGTGGGGACGTCCTGGCTCCTGGACGTGCCCGAACTCGTCACTCCCGCGGGGGTGGTGGAGGCCCGCCAGGACGGGGAGTTCAGCTGGATCGCGGCGCGGCCTGAGTGGGCTCCGGCGCGGACGCTGCGCGCCTACGGCACTCCGGCCCAGGTGGACGCCCTGGTGGTGCCCCCGCCGGGGGAGTGGGTGTACGCCTGGGCGTGGGAGGACGAGGCCGCTGGGCGGGTCCGTGCGCGGGGCTTTCCCGGCCGGGACGACGGCATCCGGGAGGACGAAGCCACGGGGGCGGCGGCGCTGCTCCTGACGGAGCGGCTCGGGCGGGCGCTCAACATCACGCAGGGGCGTGGCTCACAGATCCTTACGGCGCCGGCGCCGGGCGGTTTGATCGAGGTGGGGGGACGGGTCAGCCTGACGGGGGCCTGAGGCTCCACGCCTCCGGCGGATTTGTCCCCAACCCCGCCCCTTCCCAAAAACTCGCTGGCGCGAGGGCCTTGTGCGTGCCGTTAATCACCGGCTTCGCCGAGTTCGTCCTCAAACGCCGGACGGGCTGGATACATCCGGCCCGGGCCGGATAGTTCCAGCCCGGCCGGCGTTTGAGGCCATCTTGTACGGGGTCTGGGGCGAAGCCCCCGCAGGGTTCGTCCTACGCCGACAGGGGGAACTCGGCTCCCAGCTCACGGAACACCTGCGTATTCAAAGCGAAAGCGCGCTTGCATTCGTCCACGATCCGCTGCCGCTCAAGCTCATCGGGAACGACCTCCCCGAGCCCGTCGAGCAGCTCCCGGTAGCCCCGCTTGAACGCGGCCGGGTTCGAGATTCCCTCGAAGACGTAGAAGCGGACGCCGTCGCCCTTGCGGGCGAAGCCCCACGTCTGCTCCGCCTTGCCGCGGATGATCTGGCCACCGGAGAGATCGCCGAGGTAGCGGGTGTAGTGGTGGGCGACATAACCGCCGGGCCACTCCTGCGCGCACTCCGCGACCCGCGCCGCATACGCCGCGGTGGCGGGCAGCGGCGCGGCCCAGGACTTCCAGCCCGCACCCCGCAGATGGGCCAGGTCCCGCTCCAGTTCCGCGACGCGCAGCAGCTCGGGCCGGATGAAGGGCCCGGCGACCGGATCGTCGCGCAGCGCGTCGGCGCCCTCCTCCAGGGCGCGGTACACGAACCACAGCTGTTCCGTGTAGCGCGCGTACGCGTCGACGCCCAGCTTGCCGCCCAGCAGGTCGCTCATGAACGTCGAGGTCTCCGCCTCCGTGTGCTGCTCGTGCGACGCGGTGCGGATAACCGTGGAGAACGGTTCCATGAGGGACCTCCGAAGCCGAAGAAAGCGCGGGAAAGCGAAGGAACGCACCATCCCGACGGATGGCGGGAACCAGTACGACCGCTACCGATCATCTAAGTTAGGCTTACCTAAGTCAACTGGTTCCCGACGTCCTGTCGGTAAAAACGCTACCCGCTCAGAGGTCAGGGAAGCGTGAGAATCTCGGTTCCGCTGTCCGTCACCACGAGTGTGTGCTCGAACTGCGCGGTGCGCTTGCGGTCCTTCGTCACGACCGTCCAGCCGTCGTCCCACATGTCGTAGTCGTGGGTGCCGAGGGTCAGCATCGGCTCGATGGTGAACGTCATGCCGGGCTTGATCACCGTCGTCGCGTGCGGGCTGTCGTAGTGCGGGACGATCAGGCCGGAGTGGAACGACGTGTTGATGCCGTGGCCGGTGAAGTCGCGGACCACGCCGTAGCCGAAGCGCTTGGCGTACGACTCGATGACGCGGCCGATGATGTTGATCTGGCGGCCGGGCTTGACCGCCTTGATGGCGCGGTCGAGTGATTCGCGGGTCCGCTCCACCAGGAGCACGGACTCCTCGTCGACGTCTCCGACCAGGTACGTGGCGTTGTTGTCGCCGTGCACACCGCCGATGTACGCGGTCACGTCGAGGTTGATGATGTCGCCGTCGTTCAGGACGGTGGAGTCCGGGATGCCGTGGCAGATGACCTCGTTGACGGAGGTGCACAGCGACTTCTTGAAGCCGCGGTAGCCCAGCGTGGAGGGGTAGGCGCCGTGGTCGCACATGTACTCGTGGGCCACGCGGTCCAGCTCATCGGTGGTCACGCCGGGCGCGATGTGCTTGGCGGCCTCGGCCATCGCGCGCGCGGCGATACGGCCCGCGGTGCGCATCAGCTCGATGGTCTCGGGGGTCTGCACCTCGGGCCCGGTGTACGGGGTGGGTGCGGGTTTCCCCACGTACTCCGGGCGCCTGATGTTTCCCGGGACGGGGCGGATGGGGGAGAGCTCCCCTGGGACGAGCAGTGACTGGCCAGACATGCCAGCGAGTCTAACCAGCGGTCGTGGGGCAGCATGGCGGGAGAGAGAGGAGCAGACATGCCACTGTTCAAGAAGCGGACCGTCGGCAAACCGGGCGAGTGGTACTACTGCCTGGAGCACAAGACGGTCGAGGAGGGCCCCGACTGTCCGGGCAAGGACCGCTTCGGACCCTACGCGTCGCGCGAGGAGGCCCAGCGCGCGATGGAGACCGCCGCCGAGCGGAACCTGGAGTGGGAGACCGACCCGAAGTGGCACGACAAGGACCCCGGCGGCTCCTGACCCGCCGCCGGGGCGCCGCGGCCGGCTACCGGGCGGCCGAACCCTCCCGGCGGCGGGCCGCGTCCTCGTCCGTGCTCGCGTCGTACGACACCAGCTTCGGCAGCAGCGCCGTCAGCGCCGCGACCGAGGCCACGCAGGCGAGGCCGCCGGACCAGATCGCGGTACGGGTGCCGGTCCAGCCGGCGGCGGCCCCGGCGCGGACCTGGCCCAGCTGCGGTCCGACGCTGTAGCTGAGCACCTCTATGCCCGCGAGCCTGCCGCGCAGCTCGTCCGGGATCGTCTGGTTCCAGATGGTGGAGCGGCCGAGGCCGCTGAGCATGTCGCCCGCGCCGGCCAAGGCCAGGCACACCAGGACCACCCAGACGTTCCCGAACCATCCGGCGGCCGTGATCGCAAGGCCCCACCCCGCCGCGCCGAACACGACGAGCAGCCCGTGCCGCCGCACCCGTGACGTCCACCCGCTGGTCAGGCTCAGCAGCAGCGAGCCGACCGCCCCGGCCGCGTACATCAGGCCGAGCGACCACTCGGCGTCAAGATCCTCCGCGAGGAACGGGAAGATCGTGTTCGGGAAGGCGAAGAACATCGCCGCCATGTCGATCGCGTACGTGCCGAGCAGCACCGGCCGTGACCAGGCGTACCGCGCGCCTTCCGCGAGGCCCCGCAGCGACGGCTTCTCCGCGTCGTGCGCGGGAGGCGCGGGGGCGATGCGGGCGCACAGGGCCACGGAGGCGGCGAAGCAGGCCACCGTGATCGCGTACGCGGGTGGGTGGCCCGCGTAGGCGACGACCAGGCCCGCGAGCGAGGGGGCCGCGATGGCGCCGACGTTCCAGCGCAGGGAGTTGAGCGCCGCGGCGGCGGTGAGTTGGTCGTGCGGCACGATGCGGGCCATGAGGGAGTCGAGGGCGGGGCGTTGCAGGCCCGCGAGCGCGGAGACTCCCGCGGCGACCACGTACAGCGGCCAGAGCAGTGGCTCGGGGAGCAGGGCGTTCACGAGGAGTACGGCCGCGAGGAGGCCGAGGCCCGCCTCGGTCAGGAGGATCACCTTGCGCCGGTCGACCGCGTCGGCCAGTGCGCCGCCGTAGAGCCCGAAGACGATCAGCGGCACCAGTTCGACCGCGCCCATCGCCCCGACGGCGAGCGGCGAGTCGGTGAGGTCCTTGATCTGCAACGGCAGCGCGACCAGCGCCATGAAGCTGCCGAAGGTGGTGACGAGCCCCTGGACCCAGAGCAGCCGGAAGTCACGGGTGGAACGCCAGGGGGAGAGATCGGGCAACACGGAGGAGAGAGACACGAACAGCCATGCTCTGTGCGCAGGCGTGCCCGCGGCAACCGTATTTTTCCGGCCGGGGGAGCTTTATGCGTGGCCCCAGGGCCGGGGCGGGGCGCGTCGCGCGTGCCCCCGGCCCACCGCTCCGCGGGGATCTATCCCACCCACCCACCCGATTACCCCACATCGCCCGGTTGCCCCCGGGCCCACCGCTCCGCGGCGGATGTCTTCCACCCACCCGCCCGATTGCCCCTCATCGCGCGCTTGCCCCTGGGCCCACCGCTTCGCGGCGGATCTTTTCCGCCCGCCCGTTACCCGGCGGATGACGCGGGGTGCTCGGGTGGGTGGGCGGGAGACATCCGCCGCGGAGCGGCGGTCTGGAGCGGAAGCCCGCCGCGCTCACGGCCACCGGCCAGGACAGGCCGGCTCACCACCGTGCCGGTGGTGGGGAAGTGAGGTGGTCGGCCAGGCGGGAGAGGCGGTCCCGGAGTCGCCGCCGCCCCCGCGCAGCCGGACCCGCGTTCTCGCCCGCCGCCGCGCTCACCAGATGCTGGACCATGTCGAGATCGAGGTCCGGCGACTCCGGTACGGCGAGCGCCTCGTGCGCCATGGACCGCAGATCGCCGTGCCCCGAACCCAGGGCAAGCACCGTCGCCCCCGCCGCGCGAGCGTCGTGCACCCGCTCGAGCAGCCCCGCCCCCGGCGGCTCCGCGGGCGTGTCCGGCGCCACCACGAGCAGCGTCTCGCCGCGCCGCGCCGCCTCGATCCGGCCGAGCCCGGTCGAGAGATGGGCGGGATCCCCCTCCCGTACCCGGTGGCGTACGAGCGTCGGCGTCAGTTCCGGCGTCCCGGACCACGCCGCCTCGTCCACGAGATGCGCGGCCAGATGCCACGGCTCGTACGCCTCCGTGCCCACCAGGAGCAGCCCGCCCCCGTGCGGCACCACGGAGGACCGCAGCGTCCCCGCGAAGCGGCGCGTCGCGCCCACCCACTCGGTTCCGGCGAGCACTTCGCGAAGGAGCGCGACCCGTACGGCGTCCATGGGGCGGCATCCTGCCTCAACGGGCGAGTCGTCAGGCGGCGTTCACCGGGAATTCGCCCGAGGTGGGGACGGACCGGGGATGGCTGATGAGACAAGTGTTCCTTTCCGCGCCGGACGCGAGGGCTACGCGAGCTTCCGCATCCCGGCCGTCGTGCGCACGAACTCCGGCACCCTGCTCGCCTTCTGCGAGGGCAGGGTCGGCTCGCAGGACGACTTCGGCAACATCGACGTGGTCCTGAAGCGGTCCGCCGACGGCGGCCGCACCTGGGGCCCGCTCCAGGTCGCCGCCAAGAACGGCGCCGACCTCGCGGGCAACCCCGCCCCCGTCGTCCTGGACACCGGCCGCGTCCTCCTCGTGCACGTACGCAACGCCGCCGCCGCGACCGAGGACGCCATCCGGCGCGGCAAGGTCTCCGCCGCGAACGGCCGCCGGGTCTGGGTCCAGCACAGCGACGACGACGGCCTGACCTGGTCGGCGGCCAGGGAGATCACCGGCCAGGCGAAGAAGGCGAACTGGCGCTGGTACGCGACCACGCCGGGCCACGCCGTCCAGCTGGGCGAAGGCAGCGCTGCCGGACGGATCGTCGTGCCCGCCAATCACTCCCTGCCGCCCTCCGGTACGGACAACGGCACCGAGGGCAAGTACAACGGCGGCCACTGCCTGCTCAGCGACGACCTCGGGCAGACCTGGCGCATCGGCTACATCGACGACAACACCGACGGCTATGTGAACGTCAACGAGACCACCGCAGCCGAACTCCCCGACGGGCGGCTCTACTTCAACACCCGCAACGACTCCCCGGCCCCCGGCACCAGGGGCGACGCCTACTCCGCGGACGGCGGCCACAAGCTGGTCAAGCCCTTCCGGCCGCAGGCGGGTCTCGTCGGCCCCGTCGTCGAATGCAGCGTGCTCCAGCTGCGTACGCCCGACGTCCTGCTCTTCTCCGGGCCCGCCGACCCCGGCTTCCGCGCCCTGATGACGGTGCGCCGCAGCCGCGACGGCGGCATCACGTGGCAGGACGCGTACACGGTGGACGGGCTGCCCGCCGCGTACTCCGATCTCGTCCGCGTCGACGACGAGACCGTCGGACTTCTCTACGAGACGGGGGACTTCAGCGCGTACGAGACGATCACCTTCCGGCGGATACCGGTGGCGGCGCTGGTCTGACGCGGGTGGTCGGCGGACGGTGAGTAAGGTCGGCCGCATGACCTCTAACGACAGTGTGCAGAAGGCTCCGGCCAAGGACCCGTGGGAGCTGCCCGACGTCTCCGGGCTCGTCGTCGGCGTGCTCGGCGGCACCGGCGACCAGGGACGCGGCCTCGCCTACCGCCTCGCCCGCGCGGGCCAGAAGGTGATCATCGGCTCCCGTGCGGCCGAGCGGGCGCAGACCGCCGCCGACGAGCTCGGCCACGGCGTCGAGGGCGCCGAGAACGCGGAGTGCGCGCGGCGCAGCGACATCGTGATCGTCGCCGTGCCGTGGGACGGGCACGGCAAGACCCTGGAGGCGCTGCGCGAGGAGCTGAGCGGCAAGCTCGTCGTCGACTGCGTGAACCCGCTGGGCTTCGACAAGAAGGGCGCCTACGCCCTGATGCCCGAGGAGGGCAGCGCCGCCGAGCAGGCCGCCGCCCTGCTTCCGGACTCCAGGGTCACGGCCGCCTTCCACCACCTCTCGGCGGTGCTGCTCCAGGACGCGGCCGTCGAGGAGATCGACACCGACGTCATGGTCCTCGGCGAGGTCCGCGCCGACACGGACATCGTCCAGGCGCTCGCCGCCCGCATCCCCGGCATGCGGGGCGTCTTCGCGGGCCGTCTGCGCAACGCGCACCAGGTCGAGTCCCTCGTGGCCAACCTGATCTCCGTGAACCGGCGCTACAAGGCGCACGCGGGGCTGCGCGTGACCGACGTCTAGGACGTAGCGGGCATGGGGGACACTGGATGCGGACGCCGTTCGCGTACGTCGCTGCGTGCGGTGTCCCCGCGTCACCCGAACCGACCCCCGACAGGAGCCGACCCCCATGCCCCGCCTCGCTCTCTACGCCCTCACGGTCTGCGTCCTCGCCGTCGCGGCGGCCGTGGTCTCCTTCGTCCAGGGCAACTGGATCGGCGTCGTCTGGGTGCTGCTCGCGGGGCTCTCGTCGAACATGGCGTGGTACTACCTGCGCCGGGCGAAGGCCGAGCGGAACGCGCGCGCCGCTACGGGTTGAGCGTGCAGTACTGGCTCGGGTCGCCGTCCCAGAAGCGGTAGAAGTCCTGACCGCAGTACGTCTCCAGATCGCCGACGCCCAGGCCGCGCAGGATCGCGTCGATCGCGTCGAAGAACGCGCCGTTGACCTCGGGGATCCACAGGATGCCGAAGACGGCGATCAGGCCGAACGGCGCGAACGGCTCCACCTGGCGGCGGATCTTGTGCGAGAGCCAGGGCTCGATCACCCCGTAGCCGTCCAGGCCGGGGATGGGCAGCGAGTTCAGGATCGCGGCCGTCACCTGGAGCAGGGCCAGGAAGCCGAGCGCGAACCGGAAGGTGTCCGGGACGCCGGAGAGCGCGTCGAGCCAGAAGGGCGCGGTGCACACGATCGCGAAGAGGACGTTCGTCAGCGGCCCCGCGGCCGAGATGAGGCTGTGCTTCCACTTGCCGTGGATCCGGCCCCGCTCGATGAAGACGGCGCCGCCGGGCAGACCGATGCCGCCCATGATCACGAAGAGCACCGGGAGCACGATGCTGAGCAGCGCGTGCGTGTACTTGAGCGGGTTGAGGGTCAGATAGCCCTTCGCGCCGATGGAGATGTCGCCGCTGTGCAGGGCGGTGCGCGCGTGCGCGTACTCGTGCAGACAGAGCGAGACGATCCAGGCGGCCGTCACGAAGAGGAAGACGGCGAGCCCGGGATTGTCCGCGAATCCGGTCCACACGGCCCAGCCGGAGACCGCGGTGACGGCGGCGATCCCGAGGAAGACGGGACTGATCCGCCGGTCGCTGCGTCGAGTGGGAGCGGTGGTCATGGAGTGGGGCTCCTGGGTCTGGCGGGCCGGTTGTCGTACGGGACCGTACCCCGGTGTACGCCGAAAACGTCTCGCACTCGGTGGGGAGTTCCGGGGAAGGTGGAGGCATGGCGCTGTGGAACGTGATGTACGACGACTGGCAGATGGAGTGCTGCGGGACGCCGTTCTCCGTGGGGGACGAGGTGACGTGGCAGCTGGGCGGCGGCCCGGCGCTCTACTCCGTGGAACGGCACGGGAAGTACGGGCCCGACACGGTGGGGCGCGTGCGGTCGATCCAGCTGGTGACGCAGGGCTTCGCACTGCGGGCCGGCACGTACGAGCCGGTGGAGGGGGAGAGGTCGCTCCACCCGGTGGAGAAGTGCCCGAAGTGGTTCACGGACCCGGTGGACGGCTGCCGGGAGAAGGGGCACTTCCGCAGGGAAGTGGGCGTGCTGGTCTCCCTGGAGGTACGGGAGGACTCGGCCTGACCGCCACCGCCGGATACGCCGGCACCCGGGACCCGCAGTGCTTTCGGCCCGGCGCGGCACCTGACATCGCTCCGCACCTCCACCAGAGACAATGGACCCCGTGCGCTATCGCATTCTCGGCACCACCCAGGCATTTCACGCCGACGGAACCCATGCCCCCGTCGGCGGCTCAAGGCTGCGTGCTCTCCTGACGGTCCTTGCCCTGCGCGCTCCCCGTCCCGTCCCGGTGGCCGCGCTGGTCGGCGAGGTGTGGGACGGTGATCCGCCCGCCGACGCGACCGGGGCGGTGCAGGCGCTCGTGGGGCGGCTGCGCAGGGCCGTCGGCGCCGACGCGATCGCCTCGACCGACGGCGGCTACCGGCTGTGCGCCGCGCCGGACGACATCGACCTGTACCGCTTCGACCGGCTCGCGGGCGAGGGCGTGGACGCCCTCGCGGACGGTGACGCGGCCAAGGCCGCGACGATCCTGGACGACGCGCTCGCCCTCTGGCAGGGGCCCGCGCTCGCCGACCTCCCCGACCGCACGGCGGAGGCCGCCCGGTGGGAGTCGCGCCGCCTCGAAGCCCGCCGCGCACGCCTTGCCGCGGCGCTCGCCCTGGGCAGGGCCGAGCAGGCGCTGCCCGAGCTCGCCGCCCTGTGCGACACCCACCCCCTGGACGAGCCGCTCCAGGCCCTGCGGCTGCGGGCGCTGCGCGACGCGGGCCGCCCGGCTCAGGCGCTCGCCGCCTACGACGGCGTACGGCGGCTCATCGCGGACCGCATCGGAGCCGATCCGGGACCGGAACTGCGCGCGCTGCACGAGGAGTTGCTCCGCAGCGACACCCCGCCGCAGCCGCCCGCGGGGCCCCGCCCGCCGCAGAGACCGCAGGGCAATCTGCGCGCCAGGCTCACCTCCTTCGTCGGCCGCGAGGGCGACATCGAGGCCATCCGGGGCGATCTGGAGCGGGCCCGCCTCGTCACGCTGCTCGGCCCCGGCGGCGCCGGCAAGACGCGGCTCTCGCAGGAGGTCGCCGAGGCTCACGCGGACGGCGTGCCCGACGGCGTATGGCTGGCGGAGCTCGCGCCGGTCGAGGACCCCGACGCCGTGCCCGAGGCGGTCCTGACCGCGCTCGGCGCCCGTGAGACGGTGCTGCGCGGCGCGGGCGCCGAAGAGCTGCGGGCGGTGTCGGAGCGGCACGGCGACGACCCCGTCGTCCGCCTCACCGAACACTGCGCCTCGCGCCGCATGCTCCTGATCCTCGACAACTGCGAGCACGTCATCGACGTCGCCGCCCGCCTCGCGGACCGGCTGCTCGCGCACTGCCCCGGCCTCACCGTCCTCGCCACCAGCCGCGAACCCCTCGGCGTACCGGGGGAGTTGCTGCGCCCCGTGGAGCCGCTGCCGGAGCCCATCGCGCTTCGCCTGCTCGCGGATCGCGGCGCGGCGGCAAGGCCGGGCTTCCGCATCGAGGACGACGCGGAAGCCGCCGCCGAGATCTGCCGGCGTCTCGACGGGCTTCCGCTCGCCATCGAGCTGGCCGCCGCCCGGCTGCGCGTGCTCACCCCGCGCCAGATCGCCGACCGCCTCGACGACCGCTTCCGCCTCCTGACGAACGGCGCCCGTACGGTCCTGCCCCGCCAGCAGACCCTCCGCGCGGTCGTCGACTGGTCCTGGGACCTCCTCGACGACCCCGAACGCGCCGTCCTGCGCCGCCTCTCCGTCTTCTCGGGCGGCTGCGACCTGGCCGCCGCCGAAGCGGTGTGCGGGGCCCCGCCCCTCCACCGGCCGCTCGACATCGCGGACGTACTGGGCTCCCTGGTCGACAAGTCCCTCGTCGTCGCCGCCCCTTCGCAGCGGGGCGGCATGCGCTACCGGCTGCTCGAAACCGTCGCGGAGTACGCGGGCGAACGCCTCGACGAGGCCGGTGACCGCGCCGCCGCCGAGCGGGCCCACCTCGTGTACTTCCGGGAGTTCGCCCGGCTCACCGAACCGCGGCTGCGGGGCGGCGGCCAGCGGGAAGCCGTCGAGGGACTCGAGATCGAGTACGAGAATCTGCGCACCGCCCTGCGGCACGCGGTCGCCGCCGGTCAGGAGCAGGAGGCGCTCTGCCTCGTCCTCTCGCTCTCCTGGTTCTGGACGATCCGCGACCTGCGCGTCGAGATCCGCAACTGGTCCCGCGAGGTCGTCGCGCTCGGCCCCGACCCCTTCGCCCGCCCCGTCACCCCGGTGGAACCGCTCTACGAACGCTGCACGGACAGCCCGCCGCCGATGCGCCCCGAGGTGCTCGAAGAGGCGCGGCGCGGAGTCCACCTCATCCAGCTCTCCTGCATGGACATGAACCTGGAGGCCTGGCAGACGCCGGAGGCCGTCGACAAACTCGCGGGCATCCGGGAGGCGTACCGGCCGGGTCTTCCGCAGACGTGCTGGTCGCCGGGGAGCCTGTGGTTCTTCGCGGTGATGCTCGAGGGGGACATCACCCGGCTGTACGAGATCATCGACGCGACCATCGCCTCCTGCCGCGAGCTCGGCTACGACTGGGAGCTCGCCGCATCCCTCCAGCAGCGCGCCAACATCCGCGCCAACCGCGCCGACTGGGCGGGCGACGCGCGCCGTGACGCCGACGAGTCCTTGGAGATCTTCACCCGGCTCGGCGACGTGTGGGGCATGGCCGAGGCGCTCTCCTCGCGCGGCGAGGCCCATGAGCGGCGCGGACGCTACACCCTGGCCGCCGAGGACTTCGGCGCCGCCATCGAGCACGCGGAGACGCTGGGCGCCCCCGCGCAGGTCAGCGTGCTCATGGCCCGGCTCGGGGGAGTGCTCGCCGAGGCGGGCGAACTGGCCAGGGGCGAGGAGCTGCTCTGGGCGGTCATGGAGCGTGACGGCGTGACCAGCAGCAACGGCGAGTCGATGCCCGCCGCCCGGTTCTTCCTCGTCGACCTGCTCGGCCGTACGGGCCGCTCCGCCGAGGCCCGCGAACAACTGCGGCTGCTGCGGGAGGACTTCAAGGCCGTCGAGTTCGTCATCTTCGAGGGCTTCATGCTGGGCGCCGAGGCGTGGCTCGACACCGTGGACGGCCGCCATGCGGAGGGTCTTGCCGTGGCGCGCTCCGCGCTCGACAAGTCCCTCGACCCGCTGACCAAGATGATGGCGCCGCAGATGACCTCCGTGCATCTCACCACCGCCGCCCGCGCCCTGGCCGCGCTGGACGGCGGCCGGCATGCCGCCGACGCCGCGCGGCTGATCGCCGTCGCCCGCCGTGAGCTGCCGCCGGGTCACTTCGCCGCCGCCGCGGAGCGCGAGATCAACACGGCCGCCGAAGAGACGGCGCGCGCGGCACTGGGTGACGCCGCGTACGAAGCCGCGTACGCGGAAGGCGGCGAACTCTCCCTGGAGGAGGCCGCCGCCCTCTGCGACAGGTACATCAAGTAGCCCGTGGAGTATCGGCCGATCAGCTCTTGGTGCGGAACTTGTGGATCGCGATCGGCGCCATCACGACCGTGAGCACCACCGACCAGCCGACCGTCACCCAGATGTCGTGGGCGACCGGGCCGCCCACCATCAGGCCGCGCGCGGAGTCCGCGAGCGAGGACAGCGGGTTGTAGTCGGTGAAGGCCTGGAGCCAGCCCGGCATCGACTGCGTCGGCGCGAAGATCGACGAACCGAACTGCAGCGGCATCAGGACCAGGAAGCCCATCGCCTGCACGGACTGGGCGCTCTTCAGCGACACGCCGAGGACCAGGAAGATCCACATGATGGCGGAGCCGAAGAGGGCGGACAGGCCCACTGCGGCGAACAGACCGCCCCAGTTGGTGATGTCGAAGCCCACCAGGACACCGACGATCATCATGACCGCCGTGGCGACGAGCATCCGCATGAGCTCCACCACGATCTTGGCGAAGAGCACCGAACCCTGACCGATCGGCAGGGTGCGGAAGCGGTCCATGATGCCGTTCTGGAAGTCCTGGTTGAAGCCGGTGCCGACGGCCATGGCGATGTTCATGCTCATCATCGCCATCATGCCGGGCACCACGTACTGCACGTACTGGTCCTGGCCGCCGCCGAGCGCCTGGCCGATGGAGCCGCCGAAGACGTACACGAACAGGAGCGTGAAGATGATCGGCATCAGGATCGCGTCGAGCATCGACTCCGGGTCCTGGCGGATCCACAGGAGGTTGCGGCGGACCAGGGCGCTGGTGTGGCGCACGTGGTCCCGCAGGCCTATGCGGGCGTCCGCCTCGCCCTGGTGGAGGGGCGGCGTGAGAGTGGTGGTGCTCATACGGCAACCTCCTCGAGTTCGGGGCGGGCGTCCTGCGGGGCGCTGGCCTTCTGGCCGGTGATGGAGAGGAACACCTCGTCCAGGCTGGGCAGTTCGGTGGCGATCGAGCCGATCGTGATGCCGCGCGCGGTGACCGCGCCGACCACGGCGGTGAGCTGCTCGTCGCTGAGGATCGGCACCAGGACCGTGCCGGACTCGGCGTCCACGGTGGAGGTGGCGAGGCCGGTCAGGCCCATGTCGTCGAGCGCACCGGCCAGCGGGCGCAGTTCCAGCGGGTCGGCCGGGCGGATGCGCAGGGTGCGGCCGCCGACCTTCGCCTTCAGCTCGTCGATGCCGCCGTTGGCGATGACCTTGCCGCGGTCGATGACGGTCAGTTCGGAGGCCAGTTGCTCGGCCTCCTCCATGTACTGCGTGGTGAGCAGCACCGTGACGCCGTCGGTGACCATGCGCTTGACCTCGGCCCACACCTCGTTGCGGGTGCGGGGGTCGAGGCCGGTGGTCGGCTCGTCGAGGTAGAGGACGGAGGGGCTGCCGATCATCGACGCCGCGAGGTCGAGGCGCCGGCGCATGCCGCCGGAGTAGGTCTTGGCGGGGCGGCCCGCCGCCTCGGTGAGGGAGAACCGCTCCAGGAGCGAGTCGGCCTTCGACCGGGACTCCTTGCGGGAGAGGTCGAGGAGCCGCCCGATCATGTAGAGGTTCTCGCGGCCCGAGAGCTTCTCGTCCACGGCCGCGTACTGGCCGGTCAGGCCTATGACCCGGCGGAGCTGGCGGGGCTGCTTCACCACGTCGTACCCGGCCACGACGGCCGTGCCCGAGTCCGGGGTGACGAGGGTGGAGAGGCAGCGTACGAGGGTGGTCTTGCCGGCGCCGTTGGGACCGAGAACGCCGAGGACCGTGCCTTCGCGTACGTCGAGGTCCACGCCGTCCAGTGCTTTGGTCTCGCCGTAGTGCTTGACCAGTCCCCTCACGGTGACGGCGCTTCCTGCGCCGCCGGGGATGTCGTCGATTCGCTTCATGCCGTAAGAGTGGCAGCCCCCACCGACAAACCACCGACAGCCCGCCTACACCCGGATGCCGGGCCGCGGGGCGCATGTCGGCGGGAAAAGCGGACAGCCCGTCGACGGGGGAAATCGACGGGCTGCCGGTGGTGCCGCTATGGCTTGTGCGGCGGGGTCAACCCGCCGGTGGTGCTAGTGGACCGAGTGCTCCGCGGCGGGGAACGTGCCGCCCACGACGTCCTCGGCGAACGCCTTGGCCGCGCCGCTCATCACGTTCCGCAGCTCCGCGTACTGCTTCACGAAGCGCGGCATCTTGCCGCCGGTCAGGCCCAGCATGTCCGTCCAGACCAGGACCTGCGCGTCGCAGGCGGCGCCCGCGCCGATGCCGACCGTCGGGATGTGCAGCGAGCGGGTGACCTCGGCCGCGAGCTCCGCCGGTACCAGTTCGAGGACCACGGCGAAGGCGCCCGCGTCCTGCGCGGCCTTCGCGTCGCGAAGAAGGCGGTGCGCCGCCTCGTCGCCGCGGCCCTGGACGCGGTAGCCCATGGTGTTCACGGACTGCGGCGTGAGGCCGAGGTGGGACATGACGGGGATGCCGGAGGAGACGATCAGCTCGGTCTGGGCGAGCGAGCGCTCGCCGCCCTCGAGCTTCACCGCGCCGACCCCGGCCTCCTTCACCAGGCGCGTCGCCGAGCGAAGCGCCTGGACGGGCCCTTCCTGGTACGAGCCGAAGGGCAGGTCACCGACGATCAGGGCGCGCGACGTGCCCCGTACGACGGCCGCGGACAGCATGGTCATCTCGTCGAGCGTGACGGGCACGGTCGTCTCGTACCCGAGGTGGCAGTTGCCCGCCGAGTCGCCGACCAGCATCACGGGGATGCCTGCCTCGTCGAAGACGGACGCGGTCATCGCGTCGTAGGCGGTGAGCATGGGCCACTTCTCGCCCCGCTCCTTGGCGGCGGTGATGTCCCGGACGGTAATGCGGCGGGAGCTCTTGCCTCCGTACAGCGCCTTGCTGCTGTCGGCGGACTGGCTCGCGGCGGGACCCGCAGGCTGGTTCTGGGCAGCCGGAAGTTGCGTCATCGCAACGGCTCCTTCTGTTATCTCGAGGCGCCCTGACGGCGTCCCCGGATCTCCTCCATGGTGGCATCGCGTGCCGCAAGTCGGCTAGTGCCCTCCTTCGGTAAAGTCTTTACAATACGAGACGGTCTCGTATCGGAATGGCTCTAGGCTTGATGCCATGACTACTCCCGCCGTCTCCACCCCTCGCATACCGGAGGCCGTGCACCGGCGCCGTTGGGCGATCCTCGGCGTCCTGATGCTGAGCCTGTTGATCGTGGTGCTCGACAACTCGATCCTGAACGTCGCCATCAAGACGATCTCGACCCCGGAGCCCACGGGCCTGGGGGCCACCCAGGGCGACCTGGAGTGGGCCATCAACTCCTACACGCTCGTCTTCGCCGGGCTCCTCTTCACGGCGGGCCTGCTCGGCGACCGGCTCGGCCGCAAGAAGATGCTGCTAGTGGGCCTCGCCGTCTTCGGCATCGGCTCCGCGCTCGCCGCCGAGTCCGGCTCACCCGTCCAACTCATCCTGTTCCGCGCGGTGATGGGCCTCGGCGCCGCCTTCGTGATGCCCGCCACCCTCGCCGTCCTGATGAACGTCTTCGAGCGCGAGGAGCAGCCCAAGGCCATCGGCATCTGGGCGGGCGGCGTCGGCCTCGCCATCGCGATCGGACCCATCACCGGCGGCGTCCTGCTCGACCACTTCTGGTGGGGCTCGGTCTTCCTGGTGAATGTGCCGATCGTGATCGTCGCGATCGGCCTGATGATCTGGCTCGTCCCCGAATCACGCGACCCCAAGCCGGGCCGCATCGACCTGGTGGGCGTGGGCCTGTCCATCGTCGGCCTCGTCCTGCTCGTCTACGGCATCATCAAGGGCGGCCAGCTCGCCGACTTCACCGACCCCAAGGTCCTGGGAACCATCGTCGCGGGCATCGCCGTACTCGTCGGCTTCGTGCTGCACGAGAAGCGCAGCGACCACCCGTCCATCGACATCTCGTACTTCAAGAACCGCGTCTTCTCGGCGGCGATCAGCTCCCTCGCGCTCGTCTTCTTCGCGCTGATGGGCGTGACGTTCTTCGCGGTCTTCTACACGCAGAGCGTGCGCGGCTACTCCCCGCTCCAGACCGGCCTGCTCATGCTGCCGCTCGCCGCAGCCCAGCTCATCTTCGCGCCGCGCGCCCGCCTGGTCGTCGACCGCTTCGGTGTCCGCGCCGTGTGCGCGGGCGGCCTGCTGCTCCTGGCCGCGATGCTCGCCGCCTTCACGATCCTGGAGGCCGACACGCCGATCTGGATCCTGGAGGTCATGTTCTTCCTCATGGGCACCGGCATGGCGCACATCATGACGCCCGCGAGCGTCGTCATCATGCAGGCCCTGCCCCGCGAGAAGGCCGGCTCCGCCTCCGCGCTGAGCAACACCTTCCGGCAGGTCGGCGGCGCCCTGGGCATCGCCGTGCTCGGCTCCGTGCTCTCCGCGGCCTACCGCAGCGGCGTCGAGGACAAGCTGACCCTGCTGCCCGCCGACATCCGGCACACCGCCGGCGAGTCCATCGAGGCCACCCTCGGCGTCGCCGCCAAGCTCGGCCCGCGCGGCGAACCCCTGGTGACCGCCGCCCATGACTCCTTCCTGCACGCCATGCACGTCACGGCGCTCTGCGGCGCGGGCGTCGCCCTGATCGGCGTCGTGGTCGTCGCCCTGTTCCTGCCGGGCCGCACGCCCCGGGAGCCGGAGCCCGGGCAGCGGAAGGCCGACCCGGTGGGCGCCGGGCACTGACGGCTCCCGGGCAGGGACAATCGACCCTGCGCAGCGGCGGACGACGAGAGGCGGAGCAGACGTGGGCCACATCGCCAAAGGCGCCAGGGGGCGTCCCCGAAGCGAGGCCGTGGAGCGGTCGATCGTCGAGGGTGCCCTGAAGCTGATCGAGGACGGCGAGCCCCTCGCCGGAATCTCCATCGAGCGGATCGCGCGCACGGCGGGTGTGGGCAAGGCCACCATCTACCGTCGCTGGAGCGGCAAGGAGGAGCTCTTCGTCGACATCCTGCGCGGCATGGACGACCCCCCTCCCGAACTGCCCGGGGTGTCCATGCGCGGCGACATCATCGTCTGCCTGGAACATCTGCGCAGGCGCGGCGTGAACCTGCGCTCGTCCGCCCTGCTGCACAACGTGTTCGCGCAGATGAAGAGCCTGCCGAAGCTGTGGGAGGCGTATCACGCGACCGTCATCGAACCCCAGCGCCGCGTCATGCGCGAGGTGCTGCGCCGGGGCGTCGAGAACGGCGAACTGCGCGCGGACGTCGACATCGTGCTCGCCAACGATCTCTTCGTGGGCCCCATGCTCGTGCGCACCATCCTGCGCTCCGACGCACCCCTTCACGAAGGCCTCGCCGAGCAGATCGTGGACACCGTCCTCGAGGGATTGCGGCCCACGGGGTGAATGTGCGCGTTTCGTCACAGCCGACCCGTTGTGCGGGGAGATGCGGAACCCACCGAGCCGCCCGGCTCGTCATCGTCCCGTACGGCCGTCTCGGACGGCAGGGAGGACTCCCGTTTATCGCCTAGGGTTTCAGGGGCGAGGACGGTTGCACGGCACCAGTGAGGCGACGAGCGTATGGCGCAGGCGTATGTGACGGAGACAGGCAGCGGGGGCACGGGACCCGGCCGCCAGGGGTCCCGGTTCCGGCGCCTGGTCGACGGGTGGCGCAATGACCGGGGCATCTGGAAGCGCGGCCTCGTCACGGCGGGGATCGCGGTCCTGCTCTCCCTGGTGATGCTCTTCCACGCACAGATCCCGAACGGCGTGGGAAACCTCGGCAGTCTCATCGAGACGTTCCTGCCCTGGCTCGGCGTGCTGATCCCGGTCCTGCTCGTCGTCGGCTTCGTCCGCAAGTCCGCCACCGCGCTGATCGCCGTGCTGCTGCCCGCGGTCATCTGGGTGAGCTCCTTCGGCGGCCTGATCACCGGCAAGTCCGCCACCGGCGGCGATCTGACGGTCGCCACCCACAACGTGAACGCGGACAACACCGACCCGTCGGGCACCGCCCGTGACGTCGCCGCGTCCGGCGCCGACGTCGTGGCGCTCGAGGAGCTCACGGCCAACGCCGTCCCGACGTACGAGAAGGCCCTGGCCGGCACGTACAAGTACCACTCGGTGCAGGGCACCGTCGGCCTGTGGAGCAAGTACCCCCTGACCGGCACCAAGCCCGTGGACATCAAGCTGGGCTGGGTCCGTGCGATGCGGACGACGGTCGTCACCCCCAAGGGCGAGGTCGCCGTCCACGTCGCCCACCTGCCGTCGGTGCGGGTCAAGCTCGACGCGGGCTTCACCGCCAACCAGCGTGACGCGAGCGCCGACGCGCTCGGCGAGGCGATCGCCGACGAGAAGCTCTCCAAGGTCGTGCTGCTCGGCGACCTGAACGGCACGATGAACGACCGGGCCCTGAACGCGGTCACCGCGCAGATGCGCTCCACGCAGGGTGCGGCGGGGGACGGCTTCGGGTTCAGCTGGCCGGCGTCGTTCCCGATGGCGCGGATCGACCAGATCATGGTGAAGGGCGTCGAGCCGATGTCGTCCTGGACACTGCCGGAGACGACGAGCGACCACCTGCCCATCGCGGCGCGGCTGGAGCTCTAGCTCCTAGCCCTGCCCCCCCGGCGGGCGTCACTCCCGCCACATGGTGCACATCCGTTTTTAACCTCACGGAATACTGAGCCTGAGAGGGTTTGTTCCGTACGTAAACTTACGGAACACCCGTCCCCCTTGCATCCCCTCCCCGATGCATCCCCTCCTGCGCTCCCCCCGGAAGGTTTTTCATGCCCCTGGCCCTGCTCGCCCTCGCCGTGGGCGCCTTCGGCATCGGTACGACCGAGTTCGTGATGATGGGCCTGCTGCCCAACGTCGCCGACGACCTGGGCATATCCATCCCCACCGCCGGACACCTGGTCTCGGCGTACGCCCTGGGCGTCGTCATCGGTGCCCCGCTGCTCGCCGCGGTCACCGCGCGCATGCCGCGCCGCCGCGTCCTCATCGGCCTGATGGTGCTCTTCGTCTTGGGCAACGCGCTCTCGGCCGCCGCCCCCGACTACCACTGGCTGATGGCCGCCCGCTTCCTCAGCGGCCTTCCGCACGGCGCGTTCTTCGGCGTCGGCGCGGTGGTCGCCACCGGTCTGGTGGCTCCCGAGCGCAAGGCGCGCTCGGTCTCGCTCATGTTCCTCGGCCTGACCGTCGCCAACATCGTCGGCGTGCCCGTGGCCACGGCCATGGGGCAGCAGCTCGGCTGGCGCGCCACGTTCCTCGCGGTCAGCGCGATCGGCCTGGGAGCGATCGCGGCGCTGGCCTTCTTCGTACCCGCCGACCACGCCCACGGCGAGAGCGGCGGCCTGCGCGGCGAGCTGCGGGCGCTGCGGAGCGTTCCGGTCTGGCTCGCGCTCGGCACGACCGTCGCCGGCTTCGGCGCCCTGTTCTCCGCGTACAGCTATGTGACGCCCATGCTCACGGACGCGGCGGGCTACGCCGAATCCAGCGTCACGCTGCTGCTCGCCCTGTTCGGTGTCGGCGCGACCGCGGGCAACCTGCTCGGCGGCCGGCTCGCCGACCACTCCCTGCGGGGCACGCTCTTCGGCGGGCTCACCGCCCTGGTCGTCGTCCTCGCCTTCTTCCCGCTCATGATGGGGGCCGCGTGGAGCGCGGCGATCGCCGTGGCACTGCTCGGCATGGCGGCGTTCACGACGGGCTCGCCGCTGCAGCTGATGGTCATGGAGAAGGCGTCCGCGGCCCCCTCCCTGGCCTCGTCCGCGAACCAGGCGGCGTTCAACCTCGCCAACGCGGGCGGCGCCTGGATCGGCGGCATCGCGCTCGCCGCGGGCTTCGGCGTGACGTCGCCCGCGGTGGCGGGGGCGTTCCTCGCGGTGCTCGGCCTGGCCGTGGCCGGGCTCGCGTATCTGGTGGACCTGCGCTCGCCCGTGGCCGGCAGCGGCCGCCTGGTGGCGGCGCACTCGGTGCCCGACCGCGAGACGACCCACGCCGGGTAGGCAGGCGGCCGGACGGGCGCGAGGGGTCAGACGGACTTCTCGCGCCACCGATTGGTGATCGGCAGCCGCCGGTCCTTGCCGAAGCCCTTCGCGGAGATCTTCGTGCCCGGCGGATACTGCCGCCGCTTGTACTCGGCGGTGTCCACCATCCGCAGCGTCTTGACGACCAGCTCACGGTCGTACCCGGCGGCGACGATCGCGTCCGCGCCCTGGTCGCGGTCCACGTACATCTCCAGGATCGCGTCCAGGACGGGATAGTCCGGCAGCGAGTCCGTGTCCACCTGGCCGGGCCGCAGCTCCGCGCTCGGCGGCTTGCTGATGGAGTTCTCCGGGATCGGCGGAGTCTGCCCGCGGTCCAGCGCCGCACGGTTGCGCCACTGCGCGAGCCGGAAGACCACGGACTTGTAGACGTCCTTGATCGGCCCGTACGCCCCGACCGAGTCGCCGTAGAGCGTCGAATACCCCACCGCGAGCTCGGACTTGTTGCCCGGTGCGAGAACGATGTGACCCTCCTGGTTGGAGAGGGCCATCAGCATCGTGCCGCGCAGCCGCGACTGGAGGTTCTCCTCGGCGAGACCGCTCAGACCAAGCGAGCCCATGTACGCGTCGAACATCGGCGCGATCGGCACGGTACGGAAGTTGAGCCCCGTACGCCGGGCCAGGTCCTCCGCGTCGCCGATGGAGTGGTCCGAGGAGTAGCGGGACGGCATGGCGACGCCGTACACGTTCTTCGCGCCGAGCGCGTCGCAGGCGATCGCGGCGGTGAGCGCGGAGTCGATGCCTCCGGAGAGGCCGACCAGAACGCTGCTGAATCCGTTCTTCGCGGCGTACGCGCGCAGCCCGACGACCAGCGCCGAGTACACCTCTTCGTCGTCGTCGAGCCGCTCGGCGTACCCGCCGGTGAGCTCCGGCTCGTACGCCAGGGGCTCCTCGGAGAGGGTGACGTGCTCGATGCGCAGCCCGTCGTCCACGACGCCCGACGGCGGCTCGGGAGCGGCGGCGGGCAGCTCCAGATCCAGGACCACACAGCCCTCGGAGAACTGCGGTGCCCGCGCGATGACTTCGCCGTCGCGGTCCACGACGAGCGAGTCGCCGTCGAAGACGATGTCGTCCTGACCGCCGATCATGGCGAGGTAGGCGGTGGTGCAACCGGCCTCCTGCGCACGCTTGCGCACCAGCTCAAGACGCTGGTCGTCCTTGTTCCGCTCGTACGGCGACGCGTTGATGGAGAGCAGGAGGCCCGCCCCCGCCGTGCGCGTGGCCGGGACGCGGCCGCCGTCCTGCCAGAGGTCCTCGCAGATGGCGAGCGCGACGTCGACGCCGTGCACCCGCACGACCGGCAGGGTCTCGCCCGGCACGAAGTAGCGGAACTCGTCGAAGACGCCGTAGTTCGGCAGGTGGTGCTTGGAGTACGTCAGAACGGCCCGGCCGCGGTGCAGCACCGCGGCGGCGTCACGCGGGGCGCCCGCGGGCTGGCCGTACTTCGGCTTGGCCTCCTCGGTGCGGTCGAGATAGCCGACGACGACCGGCAGTTCGCCGTACCCCTCCTCGTCCAGCCGCGTCGCGAGCGTACGCAGCGCCGCCCGCGAGGCGTCGACGAAGGACGACCGCAGGGCCAGATCCTCGACGGGGTAGCCGGTCAGCGCCATCTCGGGGAACGCGACGAGGTGCGCTCCCTGCTCGGCGGAGTGCCGGGTCCAGCGGACGATCGCCTCCGCGTTCCCGGCGAGATCGCCGACGGTCGAGTCGATCTGATTCAGGGCGAGGCGTAGTTGAGGCACGGAACACAGTCTAATCGTCAGAGCGACGCGATGTCCTGTGCGGCAGGTGTGGGGCGCCCCACGCAGGGGGCGCCCCACGGGCTGGCCGCCGGTCAGGCGCGGTATCCGACGACCGTCATCATTCCTGCCTCCGAGTGATAGACGTTGTGGCAGTGGAGCATCCACAGGCCCGGGTTGTCGGCATCGAAGTCCACCGTCAGGGTGCCGTTCGGCAGGATGACCGCGGTGTCCTTGCGGGGGCCGTTCGGGGTGTTCGCCAGGGTGAAGGTGTGGCCGTGCAGGTGGAGCGGGTGCCACATCGCCGTCGAGTTGGCGAAGACCAGCCGGACGCGTTCACCCGCGCGGACCGGGTGGCGCTGGCCGGGCGAGTAGGGCTTCTTGTCGAAGGCCCAGTCGTACTTCGCCATGCCGCCCGTCAGTTGGATCCTGATCGTCCGGTCGGGCTTGCGGGAGCGGAGGGCGACCGACCGGGCCGCCCGCAGCTTGTCCGCCGTCAGGAGGCGGCCCTTCAGCTCCCCGGGGCGGACCGAGGGGCCGGGTGCCGCGCCGCCGCCCGTGCGCAGGACCGCGAGCGCCGCCGCCTTCTTGCCCTCGGCTGCCGCGGTCAGCGGGAACGCGCCGTCCTTGGCGGTGACCAGGACGTCATAGCGCTCGCCCATGCCGAGCAGCAGCGCGTCCGTCTTCGCGTGCTCCACCGGGAAGCCGTCCGTGTGCGTCACCGTCATCTCGTGGCCGCCGAGCGCCACCCGGAAGGCCGTGTCGCCGCCCGCGTTGATGATGCGCAGGCGGATGCGGTCACCGGGGCGGGCCCTGAAGGAGGAAGGGGCGTCCGGTGTACGGCCGTTGATCAGGTAGTGCGGGTAGGCCACGTCGCCCGCGTCGCCGCCGAGGAGGTCGCTCTTGGCGCCCATCATCATGCGGGAGGGTCCTGAAGGCGGTGAGGACGCCGAGGATGCCGAGGGGCCTGAGGACGCGGCTTCGGGCTCGGACATGTTCGACATGTCGTGGCCGCCCGTGCCGTGGCCGCCCATGTCGTCGTCGCCCATGTCGTGGTCGCTCATGCCCTTGCTGAGCTCGGCGAGCACACCGTCCGGTGTCGAGCCGTCCACCCCGTCGACCCAGTCGTCCAGGACGACGACCCACTCCTTGTCGTACTTCAGGGGCTCCTTGGGGTCCTCGACGATCAGTGGCGCGTACAGGCCGCGGTCCTGCTGTGTGCCCGAGTGGGGATGGAACCAGTACGTCCCCGGGTGCGGCACCGCGAAGCGGTAGGTGAAGTCGGCGCCGGGCTTGATCGCCTTCTGGGTGAGGCCGGGGACGCCGTCCATGTCGTTGCGCAGCGCCAGGCCGTGCCAGTGCAGGGACGTGGCCCGGGGGAGATGGTTGGCGAGCGTGAGGGCGAGGGTGTCGCCCGCGGTGACGCGGACCTCCCTGCCGGGCAGCCGGTCGCCGTACGCCCAGGTCTTGACGCTGCGGCCGCCGAGGTCGACCTCGGTCGTCGTGGCCGTGAGCTTCACCTCGCGGACCGTGCCGCTGCCTGCTCGCTTCTTTTCCGCGGCGGCGACTTCCTTGCCGGACGGGTCGACATAGCCCTCGGGGCTGCCCTGGGGCTCGGAGCCGCTGCCGTGTCCGGCGTGTCCCGAAGAACCGGAACCGGAGCCGGAACAGGCCGCCAGGAGCCCCGAACCGGCGACGGCGGTCGCGGCGCCGAGCAGGGCGCGGCGGGAAGGGAAGCGCAGGGGGTGTTGATCGCCTCGGAGTTGATTGCGCATGGCTGAGTACACCTCGTCGTGGTGGTGCGTGCAGATGGGCGCATCTGCTGCTTCTGATACACCGCTCGACGCCGGTGGTTCCCACCAGGGGCCCCATCGGTTCGCGGGCAGCGAAGCAGCCGGTGCGTCGGCCTAAATGCGCAGCACCGAGAGGCGGGACAGGAGTATGCGGGGCGGCGGCGGGTTGGGCCGCAGGCCGTCGAGCAGCCGGGCGAGCGGCCGCACGGCGACGGCGAAGCCGCCGGGCCGCAGCAGGCCCGCCTTGAGCAGCAGGACGAGGGTGAGGGCGGCGAGGACGGCCAGGCATACGGAGAGCGGGTCCATCCCGCCGGTTCCGGCGGCTCCGCTGTCGGCGCTCGCGTCCGCGGGGGCTGCCGTGTCCGGTGCCGGGTGGGCCGCGCTCATCTCATGCTGACCGGCGGCCTGTTCGCTTGCGTGGCTCACCGACTGGCTCGTCGACTGGCTCACCGTCTGGCTCGTCGACTGGCTCACCGTCTGGCTCACTGACTGGCTCGTCGAATGGCTCGCGGTGTGGCTCGTCGCGGTGCTCGCGGAGTGCCCCGTGGGGTGGCCCAGCGTATGCATCGTCACGATGCCGAAGAGCAGGGCGGCGAGCAGCAGGAGCTGCCTGCCGTTCGCTGATCTCTCCGTTGCCACCATTGGCGGAACCTTACCCCGGCCGGGTATCCGACGACGTGCGGCCCCCCGGTGCCGGACCGATCATGACCCCATGGCGAATACGGATAAACCGGTACAGACGGCATCGGCGGTCGCGGGTGGCGCCGTGAGCGGTGCCGCGAGTGGCGTCGCGCGTGTCGGGTCCGTCGCGAGCGTCGGGTCCGTCGCGAGTGTCGGGCCCGTCGTGAGCCGGACCGGATCCGGCCCCCGCAACGCCGTCGCGCTCCTGCTCGTGCTCGGCGCCGTCGCCTACAGCGCGTGGCTCGGCGAAGCCTTCCTCGGGACGGGGCTCTCGCCGGTGAGCTCGTACGTCAGTGAACTCGCCGCCCTGGACCAGCCGTACGGCACGCTGTTCCGCACGACCGACCTGACCGCCGGGCTGCTCGTCCTCGCGGGCGCCGCGGGCGCGCTGCGGTGGCTGCCGCGCCGGCGGGGGACGGTGCTGGGGTGGGCGGGGATCGCGCTGTACGGGGCGGCCACCGTGATCGACTCCCGGCTGCCGATGAGCTGCGCGCCGACCGCCGACGCGGTCTGCGAGGCGAGCGAGCGGGCGGGGCTCCTGCCCCTGGCGCACGCGGCGCACGTGGTGAGCAGCAGTGTCGCGGTGACGGGGGCGCTTGCGGGGATGGTGGCGCTGACGCTCGCGGCGCGGTGGTACGGGACCCTGCCGTCCCTCGTCAGCCCCCTCTGCCTGCTCCTCGTCCTCCTCGAACTGGCCGCCACCGTCTGGACCCTGGCCGCCATCGCCGCGTTCGACGCGGGGTACGGCACGTGGGCGCTCGGGATGGGGCAGCGGTTGCAGGTGCTGCTCATCGCGGCCTGGGTGGGGCTGCTCGCGAGTGAGGTGGCGCGACGCGGATGACATTCGTACGGCTCGGGGCCGGGGGAGTGCCGCACCACGTGGAGGTGACGGGGAGCGGGCCGGTGTGTGTGCTGAGCGCGGGGCTCGGGCTCGCGTGGTTCGACTGGGACCCGGTGGTGGAGCTCCTGGCCCCGTGGCGGACGGTGGTCCGCTTCGACCGGCCGGGGGCGGGACTGAGCGGGCACGCGCGCGTGGCGCCCACGCTCGCGGGTGAGGCCGAGCGGATCGCGCGGGTCCTGGACGCGGTGGGCATCCCCGGCCCGGCCACCGTGGTCGGACACTCGCTCGCCGGTTTCCATTGCGAGGCGTTCGCCCGCCTCTTCCCCGCGCGTACGGCGGGCCTGGTCCTGGCCGACTCCAGCGTCGAGGAACGGCCGGGGGTGCGGGTTCCGCGAGGGGTGCGGGTGGGGGCGGCGGTGGCGTGCGGGGCGGTACTGGCCGGGGCGGGGCTGCCGCGCGCGTTCGGCCCTGCCTTGCGGAGGGCGGCGGTACGGGGGGACGCGGCGCGGGCGGACGAGGTACGGCGGGTCTACGGGGCGAGCCGGGTGCTGCGGGGTGCGCTCCTGGAGTACGCCACGTACGGCGACGTGGCGGTCGAACTAGCCGACCTCCGCCGGGATTTCCCCCTGCGGGGGCGGCTCCCGGTGACGGTACTGGCGGCGTATGCGGGGGGAGGGACGGCGTGGCTCACCCGTCAGCGCAAGCTCGCCGCATCACTCGAAGCGGCCTTCCACGTGGCCCACCCCTCGGGCCACCTCCTGATACGGGACGCGCCTCGGTCAGTGGCAGAGACGATCCTCACCACGCCGCGCTGAAGCGCCCGCCGCTCCGCGCCGAATCTCCCCCTGCTCGGGAGCGTCGCCGACTGCCGGTGCTCTCCCTACCCGCCGCTGCGCGGCGAACCTTCCCCACCCACCCACCCGATCACCCGGCATCGGGTCCTGCTCGGGTGCGTCGCCGACTGCCGGTGCTCTCCCTGCCCGCCGCTTCGCGGCGAACTTTTCCCGCCCACCCACCCGATTGCCCCGCAGCAGATTCACACCGCCCAGCCGCCCGGTCACCCCGCAGCGGAATCAGCCCGCCCACCCACCCACCGGTTGAGCGGGGCACCTCGCAGCTGCCGGGTAATCGGGTGGGTGGGTGGGAGACATCCGCCGCGAAGCGGCGGTTCAGGGGATACCGCCGGGCAACCGGGATGCAGCGTCCCCCCGGCCCGGGGATACCGCCGGGTTGCAGAGGAACGCCGCCCCCCCGGCCCGGGGACACCGCCGGGTCACTGTGAAAGTGGCGTCGCTGCGGGCTCGCCCGAAGCCACCGGGCTAGGACCGGCTCCCCCGGAGCCCCCGTACACTCTCCCGGATCACGATGTGCGTCCCCAGGAGATGCCTCTCCTGGCCCGATCGAGGCGCCCCCGCCAGAGCAAGGCGGACCGCCGTGCGGCCCATCTCCTCCGCGGGGATGTGCACGGTCGTGAGGCCGGGGGTGATGTCCGCGGCCACCGGATCGTCGTTGTAGCCGACCACCGAGATGTCCTCGGGCACCCGAAGCCCGTGCTCCCGCAGCGCGATCACCGTGGCCGCCGCCACCCTGTCGTCACCCGCGAACACCGCCGTGAAGTCGGGGCGTCCGTCCGCCTTCTTGAGGAGGTCCATGATCGCCTCGTAACCGTGGTTCTGCCCGAACCCGATGCCGTGCAGGATCGCCTCCTCGCGCGGCACCCCGTGATCGGCGAGGGCCCGCAGGTACCCGGCGACACGGGCCTCGCCCGTGGTGTGGCCGGGCTGGTAGCCGATCAGGGCTATCTTGCGGTGGCCCGCCCCGAGGAGATGGCTCGTGATCGCGTACGCGCCCGCCTCGTTGTCGTACTCGACGACCAGCGCGGGAACGTCCGGCGCGGGCGCGGGCCGCCCGCACAGGACGAGCCGGGAGCCCGCCGCCGCGAGCGCCTCCGCGTACCGCGCCATCCGCTCGCGGTACTCGTCGTCCTCGATGACACCACCCACGAGCACCACCGCCTCCGCGGCCTGCTCGCGCATCATCTGGACCAGGGCCAGCTCACGGGCCGGGTCGCTGTTCGTCGACGAGACGAGGGTGAGCCTGCCCCGCTGGGCCGCCTCCATCTCCACGCCCTGCGCCACATGTGCGTAGAAGGAGCTCACCACGTCGAACATGAGCACCGCGATCGTCTTGCGGCCCGCGCCCGCCAACGCGCGCGCGTGCGCGTTGGCGACGTAGTCGAGGTCCTTGACGGCCCGCAGCACCTTCGCCCGCGACGCCGTCGACGTCGGATAGTTGCCCGCCAGGACCCGGGAGACGGTCGCGACCGAGACGCCCGCCCGCGCCGCCACATCGCGGATGGTGACCCGCTCGCCCACTGTGTCTCCTCAAGTCCTCGGCCCGTCACGTACAAGTAGCAGAATCCGGGGCGGGGTTGCCCCCACGGCAGCCTGTCCGCAGCCTGCCCCGGACCCATCATCCCGCGCCCGCACGCATCCCGCGCCCGCCGGGATCAGTGCGCCGCTTCGTACTCCTTCGCGAACTCCTCGCGCGATTTCTCGCCGCCCTGCGCCTGCCACTTCTTGTAGACGGCGTCCCAGTCGGACAGCTTCTTGCGGCCCGAGACGATCGCCGTGACGCCGTCCTCGACGATCTGCTGCATGGACGCGCCCTGCCGGTTGTACGTGTCCGACATCAGGCCCCAGTGGTCGTCGCGCACGAGGTTCGGGACGACCGCCTTCTCCCACGTGTGCAGCCGCTTGGTCAGGTCGGCGAAGCCGGGGAAGTACAGCGGCTGCGGTGCGTCCATCACATACGCGAAGGGGAGATTCGTTCTGTTCTCCACCAGGCCCAGCGACGTAGGAATCGGGTCGCCGTTCTTGTCGTACTCGAAGTGCGTGCCCTCGACGCCCGAGTGCATCAGCTCGTACTCCTTGGAGCCGAACGGCGACGCCAGCCAGTCCAGGACCCGCAGCATCAGCTTGACGCGGTCCTTGGACGCCTTCTTGATGACGGTGTAGCCGAAACAGCCGCGGTTCTGCTGGTAGACCGGCGTCGCACCGTCGACCACGTACGGCACGGCGGCGTCCAGTGTGAACTCGTCCTTGATGCCCTGTGCGTTGGAGATGGCCGCGCCCCAGCCGTCCGTCATCGAGCGGACCGTGCCGTTGTAGAACTGCGTCTTGAGGTCGACCTGCGAGATCGAGGTGGCGTCGGAGTTGTACGAGCCCGCCTTGCGCATCTTGGACATGTACTCCAGGGCGGCCCTGAACTCGTCGGTCCCGAACATGTCGGTGACCTTGCCGTTCTTGATCTGCCACTGGTTCGGCGCCCCGTGCCACATCGCGTGGTAGAGGTAGCCGAAGAAGCCGACCGACGAGGCGCCGAGCGCGGACTTCTTGTTCCGGGAGGCCTCGCGCGCCATCGACTGGAAGTCGGCCGCCGCCATGCCCGGCTTGTAGCCCGCCTTGTCGAAGGCCTCACGGTTGATGAACATCGCGCCCTGCACCTTGGCGCGCTCGATCGGCAGCCCGTAGATGCGGCCGGAGACGCGGCCCATGCCCTCCCAGGCGTACGTGGGGATGTTGGCGAGGTTCGGGTAGTCCTTGACGGCGTCCCCGGAGAGGTGGTCCGAGAGGTCCTCGCAGCGCGACTTCACGAACTGCGACTCGCGCGGCAGGACGTAACCGCCACCGAAGTTGATCATGTCGGGCAGGTCGTCGCCCGACATCAGCGTGGACATCTTGGAGCGGAAGTCCGCGTCCGGGACCACGGAGAACTCGACCTCGACGCCGAGGGCCTCGTTCATCGCCTGCCAGAACTTGTTCGATCCGACCGGCTTCGGCGGGGTGCCGTAGGTGATGGTCATGACCTTGATCTTCTGCTTGCCGTTGCCCGGCTTCTCGGCCGTCGCCTGCACCAGCTTCCCGGGGTACTTGGTGAAGCCGGGCTGTACGCCCTCGGTCGTGGGCGCGAGGTCGGGCGTGGGGCCCTTGGCGGGCGTGTACGTCGGCCAGGGCGCCGCCTTCTTGTTGGCGTTGCTGACCGAACCGCCGGAGCCGGAGCCGGTGGAGCAGGCGGTGAGCAGGGAGGGGGCCGCGACCGCGGCCCCGCCGACGGCTATGGAGCGCAGCAGCGTACGGCGCGACATCGAGGAACCGGACACAGTGACAACCTTTCAAAACCACGGGAATTGGCTCAGCTCACGAGGAACTGGCTCAGCTCTTGATGGCGCCGGTGAGCACGCCCTTGGTGAAGTACTTCTGGAGGAAGGGGTAGACGATCAGGATCGGCACGGTGGCGATCACCAGGACGGCCATCTGCATCGTCTGCGGGGCCGAGACGTTCGCCGCGTCGCTGAGCCCGGTGTCCGCGATCTGCGAGCCGCCCATGACGTAGGTGCGCAGGACCTGCTGGAGCGGCCAGTGGTCGGACTCCAGATAGATCGAGGCATGGAACCAGGCGTTCCAGTAGCTCACCGCGTAGAAGAGGCCGACCACCGCGAGGGCCGCCTTGGAGAGCGGGAGCACGACCCGCCACAGGATCTGCCAGTCGTTCGCGCCGTCGAGCCGCGCGGCCTCGAACAACTCCTCGGGAACGCCCTGGAAGAAGCCCCGCAGGACGACCAGATTGAAGACGTTGATGAGGACGGGGACGATCAGAGCGCTATAGCTCTCCAGCATTCCCATGCCCTTGACCAGCAGGAACGCGGGGATCATGCCGGGCGGGAAGAGGAAGGTGAACAGGACGACCAGCAGGATCGGCTTCCCGCCGTACACCTTGGGGCGGCTCAGCGCGTACGCCAGGAACGTGGTGCACGCCAGCGAGGCGAGGGTGCCGATGATCGTGATGCCGGCGCTGACCCCGAGCGCCTTGGTGACGATGCCGCCCTCGAAGACCTGCTCGTAGGCGCGCAGGGTCGGGTGCGTGGGCCACAGGACCCAGCCGCCGTTGGCGATGACCTCGCGGTTCGACGCGAACGACGTCGAGACGATGACCAGGAACGGCACGAAGACCATGACCAGGATGGTGACGATCGCCAGGGCCTTGGCCACCCGGGTGACCGGCTTGGGCTTCTCCATCCAGGAGGGGCGTGGGGGGCGTCCGGCCCGTATCGCGGCGGTTTTCGTGCTCACTTGTAGACCCCCTGCTCGCCGAGGCGATGGGCGACCTTGTTGGCCGCGAAGACGAGAATCGCGCCGACCACGCCCTTGAACAGGCCCGCCGCCGCGGCGTATCCGGTGTCGCCGCCGACGATGCCCTGCCAGAAGACGAAGGTGTCGAGCACCTCACCGGCCTCGGGTCCCACCGACTGCCGTTGCAGCAGCATCTGTTCGAAGCCGACGGAGAGAATGTCGCCGAGCCGCATGATCAGGAGCAGGATGACGACCGGCCGGATGGACGGCAGCGTCACGTGCCAGAAGCGGCGCCAGGGGCCCGCCCCGTCGATGGCGGCGGCCTCGTACTGCTGCTCGTCCACCTGCATCAGCGCGGCGAGGAAGATGATCGTGCCCCAGCCCGCGTCCTTCCAGACGACCTGCGCGACGACGAGCGCGGGGTACGCGTCCGGGTTGCCGATGATGTCGACGGAGTGCAGACCCGCCTGCCCGAGCACGGAGTTGAGGAGGCCGGTGTCGGCGAGCACCTGCTGGAACAGGGCGACGACGATGACCCACGACAGGAAGTGCGGGAGATAGACCACGGACTGCACGAAGCGCCGCGTCAGGTCCGAGGTCAGGCTGTGCAGGAGCAGGGCGAGGCCGAGCGGGACCGGGAAGAAGAAGACGAGCTGGAGCACCGCGAGGAAGAGCGTGTTCCAGGTCGCGTGCCAGAACTCCGGGTCGCCGAACATCCGGTCGAAGTTCTCGAAGCCGACCCAGGGGCTGGCCCAGAGGCCGTCGAAGGGGACGTACTCCTTGAACGCGACGGCGTTCCCGATGAACGCGCCGTAGTGGAACACCAGGAAGTACGCGACCCCCGGCACCATGAGCAGCAACAGGACTCGCGAGGAGCGAAACCGTTTCCATCGCTCATCACGCTTTACTTTGTTGCCATTTGGCAGGATTTCGCGTTCGCCGGGCGGCTTCACCGCCTCGGTTTCCGTCCGGTCCTTCGTCACCGCTGACACGGCAGCCCCTCCGTCGTCGGAACAAGGTGACCGGAATCTAAAGCGGTTACTAACGCCGGTCAACCCCCCTGACCCCGCGATCTCTTGACCGCCGTCCCGACTTCGGCCTAGCCTCCAGGCGCTGTTGGGTAACCGGTTACTACGAGGGATGGTCACGCGTGGCAGACCAGGCAGAGTTGCAGAGCGCACCGATCAGTACGCCGGTCGGTGAGCCGGTCAGTGAGCCGGTCGGTGCGTCGGCCAGTACGTCGGTCAGTGCGCCGGTCCGTCGGCCGAGAGCCGCGCTCGCCATGAGCGCGGACGTGGCGGAGCGGGTGTTCGCCCCCGACATCCGCGAACGGCTCGCCCGCGGCGTGGAATTGGCGCCCGGCCTGCTCAGCGGCTCCCTCACCGGCACCGACGCGCGTGCGGTGCTCGCCGAAGCGGAGATCCTGGTCACCGGCTGGAACTGCCCGCCGGTCACGGCCGACGTCCTCGCCCACGCGCCCCGGCTGCGGGCCCTCGTGCATGCCGCGGGATCGGTGAAACCCGTGGTGACGGACGCGCTGTGGGACCGGGGCGTGGTGGTCTCCTCGGCGGCCGACGCGAACGCGGGGCCCGTCGTGGCCTACACGCTCGCCGCGATCACCTTCGCGGCGAAGGGCGCCCTTTCGGCCGCGGCGGGCTACTCCTCCGGGTGGCCGCCCTTCACCGAACGGACGGGCGCCGACGCCCGCACCGTCGGCATCATCGGGGCCTCCCGCATCGGCCGCGGGGTCATGGCCGGGCTGCGCGCCTCCGACGCGGGCATGCGGGTGCTGCTCACCGACCCCTACGTCAGCCGGGAGGAGGCGGCGGGGCTCGGCGTGGAGCTGGTCGACCTGCCGGAGCTGTGCCGGCGCAGCTCGATCGTCAGCGTCCACGCGCCCCAACTCCCCGAGACGCGGGGCATGGTGAGCGAGGAGATGCTGCGGCTGATCCCGGACGGCGGCACCGTCATCAACACGGCGCGGGGCTCACTGGTCGACACGCGAGCGCTGGCCCGCGAGTGCGGGGCGGGGCGCCTGGACGCGTTCCTGGACGTGACGGACCCCGAGCCCCTGCCACCCGGTCACCCCCTACTGACCCTGCCGAACGTCCTGGTCACCCCGCATGTGGCGGGGGCGCAGGGGAGCGAGGTGCGGCGGCTGGGGGAGTACGCGGTGGGGGAGGTGGAGAGGTTCGTGCGGGGGGAGGAGCTGCGGGGGCGTTTGCTGAGGGAGGAGCTGCCGCGGATGGCGTGAACGGGCTCCGCCCCGTACACCGGTCGTCAGGCGCCGGGCGGCTGACAGAACTCGCCGGACCCGCGGGGAACTGTCAGCCCGTCCGGCGTGTGAGGACGAGCTCGGCGCAGCCGGCGATGACGGCACCGCAAAGCCCCGTGCCTACGGTTTCGCGCCCCGCGCCTTCAGCAGATCCGTCATCAGCTCGATCTCCGACTCCTGCGAAGCCACCATGCCCCGCGCGAGCCGCACCTCGGCCCCCACCTCACACCGGTCCACGCACCCCTCGGCCATATGGACCCCGCCCTTGTGGTGCTTGATCATCAGCTGGAGATAGCGCACCTCCGCGGCCCGCCCGTCCAGCTTCCCGAGCTTCTTCAGCTCGGTGTTCGTCGCCATCCCCGGCATCAGCGCGCCGTCCTCGCCCGGCGGCATGTCCCCCATGCCCATCCACTCCATCGGCGCACTCTCCGGCACCTTCGGCAGCTCCCACAGGTCGAGCCAGCCGAGCAGCATGCCCCGCTGGTTCGCCTGCGTCTGGGCGATGTCGTACGCGAGGCGGCGGATCTCCTCGTCCTTCGTGCGGTCGCGCACGATGTACGACATCTCCACGGCCTGCTGGTGATGCGTGGCCATGTCCCTGGCGAAGCCCGCGTCGGCCGACTCCGTGGACGGGACGGAAGCGCCGGACGAGCCGCTCGACGAGGCGACCGCGACCGTGATCCCGCCGCCGGCCACCACCACGGCGGCCACGGCGCCCACGGCCCAGCAGGTGCGCCGCCTCACTGGGACTTGCCGCCCGTGCAGGCGGCGCCCGGCTCAGGGGTCTGCTTGCCCTGCACGTACTTCGAGAAGAAGGAGCCCACCTTCGGGTCGTCCGCGCCGGTCACCGTGCGCTGGTGGCCCCAGGCCGACAGCATGACCGGGTCCTTCTGGTCCTTGACGGGGCTCATCAGCGAGTACGGGGTCTGCTTGACCTTCTGCTCCAGCTTCTTCAGGTCGGCGGGCTTCGCCTTGTCGTTGTACGTCACCCAGACCGCGCCGTGCTCCAGGGAGTGCACGGCGTTGCGCTCGGGGAGCTCGTCCTTGTAGACGTCGCCGTTGCAGTTCATCCAGACCTGGTCGTGGTCGCCGCCCACCGGCGGGGTCATCGAGTAGCTGACGTCCTTGGTGACGTGCGTGCGGCCCAGCTTCTTGGCGTCCCAGACCTTCTCGCCGTCCGCGGTCGTCTTGAACGTCGGCGCGGAGTTCCCGTCGGATGCCGTGTCGGAGTCCTCGCCCTTCTGGAAGAGGACGACACCGCCGACGACGAGCGCGGCGACCACCACCGCGCTCAGGGTGATCGTGATGACACGCCCCCGGCGGTCGCGTGCGCGCTCGGCCCTGCGCATCTCCTCTATTCGGGCCTTGCGGGATGCGGTGCTCGACTTCTTGGCGGAACCCATGATGTGTCCTTCGGCGGTGACGACGTAAAGGGCGGGACGCGCGTGGCAGAACATGCGGAACAAGGTGGAGCGGTTCGCTGATCGTAATGGGCGAGCCGGGCGGGCTGTAGGGGTAGTCGAAGCCGCCCGCTGTTACGGGCGCGCCGATCAGCAGGCACTATGGGCACAGGGCGGCACATGGCCCGCAACGCGCTCGAAACCGTGTGGTGGGATGCTCATGTGCCCCGATGTGTCCCCGAACGCAAGAACGGCCCGAACGCAGCGGGGACGCAGGCGGCCTGACCAGCAAGGATGGGTGGAAGCGGAAGATGGACAAGCAGCAGGAATTCGTGCTCCGGACTCTGGAGGAGCGCGACATCCGGTTCGTACGCCTGTGGTTCACGGATGTCCTCGGCTTCCTGAAATCGGTCGCGGTGGCTCCCGCGGAGCTGGAGCAGGCCTTCGACGAAGGCATCGGCTTCGACGGCTCGGCGATCGAGGGATTCGCCCGGGTGTACGAGTCGGACATGATTGCCAAGCCGGACCCGTCGACGTTCCAGGTCCTGCCCTGGCGCGCGGAGGCCCCCGGCACCGCCCGCATGTTCTGCGACATCCTGATGCCCGACGGCTCCCCGTCCTTCGCGGACCCGCGCTATGTCCTCAAGCGCGCCCTGGCCAAGACCTCCGACCTCGGGTTCACCTTCTACACCCACCCCGAGATCGAGTTCTTCCTCCTGAAGGACAAGCCGCTGGACGGCTCGCGGCCCACCCCCGCCGACAACTCCGGCTACTTCGACCACACCCCGCAGAACGTCGGGATGGACTTCCGCCGCCAGGCGATCACGATGCTCGAATCCATGGGCATCTCGGTCGAGTTCAGCCACCACGAGGGTGCGCCGGGCCAGCAGGAGATCGACCTCCGTTACGCGGACGCGCTCTCCACCGCCGACAACATCATGACGTTCCGCCTGGTCATGAAGCAGGTCGCGCTGGAGCAGGGGGTCAATGCGACCTTCATGCCGAAGCCGTTCTCCGAGCACCCCGGCTCGGGCATGCACACGCACCTTTCCCTCTTCGAGGGCGACCGCAACGCCTTCTACGAGTCCGGCTCCGAGTACCAGCTCTCCAAGGTCGGCCGCTCCTTCATCGCGGGCCTCCTGCGGCACGCCGCCGAGATCTCCGCGGTCACCAACCAGTGGGTGAACTCCTACAAGCGCATCTGGGGCGGCTCGGAGCGCACGGCAGGCGCGGGCGGCGAGGCACCCTCGTACATCTGCTGGGGCCACAACAACCGCAGCGCGCTCATCCGCGTGCCCATGTACAAGCCCGGCAAGACCGGCTCCGCCCGGGTGGAGGTCCGCTCGATCGACTCGGGCGCGAACCCGTACCTGACGTACGCGGTCCTGCTCGCCGCGGGCCTCAAGGGCATCGAGGAGGGCTACGAACTCCCGCCGGGCGCCGACGACGACGTCTGGGCCCTGAGCGATGCCGAGCGCCGCGCGATGGGCATCGAGCCGCTTCCCCAGAACCTGGGGGAGGCGATTGCTCTGATGGAGCGGTCGGAACTGGTCGCCGAGACGCTCGGCGAGCACGTCTACGACTTCTTCCTGCGCAACAAGAAGCAGGAGTGGGAGGAGTACCGCAGCGAGGTCACGGCGTTCGAGCTGCGGAAGAACCTGCCCGTGCTTTAGTCGCAGGTCAGAGCACTTCTCGCGCACTTACCGGAGAGGTCCCACGGTCAGCGACCGTGGGACCTCTCGGCTGTCTGACTGCGACTGGGCCGTCTGTGGGCCGTCTGGCGCCAGACCGGGCCGCCTATGCCTCACTCCAGCGGCACGGGCGCAACCGTGAGCTGCTCGCTGTGCGGCCACGTGAAGGAGCGGTCAGGTTCGAGAAGGGCTTCGCCCCATTGGATGACGTGGATGCCGTTCTCCGCATCCGCGGTGAAGAACACGCAGACGAGCTTTGTCGTGGCTCCGAGTTCTTCGAACGCTTCGTGTAGCCCGCGGTACTCCTCTGTCGTGAGGCCACCATCAAGCTCGAACAGCCCCTCCGGCTGCTGCGGTCCGTGGGCCCAGAACAGCCGCCGGCGCGTGGGGGACACGTTTGCGGGCAGCCGAGCGCGGTCAAGTGGTCGCGGCCGGTCTGAGTACCGGTATGGGAAGAGGGCGCACTCGTTGACCACCGCGTACTCATAGCCGCGCACGTCGCGAACCGCCTCGCCCAACTCCCGAGCCATGTACGCGAGGTACTCGCGTACGGCTTGCGCGCGCGTTACCCCGTATGGGCTCCGCTTCTTCAGGCCTGCCGTGAGGTGCGTGTCGTGCGCTTTCGCGTGCGCCCTGACCAGTTGCAGCGGCACGGCGGCAGCGAGCGCGCTGGCCTGTCTCCCGAACCGTTCAACTGCCCAAGCTGACGGCTCGGTCCCGTCCCCACCTAACGCAGCCATACGACACGCTCCCCCCTGCAGGTTCACCTATCAACTGTGTGGCAGGTGCACCAAGCCCTCACAAGGGGGCGAACTGGCCACGGCGGCCGGCTCCGGCCGCTGAGTGATCCTTCTCGGGGCGCAAGACTCTTCCGTCGCTTGATCGCTGGACTCATGGTCGCGGACCAGTACAGCCACAACCGATCACGGACGGCCGTGACCTGCGGCCCTCTACTGGATCAACGCTCTGAACTGCGGCGCAGCCGTCGCCAGTTGTCAGCGCTGGTCACCAACGAGCGCCCTTCCACGGCCCAGGACGGCCCGGGAGGGCGCTTGTGGCGTTGAGCTGCTAGGTATCGCGGCCCTCGACTGCAAGTGGCCAAATTTCCTAAAACCACCATGCGTATCAACCGCCCCCGTATTATCATGAATAACGCATGGGGGAATGCATCGTGCATCTGGAAGGTGGCGGAACCGTTGACCGCAGCATGGCCAATTGAAGCTCAAATTACTGTCATCGACGCCGACGATCGAAGGCAGCTTGAGTCCCTGGAGTCTTGGCTGCGGCTCGACCCCAGTTTTCGTGGGCGAACGAGGCTTTCTGGTAGTCCGTCGGATGCTGACCTTGGAACCGCAGTTGAGCTGCTCGCCGTTGCTGTCGGCAGCGGAGGCGTCATTTCAGTTCTAGCCACTTCCTTGAGTGCATGGTTTCAGCAACCAAAGAAGTCAGATTTCACGCTGAAGGTCACGGGGCCGACTGGAACCAGCGTTGAGATTGGTGCCACCAGGGCAACTGTGCAAGAGGTCACTGAATTGCTCAACAAAGCGCTTGAGGCCAGCAAGGCAGGGGATGAATGAGACTGCCCGACAGTGAGAAATCCCGCATTGTCCTAATCGGCTGTTCTCAATATGGGTCGTCTGAGCTTCCCGATGTTCCCGGCGTCAAGAACAACGTATCGGCGCTATTCGACACTTTCACAGACGATCTTACGGGCATCGTCACCCCTCAAAACTGCACAACACTTCTGGACCCTGAAGACCAGTCCAGTGTTGGAGAATTGGTAACTACCGCAGCAGATCAAGCAGAGGATCTGCTCTTGATCTATTACGCGGGGCATGGGTTGCTGAGTGCCGCGCGGCACGAACTTTTCCTGTCCACCATGAACACTGCGCCAGGATTGCGACTCCCTTTTACTGGGGTGGACTATTCGCACATTCGCGATGCGTGTATGGAAAGCACGGCCAGGACCCGTGTCGTAATTTTGGATTGCTGTTACTCGGGTCGAGCGATTACGGGTGCGCTATCCACGTCCGAATCGGATACGGCATTTTTCAACCAGGTACGCGTGGCTGGAACTTATGTGCTGGCTGCCTCGCCCGGGCATGGGGTGGCGAAGGCTCATCCAGAGGATCGCTTCACGGCGTTTACCGGGGAGCTGCTTCGGATTCTGCAAGAGCGGATTTCTGGTGGAGAGAGTCTCCTAACGCTGAATTCCATCTATAAGCATTTGCAGGCCTCGCTCCGCGCTAGCGGAAACCCTATCCCTCAGCAACAGATCACTGAAAATTCCGACGTTATGGCTCTGGGTAGAAATCCCGCAGCCGGTCGCGATAGACAGATCCTCGATCAATCGGCCATTGTAACTTCAGTTGTCAATGAATCCGATGGAAACCCGCTCAGCTCGGGTACGTTTGTTGATGATGCGACCCTCGATATCCCGCGCGTCCCGCTGACGCTTGACGGGCGGGATGAGCTGATTCGCGTTAAGCCGCCGCATTGGGATTATCTTCTGTACGCCTCTTCTCTGCGCCTCGGGATGAATTCTTTGAGCGAAAAGTGGGCGCAGTATGAAGCTGGTCGATCTTCTCGGTCGCGCCGAATGAGTGTTGCGCAACTGTGTCATTACGTCGACGGTTCTCTAGAAAAGATACAGAAAATCACTGGCCGGATCGACGAGTGTCTGAGCCAGGAATTGCAAGACAGGGCATTTGAGGCATCGCCAGATCGGGCCGACCCTAACCTGATCAAGCGCATGGCCAGCGACTTGGTTGGCATCTACGAAGACTACATGGACTGGGCCATGGCAATCAGAGGCATTGTTGCGCCTCACAGAGCGTCTCGTTTGATCGAGATGACTGCCCTTATTGCTGACACCCCTGTCCGGCAGGTTAAGGAATTCATCAATCAGTACTTCTCGGAGATTGATGCTTTGAGTGACCGATATGCCACGGGGGAGGCAGCGTCTATCAGCGTGAACCTCAAACTTGAAATTACCGTAGATAGTGAGGTGCTAGACGCATTTCTTGAGGAACGTACACGGCTTAACTGACGTTTAACGACTCTACGTAAGTCGGGTCCTCGGTGTTCGCCCAGACAAGGTCGGTGGAGCGGCTTTGGGCTGGAGCTGCTTTCGGGCGAGTGATCATGGCCCGTTAAGCTGATGGCGAGTCGGGCAGTCTGTGGACCTGCCCGTTAAAGCACGACGTTGGGCCATGATCTTAGAGGCTCGCCCCAAAGTGGCTGCCTAACGCCGTGGAGCCGACCGCCCTGGTAGTCGTTCCAGGCGTGCTCAACGCGCGCGGCCACGGGCGCAGGCGTGGGGAGTTGAGTCTCTGCCTCGGACCCAAAGAGCAGCCACGAGAGCCGCCGCGGGCTCATGAGCGCGTCGCGCACGGCCGGCACGTCGTCCTGCTGCTTGTCGTCCTCTACGAGGATCGCTTGTCCGAGCAGGTCCCCGAGGGATACCCGCAGGATGCGCGCGAGCTCGGTGAGCATGTCGATGCGAGAGGGCTTCCGGCGGCCGGTCTCAATCTTCGCCAGCCAGTCGGTGCTATGACCGACCAGGCCGGCCAGCACCTCTTGGGTGTAGCTGCGCCGCTTCCGGTAGAAGGCGATCCGTTCGCCGATGCTGAGGTGATCTCCCAGACCGCGCATTGCGTGCTGCCTCCAGATGCTTGAAGGGGCCCGTTTCACGGTACAGAGCCGCTCTCGGGGCGGGTAGGTGCTCTTGGGAGCGCCACCAGCACGTCCAGGGTGCGCGTCTGTCGAAGCCAGAGCCCGGACAGACTGTCCGGGCTGGGTTTGGGGAGAGCTGAGAGGGACTCTGGCTCTTCCTCGATCAGTGAAGTACCGACTCAGATCCGGTACGAATGAGCTCCTCAGGCACAGGAACTACCCAGACTGCTGGTAGAAGAAGTCGAATGGGTCTTCGCGGCCGTGTCCGTGAACAATGCATTGGTCCGTGTCCAGTTCTCTGGCCTCAAGTGACGCGACGAAATCGCGAGAATTCGACCATTCGGCCCTTAGCTGACGACCAAGCGTGAGGCCGACTACAGCGGTTGCCCCTTGTTTTTTCAGTGCGTGTGCCGCACTCCCCATGGTGCTGCCCGTAGTGTACGTGTCATCGAAGAGGAGTATTCGCTTGCCCTTGACTGCCGGGCTGGCTTGAAACAGACCGGGAACTACCGTTCTTCGCCTGTCGCCTGCTTTTGATTCATCGGTCTTGGCGAGGGCGTTTGTTGTCCACTCCGCAGAAAAGCCCCGAACGCGACGGATTATTTCCTCTAAGTGGCTCACGCCGTTTCGGGTTGAAGCGTGAGATGGTATGGGGATTTGGAGGTCGAATGTTCCTCCGTAAGAGGACTCTATGCACCCTCTATGCTTTTTCGTAAAGGTCCAAAGAAGGGAGCCTAAAGGTAAGCGGAGCCAAGAGTCGGCGGGTTCATTCTTGGCGCATGCAAGTATTCCCTCAAAGCCGTCGTGAAGGGAATAGCAGATAGGAACAAGTCCGTCCAGTACGTCCGAGAATGTAGACCGACAATCGAGGCATAGATCGTAGTGCGTTCCGAAGCGCCCAACCGGCGTGGGGGTCCTACATAACGAGCAGCATACGCCGACGTCGCTCTCGGATGCGGATGGGGCTACGTCTTGTTCGCGTAGCCACTGCACCCAGCCTTTGGCACCCCAGTTCTCGTCCTTCGGACGCCTGAAACGGCGGTAAGACGCCACTCGACCCCCCCTGCGCGATCCCGACCCCAACCGAAAGGCTAAGCGCACATTCGGTCGCTGGGCAATCACTTGGCGTCAAGTAGGAGCTGTGCGGGGGCGGGGGGAGCCTCCGTGGAGCGTGCGGGGGCATCTAGAATTTCGATCATTTGTTCGGATGTCGTGACCGCCGTAGCTCGCCGCGAGTCGACCATCTTCTGAGCCCATGGCTGGCTGTCGACGAGCGACTGGAGTAGAAGAACGTGCCTGCCTTGCTCGCCGGCAATGCGGGCCTGCATCTTGGCGCCGGACGTTCCTGATGCCTCGATTACGACGCTGCCAAGACTGACCCCGGAAGTGACATGGTTCCGACGTGGAAAGGTGTCTCGGCCGGGGGGACGGGACGGCCAGAACTGTGAGGCGAGGAGCCCCGCGTCGGCGACCTCTTCGGCGAGGTCAAAGTTCTCCTTGGGGTAGCACTTCGTGATCCCTGTGCCGATCACTGCGATCGTCCGGCGTCCGAAATGGAGGGCGGTTCGATGAGCCTCTGTGTCTACGCCTCGTGCTAGTCCTGACGAGATTGTGAAACCGGCTTCGCTTAGCTCGCGGGCCACCCTTCGGGCGCGCGAGAGGCCAAGCTCAGTGGCGTCCCTCGTGCCTACGACCGCGACGGAGCGGGCGTCAGAGTCGTGGTCAAGCTTCCCTCGGTAGAAGAGGAATGGCGGGAGGTCGGGAACGGTTCGCAGGTTACCCGGGTAGTCAGCATCCAGGACGGTTACCAAGCGGGCGTCAACCGCGTCCGCTTGCTCCAACTCGGCTTCGATGCGCGCTCGATGTGTATCGAGGGGATGCTCTTGGAGAGCCTGGCGGAGGATCGGCAGGGCCTTGCGTGCTGAAGGCGACGCTTCCGGAATGAAGCCCTCGCACAGGTCGTCGAGATGGCCGCTCAGGGCTGCCCTCGCGAGTACTGACCAGTCCACGCTCTTGCCGTCTGTGCGGAGTGAGCAGAGGGCTAAGAGGCGTAGCCGTGCTTCATCGATCATCGTCTGCTCCTTCTACTCAAAGATCAATGTTCGAAGGATCGATGGCTGAAAGTTTAGGGGGATCCGCGGGGCTGGGCCATACACTCGCACAGTAGATACTCACGTGAGTACCTCAGGAAGATGATCCGTTCCAGTGTGGCCCGCGTGACGATGCAGCAGGCGTCAGGTGCGCGGCCGGCGATGAGGCGGCGGCGCGTGCTGTGGGTCGGCTCCGATGGACTGGCCTCTCCAAGTCCGGTGGCCCCTTGCGGGTCTGAAGGCGAAGGCTTTCAAGTTCCGGCTGATGGAGGGCTGTCCTCAGAGCCACGCCCAGCTCGTGTTCACGCTTCAATTGAAGGTGAGGACCTGAGGGGCGATCTGCGGATGCCATCGGACAGGTAGACCGCCGGCCGTCGGCGCCGCGCACACCCCCACCCGAGCCGTCGCCAACAGCAAGGCGCACGGACATTTTGGTGCGACGGGGTGTTACTAATCGGGGGCAGCAGAATACTATGCGTACATGACAGAGCAAGCTGGGTCGAAGCTTGACTTTTATTCGCGGTATGCGCCATGCCTAGTCTGCGTCGAGACGCGGGGTAAAGATGGCGCCCTGAGCGTTGGAACGGCCTTTCATATCGGTGATGGATACCTTGTCACAGTCAGGCATGTGGTCGAGAGCAGGGAAATTGCCAGTCTAGTACCTCACACTGGAACCATATCGGTAGATTCGGTCGAGGTGATCTATCCCGCCGATGAGACCGTTGACCTCGCGCTACTCAGAACAGACTTCTCGCTTGAGCATTACATGAAGTACACCAACATAATGCTTAGTGACGGCCCCGTTCGGGAAAAGACTGAACACATAGAGATAGGTGGACATCTTGACGACTGGATTGTCGATACACTGATCCTCACGGAGGTTGTGATCCTCGGGTATCCCCCAATACCGAGCTCGCCCGCGCCGGTGCTGGTTGCCACCCGCGGGGAGGTTAATGCAGTCATCGATCCATACATGGGGTCAAAACATCCGCTCTTTGTGCTTTCGCCGATGGCGCGCGGGGGCTTTAGTGGTGGTCCAGCGCTGACTAGCAACGGATATCTGCTTGGAGTTATTACTACTTCGCTGCTCACTGACTATAATGCGCCTGAGCTTGGTTATGGAGTGGCGTTAACGGTCGAGCCGCTATGGAATCTCCTTTTAGAGAATAGGATCTATCCGGGGATTGGGAACCGGGAATTGATGGTTGAACTATTTGATCTACCGGATGAGCTTCCGATCCCAGAGCGCAAGACGCCTTCATCTGGTCTGTCGACTCTGGGCTCTTGGGACGGCGGTGATTCCCAAGAGCCACCGTTCTAGGACTGCCGCTGCACGCCGCGGCCCACTTGCGTCCGCGATCGGGCTAGCGCCGACGTGGGGCCTGCTTCCCATCGAGATTCCTGCTGGAGCCGGTGGAGAGCGTCACCGAGCCTGCAAGGTCTCGGGAATGGCCAGCTCGCGCCCTGCTGGCTGGCCGACGTAGTACTCGGATGCTCGGAGTCTCGGTGGCTCGCCGCCAAGATCGCCTCGAAACTGTCCCACCGGCAGACCGGCACTACTCGCTTTCTGCGTCTTCCTCTGCCATGGCGTCCCATTCGATGTCCATGCGTACTTTCTCCGCTCGCTCTTCGTCGATAAATCGCCTCACGTCTTCGATGTGGGTCATTCGCCGTCGGAGACTCTTCGCTGACTGATGTACCAGCGAACCCATCTTCTCCATCGTTTCGGGCGAGGGCGGCTGCGGCGATTCAGACCTCAGCAATGATGGCTCCGCGTCTTGTTTGGTCGTGCTGATGAGGATTCGAGTCTGCCAGGAGCACACGACGACCCGTTGCTCCCGCATGGGGAGTTCGGCAATGCCGACAAGGGTCCAGCGTGCCTCCACCGAAGACCAAACGTGATCCCCGATGCTGTGTGCCTTTGCCTCCCCGATGTGCTCCAGTTGGGCGAGCGGCTTTTCGACCCACCCTCGAGCGACAGTGGGCTCTTGGCCGATCGCTTCCGCGTCGAAGCAACCGAACCGCGGCGACGCAAGAACCGAACGACGGAAGCCCCCGCTACGCATCCGTCGGAATGCCTCGCGTCCCATAAGGCGAGCAGTGTCTGGGGATGCAAGTACGGTCTTGACCGCCGCATCGTCCGGCACCGTCTTCTTAGTGAAAAGATCGACCAGTTCGTTCATGTTTGTGACGTGAACGAACCGGTCCTCTATCCCATTGAGGTCTTCATTCATTGGGTGTTGGTAGGGGGCGCCGCTGCCGAAATCGTGCGTGTTTGCACTGACAAAGTAGACCGTCTCGTCAGGATGGTTTCTGGCGTAATCGACCGCTGTCAGCCAGATTGCTGCGTCCCGCGCTCCGACCTTGTGGCCCTTGTTGTCTCCATCAGTGCCCACGAGCTTGCACGGAGGAAGAATATTCATCTCTCGGGTTAGCGCCTCGCGGAGGATTCCCACGTTTGCCGCCAGGCTGTCAGCGACCGACTCAAACCGCCGGCGCCAGTGGTGCGCGTACCGGTTTACATCCACATGGGGGAGGCTCTGTGGCAGGGACCACGGGGTGTCTTCGGCGATCTTCCTCCAGGCTGCCGAGGCCGCCTCGTACCGTTCCCGGTATGGGTTGACGCGCTGCGCCACAAGCTCCTCAAGCGCTACCGAAGGGATGCCCACCTTCTCTGCGCCTGCGGCTCGGATGGTCTGGAGTAGATCCGTCGTGACGGTGTCCGGCCCTTTGTAGAGGATGTTCGCGTCCAGAATGATCAAAGTGGGTGGCTCCATCTTCCTCAGATCAGGGTCCTACGGCCACACCCTCTCAAGGTCTGAATCTTGGGCGCAGGCGAAATTCTCAGCTCGCCGATTGGCTGGTTGCCGTCCGCCTCACCCGCGTCACAAAACCGTGGTTGCGCCTGCCGTCCGACAACCATCTGTTGCGCGAGCACGGTTGACGTGCACTCGGGAGGTCGCTCGCTCAACGACGCGTGGACGCCAAGCACGGCAGGTGTGTTGCTAGGCAGCAGAAATGCATATCAGACGTGGTGTGCCCTACTGATCCCCGGGCGACTGCAAATCTGCCGGTGTTGCAAGGGTCGGCAGCCCAGTCTCTGGGCCGTCTTTGGGCCGTCAGAGGGCGGCCCGGAGCGACCAACGACGACCACTAACGGCTCTCGCCCAGCAGGTCAGAAGGGTTCCGCAACGGATCGCCGCAGGCCGCCGGGAGCGCTGATCAATTCCTGCGCAACAAGAAGCAGGAGTGGGAGGAGTACCGCTCGGAGGTCACGGCCTTTGAGCTGAGGACTTGCCGGTGCTGTAGTCGCAGGTCAGGACGGGTTTCTTACTACATTGAGCCTTCGGGGCCGCCGGTCTGAGACTGGCGGCCCCGAAGCGTGGGATGGGAGCTGTTCGCTGTGCAGCCAGGTAACGGAAAGACCGTTCCGAGACGTGGGCGCCGACCATGAGCCCTCTCGACTGCCCGGCTATCGCTGGGCCTTGACGGGCGAGTCAACCGGCCAATGACGGGGGTGCAAGCGTCCGTGCGCGGTCGTAGAGATCGCGGGCTGCTGCGTTCTTCAGGTGCGGGCGGATGAGGCCGAACATGGCTTTCACGCGATCATCTGCCCGTCCGGATTGGACCATGGGGTAGTCGTCCAGCGCCTGATGCCAGGTGGCGCAGGCCGCTTCCAAGTGGCCGATCTCCAGTTGCCGTTCAGCGAGCGTGGCGCGGTTTCGTACCCGCGTGCGCCGGTAGACGCTGAACCGGACCTTGTCCGACTGCAGCATCGCTTCCACCGCTCCGGGCACGTCACCGAGTTCGTAACGCACCTGGCTGATGTGGTAGTTCAGCGATGACGGATCGTACGAGCCGAAGGCCTTGCCCCGGGACTCGGCACGGTCCATGGCGGCTTCTGCCTCCCGGATGTACCGCAGCGCGCTCGCACGGTCGCCCGTCTGCGCTGCCGTGTGCGCTTGCTGGCCGGCAAGGAAGGCCCGCATCCTAGGCCCGGCCTTCGGGGATGCTGCGGCAGCGGCGTCCGCCAGTTCCATGGCCTTGGACCCGTGGTGCAGGTCGACCGCTTGCACGCTCATGCCACGCAGGGTCGTGCAGTACGTGAGGTGATCGTCAGCCGCCCCTGCCAGCTGCAGAGCCTTGACGTAGTAGCGCTGGGCGAGCCCGTGGAGCCCTTCGTCCACGGCCATGTAGCCGGTCAGGTACAGCAGGTCCGATGCGGCGGACTGCATCGCTTGCCGGACGTTCTCGGGAGCGTCGGCCCGCAGGTACGAGGCGACCGTGTTGACCATGAACGAGGCGGCCATGGGACGGGCGTGACGTCCGCCGAACTGGTCGTCCAGCTCCGAGACCCGCTCGGTCATCGCTATGACCATGTCGACTTCGTTCATGCCGATGCGGGATGCGCGTCCGGACTGTACGGCCTCGGCACGTCCGATGACGTCGGGCCAGCCGGGGATCGTCAGGGCTACCGAGAACAAGCCTGCGCCGAGCACTCTGCGGCGGGACGGGTCCATATCTTGCCTCCCCAGATCAATCAGCCCTTCCACGGTATCCGTGGACATGGGGGAGTGATCGGGGGGAACGGGCAGGCCCGCTTCAGCGTGCGTGACTGGACGACCGAGCCGGCGGGAGAAGGCTTCGAGGATGCAACTCCGTACAGCGACGCGCGGAACCGTGCCGCCGAGCCAGTGGCTTACGGCTGACTCGTCGTAGCGCAAGGGGGTGCCGGTTTCCGTACCTATGCGGTTCACGGACCGCGCGAACTGGCGGTACGTCCAACGGCTCTCGGTGAGCAGGTGGCCGAGCGCTGCGTTCGGTTCGCGCTTCGCCATGACTTTCAACTCCCCACGCCCTTGCGTGCTTTCAAGGCTTTCAAGTCCAGAGGCTGCTGCAACGGTACCGCCGTACGTGGTCGCGCGGTTACGTAGAGCACACGCAAGATCGGCGAAACTCTCGTCGTTGCCATCCCCCGAGGGGTTGAGTCATGAGAAGCGAAGCGCGGGCAGAACTTGCCCGGATGACCAAGGAGCAGGGCACGAGCGGCGTGCTGAAGGTCGACGTCCTGGACGAGTACGAGCTGCCGCCCGGGTCGATGACGTACCCACCGTGTCAGTGCCCACAGCACAGAGCGGCCCCTGCCCAGGAGGACGGCAGCGGCGTGCTTGGCGTGACTCCCGCGAGTCCGGCCACCCCATGAACTCCTCCCCGGCCGCGTGAAGTGCCCACTTACGGGCGGCCGGGGAGGGCGGTACTGCCGCCCGTGAACGGCGGTAGCTCCCCGTCCGACTGCCTCAGCGTGACGGCGGTCGGCAGCCGGACGGGCCCACCGATGCACCAACCACCGAAGGAGAGTGCAGCAGTGTCCACAACGCTAGTACGGCCCGCCCCGGAGATCGTGGCGCGGCGAGCCCGCGACATCCTCGCGATCGTTGAGGCTGACCGTGAGTTCGGCCGCCTGCGCACGGCATGTGCGAAGTACGACGAGGACTGGCAGAGCTTCACCGGGTACGCCCTGGTGGACGGGTTCGATGTCGCGAAGGACACCGAACCTCTGTTCCCCGAGGCCATGCGCGCCATGGCGATCAAGTCGGCCGTCTACGAGATGACGGACCAGGACGAGGAGGCCGCTGAGATTCCCGTAGCGGTGCCTGTGGACGAGATGATCCACGCGCTCGCCGCGCAGTTCACCGTGCTCTGCCGCATCCAGGAACGTACGGACATCAAGTTCGTGCACGCCACTGACCGCGAGAGCATCGGCGAGTGGGACCACGGTGACTACACCCACCAGGTCTACCGGGCAGCCTGGGGACCGATGAACGAGCGCTACTGGTTCGGCAAGGAGGAAACCGCCAGGCGCAAGGCGGTCGTCACCGCGAAGTACGGCCCCATCGGCGTCCTTGACGGTGGCCGCCGCTTCGTTCCCGGCTTCCCCATGGCCAGCTAGGGACACTAGTTGAACGCACGGCGCAGCGCCAAAGTCGCATCGACCTCCGGGAAGGCGCGCCGGATCTCGCGGTCCGCCAGGTCGATCAGCAGCTCCAGCGCACCAGGCGCTGCGCCGTGCACCAGCTCACGTAGGTACCCATCGAGTTCGGCGACGTCATCGGGCAGCGCGACGTCCGCCACCAGAGCCACACCGTCCGTCTTGTACGGCGCGGGCGGCAGGCCCACCTTCTCCGGGTGCACACAGACGGGCACACCACGCAGGGTGTACCGATGGCCGTCCTCGGGACTGAAGGGACACGCCGGAGAGGGACGGTCGACCACGTCGAACTCACCGAGCGGGAAGCGACGCGAAGGGCAGATGCCGCATGCGCGGTGGCCGTCACCGGTGACGAATGCCTCAGCCATGGGCGGCAGCGTAGCGGCACATGACCCAGCGCCTTCTCCGGCCGGGACAACGGCCGAACAGTTGCCGTACGTGCGCACGGGTCAGCTTCGGGGCGCCGCATCGAGGTTTTCGCGACCCGGTCGTCCAGCACTCGGCGGTGCCCGACATCAAGGATCAAAGTTCTTTGGGAGAGAACCCACCCCAACCAGCCCCAGCCCTTGCGGCTTTCCTTCTCAGCAGGTCCGTCACCCGTAAGAGTGGTGCACCCCAACTCGGCTGGCGCATATGCCGGTTCGCGATGCAGGCTCGGCCCGACAGCGACACAACCCCATACATGCGACGGCCCCCGCAGGGAGTGCAATCCCGGTGCGAGGGCCTGACCACCGAGGAAGCGACACTTCCCGATGGCTGATCAGCAGCTTAACGCGCCCGCCTGCGCGTCGCCCCCCGTTCCCGCCAGCGGCGTCCGGCACATCAATCGCCGCCACTCCGACCGTTTCACCGTGGTCGGAAACCACCTCTCCCAGCACCGCGAACTCTCCCTCACGGCCATCGGCCTCGCGACCCACATCCAGTCGCTCCCCGCCGGCGCCAAGGTGTCCATCAAGTGCCTCACGGACCGCTTCCCCGAGGGGGAAGTTCGTATCGCAGGCGCCCTTCGCGAACTCGAAAAGCACGGCTATCTCACCCGTACCCGTGAGCGTCTGCCGTCCGGCTGCGTCATCACCCGCACGGTGTCGTACAACAACCCGGCAGCCATGAAGCGCCCTCCAGAGGGAGACCAGCCCCGGGCCCCGCAGCCGCGCAGCCCGAGGCCGCTCGCACCCGAGCAGCCCGCGCCACCTCACGTTGCCAGCACCACACCCCTCCCTCTCCCCGCTCCAGGCGCCCCCGACCTCGTCCATCACCGCACCGCGATCACCCTGCTCACCGGCCTGCGGCGCCAGGACCCCCGCCTCCTGCTCGCCGAACGTGACATCCGCCGCCTCGCGCCAGCCGTCGCCGCCTGGCTGGAGCGCGATGTCGCTCCCGACGCCGTACGCCGTACGCTCACCGCAGCACTGCCGGTCGAGGCGATCCATCGCCCGGCCGCACTTCTCGCGTACCGCCTTGCCGCGCTCCTGCCGCCGCTGCTCCCGGCCTCGCCCATCGAGCAGCACCGTCCTGACCCACTCCAGAACTGTGACCACTGCGACCGGGCCTTTCGAAGCCTGGAGCCAGGACTCTGCCGGGCCTGCGAAGCCGCGATGACCGGTATCGCAGCCCTGGGGGCTGACCTCAGGGCAAAAGGTCAGGCGTGCCTCCAGGAAGGATGACTGGCCCGCGCGGTCAGACCGCCCCGCGCGGTTCAGCCCCGTACCTCCTACGGCGCGCTGACGATCGCCGCCCGCAAAGGCGTGTCCGCCCGGACCCGGTACTCCTGGATCGCCCAGCCATTCCCGTCCGGGTCCTTGAAGTACATGAACGTGCCGCCGTCCTGCGGCGCGTGCGCCACCGGCTCCGAGATGTCCAGGCCGCGTGCCGTCAGCTCCGCGTGGGCCGCCTTCGCGTCGGCGACGCAGAGCTGGAGGCCCTGGTAGGAGCCGGGGGCCGGGGTGGGGCCGTCCATCGTGTCCCAGAGGGTGTCGGCGAGGGCGATGGAACAGCCCGAGCCCGGCGGGGTCAGCTGGACGATGCGCATGCCCGGCATGACCTCCTGGTCGATGTCCACGTGGAACCCGAGCTTGTCGCGGTAGAACTCCTTGGCCCGGTCGACGTCACTGACGGGGAGCGGGATCACCTCGAGTGTGTATTCCATGGGGCGAGTACATCAGGGCTCCGGGGAGCTGTCAGCGTGAACGGCGGCGTCCGCTCCGACGCCCCGTACCTCGCCCCGAAGCGCCCTCACGCGAAGCGCCACCGCGTCTGGCTGAACGGCTCGCCCTTGCCGAAGCCGAACGCCGTACGCGGGGCCACCTCGAAGACGTACGCGTGGCCCGCCCCGTGATGGAAGCAGCCGTCCCGCACCTCGTAGTGCCAGAAGCTGCCGTACTTCTCCTCCCACGCCGTCGCCAGAAGTTGCAGCCTGTCCTCGTCCGTGATCCGGACCGCCGCTCCCTCCACGACCAAGTCGTAACCCTTGTCCCACAGGTTCACGCCCGTGGTCAGCACCACCTCGGGGTTGGCCGCCACGTTCCGTGCCTTGCGCTCCTCGGGGCCCGTGCAGAAGTGCAGCGCGCCGTCCAGCCAGACCGCGGGCAGCGGCGTGACGTGCGGGCGCCCGTCGGGACGTACGGACGAGATCCAGAACAGCTCGGCCGCCCTGAGCTGCCGCACGGCGTCGGGCCAGGGGGTCGCTACGGCCCCCGTGCTGCTGTACCGGGCGTCCAGTTCCGTACGCGGTTGCCCGCTCGACATGCTCGCCATGGTCCGCCTCCCGTTGCCGCCAACAATGCTCCCGTCCAAGTACGGACCCCGCACGCGGGCAGAACTCATCGGTCAGGCCGTAGGCTCGGGCCAGGAGTGATCGAACGGAGGCGCGGGGATGACATTGCCGCAAGGGCGCAGGAGCAGTACGTTCACGCGGCTGCTGCGGCATGGCTTCACCGATCCGTCCGCCGCCGAGCGGCTTCTCGGCGCCCCCGAGCTGTCCGCGGTGCGGACCGATCCGGTGCTGCTCGACGCCCTGAGCGCCGCCGCCGACCCGGACCTGGCCCTCCTCGGCCTGCTGCGCCTGGTCGAGGGGCAGCCCGACGACACGAGCCGCCGGGAGCTGCTCGACACCCTGGTCAGCGCCAAGCCGCTGCGCGACCGGCTTCTCGGCGTGCTCGGCGCGTCCGAGGCCCTGGCCGATCACCTGGCCAGGCACCCCGGCGACTGGCGTGCCCTGGCCACGTACGAGCTGGCCGACCTGCACCCCGGCGTCGAGGAGTTCGAGCGCGGCCTGGAGGACGCCACCGACCCGGTCTCGCTGCGTGTCTCCTACCGCCGCTGCCTGCTCGCCATAGCGGCACGTGACGTCTGCGGCACGACGGACGTCGCCGAGGCGGCGGCCGAACTCGCGGACCTGGCGACGGCGACCCTGCGCGCCGCGCTCGGCATGGCCGAGGCGGCGGCCCCCGCCGACGCTTCGCAGTGCAGGCTCGCGGTCATCGCGATGGGCAAGTGCGGCGGCCACGAGCTGAATTACGTGTCGGACGTCGACGTGATCTTCGTCGGCGAGGCGGTGGACGGCGCCGACGAGGGCAAGGCGATCCAGGCCGCCACCCGGCTCGCCTCGCACATGATGCGGATCTGCTCGGAGACCACGGTCGAGGGCACCATCTGGCCGGTCGACGCCAACCTCCGCCCCGAGGGCCGCAACGGCCCCCTGGTGCGCACCCTCAGCAGCCACCTCGCCTACTACCAGCGGTGGGCCAAGACCTGGGAGTTCCAGGCGCTGCTCAAGGCCCGCCCGGTGGCCGGGGACCTGGCCCTCGGCGAGGAGTACGTCAGTACGCTCGCGCCCCTTGTCTGGCATGCGGCCGAGCGCGACAACTTCGTGCCCGACGTGCAGAAGATGCGCCGCCGGGTCGTGGAGAACATCCCCGCGGGCGAGGTCGACCGCGAGCTGAAGCTGGGACCCGGCGGGCTGCGGGACGTCGAATTCGCCGTACAGATGCTGCAGTTGGTGCACGGCCGCGGCGACACCTCGATCCGCAGCGGCTCGACCCTGGTGGCCCTGGAAGCACTCGCGGCAGGCGGCTATGTGGGGCGCGTGGACGCGGTCCAGCTCGACGACGCGTACCGCTTCCTGCGTTCCCTGGAGCACCGCATCCAGCTGTTCAAGATGCGGCGCACCCATCTGATCCCCGAGGACGACGCTGACCTGCGGCGCATCGGCCGCTCCCTGGGCATGCGCACGGAGCCGATCACCGAGCTGAACCGCGCCTGGAAGCGGCACACGTCGGTGGTGCGCCGCCTGCACGAGAAGCTCTTCTACCGCCCGCTTCTGGACGCCGTGGCCCAACTGGCGCCCGGCGAGACCAGGTTGAGCACCGAGGCGGCTCGCGAACGCCTGGTGGCCCTCGGCTACCACGACCCCGCGGCCGCCCTGCGCCACCTGGAGGCCCTGGCCTCCGGCGTCACCCGCAAGGCGGCGATCCAGCGCACCCTGCTGCCCGTGCTCCTGGGCTGGTTCGCGGACTCGGCGGACCCCGACGCGGGCCTCCTGAACTTCCGCAAGGTCTCCGACGCCCTCGGCAAAACCCCCTGGTATCTGCGGCTCCTGCGCGACGAGGGCGCCGCGGCCGAGAACCTCGCCCGCGTCCTGTCCGCCGGACGCCTCGCCCCCGACCTCCTCATGCGCGCCCCCGAAGCGGTGGCCCTGCTCGGCGACCAGCGCGGCCTCGAACCGCGCGACCACGCCCACCTGGAGCAGGAGGTCCTGGCCGCGGTGGGCCGCGCGGACGGCGGCGAACAGGCCGTCGCGGCGGCGCGCGGCGTACGCCGCCGCGAGCTGTTCCGCACGACGGCGGCGGACATCATCGGCTCGTACGGCACCGAGGAGAGCCCAGCCGAGGCCGATCCCGGCGCCCTGGTGGACCGGGTGGGCGACGCGGTCTCCGACCTCACGGCCGCGACGATCGCGGGGACGCTGCGCGCGGTGGTCCGCGAGGGCTGGGGCGACACGCTTCCGGTGCGGTTCGCGGTGATCGGCATGGGCCGCCTCGGCGGCCACGAACTGGGGTACGGCTCGGACGCGGACGTCCTGTTCGTCCACGAGGCACGTGAGGGCGTGGGGGACCAGGAGGCGGGCAACGCGGCCGCCAAGGTGGTCTCGGAGATGCGCAGGCTCCTCCAGATCCCCAGCGCGGACCCGCCGCTCCTGATCGACACGGATCTGCGGCCCGAGGGCAAGAGCGGCCCGCTGGTGCGCACCCTCGCGTCGTACGAGGCCTACTACCGCCGCTGGTCACTCGTCTGGGAGGCCCAGGCGCTGCTGCGTGCCGAACCCATCGCGGGGGACGCCGAGTTGGGGCGCGCCTTCATCGAACTCGTGGATCCGCTGCGCTATCCGGCGGAGGGCCTGGGCGACGACGCGATCCGCGAGATCCGCCGCCTCAAGGCCCGCATGGAGGCCGAACGCATGCCGCGCGGCGCCGACCCCACCCTGCACACCAAGCTGGGCCGCGGCGGCCTCTCGGACGTCGAGTGGACCGTCCAGCTGATGCAGCTGACGCACGGCTGGGCCGAACCGGGCCTGCGCACGACCCGCACCCGCGAAGCCCTCGCGGCGGCCTGCGCCGCCGAGCTGATCCCGACCGAGGACGCGGCGATCCTGGACGAGGCCTGGGTCCTTGCCACCCGGGTGCGCAACGCGGTGATGCTGGTGCGCGGCCGGGCCGGCGACACGTTCCCCTCGGACGGCCGGGAACTCGCGGCGGTGGGCCGCTACCTGGGATACGACCCGGGCCACGTGGGCGACATGCTGGACGACTACCGCCGCACCACACGCAGGGCACGGGCCGTGATGGAGGAGAGGTTCTACGGCGCCTAGGCGGCTGAGGCCGGGGCCGGGGCCGGATCAGGGTCCGGAGCCCGCGCCGCCACCTCGCGCGGCAGCCTGTGCGGCTGGGCCCCGTACCAGAGCCAGGCCACCGCGAAGCCGAAGGCCAGGCAGATCATGCCGCCCACCGCGTCAAGCCAGAAGTGGTTGGCGGTGGCCACGATCACGATGAGGGTCGCCGTGGGGTAGAGCAGGCCGAGGATCTTGGCCCAGGGAGCCGACGCCAGGGCGAAGATCGTCAGGCCGCACCACAGGGACCAGCCGATGTGCATCGAGGGCATCGCCGCGTACTGGTTCGACATGTGCTTGAGGTCGCCGGAGGCCATCGAACCCCACGTCTGGTGGACGAGGACCGTGTCGATGAAGTCGTGGCCGTTCATCAGGCGCGGGGGTGCGAGGGGATAGAGGTAGTAACCGAGGAGCGCGACGGCGGTTGTCGCGAACAGCACCATGCGCGTCGCCGCGTAGCGCCCCGGATGCTTGCGGAACAGCCAGACCAGGACACCGAGCGTCACCACGAAATGCAGCGTCGCGTAGTAGTAGTTCATGCCGACGATGAGCCACGACACGGAGTTCACCGCGTGGTTGACGCTCTGTTCGACGGCGATCCCCAGATGCTGCTCCGCCTGCCAGATCCAGTCGGCGTTGCGCAGGGCCTGCGCCTTCTGCTCCGGCACGGCATTGCGGACCAGGGAGTACGTCCAGTAACTGACGGCGATCAGGAGGATCTCGAACCAGAGCCGCGGGCGTCGCGGCGCGCGAAGACGGCGCAGGAATGCCCGCCCATTGCGGTCCTCTTGCTCGCCCGCGATGGGTGATGTGGTGGGCCGCTGCCGGCCTTCCAGTGTCGTCACAGTCATCTCACCCATAGGCACAGAGTCTGCCAGATTCCGACCATCCGCCCGATCATCCCAAGGTCTGGTTCAGGCCGCATTCTCTACGCCCTACGGACGAGTGCATCCCCGAGGGGAAGAAGCTGTTGAACCCCGAACGACCAGCTCCGGCATGAAGACGAATTCGCTGTGCGGGGCGGGCGTGCCGCCGATCTCCTCCAGGAGCGTACGGACGGCCGCCTGCCCCATCGACGGCACGGGTTTACGCACCGTGGTCAGGGGCGGATCGGTGAACGCGATCAACGGAGAGTCGTCGAACCCCACCACCGAGATGTCGTCGGGAACCTCGAATCCGCGCTGCCGCGCCGTCCGTATCGCGCCCAGGGCCATCATGTCGCTCGCGCACACGACGGCCGTGCAGCCGCGGTCCATCAGTGCGGACGCCGCCGCCTGCCCGCCCTCCAGCGTGTACAGCGAATGCTGGACGAGTTCGGACTCGATCTCCTGCGCAGTCAGTCCGAGCAGGTCCTGCACCGTGCGTACGAACCCCTCGATCTTCCGCTGTACGGGCACGAACCGCTTGGGGCCCAGGGCGAGGCCGATCCGGGTATGCCCCAGGGAGGCGAGGTGGGTCACCGCGAGGCGCATCGCGGCGCGGTCGTCCGGCGAGATGAAGGGCGCCTGCACCTTGGGGGAGAAGCCGTCCACGAGCACGAAGGGCACCCCCTGCGCACGCAGCTGCTCATAGCGCTGCATGTCCGCGGAGGTGTCCGCGTGCAGGCCCGAGACGAAGATGATGCCGCTGACACCGCGGTCCACCAGCATCTCCGTCAGCTCGTCCTCGGTGGAGCCGCCCGGCGTCTGCGTGGCGAGCACCGGCGTATACCCCTGCCGGGTCAGGGCTTGCCCGATGACCTGCGCGAGCGCGGGGAATATCGGGTTCTCCAGCTCCGGCGTGATGAGCCCGATCAGGCCCGCGCTGCGCTGCCGCAGCCGCACCGGGCGTTCGTAGCCGAGGACGTCGAGTGCGGCAAGCACGGATTGGCGGGTGGCCCCGGCGACGCCGGGCTTGCCGTTGAGCACCCGGCTGACCGTCGCCTCGCTGACCCCCGCCTGCGCTGCGATGTCGGCCAGTCGCGCGGTCACAGGATTGGACTGTACCGGTCACATCTCAGGCTGCCCACCAGACCGTTGAATCTGCCGGGAGCTTCGTCCCCGCGGCGCGGGGCGTCACGTCCGCGCTGGACAGGAGGACGGCGCCGGGGGTGGAGACGGTGATGGGCACGGCGGAGAGGTTCACCGTGCAGACGAACGTGCCCCGCGGCGAGGTGCGGCGGAAGGCCAGCACGCCCTCGGGGGAGTCGAGCCACTCCACGGCACGGCCCGCGCCGAGCGCCGGGTGCGCGCGGCGCACGGCGAGCGCGCCGCGGTAGAGCTCCAGGGTGGACGCGGGGTCGCCGTCCTGCGCCTCGGCCGTCAGGCCCTTCCACCCCGCGGGCTGCGGCAGCCAGCTGGGGCCGCCCTCGACCGGTCCGAAGCCGAACGGCGCCCGCTGCCCCGACCACGGCATCGGCACCCGGCACCCGTCGCGCTTCCCGTCCTGCCCCGTGCCGCGGAAGAACGCCGGGTCCTGGCGCACCTCGTCGGGCAGCTCGGTCACCTCGGGCAGGCCCAGCTCCTCGCCCTGGTAGATGTACGCGGAGCCGGGCAGCGCCAGCATCAGAAGCGTGGCGGCCTTCGCCCGGCGCAGACCGCGCGCGGCGTCGCCGTCGGCGAAGCGGGTGGCGTGGCGCACGACGTCGTGGTTGGAGAGGACCCAGGTCGCGGGCGCCTCCACGGCGTTCATCGCCGTCAGCGAGCGGTCGATGACGTCGCGCAGCCCGGCCGCGTCCCAACCGGTCGTCAGATACTCGAAGTTGAAGGCCTGGTGCAGCTCGTCGGGGCGCAGGTAGCGCGCGCTGCGCTCCACCGTCGGCGTCCACGCCTCGGCGACGGCGATCCGCTCGCCCGGGTACTCCCGGAGGATCCGCCGCCAGCTGCGGTAGATCTCGTGCACGCCGTCCTGGTCGAAGTAGGGCACGGCCTGCTTGCCGAGGAGCTTCACCTGTTCCTCGTGGCCGATGTCGGGCAGCCCCGCCGCCTTGACCAGGCCGTGGGCCACGTCGATGCGGAAGCCGTCCACGCCGAGGTCGAGCCAGAAGCGCAGGATGGAGCGGAACTCCTCGTGCACCGCCGGGTGGTCCCAGTTGAAGTCGGGCTGCTCGGGCGCGAAGAGGTGGAGGTACCACTCGCCGTCCTCGACCCGGGTCCAGGCCGGGCCGCCGAAGACGGACTCCCAGTCATTGGGCGGCAGTTGACCGCTCTCGCCCTTCCCGCTCCTGAAGTGGAAGCGTTCGCGCGGCGGCGACCCCGGCCCCGCGCGCAGCGCCTGCCTGAACCACTCGTGCTGGTCCGAGCAGTGGTTGGGCACCACGTCGACGATCACCCTGAGGTCGAGCACATGCGCCTGCCGTACGAGTTCGGCGGCGTCCGACAGGGTCCCGAACATGGGGTCGACCGCGCGGTAGTCGGCCACGTCGTACCCGGCGTCGGCCTGCGGGGACGCGTAGAAGGGGGAGAACCAGACGGCGTCCACGCCGAGCCGCTTCAGATGGGGCAGGCGGGCCGTGATGCCGGGCAGATCGCCCATGCCGTCGCCGTTCCCGTCGGCGAAGCTGCGGGGATACACCTGGTAGATGACGGCGTCGCGCCACCACTCGCGGCGCGCGGAGTCGTCGGCCGGGGCGTCGGCGGGAAGGGCGGCGGTGACGTGCTGGGTCATGAAGTCCCTCAGTAGTACGGGATGTGCGGCACTCCGTTGAACGCCCCGCGGAAGGTGAAGGTCACGACGTTCCGTGCGGGCGGAGCGCGCGGGCGCGTCGGGTACGCGCCGCAGCTCATCGGGGCCAAAGCGGTTGATCCTACCGTCAAGGAGTCCGCGCGAGCGGAGAGTTCGACGACCTCCACCGGACCGGGTCGCGCTGCCGCGGACTTCCCCCGAGGCGCGCGCCGGAGCGCTAACTTGAGGAGGCAGGCACGAGTCGGCCTGCCTCGTTCCGCGCCGAGGGGCAGTCCCGCGTGAGCGTCAAGGGCAAGGCAGTGAATACGGTCAGTACGGTCCTGGTGGTCGACGACGTACCGGCCAGCAGGTACGCGCTGAGCGCGGTCCTGCGCAGGGACGGCCATCGCGTCCTGCTCGCCGCGAGCGCGGCCGAGGCCCTGATCGAACTCGACGTACGGATGCGGGCGGGCGACCTCCCGGACGTGGCGCTCGTCGACGTGGGCCTGCCGGACATGAGCGGCTATGAGCTGTGCCGCCGCATGAAGCAGCTGCCGCCCATCGCCGCCCTGCCCGTCGTGCACTTCTCGGCGGCGGCCCGCCCGCCCGCCGACCGGTGCCGGGGGCTCGACGCGGGAGGCGAGTCCTATCTGACGGTGCCCGCCGAACCGGAGGAGATCCAGGCGGTCGTCCGGGCCGCCGTGCGCGGGGGCCGCTGCCGCAGCGACGCCCAACTGCGCGTCGGGCGGCTCGCGATGCTCGCGGGGACGATTCTGGACGTGCAGTCGGCGCGCTGCCTCGGCGAGCTGGCCGACGCGGCGGCCACCGGTACGGCACGGCTGACCGGCGGTCCCGCGACGGTGTTCGTGCTCGGCGAGGACGGCGAGATCCACCGGGGGCTCTCCCGGCGCAGAGCCGCCTCCACGCTGCCCGACGCCGCCGCGCACGAGGCGGTGGCCCGGCTGATGCGGCGCGTCATGTCGGGGCGTTCGGGCGTGCGCTACACCGTCGTACCTGCCCCGCTGTGGCCCGGCGGCTTCTTCCGCCCGGTGGGGGCCGCCGGGCCGTGGTGCGACGGGTTGCCGGAGGAGGCCGGGCTTGTCCTGGCCCGGCTGCGCGACGGGCGCACGCTGGTGTGCCTCGCGACACCCGTGCAGGAGGCAGGCCCCTCGGACGAGACGGGGCACCTCGTCGAGCGGCTCGCCCACGCCACCGCGCTCGCCGCCGAACCCCTCCTGCGGTACGAGGAGGAGCGCCACATCGCGCTGACCCTGCAACGCAGCTTCCTGCCCGCGCAGTTGCCGGAGCTGCCCGGCACGCATGTCGTCGTCCGCTATGAGCCGGCGTCGAGCCAGGCCGAGATCGGCGGGGACTTCTACGCGGCGCTTCCCACCCCGGCCGGTGTCCTGACCGGCATCGGTGATGTCGTGGGGCACTCCCTGGAGGCGGCCACGGTGATGGTCGAGATCCGGCACGCCCTGCGCGCGTACTGCGTCGAGGACCCCGATCCCGGTGTGCTCGCGCTGCGCCTCGACCGGATGCTCCAGCACTATCACCCCGGCGTGACGGCCACGATGTGCCTGAGCCTGGTCGATCCGGCCACCGGACGCACCCGGATCGCCAACGCGGGCCACATCCCGCCGCTCGTGGTGCGCGACGAGGGCACGGCCGCGTACGTCGACGCGTGCGGGCCGCTGATGGGGCTCGGCCTCGACCGGCCGGAGCCGAGCGAGGTGGTCCTCGCGTGCACCGACCGCCTGCTGATGGTGACGGACGGGCTCATCGAGACGCGCGGCACGGATCTGGCGGTGTCGATGGAGCAACTGCGGCTCGCGGCCGCGGGGGCGCCGAGAGGCGTCGCCGCCCTCTGCGACACGCTCCTCACCTGCTTCGGAAGTGCGCGCGAGGACGACATCGCACTGCTCGCGCTGCGCCGCACCGGCGCCGGGACGGTCTGAAAGAAACCGTCGCACGCACCTGTACCCACGGGCCTACCCGTCAGTACATTGACGCCATGTCTAATACGCAGAGCCGGGAGCCGAGGCCCGTCGCGTCCGAGCACATACCGCTCAAGGCACGCAAAGTCTCCTTCTCCTGGGAAGACACCCCGCTGCACTGGGTGCCGGGCGACCCCTTCGCCACGCACACGATCAACGTGCTGCACCTGCTGCTCCCGGCGGGCGAGCGCTGGTTCGTCCACGTGTACAAGCAGGTCCTGCCGTACATCCGTGACGACCGGCTCCGCGAGGACGTGATCGGCTTTATCGGCCAGGAAGCCATGCACGCGCAGGCCCACGACGAGGTCCTGCCGCACCTCAAGGAGCAGGGCCTCGACCCCACGCCCTACACCGCCCAGGTCGACTGGCTCTTCGAGAAGATGCTCGGCGACCGGACGCTGCCGCCCGGCAAGGCCCGCAAGTGGTGGCTGATGGAGCGCGTCGCGCTGATCGCCGCCATCGAGCACTACACCGCCTTCCTCGGCAACTGGGTCCTGAACGCCGACGAACTCGACCGCAGGGGCGCCGACCCGACGATGCTCGACCTGCTGCGCTGGCACGGCGCGGAAGAGGTCGAGCACCGCTCCGTCGCCTTCGAGCTCTTCATGCACGTCGACGGCAGCTACCGCCGCCGCGCCCGCACCTGGGCCACGGCCTTCTCCGCCCTGGTCTTCCTCTGGCAGCGCGGCGCGCGCTTCTTCATGGAGAACGACCCGACCCTGATCGGCGGCAAGGCGTCGTTCAAGGACTTCTACCAGGGCGGCAAGAAGGGCACGCTGCCCACCACTCCGGACATGCTCCGCTCCATCCCCCGCTATCTGAGCCGCGCCTACCACCCCTCTCACGAGGGCAGCACCGCCCAGGCCGTCGCCTACCTCGCCTCGTCACCGGCGGCCACCGCCGCCGAAACCGCGACGGAATCACTGCCGAAGGGAGCGCGCTGACATGCCCCGCATCCGCACCGTCCTGCTCGTCACCGGCGCCGCCCTGCTCGCCAAGCGGGCCATGCGGCGCCGCATCGACGCGTCCCCGCTGTGGCCGCTGCCCGCCCTGGAGGAGCCGGTGTCGGGCCGCCCGCGCTCCCGCGCGCTGCGCCTGGTCGTCACCCGGCACGAGACGGTCGCCGACGGAGTCGTACAACTGCGCCTGGAGGGCGACCACTTGCCCGCCTGGGAGCCGGGCGCCCACCTGGACCTGGTCCTGCCCTCGGGTCTCGTCCGCCAGTACTCGCTGTGCGGCGACCCGGAGGACACCTCGTCGTACACCGTCGCCACCCGGCTGATCGGCGCCGAGCAGGGCGGCCGCGGCGGCTCTCGCGAGGTGCACGAGCAGCTCCGGGAGGGGACGGAGGTCGAGGTGCGCGGCCCGCGCAACCGCTTCCCGCTGGCCGACGCCGAGTCGTACGTCTTCGTGGCGGGCGGCATCGGCATCACCCCGATCCTGCCCATGCTGCGGGCGGCCGAGGCCGCGGGCCGCGAGTGGCGGCTGCTGTACGGGGGGCGCTCCCGGGCCTCGATGCCGTTCCTGGAGGACGTGGAGAAGCTGGCGGGCACGACGGCGGGGCGGCTCACGGTCGTCGCGGAGGACGAGGGCGGCCGACCGGACCTGGCCGCCTTCCTCGCGGACCTCGCCCCCTCCGCCGCCGTCCAGGTCTGCGGGCCCGAGGGCCTGATGGAGGCGGTGGCGGCGACGCTGCCCGCGGGCGCCGCACTGCACCTGGAGCGTTTCTCGCCGCACACCTCCGCGGACGGCAACGGCACCTTCGAGGTGGAACTGCGCCGCAGCAAACGGACCCTCACCGTGCCCGCCGACACCACGGTCCTCTCCGCGGTGCGCGCGGAGCTGCCCGATACCGCGTACTCCTGCGAGCAGGGATTCTGCGGAACCTGCCAACAGCGCGTCCTGGAAGGGGAGATCGACCACCGGGACGAACTGCTCACGGACGCCGAGCGCGCCGATTCGATGCTGATCTGCGTGTCGAGGGCGAGCGGTGACCGAATCGTCCTGGACATGTGAGAAACGGGACGGGAGATGTGAACGGTTGGAGCGGACCAGCCCCTTGGACGGCCGGATCTGCTCGGTAAGGTGTTCGCATGACTACCGGGGTGCGCCGCAGAATGGGTGTCGAGGAGCGGCGGCAGCAGTTGATCGGGGTCGCGCTCGACCTGTTCAGCCACCGCTCGCCCGACGACGTGTCCATCGACGAGATAGCAGCGGCCGCGGGGATCTCGCGCCCGCTGGTCTACCACTACTTCCCTGGCAAACTCAGCCTGTACGAAGCCGCGTTGCAGCGCGCGGCCGACGATCTGGCCGACCGCTTCGTGGAACCCCGGGAAGGTCCGCTCGGCGCGCGCCTGCTGCGGGTGATGGGCCGCTTCCTGGACTTCGTGGACGGTCACGGCCCCGGCTTCTCCGCCTTGATGCGCGGCGGCCCCGCGGTCGGCTCCTCCACGACCAACGCGCTGATCGATTCGGTGCGGCAGGCGGCGTACGTCCAGATCCTTTCGCACCTGGGCATCACCGACCCGCCCGCCAGGCTCGAACTCGTGATCCGCTCCTGGATCTCGCTCGCCGAGTCCACGGCACTCATCTGGCTCGACGGACGCCGCATCCCGCGCGCCGAACTCGAAATCCAACTGGTCCACGACTTCGCGGCGCTCGCCGCGGTGAGCGCGGCCCACGACGAGGAGATGGCGGCGATCCTGCGCCGCATCCTCGCCGCGGAACCCCCGGAAGGCCCGTTCACGGAACTGATCACCCGCCTGATCGCACTGGCACCGCAGGAGCAGAGCAGTTGACCCACCGCCTCGCCGACGAAGAAGACATCCCCACCCTCGTCGCCCTCTACGACGGTGCCGCGCACTGGATGCGGGCCCGGGGCATCGACCAGTGGAAGCCGGGCGAGAAGGGCGCGGAGCACTTCCGCGGGCGGATCACATCGGACGAGGACGAGGTGTGGCTCGCGTACGACGGCGCGATGGTCACCGGGGCGTACGAGGTGTGGTGGGCGGACGAGCCCGCCTGGGGCGAACAGCCGCCCGTCGCCGGGTATGTGCACCGCCTGATGACGCGGCGCGGCGCTCCGGCGGGGACGGGCCGCGCGATGCTGGCGCGCGCCGAGCGGCGCATAGCGGAGGCGGGCCGCGAGCGCTGCCGCCTCGACTGCGTGTCGGCCAACCCGCGCCTGCGGGAGTACTACGAGGCTGCGGGTTACACGGTCGTGGGGGAGCTGCCCGGGAAGGTGGCGGCGGACGGGAGCACGTACGGCGTGACGCTCCTGGAGAAGGATCTGCGGGACCTGCTCCCGTCCGACGCCTGACGGCTCAGCGCAGGGTCGATACCTTCGAGCCGTCGGCGAGTCGGCCGGTCAGGCCGGCGCGTGCGCCGCGCTCCAGGGGTGCGGCCACGGTGTTGCCGGTAGTCCGCGACCCTCCGGCGGCCTTGACCGCGACGACGTCGTTGCTGCCGGCGCCGAGCAGGTACCAGTTCCCGGCACGGGACTTCCACCGCACGCCCGCGAGCACCGAGGGCTCCCGCGCACCGCACGCCGCGGAGTCCTCCGCCTTGGCCGCGACGGCCGCCGCGCCCCCCGCCTGGAACTGCGCGAGGGCCCGGCCTCCGGCGCCCCGCCAGGTGTCGGCGCGGGTGCAGAGCCAGGTCGCCGCGCCGTTCGCCTCGGGCAGCGCCTGGCGCGCGTACTGCCAGGAGTTCACGGAGCGCACGCCCTTCGAGCGGGCGTCGCCGAGCGAGCAGGCCGTCGAGGACCAGTTCGCGGCGGTGGCCTCGCGAGGGGCCTGCGGGCGGCCCGCGGTGAGATGCGCGGGGACGAGTTCGCCGAGGTCGGTGGAGAGGCGGTTCACGCCCTTGTCGTCCCGCAGCTGCAGCGCGTTCCACGAGGAGCACGCGCGGGCCTGCGCCGGACTGGCCATCGGCTCGGTGACCCCCTCGCCGTCCCGCTTGACGGCATCGGCGCTCGCCGCGGGCTTCAGCAGATCGCGTACGCCGACACCGCTCACCCAGGGCGCCGTCAGATACCGCACGTTGCCGTCGACGCGGCTCACCACCAGGGCGCTCGCCTCGGCGCTGGTCGCACCGTCCACGCGCGCGAAGTCCAGGGCGGCTCCGCTGGTGCCGTCCTTGGGCTCGGCGTACCGCACGACGCGCAGCCCGTCGTAGAGGAGCACGACCCGGGCCGCGTCGACCTCACCGGCGAAGAGGAGTTGCGCGGGCCCGGCGGGCGCACCCGCCGGCGTGCCGGTCGTCGCGGAGACCTGGACCGACTCGCCGGGCCTCGCCCAGACGGCCAGGGCACGCCGCAGCAGGGCCTGGTCGCCGGTGAGCGCGCCCCTGGCGGGCCACGTGGAGAAGTCGGCGCGGGCGGAACGTTTCCATGCCCCGGCCGACACCTTCGTCAGCTGCCCCGGATCGAGCGCGGCCTGCGCGGCGGGGTTCTGCGCGTACGCGGGCGCCGCGGCCCCGTCGGGGCCCCACCCGTCGCCGGGAAGACCCAGGAGCGCCCCGCACACCAGGGCGGCGGCGACCGCGACGGCCGCGGCCTTCATGTGCTGCCTGCGGCGCATCAGATCGGTGGGCCGCGCCTGGAGCGAGCAGGGGTCGAACTCGGGGGACCTCAGCAGGTCGTACGCGGCCTCCACGCCGTCCGCCTCGGCAAGCGCGGCGCCCGGCTGATCGACCCCGGCCGCGTCGAGCACCTTGCGTACGTCACCGTCGGCGAGCCGCTCCAGGCCGCGCAGCACGTACGCGGCGCGAGCGGGCCCGGACAGCGCCGAGAGCCGCTGGTCCAGGGCGAGTTCATCGGCGCCCCCCGACCGCGGGAAGAGCCTGAGCCCCCACACCTGCGGCAGCAGCGGCGGCAACTGCGCACGCTTGGGCAGGGCGGTCCGCCGCAGCGGGAGCCCCGCGTCCAGCGCGGTGCGCACCACACGCTGGCGCACATACGCGTAACCGGGGTCGGCGCCACGCCCGCCCCCTTCCTCCGAACGCTGCACCGGAATGGCCTCGCCCTCGCCCGACCTGCGGCTGCGCGGCAGCGCACGCTGGGTCAGCGCGTGGGCGGTCAGGACTCTGCGGTTGCGCCCGAGGCTGGGCGGCAGGACCAGATAGGCCAGCCGCACCAGACGCGGGTAGTGCTCGACGAGGGCGGCCTCGGCCTGCTCGACGTCGACGACGCCGGAAAGATCCTGGGGCGGGGAGGGGGACTTCACATTCGACGACACGTTCAGCAAAACGAGCGAATCCTCGGATGGTCACCTCCCGGTGACCCGTCACCCCTCCCCGGCGGCCGGTCCTCCTGTCTCAGCCGACCTTCCAGTCGCTGAACTCCACGGTTCCGCGCGTTCCGTCGCCGCCGTTGGTCGCGCTCATGAAGAGCCCCACGTCCTGCGCCGCCGCTGCCCCCGGCACGGTCACGCCCGCCACTGTCCGCCAAGTGGCCCCGCCGTCCGTCGAGCACGACCCGGTCAGGACGTCGCCCTGCCGACCGAGGCGGAGCAGCACCGGTGCCTTGATGCCGGTGATGCGCTTGTAGGTGTCCAGCGTGCCGTCGCCGTTCGTGTCGTACGACAGGACCACCCCGTTCGCCGGTGTGACCGCGAGGTCGACGATGCCCGGTGATCCCGGCGTCCCCATCGCGTTGCGCGCGATGATGCCCGCTCTGGCCCACGGCCCGGTGGCCGCCTGGGCGTCGACCCGGACCGTCACCGACACACCGCTGCGCAGCGCGCCGTCGCGGTACAGCGTGCCGAACTCCGTCGTGCCCTTCCACAGGTCCGCGCCCGCGCCGTTGATGGCATAGCGGCCCTCCAACTCCCCGAACACGGCAGCGTTGTTGGTGTACTTCTTCCAGCCGGCGCTCACCGGACCCGCCTCGTAGAGCACGCCCTCGTGGACGGCCGTCACCCGCCGCTCGCCCGCGGGGCCGTAGCGCACCTCGATCTCGTACGGCAGCGGCCGCAGCGGCTGGTCGAGGGGTGTGCCCGGCGCGTTCGCCCGCCATGCCACCTTGCCCGTGCCCGCCGCGGCGACCCGGGGCAGGGACGTCGGGCCCGAGGGGTCCGCGTCGATCCCGGTCAGCTTGAAGTCGACGCGGCCCGTGGCCCGCAGGCCGTTGACGTTGCGGAAGACGGCCTCGACGCGCGCGTGGCCGCCGGGCGGCAGCGACGGCGGATCGGCGACGACTTCGAGGGACCCCTGGTAGGGAGCGCGGGCCAGCACGTCCCGCACCCGTGAGGCGGTGCGGTACGCGTCGCCGATGCCCCGCAGGGGATAGTCCTTGCGCTCGCGGGTCCACGGCTCCTCCACCGCGAACCAGTCCACCTCACGCGGCGCGCGCCCCGCCGCGAGGGCGTCGGCAAGCTCGTCGAGCCACTTCTGCCAGCGCGGGACGTAGAAGTCGGCCATCAGGCCCGACCACTCGCGGTTCCCGTACTCGTGCAGCTTGCCGCCCTCGGAGGTCGACCGGCCGCCCCACACCGTGATCAGGACCTTGGCGGTCCGCTCGAACTCGGCGCGCTCGGCGTCGTTCGTGCCCATCCTGCGGGCCGATTCGACCCAAGGGCCGAGCAGGAAGGCCGAGTTGGTCGCCGTCAACTCGTCCGCGAGGCGCATCAGCCTCAGCCACAGGGTGGACAGCGCCTTGAAGGTGCCGGCGTCCTTTCGCCCGTACGCGGTCCGGAGCTGCGGCAGCAGCTGCCGGCTCCGGTGGGCGAGCGCCTGCCGGGCCACGTCCACCACGTCGTACCGGTAGGCGGCGCTGCCCCGCAGCGCACCGCCGACCCCGATGAGGCCGGAGAGCGCGGCGTCGAAGCGGCCGGGGTCGTAGGTCAGGGCGCGCGGCGCGTACTCGGCGGCGCGGTTGGCCGCCAGGTCCGGACGGGCGGCGAACAGGGAGTCGTGCGGGTCGCTGCGCTCGACGGCGGTGTGCCGGTAGGCGGTGTCGTGCAGGGCCCGCCAGGCGCGCCGGGCGTCGGTGTCGCGTGCGCCGTAGCGGAAGTCCGCGTACCCGTCGAACCAGGCCTTCAGGTCGGGCTTCTCCTTCGTCCAGGCCAGCTCGGAGAAGAGCTCGAAGGCGGCCGGGTCGCGGTCCGTGGCCTCCGGCATGAACGCCGTCCCGACGAGCGCGCTGTCGTTCTTGTCCCGCCAGGCGAAGAACTTCTCGTTCCAGATGTGGGCCCTGGCGCCGATCGTCGTACGGCCGCCGAAGTTCGGGATGGTGCCGAACGCGTACGGTGTGCCGCCCCAGTCCTTCTCGCGGTCGGTGACGCTCGTGAACCGGTCGGAGACGCCGTCCACGATCAGCATGCGGCGCCGGTCGATCGCGTCGAGGAGCTCGGGCAGCGGATTGGCCTCCCAGCCCAGGATCACCCAGGTCGCGCCGGGGCGGGACTTCCGCAGGGCCTTCTCGACGCCGCGCGCCGCGTCGGGCACCGGGACGTCCCCGGCGGTGCCGCCCTCGTGAAGCAGGTCCATCTTGAAGTTGTCGGCCGCCCCGAAGAGCTGCTCCTGGTGCCGGTAGAAGGAGGCGGCGACCTTCCCGAAGGACGCGGTACGGGGGTCGAGCCAGTCGGGCCGCTTGAACCCGTGCCAGGTGCCCTGCGGGATCACCCGCGCGTCCCCGCCGTTGCGGGCCACGAACCCGTCGGGCACGTGCCCGTAGTAGCCGGGGAGCACCGGCGCCATGCCAAGCGAGCGCAGCCGGTCGACGATTCTGCGGCCGAGTCCGGCCCGGTCCGCGATGACTTCGGGCGACAGCGGCCCCCCGTACCCCGAGAGGTTCTGGAGCAGCCACCACGCCTGGTGCGAGGGGGCGGGCAGCCACGCGCGCGCCTCGGCGTCGCTGTAGCCGAAGTCCTGGAGCACCCGGTGGTAGACGGCCTCCGCACCGGCGATCACCAGAACCTCGTTGCAGCCGTGCAGGGCGAGTACGTCGATCATGCGTTCCCAGTACGCCCAGTCGGCGTGCGGCGCGGTGTACCCGTCGTTCGTGTCGTTCAGGGCGAACCGGTGGGGGAGCGCGGTGGACCGCTCCAGGGGGCGCGAGGGGGCGGGCAGTCTGCGCGGCAGGTCCAGCTGGTCGCCGTTCCAGGCGATGTGGGCCCCGCAGACGTACTTCAGATACCAGTGGACCCCGGTGAGCAGCACGGCGGGCGTCGTCCCGGTCACCTCGATGCGCCCGGTCGCGCCCGAAACCCGGAAACGGTCCGTGCCGCCCTTCGCGGGGACGAGTCTGAGCCGGAACTGTTCCGCGTGATGCGGCAGGAGTCTGTTGAGTGCTGAGCGCGCGGAATCCGTATCGAAGGCGTGGGCGGGGTCCCGGACGGGCCCCTCGGCGGCGTGGGCGGGAACCGTCACACCGCCGACGGCGGCACCGAGGCCGATGGCCCCGGCGGTGCCGAGCACGGAACGTCGAGACGGATCGGACATGTGTACCCCCTGGGTCTGATGGTGCGGCGCACGGTATCCGTGCGGCGTCCAGCGCTCAACGGTGCATACGGAGATGGCGAGTTCGGCTCGCCTGACGGGACTGGAGGGACGATGAAGGCAGCGCGGAAGACGCTTGGGGGCGCGAAGAAGGGCATGCGCGGGCGCATGCTGTCGGGCATGGGTGCGGGACTGCTGATGATGCTCGTGGCGTGCGGCTCGGACGGCGACGACGCGCCGCCGGACACGGCGAGCGGCAGCCTTGAGCAGCTGGCGGCCAAGGCGCGGTGCAAGCCCGACATCCAGACGGACGCGGCCGAACTGCGGCAGGCCACCTGTGACAAAGGTGCCCGCCGCTACGTCCTAGTAACCTTTACAAATGCCCGTGGCCAGGCCGAATGGTTCGACGAGGCGGCCGATTACGGCGGCACGTACCTCATCGGCAAGAAGTGGATCGCGGTCGGCGAGGAGAACGTGGTCATGCGGCTGCGCGGCCGGCTCGGCGGGACGGTGGAGAAGTCCTCGCACCACTCGGGGAGTAGCGGTGGTGGGGATCACGAGGACGGAGGCCCGGGGCATTCGGGCCACTCCGGTCACCACACGAGCTGACCGCGCAGCAGTAGGGGGTCAAGCCTGCGCACTGGGCCGGCTCGGCTCAGGTGCAGCGCTTGTTTCCGTTGATGCATTTGGCCATGCGGTTCATCAGCTTCTCGTCGAAGACGTTGATGAAGTCTCCGTGGTCGGTGATCGGCTTGTGCAGCTGCTCGGGGAACGAGTCGACGGCGAATCCCGGACCCGGCGGCACGTCGTACACGATGCGCTGCACCAGCTGCGGAATGGCCTTGAAGCCCTGCGGGCAGGCGCCGCTCCGCTCGTCGGCGAAGGCCACGTGCGTGCGGTGATTGGCGCTGTCGGTGTTCTGGCCGTCCCAGCAGCTCTGGAAGTTGAACGTCCGCACGACCTGGCTGCCCTCGGGGCAGATCGGGTACTTGTCCTTCAGCTGCCGGTCCTCGAAGCCGGTGCAGCTCCAGGAGGCGTTGGCGTTCGCGTCGCCGTTGGTCAGCGACTTGGCGTCACCGGTGATGATGCGCAGGAAGCGCGGCATCGCGACAACCTTGCTCGTCGGATTCCCGGCGAATTTCAGCGTGACCGAGGTCGGCGTCTGGATCTGGCCGACATTCTGGTCCTTGCCGCCGCCGTCCGCGCCGACGTCGTTCTCGTCCTCTCCGTTCTGGAGCCGCAGGACCGGCCAGTAGTAGGTGGACTTGTCTCCCTGATTGCGGCACGTGGTGTCGCCGTTCGCGAGATCTTCATCGCTGGAGAAGGCGTCCGTGGCCTGATTTCCGATGTAATCGTGCATGTGGTGGGCGCCATTGCTCACACCGGGCGCGGCGATGACATTGTCCGGATTGAACTTGCCGTTCTCGTTCGTCCCGCACTTCGTGGTGAAGGTGCCGCGCGAGGCACCGCGCTGTTTGCCGGGGCGGTTGACGTTGGGCTGGACGGACTGGATGTCGACGAAGTCGGAGGCCTCGGGTCCGTTGCCGTTCTGCTGGTCCGGAGGCTGCTGCCCGCCGTCGCCGCCGTCCGGCGGCTGCTGCTGGTCCCCTCCGTCACCGGGGGGCTGCTCCTGCCCGCCGCCGTCCTGCGGAGGCTGCTGGCCGTCGCCGCCGTCGCCGCCGTTCTGCGGGGGCTGCTGCCCGGCCGAGTCGTCGGCCCGCATGGTGCACGGCGCCATGCCGTCCATGCCCCGCGGCGGCTTGCCGCCCGCCCGGTCGATCGAGGAGCCGATGCCCTCGATGGTGGGCCGCCGCTTCTCCGCGAGGGGTTCGAGCACGGCCTTGGCCTGCTCGGCGCTCCGGGCATCGGAGAACTTCTCGTACGCGGCGGTGATCTGGGTGTCGAGCTCCGCGAGCCGCCGGTCGACGTCCTCGCGGGCGCTGTCCGGTACGTCCGAAAGGCGGGTGCCGACATCCGGGCAGCTGATGGTCGCGAGACCCATTCTGCCGCGCCAGTCACCGGCCTGTGTCCTGGCGGACGGCGAATCGGAGCTTTCCCCGGCGTTCGCGTAGACATTCACCGCGACCATTCCGCCGCCGCCCAGGATTAGCGCCGCCGAGGCGGCGATGGCGCGCCCGGCGAGTTTTGATCGTTTTCTTGATGTGCGTCGTGGTGTGCGTCCCATGGGACTACGTACGCAACAGGAGTGGGCCCCGTTCAATCACCCGCGCGATTCCCCCGGGATTCCCGCGGGCGATCTTCTCAACGTCCTTGATCCAGATAGGCGAGTACGGCAAGAACCCGCCGGTTGTCGTCGTCCGAGACCGAGAGGTCCAGCTTCCCGAAGATGTTGGACGTGTGCTTGGCGATCGCCCGCTCCGTCACGACGAGCTCCGCCGCGATCGCCGCGTTCGACCGCCCCTGCGCCATGAGTTCGAGGACCTCGCGCTCGCGGGGCGTCAGCTTGCCGAGCGGCTGGTCCGACGACCGGCGCGACAGGAGCTGCTGGATCACCTGCGGGTCCATCGCGGTGCCGCCCGAAGCGACCCGGCGTACGGCGTCGATGAACTGGTCGGCGTCGAAGACCCGGTCCTTGAGGAGATAGCCGACCCCGCCGTTCCCGTCGGCGAGCAGCTCGCGCGCGTACAGCTGCTCCACGTGCTGGGAGAGCACGAGCACCGGAAGCCCCGGCCGTGCCCGCCGGGCGGCGAGCGCGCACTGGAGTCCCTCGTCCGTGTGGGACGGCGGGAGCCGGACGTCGACCACGGCGACGTCCGGCTCCAACTCGGCCAGGGCCTTGGTGAGTTCGGGCCCGGTCTCGACAGCGGCGGCGATCTCGAAGTCGAATGCCTCCAGCATCCGGACCAGACCGTCACGCAGCAGGAAGAGATCTTCGGCTAGGACAACTCGCAAGGGATCTCCATGGTCACCATGGTCGGACCGCCCGCGGGACTGCTGACGGCAAGTACGCCGTCGAATGTACCGAGTCGGCGTTCGATCCCGCTCAGCCCGGAGCCCGCCCCCATGGACGCGCCGCCCTTGCCGTTGTCGGTGACCGCGATGCGCAGATGGCCGTCGGCGTGGTGGATGTCCACCCAGACGCGGTCCGCGCCCGCGTGCTTGATGGTGTTCGTCAGCGCCTCGCTCACCGCGAAGTACGCGGCCGACTCCACCGGCTCCTCCGCGCGCCCGGCGAGCTCCACGTCCACCTCGGTCTCCACCGGAAGCCGCAGCGCCAAGGCCCTCACCGCGTCGCCGAGGCCGCGCTCGGCGAGCACCGGCGGGTGGATGCCGCGGACCAGGTCGCGCAGCTCGGTCAGCGCCTCGCCCGAGTTCTGCCGGGCCTTGGCGATCATCTCCTTGGCCTTCGCCGGGTTCTTCTCGATCATCGCCTCGATGGTGCCGAGGTCCATGCCCATCGCGACCAGCCGGGCCTGCGCGCCGTCGTGCAGATCCCGCTCGATGCGGCGCAGCTCGGCGGCCGAGGAGTCCACGGCGTCGTGCCGGGTCTCGGTCAACCGGTCCACCCGCTGGGCCAGTTCGCGCTCCCGCATGGACGTGGTGGGTGCGAGCAGGGTCCGGGCCAGGAGGAAGTGGCCGCGCACGATGGAGGGGTTGGCGAAGAGGCCGACGATGCCGAGCGCGGTGCCGAGCAGGGCGGCCATGTTGGCGTCGCTCTGCGAGGTGACGTGGATGAAGCCGTACCACTCGCCGCCGCCCGCGTCGTAGATCGGCTCCCAGACGCCGAGGGCGAGGACGTACCCGTACAGCATGTAGAGCGGCAGCGCGGGCGCGAAGATCACCGTGACGCAGCCGGCGGTCATGTCGACGAGCAGCCACTGCAGGTCCCGCCAGGTCGCCGGGTCCTTGAGGAGCAGGGAGTTGCGCTCCACGAGCCCGGTGATGCCCCGGCGCAGGTCCGAGGGGAAGGGGCGGTAGGGAGTCGGGATCTGTACGCCCGACCACGCGCCGGCCTGGGCGCGGCGCAGGTCCGCCCACTTGCGTACGGCCATCAGGAGCGGCGGGGTCGTGAAGACGCCGACGCCGATCACGATGAGGACGATCGAGACGACCGACAGCACGAAGAGCGTGATCGACCCCGCGAGCGTGGCGATCGCCAGATAGAGCCCCCGGGCTGCCGCGATCAAGGATGCACGGACCCTCGTCATTTTCTGATCCCCATCTCTTCCGGTCGCATGAGCACATTCTCACCGCTGGGGCGTGCGCCGGTCATTGGCCTCGGCACCCGAGCGCGGGGTGTACCTGACGACACCCCCGTACCTCGCCCTGTGCTTCGGACAGTGGGGGCTTCGGCGGCTGGGTGGGCAGGCCCCGGATTTCTAGCGTTGTCCCTGTCATCGAACGACTTATCCGACGCTTACTTATGGGGGCGAAAACGCCATGAGGCCAAACCTCGCGGCACGACTCGGTGTGTGGAGTGCCCACCACCGCAAGACGGCCATCCTCGGCTGGCTGCTCTTCGTCGTGCTCGCCACGACCATCGGCGGGGCCTCGGGCATGGTCACCGCGTCCGACGACGAGATGGGGGTCGGCGACTCGGGCCGGGCCGCCGCGATCCTGGACGACGCGGGCGTCGAGGAGCCCGCCGGCGAGCTCGTCATGGTCAGCTCCAGGACCGCGGACGGCTGGCGGGACGCGGCGGGCGACCTCTCCGAGGCGCTGACGGCGACCGGCGAGACACGCCGGATGCAGGCGCCGCTGCCGTCAAAGGACGGCAAGGACGCGCTGCTGCGCTTCCAGATGAAGGGCGCGTCCGACGAGGCCGCCGACCGCGTCCAGCCGGTGCTCGACGCGGTGCAGAAGGCCAAGGACGACGGTGCGGGGAAGGGCATCTCCGTCTACCAGTTCGGCGACGCGAGCTCCGAGAAGCAGCTCGGCGACCTGCTCTCGGACGACCTCACCAAGGCCGAGTTCACCGCGGTGCCGCTGGCGCTCGGCATCCTCCTGGTCGCCTTCGGCGCCGTGGTCGCGGCGCTGCTTCCGGTCGGGCTCGCGCTGACCGCGTGCGTGGCCGCCTTCGGCCTGCTCTCGCTCGCCAGCCACCAGCTGCACCTCTTCGAGACGACGTACTCGGTGATGTTCCTGATGGGGCTCGCGGTCGGCGTCGACTACTGCCTGTTCTATCTGCGGCGCGAGCGGGACGAACGGGCCGCGGGACATGACGCGGAGACCGCGCTGCGGATCGCGGCGGCCACCAGCGGGCGGGCCGTGCTCGTCTCCGGACTGACCGTGATGGTCGCGATGGCGGGCATGTTCCTGTCGGGTCTGCTGCTCTTCAAGGGCTTCGCGGTCGCCACGATCCTGGTGGTCTGCGTGGCCATGCTCGGCTCGGTCACGGTCCTTCCCGCGCTGCTCTCCGCGCTCGGCGACCGGATCAACGCGGGGCGCATCCCCTTCCTGAACCGTAAGAACAGGAAGGGCGCGCACGCCAGCGGCGGCATCGCGCGCAAGATCCTCCGTCCCGTGCTCGCCGCGCCGAAGTTCTTCGCCGTCGCCTCGGTGGCCTTGCTCCTCGCCCTCGCGGCGCCCGCCGTCGGCATGAAGACCGAAGCGCTCGGCCTGGAGAAGCAGTTCGGCTCGGACGCCCCGCTCTCGGTGTCGTTCCGGGAGATCACCAAGGAGTTCCCCGGCGGCCCGGCCCCGGCCAAGATCGTCGTCAAGGCGGACGAGGCCGGCGACATCCGGTCGCAGAAGATGCGCGACGCGCTGGACGAGGTGGTGCGGGACGCGGGCAAGGGCGCCGAACTCACCGTCCACAAGAACGCGGGCGTGGCCGAGATCGACGTACCGCTGCCCGGTGACGGCAGTGGCGCCGAGGCGAAGAAGGCGCTCGGCGAGCTCAGGGACGACGTGGTGCCCGCCGCCTTCGACGGCCTGGACGCACAGGCCTACGTCGGCGGAGACCTCGCCGACTCCGTCGACTTCAGCGATCAGCTCAGCAAGGGCATCGTGCCGGTGTTCGCCTTCATCGCGGCGGTGACGTTCCTGCTGATGCTCTTCAGCTTCCGCTCGGTGGTGATCGCGGTGACGTCCATCGCCCTCAACCTGCTCTCGGTGGGCGCGGCCTATGGCGTGATGACCGCGGTCTTCCAGCACGGCTGGGGCGCGGAACTGATCGGCTCCGAGCAGGTGTGGGCGATCGAGAACTGGATGCCGCTGTTCGTCCTCGTGGTCCTCTTCGGTCTGTCGATGGACTATCACGTGTTCGTGGTCTCCCGGATCAGCGAGGCACGGGACCGGGGCCTGGACAACCGCACGGCGATCCGCGAGGGCATCACGCGCACCGCGGGCGCGGTGACGGGAGCGGCCGTGATCATGGTGGCGGTCTTCGCGGTCTTCGGCACCCTGTCCATGCAGGACATGCAGCAGATGGGCGTGGGCCTGGGCGTGGCGGTCCTGCTGGACGCGACGGTCGTACGGATGGTCCTTCTGCCGTCCCTGATGACGCTCCTGGGGGAGCGGAACTGGCGGACGCCGCGCGGGCTTTCGTGGCTGCCCCGCATCTCTCACGGCGAGCCTGTGGCGGCCGAGCAGCCTGCTCCCCGGCGGGTTCCCTCGGGCAGGGTGTAGGCCCGCACCCCTGACGGGGCGGTGGCGGGGCTGGTGACACCAGCCCCGCCACCGCCCCGTCTTCGGGTTACCGCCCCAGCGCCTTCGCTTCCAGCTCCGGGGGCAGGCCCACCGTCGGGCGGTCGGGGCGGTGCGGGGCCTGGCCGCCGATCGACTGGAGCCACGTCCATGTGTCCGCGATCGTGTCCGCCACCGGCCGTGCCCGCAGGCCCGCGGCCACCGCCTTCTCCGTCGAGGTGCGGTGCATGGAGTCGTGCATCTCGCCGGGCGGCGCCCATACCGGCAGCTGCGTCCAAGGCTCGATGCCGTGTTCGGCGATCACCGAGGGGTCGGTCCACCGCAGCTCCGTGTCGGCCGCGCCCGCCACGGCCACGCACGCCTTCAGGAACTCCTCCGTCGTGGTGTGCCCGACGGGGGAGACGATGTTGTACGGGCCGTACAGGCCCGCGAAAGCCGCGTCCAGAACCCACTGGGCGAGGTCGCGCGCGTCGATGTACTGGAGGTCCAACTCCCGTGGCCCCGGCGCCAGTACGGGCCCGCCGCGGGCGACCCGGTTCAGCCACCACGGCAGCCGCCCGATGTTCTCGTACGGACCGAGGATCAGCCCCGCGCGGGCGAGCACCGTGCGCTCCGCCCCGAACTCCGCGAGGGCCGCGAGCTCCCCGCCCCGCTTGTCCTCGGCGTAGGCCACCGCATCCGCGTCGGGCTCTCCCCCGACGAGGGCGTGGTTCTCGTCGGAGCCCGCCGCGATCGGCCACCGGTACACGGAGACGCTCGACACATAGACGTACCGTCCCGCCCGCCCGGCGAGCAGCCGCGCCGTGTCGCGCACGGCACGCGGCGCTCCCGACCAGGTGTCGACGACGACGTCCCATTCGGCGTCGGAGGCGGCGAGCGCGTCCAGGCCGCCGTCCGCCGTGCGGTCACCGAGCAGCGACACCGCACCGGCGGGTGCCTCGTGGCGCCCGCGATGGAAGACCGTCACCTCCCAGCCACGCGCGAGCGCCGCCTCGGTGACCGCCCGCCCCACGAACTCCGTACCGCCCAGCATCAGAAGTCTCATGGGGACGACTCTGCACGCCGCGTTCCGTCGGCGGAACCGGGTTCTGCTACCGGCAGACCCCGGCCCCACCGGGGAACTTCCGGGTCAGCGGGACGTCGGCGGCGCGTACTTGTAGCCCACCCGGCGCACCGTCTGGATCGTCTGACGGTGCTCGGCGCCCAGCTTGCGCCGCAGCCGCGCGACGTGGACGTCGACGGTGCGCCCGTCGCCCACGTGTCCGTACCCCCACACCGTGGTTACCAGCTGGTCGCGGGTGTGCACCCGGTGCGGGTGGGCGACGAGGTGCGCGAGCAGCTCGAACTCCAGGTACGTGAGGTCGAGCTGCCGTCCGTCGACCTGCGCGGCTCGCTGCACGGAGTCGATCCACACGGGCCCGGCGGACGCCTGCTCCTTGCCGTACCCCTGCCCCTGTCCCTGCCCCTGTGCGGCCGCCGGCTGGACCGGCTCGGGTCCGGCGGCGACGGGCGGCTCCTGACCGGCCGGTACGAGGACCAGGTAGCCGATCATCGGCGGCTGGCCCGGCAGGGTGGGCAGCGTGTGCTGGGGCGCGGGCAGCCAGGTCGCGCCCGGCGGCAGGAAGTCGGTGATCTGCACCACTTCGTCCGGGGCGACGGCGCGCAGCCGCCCCCGGCCGGGGTGGACGGGCGGCGTGGCGGTGGCCGTGGCGGCGGCGGTGGAAGCGGTGGAGGCAGAGAAGGAACGGGAGTTCGCCATGGAAGTCAGCTCTTTCGCGCGAGGGAGTCGTCAGTCAACGAGGACGTACGTACGTCGTGCGCGTCAGGCGAAAGCCGGGTGAACGGCGTTAGAGGGCCTGCGCGTTCGTCGCGCGGCAACACACCCGGTCGAAGTCGTGGTGCTGACGGGAAGGCCAGAACGGCTCGAGGTCGTGGTCACGACCCGTCGCGATGTTCCCGTAGCTGCCCATGACCCCATTGAAGCAGATGGGCGGGGCGGCGGTCGTTCCCTCTCGCACGCTGATACGGGTCCTTGGCCAACCCTTGGCGTGAATTCGCCCCTCGGGGCCGCCATGCCGAAGGGGGCGCCCACCGGTTCGGCGGGCGCCCCCTTCAGGAACGTACGAACCCATCGGGTCAGACCTGGCCGGCCTTCTCCAGGGCGGTGCAGCAGGTGTCGACGAGCAGACGCGTCACGACGTACGGGTCGACGTTCGCGTTCGGGCGGCGGTCCTCGATGTAGCCCTTCTGCTCCACCTCGACCTGCCACGGGATGCGGACCGACGCGCCGCGGTCGGAGACGCCGTACTTGTACTCGTCCCACGGGGCCGTCTCGTGCAGGCCGGTCAGACGGTCGTCGATGCCCGCGCCGTAGTTCTTGACGTGGTCCATCGGCTTGGAGCCCTCACCGAGGGACTCGCAGGCGGTGATGATCGGGGCGTAGCCCTCGCGCATCGCCTTCGTCGAGAAGTTCGTGTGCGCGCCCGCGCCGTTCCAGTCGCCCTTCACCGGCTTCGGGTCGAGCGTCGCCGACACCTTGAAGTCCTCGGCGGTGCGGTAGAGCAGCCAACGGGCGATCCACAGCTGGTCGGAGACCTCCAGCGGCGCGAGCGGGCCGACCTGGAACTCCCACTGACCCGGCATGACCTCGGCGTTGATGCCGGAGATCCCGAGGCCCGCCTTGAGGCAGTTCTCCAGGTGCGCCTCGACGACGTCACGGCCGAAGATCTCGTCCGCGCCGACGCCGCAGTAGTAGCCGCCCTGCGCGGCCGGGAAGCCGCCGACGGGGAAGCCGAGCGGGCGGTCGCCCTCGAAGAAGGTGTACTCCTGCTCGATGCCGAAGATCGGCTCCTGCGAGCCGAAGCGCGCCTCGACCTCGGCGAGCGCGGCACGGGTGTTGGACTCGTGCGGCGTCATGTCCGTGTTGAGGACCTCGCAGAGCACGAGTACGTCGTCGCCGCCGCGGATCGGGTCGGGGCAGGTGAAGACCGGCTTGAGCACGCGGTCGGATGCGTGACCCTTGGCCTGGTTGGTGCTGGATCCGTCGAAGCCCCAGGTGGGGAGCTCCGCGCCGTCGGCCATGATCTTCGTCTTCGAACGGAGCTTGGCGGTCGGCTCGGTGCCGTCGATCCAGATGTACTCAGCCTTGAAGGTCACGGGGGCCATCCTTTTGAACGCTCGGTACGGCGCAGAACGTGCGGGTGCTGCGGTGCCGTGGTGATGCCGCGCAGCCTGCCAACGGGCGATTTCCCGGCCATTGCTCGAATGTGAACCCCGTGTTACCTGCGGTGGTTGTGGCTCACCTCACGCCTCGCCCCCCTCGTCCCCCTGGTCCGGGTTCACTTGATGACGGCGTTGGCGGCCGCGATGAGCAGCCCGATCGCCGCGTCCGCCATGCCGAGCAGCACGGCCGAACGCCGCCGGAAGCCCGCGCGGAGGGCGCCGACCGTGCCCCAGGTCAGGAGGAGGGCGGCGTTCAGGAGGAGCGCGGAGCAGGTGACGGGATCCTCCGGCCAGTCGAAGATCCCGGCGAGCACGAGCAGTGCCACAGTGGGCCAGCAGGCGACGATCACCGGCCACTCGTCCAGGAGCTCACGGACCAGTTGCCGCCACCGCTGCAGGCCCGTTCCCGGCCGGTGCGTGGACATGTGGTGCGCGTATCCGTGCGCGAGAGCCGCGGTGCCCGCGGTGACCATGATCCAGGCCGCGTCGTACCAGGGCGTGTAGGCCTGGTGCTCCGAGTGCAGCGCCGCGACCAGCGCGCTCGCGAGGATGGTTCCGTATACGCCCCCGGACTTCAGGCTCTGCACGGGCGCACTCCTCTCCGTTTCCCGGATGCGTCGTCCGGCCTGCGATGTATGGAGTGCTCAACGCTATGGGGGCATATGTAACGCTTCGCCGGACATGGGCCGTCGGTCCGCCGTCATCTGGGTCCGTCGTCCGTCATCCGCGTCCGCCGTCATCCGCGTCCGCCGTCATCCGTGCCGTCGTCGGTCGCCCGTCCGACCGGACATCCCGCCGTTCTCTGACATGTCCGGGCCGGTGCGGGTGAGACTCAAGGCCCGACCGACGGAGGGGGAGTCCGATGACGACCGAGGCGTTCTTCATCGCGTACGACAAGGTCCTCGCGAAGTGGCCCGAGGGGACGGAGCACCGCACGGTCTCCACCCCCTTCGGCGACACCTACGCCGCGGTGTGCGGACCGGTCGGCGCCCCGCCGCTCGTACTGCTGCCCGGCGGGGGCGCCACCGCGGGAAGCTGGTTCGCGAACGTCGCCAAGTGGGCGCGCAAGCGGCGCGTGTACGCCGTCGACCTGATCGGCGAGGCGGGGCGCAGCGCGCCGGACGCGAGCCGGCCGATCCGCACCGTGGCCGACCTGACCGGCTGGCTCGACGCGCTCCTCGACGGGCTCGGGGCCGAGGAGCCGGTCGATCTCTGCGGACACTCGTACGGTGCCTGGATCGCGCTCCATTACGCCCTGCACGCACCTCACCGCGTCCGGCGTCTGGTCCTCGTCGACCCGACCCAGTGCTTCGCCGGATTCCGGCCCAACTACCTGCTGCACGCGCTGCCGATGCTCCTGCGCCCCTCCGCGCGGCGTACGCGCGCGTTCCTCACCTGGGAGACCGGCGGCGTCCCGCTGGACCCGGACTGGCTGCGGCTCCAGGAGCACACGGCGGACTTCCCGACGGTGAAGCCGGTCACCGGGCCGCGTCCGGCGCCGGACGCGCTGCGCGCCCTGCGGCTTCCCGTGCTCGTCCTGCTCGCCGGGCGCGGTCGTGCGCACGACGCGGGCAAGGTGGCGGCGCGCGCCGCCGACCTGCTGCCCGCCGTGCGGACGGCCGTGCTGCGGGATGTCGGCCACCATGGGCTGCCGCACACCCGGACCGCCGAACTGAACGGCCGGGTGGCCGAGTTCCTCGGCTGAGGCCAGAGGGGAGGGGCCAGGCGCCAGGGACTGCGGGACTGCGGGGTGGCTAGCGGGACAGCGCGTCCCGTACCGCCTCCTCCGTGCGCCCCACCACCGCGGTGCCGTCGTCGGCGGTGATGATGGGCCGCTGGATGAGCTTGGGGTGCTCGGCGAGCGCCGTGATCCAGCGGTCGCGGCCCGAGGCGTCGCGCGGCCAGGCCTCACGGTCCTTCAGGTTCAGCTCCTTTGCGGCGTCCTCCTGGGTACGCGTGATGTCCCACGGCTCCAGGCCGAGCCGATCGAGGACCGCGCGGATCTCGTCCTCGGAGGGGACGTCGTCGAGGTAGCGGCGGACGGTGTAGTCGGCGCCCTCCGCGTCGAGCAGCGTGAGCGCGCTGCGGCACTTCGAGCAGGCGGGGTTGATCCAGATCTCCATGCCGCACACGCTACCCGCGACCCACCCGTCACAGCGCCCGAAAGCCCGTCTGGCCAGCGGCGATTGTCAGTGCCCGGCGGTAGAATTGAAGCAATGTTCGAGGGTTCCCGACGGGGGTTCCTGACCGCGACAGGAGGATGCCTGTGCCCGCTGCCGCACTCACATCGAAGTCCAAGCGCAAAGCTTCCCGGCCCGTGATCATCGACCCGACGTACGCACCACTGGAGAAGCATCCGCTCCCGGCCGGACGGCCGCGCGAGTGGTACATCACGCACAACCGGCGCCTGAAGGCCATGCGTCTGGCGATAGCACTCCTCGACTCGGGCGTCTATCTGGCGAACCAAGCGAGCAACACCCGTATCCGCAGCATGGCGGAGGACGTGGGAATCCACCCGCCGTCGGACATCACCTGCCACATGGTGCGCGCCCTGATGCGCTACAGCCGCTGAGCGGTCGGCACCGCGGTTGCCACGGTCGTCACGGCGGTCGTCACGGCGGCCGTCACGGCGCGTGCGGGCGGGGGCCGAGCGCCCCCGCCCGCACGCGTGGTTCATGCTGACCCCATGACTCAGCCGGAATCCGTCCCCGCCCAGCAGGAACCGGCAGCCGAGCTGCCGCTGCTCGTCACCGCTCAACTCCCGGACGGGGCACGGTTTCCCGTCCGGGGCCTGCGGGGCAGCGAGGCGTCACCGCGCCCCGCCCCGGCCGTCCTGATCCTCCCCGCCATGGGCACCCCCGCCCGCTACTACCGCGCGTTCGCCCGCCAGTTGCACGCGGAAGGGCTCACCGCCCTGACCGTGGACCTGCGGGGGCAGGGGGAGAGCACCCCGCGGGTGACCGACCCGGACGCCGCCGACCACGGCTACCGCACGATCGTCGAGCAGGACCTCGTCGCGGTCATCGAGGCGATACGCGGCGAACTGGGCCCGGAACCCGCGCTGTATCTCCTGGGCCACAGCATGGGCGGCCAACTGGGCCTCGTACACGCATCCTTGGGGATCGGCCCCGGCGTCGACGGAGTCGCCCTGGTCGCGTCGGGCTCCGTCTGGTTCCGCGCGTACGGACCCCTGCGCGGGCCCCTGCTGCTCATCGGCGAACTGCTCACCGCGGCCATCTCCACGCTGCTCGGCCGCTGGCCCGGCACCAGGCTCGGCTTCGGCGGCAACCAGCCCAAGGGCGTCATGCGCGACTGGGCACGGCAGGGACGCACGGGCCGCTACTCCTCCCCGGGCTCCCCGCACGACTACGAAGCGGCCCTGCGCACCCTCGACCTGCCCGTACTCGCCGTCTCCGTGGAGGGCGACACCTGGGCCCCCGCAGCCGCTCTCGACCACCTCGTCGGCAAGGTGCCCGGAGCCCGCGTCACCCGCCGGGAGTACTCCGCGCAGGAGGCGGGCGCCCGCCTCGACCACTTCGTGTGGACGCGGGCGGGAGGCGCGCTGGCCAAAGGGGTGGCGGCGTGGGCGGTGGCGGGCGGAAGCTGAGGTCCAGGGAACGTCGGCTTACCCAAGCTGAGGTCCCGGGAACGCCGGCGAACCCGAGCAGCCTGCGCTCCCGGGAAACCGGCGTACCCGACAAGCTGAAGTCCCGACGCGCCACGGCCCTGCTCACCCGTTCGCCGTACCCGGCATGCGTACGCGACCGCGGCGGCATTGGCTGCTGCTGAGGGGGGCGGCTGCCGAGGGGGAGGCCGCAGCCGGGAGCTGCCGACGGAGAAGGGGGGCCCGGGCGATGACCACTCCGCAAGAACGTGCCCGGCAGGGCAGGGCCGCCCGCAAGAACGCCTCCCGTTCCTCGCACGGGGCCTGGATCCCCTCCGCCGATCGCGCCGACCCGGTGACCGTGCTCGAACGGCAGGGCGCGGACCGCGTCCAGGAGCTGCTGCCGGTGCGGTACGCCCGCATGGCCGCATCGCCCTTCTCGTTCCTGCGGGGCGCCGTCGCCGTCATGGCGGGGGACCTCGCCGTCCAGTGGAACACCGGGCTCACGGTCCAACTCTGCGGCGACGCCAACCTGTTGAACTTCGGCCTGTTCGCCTCCCCGGACGGCACCCTGCTCTTCGACCTCGACGACTTCGACGAGACCTGCCCCGGCCCCTTCGAGTGGGACGTCAAACGCCTGGCCGCGAGCATCGCCGTGGCATCCCGCGCCAACGGCCACCCGGAGAGCGGGGCGCACGCGGCCTGCCGCGCGGCGGTGGCGGCGTACCGCACGTCGATGAGGCGCCTTGCCGGACTCGGCGAACTGGCGGTCTGGTACGAACGCACCGACCCCCGGGGCCTGTTGCCGCTCATCGACACCACCCGCCACCGCGACCGGGAGAAGAGCGCCCTCAACGGGGCCCGGCCCCGCACGAGCCTGCCGCCGCTCGGCAAGCTGACCCGGGAAACCGACGGCGTCCGCCGCATCGTCCACGAACCGCCGCTCCTCATACCGGCCGGGCCCCCGGACATCGCGGCCGTGCGCAAGATCTTCGGCGACTACCGCTCCACGCTCTCCGAGGAGCGCCGACTCCTCCTGGACCGCTACCGCTTCGTGGACGCGGCGCGGAAGGTGGTGGGGGTGGGCGGCGTCGGCACCCGCTGCTTCATCGTGCTCCTGGCCGGGCGCGACGCCGACGATCCGCTCTTCCTCCAGATCAAGGAAGCCGTCCGCTCGGTCTACGAAGAGCACCTGCCGGCCGGTCCGTACGTCCATCCCGGCCACCGTGTGGTCGCCGGGCAGCGCCTTCTCCAGGCGGCGGGCGACATCTTCCTCGGCTGGATGACGGGCCCCCGGGGCCGCGCCTTCTACTGGCGCAGGCTCCGGGACGTGCGCGGCCCCGCGGACGTCGAGGCCATGTCCGCCGCGGAGCTGCGCTCCTACGCCGGGCTCTGCGGCACGGCCCTGGCACGCGCCCACGCCCGCTCCGGCGACCGCATAGCCATCGCCGCCTACCTGGGCGGCTCCGACACGTTCGACCGGGCGGTCGCCGACTTCGCGCTGCGCTATGCCGCGCAGAACGCGCAGGACCACGCGGCACTCGTCGAGGCGATCGCCTCGGGACTCGTGAATGCCGCGGGTCCGGACGGTCCTGCGTCGTAAGGGGCCCTGATCTGGCCGGTCCGGCCGGACCGGTTCGGCTGGTCCGGCCGGTCTAGCCGGTCTAGCCGATCTAGCCGATCTGGTCGATCTGGCCGGTCTAGCCGATCTGGTCCGGTGTCACCGTCAGCCACCGCTTGTCCGCGGTCACCTTCTGGCCGAGCTCACGCTGCCGGTCGGCGTTCTTCTGCTTCATCCCGTCCAGCTGCTTCATGTACGCGTCCTTGCGGTTGACCCAGACCCGCGCACCGCCGTGCTCCACGTCGGCGGAGTGGAACAGCATCGGGCCGTCGCTCGCCGGGGTGTCGCCCGCGACCAGGACGGGCTTCTTCCACTCGTCGATGTACGTGTTGATGGCCGCGGGCTTGCCCTGGTACCAGGTGAGCGGGGCCCACAGGTTCGGCGTCAGCTCGCGCTTGGCCAGCTTCTTCTCGTCGAAGCGGCCCTCCGCGATCTCCTTGCGGGAGCTGGTGACCTCGCCGGTCTTGCGGTCCTTGAGCTGGAGGCCGACGCCGATGACGTTCTCGGGCTTCACGTCGTAGCCGTACTTGGGGTCTGCGAGGACCATCCGGACCAGGTCCTCGCTGGCCGCGCTGACGACGTACACCTCGATGCCGTGCCCCCGCAGGGACTTGTAGAGCTCCTGCATGCCGGTGAAGAACTCGGGCTTCTTCACCTCGGTCTTCGTCAGCTTCCCGTCCTCGTAGTACTCGGCGGGGATGGGCTTCTTGTAGGCGAGGAGCTCGTCGACGTACCCCTTGAGTTCCTTCAGCGTGAAACCGGAGAAGATCTGCGCGGCCCACGGATAGCAGACCTGGTCGTCGACCTCGCAAAGCCGGTTGTAGTAGCTGTAGAGGCTCTCCTTGTGCGTCGCCGTGTCCTTGAACGGAATGATCTTCAGCGACGGGTCCATCGACTTGCGGGTCAGTACCCCCTTCATCTCCAGGAAGGGCAGGAGGGACTCCTCCAGGTCGTTGCGGTACGTCGTGTTGTCCGCGTCGAAGACGGCGTACGCGCCCTTGCCGCCGTTCTCCGCGATGACCTTGCCCAGCTTCTTCGCGACCGGTGCGGGCCAGTGCTTCAGCTCGGCCGCGGCCCCGGCGCTCTTCGCGGCGGTCTTCGCGGAGGCGTCGGCGGCCGTCGCGTCCGTGCTCGGCCAGAGCGCCGTCCCCGCGATGACGGCCGCGGTGAGCGCGCCCGCCGTGCCGAGTACGGCAAGCTTGCCCTTTGCCATTGATGCCATGGTTCTGTGCCCCCTGAGAGCGGTCTGCGCCCCGTCCGGAGCGGCGGGTCATCGTATGGGGCCGAGCGGCGGATTCCCATGATCGACATCACCGGACGGAACGGGCATGGGACGCCTGCGCGCGGGTAGCAGCGTCAGACGCCCGCACGCCTTTCGGCCCTGCTCCGGAGCGACGCTCTCCGGCCCTGCTCGGCAGCGACGCGCATCGCATACTGGAAGGCATGGAGAGCGTCTCCCCGGAGTTCGTACGGGCCGCTCCGCGGCTCGACGGCATGGTGGTGTCCGCCGTCGGTTACCGCACGGCGGGCGAGCAGCCCGGTCTGCACCGCGGCCTGCCGTCCCCCTATCTCACGCTGATCTTCTCCCTCGACGGCCCCGTCGCCACCGGCCACAGCCCCCGGCAGGCGACCGGCCCCGACGCCATGCGCACGGACATCGTCGTGGGCGGCCTGCACCAGTCCCCGGCGTACGTCGTACGGCCCGAGCACGAGGCGGGCATCCAGCTCGCCGTGCACCCGCTCGCCGCCCGCGCCCTGTTCGGCGTACCCGCGGCGGAGCTGGCGGCCGACCTGGTCACGCCCGGCGCGGACGTGATGGGGCGCCGCGCCGCCGACGTACGGGAGCTGCTGTGCGAGCAGAGCGGCTGGGAGCAGCGGTTCACCTCCCTGTCCGCCTATTTGCGGCAGCGCGCGGCGGACGCGGACGCCGGGGGAGCCGTACGCCCGGAGGTCGCCGAGGCCTGGGCCTGGCTGGCCCGGCACCAGGGCGTCGGCACCCTGCGCGGCCTCTCCCGGCACGTCGCGCTCAGCGAACGCCGCCTGACCACGCTCTTCCGCGCCGAGACGGGCCTGAGCCCCAAGCAGGCGGGCCGCCTGATGCGCTTCCAGCGTGCACGCAACGCCGTCGTACGCTCCGTCGCGGCGGGCGCCGCCCCCGACCTGGCCGGTGTCGCCGCCGACTGCGGCTATTACGACCACTCCCACCTGGTACGGGACTTCCGGCAGTACACCGGCGCGAGCCCCAGCGGCTGGCTGGCCGAAGAGTGCCGGAATATCCAAGCCGGGAGCCATGGCGGGGGCGAAGAGTAGGAGCCATGAACACCACCGACATGAACACCAGCGACGTGAACACCACCGACATGAACACCAGCGACATGGACACCACCGAGAAGCAGGACCAGCAGCCCCGGTCCACCCCCGCCGGTCGCGCCCCCAGCGTCTGGCCGACCCTCCAGGCGCACGACGCCCCCGCCCTGATCGACTTCCTGGTCGGCACGGTCGGCTTTCTGCGCACCGCCGTCTACCAGGACGGCGACAGCGTGGCCCACGCCGAGCTCGACTGGCCCGAGGGCGGCGCGATCATGCTCGGCTCGTACGACGACGGGGCCGGGGACTGGTGCCTGAAGCCGGGCACCTTCGGCACGTACGTCGTCACCGACCATGTGGACGACCTCTACCGGCGGCTCAGCGACGCCGGGGTCGAGATCACCCGGGAGATCGAGGACAAGCCGTACGGCAGCCGGGAGTTCGCGATCGCCGACCCCGAGGGCAACAAGTGGTCCTTCGGCACCTACCGCGGCGCACCGAGGGCCGACCAGAGGTCCTGACCTCGCGTGATAGCTTGCGAGCGCCAGTCAACCCACACCAGGGCCAGGGAATCCGGTGCGAATCCGGAACTGACGCGCAGCGGTGAGGGGGAACGGGCGGGGCCACGGCCACTGGGCGTCCACGGACGCCCGGGAAGGCGCCCCGTCCGGCCGATCCCCGAGTCCGAAGACCTGCTGGCGCCTGCGCCGCGCACCGAGCGGCACAGGTGATGAAGCAGGCCAGGCTCCGCGTATGAGCCATGAGACTCAAGGGATCGTGTGTCCTCCACAGCCCGTCGTGTACGTATATCCGTCCCTGCTTTCCTCAGCGCGGCCTTGGCCCTCACTCTGACCGCCTGCGGCGGCTCGTCGGACTCCTCCGCCACTTCCGGCGGGGGCAAGAAGACCGACGGCTACCCGCTGACTCTGACCTCCTGCGGCAAGAAGGCGGAGATCAAGGCGCCGCCGCAGCGCGCGGTCTCCCTCGACCAGGGCTCCACCGAGATCCTGCTCTCGCTGGGCCTCGCGGACCGTATGGTTGGCACCGGTACCTGGACGGACCCGGTGCTCAAGGGCCTGGAGAAGGACAACGCCAAGGTCGAGCGGATCGCCGACAGCTACCCCTCCTTCGAGAAGGTCCTCGCCAAGGAGCCCGACTTCGTCACCGCGTCCTTCACGGCGACGGTCAGCAAGGGCGGCGTCGCCGACCGCGCCAAGTTCGCCGAACTCGGCGTACCCGCCTATGTCTCGCCGTCCGACTGCGCGGGCAAGGACAACAGCGGCGACGGCGACGGCAAGCGCGTCAAGACGCTGACCATGGACACGGTCTACGGCGAGGTGCGGGACCTGGCCGAGGCGTTCGGGGTCGAGAAGCGCGGCGAACGCCTGATCGCGGACCTCAAGGCGCGGGTGGCGAAGGCCGCGAAGACCATCAAGAAGGCTGACGCGTCCGACACCTCGGTCCTCTACTGGTTCGCCAACTCCGACGCCCCCTACATCGCGGGCTGCTGCGGAGCGCCCGGCATCATCACCCGCGAACTCGGCGTGAAGAACGTCTTCGACGACACCCGCGAGGAGTGGCCCCAGATCAACTGGGAGACCGTGGCGGACCGCGACCCCGACGTCCTGGTCATCGGCGACCTGACCCGCAAGTCGCAGACCGCCGAGAGCGCGAAGAAGAAGATCGAGTTCCTGGAGTCCAACCCGGCCACCAAGAACCTGACCGCCGTGAAGAAGAAGCGGTACGTCCTGCTGAGCGGCCAGGCCATGAACCCGACCATCCGCACGGTGGACGGCGTGGAGCAAGTCGCCGACGCCTTGCGCGAGTTCGGGCTCGCCAAGTGAGGGCAGCCGCCTTCGGCGGCATACGTTCCGCCCTGCTCTGGACGACGGGCCTCGCCGCCCTCGCCCTCTCCGTGGCGGTGGCCGTCACCATCGGCCCCGCCGACATCTCCGTACCGGACGTGTGGTCGGCGGTGGCCGCCCATCTCGGCTGGGGCGAGGCGACGCTGACGCCCATCCGGGACGGCATCGTCTGGAACCTCCGCATGCCGCGCACGCTCCTCGCGGCGGTCTGCGGCGCGGGCCTCGCGGTCTGCGGAACGGTCCTCCAGTCCCTCCTGCGCAACCCGCTCGCCGACCCCTTCGTGCTCGGCGTCTCCTCGGGGGCGTCCACGGGGGCGGTCGCGATCGTCGTCCTCGGGGTCGGTGGGGGAGTGGTGTCGGTCTCGGCGGGCGCGTTCGTCGGGGCCGTCGTGTCCTTCGCCCTCGTCCTGCTGCTCAGCCACACCCTCGGCGGTAGCGCCGACCGGGTGGTCCTCTCCGGGGTGGCGGCGATGCAGCTCTTCTCCGCGCTCACCTCGTTCGTGATCCTCACGGCGGGCGACGCGGAGACGACGCGGAGTGTCCTGTTCTGGCTGCTCGGCTCGTTGAGCGGGGTCGGCTGGACGGACGTCTGGCTGTGCGGGGCGGTGCTCGTCGTCGCGCTCACCGTCTGCCTCGCGCACGCCCGCACCCTGGACGCGTTCGTGTTCGGCCAGGACGCGGCGGCGACACTGGGCGTCCACGTCGCCCGCACCCGCCTCCTGCTGCTCTCCGTCACGGCCCTGCTCACGGCGGCCCTGGTCAGCAGCGCGGGCGCCATCGGCTTCGTCGGCCTCGTCCTGCCGCACGCGGCCCGCGCCCTGGTCGGCTCGGGGCACGGACGGCTGCTCCCGGTCACGGCGCTCGCGGGCGCGGTGTTCCTGGTGTGGGTGGACACGCTGGCCCGTACGGTCCTCGACCCGCAGGAGGTGCCGGTGGGCGTGGTGACGTCCCTGATCGGCGTCCCGGCGTTCGTCCTGGTCCTCTACCGCACCCGGAAGACGACATGACCCCACACACGGAAGCCGTATCCGGCCTGCGCGCCGACCGGGTGTCCAGAACAGCCGGCGGCCACCTCGTCATCGACGGGGTGACCCTGGCCCCGCCCCCCGGAGCCACGGTCGGCCTCCTCGGCCCGAACGGCTCGGGCAAGTCCACCCTCCTGCGCATCCTGGCGGGCGTCCTGGCCCCGGCGTCGGGAGTGGTCACCCTGGACGGCCTGCCCCTGCGGGAGGCGGGCCGCCGCACCGTGGCACGCAGGGTGGCGGTGGTCGACCAGCACGCCACCACGCAGGTCGAACTGTCGGTGGAGGACGTCGTACGCCTGGGCCGCATCCCGCACCGCAGGGCGTGGTCCCCCGCCACACCACGGGACGACGAGGCGGTCCGCGAGGCCCTGGCCCGTACGGGCCTCGCGGACCGGGCCGCCCAGTCCTGGCACACGCTTTCCGGCGGCGAACGCCAACGGGTCCAGATAGCACGGGCGTTGGCCCAGGACCCCCGCGAACTCCTCCTGGACGAACCGACCAACCACCTGGACATCCAGCACCAGCTCGACCTCCTGGCCCTGGTCGCGGACCTCCCCCTGACCAGCGTGATCGCCCTGCACGACCTCAACCTGGCCGCCATGTTCTGCGACCACGTACTGGTCCTGCGCGAAGGCGTGGCCCACGCGTCGGGCACACCGTCCGAGGTGATCACGCAGGAGCTGATCGCGGAGGTGTACGGGGTGCGGGCGGTGGTGACACCGGCGGCGGACGACGGCCCGGACGCGCGACCGTCGATCCGCTTCCTGCGACGGTGATCTCCAGGTTCTTCGAGCCTTTCAGCTCAGCCGCAGCCGGTCGGCCAGACCTGCGGCGGCGAAGGCGGACGCCAACTCGTCCCGCCCTTCGGTGAAGTGGGCCCAGCTGTCGCAGTGGACGGGGACGACGCGCCGCGCCCCGAGTATCCGCGTGGCCTCGGCGGCCTGGTTGCTGTCGAGGACGATCGGAGCACCCTCGAACAGGAAGGGAAAGCGGGGAGCGCCGGCGAAGAGGACGGCGGTGTCCACGCCCCCGAACCGCTCAGCGGTCTCCCGGACCGCGTCGAGAGAGGCGTTGTCGCCACTGACGTAGATGGTCGGGAGCCCCTCGCCGGTCAGGACGAAGCCGACGACCTCGCCGGTGAGGGGTTCGACGTCCTCGCGCCTGCCGGGCCCGTGCACGGCGGGCACACCGGTCACGGTGACGTGTCCGCCGCCGGGCCGGTCGAGCTCGACGGACTCCCAGTCGACGAGCCCCTTCACCTTGTCCCCGAGGCTGTCACGGAGCCGGAGCCCGCCGCCGGGCGTGGTGAGGGTGAGCGGTACGCCGGGGAGCAGGGCGCGGCCGGAGTGGTCGAGATTGTCGGGGTGCTCGTCGTGGGAGAGCAGGACGACGTCCACGGGGCCGAGGTCGTCGGGGGAGACGGAGGCGGGCGCGGTCTTGGTCAGACCGGCGCCGCCGGGGGCCGGATAGTCGCCGGGTGCGTCGAAGGTGGGGTCGGTGAGGAACCTGAGACCGCCGTACTCGAAGAAGGCGGTGGGACCGCCGAGGACGCGGACCGGGATCTGCTCGTCTTGCGAGCCGGACGTGCCGAAAGTAGCCGCAGCAGCCATGAAAGACACATGCCTCACGGTTGGGGGAAAGTCTATCCGTGATAAACGGTAGCCGTTCCTCACGGATGAAGGCAATGCGTACCATGAGATACGTGAAGGAAACAGCGACCGCCGAGCCGAAGACCGCGCCCCCGGAGCCGAAGGCCGCGCCCTCGGAGGCGAAGGCGGCGATGACCGCGGAGACGGAGAGCGCCGCAGGCGCCGCGGCCCCGGCGCCACCACCCGCGCCGGGCGCCGAGCAGTACCCCGCGCTCGACTTCGCCAACAGCGCCATCGCCCTGCCCGGCGGCCAGTTCACCGACTTCCTCGGCACCCCGGAAGCCGCGAACCAGTGGCTCACCGACCGCGACCTGGCCCCGGCGGACGCGGGCCTCCAGGAGATGTGCACGGCCCAGCTGCGCACCCTGCGGGAACAGATCCGGTCCCTGCTCGCCGCCAGGCTCGACAACTGCCCACCCCCGCCGACCGCACTGGCCGCGGTCAACGAAGCCCTGACCAGAGCCCCGGCGGTCTCGCTCCTGCACTGGGACCCGGCCCGCGGCCTGCACCGCGCCGCGTCCCACCCCACCACGCAGATCGTCGAACACGCCCTGGCGACCCTCGCCGCGGACGCCGCGACCCTCCTCACGGCCCCCGACGCCACGCGCCTCACCGCCTGCGGCTCCCCGCCCTGCAACCGCTACCTGCTCCGCCACGGCCGCCGCCACTGGTGCTCCACACGCTGCGGCGACAGAGCCAGAGCGGCCCGCGCCTACGCCCGCCGCACCCAGCCGAAACCGGCCTGAGCAGCCACACAAAAAACAGCGAGGGCCGCCACCTCCCATAGGAGGCAGCGACCCTCGCTGCTGCATCAGACCCGTCAGACCTGTCGGCCCAGTCGGCTTAAATGTCGAAGTAGAGCTCAAACTCGTGCGGGTGCGGGCGCAGCTGGATCGGGGCGATCTCGTTCGTGCGCTTGTAGTCGATCCACGTCTCGATCAGGTCGGCCGTGAAGACGCCGCCCGCCTGGAGGTACTCGTTGTCCGCCTCGAGGGCGTCGAGGACCGCGGGGAGGGAGGTCGGGACCTGGGCGACGCCCGCGTGCTCCTCGGGGGCGAGCTCGTAGAGGTCCTTGTCGATCGGCTCCGGCGGCTCGATCTTGTTCTTGACGCCGTCCAGGCCGGCCATCAGGAGCGCCGAGAACGCGAGGTACGGGTTCGAGGACGGGTCCGGCGCGCGGAACTCGACGCGCTTGGCCTTCGGGTTCGAGCCCGTGATCGGGATACGCATGGCCGCCGAGCGGTTGCGCTGCGAGTAGACCATGTTGACCGGCGCCTCGAAGCCCGGGACCAGGCGGTGGTACGAGTTCACCGTCGGGTTCGTGAAGGCGAGCAGCGAGGGGGCGTGCTTGAGGATGCCGCCGATGTAGTAGCGGGCGGTGTCCGAGAGACCGGCGTAGCCCTGCTCGTCGTAGAAGAGCGGGTCGCCGCCCGACCACAGCGACTGGTGGACGTGCATGCCCGAGCCGTTGTCGCCGAAGATCGGCTTCGGCATGAAGGTCGCGGTCTTCTGGTTGCGCCAGGCGACGTTCTTCACGATGTACTTGAAGAGCATCAGGTCGTCGGCCGCGGCGAGCAGCGTGTTGAACTTGTAGTTGATCTCGGCCTGGCCGGCCGTGCCGACCTCGTGGTGCTGGCGCTCGACCTGGAGGCCGTTCTTGTCCAGCTCCAGGGAGATCTCGGCACGCAGGTCGGCGAAGTGGTCCACCGGCGGGGCCGGGAAGTAGCCGCCCTTGTAGCGGACCTTGTAGCCGCGGTTGTTCTCGACCGCACCGGTGTTCCAGGCGCCCGCCTCGGAGTCGATGTGGTAGAAGCTCTCGTTCGCCGACGTCTGGAAGCGGACGTTGTCGAAGACGTAGAACTCGGCCTCGGGGCCGAAGTACGCGGTGTCCGCGATGCCGGTCGACGCGAGGTAGGCCTCGGCCTTCTTGGCGATGTTGCGCGGGTCACGGCTGTACTGCTCGCCCGTGATCGGGTCGTGGATGAAGAAGTTGATGTTGACGGTCTTGTCGCGGCGGAACGGGTCGACCCGGGCGGTCGACAGGTCCGCGCGCAGCGCCATGTCGGACTCGTGGATGGCCTGGAAGCCGCGGATCGACGACCCGTCGAACGCCAGCTCCTCGTTCGGGTCGAACGCCGCTGCCGGGATCGTGAAGTGCTGCATCACTCCGGGCAGGTCGCAGAACCGGACATCTACGAACTTCACGTCCTCGTCCGCGATGAACTTCTTTGCGTCGTCGGCGTTCTGGAACATCCAACTCCTCCTACTCCCGACCCCCAGGCGGGGCGGGGTTGCAGCTCGTTGTGCGGCCAGTGCGGTGGCACACGCTGGGACCCGACCATAGGGACGGGGGATTTCTCAAGCATGACCCATTTGTTTCGCCGAAGTTAACCGAGGCGAGTTCGGGCCAGCTGTCATTCGCCCTACCCCGACCGTCCTCGTACGAAAACGGGCGCAGTACCGTGGACGGGTGGACAACAGGCAAGTAATCGGATCGTGGCTCTCCGGCCCTCGTGCGGCCGCGGAGGACGCGGGCGTCGACTTCGGGTATCGCGGCGAGCAGCTCGGCCTGCCGGAGGAGGGGCCGGGCTCGATCGCGCGGCCCGGACGGCGCATGGGCGCAGTCGTCGTCGACTGGGCCCTGTGCATGCTCATCGCATACGGCCTGTTCGCTCGCGGTGACCAGCAGGCGATGGGGAACTGGGCGCTCGGCATCTTCTTCGTCATGACCGTCCTGACGGTCGGCACGGTCGGCTGCACCCCCGGCAAGGCCCTCTTCCGGCTGCGCGTCATCGCCGAGGGCGGCGGCCGGCTCGGCATCGTCCGGGTCCTCCTGCGCAGTGTGCTGCTCTGCGTGGCGATCCCGGCCCTGATCTGGGACCGCGACGGCCGCGGCCTGCACGACCGCCTCGCAAGCGCCGTCCAGGTGCGGATCTGAGCACAGAGCGTTCAGCGCACGGCGAAGGCCCCGGAAGCGAATTCGTACGGCGAAGGCCCCGGAACCGAATCGGTTCCGGGGCCTTCGCCGTACGTAGAGACAAGTAGAGCGAGCAGAGGCGGGGAATTACCGCATCTTCGGGCCGCCGCGAGGCATCCGCATGCCCTTCGGCATGGGCCCCTTCGGGAGCGGCATATTGGACATGAGGTCCCCCATCGCGCGCAGCCGGTCGTTCGTGGCCGTGACCTGGGGGCCCTGGAGGACGCGGGGGAGCTTCAGAAGCGTCGTACGCAGCTTCTTCAGCGGGACCTGGCCCTCGCCGGTGCCGACGATGACGTCGTGCACGGGGACGTCCGAGACGACCCGCGCCATCCGCCTCTTCTCGGCGGCCAGCAGGCTCTTCACGCGGTTCGGGTTGCCCTCGGCGACGAGCACGATGCCCGCCTTGCCGACCGTGCGGTGCACGACGTCCTGGCTGCGGTTCATCGCCACCGCCGGAGTCGTCGTCCAGCCGCGGCCGATCTTGTCGAGCACCGCGGCCGCCGCACCGGGCTGGCCCTCCATCTGACCGAAGGCCGCACGCTCGGCCCTGCGCCCGAAGACGATCGCCATCGCGAGGAAGGCGAGCACGAAGCCGAGAATGCCGAGATAGATCGGGTGACCGATCAAGAAGCCGATACCGAGGAAGACACCAAAGGTGACGATTCCCACAGCCGCGATGATGAGACCGATCCGCGGATCGGCCCTGCGGGTCATCTTGTAGGTCTGAGCGATCTGCTTGAGTCGCCCGGGGTTCGCGGCGTCCGCCGCGTTTTCCTTCCTCGCCATGTCGTGAAGTCTACGTGTCCCTGGAAGTGACTACGACGTGTGGGTTGGCATGGCCTCTTCGAGCACGCGCAGTGCCTCCGCCCGGTCCTTGGCGCGACGCCGGTCGTCGAGCACGGATGTCCAGGCGTTGCGGCGGGCGGTGCGCTGGCCGCTGCTCATGAGAATCGACTCGACGGCACGCAGTGCGTCGGTGACGGACGGGATGGCGGTGGCGCGTACGGGCGCGGCCTGCATGGTGGGGCCCTCCTGGGCGGCTATGGCTAGGGCTGTACGTGGGGTAATTCCAGGGTCACTGATTGGTGTTACCAGGGCGTGACTGACCGGTCAAACACGGATGAAGCCTTGACGCTCAAGCGCAAAACACTGACGCGGCCCGTACGGACCCCTCACCTGCGGGGACTGTACGGGCCGCGCCATCTCGGCCACTACTGGTCAGTAGTCACTTGTGCGCCGATTCACACAGTCGGGCTCCTGCGGGAAGATCAGACCGCCTGCGAAGCGACGTACGCCCCGCGCTTCTCGATCGCCATCTGGTAGAGGCGACCCGCGCGGTACGAGGAGCGGACCAGCGGGCCCGACATGACGCCGGAGAAGCCGATCTCCTCGGCCTCCTCCTTGAGCTCCACGAACTCCTGCGGCTTGGCCCAGCGCTCCACGGGGTGGTGGCGCGGCGTCGGGCGCAGGTACTGCGTGATCGTGATGAGCTCGCAGCCCGCGTCGTGCAGCGCGTGCAGCGCCTCGCTGATCTCCTCGCGCTCCTCGCCCATGCCCAGGATGAGGTTCGACTTGGTGACCAGACCGGCCTCGCGGGCGCGGGTGATGACCTCGAGCGAGCGCTCGAAGCGGAAACCGGGGCGGATCCGCTTGAAGATGCGCGGCACGGTCTCCACGTTGTGCCCGAGGACCTCGGGGCGGGACGAGAAGACCTCGGCCAGCTGGTCGGGGTCCGCGTTGAAGTCGGGGATGAGCAGCTCGACCTTGGTCTTGCCCTCGGCGCGCTCCGCCGTCATCGCGTGGATCTGGCGCACGGTCTCCGCGTACAGCCAGGCGCCGCCGTCGTCCAGGTCGTCGCGGGCGACGCCGGTGATCGTGGCGTAGTTCAGGTCCATCGTGACGACGGACTCACCGACGCGGCGCGGCTCGTCGCGGTCGAGTGCCTGCGGCTTGCCCGTGTCGATCTGGCAGAAGTCGCAGCGCCGGGTGCACTGGTCACCGCCGATGAGGAAGGTGGCCTCGCGGTCTTCCCAGCACTCGTAGATGTTGGGACAGCCCGCTTCCTGGCAGACCGTGTGCAGGCCCTCGCTCTTCACGAGGTTCTGCATCTTCGTGTACTCGGGGCCCATTTTCGCCCGGGTCTTGATCCACTCGGGCTTGCGCTCGATCGGGGTCTGGGCGTTCCGGACCTCAAGGCGCAGCATCTTGCGTCCGTCGGGTGCGACTGCGGACACATCGGCTCCCTGTAGCTTCGATTCTTCGGCGCACACCAGGGTACGCCCGTCATGTCGTTGGGCTTACGTCCGGCCAACCTCCGGCCGGCGGGGTGCATTCCCCGGAGCCCGTGTCGGTCTAGGCGGTCGCCTTCTCGGATTCCGGGCGCTCAACCGTGTTCTCGGGGTTTTCGGGGCTCCCGGCTGCCTTCTCCACGAGCCGCGGCTTCAGTTCCGCGTTCTCCAGGATGTTCCGCAGATGCTTCTCGGCGACGGGCAGGACGTCGGCGATCGTGATCTCGCGGCCCAGTTCGTACGAGAGCGATGTCACGCCCGCGTCGCGGATGCCGCACGGGATGATCTTGTCGAACCAGGTGTTGTCCGGGTTCACGTTCAGCGCGAAGCCGTGCATCGTCACGCCCTTGGCGACGCGGATGCCGATCGCCGCGATCTTGCGGTCCTCGCGGCGCTGGCCCGCGTTGGACGGGGCGTACTCCGGGCCGTTGAACCGGGCGTCGAACTCGTCGTCCTGCGTTCGCGGGTCGAAGTCCAGGGTCAGCCCGCCGAGCGCCGGACGCTCCTGGACCGGGTCACCCAGCACCCATACGCCGCTGCGGCCCTCGACGCGGGACGTCTCCAGGCCGAACTCCGCACACGTACGGATAAGAGCCTCTTCCAGACGGCGTACGTGTGCTACGACGTCCACCGGGCGCGGCAGCTTCTGGATCGGATAGCCCACGAGCTGGCCGGGACCGTGCCAGGTGATCTTGCCGCCGCGGTCCACGTCGACGACGGGGGTGCCGTCCAGCGGGCGCTCGCTGTCCTCGGTGCGGCGGCCCGCGGTGTAGACCGGCGGGTGCTCGAGCAGCAGACACGTGTCCGGGAGCTCGTCGGCGAAACGGGCGGCGTGTACGCGGCGCTGCTCGTCCCAGGCCTCCTGGTACTCCACCGAGTCCGGACCGAAGCCGAGTCGGACGAACTGAAACTCACTCACGGCAAGTGCCTCCCTAGAACCTGCACCGTGCACATATCGCGCCCCCAGCCACTGTACGGCCAGCGGATTCTCGTCAGTCCTCCGGTCAATCCTCACACGATCGGATGAATGCGGGTCGAAGGCCGCGATGGGGACTGTGAGGGCCGCTACATTCACGCCGTTCATAGAGCCATAAGGGCTGCTCAAGCAACGCCCGAAAGGCAGGAGACCGCACAGCTGATGACGGAACGACCTCCGCAGCGCACGCCCAACCGCCAGCTAGCCGCGCTCATCTCAGAAGCCGGTTTCTCCAATGCGGGGCTCGCGCGCCGCGTCGATCAGCTGGGCCTCGAGCACGGTCTCGATCTGCGGTACGACAAGACATCCGTGACCCGCTGGCTGCGCGGCCAGCAGCCGCGCGGCACCACCCCCGCCCTCATCGCGGAGGTCTTCACCCGGCGGTTAGGGCGCAGACTCTCCGCGCAGGATCTTGGGCTCGACGCCTGTGCGCCGGTGTACGCCGGGCTCGAATTCGCGGCGAGCCCCGAAGAGGCGATCGACATCGTCGGCGGGCTCTGGCGCAAGGACTCCGGGAGCCATGCCGAACTGCGGAAGATCGCGTTCACCCCGGCAGGGCTCGTCGTCCCCAGCAGGGACTGGCTGATCGGCCGCGCCGACGACCGGGTGGGGCGCGGCGACCACGGACTGAACGGCGGCCGCGTCCCCACCCAGGGGCGCCCCGCCGTGCCCCGCCAGCGCAAGGAGCCCGAGCGGGGCGCCGGGGCGAGAGTGACCAGCGGTGACATCTCGGCCCTGCGCTCCGTCGGCGAGCTCTTCCGGGCGCTCGACCACGCGTACGGCGGCGGGCACGCACGGCAGGCACTCGTGCGCTATCTGGAGCACGAGGCCGAGCCGATGCTGCGCGGCACGTACGGCGAGCAGGCCGGGCGGCGGCTCTTCGCCGCCGCCGCCGACCTCACCCGGCTGGCCGGCTGGACCTCGTACGACATCGCGGCCCACGGGCTCGCCCAGCGCTACTACGTCCAGGCGCTGCGGCTCTCGCAGGCGGCGGGCGATCGCGCGTACGGCTCGTACGTCCTGATCACGATGAGCCGGCAGGCCGTCTACCTCGGGCACGGCAGAGAGGCGGTGCAGCTGGCGCGGGTGGCGCAGCAGGGCGTCGGGTCGTCGGCACCGCCCGTCGTACAGGCACTGCTGCACTCGGTCGAGGCGCGCGGGCACGGGGTGCTCGGCGAGGTGCGGGCGTGCACGGCGTCGATGGTGCGCGCCGAGCGGGCCCTGGAGACGTCACGGCCGGGGGACGAGGTCCCGTACTGGGCGCGGTTCTTCGACGAGGCGCAGCTCGCGGACGAGTTCGGGCACTGCCACCGGGACCTCCAGCAGTACCGCGTGGCCGCGCAGCACGCGGAGCGCTCGCTCCAGCTGCGCGCCCCCGGGTACGCCCGCAGCCGCCTGTTCTGCCGGGTGGTGCTCGCCTCCTCGCGCCTGGGCCTCGGCGAGCTGGAGCAGGCCTGCCAGCTGGGCGCGGAGGCGGCGCAGGCGGCGGGCGAGATGCGGTCGGTGCGAGCGGTCGAGTACGTACGCGACTTCGAGCGGCGTCTTGAGCCGTACCGCGACGCGGCGGCGGTGCGCGGATACCGGGACCGGGTCGCGGCGCTGAGCTGAGACGGGATATCGGGTGCGATGTAAGGGGCGGGCCTGCGCAGGCCCGCCCCTTACCCGTGTCCCCTCGGGCGTACGGGGTCAGCGCAGGCGCGCGACCTCGTCGGGGGTGAGCGCCTCGTCCCACGTGGTGAGTTCGTCGAGGTCGCCCCGCAGGCTCGCCTTCTCCGTGCCGATGGACCGCAGCGGCAGGGGGATCGACGCCGCGACGCTCCCGACCCGCTGCCCGTCGGCGTACAGGATGGTCTGCCCCGGAGTCGTCACCCACGTCAGACGGGTCCAGCGGTCGAGGGGCAGCGTGTAGTCGAAGCTGTGGTCGGCCGTTCCGTACCGCGTGAAGCCGACCTTCCCGGTGCCGTGCTGCATCAGCTTCAGCGCGCCCGCCCTGGAGCTGAGCAGTACCTGGTCCCCGGTCCGGGCCGTCGGGCGGACCTGCACGGACGCGGTCCACGGCTCGGCGACGTCCAGACCGCCGAAGCCCACGCCGTCCCGGTCGGAGTCGAAGCGCCAGGCCTTGCCGCGCACACCGTCCACGGGAGTGGGGTTGTTGATGATGTACGAGGTGCCGGGGAGGCCGCCCGCCGTGTCCTCGGCGAAGATCGTGTTGCCGGGACTGCCCGCGTACGTCCAGCCGCTGGGGTACGAGGCGTCGTCGAACGTCCAGTGATGGCTCGGCCGGCCCTCGACCCGGGGCGGCAGCGGCGCGGGCGTCGTGCCCGGCGGGTCGCCGATGCGGGCGGCGCGGGCCCGGAAGTCGGCAAGGGTGTCCGGCGTCGCGGTCCTGTTCCAGGTGCGGTCGGCGAGGATCGCGCGGGCGCCCGCCATGCTCTGCTCGAAGTATCCGTCGTCGGCCCAGAAGTTGTAGTCGGCCCAGTTGGTGACGCCGGCGCCGAGCATGTCGGGGGCGGTGCTCGGCGCCCAGCTGTCGTACATCCAGGGCTCGTCCGGATACAGGTGGTGGTAGTTGTTCGGGGTGTCGTAGAACGGGCCGATGGCGATCTCGTCGTGCCCGGGGATCTCCGGTTCGGCGCCCGTGCCCTCCCAGGTGAGGAAGACGACCGGGGCGTGGACCTTCTGCTGGGGCGCTTCGAGGTGTTCGGAGCCGTTGTAGACGGCCGTGCGCTTGCCGTGCGAAGTGACCACGTCGTCCAGGGTGTTGATGTAGCGGTTGAGGAGGTCGCCGAGCGTGGACACGTCGGGCGCGCTCGCCAGATGGTTCTGCACGCGCGGGCACTCGGCGAGCTGACCGGGCACCTCCTCCGCGCCGATCGAGAACAGCGGCGCGTCGAACCAGCCCGCGAACTCGTCGACGATCTCCTTCGACTTCGCGATCGCCTTGTCGCTGGTCATGTCGATGATCCAGTCGGGCGTGAGGTGCGAGTGCGTGTGTGCGCCGGAGCACGCGCCCGGGCCGGAACCGAAGCCGATCCCGAAGGCCTCGCTGATCACGGTGGCGTGACCGGGCAGTTCGAGGCCGGGCATCAACTGGACGTGATGGCGGGCCGCGAACGCCTTCAGATGCTCGATGTCGGCGCGGTCGTAGCTGTGGCCGGGGTCGGCGAGGCCGGGGAACTTCGGGCTGTACAGGCGGAAGCCCTCGGACTCGGAGAGGTGCAGGAAGAGGGTGTTGAGCTTCTGGTCGCCCATCCTGCGGATCAGGTTCTCCAGGTAGGGGATCTTCCAGTACTTGCGGCCCGCGTCGAGGTGGACCATGCGGATCGCCTGCGCGGGGCGGTCGGTGGAGCGGGCGCGGGGCACGGCGCGGTGGTCGTCGGCCGTGGAGCGCAGGAGCTGAAGGAGGGTGCGGGTGCCGTAGTAGAGGCCGTGGGTGGAGGCGGCTTCGATACGGACCGGGCCCGCGCTGTCGAAGGTGTAGCCCTCCGCGCCGAGCTTCCCCTCGGCGGTGAGTCCGAGCGTGATGTCGCCGTGGGCGGGTCGGTCCGGGTGCTGGACGATCCGGGGTGTGATGCCGGTGACCTGCTTGATCTCCGTACGGAGTTGGGCGGCGAGCTTGCGTACGGACTGGTGTGCGGGGCCGGGGAATTCGCTGCGGCCCGAGGGGAGCGCGGTGGTGGAGCCCGCGCGCGGGTCGATCAGGATGCGGGTGCGCTCGGTGAGTTCCGTGCGGCCGCCGAGCGCGGTCCAGTCGGTGGGGCGGGGTACTACGGGGGCTGCGGAGGGTGCTGGGGAGGGCCCTGTGGTCTCCGGTGCGGTCTCCGATGCGGTTGCGGTGGTCGGCAAAGAGAGACCTCCCATGAATAGGCCGAGGATGAGCGATATCACCGGGATGGTGCGACGCACGTGAGTCCTCCCGCGGCTTGGCGATCCGGTGGGACCGTAGCCGCGGGGTACTGGTGTGGCAAGGGAAGTTGCAGGGATGCGCGGGAAAGGCGGAAGCCTCCGCGTGGGGGTGCGGAGGCTTCCGGGGTTGGCGTATGGGCCGAAGGGAGTGGCGTATACGTCGGATGGATAGCCGGACGGGTAGCTGGACGGGCAGGCAGATGAGTAGCTGGATGGGTAGCCAGATGGGTCAGGCCGCCATGGGGAGCTCCCCTGTCCCGTACGCGGGGTCCGCACCCAAGTCCGCGAGCGCGGCCCGCGCCGCGCGACGGCCCGAATAGAGCGCGCCCTGCACCGTGCTGGTGTCCCGGTGGGCCCCGCACACGTAGAGCCCCGCGAGCAGCCGCACCGGGCGGCGCAGATCGTGCGGGGGCGGCATCGCGGGCACCGCGTCGCGGGTGTGATGGACGGCGAGGGTTTCCCAGCCTGCGGTCGACGTGCCGTACAGATCGGCGAGATGGGCGAGGACGGCGCGCTCGTCAGGCGGTGGACCGAGGACGGTCGACGAGATGAGCGCCCGGCCCGCGGGGGCGCGCGAAGGGTCGACATGGCTGATCACGGCTGTATGCGCGACCGGCCCCGAGCGGTCGGCGTCGAGCAGCAGCGCGGGCTCGGCGAGCGGCGGCTCCGGGGCCGCGTGGTGGAGCACGGTCACCTGATGGAAGGGCGGCACGCGCAGGCCGGGAAGGAGTTCGGCGGCGGCGCGGGCGTCGGTGGCCAGCAGAACGCCCCGGCAGCTCACTTCGCCGTGGTCCGCGGTCGTGACCGAGGTGGTGGAGACGGCGGTGACGCGTACGCCGGTGTGCACCGTCCCCGGTGGCAGTGCGGCCGCCAGGAGCTCGGGCAGCACCTCGGCGCCGCCCTCGGGCAGGCACAGGCGGCCACGCGCGAAGGAGCGCAGGGCGAGGTCCGCGCACCGGCTTGACGTGGTGAGGTCCGGGTCGCAGAGGAGCGCCGAGAGCAGCGGACGCAGGAAGCCGTTGACGGTGCGGGCGGGCAGGCCGCGGGAGAAGAGGGCTTTGGCCGCGGGGAGTTCGGGGCGGGTCATCAGGCGCTTCGGGTGCGTCGCCGCGAGCCGGGCGAGTGCCGCGCCGAGGCGGGCCTGGTCGAGCGCGCCCCCGAGGGGGGTGGTGCGCGGGGCGGTCCATGCCGTCCGCGGACCCCTGGGGGCGGTTGCGAGGGCGCGTGCGGCGGTAAGTGCGCCCCTCGCGCGCCGGGGCCCGGTGGGCTCGACGGCGCGGTGGTGCCGTCCGTCGCTGTGCACCAGGACGCCGGGCGCGAAGGGCCGCAGTACGAGAGCGTCGAGCCCCGGCGTGTGGCGCAACTCGGGATACGACGTGGTGAGCAGCTGCCCGATCCTGTCGAGCCGGAATCCGTCGACCTTCTCCGTCGACATGCGTCCGCCCACGTAAGGGGCGGCTTCCAGGACGACGGTCGTTACACCGGCCCTGGTCAGCTGGTGGGCGGCAGACAGTCCCGCGACCCCCGCTCCCACGATGACGACATCCGCATGGTGCGCAGGCTCAAGCACGGGCCCCTCCCCGGGGTTGCGCGGCTGCTGGGGACGTCATGCCCTCAACAGGGCTTCGGAATCACGGAGTTCCGCACGAGGTTAGGAGCCCTGACGTCCGGCGGCAGTCGCGCATCGACCGAGCACGGTCGCACGCCGGTCGCACGGAGGCCGTACGTCGAGATCGCAGCCGTGAAGAGGGCGAACGGCCCGGCGGCCTCTACCGCAGCGCCGCGCGGATGGACTCCTCGATGCCGGGGAACGCGAACGAGAATCCCGACTCCAGGAGCCGGGTCGGCAGGACCCGCTGGCTGCCGAGCACGTCACCGGCCATCTCGCCGAGCACGACGCGCAGTGCGGGCGACGGTGCCGTGAAGAGCGTGGGCCGGTGCAGCACCCGCCCCATCGCGGCCGTCACCTCACGGTTGGTGCGCGGTTCGGGCGCCGTCACATTGACGGGACCCGAGAGCGACTCCGTGTCGAGCAGGTGCCGCAGCGCGGCCACCGCGTCGTGCAGCGAGATGTGGCTCCAGTACTGACGGCCGTTGCCGAGACGACCGCCGAGCCCCGCCTTGAAGAGCGGGAACATCCGCCCCCAGGCCCCGCCCTCGCGCGCCACCACCAGGCCGTTGCGCGCGAAGACCGTGCGGATGCCCGCTTCGTGCGCCGCGGCGGCCGCGCCCTCCCACTCCACGCACAGGGAGGGCAGGAAGCCCTGTCCGGCGGGAGCGCTCTCGTCCACCGCGCGCTCACCGGTGTCTCCGTAGTAGCCGATCGCGCTCGCGCACAGGAAGACGCGGGGCCGCTCGTCCAGGGAGGCCGCCGCCTCGGCGAGCGCCGAAGTGCCGAGCACCCTGCTGTCGCGGATCTCCTGCTTGTAGGCGGCGGTCCAGCGGTGATCGCCGACTCCGGCTCCCGCCAGATTGACGATGACGTCGCAGCCCGCGAGCCCCGCCGTGTCGACGTACCCCTCCTTGGGGTCCCACCGCACCTCGTCCTTCGTACGGGGCGCCCGGCGCACGAGCCGCACCACCTCGTGACCGTCGTCGGCGAGGGCGCGGGTCAGCGCCGTTCCGATGAGGCCGGACGCACCGGCCACGGCGATGCGGGACCGCCGCGCTGATGACGGGACTGACTGCTCGGTCTCGGTGGGCTCCATGACGCCATCCTGCCCCGGAAACCCGCCGGGAGGCGTCCCGGATCTCCGCCAAGACGCGCGTGGCGCCCGCCGTGCGGATACTCGCCGGGAGGCGTGCGGCGCCCGGCGTACGGCTACTCGCCGGGAGGCAGGGGGTGCCCGTTGCGGTTACTCGCCGGGAGGCAAGTGGCGTCCGTCGTACAGTGGCGCTCATGTCGGACACGAACATACGTACCGCCATGCCGGACGACGAAGCAGCCCTCGGCCGCATCGACCGCACCACCTGGTCGACCCTGCACGCGGTACAACCGGCTCCGCGCCCCCCGTACCCGCCGTTCTTCACCGACCGCTTCGGTCCCCGCGACCACTTGGTCGCCGAACGGCACGGCGTGGTCGTCGGCTACATCCGGCTCGGTTTTCCCACCCCTCTCCTCGCCAACGCCCACGTGCGCCAGATCCTGGGCCTGGCCGTCGCGGACGAGGCGCGCGGCAAGGGAGTGGGCCGCGAGCTGCTCAGGGCCGCGGTCGACGAGGCCCGCCGCCAGGGCGCGCGCCGCATCACGCTGCGGGTACTCGGCCACAATGTCGCGGCCCGGGCCCTCTACGACTCCGAGGGGTTCGTGATCGAGGGGGTGCTGCCGGGTGAATTCTTCCTCGACGGCTCGTACGTGGACGACGTCCTGATGGGGCGGGTGCTCTGACGCTCCGGGCACTCCGGGCACCCCGGGCCCGCCGTCCGGCTGCCGGGGGCCCGGCACCCGACGGACCGGCCCGGCGTGCGGCGGGCACGCGCGCGTAGGAGCGTGGGGAGGCCGACCGGAAGGAGCGAACCGATGTTCAGGGTCGCTGCTGCCAGTCGGCGGGACCGGGAGGAGCCGGGGTGGCTGCGCGGGGCTCCGCCGCCCCACTGGGTGCGCTGGCCCCCGCCCGCGCTCCTCTTCCTGATCTGCGTCATCCAGCTGGCCACGCCGGTGACGATCGACCTCAGCTTCCTGCTCGCCGCCGTGCCGCCGCTGGCCGCCCTTTCGTACGGCGCCCTGGCCACGGCCGTCTTCGGCGGCACCGCGGTGCTGCTGCTCCAACTGCCGGGCTTCGGACTCGGCCGTCCCGGGGACAGCGATCTGCTGACGGTCGCCTTCGTGGGGCTGCTGAGCGTCGTGTTCGCCTGGGTGCGCAGCCGGCGCGACGCCCAGCTCGTCACCGTGCGCACCGTCGCGGAGGCCGCCCAGTTCGCCGTCCTGCCGCCGCTGCCGGAGCGCGTGGGCCCGCTGCGCTGCTCGGGCCTCTACCGCGCGGCACAGGGCGGGGCGCTGGTCGGCGGCGACCTCTTCGACGTACGCAAGGGCTCGGTCGGCGTACGGGCGCTGGTGGGTGACGTGCAGGGGCACGGCCTCGCGGCCGTCGGTACGGTCGCGGCCCTGCTCGGTGCCTTCCGAGAGGCGGTGCTCGACCAGCCCGACCTGGAGGGGGTCGCCGCCCGGCTCGACCGCCGTCTCGTGGTCGACTCCGAGGAGTCCGAGCACGCGGAACTCTTCGCCACCGCCGTGCTCCTGGAGTTCCGGGACGACGCCTCCGAGCTGCGGATCGTCTCCTGCGGCCATCCGCCTCCGCTGCTGCTGCGGGGCGGGCGCGTCGAGGAGCTGACCGTCGCTCCGGGGGCTCCGCTGGGCCTGGGGATCGCCGGGGTCGCTCCGCCCGAGGAGACGAGCCTGGTCCTGAAGCCCGGCGACCGGCTGCTCGTGGTGACCGACGGGGTGACCGAGGCGCGGAACGCGTCCGGCGCCTTCTACCCGCTGACCGAGCGCGTCGCGGTGCTCTGCGCCGAAGCCCTGGACGACCCTTCGGCGCTGACCTCGGCGGTCTGGCAGGACCTGATGCGGTTCTGCGGAGGGGTGGGGGACGACGTGGCGCTGCTGGCGTTCTCGCTGGACCCGGCGCCGTAGCGGGGCCTGCGGCGGGCGGGCGCCGTAGCGGTACCAGCGGTTACCGGGGCGCCGGATTCAGCCGTCCCCGCGCCCGGCGGCCAGGAGACGCAGCCCGCCCGTCAGTTCGCGCAGGCAGCGCACCGCCAGGTCGGCGGGGGAGCCGGGGCCTTCGGCGGGTGCGTCCGTGGCGGCCCAGGTCTCCAGGGCGAGGCGGACGGCGTCCGTGGCCGCGGCGGCGGTCAGGCGCACGTCAAGGTCGTCGGCTCCGCCAGGGGCGAGCCGGGCGAGTACGGGCACGAGCTGCTCCTCGGACTCCTGGTTCACGCGGTACCAGACGGCGCGCAGTGCCGGATCGTCCTGCGCGGCGCGCAGCAGCCCGCGGGTCCACTCCAGGGCCTCGGCCGCGCGGTCGTCCGCCGCGGTGAGCGCCTCGGCGATGGACTGCTCCAGGGCCGTCGGCACTCCCGCGGCCGGGTCGAGACCCGCCAGGTGGGCCCGCCACTCGGCGGCGCCGCCCGCGAGGAGCGGTGCGACCGCGTCCTGCTTGCTGCGGAAGTACCGGTAGAAGGTGCGCAGTGCCACGTCGGCCCGGCCCGCGATCTCCTCGGCCGTGGTGCCGTCCGGGCCGCGCTCGGCGAAGAGCTCGGCCGCGGCGCGGGCGATGTCGAGCTGCGTGGCGGCCTTGCGGCGCTCGGTCAGCGACGGTTGCGGGGCCTGGGCGGCCTGGGCGGCCTGCGGGGTCTGCGCGGCCTGCGATGACGGCGATTTACGCGGTGGCGGTGGCGGTGTCGGCTGAGTGCTCACCCCCGCAGCCTACGCGGGATTCTCACCCTGATACATGAATTGTCGTTGTGGCAAAACGTGCCACTCAGGCGTACATTGAAATCAGATCGGGAATCCCGGATCCATGGGCGGATCCGGGAGCCCGGAGTTGATCGGAGACATCTCATGGACCGCTACGCAGGCCGTCGCGCACTCATCACCGGCGGCGGCTCGGGCATCGGGCAGGCCACCGTCCTGCGGATCCTCGCGGAGGGCGGCAGGGTCGTGGCCGCCGACGTCAGCGAGGCGGGCCTGAAGGACACCTACGACAAGGCGGGCGCCGCGGCGGAGCGCCTCACCACCCTCGTGGTCGACATCTCCGACGAGACCGCGGTGCGCGAGGGTGTGGCCGCCGCCGTCACCGCGCTCGGCGGCCTGGACGTCCTGGTGAACGCGGCGGGCGTGCTCCGCTCCTCGCACACGCACGAGACCAGCCTGGACTCCTTCGAGCACGTCATACGGATCAATCTCGTCGGCACGTTCCTGGTGATCCGCGAGGCGATCCCGGCCCTGCTCGCGGGGGACGACGCCGCCGTCGTCAACTTCAGCTCCACCTCCGCGATGTTCGCCCACCCGTACATGGCGGCGTACGCGGCGAGCAAGGGCGGCATCCAGTCCATGACGCACGCGCTGGCCGCGGAGTACGGCAAGCGGGGCATCCGCTTCAATTCCGTCCAGCCCGGCTCCATATCGAGCGGCATGACCGACGGCAGCGGTGCCAGCAGGCAGAGCGTGGGCCCCGGCCTGCCCGAGGACGCCGACATGAGCCTGTTCGTGAAGCTGGCGCCCGCCATCGGGCAGGGCTTCGCGGGACCGGAATCCGTGGCCTCGGTGGTCGCCCTGCTCGGCTCGCAGGACGGCAAGTTCATCACCGGCACCGAGGTCCGGGTCGACGGCGGCACCCACTTCTGACGGCCCGGACGCCGTCCGGGGGAGAGGGGTCCGCTGCTCCGGAGCAGCGGATTCCGGTTCACTCGAACGGCGGACCGGGGATCGCGGGCCGAGGGGGCGGGCCGGACAGTCGGACCATGCGTGTCTTGCAAGCGGTGCTCGGCCGTCTGCCCCGGTTCGCGACCGTGGGGCTCCTGCTGATGTGCGCGCTGTTCGCGGGCCCCGGCGTGGCGGGGGCGTCGGGGCAGGGCGGGGCGCGGCAGCCGAAGGGGCACCCGGCGGGGCAGACCAGGGGGCATCCGGCGGCCAAGCCGCGGATCGTGCCGCGCTCCGAGTGGATGGACGGTGCTGAGCGCGGGCCGCCCGCCCGGTATGCCAAGCGGGTCAAGGCGGTGTTCGTGCACCACACGGACACGCCGAACGACTACGACTGCGCCGATGCCCCGCGCACCATCCGCTATCTGTACACCGGTCAGACCGAGAGCAGGCAGTGGGACGACATCGGCTACAACTTCCTCGTCGACCGCTGCGGGACCATCTACGAGGGGCGTGCGGGCGGCGTCGGCCGGGCCGTGGTCGGGGCGCACACGCAGGGCTTCAACCGGGGATCGGTGGGAATCGCGGCGATAGGGACGTTCACGAAGGGGGTGCCCGTTCCCGAGGCGATGACCGCCGCGATGGCGGCGCTGGTGGCGTGGAAGCTCGGCCTCACGGACGTGGACCCGCGTTCCGAGGTGCGGCTGGTCTCGTCGAACAGCCTCAGCAGATATCCGAAGGGCAAGAGCGCCAAGTTCAGGGCGGTGTCAGGGCACAAGGACGGCTTCTACACGCAATGCCCGGGAGCGGCACTGATGGCCGCGCTCCCCGGGATCAGGAAGGAGGCGGCACGACTGCAGGACCGGTAGCGGAAGCGCGGTGTCCTGATCGGAAGCGCGGTGTCCCGACCGGCAGTGGGGTGTCCCGACCGGCGGCGGGGTGTCCCGGCCGTCAGCAGTAAAGGCGCGGTGTCGTCAGTCGCCGAAGCGTTCCCAGAGCTTCGGGTAGCGCTGGGCCATCGCCGTGTCGTCCTCGAAGTCCAGTGGTGTTCCCTCCGGCTCCGAAGGGGCGGGGGCGATGCCGAGATCGGGGGTCACCACGCCGGTGAGCTGCTCGTAGGCCTCATCCGCCGCGAAGCCGAGCTCCTCGCCGTCACCGTCGACGTCCTCGTCGAAGTAGTCCAGGAGATCCGCGAGCGAGTCGGGATCGTGCAGGGCTCCCTCGAAGACCTCGCGGCCCTGGCCGATCAGCCAGCAGCGGAAGTAGTCGAAGGCATCCTCGCCGGCGCCGCCGAGGATGATCGAGGAAGCTCCCCAGAGGTCCCAGCGGTACGCACGGTTGTAGCGGGCCTCGAAGTGACGGGCGAAGTCGAGCACCATGTCGGGTTCGAGTTCGAGAAGCCGCTCGGTGAGCAGGTCGGCATGGTCCTCGGGGTCACCGTCGGCGGCCACGCGGGTGCGGTCCACGATCTCCCAGAACTCCGTCTCGTCCATCACGGGACAAGCATCGGCCCTGGGGGGTGGGTACGCACGCGGAGTGCGGCGGATGCGGCCCTCTCGTTATGCGTGCACATGCCCATGGAAAACCCGACAGGAGATGTCGGCATTGCGTGGAAGCCTCCCTGACATGGAGAACACGCAGAACACGGAAGGAAATGACGTGGGGAGCAGGGACATGGAGAGCACGCACGCATCCGCGCAGCCACTGACCGGAAAGGTCGCGCTCGTCGCCGGTGCCACCCGGGGCGCGGGCCGGGCCATGGCCGTGGAGCTCGGCCGCGCCGGAGCCACCGTGTACGCGACGGGACGCACGACGCGCAAGCACACCAGCGAGGTGGGCCGCGCCACGGAGACCATCGAGGAGACCGCGGAGCTGATCACCGCAGCGGGCCGGGAAGCGGGCGGAACAGGCACGGGGATCGCCGTACCCACCGATCATCTGGAGCCCGGGCAGGTCGAGGCACTCGTCGAGCGGATCGATCGCGAGCAGGGCCGTCTCGACATCCTGGTCAACGACATCTGGGGCGGCGACATCCACGTCGAGTGGGACAAGAAAATGTGGGAGCACGACCTCGACAAGGGGCTGCGCCTGATGCGCCTGGGCATCGAGACCCACATCGTCACCAGCCGGTACGCACTGCCGCTGCTCGTCAAGAACCCCGGCGGCCTGGTCGTCGAGGTCACCGACGGGACCAGGGAGTACAACGGCCCCAACTACCGCAAGCCCTTCTACTACGACCTCGCGAAGTCGGCCCCGCTGCGGATGGCGCAAGGGCTCGCCGAGGAGGTCAAGGAGTACGGCTGCACGGCGCTCTGTCTCAGCCCCGGATGGCTGCGCTCCGAGTCCATGCTCGACACGGCCTTCCACGTCACCGAGGACAACTGGCGGGACGGCTGCGAGCAGAACCCGCACTTCGCCATCTCCGAGACCCCCACCTTCGTGGGCCGGGCCCTGGTCGCGCTCGCCTCCGACCCCGAAGTGGCCCGCTGGAACGGGGAGTCCCTCTCCAGCGGCGGCCTCGCCAAGGAGTACGGCTTCACGGACATCGACGGCTCGGCGCCGGACGCCTGGCGCTACATCGCGGAGGTCGAGCAGAAGGGCAAGCCCGCGGACGTCACGGGCTACCGCTAGGAGGCCGCCCGCAACCGGTGCGCGTGATCGTCCCCCGGTCGGCGGCATCATGGGGGCATGCGCGCTGCCCGCCTCATCAAGATGGTGCTTCTGCTCCAGGCCCGTCCCTCCATGACCGCCGCCGAGCTCGCGGATGAGCTCGAAGTGTCCGAGCGGACGATCACGCGGGACGCCCAGGCGCTCTCGGAGGCCGGTGTGCCGGTGTACGCGGACCGGGGGCGGACCGGCGGCTACCGCCTCATCGGCGGCTACCGCACCCGGCTCACCGGCCTGGGACGCAGCGAGGCGGAGGCGCTGTTCCTGTCCGGAGTGCCGGGTGCGTTGCGCGAGATGGGCCTGGAGGACGCGGCGTCGGCGGCCCGTCTGAAGGTGTCGGCGGCGCTGATGCCCTCGCTGCGGGACGCGTCGCAGAACGCCTCGCAGCGGTTCCATCTGGACGCGCCGGGCTGGTTCAAGGAGACGACGACGCCCGAGCTGCTGCCCGTACTCGCGGACGCGGTGTGGGACGACCGCCTCGTCACCGCCCGCTACCGGCGCCAGGACTCCGAGGTGGAAAGGGAGTTGGAGCCCTACGGCCTCGTGCTCAAGGCCGGTGTCTGGTATCTGTGCGCGCGGGTGCCCGACACCGGTTCGTTCCGGGTGTACCGCATCGACCGGTTCACCGCGATCGCCGCGGGCGAGGACCGTTTCGTACGCGACGAGGAGTTCGACCTGCCGGGGTTCTGGGAGGAACGGGCGGCGCAGTTCGCCCGGGCGATCCTGCGGTCCGAGGTCGTGCTGCGGCTCTCCGAGGAGGGCGTACGACGGCTTCCGTACGCCACCGACTCGGCGTCCGCGGGCGAGGCGATGGACGGGGCCGGTGAGCCGGACGCGCAGGGCTGGGTGACGGTGACGCTCCCGGTCGAGAACGAGATGGTTGCGTACACCCAGCTCATGTCACTGGGCCCGGAGGCGGAGGTCCTGGAGCCGCAGGCGCTGAGAGAGCGGTTCGCAGCGGCGGCAACCAAGATGGCCAACCGCTACGAGTAGCGAACCCGCACACGGCTACGGGCCCCTGCCACCCGGGCAGAGACCCGTACCCGCATCAAGCCGAAGGCTACAGACCGTACTTGGCCCGGGCCTCCTTCACCGCGGCAGCGGGCACCTCGCCCCGCCGCGCCAGCTGCGCGAGCGCGGCGACGACGATCGACTCGGCGTCGATGCCGAAGTGGCGACGGGCCGCGTCACGCGTGTCGGAGAGACCGAAGCCGTCCGCGCCGAGGGACGAGTAGTCCTGCTCGACCCACTGCGCGATCTGGTCGGGAACCTGCCGCATGTAGTCGGACACGGCAAGCACGGGACCCTGCGCACCCTCAAGCGCCGTACGCACGTACGGAGTGCGCTCCTCGCCGCGCAGGATCGCCTCGTCCGCCTCCAGGGCGTCGCGGCGCAGCTCGGTCCAGGAAGTCGCGGACCACACGTCGGCGGCCACACCCCAGTCCTCGGCGAGCATCTTCTGGGCCGCGAGGGTCCAGTGGATGGCCGTACCCGAACCGATCAGCTGGATGCGCGAGGCGTTGGCCGCGGGGGAGTGCCCCGCCGTCTCGGCGGTGTTGAAGCGGTACAGGCCGCGCACGATGCCCTCGTCGACACCCGCGGGCTTCGCGGGCTGCGGCATCGGCTCGTTGTAGACGGTGAGGTAGTAGAAGACGTTCTGGTCTTCGCCCTCGTGGGCCTCGCCGTACATCCGGCGCAGACCCTCCTTGACGATCGCCGCGATCTCGTAGGCGAACGCGGGGTCGTACGACAGGGCGGCCGGGTTGGTCGCGGCGATCACCGGCGAGTGGCCGTCCGCGTGCTGCAGACCCTCACCCGTCAGCGTCGTACGACCGGCGGTGGCGCCGACGAGGAAGCCGCGGCCGAGCTGGTCGCCGAGCTGCCACATCTGGTCGGCGGTGCGCTGCCAGCCGAACATCGAGTAGAAGATGTAGAAGGGGATCATCGCTTCGCCGTGCGTCGCGTACGACGACGACGCGGCGATGAAGTCCGCCATGGAGCCGGCCTCGGTGATCCCCTCGTTGAGGATCTGGCCGTCCTTGGCCTCCTTGTAGTACATCAGCTGGTCGCGGTCGACCGGCTCGTACGTCTGGCCCTTGGGCGAGTAGATGCCGAGGGACGGGAAGAGCGACTCCATGCCGAAGGTGCGCGCCTCGTCGGGGACGATCGGCACCCAGCGCTTGCCGGTCTCCTTGTCGCGTACGAGGTCCTTGACCAGGCGTACGAACGCCATGGTCGTCGCCACGGACTGCGAACCGGAGCCCTTGTCGAACGAGGCGAACGCCTTGTCGGCGGGGGCGGGAAGCGGCGCGAGCGGCTGCGTGCGGCGGGCCGGGGCCGGACCGCCGAGAGCGGCACGACGCTCCTGGAGGTAGCGGACCTCGGGCGAGTCGGCGCCCGGGTGGCCGTAAGGCACCACGCCGTCGACGAACTGGCTGTCGGAGATCGGCAGCTCAAGGAGGTCACGCATGTCCTTGAACTCGTCCACCGTCAGCTTCTTCATCTGGTGGTTGGCGTTCTTGGACTCGAAGCCCTTGCCCAGCGTGAAGCCCTTGACCGTCTGCGCGAGGATCACGGTCGGCGCGCCCTTGTGGGTGAGCGCCGCACGGTAGGCCGCGTAGACCTTGCGGGCCTCGTGGCCGCCGCGCGAGAGGTGGAAGCACTCGCTGATCTTGTCGTCGCTCAGCAGCTTGCCCAGCTCGACGAGCGCGGGCTCGGAGCCGAAGAAGTGCTCGCGGATGTAGGCGGCGTCGCGGGTCGCGTACGTCTGGAACTGCGCGTCCGGCACCTCGCGCAGGCGGCGGACCAGGGCGCCGTTGGTGTCGAGCTGGAAGAGCTCGTCCCAGGCGTTGCCCCACATGACCTTGATGACGTTCCAGCCGGCGCCGCGGAACTGGGCCTCCAGCTCCTGGACCACGCGGAAGTTGGCGCGGACCGGGCCGTCGAGGCGCTGCAGGTTGCAGTTGATGACGTAGGTGAGGTTGTCGAGACCCTCACGCGCGGCGAGCGCGAGGGCTGCCGTCGACTCGGGCTCGTCCATCTCGCCGTCACCGAGGAACGCCCACACGTGGGAGCTGGAGACGTCCTTGATGTTGCGGTTGGTGAGGTAGCGGTTGAACCGCGCCTGGTAGATCGCCGACAGCGGGCCGAGGCCCATGGAGACGGTCGGGAACTCCCAGAGCCAGGGCAGGCGCCGCGGGTGCGGGTAGGACGGCAGGCCGTTGCCGCCCGCTTCCTGGCGGAAGTTGTCGAGCTGCGCCTCGTTCAGGCGGCCGTCGAGGAAGGCGCGGGCGTAGATGCCGGGGGAGGCGTGGCCCTGGATGTAGAGCTGGTCGCCGGAGCCGTCCCCCTCCTTGCCGTGGAAGAAGTGGTTGAAGCCCGTCTCGTACAGCCAGGCGGCGGAGGCGAAGGTGGCGATGTGGCCGCCGACGCCGTGTTTGCTGCCCCGGGTCACCATCGCGGCCGCGTTCCAGCGGTTCCACGCGGCGATCCGCTGCTCCATCGCCTCGTCACCCTCGATCGCCGGCTCGGCGGAGGTGGGGATGGTGTTGACGTAGTCGGTCTCGAGGAGCTTGGGCAGCGCCAGGCCCGCGCCCTCGGCGCGCTCCAGCGTGCGCCGCATCAGGTACGCGGCACGGTGCGGCCCGGCCGCCTGGGTAACGGCGTCCAGGGAGGCCTGCCATTCGGCGGTCTCCTCGGGGTCGCGGTCCGGGAGCTGGTCGAGCTCGCTCGGCTGGATTGCGGAGGGGTCGGTCATGTCGCCGCCTTCCTGAGTCGGAGGGGGTCCCCTGTTCGGTAAGGGGTGGGGTTGCCCGAAGTCTTTGGCAGGACAGGGCGTGAGGCTCTGGTACGGAGTCGTTTGTGCGGCTCCGCCACAACCCCGTCGGAGACTCTAACTCCGTGATCGATGATCGATCAAAGGGTTGAAGGGGAAAACTCTTTTATATTCAGAAAGTAGGCATCCGGTGCCATTAACGCGGGCACGCGGTGCCTTCGAATTGAAGGATCACCGCAGGTGAGAGCACGTATGAGCGGGCCTGTCACGGATGAGCGCGAGCCCGTGAGCGGGTGTCAGGGACGCGGCGCGCAGCCCAGTACGTGGGCCTTCACCAGCTCGGCGATCGCGGGATCCCGGCTCCGGAAGGCGGACACGAGGGCCTCGTGCTCCTCCGCGTACGACTGCTGCACCGTCCCGAGCCAGCGGATCGAGAGAGCCGTGAAGACCTCGATGCCCAGGCCCTCCCAGGTGTGCAGGAGCACGGAGTTGTTCGCGGCCCGCACCAACTCCCGGTGGAAACCGACCGTGTGGCGCACCTGGGACGTGCCGTCGGCGGCCCGGTCGGCCTCGTACAGGGCGGCGACATGGGGTTCGAGGGCCGAGCAGTCACCGGCCAGGCTCTCCGCCGCGAGCTCGGCGGCGATGGCCTCGAGGCCCGCGCGGACGGGGTAGCTCTCCTCCAGGTCCGCCGCGGTCAGATTCCGCACGCGCACGCCCTTGTTGGGCGCCGATTCGATGAGCCGCAGCGTCTCCAGCTCGCGCAGCGCCTCCCGTACGGGCGTCTGCGAGACCTCGAGCTCCACGGCGATCCGCCGCTCGACGATCCGCTCGCCCGGCTGCCAGCGCCCGCTGACGATCCCCTCCACGATGTGCTCGCGGATCTGTTCGCGCAGCGAGTGAACGACGGGCGCGGTCATGTGGGCTCCTCCTGCGGGGGCAGCGCCCCGGGGCGTGGTGACCCCTAGACAATACGGCGACGCCCCCGTTCGGAAACCTCCGAACGGGGGCGTACGCGCTGATGAGACGAGTCTTACAGCCCTGGCTCCGCAGAACCGCAGGCCGTAGGACTACAGGCCGAGCTCGACCTCGAACTCGCCGGCCTCCAGGATCGCCTTGACCGTGGTCAGGTAACGGGCGGCGTCCGCGCCGTCCACCAGACGGTGGTCGTAGGAGAGCGAGAGGTACGTCATGTCACGGACCGCGATGGTCTCGCCGAGGTCCGGGTGGTTGATGACGACCGGACGCTTGACCGTGGCACCGATGCCGAGGATGGCGGCCTGGTTCGGCGGCACGATGACCGTGTCGAACAGGGCACCGCGCGAACCGGTGTTGGAGACCGTGAAGGTGGCGCCGGACATGTCGTCCGGGGTGAGGCCACCGCCGCGGGCCTTGCCGGCGAGCTCGGCGGTCTTCTTGGAGATACCGGCGATGTTCAGGTCGCCCGCACCCTTGATGACCGGCGTCATCAGACCCTTCTCGGCGTCAACGGCGATGCCGATGTTCTCCGAGTCGAAGTACGTGATGGTGCCCTCGTCGTCGTTGATCCGGGCGTTGACGACCGGGTGGGCCTTCAGCGCCTGGGCGGCGGCCTTGACGAAGAACGGCATCGGGGAGAGCTTGACGCCCTCACGGGCCGCGAACGCGTCCTTCGCCTTGGCGCGCAGCTTCATCAGCTTCGTGATGTCGACCTCGACGACCGAGGTCAGCTGGGCCTGCGAGTGCAGCGCCTTCATCATGTTGTCGCCGATGACCTTGCGCATGCGGGTCATCTTGACCGTCTGGCCGCGCAGCGGGGACGCCTCGATGGACGGGGCCTTCGAAGCGGCCGGGGCGGCGGCCGGAGCCGGGGCCGCGGACTTCTTGGCCTCGGCGGCGGCGATGACGTCCTGCTTGCGGATGCGGCCGCCGACGCCGGTGCCCTTGACGTCCGAGAGGCTCACGCCGTGCTCGTTGGCCAGCTTGCGGACCAGCGGCGTGACGTACGCGCCGTCGTCGGCCGGGGAGGACTGGGCCGGGGCGGCGGGCGCGGCGGGCGCCTGCGCCGGAGCAGCGGCCGGGGCCGGAGCCGGAGCAGCCGGAGCCGCGGGCTGAGCCGGAGCCGGAGCGGCAGCGGCGGGCGCGGCCGGGGCGGCGGGCTCGGGAGCCGGAGCCGCGGGGGCGGCCGGGGCGGGCTTCTCGGCGGCCGGAGCGGCCGGGGCAGCCGGCGCGGCAGCGGCCGGAGCGGCACCGGCGGCGCCGATGACGGCGAGCTTGGCGCCGACCTCAGCGGTCTCGTCCTCGCCCACGACGATCTCGAGCAGGACGCCCGCGGCCGGGGAGGGGATCTCGGTGTCGACCTTGTCCGTGGAGACCTCGAGCAGGGGCTCGTCCTCCGCGACCTCCTCGCCGACCTCCTTCAGCCAACGGGTGACGGTGCCCTCGGTGACCGACTCGCCCAGTGCGGGCAGCGTGACGTCGGTGCCCTCGGCGGAGCCACCGGCCGGGGCGGCCGGAGCGGCCGGGGCCTCGGCGGCGGGAGCCGGAGCGGCGGGGGCCTCGGCGGCCGGGGCCGGAGCCTCGGCCTGCGCGGGCTCGGCGGCCGGGGCGGACTCGGCCGCGGGGGCGCCGCTGCCGTCGTCGATGACGGCAAGCTCTGCGCCGACCTCGACCGTCTCGTCCTCGGCGACCTTGATGGAGGCCAGGATGCCCGCGGCAGGGGAGGGGATCTCGGTGTCGACCTTGTCGGTCGAGACCTCGAGCAACGGCTCGTCGGCCTCGACGCGCTCGCCCTCGGCCTTCAGCCAACGGGTGACAGTGCCCTCGGTGACGCTCTCGCCGAGCGCCGGAAGGGATACGGAAACCGCCATGGTTTCAGTTGCTCCTTACGAATTGCGGAAGTCTGTGTCGTCGCGCCCGAAACTGAGGGTCAGTCGTGGGAGTGGAGAGGCTTGCCCGCGAGGGCCAGGTGAGCCTCGCCCATCGCCTCGTTCTGCGTCGGGTGGGCGTGGATGAGCTGGGCGACCTCGGCCGGCAGCGCTTCCCAGTTGTAGATCAGCTGGGCTTCGCCGACCTGCTCGCCCATGCGGTCGCCGACCATGTGGACGCCGACCACGGCACCGTCCTTGACCTGGACGAGCTTGATCTCGCCCGCGGTCTTGAGGATCTTGCTCTTGCCGTTGCCCGCCAGGCTGTACTTGAGGGCGACGACCTTGTCCGCGCCGTAGATCTCCTTGGCCTTGGCCTCGGTGATGCCCACGGAGGCGACCTCGGGGTGGCAGTACGTCACCTTCGGCACGCCGTCGTAGTCGATCGGGACGGTCTTGAGACCGGCCAGGCGCTCCGCCACCAGGATGCCCTCGGCGAAGCCGACGTGCGCGAGCTGGAGGGTCGGCACCAGGTCGCCCACGGCCGAGACGGTCGGGACGTTGGTCTGCATGTACTCGTCGACGAGGACGAAGCCGCGGTCCATCGCGACGCCCTGCTCCTCGTAGCCGAGGCCCTGGGAGACCGGGCCGCGGCCGATGGCGACGAGCAGCACCTCGGCGTCGAAGGTCTTGCCGTCGGCAAGGGTCACGCGGACGCCGTCCTGCGTGTACTCGGCCTTCTCGAAGAAGGTGCCGAGGTTGAACTTGATGCCGCGCTTGCGGAACGCGCGCTCAAGAAGCTTCGAGGAGTTCTCGTCCTCGACGGGCACGAGGTGCTTGAGGCCCTCGACGACGGTCACCTCGGCCCCGAAGGACTTCCACGCCGAGGCGAACTCGACGCCGATGACGCCGCCGCCCAGGATGATCGCGGACTTCGGCACGCGGTCCAGGGTCAGGGCGTGGTCCGAGGAGATGATGCGGTTGCCGTCGATCTCCAGGCCCGGCAGCGACTTCGGCACGGAGCCGGTCGCGAGGAGCACGTGGCGGCCCTGGACGCGCTGGCCGTTCACGTCCACGGAGGTCGGGGACGAAAGCTTGCCCTCGCCCTCGATGTACGTCACCTTGCGCGAGGCGATGAGTCCCTGCAGGCCCTTGTAGAGGCCCGAGATCACGTCGTCCTTGTACTTGTGGACGGCCGCCATGTCGATGCCCTCGAAGGTGGCCTTCACGCCGAACTGGTCGGCTTCGCGTGCCTGGTCGGCGACCTCGCCGGCGTGCAGCAGCGCCTTCGTGGGGATGCAGCCGTTGTGCAGGCAGGTGCCGCCGACCTTGCCCTTCTCGATCAGGGCGACGTCCAGGCCCAGCTGCGACGCGCGCAGTGCCGCGGCGTAACCGCCGCTACCGCCGCCGAGGATCACTAGGTCGAAAACGGTGCTGGCGTCGTTCGCCACGTCACGTCCTCCATGCATGTGCGCCGTACGCCGGACCGCTCTTCCCGTGGGACGACCGGTCGGTCGGCTGGTATTCGGCCGCTCTTGTTTCGGCCCTGTGGTGGGGGCCCTGTCCTGCCGAGAACCCATCTTCGCACTTGTCGGCGGGAGGTGGGACGGCGGGCCGGGCTGTGAGACGTCTGATTCGCCACGTCCGGGCGTTACTCAGGCGTATGAACGTACGGATTTCGTCGAGGGCGAAATCGGCCGGAAGCAGCCCGGGGCCCGGACATCTGGGTGTCCGGGCCCCGGCCCGCGTACGAGAGATCAGCAGGTCAGCCGAGGTCGCCCGCGGCCGTGCGCTCGGCCAGGCGGACCAGGGTACGGACCGCGGTGCCGGTGCCGCCCTTGGGCGTGTAGCCGAAGGGGCCGCCCTCGTTGAAGGCGGGACCCGCGATGTCCAGGTGCGCCCAGGTGATGCCCTCGCCGACGAACTCCTTCAGGAAGAGACCGGCCACCAGACCGCCGCCCATGCGCTCGCCCATGTTGGCGATGTCGGCGGTGGGGGAGTCCATGCCCTTGCGCAGGTGCTCGGGGAGCGGCATCGGCCAGGAGGGCTCGCCCGCCTCCTCGGAGGCGTCGTGGATCGCGGCGCGGAAGGCGTCGTCGTTGGCCATGATGCCGAAGGTGCGGCTGCCGAGCGCCATCATCATCGCGCCGGTCAGGGTGGCCACGTCGACGATCGCGTCGGGCTTGTCCTCGGAGGCCTTGGCGATCGCGTCGGCCAGGACCAGACGGCCCTCGGCGTCCGTGTTCAGGACCTCGACGGTCTTGCCGCTGTACATCCGCAGGACGTCGCCGGGGCGGGTCGCGGAGCCGGACGGCATGTTCTCGGCGAGCGCCAGCCAGCCGGTGACGTTCACTTCGAGGCCCAGGCGCGCGGCGGAGACGACGGCGGCGAAGACGGCCGCGGCACCGGCCATGTCGCACTTCATCGTCTCGTTGTGACCGGCGGGCTTGAGCGAGATGCCGCCCGAGTCGTACGTGATGCCCTTGCCGACGAAGGCGAGGTGCTTCTTCGCCTTGGACGAGGTGTACGAGAGCTTCACCAGGCGCGGCGGGGCCTCCGAGCCGACGCCGACGCCGAGGATGCCGCCGTAGCCGCCCTTGGTGAGCGCCTTCTCGTCCAGGATCTGGACCTTGATGCCGTGCTCCTTGCCGGCCGCGGACGCGACGGCGGCGAAGGCCTCGGGGTTCAGGTCGTTCGGCGGGGTGTTGATCAGGTCGCGGGCGCGGTTGAGCTCCTCGGCCACGGCGGTGGCGCGCTCGACGGCGGCCTTGTACGCCTTGTCGCGGGGCTTGCCGCCGAGCAGGGCGATCTCGGCGAGCGGCCCCTTGGCGTCCTTGCCCTTGCCCTTTGAGGAACCGTTTTCCTTGTAGGCGTCGAAGGAGTACGCGCCGAGCAGCGCGCCCTCGGCGATCGCGCCGGTGTCGTCGGCGTCCTCGGCGGGCAGCGCGAACGCGGCCTTCTTCGAACCGGACAGGGCACGCGCGGCGGTACCGGCGGCGCGGCGCAGGGCGTCGGTGCCGTACGTCTCGTCCTTCTCCGGCACCGTGCCGAGACCGACCGCGACGACGACCGGGGCCTTGAAGCCCGACGGCGCGGGCAGCTTGGTCACCTCGCCCTCGCCGCCGGTGGCGCCGAGGGTCTCCAGGACGGAGGCGAGCTTGCCGTCGTACGCCTTGTCCACGGCTTCGGCGCCCGGAGCGACGACCGGCCCCTTGGCGCCCTTCGCGACGCCGACGACGATCGCGTCGGCACGCAGGCCGGACGCTGCGGCAGTGCTGAGAGTCAGAGCAGTCACGGTGGTGAATTCTCGCTTCCGTTGAGTTCTTGGCCGATGGGGTGGGTCGACCCGGCCCGGCGCCAGCCTAGAACGGGCCGAAAGGGCGCCGGACATGAGCCTACGCGCGTCGCGCCCGTTCGATCGTGTCGGCGTGGATTCATCCGTTCGTGGCGGCGTTTTTATGTTTCACGATGGCGGGCCCATGAGTTTCAGCCGAGGGCCAGAACCACTAGGGCCGCGGTGGCCGCGGTCTCCGCGAGCGCGCCGAAGACATCGCCGGTGATGCCCCCGAAGCGGCGGACGCAGTGCCGCAGGAGGAGTTCGGCGGCGCACACCGCGAGGACCACGGACGCCGCGTGCTGCAGGACCCCGTACGCCCCGAACGGCAGGGCGGCGAGCCCGGCCGCCGCGGTGACGAGCGCCGTCACTAGCAGGGCGGCGCCCCGGGGAACCGTTCCGGCCACCGCCGCGCCGAGCCCCTCCGGACGGGCCGGGGGGATGCCCGTGCGGGCGGCCAGGGTGAGCGCGAGGCGGGCGGCGGTCGCCGAGACCGCCGCGGCGAGTGCGCCCCGGGTCCACGAGGTCTCGTACAGCTGGAAGAGGACGGCCACCTGGGCGAGCAGCGTGAAGAGCAGGGTGATGACGCCGAAGGGGCCTACGTCGGACTGCTTCATGATGCGCAGGGCCTGGTCGGCGGGCTTGGCGCTGCCGAGGCCGTCGGCGGTGTCGGCGAGGCCGTCGAGGTGGAGGCCGCGGGTGAGGACGGCGGGGGTCGCGGCGGTCGCCGTGGCGGCCAGGAGCGGCCCTGCGCCCAGTGCCATGAGCGCGCCGCCGAGTGCGGCCGCGCAGAGGCCCACCACCAGCCCCGGCAGGGGAGCACCGAGCATGCCCGCGCGGGCGGCTTCGCGGTCCCACTTGGTGACCTTGACGGGGAGGGCGGTGAGGGTGCCGAAGGCGAAGCGGAGTCCGTCGGCGGGGGAGGTTCGGGGCACCGCGGAAGGCTACCTGGGTCCGCCCCCCGGCCGGTCGGGCCGGGCGTGCGGCAAGCGGATCACCGGCCCAGGATGGGCCCATGGCCGACTGGTGGTACCGGAACATCGTGGAGCCGGGGAAGCTGCCGCTTCTCCTGGCCCTGCTCGCCTTCGTGGGGACCTTTCTCGTCACGAGGACCATCACGCGCCTCATCCGTGCGGGGAAAGGCCCCTTCCGGAACATCAGTTCGGGTGACGTTCATATCCACCACGTCGTGCCCGGCGTCTTCCTCATGCTCGTGGGCGGATTCTGGGCGGTCGCGGCCGGCCGGCACAGCCTCGCCTCGATGTTCGCGGCGGTGTTCTTCGGCATCGGCGCCGGTCTCGTACTGGACGAGTTCGCGCTGATCCTCTACCTCGACGACGTCTACTGGAGCGAGCGCGGCCGCAAGAGCGTCGAGGTCGTGATGCTGACCGCGGCCCTGGTGGTCCTCGTGCTCACCGGCTTCACGCCGTTCGGGGTGAACGACCTGACGCCCGAGGAGCGGAGCAACCGCGCGGGCTTCGCCCTGAACATCGCCGTCAACTGCTGCTTCGCCCTGATCGCCCTGGTCAAGGGCAAGCTCCGTACGGCCCTGATCGGCATCGTGGTCCCGCTGGTCGCCCTTGTGGGCGCGATCCGCCTCGCCCGGCCGGGGTCGGCATGGGCCAGGCGCTTCTACCGCAACCGGCCCCGCGCCCGCGCCCGTGCGGGCCTGCGCGTCTTCCGCCACGACCGCCGCTGGGCCGGACCGCACCGCAGGGTTCAGGACTGGATCGGCGGCAAACCCGACCCGGAACTGGCGCGCCCGCGCCGCTGAAGCACCGCCGAGCAGGCGCAGAGCACCAGGGCCGCCGCGATCGCCGCCAGATGTTCCCGGCCCGCGAGATTGTTCTTGACGATCACCTCGACGACCATCAGCACGATCACGAGCCCCGCCGTGAACCACGCCCGATAGCGCCAGCACACATAGACCGCGAGCCCGACCACCGCGGCGGACGGGCCGGTGTCGACGACCTGCGCGTCCGACGCGGGAAGCCCCAGCGGGCCGCCGGGACCCCATTCGATGCCCACGCGCGCGTAGAGCGTGCCCGCGAGGGTGGCGGCGTAGCCGATGACGAGCGTGCGCCACCAGCCGATGCAGATCTCCGCGATGCCGAACACCAGCAGCATCTGCGCGAGGGCGCCCCAGACGGGCAGGTCGAGGGCGGGCACGAAGAGCGAGAGCGGGGTGCGGAGCAGGGCGAGCCAGAGCGGGTCCTCGGCCCGTACGGAGCCGATGTTCTGCACGAACTGATAGCCCCACGGCTGGTTCTGCGTGAACTGGAGCAGGGCGGTGAGGCAGACGGCGGTCAGGGCCATGGGCGCGGCCCGCCACCGCCGCTCGGCGATGCCGTTCCGTACGGCGGCGTACAGCGGTCCCCACTCGGCACGCGCCAGACGGGCCGGGCTGCGGCCCGCGGCCGGGGGACTCGCCGGGGAACTCATCGTCGGGACTCCAGGTGCTTGCGGTGCGCCCACTTGGGCAGGCCCGGCGCTTCCAGGAAGCCCTCCGCGCGGGCCGACGCGATGCCGATGCGCGGCAGGTCGCCGCTCTTCTCGAAGAGCAGGAAGCGGGGCTCCCAGATCGGGCGGTACTTCGCGTTGGCGCGGTACAGCGACTCGATCTGCCACCACTTGGAGAAGAAGGTGAGCAGCGAGCGCCACAGCCGCAGGACCGGGCCCGCGCCGAGCCGCGAGCCACGTTCGAAGACCGACCTGAACATCGCGAAGTTGAGCGAGACCTGCGTGATCTTGATCTCGGCGGCGCGCTGGAGCAGTTCGATGACCATGAACTCCATCAGGCCGTTCTCGGCGTCGCGGTCGCGCCGCATCAGGTCGAGCGAGAGCCCGTTCGGCCCCCAGGGCACGAAGGAGAGCACCGCCTTCAACTCGCCCGCCCCTTCCCCCGCGCTGCTGTCCCTGCATTCGAGCATCACGCACCGCCCGTCCGCCGGATCGCCGAGCCGTCCGAGCGCCATGGAGAAGCCGCGCTCGGTCGCCCCGTCACGCCAGTCGTCGGCGCGCTCAAGGAGGTACGCCATCTCGTCGGCCGGGATGTCCTCGTGGCGGCGGATCCGCACCTCGTAACCGGCCCGCTTGACCCGGTTGTACGCCTGGCGGACCGTCCGCATGGCCCGCCCCTCCAGGGTGAACTCTCCGGTCTCGACGATCGCTTCGTCGCCCAGTTCGAGCGCGTCGAGGCCGTGCCGGGCGTAGATCGTGCCCGCCTCCTCGCTGGCGCCCATCACGGCCGGGAGCCAGCCGTGTTCGCGTGCGTCGGCCAGCCAGGGCTCGATGGCGCCCGGCCAGGCCTCCGGATCCCCGATGGGATCACCGGAGGCCAGGGAGACACCCCCGATGACCCGGTAGGCGACCGCCGCCTTGCCGCTCGGCGACCAGACGACGCTCTTCTCGCGCCGCAGCGCGAAGTAGCCGAGCGAGTCGCGCTCCCCGTACTTGTCGAGCAGCGCGTGCAGCTTGTGCTCGTCCTCCTCGGTGAGCGGGTCGACCGCCTTGCGCGAGCGGAAGGCCGCGTACAGGACGGCGAGCAGGAGCAGCGTGCTGAGCACGTTGATGGTGACGTTGACCCAGCCGGGCGTGGCGATGCCCTCGAAGCGCTCGTCGTCGGCGGCCAGCGAGACCAGGCGCATCAGGCCGTAGCGCCAGCGGTCGAGGAAGGTCGAACGGTAGTCGTCGTGCGCCCGGTTGGTGACGCCGACCAGGAACGCGGCGATCAGCGAGGTCACCAGGAGACCGCCGACGGCGACCGCCGCGGCCAGCTTCGGGTTGGAGCGGTCGCCCTTGGCGTAGAACTCCCGCCGCCCGACGAGCAGCGAGGCGACGAAGGCGGCGGTCAGGGCCAGCGAGATCCAGTTCTGCGCGTACCGGCGAATCTCCGGGAAGACCATCGCGAAGGCGAAGAGGAGCAGGAAGAGCCCGCTCAGTACGAGGTTGAGAATCCAGGCGGCGCGTTTGCGGCGGCGCATCGTGATCGCCAGGAACATCGTGAACGCGCCGGACGCGAAGCCCGCGGTGAGCATGTACGGCGTGAAGTAGTTCTCGGTGTTGTGCCGCCGCAGGTCCTGCCCCAGGGAGACCCAGACCGCGCTCAGGAAGTTGATGAAGGTGACGGCGCGGAGGTACCAGACGCTGAAGGCCGCGGCGAGCCGCCGCCTGCGCAGATCGCGTCGGCGCCCGGCGGCAGCAGATTGCTCATCTCCCATGAAAAGGGATCATATGGGCCATACCGGGCAGCCCTTGGACGTGAGCGGGTCGCGCCGCCTTCGGATACGAGCGGGCCGCGCCGCCCTCTGCTGCTACTCGGCCTCGGTCTGCGTATCCGGCTCCGTCCCGGTGTCCGTCCCGGCGTCCGCCTCCGGCTCGGCCTTCCGCTCGGGCAGCTCCGCGGAGAGCGCCGCGGCGGCCCGTACCAGCGGCAGCGCGAGAAGCCCGCCGACCCCCTCGCCCACCTGCACGCCCTGTTCGAGCACGGGGTCGAGAGCCATCCGGTCCAGTGCCTTGGCCTGCGCGGGCTCCCCGCTGCTGTGCCCCGCGAGCCACCAGTCCGGCGCCCGGAAGGCGACCCGCTGGGCCACGAGTGCCGCCGCCGACGCCACGACGCCGTCCAGGATGACCGGCGTACGCCGCACGGCGCTCTGCAGCAGGAACCCGGTCATGGCGGCGATGTCCGCCCCGCCCACCGCCGCGAGCAGCTCCAGCTGGTCTCCGAGTACGGGCCGCGCCCGTCGCAGCGAATCGCGGACCGCCGCGCACTTGCGCATCCACGCGAGGTCGTCGATCGGGGCACCGCCGCGGCCGGTCACCACGGACGCGTCGGTCCCGCACAGCGCGGCGACCAGCGTCGCCGCGGGCGTCGTCCCGCCGACGCTCACGTCACCGAGCACGACCAGGTCGGTCCCGGAGTCGGCCTCCTCGTCGGCGACGGCCATCCCGGCGCGCACCGCGGCCTCGGCCTCCTCGGCCGTCAGCGCGTCCTCGATGTCGGTGCGCCCCGAGCCGCGCCGCACCCGGTGCCCCGCCACCTCCGCGGGAAGGTCGGCCGCGTCGCAGTCCAGGGCCACGTCGACGACCCGGACGGGCACGTCGAGGCGGCGCCCGAGAACGGCCACGGGGCTCTCTCCGGAGAGCACGGCACGGACGAGGTCCGCCGCGCCGCCCGCGGGCCGCGCGGACACGTCGAGCTGCGCGACCCCGTGGTCACCCGCGAAGAGGATGACGCGCGGTCGCTCGATCGGCTTGACCGGCACCGAGGACTGGGCCGCGGACAGCCACTCGCCCAGTTCGTCCAGGCGGCCGAGCGCTCCGGGCGGCACGCTCTGCCGCTCCCTGCGCTCCTCGGCGTCGCGGCGCACCCCGCCGTCGGGCCGCTCGATCAGGTCGGTGAAGTCGTCGAGATTCAGCGAGCTCATTCGCCGAACAGTACCGGCAGGGTCCGGCCCCGGATCAGACGGCCCGGCAGCAGGCGTCCGGGCGTGCGCGACACCGCGGAGCGGGCCATCTCCACGGTGTCGTTGCGCCGGTGCCGACCGCCCGTTACGTACGTTTATGTTCCCTTACGTGCGAACCGAGGAGCCCGTTACGTCCATGCCCGTCACGCCCACGCACACCGCACGGGCCGCCGCCGCCCGGGCCGAGAAGGTCTTCGCCGTGCCGTACTCCGTCCGCCGCCACCGGGCACGGGCCCGGGCGATGGCCCCGTTCGGCGAGCCCGAGAGCTGGCTGGACATCGACACCGGGCACGGCCACTTCCCCGCCGTCGCGCGGGAGGTGCACCCGTACACCGCCTTCGACGGGCTCGACCCGACCGGGCGCGTGGAGGAGGGGCGCAGGGCCGGGCGCGTGGAGGAGGCGCATGTCGGGCTCCTCGCCGACCTGGCGACGGGGCTCGCGGGGCGCTACGACGTGCTGAGCATGTTCCACTACCTGGAGCGCAGCGAGGACCCGCGCATCGAACTCATCGCCGCCCGCACGGTGTTGCGGCCCGGCGGCCATCTCATGATCGAGGTCCCCGTCCCGCAGAGCCGGTACGCCAGACTCCTCGGCAAGGGATGGCTCCGACCGGGGCCCCACCACCCGCGGCCAGGCCCTCACCAGCCGCTGCCGGGCCCCCACCACGACATCCCGCTCTCCGCGCTCCGGCGCGATCTCGAAAGCCTCGGCTACACCGTCGTGGCGACCGAGCGGCGCGAGCCGCACATCCCGTTCGACCTGGCCGCGGGCCTGGCCCTCGCCCTCGGCCGCATGCGCGCCACGGCCCGCGTCGCGGCCCCGCTGCTGGCCGCCGCGGCCCTGGTCGACCGCCTCCTCGCCCCGCTGGTCAGCCGCACCCGGTTCTCCAACGCCTACCGGGTCATCGCCCGCAGGGGCCCCAAGAAGTGAGGGGCCGGGTCAGCCCCGCAGGGTGAGCGCCTGACCCGCGACGACCATCAGGACGTGCTCGCACTCCGCCGCGAACGCCGCGTTCAGACGGCCCAGTTCATCGCGGTAGCGGCGGCCCGACGCGGTCGCGGGGACGATGCCGGAGCCGACCTCGTTCGACACGGCGACGACCGTGCGCCGGGTCGCGCGCACCGCGTCCGTGAGCTCGGCGACCCGCTTGCGCAGCGCCCGCTCGCCCCCGCCCGCCCATTCGGCGTCGTCCCACGCGTTCACCTCGTCCATGGCGTACGTCAGCCACAGCGACAGGCAGTCCACGAGCAGGGGAGGACCGTCGTCGGCGAGCAGCGGCACGAGGTCGCAGGTCTCGGTGGTGCTCCACGACGCGGGCCGCCGGTCACGGTGGGCGCTCACCCGGTCCGCCCACTCCGAGTCGCCGTTCCTGGTCCCGCCGGTGGCCACGTAGAGGACCTCGGGGAAGGCTTCCAGACGCCGCTCGGCCTCCACCGACTTCCCGGACCTCGCGCCGCCCAGCACCAGGGTGCGGCGCGGCACGTCCGGTACGTCCTCGTAGGCGCCGACCACCAGCGTCGTCCCGTCCGGCACGGCCCGCGCACCGGCGGCCGCGAGTCTGCGGGTCAGCTCCGCGCCCGGCGGCACGTCATGGTCCAGATGGACGGCGACGACGTCCGTGGTCGCCCCGATCGCGCCCGCCGCCCGCAGCCGCGCGAGCCCGTCGGGGCGCCCGATCACGTCCGCGACGACCATCTCGTACGCCGGATGCCCGTCCGGCACCCCGGCCGGCGCGCCCTGCGGCGGCAGATAGAGCAGCCGCTCGCCGTCGGGGCCCGTCACCTCGTATCCCGTGCCCGGATGGTCCATCGCCACCGCGCGCACCCGGTGCCCGGTGAGCAGCGCGAGCTCGCGCCCGTCGGGCACCCGGCCGGGCTGCGGGAGCCCTGCGGGCACCTCCACCGAGGGCCCGTCGTGCGGATGGGAGAGCAGAACCTGCCGTACGCCGCCGAGCGAGTGCCCGGCGCGGGCGGCCGCGAAGGCGGCACCAGGCGTGAGGTCGAGCAGCAGGATGCCGTCCACCAGGAGCGCGGTGGCGGCGCGCGCGGCGCCGCCGAGCGCGGTCGCGCAGGCCGCGCAGGGGCAGTCGGAGCGGGGCAGGCCCTCGGGAGCGCCGGTGCCGAGCAGAGTCAGTTCCACAGGAAGATCCTCCCGCGTCGCCGCGAGCGCCGCTCGCCCGGCTAGGCTTCAAGCGGCTTCACACAGCTGTCGGACCATCTGGAGGCTGGCATGGCGGCATGGACGTGGCGGTTCGAGAAGGCGGACGGGACGGAGGTCCAGCCCGCTCTGACGCCCGAAGAGTTCACCACTCAGGGAGACGCGGAGTCCTGGGTCGGCGAGTTCTGGAAAGAGCTCGCCGAGGGCGGCGCCGACCAGGTGTCGCTCTTCGAGGACACGAACAAGATCTACGGACCGATGAGCCTGCACGCGGAGGACGCGGCGCAGGGATGAGTGACGCCCGGACGTGAACGCGTGAGGGGCGGCCGCATCAGCGGCCGCCCCTCACGCCGTTCCCGTCGCTCTTCCCGCTACATCTCGCCCAGGGTGAGATCGGCGGTCTTGTCGGAGCCGTCCCTGGTGTACGTCACCTCTGCCTTGTCGCCCGGCTTCTCCCCGGCAAGGACCTCGGAGAGCGAGGTGATCGTGGTGATCTCGGTATCGCCCAGCTTGGTGATGATGTCGCCGGCCTCCATGCCCGCCTTGGCCGCCGCGCCGTCCTTCTGCGCCTCGACGACGGCGACGCCCGCGGGCTTGTAGTCCTCGCCGAGGACCGTGCGTCCCGTGATGCCGAGGGCGGCCCGGCCCGAGTCGGTGACGCTGCCGTCCTTGATGATCTGGTCGGCGACCGTCTTCACCATCGACGACGGGATGGCGAACCCGATGCCGGGCGCCGCGCTGTCGCCCATCTGGGGGTCGGACGCGGCGAGCGTCGGAATGCCGATGACCTCGCTGTCGAGGGTGACGAGGGCGCCGCCGCTGTTGCCGGGGTTGATCGCGGCGGACGTCTGCACCATGTTCGCGATGGTGGCGCCGGGGGAGCCCTCCGAGCGGGGCTCGCTGACGGTCCTGCCGGTGGCGGAGATGATGCCCTGCGTGACGCTGGAGGACAGACCGAGCGGCGACCCCATGGCGAGCACGATCTGCCCGACCTCGGCCTTCGTGGAGTCCGCGAACTTCGCCGCCTTGAGCCCGTCCGGCGGATTGTCGAGCTTGATGACGGCGAGATCCTGCTCGGGGTAGGAGCTGACGAGCTTCGCGGTCAGGGCCTGCTCACCGGTGGCCGTCGTGACCTTGAAGGTGCGCTCCTTGCCCACGACGTGGGCGTTGGTGACGATGTGGCCCTTGTCGTCGTAGACGACGCCGGAGCCGAGGCTCTCGGAGGCGTCGATCTGGACGACCGACGGCAGGACGTCCTTGATGACCTGCTGATAGTCGTCCTGCAGACCGCTGTCCGCCTTGGGCGCGGCTTGAGTGGTGGACCCACCGGATTCCCCGGAACCGGAACCGGAACCAGAACCGGATGCGGAGCAGCCGCCGAGCAGCAGCCCGGCGGCGACGACAGCGGCGGCGGTGACGTTACGGGTACGCGAGACGTTCATGTCCCGAGTGTCACGTTCGCCCCCATACGTCGCCCTGAGATGCAGGGCAATCGGGTGGGTGGGTGGGAAAGATCCGCCGCGAAGCGGCAGTCCAATCAGTCCCGCACCCCACACACATGCAACAGAGCCGCGACCCGGCGATACGGGTCGGTCCGCCCGGCCCGCTCCTCGGCGGCGAGCAGCGCCGCCAGTTCCGCGTCCCCGGGCACGGCCGCATCATCCGCAGCGCCATCGGTGAAGACCCGCACCCCGTACCAGGCGTGCAGCGGCGCCGCGATCCCCGCGAGCGAAGCGGACACCGCGTCGAGCCGGTCGGCCCGCGCCTCGAGACCGAGCCGATTGCGGTACACGGTGGAGTCGAAGGCCCCCATCGCCCCCGCCCAGTCCCCGGCGAGCCCCGGCCGCATGGCCAGCGCGTCCGCGTTCCGTACGAGCAGGGAGAGCAGCCCGCCGGGCGCCAGCATCCGGGCAAGGCCCGCGAGCAGCGCGTCCGGCTCCTCGACGTACATCAGCACGCCGTGGCACAGCACGACGTCGAAGCTGCCCGGCAGGAAGTGCACCCCGGTGTCGCGCCCGTCGCCCTCGACGATGCGCACCCGCCCCTGGATGCCCTCGGGCTCGGTGCCGAGCGCCTCGCGCGCCGCGGCCACCATCGCCGAGTCCTGCTCGACGCCCGTCACCTTGTGCCCGGCGCGGGCGAGCCGCAGCGCCTGCGTGCCCTGGCCCATGCCCACGTCGAGCACGCGAAGGCGCTGCCCCACGGGGAATCGCCCGGCTATCTGCTCGTCGAGCTGCCGGGTCACCAGCTCCTGGCGTACGGCGTTACGCAGGCCACCCAGCTTCTGAAGCCACGCAGCGGCCCCGCCGGCGAAACCGCTCAGGGCCGCTCTCCGCGCTTGACCTGCGGCTTCGGCAGTCGCAGCCGGCGCATCTGGAGCGTACGCATCAGGGCGTAGGCGACGGCGCCCTTCTTGCTCTCGCTCGGGAAGCGCTCGTTCAGGCGCTTCTTCAGGCGGAAGGCCGTCGTCACCGAGTCCACGATGATCAGGACGATCACGAAGAGCCAGAGCAGCAGCGCGATGTTCTGCAGCTGCGGAACGCGGACCATGCTCAGTACGAGGATGATCACCGCGAGCGGCAGGAAGAACTCGGCGATGCAGAACCGCGAGTCGACGAAGTCGCGCGCGAACTTGCGCACGGGACCCTTGTCGCGGGCGGGCAGATAGCGCTCGTCACCGCTGGCGAGCGCCTGGCGCTGCTTGTCCATCTGGACGCGGCGTTCATTGCGCTGCCGCTTCGCCGCCTCCTTGCGCGTCACGGGCGTATTGGCCACGCTGCGGCGCTGGGTCTGGGCCTCACTGCGCTTGGGCGTGGGGCGGCCCTTCGGGGCCTGCGGGTCACGGGGCTGCTGGGAGTCGGTCACCGGGGCCTTGCTCGCCGGGGCCTTCTCGTCCTTGGATCGGCTACGGAACACAAAACCCAAGGGTACGTGGTGCGAACGCATGGACCCCCGCCCGACGGGGAACGATCCGGCAACACCGGGCGTCTTGATTGTGTGGCTAAGGGGATGTTCCGTGTGGTTTACAAGCGGTTTTCGGGCGGTTCCCGGGGGTGCACCTACTCCCTACGCCTGAGCCCGGCCGGACACAGTCGTCCTTGGGGATGAGCGCATCCGCACGCGAACAGTGCGGTAATGGATGCAGGGCCCGTACTGTGGGTTCTGTTGCAGTACCTGGAGCTGGAAGTCCGTCAGAAGGGGGCGCGCGAAGCCCATGAGCGGTGTCATGAAGCGTATGGGGATGATCTTCCGCGCGAAGGCGAACAAGGCCCTTGACCGGGCCGAGGACCCGCGCGAAACCCTCGATTATTCGTACCAGAAGCAGCTTGAGCTGCTGCAGAAGGTGCGCCGCGGTGTCGCCGACGTGGCGACCTCGCGCAAGCGCCTGGAACTGCAGCTGAGCCAGCTCCAGAAGCAGTCCTCCACCCTTGAGGACCAGGGCCGCAAGGCTCTCGCCCTCGGGCGCGAGGATCTGGCCCGCGAGGCGCTCTCGCGCCGTGCGGCGCTGCAGCAGCAGGTGACCGACCTGGAGACGCAGCACCAGACGCTCCAGGGCGAGGAGGAGAAGCTCACCCTCGCGGCGCAGCGCCTGCAGGCCAAGGTCGACGCCTTCCGTACGAAGAAGGAGACGATCAAGGCCACGTACACCGCCGCCCAGGCGCAGACCCGGATCGGCGAGGCCTTCTCCGGCATCTCCGAGGAGATGGGCGACGTCGGCATGGCCATCCAGCGCGCCGAGGACAAGACCGCGCAGCTCCAGGCGCGGGCGGGCGCGATCGACGAGCTCCTGGCCTCCGGTGCTCTCGACGACTCCTCCGGGCTCGCCAAGGACGACATCCAGTCCGAGCTGGATCGCCTCTCCGGTGGTACTGATGTAGAGCTGGAACTGCAGCGGATGAAGGCCGAGCTGGCCGGCGGCTCGACGGCGAAGCAGGCCATCGAGCCGGGTCAGGGTCAGCCCCAGGCCCAGCAGCCGCAGGACACTCCGCGCTTCGACAAGCAGTAGTTCACCGCTCACGTCCGAGGAGGGCGACATGATCGTACGGATCATGGGGGAGGGGCAGGTGAAGCTGGCCGACAGCCACTTCACCGAACTGAACAAGCTGGACGACGAGCTGCTCGCCGAGATGGAGGGCGGCGACGAGTCCGGCTTCCGCCGGACGCTGGGCGCGTTGCTGGACAAGGTCCGGGAGCTGGGCGAACCCCTCCCGGACGACGCCCTGGAACCCTCCGAACTGATCCTGCCGGGCCCGGACGCGACCCTGGACGAGGTCCGCGACATGCTGAGCGACGACGGCTTGATTCCCGGCTAGGGAATGGACCCGGGGCGAACGGTCGGGCGAGCGGGCCCCTTACCGTTTAGGGCGTGACCACTCTCGTGCGAGGCCGTTGCTGGGCCAAGGCGCATCCCCTGGCCGTGGACGGCGCCCTCGCGGCAGCCGTCCTCGTGTGCATGGTCGTCGGTTCCTTCGTCGAGCCGTACGGCCATGACGGCGGCCCCACCTGGGGCACCCGCACCCCCGGCGCGCTCAGCCTCGTCCTGATGGTGCTCGGCGCCGTCGCGCTGGTCTTCCGCCGCCGCGCCCCCTGGGTCGTGCTCGCGGCGACCTGCTGCTTCACCGTCGTCGACCTGGTCACCGGCGAATTCCGCGGCGGTGTCGTGATGAGCGTGGTCATCGCCCTCTTCACGGTCGCCGCCCGCACCGACCGCCACACCACCTGGCGCGTCGGCCTGATCACCATGACCGGCCTCACCGCGGTGGCGATGCTGGCGGGCCCCCTGCCCTGGTACGCCCAGGAGAACCTCGGCATCTTCGCCTGGACCGGCATGGCCGCGGCCGCCGGTGACGCCGTCCGCAGCCGCCGGGCCTTCGTGGACGCCATACGGGAGCGTGCCGAACGCGCGGAACGCACCCGCGAGGAGGAGGCCCGGCGCCGCGTCGCCGAGGAACGGCTGCGCATCGCCCGCGATCTGCACGACGTGGTGGCCCACCACATCGCCCTCGTCAACGTCCAGGCAGGCGTGGCCGCCCACGTCATGGACAAGCGCCCCGACCAGGCCAAGGAAGCCCTCTCCCACGTACGAGACGCCAGCCGCTCCGCGCTCGACGAACTGCGCGCCACCGTAGGCCTGCTGCGGCAGACCGGCGATCCCGAGGCGCCCACCGAACCCGCACCGGGCCTGGCCCGCCTCGACGACCTCGTCGAGACCTTCCGGCACGCGGGCCTCCCCGTCGAGGTCACCTGCGGCGACGCGGCCACGGACCTGCCCGCCGGAGTCGACCTGGCCGCCTACCGCATCATCCAGGAAGCCCTCACGAACGTGCAGAAGCACGCGGGGACGGGCGCGAAGGCCGAGGTCAGCGTCATCCGCGTAGGACCGAACGCCGAGATCACGATCCTGGACGACGGCGGGGGCGAGAAGAAGGAGCAGAGCGGCCGGAGCGACGGCGGCGGACACGGCCTGCTCGGCATGCGCGAACGCGTCAGCGCCCTGAACGGCCGCTGCACCGCGGGACCCCGCTACGGCGGCGGTTTCCGCGTCCATGCGATCCTGCCCGTCACGGCAAAGCCGGTCACCCCGGCAGAGGGAGGGACCGCGTGACGATCCGGGTGCTGCTCGCCGACGATCAGGCGTTGCTGCGCAGCGCGTTCAAGGTGCTCGTCAACTCCGAGCCCGACATGGAGGTCGTCGCCGAGGCGTCGGACGGCGCGGAGGCCGTCGAACTCGCCAAGTCGCAGGCCGCGGACGTCGTCCTGATGGACATCCGCATGCCCGGCACGGACGGCCTGGCCGCCACCCGCCAGATCAGCGCCGACCCCGCCCTGGCCCACGTACGGGTGGTCATGCTGACGACCTTCGAGGTCGACGAGTACGTGGTGCAGTCGCTGCGCGCCGGTGCCTCCGGCTTCCTGGGCAAGGGCGCGGAGCCGGACGAACTGCTCGGCGCGATCCGGATCGCGGCCGCGGGCGACGCGCTGCTCTCCCCGGTGGCGACGAAGGGCCTGATCGCCAAGTTCCTCGCGCAGGGCGACGGTTCGGACGACGACGGCGGGGTGCGCGGCGAGCGGCTCGACGCACTCACCGGGCGCGAGCGCGAGGTCCTCGTCCAGGTCGCGGGCGGGCATTCGAACGACGAGATCGCCGAGCGGCTCGAGGTCAGCCCGCTCACCGTGAAGACGCACGTGAACCGTGCGATGGCGAAGCTGGGCGCCCGCGACAGGGCACAACTCGTCGTCATTGCCTACGAATCGGGCCTGGTACGTCCAAGGGTGGAGTGAGTGCGGGCGCAACGTACTGCGCCCGCAGTATGCGCCGCATAAGAACGGGTCCTCGGAGTGACGATTCCTGCCCTGGACATGGCAGATCGTGTAGGGGGCACCGGCGCGCCGGTGCCCGTTCCTGCGCAGTACGCCACAGAGAGAGACCACCATGTCCTGGCTGTCCCGGTTCAGCCTCGCCCAACGGGCCCTTGTCGGGCTGATATCGATCATCGCGCTTGTCTTCGGCGCGATCGCGATCCCTCAGCTCAAGCAGCAGCTGCTGCCCTCCATCGAACTCCCGATGGTGTCCGTCCTGGCCCCGTATCAGGGCGCGTCCCCCGATGTGGTCGAAAAGCAGGTCGTCGAGCCGCTCGAATCGTCCCTCGACGCGGTCGACGGCATCACCGGCATCACCTCCACGGCGAGCGAGGGCAACGCCGTGATCATGGCCCAGTTCGACTACGGCAGCGGCTCCAAGCAGCTCGTCGCCGACGTCCAGCAGGCCGTGAACCGCGCCGGGGCCCAGCTCCCCGACGACGTCGACCCGCAGGTCATCGCGGGCTCCACGGACGACATCCCGACCGTGGTCCTCTCCGTCACCTCCGACAAGGACCAGCAGGCGCTCTCCGACCAGCTCGACCGCACCGTCGTCCCCGCCATGGAGGACATCGACGGCGTCGCCCAGGTCACCGTCGACGGCGTACGCGACCTCCAGGTCGACGTCACCCCCGACGAGAAGAAGCTGGCGAAGGCGGGCCTGACCCCGGCCGCGCTCGGACAGGCGCTCCAGGCCGGCGGCGCCACGCTCCCCGCGGGCTCCTTCGACGAGGACGGCAAGAACCGCACCGTCCAGGTGGGCGGCGGCTACACCTCCCTGAAGCAGATCCAGAACCTGATGGTCACCCCCGAGGCCAAGCCGGGCTCCCCGGCGGGCGCGGGCAAGCCGGTGCGCCTCGGTGACCTCGCCACGGTGAAGCAGCAGCCGTCGGAGGCCACGTCCATCACGCGGACCAACGGCAAGCCCAGCCTCGCCGTCGCGATCACGATGGACCAGGACGGCAGCGCCGTCGCCATCTCCGACGCGGTCAAGGACAAGCTGCCCGACCTGCGCAAGGACCTGGGCAAGGGCTCCGACCTGACGGTCGCCAGCGACCAGGGCCCGGCCGTGTCCAAGTCCATCGACGGTCTCACCACCGAGGGCGCGCTCGGCCTGGTCTTCGCGGTCCTGGTCATCCTGGTCTTCCTCGCGTCGATCCGCTCGACGCTGGTCACCGCGGTCTCCATCCCGCTCTCGGTCGTCCTCGCCCTGATCGTGCTGTGGACGCGTGACCTCTCCCTGAACATGCTCACGCTCGGCGCGCTGACCATCGCCATCGGCCGTGTCGTCGACGACTCGATCGTGGTCCTGGAGAACATCAAGCGGCACCTCGGATACGGCGAGGAGCGCGAGGCCGCGATCATCACGGCGGTCAAGGAGGTCGCGGGCGCCGTGACGTCCTCGACCCTGACGACCGTCGCGGTGTTCCTGCCGATCGGCCTGGTCGGCGGCATGGTGGGCGAGCTCTTCGGCTCCTTCTCGCTGACCGTCACGGCGGCGCTCCTGGCGTCCCTGCTCGTCTCCCTCACGGTCGTGCCGGTCCTCTCGTACTGGTTCCTGCGTCCCCCGAAGGACGTGCGCGGCGCCGACCCGGAGGAGGCCCGCCGCAAGGCCGAGGAGAAGGAGGCGAAGAGCAGGCTCCAGCGCATTTACGTCCCCGTCCTGCGCTTCGCGACCCGTCGCCGCTTCACCAGCCTCGTCATCGCGATCGTGATCCTCGTGGGCACGTTCGGCATGGCGCCGCTCCTGAAGACCAACTTCTTCGACCAGGGCGAGCAGGAAGTCCTGACGATCAAGCAGGAGTTGAAGCCGGGCACCAGCCTGGCGGCGTCCGACGCGTCGGCCAAGAAGATCGAGAAGATGCTCGACGGCCTGGACGAGATCAAGGACTACCAGGTCACGGTCGGCTCCTCCGGCTTCATGGCGGCCTTCGGCGGCTCCACGGACACCAACCAGGCGTCCTACACCCTGACGCTCAAGGACAAGGCTGCGTACGACAAGACGCAGGACAAGGTCGAGGAGGAGCTCGGCAAGCTCTCCGGCATCGGCCAGACGTCCATCGCGGCCGGTGACGGCTTCGGCAGCCAGGACCTGAGCGTGGTCGTCAAGGCCGCCGACGGCGACGTGCTGCGCAAGGCGTCCGACGAGGTGCGGGACGAGGTCGCGAAGATCGACGACGTCACGGACGTCCAGAGCGACCTGTCGCAGAGCATCCCGCGGATCTCGGTCAAGGCCAACGCCAAGGCCGCCGCGGCCGGGTTCAACGACACCACCCTCGGCCAGGCCGTCGCCCAGTCGGTGCGCGGTACCGAGAGCGGCAAGGCGATCCTGGACGACACCGAGCGCGACATCGTGGTGAAGTCGGCGCAGCCCGCGAAGACCATCGCCGAACTGCGCAAGCTCAACCTCGGCGCCGCGAAGCTCGGCGACATCGCCGACGTCAAGCTCGTCGACGGCCCGGTCTCCATGACCCGCATCGACGGCGCCCGCGCCGCGACGATCACCGCGAAGCCGACCGGCGAGAACACCGGCGCCGTCAGCGCCGACCTCACCAAGAAGCTCGACGCCCTGAAGCTGCCGGACGGCGCCACGGCGTCCATCGGCGGTGTCTCCGAGGACCAGGACGAGGCGTTCGCCTCGCTCGGCCTCGCGATGCTCGCGGCGATCGCGATCGTCTTCATGCTGCTCGTGGCGACGTTCCGCTCGCTGGTCCAGCCGCTGATCCTGCTGGTCTCGATCCCGTTCGCGGCGACGGGCGCGATCGGTCTCCTGATCGCCACCGACACCCCCATGGGCGTCCCGGCGATGATCGGCATGCTGATGCTGATCGGCATCGTGGTGACCAACGCGATCGTCCTGATCGACCTGATCAACCAGTACCGCACGCAGGGTCACGGTGTGGTCGAGGCAGTCGTCGAGGGCGGCCGGCACCGCCTCCGCCCGATCCTCATGACGGCCCTCGCGACCATCTTCGCCCTGCTCCCGATGGCCCTCGGCATCACGGGCGAGGGCGGCTTCATCGCCCAGCCGCTCGCGGTGGTGGTCATCGGCGGCCTGATCACGTCGACGCTCCTCACCCTCCTCCTCGTCCCGACGCTGTACGCGATGGTGGAACTCCGCAAGGAGCGTCGCCGCGCGAAGCGCGAGGCGAAGCGAGCAAAGAAGGCGGGCGACTCGACCGAGCAGCCCTCCGACGCCACGGAGCCTGCGCAGGTGTAACCAGGCTGCCCACGTTGTGGGCAGGCGTTCCGCACGGCGATTGGGGCCTCCCCTGCTCGAGCGAAGCCGAGAGCTTGGGGAAGGGTGGGCACAACGCCCAGACGCCGGACCAGCGTTAAAACGGACGCTCAGCAGCACCAGCGACGGGGTGCCCCTCACCCAGAGGGGCACCCCGTCCGCGTACGCCCAGCACAAGAGCAAGAACCGCGGCCCCACTGCACACCGTCATCCCGAAGAACAGCGGCACCGCAGTGGAATCCCCACCCAGCCCCACCAACGGCGCGACCACCGCGCCCCACGCGCTCTGGGCGGTACCGAGCAAGGCGGACCCCACGCCGGAGGCGTAAGGAACCCGCTCAAGAGCGAGCGCCGCCGCGTTGGCCACGACGAGCCCGAACCCTCCACACACCAGAGCCATCAGCGCCAGGCACACCACGACCCCCAGCAGCCCCGCCAGCGTCAGGGCAAGCAGCAGGGACGTCCCCGTGAGCATGGCGAAGAGCCCACCCCGGAGCAGAGCCTCGGGAGCGACCCGCCCCACGAGGCGGGCCCCCACCGCGCTGGAGAGCGTCGCGACGACCGCCCCGCCGGAGAAGGCGACGGACGAGGCCCCCACCCCCATGCCGAGGACGTTCTGCAGCAGGAACGGCGACCCGGCGATGTAGCAGAACAGCATCCCGAAGCCGAAGGTGAAGGCGAGCGTGTAGCCCACGTACGCCCGATCGCCCACGACCTCGCGGGCCGAGGCCACCACCTGCCGGACCCCGCCCTCGTGCCGCCGTTCCTTGGGCAGGCTCTCCGGTACGCCGACCGCCACCGCCAGGGTCACCAGGAGCGAGACCCCGGCGAGCACCCAGAACACGCCCCGCCAGCCCACGGCCCCGATGACCGCGCCGCCGGCCAGCGGGGCGATGATCGGCGCGATCCCGGCCAGCGTCATGAGAACCCCGAACAACCGTGCCGCGGCGGCCCCTTGCAACCGGTCAGTGACCACGGCCCGGCTGATCACGACCCCCGCGGCCCCGCTGAACCCGGCCACGAACCGCAGCGCGACCAGCCACCCCAGCGAGGGGGCCACGGCGCACAGGGCGGTCCCCGCGGTGCAGACGGCCGCCCCGGCGAGCAGCGGCGCCCGTCGTCCGTACCGGTCGGAGAGCGGCCCGAAGACGAGATGCCCGAGCGTCATCCCGACCAGGAACGCGGTCAGCGTGAGCTGCACCCCGGAGGCATCGGTGTGCAACTCATCGGCCATCCGCGGAAACGCCGGGAGGTACATGTCGGTCGAGAGCGGACCTATGAACGAAAGCAGCGCGAGCGCGCCGGTGAGCAAGGGCATGACTCGGAGACCTCCGGGGTGCGGGGGAACGGGAAGCCGCTGGCGGGGTATCTGGAGCGCGAGAAGGACCCGAACGACGGCCGGGTGGTGCGTCTGAAGCCGACCCTCAAGGCGGAGCAGGGCATGGCCCTGATCGAGAACGCCTGGGCGGAGATCTTCGCCGACGCGCTCGCCACGCTCTCCGAGGAGCAGCGGACGGCGCTCGTCGCGTCCGTACCGGCGCTAGAGGCGCTGGGGGGCGCGCTCAAGGAGCGTAGAACGCGGTAAGGGGCACCCGCAATGGCGGGTGCCCCTTACGGCAGTGGAACTAGAGGGCCTACGGAAGCGCCAGCATCCGCTCCAGGGCCAGCTTCGCGAACTGCTCGGTCTCGCGGTCGACCTCGATCTGGTTGACCAGCTTGCCCTCGGCCAGGGACTCCAGGGCCCAGACGAGGTGCGGCAGGTCGATGCGGTTCATGGTCGAGCAGAAGCAGACCGTCTTGTCGAGGAAGACGATCTCCTTGTCCTCGGCGGCGAAACGGTTCGCCAGGCGGCGTACGAGATTCAGCTCGGTCCCGATCGCCCACTTGGAACCGGCGGGAGCCGCCTCCAGGGTCTGGATGATGTGCTCGGTCGAACCCACGTAGTCGGCCGCGGCGACAACCTCGTGCTTGCACTCCGGGTGCACCAGGACGTTCACGCCGGGGATGCGCGCGCGGACGTCCTCCACGCTCTCCAGCGAGAAGCGCCCGTGCACCGAGCAGTGCCCGCGCCACAGGATCATCTTGGCGTCCCGCAGCTGCTCGACGGTCAGGCCGCCGTTCGGCTTGTGCGGGTTGTAGAGCACGCAGTCGTCGAGCGAGAGGCCCATGTCGCGGACCGCGGTGTTGCGCCCGAGGTGCTGGTCGGGCAGGAAGAGGACCTTCTCGCCCTGCTCGAAGGCCCACTCAAGGGCACGCTTGGCGTTCGACGACGTGCAGATCGTTCCGCCGTGCTTGCCGGTGAAGGCCTTGATGTCGGCGGAGGAGTTCATGTACGAGACGGGCACGACCTGCTCGGCCACCCCGGCCTCGGCCAGCACGTCCCAGCACTCCGCGACCTGCTCGGCGGTGGCCATGTCGGCCATCGAACAGCCGGCGGCCAGATCGGGAAGGACGACCTTCTGGTCGTCGGTGGTCAGGATGTCCGCGGACTCGGCCATGAAGTGCACACCGCAGAAGACGATGTACTCCGCCTCGGGCTTGGCGGCCGCGTCCTTGGCCAGCTTGAAGGAGTCGCCGGTGACATCCGCGAACTGGATGACCTCGTCGCGCTGGTAGTGGTGGCCGAGCACGAAGACCTTGTCGCCGAGCTTCTCCTTGGCGGCGCGGGCGCGCTCCACCAGGTCGGGGTCGGAGGGCGACGGCAGATCGCCGGGGCACTCCACGCCGCGCTCGCTCTTGGGGTCGGCCTCGCGGCCGAGCAGCAGGAGGGCGAGCGGCGTGGGCTGAACATCGAGATCCACGAGATCCGCGGGGGACTGGGCGGTGGTCACGACACGCACCCTTTCTCTTCTGCAGACGAGCCTTTTCGTCTAATTGACGTTATCTATCATAACCGCTTCACGTCAGTTTGACGATGGCCATAGTGTCGATGTGACGCGTTCGCCTCCGGCAGGCCGATGCCCCACGGGGCCGCATGTGCGAGCATGAAGGGACAGGCAGCCGAAAGGCAGTCGCAAAGACAGCACTCGGCCCGGAATGAATCCGCGGCCCCGCCGGTTGCAACCGTCGGCAAGCAGTCTCCGTACAACCCGGGAGAGAAGCAGATGTCCGTATCGGACGAGACCACCACCGTGAGCGACGGCATCCTCCTGTCCGACGCCGCCGCGGCCAAGGTCAAGGGCCTTCTTGAGCAGGAGGGCCGGGACGACCTGGCGCTGCGCGTCGCCGTCCAGCCCGGCGGCTGCTCCGGCCTCCGCTACCAGCTGTTCTTCGACGAGCGCTCGCTCGACGGCGACGTGGTCAAGGACTTCGACGGCGTGAAGGTCGTCACCGACCGGATGAGCGCTCCTTACCTGGGCGGCGCCTCCATCGACTTCGTCGACACCATCGAGAAGCAGGGCTTCACGATCGACAACCCGAACGCCACGGGCTCCTGCGCCTGCGGCGACTCGTTCAGCTAAATCTGTCTGTACGTGCGAAGGCGGCCCCCGAGAATTTCGGGGGCCGCCTTCGTTTTCGCCGGTGAGGGCCGGTGAGGGCCGGTGAGGGCCGGTGAGGGCTGGTGCGTGAGGGCCGGGGCTGCTACTTGCGCGGCACCGTCGCGCCGCCCTCCGCGTCCACGACCTTGCGGTCGCCCAGCGGCTTGTCCAGGGTCACGGTCTCGGTGAACTCCTTGGCCATCATGACGCAGACCTCGCCCTTCTTGCGGGTCTCGGTCACCTTCACGCGCACGCTGTCCTTGCTCTCGTCGGCCGACGCCGAGTAGTCGCTGCAGACACCGCCCCAGAAGTGCACCGTCAGGGACTTGCCGTCCGCGCGGTAGGACTCGACGTGCGCCGTCGGGTCCTTCTGCCCCGTGCCCGGCTCCTGCGCGGGCTTGTCGGTGGGCGTCGGGTCCGACGGCGGTGTGCTCGGCGAGGTGATGAACTTCGGCTCCACCGCCGGATGCGTCACCGTGAAGGTGTCCTTCGCGCCGTTCGGCCGCACGTCGAACAGCCAGGAGGGCACGAGCGTCTGGCGCCCGTCCACGAACTGCACCGCGAGCCCGAACGTGGCGTCCTTCACCGTGATCGGCTGCGGCTTCGGGGGTGCGGACGAGGGCTCGCACGGAGCCTGCTTCTTGCCCTCCTTGCCGGACGCGTCCTCGGGCATGGCGGTGGCGCAGCCGCCGATGCCGACGCTTCCGCCGCCGCCCGCCTTGTTGAGCTGGGCCAGGGTCTCGTCGGCGCTGATCACGGGGTACGTCGCGCCCTTCTCCGGCGCCTTCAACTGTCCGCTGCCGCCGACCACTTGCCCGTCCGAGCCGACCTGGATGCCGGTCGACCAGCCGTACGTCGGGAGGCCGCCGACCTCCGGGTCCGCGTTCACCATGCGTACGCCGCCCATGAGTTGGCCGGCGTCCAGCTTCGCGTCGTCCTGTCCGACCGCCTTCAGGACGGGCGCCGCGGCCTTCTTCGCCGCGCTCTCGCCGACCGGATCGCCCTTGCCGTTCGGGGCGGTGGACGTCTCCGGGCTCTTCGAACAGGACTTGCCCTTCAGGCAGTTGTCGCTGCCGCCGGTGGCGTACCGCGAGAACGTCCAGGTGCCCGGCGCCTGCTTGCTCACCTGGAGCGAGGGCCCCGAGCCGTCCTTCGCGGAGCCGACCTTCCAGGCGCCGTCCTGCGAGGTGGGCTTGCCCGAGACACCGAGGGCCTTGGCCAGCTCGGTGACCTGGTCGCTGGTGACGGTGCCCCGCGCCTGGTACACGGCCGCCGAGTCGGGGCCGCCGGGCAGCTTGCCCTCCGCGCGGTAGGCGGAGCCGTTCGGGTCGGGCTCTCCGGGGGCGATGCCCTCGGTGCCGCCGTCCTGGCCGCCCTCCTGCCGGTCGCCGTCCGTGTGTCCGTCGAGGGCGAGAGGCGGAGGCGTCCCGCCGCTGCCGGCCGGAGAACTGCTGTCGCTGTCGCTGCCGCCTGACGCGGTCGCGGCGAAGTAGGCGCCGCCGCCACCGACGAGCAGCACCGTGGCCGCCACCGACGCGACGGCAAGGCGGGAACGCCGCCGGTGCTGCTCGGCCGCGTCATGGTCGGATCGCTCGGTGCTCACCGCATCGCTCCTTTGACTGCACTGCTGTCCCTGGAGGCCCGTGTGCGGGCCTCGTTCGTATTCCGCGTCCCCTTTACGGGGGACAGCGGTGGGACGCAGCGGGGGAGTGCGCGGTTCCATCGGGAGCGCGCGCTGCCATCGGCGTGCGCCGACGGCAGCGTCCCTCGGCTCAGTCGCCGTACTCCGACATGCCGTCGATCAGCCGCGCGGACGCGGGCGGGACGCTGATCCCGTGGATCAGCGCGGGCGACACCGGAGCGGTCGCGGCGGCGGCGGGGGTCACCCAGTGCGGGGCCATGCGGGCGCAGTCGCCGCGCAGAGTCTCCAATGTCTCGGAGGGCAGCTCGACGGGACGCGTGGTGACGACATGCTTCGAGATAACGGCCATGACCGCACCGTACGCATCGCACACCTCGCGAAAAAAGACCTACTAACGGGTAGTTTGGCCTCTTCAGCGGGGGTGCACCGACCCGGTAGCGTGAAGTGTCAACCCCTCGCCTCTCCTCCACAGGAGCATGCCGTCGTGCGTATCGCAGTCACCGGCTCCATCGCCACCGACCACCTGATGACCTTCCCCGGCCGCTTCGCCGACCAACTGGTCGCGGATCAGCTGCACACGGTTTCCCTCTCGTTCCTGGTCGACGCCCTGGACGTACGCAGGGGAGGCGTCGCCGCCAACATCTGCTTCGGGATGGGCCAGCTCGGCACGGCTCCGATCCTGGTCGGCGCCGCGGGCTCCGACTTCGGCGAGTACCGCGCCTGGCTCGACCGGCACGGCGTGGACACATCATCGGTCCGTATCTCCGAGACGCTGCACACGGCCCGCTTCGTGTGCACCACGGACGCCGACCACAACCAGATCGGCTCGTTCTACACGGGCGCGATGAGCGAGGCCCGCCTCATCGAACTGAAGACCGTGGCCGACCGCGTCGGCGGACTCGACCTGGTCTCGATCGGCGCCGACGACCCCGAGGCGATGCTCCGCCACACCGAGGAGTGCCGGACGCGCCAGATCCCGTTCGCCGCGGACTTCTCCCAGCAGATCGCGCGCATGGAGGGCGAGGAGATCCGTACCCTCCTCGACGGCGCCACGTACCTCTTCTCGAACGAGTACGAGAAGGGGCTCATCGAGTCCAAGACCGGCTGGACCGACGCCGAGATCCTCTCCAAGGTCGGCCACCGCGTGACGACCCTCGGCGCGAACGGCGTGCGCATCGAGACCGCGGGCCAGGACCCGATCGAGGTCGGCGTCCCCGAGGAAGAGGCGAAGGTCGAGCCGACCGGCGTCGGCGACGCCTTCCGCGCCGGTTTCCTCTCGGGCCTGGCCTGGGGCGTATCGCACGAGCGCGCGGCGCAGGTCGGCTGCATGCTCGCCACCCTGGTCATCGAGACCGTGGGCACGCAGGAGTACGAACTCCAGCGCAGCAACTTCATGGACCGCTTCACCAAGGCGTACGGCCACGCGGCGGCCTCCGAGGTCCAGGCCCGCCTGGCCTAGCCACGGCCGAGCAGGCCGCGCCCGGCCGGGTTCAGCCCGGCCAGGCCCCGCCCGGCAGGCTCAGGAGCTCCGGCGGACCACATACGCGGCACCGTGGTCCGCCGGCTCCTCGCCCACGTACTCCTGCCCCCGCATCTCGCACCACGCCGGGATGTCGAGCCGCGCCGCCTCGTCGTCGGCCAGGACCGTCACGGTGCCGCCCACCGGCACATCCCCGATGACCTTCGCGAGCTCGATGACGGGGAGCGGGCAGCGCTTTCCGAGCGCGTCCACGACGAGCGACGCTGACTCCGCGCCCTTCACCGGAGCCACCGGCGCGCCCAGTTGCTCGCGTACCGAGGCCACCACGCCCGGCAGAACCTCCAGAAAACGCTCGACCTCCGCTTCCTGTGTCCCCCGTGGGAGTGACACCCGGACGTTGCCCTCGCTCAGGACGCCCATGGCCTTCAGTACGTGGCTCGGGGTCAGCGTCGAGCTCGTGCAGGACGAGCCGGAGGAGACCGAGAAACCGGCCCGGTCCAGCTCGTGCAGGACTGTCTCCCCGTCGACATAGAGACACGAGAAGGTCACCAGGTGGGGCAGGCGCCGCTCCGGATCGCCCACCACCTCCACGTCCGGCACGAGCCCTGGCACCCGCGCCCGGATCCGCTCCGTCAACTCCCGCAGCCGCGCGCCCTCCTCGGCCGCCTCGGCTTGTACGGCACGGAGCGAGGCAGCGGCGGCGACCACCGCCGGGATGTTCTCGAAGCCCGGAGCACGCCCCGACTCCCGCTCGTCGGCGGGACCCCGCGCGGCGAACCGCACCCCCTTGCGCACGACGAGCAGACCCACGCCCGCGGGCCCGCCCCACTTGTGGGCGCTCGCGGCGAGCAGCGACCACTCCCCGCCCACCCTGCCCCACGGCAGCGACTGCGCGGCGTCCACCAGGAGCGGCACCCCGGCGGCGCGACACGCCGAAGCGACCTCGGCCACCGGCTGCTCGGTGCCCACCTCGTGGTTGGCGGACTGCAGGCAGGCGAGCGCCGTGTCGGGGCGCAGCGCGGCGGTGTACGCGTCCGGGGACACCGCCCCGGCCCTGTCCACCCCCACCTCGGTCACGGTCCCGCCCGCGGCCTCGTGGGACGCCGCCGAATGGAGGACCGACGAGTGTTCGACGCCGGACACCACGAGATGCCGCCCGACACGCCGACGCCCGGCGAGCGCCCCGGCCACCCCGGAGTGCGCGGCCACGGTGCCGGAAGAGGTGAAGGAGAGCTCGTCTGGGCGGCATCCGACCGCCTCGGCGGCCGCCTCCCGCGCGGCGTCGAGCAGCAGCCGGGCCCGCCGCCCCTCGCGATAGAGCCGCGCCGGATCGGCCCACCCCTCGTCCAGCGAGGCCTGCAAAGCCTGCCGGGCCACGGGATGGAGGGGAGCGGAGGAGGCAACATCAAAGTAGGACACGCGGTCACGCTAAGCGCCCCGAAGGGGCGCGGGGAACTGCGCGCTCGGCCACGACGCTCCCGCAGTCGCGGACCGGCAGATTCCGCCGAGCCGGCGGGCGGCCGGACTTCCCGTCAGAAAGCCACCGCGGGCCGGGCGGAACACCCTTCGGAGTGACCCGCGGCGCGTTAGGCACCCTCCCCGCGCGACCCCAAATAGCGTCCAGTAAGGTTTGGCCCGCATAAACATCCAAACCCCTGCCCGCCGCAGGGCGGCGACCGACGACCGAGAAGGCCGCACCCGACCGCGCGGGCCGAGACTCTCGGGAAGGCGCTACGTGAGTCCCAACGGCTCCGACCGCTCGTCGCGGCGCCCGATGCGGCGGAAGCTGCCGCAGGTGCTGACTGCGGGCCTGATCCTCGCAACCGCCACCGGTTGCACATACAAGGACTTTCCCCGCCTTGGTATGCCCACCCCCGTAACGGAGGAGGCTCCCCGGATCCTCTCCCTCTGGCAGGGCTCGTGGGCGGCTGCGCTCGCCACGGGCGTGCTGGTCTGGGGTCTGATCCTGTGGAGTGTCATCTTCCACCGGCGCAGCCGCACCAAGGTCGAGGTACCTCCGCAGACGCGTTACAACATGCCCATCGAGGCGCTCTACACGGTGGTCCCCCTCATCATCGTCTCGGTGCTCTTCTACTTCACGGCTCGTGACGAGTCGAAGCTCCTCCATCTCGACGAAAAGCCCGCCCACACGGTCAACGTGGTCGGCTACCAGTGGAGCTGGGGCTTCAACTACATCGAGAACGTGAAGGGTTCCGACAAGGAGGACGCCAAGACGGCCAAGGAGCTGGAGGCCATCCCGGACAAGTTCCGTGATGCGTTCCCGTCCGACGCCGGTGGTGTCTACGACGTCGGCACGCCCGGCCAGCGGAACCCGCAGAACAACAACCCGGGTCCGACCCTCTGGCTCCCCAAGGGCGAGAAGGTCCGTTTCGTACTGACTTCGCGTGACGTCATCCACTCCTTCTGGGTGGTGCCGTTCCTCATGAAGCAGGACGTCATCCCTGGCCACACGAACGCCTTCGAGGTGACTCCGAACAAGGAGGGCACCTTCATGGGCAAGTGCGCCGAGCTCTGCGGTGTCGACCACTCCCGGATGCTCTTCAACGTCAAGGTCGTTTCCCCCGAGCGCTACCAGAAGCACCTCGAGGACCTGGCGAAGAAGAACCAGACCGGTTACATCCCGGCCGGCATCGAGCAGACGAAGCACGAGAAGAACCGGGAGACGAACAACCTGTGAGCATCCTCAACGAACCTCAGGGTGCCGCGGCAGCAGAAGACTCGTCGGCGAACGAGCTGCCGGTACGGCGCGCACAGCCGGGTGCTGTGGTCATCAAGTGGCTGACGACCACTGACCACAAGACGATCGGCACGCTCTACCTGGTCACGTCGTTCGCGTTCTTCTGCATCGGCGGCGTGATGGCGCTCTTCATGCGCGCCGAACTCGCTCGTCCCGGCTCGCAGCTGATGTCGAACGAGCAGTTCAACCAGGCGTTCACGATGCACGGCACGATCATGCTGCTGATGTTCGCGACGCCGCTGTTCGCCGGATTCGCGAACTGGATCATGCCGCTGCAGATCGGCGCGCCCGACGTGGCGTTCCCGCGGCTGAACATGTTCGCGTACTGGCTGTACCTCTTCGGCTCGCTCATCGCGGTGGCCGGCTTCCTCACCCCGCAGGGTGCGGCCGACTTCGGCTGGTTCGCCTACTCCCCGCTGTCGGACGCCGTCCGCTCGCCGGGCATCGGCGCCGACATGTGGATCATGGGTCTGGCCTTCTCCGGCTTCGGCACGATCCTCGGCTCGGTCAACTTCATCACCACGATCATCTGCATGCGCGCACCCGGCATGACGATGTTCCGGATGCCGATCTTCGTGTGGAACGTCCTGCTGACCGCCGTTCTGGTCCTGCTGGCCTTCCCGGTCCTGGCCGCCGCGCTGTTCGCCCTGGAGGCGGACCGCAAGTTCGGTGCCCATGTGTTCGACGCGTCCAACGGCGGCGCCTTGCTGTGGCAACACCTCTTCTGGTTCTTCGGCCATCCAGAGGTGTACATCATCGCGTTGCCGTTCTTCGGAATCATTTCCGAGGTCATCCCGGTCTTCTCCCGCAAGCCGATGTTCGGCTACATGGGTCTGATCGGCGCGACGATCGCGATCGCGGGTCTCTCCGTGACCGTGTGGGCGCACCACATGTACGTCACCGGTGGCGTACTCCTACCGTTCTTCTCCTTCATGACGTTCTTGATCGCCGTGCCAACGGGCGTGAAGTTCTTCAACTGGATCGGAACGATGTGGAAGGGCTCACTGAGTTTCGAGACACCGATGCTCTGGGCCGTCGGCTTCCTGATCACCTTCACCTTCGGTGGTCTGACCGGCGTCATCCTGGCCTCGCCGCCGATGGACTTCCACGTCTCGGACTCGTACTTCGTGGTGGCGCACTTCCACTACGTCGTCTTCGGCACCGTCGTCTTCGCGATGTTCTCCGGATTCCACTTCTGGTGGCCGAAGTTCACCGGCAAGATGCTGGACGAGCGGCTCGGAAAGATCACCTTCTGGACGCTGTTCATCGGCTTCCACGGCACGTTCCTGGTGCAGCACTGGCTGGGCGCCGAGGGCATGCCGCGTCGTTACGCGGACTACCTCGCGGCCGACGGCTTCACCGCGCTGAACACGATCTCGACGATCTCCTCGTTCCTGCTCGGTCTGTCGATCCTGCCGTTCTTCTACAACATCTGGAAGACCGCCAAGTACGGCAAGAAGATCGAGGTCGACGACCCGTGGGGCTACGGCCGCTCGCTCGAGTGGGCGACGTCCTGCCCGCCGCCGCGGCACAACTTCCTCACCCTGCCGCGGATCCGTTCCGAATCCCCGGCGTTCGACCTGCATCACCCTGAGATCGCTGCTCTCGACCAGCTCGAGAACAGCGGCCACGGTGACAAGGCGCTCGCGGGCGGCAAGGAGGCCGGCAAGTGAAGGTCCAAGGCAAGATGTTCATCTGGCTGAGCGTCTTCGTGCTCGCCATGGCGATCGTCTACGGCTGGTGGTCGAAGGAGCCGGCGGGTACGACCGCGCTGTTCCTCGCCTTCGGCCTGTGCATCATGATCGGCTACTACCTGGCCTTCACGGCCCGGCGTGTCGACGCTTCCGCACAGGACAACAAGGAGGCCGACGTAGCGGACGAGGCCGGCGAGGTGGGCTTCTTCAGCCCGCACAGCTGGCAGCCGCTCTCGCTGGCCGTCGGTGGCGCGCTCGCCTTCATGGGCGTCGTCTTCGGCTGGTGGCTGCTCTACTTCTCGGCCCCGATCATCATGATCGGCCTGTTCGGCTGGGTCTTCGAGTACTACCGGGGCGAGAACCAGACCCAGTGAGTCTGTGAATCCCTGTCCCACCAAGGGAAACCCCGCTTCACCGAGGGGCCCGGACACTCCGCGAGGAGCGTCCGGGCCCCTCGGCGTGTCGCGGCCGACCCTCGGACGGGTCACTCGGCGCGCCGGAGCCGATGAACCTCCATACCGTGTGTTCATGAGCCACTCACCGCGAATCCGCACGGTACTGAGCTGCACCTTGCTGGTGTCCGCCCTCGGGGTGGGAACCACGGCATGCGGCAGCTCCGACGGCCATCCGCTCTCGGCTAAGCCGTACGACGCGGCGGGCCAGATCGCCTTCAACGGCCCTGTGGGCACCCAGAAGGCAGATCCGGACAAGCCCCTGGAGGTCACCGCCAAGGGCGAGGACGGGCGCATCACCGATGTGACGGCCACCGACGCGAACGGGCGGTACCTGGCGGGTGAACTCGCCGCCGACGGCGCCCGCTGGCACAGCACGGCGCCGCTGGCCGCGGGAGCGCACTACACGGTGCGGGTCAGCGCCGAGGACGAGGACGGCTCACCGGGCCGCAAGGTCATGACGTTCGACACGGGCGCCCCGTCGAAGAAGAAGCGCCTCGGCGTCACCTTCGGCCCCGATTCGGGCAAGTACGGTGTCGGCCAGCCCGTCACGGCCAAGCTCACCGCCAAGGTGAAGGACAAGAACGCCAGGGCGATCGTGGAGCGCGCCCTGAAGGTCGAGACGCAGCCCGCCACACAGGGCGCCTGGCACTGGGTGGACAGCAAGACGCTGCACTACCGGCCCAAGGAGTACTGGCCCACGGGCGCGACGATCAACGTGCGCAGCAACCTCGAGGGCATCAAGGTCCGCGACAGGCTCTGGGGCGGCAGCGCCAAGCCGCTGAAGCTGACCATCGGCGACCGCATCGAGGCCGTGACGGACGCCGGGTCGCACTACATGACGGTCTACCGCAACGGCGAGGAGATCAACTCCATGCCGGTGACGACGGGAAAGCCCGGCTACTCCACGCGCAACGGCGTCAAGGTGGTGCTCGGCAAGGAGTACTCCGTACGCATGACCAGCGCCAGCATCGGCGCATCGGACTTCTACGACAAGATGGTCTACTACGCCACGCGGGTCACCGACTCGGGTGAGTACGTGCACGCCGCACCCTGGTCGGTCGGCTCCCAGGGCTACGCCAACACCAGCCACGGCTGCACCGGCATGAGCACCGACGACGCCGCCTGGTTCTACGAGACCGTACGGCAGGGCGACATCGTCAAGGTCGTCAACAGCGCGGGAGCGGACATGGATCCGTTCGGCAACGGCTTCGGCGACTGGAACGTCGGCTGGAAGAGCTGGCGGGAGGGCAGCGCCCTGGTCGGCGGCGTCAAGAAGGGCCCCACGGCGCTCGACGCGGCCCGGCTGCGCCCGCAGGTCTAGGACCGCTCCGGCGGCGCCGCAGAACAGCACAGAAGGCCCCGTGCCGAGGCGCGGGGCCTTCTGCCGTGCCGTCAGGTCGTCAGGCCTGGATGGCCAGCCTGTCGCGCAGCAGGGCGGCCAGGGCGTCCGGGAACTCGACCGGGTCGACCGGAAGGGTCACCGCGGCCTCCGCACGGCTCCAGGTGGCCAGCCAGGCGTCCTGCGGGCGTCCCATGAGCAGGAGCACGGGCGGGCACTGGAAGATCTCGTCCTTGAGCTGGCGGCAGACCCCCATGCCGCCGACGGGCGTGGCCTCGCCGTCCAGGACGCAGACGTCGACGCCGCCCCGGTCCAGTTCCTTCAGGACGGCGGGCAGTGTCGCGCACTCGATGAACTCGACCGCGGGAACGTCCGCCGCCGGCCTGCGTCCGGTGGCCAACCGGACCTGCTCGCGGGTGCTCGCGTTGTCGCTGTAGACCAGCACCGTGGCGGTCGGCTGCATTGTTCCTCCGCTTCGTTGAGGGCATTTCGCCGGGGACCGATGCGCGGATGCTACCCCTCCGAACACCCCGTCAACAGCGGTTCGGACAGCCCTTCGATGGGCCATACGGGCAGGACACACCCCTCAGACACTCCGAACGGCACCCCCCGGGGTGAGGGCGGGATAAGCGACCGACATAATGTCGGTCGTGGCGACAGCAACGACAGTAGATACCGGGCACGCGCACCCGCCGGTCAATCGGCCGAACCTCACCAGCGTCGGAACCATTATTTGGCTGAGTTCCGAGCTGATGTTCTTCGCGGCCCTCTTCGCGATGTACTTCACCCTGCGATCGGTGACAGGTCCTGAGCACTGGAAGGAAATGGCGTCCGCGCTGAACTTCCCGTTCTCGGCGACGAACACCACGATCCTGGTGCTCTCCTCTCTCACCTGCCAGCTGGGCGTGTTCGCCGCTGAGCGCGGTGACGTGAAGAAGCTCCGGATGTGGTTCATCGTCACCTTCATCATGGGTGCGGTCTTTATCGGCGGTCAGGTGTACGAGTACACCGAGCTGGTCAAGCACGAGGGCCTCTCGCTCTCGTCCGACCCCTACGGCTCGGTCTTCTACCTGACCACCGGCTTCCACGGCTTGCACGTGACAGGCGGTCTCATCGCCTTCCTGCTGGTCCTCGGCAGGACCTACGCGGCCAGGAAGTTCACCCATGAGCAGGCGACCGCAGCCATCGTCGTGTCCTACTACTGGCACTTCGTCGATGTTGTCTGGATCGGTCTCTTTGCCACGATCTACATGATCAAGTAAACGGGGCCGGGCCCAGACGGGCCCGACGTTCCGACTCTTTCCAGAAGCATCGACGCAGAAGATCCTGACACCGGGGTAATCCGTGAAAAAGCTCTCCGCACGACGACGCCACCCGCTGGCGGCGGTCGTCGTCCTACTCCTCGCGCTGGCGGCCACCGGGGGGCTGTACGCCGCGTTCGCACCCGCGGACAAGGCGCAGGCCGACGACACCGCCCAGTCCCTCGCCATCGACGAGGGCAAGAAGCTGTACTCCGTGGGCTGCTCCAGCTGCCACGGAACCGGCGGTCAGGGGTCCTCCGACGGTCCTAGCCTGGTGGGCGTCGGCGCAGCCGCCGTCGACTTCCAGGTCAGCACCGGCCGCATGCCGCTCCAGCAGCCGGGCGCCCAGGCGCCGAAGAAGAAGGCCATCTACAACCAGGCCCAGATCGACCAGCTCGGGGCGTACATCGCCTCGCTGGGCGCGGGCCCGACCGTTCCCACCGAGAAGCAGTACAGCCCGGACGGGGCGGACATCGCCAAGGGTGGCGAGCTGTTCCGCACCAACTGTGCGCAGTGCCACAACTTCACCGGTGAGGGCGGCGCGTTGACGAAGGGCAAGTTCGCTCCTTCGTTGGAGGATGTCTCCCCGAAGCACATCTACGAGGCCATGCAGACCGGCCCGCAGAACATGCCGTCCTTCCCCGACACGGTGATGCCGGAGAAGAACAAGAAGGACATCATCGCGTACCTCGACGCGGTCAACGGCGAACAGACCGAGAGCCCTGGCGGTCTCAAGCTGGGTGGCCTGGGTCCGGTCAGTGAAGGCCTGTTCGGCTGGATCTTCGGTCTCGGCACGCTGATCGCGGTCGCCGTGTGGGTCGCCGCTCGGACCGCAAAGGCCAAGAAGTCATGAGTAGCCAAGAGAATCCAGAAGAGAACCTGCCCAGCGCGCAGGAGACCGAGCACGGCTCGGTGGCCGTGGCGGACGAGAACCCGTTCGCCGACCCGGGGCTTCCGCCCCACGAGCATCGTGTGCAGGACATCGACGAGCGGGCCGCCAAGCGGTCCGAGCGTGCGGTCGCGTTCCTGTTCACGCTGTCGATGCTGGCCACGATCGGCTTCATCGCCTCGTACGTGGCCTTCCCGGTCGACAAGCGCGTCTACATCTTCCCGATCGGCCACATCAGTGCCCTGAACTTCTCCCTGGGCATGACCCTGGGCGTGGCGCTGTTCTGCATCGGCGCGGGCGCGGTCCACTGGGCCCGCACCCTGATGTCCGACGTGGAGGTCGCCGACGAGCGGCACCCGATCGAGGCCGAGCCCGAGGTCAAGGCCAAGGTCATGGCCGACTTCAAGGCCGGTGCCGCGGAGTCGCAGTTCGGCCGTCGCAAGCTGATCCGCAACACGATGTTCGGCGCGCTCGCGATGGTGCCGCTCTCGGGTGTCGTCCTGCTGCGTGACCTCGGTCCGCTGCCCGAGGACAAGCTGCGGCACACGCTGTGGTCCAAGGGCAAGCTGCTCGTGAACATGAACACGAACGAGCCGCTGCGTCCGTCGGACATCGCGGTCGGTTCGCTGACCTTCGCCAAGCCCGAGGGCCTGGAGGAGCACGATCACGACTTCCAGAAGGAGATCGCCAAGGCGGCCCTGATGATCGTCCGTATCCAGCCGGACGACATCAAGGACAAGCAAGAGCTCGAGTGGTCGCACGAAGGTGTCGTCGCCTACTCGAAGATCTGCACCCACGTCGGCTGCCCGATCTCCCTGTACGAGCAGCAGACGCATCACGTCCTCTGCCCGTGCCACCAGTCCACCTTCGACCTCTCCGACGGTGCCCGAGTGATCTTCGGCCCGGCCGGTCACGCGCTGCCGCAGCTGCGCATCGCCGTGAACGAAGAGGGCTACCTCGAGGCGCTCGGCGACTTCGCCGAGCCCGTCGGTCCTGCATTCTGGGAGCGCGGATGAGCACTACGACGACTGATACGCGTAAGAAGGAGGCGCCCGCCGGTGAGCGGGTCGCCGACTGGGCCGACGGCCGCCTGGGGATCTACTCCCTGGCCAAGGCCAACATGCGCAAGATCTTCCCGGACCACTGGTCCTTCATGCTCGGCGAGATCTGCCTCTACAGCTTCATCATCATCATCCTCACGGGTGTGTACCTGACCCTGTTCTTCCACCCGTCGATGAACGAGGTGGAGTACCACGGCAGCTACATCCCGCTGCAGGGCCAGCTGATGTCCGAGGCGTTCAACTCGACCATGCACATCAGCTTCGACGTGCGCGGTGGTCTGCTGATCCGGCAGATCCACCACTGGGCGGCGCTGATCTTCCTCGCGGCGATGTTCGTGCACATGATGCGCGTCTTCTTCACGGGTGCCTTCCGCAAGCCCCGCGAGGTCAACTGGGTCTTCGGCTTCCTGCTGTTCGTCCTGGGCATGTTCACCGGCTTCACCGGTTACTCGCTCCCGGACGACCTGCTCTCCGGTACCGGTGTGCGCTTCATGCAGGGCGCCGTCCTGTCCGTGCCGATCGTGGGCACGTACCTGTCGATGTTCCTGTTCGGCGGGGAGTTCCCCGGCGGCGACTTCGTGGCCCGGTTCTACTCGGTGCACATCCTGCTGCTGCCGGGCATCATGCTCGGCCTCGTGGTGGCGCACCTGATCCTGGTCTTCTACCACAAGCACACGCAGTTCGCGGGTCCCGGCAAGACGAACAACAACGTCGTCGGCATGCCGCTGCTTCCCGTGTACATGGCGAAGGCCGGCGGCTTCTTCTTCCTGGTCTTCGGTGTCATCGCGGCCGTCTCGGCGATCGCCACGATCAACCCGATCTGGGCGCTCGGTCCATACCGTCCGGACCAGGTCTCCACCGGAGCCCAGCCCGACTGGTACATGGGCTTCTCCGAGGGCCTGATCCGTGTGATGCCGGGCTGGGAGATCAACCTGTGGGGCCACACGCTCGTCCTGGGCGTGTTCATCCCGCTGATCATCTTCCCGCTGGTCCTGGTCGCGATCGCGGTCTACCCGTTCATCGAGTCCTGGGTCACCGGCGACAAGCGCGAGCACCACATCCTGGACCGCCCGCGCAACGTCCCGACCCGTACGGGCTTCGGCGTCGCGTGGATCACCTGGTACATGGTGCTGCTCATCGGTGGCGGCAACGACCTCTGGGCCACGCACTTCCACCTGTCGATCAACTCGATCACCTGGTTCGTGCGCATCGCGTTCTTCGTGGCGCCGGTCCTCGCGTTCATCATCACCAAGCGGATCTGCCTGGGTCTGCAGCGGCGCGACAAGGACAAGGTCCTGCACGGCCGCGAGTCGGGCATCATCAAGCGGCTGCCGCACGGTGAGTTCATCGAGGTCCACGAGCCGCTCAATCAGGAGCAGCTGCACACGCTCACCGCGCACGAGCAGTACGCGCCGGTCGAGATCGGCCCCGCGGTCGACGAGAACGGCGTCGAGCGCAAGGTGTCGGGCTCGCAGAAGCTGAGGGCCAAGCTCTCCAAGGGCTACTACGGGGAGGACAACCAGATCCCCAAGCCCACCACCGAGGAGTACAAGGAGATCACGAGCGGCCACGGCCACCACTGATCGAATGACACTCTGACCACAAGGTCGCCACGGCGAGAGCCCCGTCCCATGCATCCAGTGCATGGACGGGGCTCTTTGCCGTCCTGCGGGCTGGATAAGGTGTTCCTGTCCTATGGCTGAACGAACCCAGGAGCGGCAGATGAGCGCTGTGACCCCCGCAGGAGGCAACACCGCGGCGGCCCGTTCCTGGCCCGGTGTACTGAACGGGCTGCTCGAAGGGCGCGACCAGAGCGCCGCCGACACGGCCTGGGCGATGGACCGCATCATGCGGGGCGAGGCGACCGACGCGCAGATCGCGGGCTTCATGGTCGCGCTGCGGGCCAAGGGCGAGACCGTGGAGGAGATCTCCGGCCTCGTCCAGACGATGTACGAGCACGCCAACGTCATCGAGGTGCCGGGGCAGACCGTCGACATCGTCGGCACCGGCGGCGACGGCGCCAAGACCGTCAACATCTCCACGATGTCCGCGATCGTGGCCGCCGGCGCGGGCGCGAAGGTCGTCAAGCACGGCAACCGCGCCGCCTCCAGCGCGTCGGGCGCCTCCGACGTCCTGGAGAAGCTCGGGGTCAATCTGGAGCTGCCCCTGAAGCGGGTCGTCGAGGTGGCCGACGAAGCCGGGATCACCTTCTGCTTCGCCGTGAAGTTCCACCCGGCGCTGCGGCACGCCGGCGCGGCACGCAGCCAGCTGGGCATCAGGACCGTCTTCAACGCCCTGGGGCCGCTCACCAACCCGGCCAGGGTGCGGGCCCAGGCGGTCGGTGTCGCCGACGCGCGGATGGCGCCGATCGTGGCCGGGGTCTTCGCCGAGCGCGGGCACTCCTCCCTCGTCTTCCGCGGCGACGACGGGCTCGACGAGCTGACGACCACGTCGACCTCGCGGGTCTGGGTCGTACGGGACGGCGCCGTGCGCGAGGAGGCCTTCGACCCGCGGGACGTCGGCATCGACCTCGTCCCCGTGGAGGCCCTGCGGGGCGCCGACGCCTCGTACAACGCCGAGGTGGCGCTGCGGCTCCTGGACGGCGAGAGCGGTCCCGTGCGGGACGCCGTGCTGCTCAACACGGCGGCGGCCCTGGTGGCCCGCACGCCGGGCGAGGGCACCCTCGTGGAGCAGATCGGCGCCGGTATCGCGAAGGCGGCCGAGTCGATCGACTCCGGGGCCGCCAAGCAGGCCCTCGAGCGGTGGGTGGCGGCCAGCAACAGGTGAGTGTGGCGCACACCGCAGTCCGGATGCCGGACTGCGGTGTGCACCGGGAAGATCGTGTGGCAAGATGCTGCACAGGTCATGAGTGACAGCGATTAAGCCCCGGCTCGCTGTCCGGCAACCCTCCGTCCGTGGCGGGGTGCCCCGGGTGAAGACCAGGCCGTACGCAGCAAGGCGTATGGCAAGCGCGGACCCCTGCGAACACCCTGGGGTCCTGGTCCTCAAGGGAGCAGTCTCGTGAGCAAGCGAATGCGATAGGGCTTTCCGGCCCCTCTTCCGCACCCCCTTTTTCTCTTCGTCACTGCAGCGCCCTCTGTGCGTCCCTGCAGTGAACTCGCCTGCCTTCCCACGGGAGTTCGCCATGTCTGCCACCACCGCTGTCGCCGCCGATCAGACCGTCTGTGCCGCCCCGCTGCCCGTCCTCGGCCGTGACGTCACCGTGCCGCTCGTGACCGGCGGCGAGGTGACCTACGCGGCGCTCGACTACGCGGCGAGCGCCCCGGCACTGCAGCGCGTGTGGGACGACGTGGCCGCGTACGCGCCGTACTACGGAAGCGTGCACCGCGGTGCCGGGTACCTCTCGCAGCTCTCCACCGACCTCTTCGAGAACAGCCGGGTCACCGTCGCCGAGTTCCTCGGCTGCCGCGAGAACGACCAGGTCGTCTTCACGCGTTCGACCACCGACTCGCTCAACCTGCTGGCCGCCGCCCTGCCCGCCGACTGCCAGGTCTTCGTCTTCGAGACCGAGCACCACGCCTCGCTCCTGCCCTGGCGCGACGCCCGCGTGACGTACCTGAACGCGCCGCGCACCGCCGAGCAGGCCGTCGAGACCCTGGAGCGCGCCCTCGCCGACCGCGACCCCTACGGGCCCGCCCTGGTCTGCGTCACCGGCGCGTCGAACGTCACCGGTGAGCTGTGGCCGGTCAGGGAGCTGGCCACCGCCGCCCACGCGCACGGCGCCCGCATCGTCCTGGACGCCGCGCAGCTCGCGCCGCACCACCCCGTCTCCATCAGCGAGCTCGACGTCGACTGGGTCGCCTTCTCCGGCCACAAGCTGTACGCGCCCTTCGGCTCCGGCGTCCTCGCGGGCCGCTCCGACTGGCTCCAGGCGGCCGAGCCCTACCTCGCGGGCGGCGGCGCCTCGCGCAAGGTCGCGCGGCGCCCCAAGGAAGCAGGCGGCGGCGTGGACGTCGAGTGGCACGACACCGCCGCGCGGCACGAGGCCGGTTCGCCGAACGTCATCGGCGTGTACTCGATCGCCTCCGCGTGCAAGGCGCTGACCGAGGCCGGCTTCGACGAGCTCGTCGCCCGCGAGCGCCACCTCATCGCCAAGGTGCAGGACGGCCTCGCCGAGGTGCCCGCGGTGAAGGTACTCTCGCTCTTCGGCGACGACGCCCCGCGCGTCGGCGTCATCTCCTTCGTCGTCGACGGCTGGAACAGCTCGCACTTCGCCGCCGCGCTCTCCGCCGAGTACGGCATCGGCGTCCGCGACGGCCTGTTCTGCGCCCACCCGCTGGTGCGCACCCTGCTCGGCAGCGACCCGCAGACCCAGGGCGAGTGCGGTGCCCCCGAGGCCGCGCCCGGCGAGAAGTCCCTGAACGCGATCCGGGTCAGCTTCGGCGCGGGCACCCCCGACGAGCACGTGGAGCGCTTCGTGCGCGCCGTCAAGGAGCTGGTGGCGGACGGCGCGCGCTGGAACTACCGCACCGAGGACGGGCGCTGCGTGCCGGACACCAACGCCGCCTGAGCCTTCGTCCTGCCCTCCCGTCCTTTCAGGCGTGACCCCAGCACGATCATCCGCAGGGCACGCTCGGTCGCGTCGGTGAGGAACTCGCCGCCCCGCCCCAGCGCCTCGGTCAGCGAGACCGGCGCGGGCAGGATCGAGCTGTAGGCGTCCACGCCCACCGCCCGTACGTGGTGGGCGCCCTGGCCGATCGTGCCCGCGAGGACCAGGACGGGACGGCCGAACCGCTTGGCGCGCCGGGCGACTTCGGCGGGGACCTTGCCGCGCGGCGTCTGGTGGTCGAGGGCCCCCTCGGCGGTGATGACCAGGTCGGCGCGGGCCAGCCTCGCGTCCAGGTCCAGATGGTCGAGCAGGACGTCGAAGCGGGGCAGGAGCCGGGCGCCGAGGGCCGCGAGACCGGCTCCCAGGCCTCCGGAGGCGCCTGTTCCGGGGCCGAGGGCGAGGTCCGTCGTGGCGTGCAGGTCGCGGGTCAGGACGTGCGCCCAGCGGTCGAGTGCCGCCGCGAGCTGTTCGACCTGCGCGGGAGTGGCGCCCTTCTGCGGGCCGAAGACGCGGGCCACGCCGCGCTCGCCGGTCAGGACGTTGAAGGGGTTGCAGGCGACGCGGATCTCGGTGTCCTTCAGACGGGGGTCGAGCCCCGAGCCGTCGATGCGGCTCAGGCGGGTCAGCTCCCGGCCGCCGCGCGGGAGTTCCCAGCCGTCCGCGTCCAGGAGCCGGGCGCCCAGCGCCTGGAGTGCCCCCGCGCCGCCGTCCGACGTGCCGGAGTCGCCGCAGCCCACCAGGATGCGGCGGGCGCCCGCGTCCAGCGCGGCGCCGATCAGCTCGCCGACGCCGTACGTCGTGGTGGCACCGGGGTCGCGCAGATCGCGCGGGACCAGCGAGAGCCCGGCGACCGCGGCCATCTCGACGACCGCCGTGCCGTCCGGCAGGAGCGCGAAGTGCGTGCCGATCCGCTGGCCCACGGGACCGGTGGCGGGCAGCGCGACCAGGCGCCCTCCGCCGGTGGCTGCCAGGGCGCGGGCGGTGCCTTCGCCGCCGTCCACCAGGGGGATCAGATCGGTCTCGGCGTGCGGGACGACACGGCGTACTCCTTCGGCGATCGACTCGGCCGCGGACGGCGCGGACAGGGACTCCTTGAAGCCGCTGGGGGCGATGGCGAAACGGGTCAGCATGGGGTCTCCAGTGCGAACGGGATCAGCGGACGGGCACGCCGAGCAGCGGCCAGAGCGTGACGGCGAAGAGCAGGACGAGGGCCGCGGTCAGGGGTGCCAGGACCGCGGAGAGGCGCAGCAGGTCACGCGGGGTGTAAGTGGGGGTGCCGGGGATGTCGGCGAAGAGCGTGACGGGCTTCGCGGACGCGGGCAGGGTGTGGCAGAAGCCGGCGGCGGCCGTGGAGGCGAGCGCGGCGGCGACCGGGTTGACGCCCGCGCCGACCGCCGCCGCGACGACCAGCGGGACCAGGACGGACGAGCGGGCCGAGCGGGACTGCAGGACCAGGTGCGCGGCCGTGCTGACCGCCACGACGACGGTCAGGAAGAGCCAGGGCGGCACATCGAGGGGGACCCCGCCCACCAGCCACTTCGCCGCTCCCGAGTCGGCCAGGGCGACGCCCATCGCCATCGTCGCCGCCATGAAGAGCAGCAGCGCCCACGGCACGGTCTTGAGCGCGTCCTTCAGACGTACGGTCCCCAGGGCGGGGGAGGAGGCGACGACCGCGCCGATCAACGCGACGACCGCGGGCGGCACTTGGTGGAGCGGCCCGCTGCACCAGAGCGCGACGACCGTGGCGAGGAGGAGGGCACAGCGGGTCTCAGCGGGCTCCCAGGCCCCGGAGACCGGCTGCTCGCTGTGTTCCTGGATTTGCTCGACGGTGATGCGGACGGGGCCCTTGCGGTCCGCCCGCCGTGTGGTCGTCAGGAGGACGGCCTCGGCCGCCAGGTGGGAGGAGGCGACGGCGAGCGGCAGGCCGAGCAGCATCCACTGCGTGAAGCCGATCCGGTCGCCGGTGGCCTCCCACAGCACGGACACCGTGATCAGGTGGGCGCCCGCGCCGATCAGGGTGGCGACCGCGGAGAGCAGGATCACCGTCGGGAACAGCAGTGCGAGCATCACCACCAGTCGCTTCCGGTCGGCGAGGACCTTGGCGAGCGCGAGGAAGACGGGCAGCGCGAGCGCGGCGCGGCCCGACGTGGCGGGCACCGCGAACGCCGTCACGACCAGCGCGGCCGTGGTCAGGTGCGTCAACTGCCGTACGGTGCGGGCCCCGCTGACGAGGAAGGCCGCAGCCCGGCCCGCTAGACCGCTGCGGGCGACCGCGGCCGCGAGCACGAAGGCGCAGATCAGCAGCCAGACCGTCTCGTCGCCGAGGGTGCCGAAGAGCGTGTCGCTGCTGATCACTCCGGTCGCGGTGAGCGCGAGCCCGGCGCCGAGCGCGATGTACGTGTCGTCGATCGGCGTACCGATCCACGCGCAGGTCGCCAGCGCGAACACGCCAAGGGTGAGCCGCGCGTCGCCGCTCAGGCCGGGGAAGTTGCCGGGCACCAGGAGCAGCGCGCACAGGCTGAGCGCGACGCACAGGGTGGCCGCTTGGCGGAGATTCAGGGTCACACGACGAGCCTCGGGCCCGGCCGTGAGGCCTCAATGAGGCTCTGATGAAGGGAATTTCACCCACGGCTCCGGACACTGGCCCTCACCCCGGCAGCCGGTACCCCATCCCGCGCACCGTCTCCACCCGCTCGGCGCCCAGCTTCTTGCGCAGCGCCCGTACGTACACGTCCACGATGTTGGACCCGGGGTCGAAGTCGTACCCCCACACGTGCGAGAGGATCTGCTCCCGCGAGAGCACCTGACCCGGATGGCGCAGGAACAGTTCGAGCAGCACGAACTCACGTGCCGTCAGGTCCACGGTCCGCTCGCCCGAACGCGCCCTGCGCGTGCGCAGATCCAGCGTCAGCTCCCCGCTGCGAAGGACCGTCACCTCGGGCGCCCCCGCCGCCGTACGCAGCCGCAGGCGCACCCGCGCGAGCAGTTCCTCGAAGCGGAACGGCTTGGTCATCCAGTCGTCCGCGCCGCCTTCCAGCCCCGCCACCGTGTCCCGGACCGAGTCGCGCGCCGTGAGGACGATGACCGGAGTGCTCACCCGGGCCTCGCGCAGCTGCCGCAGGACCGTGAAGCCGTCCTTGCCCGGCAGCCCGATGTCCAGGACGACCAGGTCGAATCCGCCGGTCAGGGCGTAGTCGTAGGCCGCGTCGCCGTCACCGACCGCGGTGGTGGTGAAGCCGTTGGCGCGCAGGCCCTTCTCGACGAAGGAGGCGATGCGCTCCTCGTCCTCGACGATGAGAATGCGGTTCATGGCAGTCCTGGTTCCTGTTCTCGCAGTACTTCTCGCAGTACGAGTACGAAGGTGGCGCCGCCGCCTTCCGTGGGCCGCAGCTCGACTCGCCCCCCGTGTCCTTCGGCGATCGCGCGCACGATGGCCAGGCCGAGCCCGGCGCCGGTGGCCCGGGAGCCCCGGCGTGCGGTGCCGCGCCTGAACCGCTCGAAGATCACCGCGGCGTCCTGTGCCTGGACGCCGGGCCCGCTGTCGGCGACGTACAACTCGACGCGGCCCGCCGAGCTGCGCGAGCCGATGTCGATGCGCCCGCCGGGCACCGTGTGCTGGACGGCGTTCTGGGCGAGCTGCACCATCGCCTGGGTGATGCGCTGCGGGTCGAGGGCCCTCTCCCCGTCGGCCACCTCGGCCAGCCGCCAGTCGCGGTCGCCGAGCGCCCGTGCCTTGACGAAGACGTCCGCGGTCAGCTCGGCGAGCTGCACCGGTTCCGGGGTGACGAAGTCGGGGCGCTCGGCCTTGGCGAGGAGGAGCAGGTCCTCGACGATCCGGCTCATCCGGTCGAGCTCCTCCGTCACGATCCGGACCGTCTCCTCGCGCTCGCGCGGATCGTCGCCCATCAGCTCCAGATGGCCGCGGACGATGGTGATGGGGGTGCGCAGTTCGTGCCCCGCGTCGTCGACGAACTCGCGCTGCGCGGCGAACGCCCGCTCCAGGCGGTCGAGCATGCCGTTGAACGTCTCGGCGAGCGCCGCGATGTCATCCCTTCCCTGGACCGGGATGCGCTGGGTCAGATCCTGTTCGGTGAGCTGCGCCGCGGTCGTACGCACCAGGCGTACGGGCTTGAGGATGCGCCCGGCGACGGCCCAGCCGATGCCGGTCGTCATCAGGAGCGCCACTCCGGAGATGGCGAGCAGCATCGTGAACACGTCACCCGCCTTGGCCTGTTCGCCCGCCGGGTGGAAGGCGACCACGAACGCCGCGGCCGGATGGCCCGCGCTCGCCGCGATCTCCACCTTCGCCCAGCGGACCTCGCCGCGGTCGCGGTGCAGGGTGCCGGTGGCATCGGGGGACTCGAAGACCGCGCGCAGCGCGGCGGTGTCCTCGGCGAGCGGATGGCCGATCCGCGGCTCGCGCGACTGCTCCTTCTTCGCGGGCGCCTTGCCGGGGCGGCCGACGAGACCCAGGAGCTCCTCGTCGGGGTCGGCGTACTGCCGGGAGAGGAAGAGCCGCAGCAGGGGATCGGGGGCCGCGAACTTCCGGCCGGTGTGCGGGTCGACCCCTTCGCGGGCGAGGTTGGTGAACTCCGCGGTCTCCTGGGCGAGCAGCCGGTCGATGCGGTGGTCGACGTCGCGCAGCAGGACGGAGCGCGTGGTGGCCGCGACCGCGGTGAGCGCGACGGCCATCACCACGAGCAGCCAGAGCAGGATGCGGACCCGGGCGGATATCCGGCGGAGCGGGCGTTCAGCCGTCGTCACCGGGGCCGTCGTCGTCGTTGTCGCCCCGGCCGCTGCCTTCGTTGCCGTCGTCGTCGTTGTCATCGCCCGAGGAATTCTCGCTCACCGGCGGCGGCGACACCGTCTCGTCACTGGGCGTCGGCCGGGGCGTGGTGGTGGGCTTCGTAGAAGGAGACGCGGGCGACGCGGGTGATGAGGGCGACGACGGCGCTGACGGAGAGCCGCTCTCCAGCTCCACCTTGGGCGGGGCCTTGGGAGGTTCGGGGCTGTCCGTCAGGGCGTAGCTGGTCGCGGCGATGCCGAGGGGGATCGCCACGACGGCGGCGAGTGCCGCCATGCGATGGGAGAAGACCATGGCAGTGAGCGTGCGCGGCACAGCGCGTCAGGAGCATGAGCGGCAGATGAAGAAACGCTCATCCGGCGCCCGTGGACCGGCCCCCGGCGACGCCTCAGGAGACGCCTCAGGAGTCGAGGCCGATGGCGAACGCCGCTTCCAGGTCGTGCTGCGAGTACGTGCGGAACGCGACGTGCGTGTCCGTTCCCTCCACGCCGGGGATCTTGCTGATCTTGCCGGGGATGACGTCCGCCAGGTCGTCGTGGTGCGTGACGCGCACCATGGCGATCAGGTCGTACGTGCCGGTCACCGAGAAGACCTCGCTGACGCAGTCGAGGGCGGCGATCGACTCGGCGATCTCCGGGATCCGGTCCACGCTGGTCTTGATGAGCACGATCGCGGTGATCACGGCTGGCTGTCTCCCTCGATGGCCGGTGCTGGCTGCTCCTTCACTCTAGCCGTCCGCCCATACCTCACCCACGCGTAGAGGAACCCCAGCGAGAACCCGAGCAGATGCGCCAGATACGCCACCCCGGGCCCCTGCCCGCCCTGCAGCGCCGCGAGCCACTGCAGCGCCACCCAGAACGGCAGCACCACCCACGCCGGAAACCGCAGCGGCAGGAAGAAGAGGAACGGGAAGATGCTGGTGACCCGCGCCTTCGGGAAGAGCCGCAGGAACGCCCCGAGCACCGCCGAGATCGCCCCCGACGCGCCCACCAGCGTCTGGTCGGAGCCCGCGTGCGCGACCGCGTAGCCGAAGAGGGCGAGATAGCCGCAGCCGAGGTAGAAGAGCGCGAACTGGACGTGCCCCATCCGCTCCTCGGCCATCGCCCCGAAGACGAAGAGGAAGAGCATGTTGCCCAGGAGATGCAGCCAGCTGCCGTGCACGAAGAGCGCGGTCGCCGGGGCGAGCAGGGGCCGCAGCGCCCCGCTGAACAGCTCCGACGGCACCACGCCCCAGCGCTCGAAGTAGGCCTGCTGGGCGGCGATCAGCTGATCGCCCGTGCCGTACGAGGGATTGAACCCGGACAGCGGGGAGATCAGGAAGACCAGACAGCATGCGCCGATCAGGCCGTACGTCACCGGGGCGGACTGCCCCCTGAGCATCCGGCCGACCGCCGTACCCCACGTCTTGATCATGAACAGAGCATGACGTAAGGGCGGCAAACCGTACAGACCGCCCCGCCGCGTGAGAGGCCGCCGCGAGGAGACCCTTACAGGCCTTAGGGTTACGGGCACCACGCACCATGGAATTCCGAAGGAAAGCGAACAGCCACGATGACGGTTCCCCTGCCGACCGACACCACCCGGTGGCGCTGCACGCTCTGCGGCAATCTCACGCGTTTCGACGTGACCCGCAGTTCGAAGGTCGTCGAATATGTGCACCTCGACCTGGCCGGTGAGTCGAACGTCGAGGAACGCGAGGTGGTCAGTGAGACCATCGAGTCGGTTCGCTGTCGTTGGTGCAACGCGGTGGACCAGGTGGAACTCGTGGACAGGCCGGGCGCCGGCTCCTGAGGGAGCGGGCCCCGCACAGCTAGTGGGGTGACGGATGGTGGAGAGCGCGAGCGGGGAGCCGGACGACGGCGCCGCTGAGGTGCTCGACCGTCCGCTGCCCGACGGGGTGCGCCGACGGGTCGTCCAGATCGTCTCGGACGGCTTCGGCGGTCTGACGGTCGGCGAACTTCCGGCGCAGCTGCGGCAGTACGCCCGCTTCACGCCGACCCGGCGCACGAAGTTCGCGGGCAACGCCATGGCGACGGCCCTGGAGGGCGACCCGCTCTTCCGCCAGCGCATCGGCGAACGTCTCAGAGAGGCGCAGCCCGAGCTCACCGGCGCCCTGGACGCGGGCACACCACCCCCGGCCGCGGACCCCCTCGATGTGGCGGCCGCGGCCTATGTGCTGCGCCCCACCGGCTGGGTGAAGCTGGTGACCGCCGCGGGCGAAGAGGCCCTGCGGGCGGACGCCGAGCGCGTGGACGACGAGACGCGGGCCGAACTCGAACGACTGCGCGAGGAGCTGGCGGCTGCCCGCGGCCACACGAAGGCCGAGACCGAACGGCTGCGCACGGAGCTCGAGTCGGCGAAGAAGGAAGCCGAATCGATGCATCGCAAGCTGCGCGGCGCCCTCAGCGACGTCAAGCGCGGCGAGGCGGCCCTGCGCAAGGCCGCCGCCGAGTCCGACGCGGCCAAGGCCGAGGGCCAGGCGCAGCTGTCCGCCGCCGAGAGCGAGACCCGGCGCCTCAAGGCACGGCTCGGCGAGACCGAGGCCGCCCTGGAGGCCAGCCGCAGGGCGGCGCGCGAGGGCCGCAGCGTCGAGGACATGCGCGTACGGCTGCTGCTCGACACGGTCCTGGAGTCCGCCCAGGGACTGCGCCGCGAACTGGCCCTGCCGCCCGTCTCCGTGCGCCCCGCCGAGACGGTGGACGCCGTCGAGCCCGGCCGGATGACACCGAAGGACATCGCGGCCCGCGCGCTCTCCGAGAACGACCCGGCGATCCTGGACCAGCTGCTCGCGCTGCCCCAGGCGCACATGGTCGTGGACGGCTACAACGTCACCAAGACCGGCTATCCGACCATGCCCCTGGAGAAGCAGCGGCTGCGCCTTCTCGGCTCGCTCTCGCAGCTCGCCGCGCAGACCGGCGCCGAGATGACCTGTGTCTTCGACGGTGCCGAACTCGCCGCTCCCGTGCTGCTCGCGCCGCCGCGCGGGGTCCGCGTGCTCTTCTCCAAGCCCGGTGTCACGGCGGACGAGCTGATCCGCCAGCTGGTGCGCGCCGAGCCGTCAGGACGCCCCGTGGTGGTCGTGTCGACCGACCGGGAAGTGGCCGACGGGATCGCGAAGGCGGGCGCGCGCCCCGTCGCGTCCGCCGTCCTCCTGAAGAGGCTCTCGCGCGGCTGAGCCGGCCTCGCGCGCGCCTGCCGCAGCCCCGTTCGCATCACCCGGCGTACGTCTTCTGAAGGTGCGGCGTGCGCGCCCTTACGCGCGACCGGCGCACGCCGCTTTCGCGGCAAAGGGTGCGCAAGTAACTCCTGTTACCTATGCCCGAATTGGTGCACACGCTGCGCGACGTAGCGTCAAATCATCATTACCGACTGTGCGTTATCGGTAAAATATGCGCCCGGCACCCCACTTTTTACCGGTCAGGATTTGAACTGATCACAAGAAGGTCACTAGGGTCTCGCCTCGAACCTCCGCTCGGTTGATCACCCATCCGGGGTGGCAGCGGTGGTCCCCGCCGACCGGCCCTCGGTAGGCGGCTGGAGGAGAAGGAGCCGCCTTCGTGGCGTCCCACCGCCGACCCAAGCAGCCGAGCCGCGCGCGCGTGACCGTGCTCACCGCCACCGCCGCCGCTGCCGTCGCACTCACCTCCCAGGCGGCCAACGCGGCCCCGAGTGAGAAGCCGAGCAAGGACGAGGTCAAGTCCAAGGTCGACAAGCTCTACGAGGACGCGGGCCGGGCCACCGACCGGTACAACGGCGCCAAGGAGAAGCAGGAGAAGCTCGAGAAGGAGATCGGCGAGCTTCAGGACAAGGTCGCCCGCGGCCAGGAGGACCTCAACGACCTGCGCGGCGGCCTCGGTTCGATGGCCAGCGCGCAGTACCGCTCCGGCGGCCTTGACCCCTCCGTCCAGCTCTTCCTCTCCGCCGACCCGGACGACTACCTGGACAAGGCGTCCACCATGGACCAGCTGAGCGGTCAGCAGGTCGAGGCGCTCAAGAAGGTCCAGGAGAAGCAGCGGACCCTCGCGCAGGAGCGCAAGGAGGCTTCCGACAAGCTCAAGGACCTCGCCGACACGCGCAAGGAACTGGGCAAGAAGAAGAAGGAAGTCCAGAGCAAGCTCGGCGCCGCCCAGAAGCTGCTCAACACCCTGACGGCCAAGGAGAAGCAGGAGCTCGCCGCCAAGGAGCAGCGCGCCAGCCGCGACGCCGGCGACCGTGTGGACCTCGGCAAGGAGGCGCCGGCCTCGCAGCGCGGCCAGGCCGCCCTGAGCGCCGCCGCCACGCAGATCGGCAAGCCCTACGTCTCCGGTGGCAGCGGCCCCAACTCCTACGACTGCTCGGGCCTCACGCAGTGGGCGTACAACCAGGCCGGTGTCCAGATCACCCGGACCACGTACACCCAGCAGAACGACGGCCCGAAGATCGGCCGCGGCGAGCTGAAGCCCGGCGACCTGGTGTTCTTCAACAGCCTCGCGCACGTCGGTCTGTACGCGGGCAACGGCCAGGTCCTGCACGCGCCGAAGCCGGGCGCCGTGGTGCGCTACGAGTCGATGTCCACCATCGGCTCCTTCCAGTTCGGCGTCCGCATCTGAGTTCCCGGCACCCGGTCGTCCGCATCTGAAACGACCGGTGGTCCGCCCGAACGGGCGAATTCGGGGAACTCCCGCTGACCTCACGCCCCGTCGGTGACCTGCGTCTCCGGCGGGGCGCGTCACGTTGTGTGCCCGGCGAGGTCTTTGGCCGTGACGTGATCTCACCGCTACTGTCGCGCGCATTCCCCCGACGGATCGGGGGACTTTCCCCCGGTTCGCCCGGGGGTCCGTCATGCGGAGGGAGAGCGGCTTCCCGTGGGGTCCCATCGTCGTCTCGCGCTGTCCGGTCCGGACCGGAGCACGCGCGTCACCATCCTTTCGGCCGCCGCGGCCACTGCCGCGGCGGCTCTCGTCGCGACGCCGGCCGGCGCCGCACCGCAGGACACCCCGGCCACCACCAAGGCCAAGGTGGACCGCCTCTTCGAGCAGGCCGAGAAGGCCACCGAGGCGTACAACAAGGCCGACGAGCGCGCGGACACCCTGCGCGAGCAGGTCGAGCGGGCCAAGGACAGCGTCGCCCGCGGCCAGGAGCGCATCAACACGATGCGCGGCGCGCTCGGTTCGCTCGCCGGGGCGCAGTACCGCTCGGGCGGCGTCGATCCCTCCCTGGCCCTGCTGCTCTCCTCCGACCCGGACGGCTATCTGGACAAGGCGGCGGCACTCGACCGCATCAGCGCCCGGCAGGCCGGTGAGCTGACCGACCTGCAGAAGGCCCAGCGCAGCCTCTCCCAGGAGCGCACGGAGGCGGGGCGCAAACTCCTCGACCTGGAGAAGAGCCGCACCGCCGTGGCCCGCCACAAGCGGAGCGTCGAGCACAAGCTCGCCAAGGCGCGCAGGCTGCTCAACTCGCTGTCCTCACGGGACCGGGAGGAGTACGACAGGTCGTCGCGCTCGGGACGCGGCGACATGCCGGACCTCGGCAGCGCCGCCCCGTCCTCGTCGCGGGCCGCCGCCGCTATCGCGGCGGCACGCTCGGCGGTCGGCAAGCCCTACGTGTGGGGCGCCAACGGCCCGTCCGGCTTCGACTGTTCGGGGCTCACCCAGTGGTCGTACGCGCAGGCGGGCGTGGGCCTGCCGCGCACCTCGCAGGCCCAGCGGTACGCGGGGCAGCAGGTGCCCCTCTCGCAGGCGCAGCCCGGCGACCTCGTCGCCTACCGCGACGACGCGAGCCACATCGGGATGTACGTGGGCAACGGCCAGGTCGTGCACGCCCCCTACCCCGGAGCCGCCGTGCGCTACGACCCGGTCGGCATGATGCCGGTCTCGTCGGTGACCCGGGTCTGACCGGCCCCCCCCCCGCGGCCCGCTGCCCGTACGATCTGAAACGTGGCTGGTCGCGGGCGTGGGTCGTGGGTGTCGGGGATCTGTGTCGCCCTGCTCGTCGGGTGCGGCGGTCCTTCGGCACCCGACGCGGCGCCCGCGGACGTGCGCAGGATGCTCGACCGGCGCGCGGACGCGGTGCTCGACCGCGACGCCGGGGCGTACCGCGCGACGGGCCAGGATGCCGGGGCCGCCGACGTCTACGACAACCTCCGCGAGGTGCCGCTGACGTCCTGGAAGTACCGCCTGACCTCCTTCGAGCGGACCGGCGACCGGGCCACCGCGACCGCGGACCTGCGCTACCGCATCAAGGGCTACGACAGCGAGCCGCTCACCACCTCGCGAGCGCTCACGCTGCGAGAGCGCGACGGACACTGGTACGTCGCCGCTGAGCGCCCCGCCGAGAAGTCCTCGGAGCAACTCTGGGACCAGGGGCCCGTCACGTCCGTACGGGGCGCTCACAGCCTCGTGCTCGGCGTCGGGAACGGCGAGCGGGAGAAGACGACGCTGCGCGGGTACGCGGACCTCGCCGACCGGGCGGTTCCCCTGGTGCGGGACGCCTGGAAGGGAAAGTGGCCGCAGCGGATCGTCGTCCTGGTGCCCAAGTCCCTCAAGGGCATGGCCGGGCTGCTCGGGGCGCCTGCCTCCGGCTATCAGGGGATCGCGGCGGTGACCACGGGGGAGGCGGGCGGCTCCGGTGCCGCTCCCGCCGACCGGATCATCGTCAACCCCGAGGCGTACGGCGTGCTCGGCGACTTCGGCAAGCAGGTCGTGCTCACCCACGAGGCGACCCACGTCGCGACCCGCGCGCACACCTCGTCCGCGACCCCGCTGTGGCTCTCCGAGGGCCTCGCCGACTGGGTGGGCTACCGCGGCACGGGCCGCACCGCAGCGCAGGCCGCTCCCGAACTGCGCCGCGCCGTCGAGCGGGAGCGGCTGCCCGCAGCGCTCCCCGAGGACGACGACTTCGGCTTCAGCGGGGACGCGGAGAAGCTGGCCGCCGCGTACGAAGGCTCCTGGCTGGCCTGCCGGATGATCGCGGACCAGTGGGGCGAGGCGGACCTGCGGGACTTCTACGAAGCGGTGGGCGCGCACGAGAAGCGGCCCGGTGCGGTCGAGGACGCGATGGAGGAGGTCCTGGACACCACTCCGGAGGAGTTCACGGCGCAGTGGCGTACGTATCTGCGCGAGGAGCTCGGCTGACCCGTGCGGGCGCCGGTGCGCTTTCGCGGGCCCGTGGTTCGGACACGGTCTGCCGCCACAGGTTGCGGCAGGCGAGCAGCGCAGCCGCGACGAGCAGACCATTGCGTACGAGCAGCAGGGTGATGCCCAGCGGATCGCTCGCCACCACGTGCGAGAACCAGACGGGGAACTCCAGGAACGTCACGAACGTGGCCGCGAGCACCAGGCGCGCGGGCAGCACCATGCGGCTCCCGCGGAACGCCAGGCACACGGCGGCGACCCCGACCAGCCACAGCAGATACTGCGGGCTGATCACCCGGCTCGTCGTCGTGAACAGCAGGACGGCGACGAAGGCCGCGTCCGCGACCGTGCTCGCCGCCCGGACGCGTGCGCGAAGCCGCCACACGACCAGCCAGCAGAAGGCCGCCGCGGAGAGCCCTTGCGCCACCGTGCTGACCAGCGTGACCCCGGGACCCAGGAACTCCACCGAGCCGTAGTTGAGCTGCACGTCGCCCTGCCAGCCGAGATGCCGTGCGACATGGAAGACCAGCGCGCCGAGCGACTCGACCTCGGTGCCGCGGTCGCGCTGGAAGGTCAGGAAGGCGAGCGCGCCGGGCATCGTCACGAGGAAGGCCAGGGTCAGGCCGACGGCGGTGGCGGCTGCCGCGCCCCACGAGCTGCGGGTGGCACGCCCGCGTGGCATGCCGACGAGCAGCAGGGCGGGCCACACCTTGAGCAGCGCGCCGAACCCCGCGAGAGCCCCCATCGCCCGGGGATGCCGGGCCCCGGCGAGCAGCGCGGCGACCGCGACGGCCGTCACCATCACGTCGTAGCGGGCGTACACGGTCGGGCCGAGCAGTGCCGCTCCCAGGACCCACGTCCAGGCTCCCCGCAGGGACTTGCCGGGCCGTCCGCCCGCGTACAGGAGCAGCCCGCAGACCAGCGCGTCGGCGAGGAGGGCGAGGACGAAGAAGGCCGACGTGTAACCGGCGAACGGCAGTAGGGCGGGGGAGAGGATCGCGAGGGCGGCGGCGGGCGGGTACTGCCAGGTGACGTCGTCGAGGGGGAAGGTGCCGGTGCGCAGGACCTCGTACCACCCTTCGTAGATGACGGAGACGTCGCTGGTCACGTCAGGGCCGGGAGCGGTGAGCACCCCGAAGACGCAGAGCAGCAGCACCGTCCTGGTCAGCACCCAGACGGTCAGGATCCGCGCCACACACACCACGCCCCTTTTCGGATACTTCATTGTGGTTCGGTGAGCCATGATGCCGGGCGCGGCCGGGCAGGGGCCAAGAGGCGGGGCCGTCCGGGAGGCGAGGCCGTTCGGCGCCCCGGCGGGCTTTCGGTACTGTCGGGCGACGATGCACAAGACCCTGATCGTCACGAACGACTTCCCGCCCAGGCCCGGTGGCATCCAGGCGTTCCTGCACAACATGGCGCTGCGCCTGGACCCCGAACAGCTCGTCGTCTACGCCTCCACGTGGAAGCGGGGCCGCGAGGGCGCCGAGGCGACGGCCGCCTTCGACGCCGAGCAGCCCTTCAAGGTCGTACGCGACCCCACGACGATGCTGCTCCCGACCCCGCGCGTCACCCGGCGCGCGGTCTCGCTCCTGCGCGAACACGGCTGCGAGTCGGTGTGGTTCGGGGCGGCGGCACCACTCGGGCTCATGGCGCCGACGCTGCGGAAAGCCGGCGCGAGGCGGCTCGTCGCCACGACGCACGGGCACGAGGCGGGGTGGGCGCAACTGCCCGCCTCACGCCAACTGCTCGGCCGGATCGGCGAGTCCACGGACACGATCACCTATCTGGGCGAGTACACGCGCTCGCGCATCGCCACCGCGCTGTCGCCCGCTGCGGCCGGGCGGATGGTGCAACTGCCGCCCGGCGTCGACGAGAAGACCTTCCACCCCGGATCGGGCGGGGACGCCGTGCGGGCCCGCCTCGGCCTGACGGACCGGCCGGTCGTGGTGTGCGTCTCGCGGCTCGTGCCGCGCAAGGGACAGGACACGCTGATCCTGGCCATGCCCCGGATCCTGGCCCGGGAGCCCGAGGCGGTGCTCCTGATCGTCGGGGGCGGCCCGTACGAGAAGGACCTGCGCAAGCTGGCCGCCGAGACCGGGGTCTCGGACTCCGTGCGGTTCACCGGGGCGGTGCCGTGGGAGGAACTCCCCGCGCATTACGGCGCGGGGGACGTCTTCGCCATGCCGTGCCGGACCCGGCGGGGCGGCCTTGACGTGGAGGGCCTCGGGATCGTCTACCTGGAGGCCTCCGCCACCGGCCTTCCGGTCGTGGCCGGGGACTCCGGCGGGGCGCCGGACGCGGTGCTCGACGGGGAGACGGGGTGGGTCGTCCGGGGCGGCTCGCCCGAGGCGGCGGCGGACCGGATCGTCACCCTGCTCGGCGACGCGGAGTTGCGTCAGCGCATGGGCGGGCGGGGCCGCGAGTGGGTGGAGGAGCGCTGGCGCTGGGATCTCCTGGCGGAGAAGCTGCGGGAGTTGCTTTAGCGCCTAGTGGGGTGCCGCTGGAGGTTGTTGCGCGACTGACCGTCGTTGTCGGCTGGTCGCGCAGTTCCCCGCGCCCCTGAGAAGCGGGGCGCAGCCCCGGCTTCAGGGGCGCGGGGAACTGCGCGAGCAACCAGCCGCGACCGCAAGTCGCGAAGAAAGCAGGCCCCCCACGGCGAGTGGGCGCCCCGCAAACGCTACCCGCGGTAAATCGCCTCGATCTCGTCCGCGTAATCCTTCGCCACGACGTTCCTCTTCAGCTTCAACGACGGAGTCAGATGCCCCGACTCCTCGGTGAACTGCGTGCCGAGCACCCGGAACTTGCGTACGGACTCCGCCTTGGAGACCGCCGCGTTGCCGTCGTCCACCGCACTCTGGATCGCCGCGAGGAAGTCCGCGTCCTCCCGGAGCGACGCGGCCGTGGAGTCGGCGGGCTTTCCGTGGTCCGAGGCCCACCGGCCCACGAACTCGTCGTCCACCGTGACAAGCGCCCCCACGAAGGGCCGCCCGTCGCCCACGACCATGCACTCCGCGACGAGCGCGTGCGCACGGATGCGGTCCTCGATCACCGCGGGAGCGACGTTCTTGCCGCCCGCCGTGACGATGATCTCCTTCTTGCGGCCGGTGATCCGGAGGTAGCCGTCCTCGTCGAGCGTTCCTATGTCGCCCGTGTGGAACCAGCCGTCGGCGAGCGCCTCTTCCGTCGCGCCCTCGTTGTTCCAGTACCGAGTGAACAGGTGCTCGCCGTGCAGCAGCACCTCGCCGTCGTCGGCGATCCGGACGACCGAGCCGGGCAGCGGCTGGCCGACCGTGCCGATCTTCTGGCGGTCCCAGGGGTTGAAGGCGGTGGCCGCGCAGGACTCGGTCAGGCCGTACCCCTCCAGGACCGTGAAGCCGATGCCGCGGAAGAAGTGGCCCAGGCGCTCGCCGAGCGGCGCGCCGCCCGAGATCGCGTACTCGCCGCGTCCGCCGAGGACAGCCCGCAGCTTGCTGTAGACCAGCTTGTCGAACGTCTTGTACTTGATCTTCAGGCCGAGCGAGGGACCGCTCGGGGTGTCCAGGGCGCGGCTGTAGGCGATCGCCGTGTCCGCGGCCTTGTCGAAGATCTTGCCCTTGCCGTCGGCCTGTGCCTTGGCGCGCGCCGAGTTGTAGACCTTCTCGAAGACGCGCGGGACGCCCAGGATCATGGTCGGCCGGAACGAGGCGAGCTCGTCCGTGAGGTTCTTGACGTCCGGCGCGTGGCCCAGCTTGATCGGCGCCATCAGCGCGGCGACCTCGACCAGGCGGCCGAAGACGTGCGCGACGGGCAGGAAGAGGAGGACCGAGCACTCGCCGGTACGGAAGAGCGGTTTGAGGCGCTCCACGACGTTGCCGCACTCCGCGAAGAAGCTGCGGTGCGTGAGCACACAGCCCTTGGGGCGGCCCGTGGTGCCCGAGGTGTAGACGATGGTGGCCGGGTCGTCGGCGCCCGCGACCGCGCTGCGCTCGTCGACGGTCTCCTCCGGGACGTCGGCGCCCGCGGCGTTCAGCTTCTCGATGCCGCCGGCGTCGATCTGCCAGACGTTGACGAGGTCGGGAAGCCGGTCGCGCACGGAGTCGACGGCGGCGGTGTGGGCGTCGAGCTCGACGATGATGCCGACGGCGCCGGAGTCGCCCAGGATCCACTGGATCTGCTCGGCGGAGCTCGTCTCGTACACCGGCACGGTGACCGCGCCCGCGCTCCAGATCGCGAAGTCGAGGAGCGTCCACTCGTAACGGGTGCGGGACATCAGGGCGACGCGGTCACCGGGGCGCACTCCGGAGGCGATGAGCCCCTTCGCGGCAGCGCGCACCTCGGCGAGGAAGGTCTTGGCGTTGACGTCCTGCCAGGTGCCGTTCACCTTGCGGCCGATGACGGCGACATCCGGATGCTGCGCGGCATTTCTGCGGACGATGTCGGTCAGATTGCCGTCCGCAGGGACCTCGTACAGGGCCGGAAGGCTGAACTCGCGCAAGACTGCTGCTCCTACATAGGGCGCCGGCGCCACGACGTTGTGCGATGCGACGGTGCGGTCCAAGATCGGGCAGGTGCTCCGTGGAAATGGGGGGAAAGAAGGCTGGAGCACTACTGGACTGCCCGGACGTTACCCATGGGTATGGCTTGTTCGGTAGGGGGTCCGGGCCAGATGTTCGGTGCGTCACACGTCTTTGTGGTCTGAACCGCACAGTACGCCACGCCATTCCCGACTCGGAAGTAACCGCAGGTCCGCCCCCTTCTTTGTGCTTCTCGGGGCCTCTACCCACGTTTGCCCGAGCGTTCTAGGGTGATCGGCATGCCAGGTTTCAGGGTCAATGTGGTCAGTGACGTGCACGGCAACGCAAAGGATCTCGCCCGCGCGGGCGAAGGGGCCGACGCACTCATCTGTCTCGGTGATCTGGTCCTGTTTCTCGACTACGCGGACCACTCGCGCGGTATCTTTCCCGACCTCTTCGGCGAGGCGAACGCGGACCGCCTCGTCGAGCTGCGCACCGCACGCCGATTCGACGAGGCCAGAGAGCTCGGCGCCCGGCTGTGGGCGGGCATAGACCGCGCTCCGGCCATCGAGAAAGCGGTGCGCAAGCAGTACGCCGAGCTCTTCGCCGCCTTCCCCGCACCGACGTACGCGACGTACGGCAACGTCGACATGCCGAACCTCTGGTCCGAGTACGCGGGCCCCGGCACCACCGTCCTGGACGGCGGCCGGGCCGAGATCGGCGGCCGGGTCTTCGGCTTCGTCGGCGGCGGCCTGCGTACGCCCATGCGCACGCCCTACGAGATCAGCGACGAGGAGTACGCGGCCAAGATCGAGGCCATCGGGGAGGTCGACGTGCTCTGCACGCACATCCCGCCGGACGTCCCCGAGCTCGTGTACGACACCGTCGCGCGCCGCTTCGAGCGGGGCAGCCGCGCGCTGCTCGCGGCCATTCACAAGACCCGCCCGAGGTACTCACTTTTCGGCCACGTGCATCAACCGCTGACCCGGCGGATGCGGGTCGGGGCGACGGAGTGTGTGAACGTGGGGCACTTCGCGAGCTCGGGCAGGCCGTGGGCCCTGGAGTGGTGACAGCGGGCCACTCGGTGCGCGGTAGCCTTCACGCGTCACACATATAGACACCATCCCCCGTACCGGACCGCATCTGGAGGAGCCACAGAGATGGCGGAACACACCAGCTCGAGCATCACGATCGAGGCGGCACCGGCCGAGGTGATGGGGGTGATCGCCGACTTCGCGCGCTACCCGGACTGGACGGGTGAGGTGAAGGAGGCGGAGGTGCTCGACACCGACGAGCAGGGCCGCGCCAAGCAGGTCCGCCTCGTCATGGACGCGGGCGCGATCAAGGACGACCAGACGCTCGGGTACACGTGGACCGGCGAGAACGAGGTCAGCTGGACCCTCGTCAAGTCGCAGATGCTGCGCTCCCTCGACGGGTCCTACCTGCTGCGGCCCGCGGGCACCGGCACGGAGGTCACGTACAAGCTGACCGTCGACGTCAAGATCCCCATGCTCGGCATGATCAAGCGCAAGGCGGAGAAGGTCATCATCGACCGGGCGCTCGCGGGCCTGAAGAAGCGCGTGGAAGCCGGTCCGAAGGCCTGACGGCGCGGGGCCGCTCCCGGCGGCTCACGTACCGTTCACTCCTATGCGCACCCTTCTGTTCACCGGCCCCGGCGGCTCCGGCCGAACCACTGTCGCCGCGGCCACCGCGCTCCGTGCCGCCCGTGAGGGGCACCGGACCCTGCTGATCTGCGCCGACCGCGTCGACACCCTCGGCGCGGAACACGCGAACCTCACCGTCCGGCGCCCGAGTCCCGGCGACGAGTTCCGGGACGACCTCCTGGCCCTGCAGAACCGCGCGTCCTCCGCGCTCGACCTGCTCGGCGCCGGACGTCTGGAGGGCGAGGAGCTCACCCCGCTGCCCGGCAGCGAGGAGCTGGCCCTCCTGCGCGCGCTGCGTGACGCCGGACAGGGCGCGTACGACACCGTGGTGGTGGACCTGCCCCCGGCGCCCCGCGCCCTCGCGGTCCTCGCTCTGCCCGAGCAGCTGTGCCGCTACCTCCGCAGGCTCCTTCCGCCCGAGCGGCAGGCGGCCCGTGCCCTGCGGCCCATGCTCGGCCGCATGGCGGGCGTCCCGATGCCCTCCGCCTGGCTGTACGAGACCGCGGCCCGCTGGGACACCGAACTCGCCGCCGCCCGGGCCGTGATCGAGGCGCCGGGCACGACGGTCCGCCTGGTCGCCGAGCCGGGACCCGCGGCCGCCGACGCCGTGCGCGCCGCCACCACCGGCCTCGCCCTGCAAGGCCTGCGCACCGACGCCGTGCACGCCAACCGCGTACTGCCCGACGACGCCGCCGGCACATGGTTCGCCGCGCTCATCGCCCAGCAGCGCAAAACGCTGGCCGAGTGGCAGGAGACGTACGGCGAAAGCCTCGTCCCCCTGCCGCACCTGGGACATGACCCGCGCGGCGCCGACGACCTGGCCGCCCTCGGCGTGCCCGCCCCCGCCGCCGCCCCGGCACCCGTTGAGTGGCCCGTCATCGACGCCCTCGCCGAAGACGGCGTACTGACCTGGCACATCCCGCTCCCCGGCGCCGTGCGCGAGGAGCTCGGACTGATCCGGCGCGGCGACGAACTGGTCGTCACCGCGGGCCCCTTCCGCCGCATCGTCCCCCTGCCGTCGGCCCTGCGCCGCTGCACCGTCGCGGGCGCCGGTCTGCGCGAGGGCGAGCTGCGGGTGCGGTTCACGCCCGACCCCGATCTGTGGCCGCAGGCACGGTGAACGCGCAACCGCCGTTCGGGTAACGTCGAGAGTACGAATCCATGGACCGCCCTCCGCAGGAGTCTTCCGTCATGAGCGATGCCACCGAGCGCGAAGCGCCCGAACCCGAAGCGGCCGACACCGACGCCGACGCGTGGGAGAAGGCGTGCGCCGAGGATCTCGCCGCGGAGAAGGCCCGGCGCCGTGCCCAGTACGGGCCGCCGCCCGGCTCGGCCGGCGAGGAGCTGCGCAAGCTCGTCGACGCCGTGTCGGAGAAGCTGTCCGGGCTCCAGACGCCGCTGCTCGGCGCGGTCGCGCAGGGCGCCGTCGAGCAGACCGTGAAGCAGGTCGTCCAGCAGGCGAAGGCCGCCGTCGAGCCGGTCATCGAGCGCAACCCCGACGTCTTCGACCACCTCGCCGCCGCCGGCAGCGAACTGCTCGCCGCCTACCGCTCCGCGGTCGAGGGCCAGGAGGGCCGCTGGACCCGCGGGAGCGACGCCGCCAAGGGCCCCGAACCGCGCGACGAGGGCCCCGGTCCCGGCGAACACATCGACCTGGACTGAACACCCCTCGGGTACGGTTGCCCATAGCGGGGCTCGACCGAAACTGAGGGACACATGGGACTCACCATCGGCGTCGATATCGGCGGCACGAAGATCGCGGCCGGAGTGGTCGACGAAGAGGGCACCATTCTCGACACCCACACGGTGCCCACTCCGCCGACCGCCGAAGGCATCGTGGACGCGATCTGTGCCGCCGTCTCCGGCGCCGGCAAGGGGAACGACGTGGAGGCCGTCGGCATCGGCGCCGCCGGTTACGTGGACGACAAGCGTGCCACCGTTCTCTTCGCACCGAACATCGACTGGCGCCACGAGCCGCTCAAGGACAAGGTCGAGCAGCGGGTCGGCATGCCGGTCGTCGTCGAGAACGACGCGAACGCCGCCGCCTGGGGCGAGTACCGCTTCGGCGCGGGCCAGGGCCACGAGGACGTCATCGTCATCACCCTCGGCACGGGCCTGGGCGGCGGCATCATCATCGGCAACAAGCTGCGGCGCGGACGCTTCGGCGTGGCCGCCGAGTTCGGCCACATCCGGGTCGTGCCGGACGGGCTGCTCTGCGGCTGCGGCAGCCAGGGCTGCTGGGAGCAGTACGCATCCGGACGCGCCCTCCTGCGCTATGGAAAGCAGCGCGCCAACGCGACGCCGGAAGCCGCGGACATCCTCCTCGGCCTGGGCGACGGCACGGTGGAAGGCATCGAGGGCAAGCACATCAGCGAGGCGGCCCGGCAGGGCGACCCGGTCGCGGTCGACTCGTACCGCGAGCTGGCCCGCTGGGTCGGCGCGGGCCTGGCCGACCTGGCATCGCTCTTCGACCCCTCCGCGTTCATCGTGGGCGGCGGCCTCTCGGACGAGGGCGAGCTGGTGCTCGACCCGATCCGGAAGTCGTTCCGCCGCTGGCTCATCGGCGGGCAATGGCGCCCGCACGCGCAGGTGCTCGCCGCGCAGCTCGGCAACAAGGCGGGCCTCGTGGGCGCCGCCGACCTGGCCCGCCAGGGCTAGCCGCACGCAGCATGCGTACGAGGCCCGCTGTCCCCTCGGGGGCGGCGGGCCTCGTCGTTGCGGCCTCCCGCAGCGCGTATCTTGATCCCCATGGTGACGCTGCCCAACTCCAGGACCGAGGACGACGGTTCGGCCGTCGTCCGGGTGCTCAGTTACAACATCCGGTCCATGCGGGACGACACCGACGCGCTGGCCAGGGTCATCGCCGCCTGCGCGCCCGATCTCGTGCTCGTCCAGGAAGCGCCCCGCTTCTTCCGGTGGCGCAAGAAGCTGGCGCGGCTCGCCCGCGCCGCCGATCTGGTGGTGCTCTCGGGCGGTGCCACCGCGTCGGGGCCCGCGCTGCTCTGCTCGCTGCGGGCCACCGTCGAGCGGACCGAGGACGTGCTGCTTCCGCTGACGCCGGGGCTGCACCGGCGCGGCTTCGCGACCGCCGTCGTGCGGTTCGGCCGAGCCCGGCTCGGCGTCCTGAGCTGCCATCTGAGCCTGCAGACCGACGAGCGGTACGCACAGGGCGGGATGCTGCTCGACCGGCTCGCCGGGATGGGCGTGGAGCACGCGGTCGCGGGCGGCGATCTCAACGACCGGCCCAAGGGCCGTACGTTCCGCAGGCTGGCCTCAACGCTGCGGGACTGTTGGGAGACCGCTCCCTGGGGCGGCGAGAACACCTCGACGCCGGGCGACCCGCATCAGCGCATCGACGCGATCTTCGCCACCTCCGGGGTCGAAGTCCTCGGCTGCGGCGTGCCGTTGGAGCTCGACGGGGTGAGCGAGGCGGATCTGCGGGCGGCCACCGACCATCTGCCGGTGCTCGCCGCCCTCAGGATTCCCGCGTCCGCCAAGGGCCTGTGAGCCCCTCGGGGTCCCTCTAGACCACCGCGCCGCGGCCCGGATCCTCGTCGTCCTCTTCGTCGTCGCCCTTCATCCGCGCCACCAGCGTGGCGAAGCCGCCGAGGAAGCCGCCGATGCTGAGCGTCGCGAGCCACCACGTCATCTGCCAGCCGAGCAGCACCGCGAGCAGCATGAGCACCGGGCCCCCGAGGACGGCGAGCCAGGCGAACTTCGCGGTGACGTCCGCGGCGGGCAGCGGCGGCGGCTCCGGCGGGACGAAGTGACCCTCGTCGTCCTCGCCGAGGTCGTCGTCCGAGGCCTCGGGGGCGTCGTAGTCACGCGGGCCCGCGCCCACGCCGGGGGCGAAGGAGACGGAGCCGCCAAGCGTCTTCTTGGAGCCGGAGTCGTCGGGGTCGTCGGGGGCCGTGGGGTTCCTGGCCTTGCCGGAGTCCGCTCCCGGGGTGTCGTTCGTCTCCGGTTCGAGCAGGGCCAGGTCCTCGATGGACTTGAACGGCTTGGCGCCCGGCGGGTCCGCGGGCTCCTGGCCGTACCCCGCGACGATCGCCTGCCAGGCCGCGTCCTCGTCCAGGGGCAGCCCCTCGGAGGGCTCCTGCCTCTTCTCGGGCTCGCGGCTCTCGCCGTCGGGTTCGATTCGGTCCTGCTCAGCCACCGGTGGCCGTCCCTTCCTTACCGACACTGGGGGCGAGCCGGCCGATGAACGCGTAGCTCTCCTCGAAGATCCGGTCCGCGTCATGGTCCAACGTCGCGACGTGGTAGCTCTGTTCCAGGAGGGTCTCCGTGACGTCCGTGGAGGAGACCCGGCTGAGGATCCTGGCCGAGTCCGCGGGCGGCACCACATGGTCCTGCGGGCTGTGCAGCAGCAGCAACGGCTGCGTCACCTGCGGCAGTTCACGGTCGAGCCGCTGGAAGAAGCGGCGCATCGAGTGCGCCGCGTGCAGCGGAACCCGGTCGTACCCGATCTCGACCGAGCCGTCCAGGGCGATGTCGCTGGCGATGCCCTTCGTCGAGGGCACCAGATGCCGGGCGAGCGGCAGCGCGTGCGCGGCCAGGCCGTGCACCTTGTTCGCCGGGTTCACCAGGACGATGCCCCGCACCTCGTCCCCGTGCTTCGCGGCGAGACGCAGCGTGAGCGCGCCGCCCATGGAGAGGCCGAAGACGAAGACGTCCGTGCACCGCTCCCGGAGGGCGTTCAGCTCGCGCTCCACCTCCGCGTACCAGTCCTGCCAGCCGGTGACCTGGAGGTCCTCCCAGCGCGTGCCGTGACCGGGAAGCAGCGGGAGCGAGACGGTCAGGCCGTGGCCCGCCAAGTACTCGGCCCAGGGGCGCAGGGACTGCGGGGAACCGGTGAAGCCGTGACAGAGGAGGACGCCGACCTCGCCGCCCTCGTGGCGGTACGGCTCGGCTCCGGGGAGGACCGGCACTTCGGTCTCCTTCGTGAGGTGTGGCAGCGGGGATTCGAGGAGTACTTCACGGTACGCGACCGGACTGACACCGACCAGGGCCGTCGGGCTCTTTGGGCTTACTGCGGGTTATGGTCTGATCCACACTTAACAGGAGGCACTCGGTTTGATCTACGGCGCAATGAAGGTCGCCATCGGCGGGCCGCTGAAGCTCGGCTTCAGGCCCTGGGTGGAGGGCCTTGAGAACGTACCCGCCGAGGGGCCGGCCGTCCTGGCAAGCAACCATCTGTCCTTCTCGGACTCCTTCTTCCTGCCTGCGGTCCTCGACCGCAAGGTCACCTTCATCGCGAAGGCGGAGTACTTCACGTCGCCGGGCGTGAAGGGCAAGCTCACCGCGGCCTTCTTCAAGGGCGTGGGCCAGCTGCCCGTGGACCGCTCCGGCGGCCGCGGCGCGGGCGAGGCGGCCATCAAGAGCGGCATCGAGGTCCTGGAGCGGGGCGAGCTCTTCGGCATCTACCCGGAAGGTACGCGTTCGCCCGACGGCAGGCTCTACCGTGGCAAGCCCGGCGGCCTCGCGCGCGTGGCCCTGGCCACCGGGGCGCCCGTCCTCCCCGTGGCGATGATCGACACGGAGAAGATCCAGCCGCCCGGCAAGGTGCTCCCGAAGCTGATGCGTCCCGGCATCAGGATCGGCAAGCCGCTCGACTTCAGCCGGTACCACGGCATGGACCAGGACCGGTTCGTCCTGCGGGCGGTGACCGACGAGGTCATGTACGAAATCATGAAGCTGTCCGGCCAGGAGTACGTCGACGAGTACGCGACGGCGGCCAAGCGCCGGATGTCGGAGGCGGCGAAGGCCGAGAAGGAAGCCGAGAAAAAGGCGGAGAAGGCGGCCGCGGCGGCCGAGAAGGAACGGTCCGGCGCGTAAGCGCGTCGGTGTACGGGGGAGCGAGCGCCCGGGGGGACCGGCGGCGACCCGAGGGGTGGGGGGACATGACCAAGCGCGTGCGTGTCATGAGGATGTCGGTCGAGCAGCCGCTGTGGCGTGCGCTCACGGGTTATCGCGTACTGACGATGCTGTACGCGATCGGCCTCTTCGTGGCCGCGTACGAGAAGTTCGACCGCCCCTGGGTGGCCATCGCGTTCTACGCCGTGCTCGCGGCCTGGACCCTGGGCACGCTGCCGAAGGTCGCGAACGCGGCGAGCTGCACCAAGCGGTTCCTGGTCACCGACCTGACCATCGCGCTCGTCGGCATCCTGCTCACGCCGGTCGCCGACTCGCACCAGCGGATCGTGCACGACGGCCCGACGCTGCCGTCCATATGGACGGCGGGCGCCGTGCTCGCGTTCGCGATCAAGGGCGGCTGGCGGTGGGCGGCCTTCGCGTCGGCCCTCGTCGGCGCCGCCAACATCGCGCAGCGCGGCAGCCCCACCCAGGACACGCTCCACAACGTCCTGCTCGTCTGCATCGCGTCCATCGCCATCGGTTACGTCGTCGAGGTGGCCCGCGCCTCCGAGCGCACCCTCGCCCGCGCCCTGGAGATCGAGGCCGCGACCCGCGAGCGGGAGCGCCTCGCCCGCGACATCCACGACAGCGTGCTCCAGGTCCTCGCGATGGTGCAGCGGCGCGGCAGCGCCCTCGGCGGCGAGGCGGCGGAGCTCGGCAGGATGGCGGGCGAGCAGGAGGTCGCCCTGCGCACCCTGGTGGCGGGCGGCCTGGTCCGGACGTCGCACGAGTCGGAGGACGCCTCGCTCGGGGCCGTCGTCCGCGCGGTGGAGGAGCCCGACGAGCACGCGGACGCCGATGACGGCGAGCCCTGTGACCTGCGCACGCTCCTCTTCCCGTACGCGGGCGCGAAGGTGACCGTCTCGGAGCCTGGCGCCCCGGTGGCCATGGCGCCGCGCGCCGCGCGGGAACTCGCCGCAGCGGTGGGCGCCGCCCTGGACAACGTGCACCGGCACGCGGGCCCGGACGCCGGGGCCTGGATCCTGGTGGAGGACGAACCGGACGCGGTGATCGTGACGGTGCGGGACGACGGCCCCGGCATCCCCGAGGGGCGTCTCGCGGAGGCCGAGGGCGAGGGGCGGCTCGGTGTCGCCCTGTCGATCCGGGGGCGCCTGCGGGACATCGGAGGCACGGCCGAGCTGATCTCGGTGCCGGGCCAGGGGACAGAAGTGGAACTCAGGGTCCCGCGGGCCGCACAGGGCGCGCCGGACGCGGGCAGCACACGGGGGAAGGCAGGAAAGGAACGATGAGCGAGCAGCATCAGCACGGCGGCGGGGCCGACCAGGGCGACACCGGCGACACGGCCCCGGTCAAGGTCATGGTCGTCGACGACCATCCGATGTGGCGGGACGCGGTGGCCCGCGACCTCACGGAGGCCGGTTTCGACGTGGTCGCCACGGCGGGCGACGGCGAGCAGGCCGTGCGCCGCGCACAGGCCGCCGCTCCCGACGTCCTCGTGCTCGACCTGAACCTGCCCCTGAAGCCGGGCGTCCAGGTCTGCAAGGAACTCGTCGGCGCCAACCCCGCCCTGCGGGTGCTCGTCCTCTCGGCGAGCGGCGAGCACGCCGACGTCCTGGAGGCGGTCAAGTCCGGCGCCACCGGCTATCTCCTGAAGTCGGCGTCGACGGCCGAGCTGACCGACGCGGTGCGCCGTACGGCCGTCGGCGACACGGTCTTCACGCCGGGCCTCGCGGGCCTCGTCCTCGGCGAGTACCGCCGTCTGGCGTCCGATCCGGTGCCCGGCGCCCCGGACGAGCCGAAGGCCCCGCAGCTCACCGACCGCGAGACCGAGGTGCTCCGGCTCGTCGCCAAGGGACTGAGCTACAAGCAGATCGCCGAACGCCTGGTCATCTCGCATCGCACCGTGCAGAACCACGTGCAGAACACCCTGGGCAAGCTCCAGCTGCACAACCGCGTGGAGCTCGTGCGGTACGCGATCGAGCGGGGTCTCGACGACGCGTGACCCCCCATACGAGTGAATCCGGGTGATCAACTCCCTTGTTCCGGCCAGGAATTGACCATCCGCACCGTCCCTGAGTGACCTGGATCACCATTAGCGTGACTCGCATCAGGTCACTGAGGCGAAGGGACGTTTCCATGGCGGCCACGAAAATCGGAGTACTGACCGGAGGCGGCGACTGCCCCGGGCTCAACGCCGTCATCCGGGGCGTCGTCCGCAAGGGCGTGCAGGAGTACGGCTATGAGTTCGTCGGCTTCCGGGACGGCTGGCGCGGTCCCCTGGAGGGCGACACCGTCCCGCTCGACATCCCGGCCGTACGAGGCATCCTGCCCCGCGGCGGCACCATCCTCGGCTCCTCGCGCACGAACCCGCTCAAGGAGGAGAACGGCGTCCGGCGCATCAAGGAGAACCTCGCCAAGAACGAGGTCGAGTCCCTCATCGCGATCGGCGGCGAGGACACCCTCGGCGTCGCCGCCCGGCTCACCGACGAGTACGGCATCAATGTCGTCGGCGTACCGAAGACGATCGACAACGACCTGTCCGCCACGGACTACACCTTCGGCTTCGACACCGCCGTGGGCATCGCCACCGAGGCCATCGACCGGCTGCACACGACCGCCGAGTCCCACATGCGGGTCCTCGTGGTCGAGGTCATGGGGCGGCACGCGGGCTGGATCGCGCTGCACTCCGGGCTCGCCGGAGGCGCGAACGTCATCCTCATCCCGGAGCAGCGCTTCGACGTCGACCAGGTGTGTGCCTGGGTGACCTCGCGTTTCAAGGCCTCGTACGCGCCGATCGTCGTCGTCGCCGAAGGGGCCATGCCCAAGGACGGCGAGATGGTCCTCAAGGACGGGTCGCAGGACTCCTTCGGGCACGTGCGGCTCTCGGGCGTGGGGGAGTGGCTGGCCAAGGAGATCGAGGGCCGGACGGGCAAGGAGGCGCGGACGACCGTCCTCGGGCACGTCCAGCGCGGCGGGACGCCGAGCGCCTTCGACCGGTGGCTTGCCACGCGCTTCGGCCTGCACGCGATCGAGGCCGTGCGGGACGGCGACTTCGGGAAGATGGTCGCGCTCCAGGGCACGGACATCGTGCGGGTCCCGATCTCCGAGGCGACGGCCCGTCTGAAGACGGTGGACCCGAAGCTGTACTCCGAGGTCGGGGTCTTCTTCGGCTGAGACGTCCGGGTAGGACGGTGCCCGGTGCTCCGGGTGCCGTCCCACCGGGTGGTACATAGACTCCCCGGCATGGAGATCCTCGCCTTCGGCGTGCAGGCCGACGAGAAGCCGCTGATCGAGAAGGCCTTCGCGGGACACCACGACGTCCGGTGCCTGGACGTCTTCCTCACCGAGGACACCGCCCCCATCGCCGCGGGCCACGAGATCATCTCCACCAGCGTCAACGCCGACCTCGGCGGCCGCGTCCTGCAGACCCTGGCCGCGGGCGGGACGCAGATGATCGCCCAGCGTTCGACCGGGTTCAACAACATCGATCTCCGGGTCGCCGAACGCCTCGGCCTCACCATCGCGCGCGTCTCGTACTACTCGCCGTACTCCGTCGCCGAGTTCGCCTGGACCCTGGCGATGGCCGTCAACCGCCGCATCGTCCGGGCCGGCAACCGCACCCGCGACTTCGACTTCAGGCTCGACGGGCTGATGGGCCGGGACCTGCGGGGCCGCACGGTCGGTGTGCTCGGCACCGGAAAGATCGGCGAGGCGTTCACCCGGATCGCGCACGGCTTCGGCATGCGCCTGCTCGGCTGGGACGTCGCCGAGAACCCCGCGTGCGTCGACCTCGGCATGGAGTACGTCGACAAGGACCGGCTCTTCGCCGAAGCCGACCTGATCAGCCTGCACGTTCCGCTGCTGCCCGCCACGCAGCACATCATCGGCGCCGACGCGCTGCGCATGATGAAGGACGACGCGATCCTGGTGAACTCCAGCCGCGGCGGCCTGATCGACACCGATGCCTTGGTCTCCGAGCTGCGGGCCGGGCGCTTCGCGGGCGTCGGGCTCGACGTGTACGAGGCGGAGGCCGGGCTCTTCTTCCTCGACAAGTCCCTAGAAGCCGTCACGGACGACACCCTGGCCCGCCTGGTGACCTTCCCGAACGTCGTGGTCACCTCGCACCAGGCGTACTACACCGTGGACGCGGTCGGCCAGATCGTCGGGACCACGGTGCAGAACGTCCTGGACTACCGGGAGGGCCGCCGCAGCGAGAACGTGCTGGTCCCGGCGCCCCTCGCGACTTAGACCGGCCCAGACCTGCGCAGGCCCGCTTACACAAGAACCCCCGAAAGCAGCTCCCGCACGATCTCCGTGCCCCGCAGCGAAAGCACCGACTCCGGGTGGAACTGCACGCCCGCGAAACCGGGGCCCCGCAGCGCGTGCACCTCTCCCGTGGCCGGATCCCCGCTGACCTCGATGCCGTGCGCGGCCAGCTCCAGGGACGTCTCCTCGTCGCAGCGGGCGACGAAGCTGTTGTAGAAGCCGACCGTCTCCGGCCGTCCGAACAGATCGATCCGCGTCTGGGCGCCCTGGTAGGGCACCTCCTTGCGGACGATCTCCAGGCCCAGCTCGGCGGCCAGGAGCTCATGGCCGAGGCAGACGCCCAGGACGCCGTGCCGGTGATCGCGGACGGCGTCGGCGGCCAGTGAGCGCAGGAAGGTCATCTTCGGGTCGGCGGCGTCCGAGGGATCGCCGGGCCCGGGGCCGAGCACCAGCGGGCCCTCGTGCGCGCGCACCGCGTCCCGCAGGCCCGGCTCGTCGTAGCGCCGTACGGACACCGTCAGGCCCGAGGAACGGAGCAGATGCGCCAGCATCGCCGTGAACGTGTCCTCGCCGTCGATCACCAGGGCGTGCCCGGACAGCTCCGCCGTGGGCTCCTGCATCCGCAGCCAGAACGGCGCGAGCCCGGCCCGCCGCCCGTCGAGCGCCGCCCGCACCCGCGGGTCGTCGGCCAGGGCGGGGCGTACGCGCTCGTCGCGGGGCCGCCCCGGACGTACCCCGAGGGCGGCGAGGACGCCCGCCGCCTTCGCGTGGGTCTCGGCCACCTCGCCCGCCGGGTCGGAGCCGCGCACCAGCGTCGCGCCGACCGGGACCCGCAGCTTTCCGTCCGCGGCGATGTCGGCGGTGCGGATCAGGATGGGGGAGTCCAGGGTCTGCGCGCCGCCCGCGTCGCGGCCGATGAGGGCCAGGGCGCCCGCGTAGTAGCCCCGCCCGCCCGCCTCATGGCGTTCGATGACGCGGCAGGCGTTCTGCACGGGCGAGCCGGTGACGGTCGCCGCGAACATCGTATCCTTGAGGACCTCGCGCGCGTCGAGCGACGACTTGCCCCGCAACTCGTACTCCGTGTGCGCGAGGTGGGCCATCTCCTTCAGCCGCGGCCCGACGACGACACCGCCCATGTCGCCGACGGTGCACATCATCTTGAGCTCCTCGTCGACGACCATCGACAGCTCCTCGGTCTCCTTGCCGTCGGCGAGGAAACCGAGCAGATCGGTCGCCGTGGGGCCCTCGGCCGGGTAGCGGTACGTCCCGCTGATCGGGTTCATGACGACCGTCCCGCCGGACATCCGCACATGCACCTCGGGGCTCGCGCCGACCAGCGTGCGCTCCCCGGTGTGCACGACGTACGTCCAGTACGCGCCGCGCTCGCCCACGAGCAGCCTGCGGAAGAGCGCCAGGGCGTCCGCCCGGGAGAATCCGGGGATCTCGCCCTCGTACGTCCGCCGGATCACGAAGTTCGCGCCCTCGCCCCGCCCGATCTCCTCGCGCAGGACCCGCCCGACGATCTCCCCGTACGCGGAGTCGTCGACGTCGAAGGCCCCGCCCTCGACGCGCACGTCATGCGTGGGCAGCGCCGCCAGGGCTTCGGAGAGCGGGAGTTCGTACGTCTCCTCGGGGGTCAGGACCGCGAGCGGCGTGCCGTCGTCGCGCACGTCGAATCCGCGCTCCCTGATCTGCCGGAAGGGGACCAGGGCAAGGCCCTCGTCGGGGATGTCGGCGAGCCGGTCGTACGTGCCGACCGCGCCGATCAGGACCTCGACCGTGTCGTGGTCATGGCCGGGCGTACGGCGCCGCAGGACGGCGAAGGGGCGATCGCCGGCCGGCAGGGCGGCGAGGGGGTTCGGGGTGTTCATCTCGGGTCTTGTTCCTTCTCACTCGGAGAGGAACGGCCCGGCTCTCCCGGATCCCCGGAAAAACACTGAAGGCCGCCCCTCGGGCGGCCTTCGCGAGTCTCGATACGCGCAGAATCAGTGGGCCGCCGGATGAGCGGGCCACCACCAGTTTCGGTTCGTCTGCGTGTACATGCGTCGCACCCTAGCGCATCGGCTGTCCTCCGACGCCCCGCTGTGTCGGGTCCGTCTCACTTCGTGAGCGGGGGGATGGACAGCGGGCGTCACCCCGTAATGTTGTGCGGGTGACCGTGAACGCTAAGACCACCCCTACCGGTGGCAACACCTGGCGAGACCTTCCCGCGGCGCAGCAGCCTGAGTACCCCGATGCCGAGGCTCTGCGCGATGTGATCGCGGACCTCGAGTCGTATCCGCCGCTCGTCTTTGCGGGCGAGTGCGACCAGCTGCGCGCCCGACTGGCCTCCGTTGCCAAGGGAGAGGCGTTCCTGCTTCAGGGCGGCGACTGTGCCGAGGCCTTCGACGCCGTGTCGGCCGACCACATCCGCAACAAGCTGAAGACGCTGCTCCAGATGGGCGCCGTCCTCACGTACGCGGCCTCCGTGCCCGTCGTGAAGGTCGGCCGCATCGCGGGTCAGTACTCGAAGCCGCGCTCCAAGGGCACCGAGACCCGCGACGGCGTGACCCTGCCGACGTACCGCGGCGACTCGGTCAACGGCTTCGACTTCGACGAGAAGTCCCGCGTCCCCGACCCCGAGCGCCTGAAGCGGATGTACAACGCGTCCGCGTCGACGCTCAACCTGGTGCGCGCCTTCACCACCGGCGGCTACGCCGACCTGCGCCAGGTGCACGCCTGGAACCAGGACTTCGTGAAGTCGTCCCCCTCGGGCCAGCGGTACGAGCAGCTGGCGCGCGAGATCGACAACGCGCTCAACTTCATGCGCGCCTGCGGGACCGACCCGGAGGAGTTCAAGACCGTCGAGTTCTACGCCTCGCACGAGGCGCTGCTCCTCGACTACGAGTCGGCCCTCACCCGCGTGGACTCGCGCACCGGGCGGCTCTACGACACCTCGGGCCACATGGTCTGGATCGGTGAGCGCACCCGTCAACTGGACGGCGCGCACATCGAGTTCGCCTCCAAGGTGCGCAACCCCATCGGCATCAAGCTCGGCCCGACGACGACCTCCGAGGAGGCGCTGCAGTACGTCGAGCGCCTCGACCCGGACCGCGAGCCCGGCCGCCTCACCTTCATCGTCCGCATGGGCGCCGACAAGGTCAGGGACAAGCTCCCCGAGCTGGTCGAGAAGGTCACCGCGTCCGGCGCGACCGTCGCCTGGGTCACCGACCCGATGCACGGCAACACCTTCGAGGCGGCATCCGGTCACAAGACCCGCCGCTTCGACGACGTGCTCGACGAGGTCAAGGGCTTCTTCGAGGTCCACAAGGGCCTGGGCACGCACCCGGGCGGCATCCACGTCGAGCTCACCGGTGACGACGTCACCGAGTGCGTGGGCGGCGGCGACGAGATCTTCGTCGACGACCTCCACCAGCGCTACGAGACGGCCTGCGACCCGCGCCTGAACCGCAGCCAGTCCCTGGACCTGGCGTTCCTGGTGGCGGAGATGTACCGCGACCAGTAGGAATTCCCGCGAGACGCGACGGTGGGGCACGGATCCATGTGATCCGTGCCCCACCGTCGTATCGGGGCTTTTGTGGACCGGAGGTCCCGGGTAAGGTTAGGTTAGCCTCACCGATCAATCGGGACGGCGCCGCCGATGAGTCCCTGTCCGGGAGGTGAACCGCGTGTACGTCTGCAACTGCTTCGGGGTTACCGAGGCGCAGGTGAAGCAGCACGCGGCGGACGGTGCCTGCACGCCCCGCCAGATAGCGTCCGCCAGCAAGGCGGGCACCGACTGCGGTTCGTGCGTACGGAGCATTCAGGCGATCCTGGGCCGGGGCACGTGCCCCCGCAGGGCCCTTGCCGACCAGGGCAAGCCCGTCCTCACCGGCGTGGATGCGGGCCTGAACGCCAGTCTGGACACCGGCCTGGACGAGGCGGCCTAGCCCGAGGTCAGCTCTCCGGCTGCTCGATGAGCTGCGAGATGTAGAGCGGCTCGCCCAGCTTCTCGACCAGTTCCAGCTGGGTGTCGAGATAGTCGATGTGGTGCTCCTCGTCCTCGAGGATCGACTCGAAGATATTCGCGGAAGTGATGTCTCCCTTGCCGCGCATCACCTCGATCCCGCGCCGGAGGCGGTCGATGGCCTCCGCCTCGATCTGCCGGTCGGCCTGGAACATCTCCGTGACGGTCTGGCCCACACGTACGTGGAAGAGCCGCTGGTAATTGGGCAGGCCGTCGAGGAAGAGGATCCGGTCCGTCAGGATCTCCGCGTGCTTCATCTCGTCGATCGACTCGGACCGGGTGTACTTCGCGAGCTTCGGCCAGCCGAAGTTCTCCTGCATCTTGGCGTGCAGAAAGTACTGGTTGATCGCCGTGAGCTCGGCGGTCAGCTGCTCGTTGAGAAATTCGATGACCTCGGGGTCGCCCTGCATCGCAGAGGCTCCTTCCACGTGGTAACTGGGCAGGTTCCGCGCATCCTTGCACCGGTGTCGAAGACCGTCCAGTAAGTGCACGCTTAGTAGGAGTTGCCCCAATCAACACCCTGCCGGGGCGGGCCTACGGCCTCGTGGTCACTTCCACCTACCCGGGTCTGTCAGGATGGAGACATGGGTCAGCCGGCGGATCGCGCATCTCGGGAAGCAGTGGAGCCGGAGCTCCCACCGGGGCAGCGACTCCAGCGGGGCTGGCCGGTCACGCACTACGGCCCGGTGCCGAAGTTCCGCCCGGAGCGCTGGGAGTTCAGGGTCTTCGGCGCCACCGCCGACGGGGACAAGCACTGCTGGACCCACGAGGAGTTCTCCGCACTTCCGTACGCCACCGTGGTCGGCGATCTGCACTGCGTCACGAAGTTCAGCATGCTGGGCGCCGAATGGGGCGGGGTGACCGCTCGTTCGCTGCTCGAGATCGCGCCCCCCGCGCCCGACGCCACGCACGTGATGGTCTGGGCCGAGTACGGCTTCAGCTCGAATCTGCGGATGGCCGACTTCATGGACGAGCGCACGATTTTCGCCACCCACAAAGGGGGCGAGCTGCTGACCGCGGAGCACGGTTTTCCGCTGCGGCTCGTGGTGCCGCACCTGTACGCCTGGAAGGGCCCGAAGTGGGTCCGCGGCGTCGAGTACATGACCGCCGACCGCCGCGGCTTCTGGGAGGAACGCGGCTATCACAACGTCGGTGACCCCTGGACCGAGCAGCGCTACTCGTACCAGGAAGAGCCCGGGGACGGCCCCGAGCTCTAGTTCCCGGCTCCGGCCCCTTCGGGCCGTTCTCGCAGGTCAGTGGTGGTACTGGTGCACCACGGCGTGGCCCTTGCCGCGGCCGATCATCCACTTGTTGACCGGTGTGGTGATCACGAACGCGGCGGCCAGCGCGATGGCGAGGATCCACCAGAACATGGGGTCCGACAGATGGGCGTCCATCGCGCCCGGCCAGAGCGCGATCACGCCGTTGTCGATGAGCTCCATCACCGCGATGGACAGGGTGTCCGCGGCGAGCGCGACCCGGAACGCCGTCCTGAAATCGACGCCCGCCGCGAGGATGCCGCGCAGCGTCAGGGCGTAGCCGAAGAAGAAGGCCAGGATGATCGCGAGGATCATCGTCTGCATGTTGCCCCAGCCGAGGGCGGTGCCGATGACCATGCCGAGGATCTCGCCGATGGCGCACCCGGTGAGGCAGTGCAGGGTCGCCCTGGCCGCCATCTGCCAGCTGACCTTGCCCGCGCCGTGCGGCTCGTGGGTGTGGTGCTCACCGTGGTCGTGACCGTGGTGCGCGTGCCCGGCGTGTGCGTCGTGCTGCATGAGATCCCCCAACGTCGGATAGCGGCTCCTGCCGTCTGACAGGAACCGTATACCCCTAGGGGGTATTCCTCAAGAGATCTCTGGGGGCTCTGGGGTGTCTAGTTGCTCCTGAGCTCCTTCAGGCGCGCCACGTCCGCCGCGTGCCCCTCCTTGCCGCCGGGCGTCTCGATGATCAGCGGTACGTTCTCGGTCGCCGGGTGGGCCATCAGCTCGCGGAAGGGCTCCTCGCCGATGTGACCGGTGCCGATGTTCTCGTGCCGGTCCTTGTGGGCGCCGACCACGTCCTTGGAGTCGTTGGCGTGCACCAGCTTCAGGCGGCCCTCGCCGACGGTGTCCACCAGGAGGTCGAGGGTCTGCTTCATGCCGCCGGGCCCGGCCAGATCGTGCCCCGCCGCGAAGATGTGGCAGGTGTCCAGGCAGACGCCCAGCTTCGGGTGGGCGTCGAGCGCCTCGAAGTACGGGCCGAAGTCCCAGGTGCGGGAGCAGAGCGAGAAGCCCTGGCCCGCGGTCGACTCCAGGAGGAGGAAGGGGTCGTCGTCGTGCGTCAGCTCGTCCAGGAGCGGCAGCATCCGCTCACGCACCTGCGCGAGGGCGACGGCGCGGTCCCGGCCGCCGGTCGCGGAGCCGGTGTGCACGACGACGCCGAGGGCGCCGATCTCGCGGCCGCGGCGCAGCGAGTGGCGCAGGGACTCCACGGACTTCTCGACGGTCGCCTCGGTGTGCGAGCCGAAGTTGATGAGATAGGGCGCGTGGACGTACGCGGGAATCCGCTCGGCGGCGCAGGCCGCACGGAATTCCTCGTCCTGCTTGGGATTGCCGATCGGCGTCGCCCAGCCGCGCGGATTGGCCACGAAGACCTGGACGGCCTCGGCGCCGAGCTCACGGGCGTACGAAAGTCCTACGGAGGCGAGTCCGCCGGCCACGGGGACATGGCCGCCGACGGGATTGCGGGACGGGACGCTGGGGGAGTCGTTGCTGCTCACCCGCTCCAGGATGGCACGCGCGCGGGGGCGCCTCGTCGGCGGATCCCGGCAAGGGCCCGAGTCGTACGTCCTCGGGCCCCCGGCCGGTGACTAGCGGATGGTGATGGTGATCTCCGAGCCCTTGGGCGCCCGGTCGCCGCCCTCCACGGACTGGCTCTCCACCTTGTCGCCGAAGATGCCGAGCAGACCGCGGTCCTCGTCGACCTGGAAGCCCGCGTCCTCCAGCTCCTGTGTGGCGTCGTCCACGCTCATGCCCTCGACGTCCGGGACCTCGATCATCTCGGGGCCCTTGGAGAGCGTCAGCGTGACCGTGTCACCCTCGGCGAGCCGCTTCTCGCCCTCCCGGGGGGACTGGTCGACGACAGTGCCCTTGTCCTCCTCGGAGTGAACCCGCTCGGTCTTGATCTTGACTTTGAGACCTGCCTCCTCCAGCTCGGAGGTGGCGTCTTCCCGGGAGTCACCGGTCACGTCGGGGACCTCGACCTCGCGGCCCTTGCTGACGACGAGCGTGATGGCGGAGCCCGCCTTGCGCTTGGTGCCCGTCTCCGGGTCCGTGCTGATCACGGAGCCCTTGCGGACCTCGTCGCTGAATGCCTTCTTCGTCATTCCGGGGGCGAGCCCGGCGTCCTTGAGCTTGTTCCTTGCCTCGGACAAGGGGCGGCCCTCGAGGTCGGGGACCTTCACGATCTCCGGGCCCCTGGAGATCGTCAGCGTCACGCTGCCGTTGTCACGGATGCGCTCGCCCGCCTTGGGGTCGGTGGCCATGACTGTGCCCCGCTTGTCCGTGTCGCTGTAGGCGCGCTTGATGTCCCCGACGTCGAGCCCGGTCTCGTCCAGGCGCTTCTTGGCCGCCGACTCGCTCTTCGCGAGGAGCGGCGGGACCTTCGTGAACTGGCCGGAGTTGATGTACCAGACGCCCGCGCCGATGCCGAGGGCGAGCAGGACGGCCGCGACGATCGCCAGGACCCCGCGGCGCGGGTTGGGGCGCCCTCTGCGGCCGGGGGCGGCGGGCGGCTCGGGGGGCGGCGTGGCCAGGATGCTCGTGCGGTTGAGCGCGTCCTGACGGCTCGGCTCGTCCTGACCGCCGTCCGCGGGGAGCGGCAGCTGTACGGCGCGTCCCGCGCGCGGGATCACGTTCGTACGGTCTTCGGAGTTGTCGTGCGGGTCGTGGTCCGCCGTGAGGGCCTGCGGAGGCACCGCGTCCAGCTGTTCCACGGAGAGCGCGGCCCGTGCCTGCCTGGCCTGCCCCAGGAGCGCCACCGCGTCGTGCGGGCGGACCTCGGGGTTGCGGGCGGTGGCGGAGGCCACCAGGTCGTCGAGTTCGACGGGCAGGCCGGGGACGGCCGCCGACGGGGGCGGCACGTCCTCGTGGAGGTGCTGGTAGAGCACCTGGGCGGGCGACTCACCGGAGTGCGGCTTGGCGCCGGTCAGCATTTCGTAGAGCACGACACCGCTGGCGTACACGTCCACGCGCGTGTCGGCCGTGCCGTGCTCTATCTGCTCGGGGGCGAGATAGGAGACGGTGCCCAGGATCGTGCCGGTCGTGTTCGTGACGGTGTCCACGGCCCGCACGAGACCGAAGTCGGCGACCTTCACCCGGCCGTCGTCCCCTATGAGGACGTTCTCCGGCTTCATGTCGCGGTGCACGAACCCCGCGCGGTGCGCGGCGCCGAGCGCGGCGAGGACCGGCTCCAGGATGTCGAGGGCCGCGCGCGGCTGGAGGGCGCCGCGCTCGCGGAGCACGTCACGCAGGGTGCACCCGGCCACGTACTCCATCGCCAGATAGACGTACGCCCCGTCGGCGCCCTGGTCGTACACCCCCACCACGTTCGGGTGGGAGAGCCGGGCGATCGACTTCGCCTCGCGGATGAAGCGGTCGACGAACGAGACGTCGGCGGCCAGCGTCGGGTGCATCACCTTGAGCGCGAGCACGCGGTCGAGGCGGGTGTCCACGGCCCGGTAGACCGTGGCCATCCCGCCGACCGCGATCCGCCCGTCCACGCGATAGCGGCCGTCGAGCACCTGCCCGACGAGCGGGTCCTGAAGGGTCGTGTCCACGGGGGGATTCTACGAGCCACCGCTGACACCGATGCCCGCCCGGGGAGGCCCGGGCCCCGACTGCAGCCGAGCTGTGACAGGCGCCGGAGATCAGAAGGCGGGCCGCTCCGGATCGAGCCGGGCCATCCCCTCCACGGGCGAAGAAGCCTCGGCGAAGTGCCTCCGGGGAATCCGCCCGGCCCGGTGCGCGAGCCGCCCCGCCTCGACGCCGTGCCGCATGGCCTCGGCCATGAGGACCGGCTCCTGCGCCCGTGTAACGGCGGAGGCGAGCATCACACCCGCGCACCCCAGCTCCATCGCGAGCGCCGCGTCGGACGCCGTGCCCGCCCCCGCGTCCAGGATCACCGGCACGCCCGCGCGCTCGACGATCAGCTGGAAGTTGTGCGGGTTGCGGATGCCGAGCCCGGAGCCGATGGGGGAGCCGAGCGGCATGATCGCCGCACAGCCCGCGTCCTCCAGCTTCCGGGCGAGCACCGGATCGTCGTTCGTGTACGGCAGGACCGTGAAACCGTCGTCGACCAGGGTCTCCGCGGCGTCGATGAGCTCGATCGGGTCGGGGAGCAGCGTGCGCTCGTCCGCGATGACCTCGAGCTTCACCAGATCGGTGCCGAGCGCCTCCCGTGCGAGCCGGGCGGTCAGGACCGCCTCGCCCGCGGTGAAGCAGCCCGCCGTGTTCGGCAGGACGCGGATGCCGAGCCGGTCGAGGACGGAGAGCACGGAGCCCTGCACGCCGGGATCCAGGCGGCGCATCGCGACCGTCGTCAGCTCCGTGCCGGAGGCGACGAGGGAGCGTTCGAGGATGTCCAGGCTCGGCGCACCGCCCGTACCCATGATCAGGCGCGAGGAAAGGGTGAGCCCGCCGATGACGAAGGGGTCGTCTGCCATGTCGGTTCAGCCTCCTTGGACGGCGGTGAGGACCTCGACGCGGTCCCCGTCGGCGAGCGGCGTTGCGGCCCACCGCGTGCGCGGTACGACCGTTTCGTTGAGGGCGGCGGCGACCCCGGAGGGGGCCGCGGTGAGGGTGGCCACGAGGGCTTCGAGCGTGGTGCCCGCGGCCACATCGCGTGCTTCTCCGTTGACGGAGACGGCTGTAACGGCTGGGAGAGTCATGCGGGCTGCTCCATGAAGCGCTGCGTGAGGGAGGCGTCGGCGAAGCGCAGCGGGGTGAATCCCCGCGCCTCGTCGGGCAGTTCACCGGTGGTCAGGGCGTGCGCCATCACGTCGCCGGTGACGGGCGTCAGAAGCACGCCGTTGCGGTAGTGGCCGGTGGCCAGCTGGAGGCCGGGGAGCGCGGTCGGGCCCAGCATCGGCGCGTTGTCGGGGGAGCCGGGGCGCAGGCCCGCGCGGGTCTCGGTCAGCGGCAGTTCCGTGATGCCCGGTACGAGTTCGTGGGCGTCCCGGAGCAGCTCGTACACGCCGCCCGCGGTGACCGTCGTGTCCCAGCCGAGCTCCTCGGTGGTCGCGCCCACGACGAGTTCGCCGTTCTCGCGGGGCACCAGGTAGACGCTGCTGCCGCGCACGACGGCGCGCACGGTGCGGCTCAGGAACGGCGCGTACCGCTGCGGCACGGCCAGCCGCAGCACCTGCCCCTTCACGGGGCGCACGGACGGCAGGACGCCCTCGGGGACCCCGGCCAGACGCCCGCTGAGACTGCCCCCGGCGAGCACGGTCTGACCGGCCTCCAGGGCGGTGCCGTCGGCGAGGACGACTCCGGTGGCCCGGTCCGCCGCGACCGCAAGGCGCTCCGCCCACACGCGGTGGAAGACCACGCCCGCCCGCTCGCAGGCCACCAGGAGTGCGGCGGCGAGCCTGCGCGGGTCGACCTGGTGATCGCCGTCGACGCGCAGGCCGCCCCGCACGCCGGGCGCGAGCATCGGCTCCAGGCGGCGGCACTCGCGCCCGCTCAGCCACTCCGACGTGAGCCCGGAGCGCTCCTGGAGGGCGTGCAGCTCACGCAGGTGGGCGCGGTCGTCCGAGTCGAGCGCGACGGCGAGCGTGCCGCACGCGCGGTAGCCCAGATCCCGGCCGCTCGCCTCGGCGAGCTCGGCCGCGAACTCCGGATAGCGCTGCGCGGAGGCCAGATTGAGGCCGAGGAGCGTCTGCTCCCCGTAGTGCAGCTCGGTGACGGCGGCCAGCATGCCCGCGGCTACCTGCGCCGCGCCGCCGCCCGGTTCGGGGTCGACGACCGCGGCGGACATGCCGAGCTGGGCCGCCCGCCAGGCCGTGACCAGGCCGATGATGCCGCCCCCCACGACCAGGACGTCGGTCGTCTTTTGGGGTGCTGTGGGTGAATGCATGGGCGTCCAGCCCCTCCCTTCGCCGGCATGACCCGGATCAGGTTCGTACGGTCGGAGGCCGTTCCAGCCTCCCTCTCAGCCCGGTGCGTCCGGGCTCCCGCGAGTGTCTGCACGGCAACCTTAGCCTTTGGCGCCCCGGCGCAGTAGGGCGGCTGTGCGCTCACGGACCGTGACGTTGTGTCAGAGATCTCCTCGCCGGGCCCTGAGATGCTTCCGCCCCACCGTCCTACAGTGATCGGGTGAGCGAGCAGCAGAGGCAGGACGAACGGCGCGTGGTCATCGTCGGCGCGGGGATGGCCGGGGTGCAGACCGCCGTGGCCCTGCGCGAGCAGGGATTCGCCGGTGCGGTCACCCTGATCGGCGCGGAACCCCACCAGCCGTACGACAGGCCGCCGCTGTCCAAGGCCGTGCTGCTCGGCAAGGCGGAGGGCTCCGCCTTCGACATCGACTTCGAGGCCCTGGGCATCGAGCTGAGCCTGGGCCACCGGGTCACGGGTATGCGCCCGGCGGACCACGCGCTGGACACCGCCTCGGGCCCGGTGCCCTACGACACCCTGGTCATCGCCACCGGCGCCGAGCCGGTCCTGCTGCCCGGTACGTCCGGAGTGCCGGGCGTCCATCTGCTGCGCACCCTCGACGACGCCGAGCGGCTGCGGCCCGTGCTCGCCGGGCAGCACCGCATCGTCGTCGTCGGCGCGGGCTGGATCGGCGCCGAGTTCGCGACCGCCGCGCGTGAGGCCGGCTGCTCGGTCACCGTCGTCGAAGCCGCCGGGCGGCCGCTCGCGGGGGCCCTGCCCGAGGAGGTCGCGGCGCCGATGACGTCCTGGTACGCCGACTCCGGGGCCGAACTGCGCGTCCACGCGCGCGTGGACCGCGTCGAGCCCGGCAGCGTCCTGCTCGCCGACGGCACCCGGCTGCCCGCGGACGCGGTCGTCGTCGGCATCGGCGCACGCCCCGCCACGGACTGGCTCGCGGACTCCGGCATCACCCTGGGCGCCCACCGCGAGATCGTCGCCGACGACCACCTGCGGACGTCGGAACCCGATGTGTACGCGGTCGGCGACTGCTCCTCCTTCCCTTCGGGAAGGTATGGCGAGCGCCTTCTCGTCCACCACTGGGACAACGCCCTGCAGGGCCCGCGCACGGTGGCGGCGAACATCATCGGCGAGACACCGTCGGCGTACGACCCCGTGCCGTACTTCTGGTCCGAGCAGTTCGGCCGCTTCGTCCAGTTCGCCGGTCATCACACCGCCGACGACGAGCTGGTGTGGCGCGGCGATCCGTCGGGCGCGGCCTGGAGCGTGTGCTGGCTGCGCGGGGGCGCCCTTGCGGCCGTTCTCGCGGTGGGCCGCCCCAGGGACCTGGCGCAGGGCCGCAAGCTGATCGAGGCGGGCGCACGCCTCGATCCCGGCCTGGTGGCGGACCCCGCGGTACCGCTGAAGAAGGCCGTGCTGCCGTAGGGCTTGCGTATCCGAGGGGGCGGCTGCCCGGCCGCTGTCGGTGCCCGGAGCTAGGCTTGTCCCCGTGACCGAGATTGACGCAAAGACCGATGCTCTCGTCCCCGAGTGGCTGCACCTTCCCGACATCGCAGAAATGCTGGACGTCGAGGTGACGCGTGTGCGCCAGCTGGTCAAGGAGGGCCAGCTGATCGCCGTACGCCGTGGTGAGAACCGCGCGCTCGCGGTGCCGGCCGCCTTCATCGACGGCGAGAAGATCGTCAAGGGCCTCACCGGCACCTTGACGCTCCTGAGGGACGACGGCTTCACCGACGAAGAGATGCTGGAGTGGCTCTTCACTCCCGACCCGACCCTGCCCGGCACCCCCGCGCAGGCCCTGAGCGAGAATCGCGGGACGGAGGTGAAGCGCCGCGCACAGGCGCTCGCCGTCTGACCGACACGGAAAACCGTTGCGTACGGGCCGTGTGTCCTCCGGGGCACACGGCCCGTAGGCCGCCGACGACCGGGGGGACCCACACATGGCCACCAAGCCTGCCCGCGAGCAGCTCGCCGACGCCCGCCTCTACCTGTGTGTGGACGCCCGCAAGCGCCAGGGAGACCTCCCCGAGTTCCTGGACGCCGTCCTCGGCGGCGGCGTCGACATCGTGCAGCTGCGGGACAAGGGCATGGAGGCGGCCGAGGAGCTCGAACACCTCCAGGTCTTCGCCGACGCCGCCCGCAGGCACGGCAAGCTCCTCGCGGTGAACGACCGCGCGGACGTCGCGCACGCCATCGGCGCCGACGTGCTGCACCTGGGCCAGGGCGACCTGCCCGTGCCCGCGGCCCGCCGCATCCTCGGCGACGACGTACTCATCGGCCGGTCCACGCACGCCGAAGCCGAGGCCGCCACCGCGGCGACGCAGGACGGCGTGGACTACTTCTGCACGGGCCCCTGCTGGCCCACCCCCACCAAGCCGGGCCGGTACGCCCCCGGACTCGACCTCGTCCGGTACGCGGCTTCTCTCGATTCCCTCGGCACTGACCGCCCCTGGTTCGCCATCGGCGGCATCGACGCCGGCAATCTCGACGAGGTGCTCGAAGCGGGCGCCCGCCGCGTCGTCGTCGTGCGGGCCATCACCGAGGCGGACGATCCGGCGGCCGCGGCGGCCGACTTCGCAAAGCGGCTGCGTACGGCCTGATCGTCGATCTTCGGCCAACCTTCGCGGAGGCTGTCCGCAGGGTGGACGGGGATTGGCCGGTAGCGGTGGCCCGTCGCTAACCTGCCCGTATGGCCCTAGGCACACCTTCCACCAGATCAGATCGCGCACGCACCGTGCGTGACATGCTCGCGACCGGCGAGACGACGTACTCCTTCGAGTTCTCGGCGCCGAAAACCCCGAAGGGCGAGCGGAACCTGTGGAACGCCCTGCGCCGGGTCGAGGCGGTGGCCCCCAGCTTCGTCTCCGTGACGTACGGAGCGGGCGGCTCGACGCGGGCGGGCACGGTCAAGGAGACGGAGCAGATCGTCGCCGACTCGACGCTCACGCCGGTCGCCCATCTGACGGCGGTCGACCACTCCGTGGCCGAGCTGCGCAACATCATCGGGCAGTACGCGGACGCCGGCATCAGGAACATGCTCGCGGTCCGCGGCGACCCGCCCGGCGACCCGCTCGCCGACTGGGTCAAGCACCCCGAGGGCCTGACGTACGCCGCTGAACTCGTCCGGCTGATCAAGGAGTCGGGCGACTTCTGCGTCGGCGTCGCGGCCTTCCCCGCGATGCACCCGCGCTCGGAGGACTGGGACATCGACGTCCGGCACTTCGTCGACAAGTGCCGGGCGGGCGCCGACTACGCGATCACACAGATGTTCTTCTATCCGGAGGAGTATCTGCGCCTTCGTGACCGGGTCGAGGCCGCGGGCTGCTCGACACCGATCATTCCGGAGATCATGCCGGTCACGAACGTGCGCATGCTCGAACGGCTGCCCCAGCTCAGCAACGCGTCCTTCCCGCCGGAGCTCAAAGAGCGCATCCTCACAGCCAAAGACGATCCGGCGGCTGTACGCTCCATTGGCATCGAGTTCGCGACGGAGTTCTGCGCGCGGTTGCTGGCCGAGGGTGTCCCGGGGCTGCACTTCATCACGCTCAACAACTCCACGGCGACTCTGGAAATCTACGAAAATCTGGGCCTGCATCACCCGCAGGCCTGACCGGCCGTACCCCGGAGGGCGGCGGCCGCGGGGAGAGGGGCGTACATGGGCTGGACGGTCCTCTACATCGCGTTCGGATGCGTCGCGCTGTGGCTGCTCGGCGAAGTGCTGTTGCAGTACAAGGCGCGGCTGCGCTGGCGGCTCCTCGCCTTCGGCGGCTTCCTCGGCGTGGTCATCGGCGTGCTGCTGCCCTCGGTGGTGGTCATCGGGATCGGCGCGATCGCCTTCGCCACGGGACAGACGTACGTGACACTGTCGTTCCGCCGCGGCTTCTCGACCGGCTGGGCGCTCGGCGGCCAGCCCGGTCTGAGCAAGCGCCGCAAGACGACGCAGCGGGGCGGCGAGGCCGCTCAGGAGCCGACGCTCCAGGTCTCCGACCTGGAGTACGAGTCGGCGGGCCCGGCCGGGCCGCCGCCCGAGACCCCTCCCGGCGGCGGGGTCTACGCGCCGGAGCCGATGCCCGACGACACCGGCCAGTACGGCGTCTACAGCGACGACGCGTACGCACAGCAGCAGTCGGCGCAGCAGTCGGGCCAGCAGTCCGGTCAGCAGGAGAACGCCTACGGCTACGACACGTACGCGGCGGCGGGCTATGACCCCCAGCAGCCGTACGCGTACGGCGAGACGGGCCAGCAGCAGTACGCCGCGTACTCCGACCCGTACATCGGGACGCAGACCTACGGCGGGCAGCCCAGCTACGACACCTACGGCGACCAGCAGCAGTACGCGTCCTACGGCGCCGCCGATCCGTACGGCACGGGGGCGGGGACGTACAACGACACCCCGCCCGGCGGGGTCTGGGTGCCGCAGCAGCGCAGCGCCGAGGACCCGTACGGACAGTACGGCCAGTACGGCGGTGAACTCCCGCCGGAGCAGCCCTACCCCTACCAGGGCGAGCAGACCCAGGGGAACGGCTACGACGCGGGCTACAACGAGCAGTACCGCTACTGAGGCCGGGGGCCCGCGGGTCCGTTCACCGCGCGCCCCTCACTGCGAGCCCCGGAACTCCGGTCCCTCCACGATCAGCCCGGCGACCAGCGTGCCCGACATGCCCGCGTGCGCCAGTCCGCCGCCGGGGTGCGCCCAGCCGCCGGCCGCGAAGAGCCCCGGCAGGCCCGTGTTGTTGGCCGGGTGGAGCAGCCGCCCCTCGCCCGCCGCGAGGGACGGGGGCGGGACCGCGCCGCCGTCGGCGCCGGTGGCCTGGGCGATGTCGGCGGGGGTGTGGACCTCGTGCCACAGCAGGCGCTCCCGCAGCCGGGGGACCACCGACCCGGCACGGTCGATGAGCCGCTCCACATCCGCCGCGGTGACCTCCGCGTGCGCGGGCACCGTGGCCGTCAGCGTGAGCGCCTCGTGCTCGGCGTCGGGCGTGAGCGCCGGGTCGGCCGGGCGCAGCACCGTGAGGGTGGGGGCCAGGGGCAGTCCGGGGCGGTCGCCGAAGACCCGGTCGAGCTCGTCCCGGCGGTCGGACGTGTGCAGCACCGTGCGGTGCGGTGTGCCGTCGGGCCGGGCGCCGCGCAGGGCGAGGAAGATCATGAGGCGGCTCGGCAGCCCCGAGCGGGCCTGCACCTCACCCTCCGCCCGTATGTTCACACCGGAGGTGCCGGACATGCCGCCCGCACCGGACAGCAGGCCGTCGAGCGCGCCGGGCGCTACTCCGGCGACCACGAAGTCCGCCTCCCGCACCGTCCCGTCCGCGAGCTCGACGCCCGCCGCGCGGCCGTCCTTCTCGATGATCCGGTCGACGGGGGAGTCGAACGCGAACTCGACCCGCCGGGCGAGGCACCGTTCGTACACGGCACGGGCGAGCGCGCGCATGCCGCCGCGCACGGACCACGCGCCGAAGGTGTGCTCCATGTAGGGCAGGACGGCGGCGCTCGCCGGGGTCGTACGGGGATCGAGTCCCCACGCGAGGGCGTACTGCTCGAGGAGCGCGAGGAGGCGTGCGTCGCCGCCCAGTTCGAGCTCGCCGACTCCGGTGAGGGTGGTCGCGCGCACCTCGCGCCGCAGGAGACGCTTGCGCGGCACCGAGGGGTAGGGCTCGCGCTCGGCGAGAACCTGCCAGTTCGGCCAGAGGGGCTCTTCCAGGAGGGGGCGCCGGGTGCGGTCCCACGCCTCACGGGCGCGGTTCATGTACGCCGACCAGCGCGTGCCCGCCTCGCCGCCGAGCGCCGCGTCCAGGGCCTCGCCGACGCCCGCGCGCGAGGCGTTCGGCAGGTCGACCGCCGTGCCGTCCGCGAAGACGTGCCGCACGGCGGGCTCGACCTGGGACAGCTCGACGCACCGCTCCAGCGGTTCCTTGCCCGTCTTGACGAAGAGGTCGCGATAGACGGCGGGGAGATGCAGGAGACCGGGGCCCGTGTCGAAGGAGAAGCCCTCACGCCCGACGCTGCCGAGCGCGCCGCCGTACGAACCCGACCGCTCGTGCACCACCACCCGGTGGCCCGCGACGGCCAGCCGGGCAGCGGCCGCCATCGCGCCCATCCCCGCGCCGATCACCACAATCCGTGCCATGCCAGGGACTTTATCGGCCACCACTGACAGTCACGCCGGGAGCCCTCAGTCCGGCGGCCGTCCCGCCTGCGCCGCGAGGTGTTTCTCCTCGCGCCGCTGTGCCCTGCGCCGCAGGAACCGCCGGATCCGCGAGACCAGGAAGTACACCGCGATCAGGCCGAGCACGAGCAGCACGGCCGCGATGATCGCCGCGGCCTCCGGATAGAACATCGCGAAGGTGACGATCCCGCCGACGCCCAGATCCTCCGCCGTGCTCACGATCATGTTGCTGAACGGCTCCGGCGACGAGTTGATCGCCATCCTCGTCCCGGCCTTCACGAAGTGGCTCGCCAGCGCCGTCGAACCGCCCACCGCGCCCGCCGCCAGATCGGGCAGCGAGCCGCTCTGGCCCGCGAGCAGCGCGCCCACCACCGCACCGGAGACCGGCCGGATCACGGTGTGCACCGTGTCCCACACCGAGTCGACGTAAGGAATCTTGTCGGCGACGGCCTCGCAGGCGAAGAGGATCCCGGCGGCGATCAGCACATCAGGACGTTGCAGCGACTCGGGGACCTCGTCGGAGATCCCGGTCGCGCCGAAGACACCGAGCAGCAGGACCACGGCGTACGCGTTGATCCCGCTCGCCCAGCCGCTGGTGAAGACCAGGGGGAGTACGGACACGGACGCGATCGTAACCAGTCGGGAACGTCCCGGCCCGGGGATGAGTGCCCGGGGCTGAGTATCCGTACCTAGTGGTGGAGATGAGTAGGAGCGCGGATGGGTCCCGACCTGCGAAGACGGAAGAGTGAGGGACACGGAGAAGGGCGCGGCGCCCGTACCGCCGACACGGGGCGGCGGAACGGCGCGGCGCCCTTGGCCGCTCCTCCCACCTCGCCGAAGGTGGGAGCGAGACACGGGGAGACGGGCGACCGTCCGGGGATGACCGCCCGGAGGGCCGAACGGGGGAAACACGGGGGAGTACGGGGGAACACGGGGGAACGGGAGAAGCGCCGGTCCGGCGCCGCCTGGAGATCAGGCGGCACCGGACCGGCGCTTCCTCGTGCACGGGGCTCGGCGAGCCGCTCCGGAGCGGCTCAGTGCCCTCCGCTCACCCGGCCCTGCAACAGTCGCGAGAGCGCCGAGTGCACGTCGTCCAGGGAGCGCTCCGGCTGGAAGGCCTGCCAGTCGAGCGCCGCCACCAGGACCATCCCGACGAGCGCGGCGGCCGTCAGGGGGATGTCGATCTCCTCGCTGAGTTCGCCGTTCTCGACGCCCGCGCGCAGGACGTCCTCGACGACGGCCACCGCCTGCTGCCTGACCACCATCAGGGTGGACTGCCAGGCGCGGTTCGTGCGCCACAGTTCGGCGACGTACAGCTGGGTGAAGGCCGGGTAGCGGTCGATGAAGACCAGGCCCGCCCGGATCATCGCGTCGAGCGCGTCGACCTGCCGGCCACCGCCCCCCGCCGCTTTCTCGGCCGCTTCTTTCAAAGAAGCGGTGAGCAGCCCGACGCCGTGCCGCAGGAGCTCTTCGAAGAGGACCGACTTGCTCGCGAAGTTGTAGTAGACCGTGCCCTTCGCGACCCCGGCCCGCTCGGCGATCTCGTCGACCGTCGTGGCCGAGAAGCCCTGCTCCGCGATGAGCGTGACGGCCGCTTCGTAGAGCTTCTGCCGGGTGGCCTCTCGCCGGGTGCTGGTTGCGCTGCTGTCCATGGGCCCGATTCTCACAGGTCTTGGCGCCCGTACAGGCGCGGATGCGGGTCTCACAGGCTCAGCTCCGGGTGCAGCCGGTCCAGGGTCCACACCTGCTTGCGGCGCGCGGAGAGCGCGGTGAGCGCCAGGGCGCCCGCGGTGAACGCCGTGAGGACCACGCAGGCCTGCCACACCGGGCCGAGCCCGCCGCCCGTGATGAGCCTGCGCAGGGCGTCGACGACGTAACTCATCGGCAGGAAGGGGTGGATCGCGCCGAAGAAGGACGGACTCGTCTGGACGGGGTACGTGCCGCCCGCCGAGGTCAGCTGGAGCATCAGGACCGCGAGGACGAGAATCCGCCCCGCCGCCCCGAAGCGCGCGTTCAGCCACTGCACGATCGCCGCGAAGCAGCACGTCACCAGGCAGAGGAAGCCCACCGTCCCGGCCGCCCGCGCCATTTGCAGGCCGAGGCCCCAGTGCAGGACCGACATCAGGGCGGCCGTCTGGAGCACGCCGAGAGCGGCGACCGGCAGCCAGCCCGCGAACGCGATCCGCCAGGCGGAGGCGCCCGCGGCGAGCGCGCGCCGGTTGAGCGGCTGGATCAGCATGTACGCCACCATCGCGCCGACCCACAGGGACAGCGGGATGAAGTACGGGGCGAAGCCCGTGCCGTAGTTGGGCGCCTTGTGCATCGACTGGGAGGCGAGCTGGACCGGGTCGGCCATGACGTCGGTGCGCTGGTCGCGGTCCTTCTTGTCGTAGTCGGGGATCTTCTTGACGCCGTCGTGCAGGCCGCCGGAGAGCTTCCCGGAGCCGTCGGCCAGCTTGAACATGCCGCCCTTGAGGTCGCTGGCGCCCGTCTCCAGCTTGCCGATGCCCGTGTCGAGGTCGGTGGCGCCGGTCTTGGCGGTGCCCAGGCCGGTGTGCAGCTTCTTGGCGCCCTTGGCGACCTTCCCCGCGCCCGTGTTGAGGTCGTTGATCTGGGTGACGGCCTTGTCCAGGTCCTCGTCGAGGTGCGGTGCGCGTTCGGCGAGCTCTCGTGACTTCTTCTGCAGCGTGGCCAGGTGCTTGTCGAGCTTCTCGACGTCGCTGTTCTGGTCCTCGACCACGGTGTTCATGTCGTCCGCGACGGTCGACACGTTCTCGGCGGCCGTCTTGGCCTCCTTGAGCTTCGGGCAGGCCGGGTCGGGCACCGGGGAGTCCACGCAGCGCTCGGTGTAGAGGCCGCCGATGGTCTCGGAGCCCTTCTTGGCGCCGTCGGCCGCCACGGGGGCGAGCTTGACCCAGGTGTCCAGGTGCCCGCGCAGGGCCTTGGAGGAGTCGGCGACCAGCCGGGCGGTGTCCCCGATCGTCTTGCCGTTGTCCTTCAGGAAGGGCCGCACCTCGTCCGCGGTGCCGTTGACCTTGTCGGCCAGCTTCTGGGTGCCGTCCGAGACCTTCTTCGACCCGCTCTCCAGGTCACCGGCGCCCTTGTCGAGCTTCTTGATGCCGCCGGCCAGATCGCCGCTGCCGTCCTTGGCGTCCTTCAGGCCGGTCGCGAGCTTCTTGGAGCCCTTCTCGGCCTCGCCGATGCCGCTGTCGAGCTTGTCGGCGCCCTTGGCCGCCTTCTCGGTCGCCCCGTGGATGTCGGAGAACGAGATGAAGATCTTGTCCAGGAAGGAGCGCGACGCCTTGGTGGAGGCCGCCGTGCGCACCTCGGAGAAGACCGTGCGGGAGATCTGCCCGACGATGTAGTTGTTGGCGTCGTTCGTACGGACCTGCAGAGCGCTCGTCTCCGGAGAGTCCCCCGAACTCGACGCCACGCGCTTGCTGAAGTCCGACGGCATCGTCAGGGACAGGTAGTAGGTCCCGTCCTCGACGCCCTTGCGTGCCTCGGCGGAACTCACCTCGTGCCAGTCGAAGGTCTTGCTGTCCTCCAGGCCGTCCACGATGCCGTCGCCCACCGCGAGCTTCTTGCCCGCGGCCGTGGCTCCCTTGTCGTCGTTGACGAGCGCCACGGGTATCCGGTCGAGACGGCCGTACGGGTCCCAGAACGAGCACAGGTACAGCGCGCCGTACAGCAGGGGAAGCAGCAGGAGTGCGACGAGCGCCGCGCGCGGCAGCTTCCCCCTGCCGAAGCGCCTGAGCTCAAGCGCGGCCAGCTTCGGCGAGCGCATCCGCCGTCTCCTTGTCGTCGTTGTTGTTGTCGGCGGTGGCATCGGCGTCGGCGTCGTCTTCGGGGGCGGCCGGAGCCTCTGCGGTCTTGCGTTCCGTGGACACGGTGACCGCGTCATCGGGCGCTTCGTTGCATACGGCGACGACGGTGATGCCGCTCTCGGTGAGGGACCGCAACAGGTTCCAGGCCTCGTCCCGTTCGGCGTCCGACAGCTTGAGGTCGACGTCGTCGACGCCGAGCAGCAGGGGCCGCCCGATCAGGGCCAGGGCCACCGAGAGGCGCAGCACCTCGAGGCGTTCCAGATCGCGTACGGAGGTCCGCCGTCCCTTGGGCAGCGACTCCGTGTCGAGCCCGGCGTCGCTCAGCGCGGCGTCGATCCGCAGCCGCGCCTCGGCGGCACGCTCGGCGCGCGGCTTCAGCAGGGCCCGCAGCGAGCCCCCGAACCGCCGCTGCAGGAGCGCCCGTTCGCGCAGATGCTCGGCGACGGTCAGCGCCGGGTCGAGGTCCGTCACGCCGGGCACGGGCCCGAGGGCGCTGATCCGCCGGACCGCCGCGAGCTGTTTGGGCAGCCGGAAGCCGCCCACGCGGGCCTCGCCCTCCGTGGGGCGCATCCGTCCGGTGAGCGCGAGCAGCAGACAGGTCCGGCCCGACCCCGACGGCCCCTCGACCGCGATCAGTGACCCGGGTCCCGCCTCGACGCCGACCTCGCGGAACGCCCAGCCCCGCGGCCCCTTGAGCCCGAACCCCTGCGCTGTGACGGCGGCTCCCCGCGCGCCGTCGTTCGGCCCGTCCACAGTTCCCCCTCGCGTTCTCATCGTGCACCCACTTTTGAACTGACTGGTCAGTGCAAAAACTAACGCGAACCCGCGATCGGGGCAAAGCCGCAGGTCAGAGCCGATTGTCAGTGGCGTACTACACGATGTGCACATACGGCCACATAGCCGTTACGCGACGACAGGAGGTTCGTCATGGCCAGCACTTCCGCAGCAGCCGCACGTCGGCACCGCCCCGTCGGCCCTGCCCCCTCACTGACCGGCCCCGCGAGCGACGTGCACCCCGTCCTGCGCCGGGCCACGGCCCCGCCCGCCGCACTCGAACTGCTCGCCCAGGCCCGCGCCGGCATCGACGAGGCCGCGCACCTGGAGACTCCGAACGAGCGCTATGCCACCGCCCACCTCGCGGCCCTGCGCACCGCCGCCGCCGTCCTCGCCGCCCGCGGCCGCCCCGAAGAGACCCCGCGACGCAGGCAGCGCATCCGCAGCGCCTGGGAAGTGCTCCCCGAGATAGCGCCCGAACTGACCGAATGGAGCGCCCTGTTCGCCTCCGGCGCGCCGCGCAGGGCCCGCGCGGAGGCCGGCATACGGGGCGCGGCCAGCAACCGCGACGCGGACGACCTGCTGCGTGACGTGGCGATGTTCTTACGCCTCGTCGAGCGGATGCTCGTCCTACAACCCGTGCTGCCCCAGCCCCGGCAGGAGCCGTCGGACGCGAGCCGCGACGGGTGACGGGAGGCGTCGGGAGACGGCGGGAGGGGTGACCGGGCAGTCGGCCGAAGGCAATAGGGTGGGGGCGCCCGCTCCCTCCTCGCCGCCGTACAGGCCGGCGGAGGGAACCCCCTAGCTCCGCCGCGGAAGTGCGGCGGACGCGCCGAGGAGTCAACTGCCGTGTCGGACCCGATGCGCCCCCGCGCTTCTCTCCGTACCGCCGTGGTCTGGGAGGTCCTCAAGGACGCCCTCGACCGCCGGGTCAAGGTCACGGGCCGGGAGTCCCCATCCCTCGACGTGCTCGACACCGGCGGCGGCAGCGGCAACTTCGCCGTGCCCGTCGCGCGCCTCGGCCACCGCGTCACCGTAGTCGACCCCAGCCCGAACGCCCTCTTCGCGCTGGAGCGCCGGGCGGCCGAGGCGGGCGTCGCCGACCGCGTGCGCGGAGTCCAGGGCGACGTGCACGGCCTCTTCGACGTCGTGGAGCGGGCCGGATTCGACGCCGTCCTGTGCCACGGCGTCCTGGAGTACGTGGACGACCCCGCCGAGGGCGTGCGCAACGCGGTCGGCGCGCTGCGCCCCTCCGGCACCCTCAGCCTGCTCGCGGCCGGGCTCGGCGGAGCCGTGCTCGCCAGGGCGCTCGCGGGGCACTTCACGGAGGCCAGGCAGGCCCTCGACGACCCGCAGGGACGCTGGGGCGAGGGCGACCCCGTACCGCGGCGTTTCACCGCCGACCAGCTCACCGAGCTGGTCGAGGGCACGGGCGTCCGGGTCGACGCGGTGCACGGGGTGCGGGTCTTCGCCGACCTCGTTCCGGGCGTCCTCGTGGACACCGAACCGGGTGCTCTGGAGGCGCTCCTCAAGCTGGAGGCGGCCGCCGCCGAGCTCGCCGCCTTCCACTCCGTGGCCACCCAGTTGCATGTGCTGGGTGAGACCAGGGATGCCGAAGAGGGCTGACATCCGCCCTGGCTGCCCCGCTGATCAGCAGCGCAGCCGCACATGGAGTACGGCACATACCCCCCGAACGGGCTATGGGCGCCGTATGATCGAGGCAGACCGTCCGGCATGCCGGGTCGGCCGCTGGGGAATGCACGCTTCAGCGAGCCGGAGCGGCAGGGCGGTCCGGTTTGGCGAAGTTGGCGCAGAGGGGCGGGTTTCACGGGGGCGATTCCCTGCCTATCCTGAAGGGGACCCCCGGTCGCCCCGGCGACTGCACGATGAGGAGGACTCCGTGCCGCTCTCGGAGCACGAGCAGCGCATGCTCGAGCAAATGGAGCGAGCGCTGTACGCCGAAGATCCCAAGTTCGCGACAGCGCTCGAGGGAAGCGGGCTGCGTACGTACACCCGGCGACGGGTCTACCAAGCGGTCGCGGGCTTCCTTGTGGGTATCGCCCTTCTCATGGCCGGAATGGTCGCCCAGCAGATCTGGGTGAGCGTGGTGGGATTCCTCGTCATGCTGGGATGTGCGGTGCTCGCCGTCACCGGATGGCGCAAAGCGCCCAAGCCAGGTGAACAGCCGGCTTCCGGTACGCCAGCGGCTCCGGGCACCGCCCAGGCCCGTCGGCAGACCCGGCAGCGGAAGTCGATGATGGACCGGATCGAGCAGCGTTGGCAGCGCCGCCGCGACGAACAGGGCCAGTGAGCTTCCAGCTCTTCAGCAACACCCCAGCCGTCGGCCTCACCGAGGTCGACGGCTGACACGCGTAAGGGGTGGCATGCGTAAGGCGCCACACGCGTAAGGGGTGACCGCCTGAGCGGTCACCCCTTACGCATGTCCTCGCCCCCCCGGCCGGGGGGCCGAGGCTCAGCCCTCCTGCTGCGGTGACGTCCCCGACGGCTTCCGCAGGGCCGCCCACCGTCCGGCGAGCCACTCGGACGACCGCTCCTTGAGCGCCGTCCAGCGGTCCGAGACCGCCCACACCACCCGAGCGGCCGAACGAGGCGCGAGCGTTGCCCGCAGCCGGGCCGGACGGCTCGCCGTGGCCCACAGACCGTCGGACACCCGGCGCACGTCGTCGGTCAGACCGGCCGTCGGCTGCGGCCGTGGCGCGTAGAGCACCTGCTCGACCGCGGCGGCAAGACGCTGGACGGATTCCGCGGGCGCCGCCGGAAGCTGCCCGATGCGGACGATCCGGGCCGCCGCCTTGCGCGGCGTCTGCGACTCGTCCGGCGTGATCCCGTGGTCCCAGGCCGTATCCGTCACTTCGAGCCAGGCGGCAAGGGTCCGCGCGGCCGCGTCGGCCTCGGTGCGGCCGGGGGAACCCAGGCGCACGGCACGGATCCGCTTGCGCCACAGCATCGGCAGCAAGGGCACGCCGATGATCACGAGCGCCCCCAGGGCCACCAGCATGATCATGCCGAGCGGGAACCCGTCGTCACCCGAACCGCCCGCGATCGCCGGGGCCGAGCTCGCGCAGCCGCCCTGCTTCTGCTGGTCGGGCGGGCAGCTCGTGGAGGCCGATGGCTCGTCGGAAGGAGCCGAAGAGGAACTCGGCTCGGGCACCGCGGGGTCGCTCGCACCGTCCGACGGAGTGTCCGGGCGGGTGTACTCGGGCACCGTGCCGCGGTTCGGGGTCGGCTCGAAGCGGGTCCAGCCCACGCCCTCGAAGTACAGCTCGGGCCAGGCGTGCGCGTCCCGCAGACCGACCGACATGGAACCGTCGGCCTGCGCGGCACCGGGCGTGAAGCCCACCGCGACGCGCGCCGGGATGTCCAGCGTCCGCGCCATCGAGGCCATGGCGAACGAGAAGTGCACGCAGAAGCCCTCCTTCTGCTGGAGGAAGCGCGCGATCGCCGCCGGGCCGCTGCCCGCCCGTACCTGCGTGTTGTACGTGAAGCCGCCCTCGGAGGCGAAGTAGTCCTGGAGCTTGACGGCCTTCTCGTAGTCGTTCGCCGTGCCCTTGGTGATCCGGCGGGCCTCCGTGGCCACCACGGACGGCAGGGTGTCGGGCACCTTCGTGAACTCGTCCGCGAGCTGCTTGGGCGGCTCGGAAGCGTTCGCGAGCTGCTCCGCCGTCGGCTGCACGACGAGGCTCTTGACCTCGTACTGCGCGCCGCGCGTGGTCTGGCCGCGGTCACCGACCAGGGCGCGCCCCACCGGCTCGTAACGCCAGCGGCCGTTGATCTTCACCTCGCTCGCCGGGTAGGGCATCGGCAGCCAGTTCTGGGCGTAGCTGTCGGCGGCGGAGATGTTCGTCTGGATCTCGCTGCGGGGGACGTCGGGGTAGAGCCCCGGCGGGTCATCAAGGCGCGATGGCACGTCCTCGATGCTCCGGACGGTGGTCTTCCAGGCCGTCCCGTCGAACTGGTCGAGGGAGACGATCCGCAGATAGAGGTTCGCGGTGTCCTTGGCGTTGGTCTTGTACGAGATGACCTCGCGGTCGTCCGGTTCGTTCAGGCTGTCCTGGAGCGCGACCAGCGGATTCACCGCGGAGATCGTGCCGCCACCGCCGGAACCCGACCCCCCGGCACCGCCGGAGCCGTCCAGGAGCCCGCCGTCCAGGGCGGGCAGCGCGAGCGGCACCACCAGGGCGATGCCGAGAGCGACCGCGCCGATGCGGCGCCCCGTGCGGACCGGCGCGATCGCACCGCTGTCGGTCTCGAGGCCCCCCGAGATCCGGCCGGGAGCGCGCGCCGCGCCCCCGAAGACCCGCCCCCACTGGGAGAGCCGGTCCCGCCCCTCCGCCAGAAGCAGCAGCAGATACCCGGCGGCCGCGAGCAGGAACCACAGCCACCCCGCCCCGTCCCCGGAGAGTCCCGCGGCGACGGAGTACAGCGCGAGCAGCGGAAGACCCGCGGGCGCCGCCGTACGGAACGTCACCGCGAGGGCGTCCACCGCGAGGCCGATCACCAGGACGCCGCCGACCAGCATCAGGCGGATGCCGTCGCTGAGCGGCGCCGGTATCGCGTACTGCCCGACGTCGTTGCCGCCCGCCTCCAGGAGCAGCCCGAACTCCCGGATCACGTCGGGTCCCGGAATCACCCCGCCGATCGCCTGCTCACGGGCGAACACCAGGGTCAGCAGAAGGAGCGTCACCAGGGCCTGCACCGCGACCGTCACCGGCCGGGCCAGCGGGACCCGCCGGGTGAGCGCGCCCACGCCGCTCTGCAGCGCGAGCAGGATCGCCGCCTGGACGAACCACGTCGCCGGATCGACGAGCGGCAGCAGCGCCCCCGACGCCATCAGCGTCGCCGCCGTGGCACAGAGCGCGAGTCGCGCGCGCCCACTCATGAACGTCCCCCTGTTGTCGTACGCGTCGTGCGTGCCGTACGCCTCGTGCCCGTGGTCCCGACGGACCGGTCGCCGCTCATCCCCAGCCCCCGGTCGTCGTCCCCGCCGCCGGGGCCGGGCCCGAGCTCGTACGCATGTGGTCCGCCTGCTTCCACAGGTCCACCAGGGCGACCCCCGGAGGCACCGCCACGGCCGTCCAGCCCGCCTCGCGCAGCATCCGGATCCGCTCCTCGCCGGGGCCGGGGGCGCCGCCGGGGCCCTGGGCCCAGGCCGTGCTGTCCAGGACGAAGGCGACCGCGGCCCCGCTGCGCTGCCGCATCTTGGCGGCCACCGTGGCCTGCTCCTCGTCGAGGTCGCCGAGGAAGGCGATGAGCAGCCCTTCGTTGCCCCCGCGCAGGACGTCGTAGGCGGGGGAGAGCCCCGCGCCGTCCGAGTGGTCGATCACCGCGAGGGTGTCCATCATCAGTCCCGCCGCGTCGGCCGACTCCTGGCTCGCGCCCGCGAACCCGTCCGAGCCCTCGCCGGGCACGGAGTTGCCGGTGTCGGTGAGCAGCCGTACCGAGAAGCCCCGTTCCAGCATGTGCACCAGGGCGGACGCCGTGCCCGACACCGCCCACTCGAAGGCCGAGTCGGGCCCCGCGCCCCGGAAGGCGTGTGCCCGGGTGTCCAGGAGCACCGTGCAGCGGGCCCGCTGCGGCTGCTCCTCGCGGCGCACCATCAGCTCGCCGTAGCGGGCCGTGGAGCGCCAGTGGACGCGGCGCAGGTCGTCGCCGTGGCGGTAGCCCCGCGGGATCACGTCGTCCTCGCCCGCGAGGGCGAGGGAGCGGTTGCGCCCGTCGCCGTACCCCTTGGCCTCCCCGGACAGACGCACCGCGGGCAGTGCCTCCACGCGCGGGATGACCGTCAGGGTGTCGTACGTCGAGAAGGAGCGGGTCAGCTCGCACATCCCGAAGGGATCCGTCAGGCGCAGCTGGAGCGGCCCGAGCGGATAGCGGCCCCGCAGGTCCGAGCGGACGCGGTAGGACACCTCGCGGCGGCCCCCCGCCTCCACCCGGTCGAGCACGAACCGGGGCCGCGGCCCCAGGACGTAGGGCACCCGGTCCTGGAGCATCAGGAGGCCCGTGGGCAGCCGGGAGACGTTGTCCATCCGCAGATGGACGCGGGCCTCCGAACCGGCGGGCACGCGCGCGGGGGAGAGCCTGCGGCTGCCCGCGACGCGGTAGCGGGTGCGGTAGAGCACCGTCGCGCACACCAGCGGGAGCACGGCGAGCAGCAGCCCGACCCGGAGCAGATCGCTCTGCCCCAGGACGTACGCGCAGATGGCGGCGGCGACCCCGGCCGCCAGGAACGAACGCCCGCGCGTGGTCAGGCCCGCAAGGGCGGTCCGCAGTCCGCCCTTGCCCTCCTCGGCCTGCGCGGGCTGCGGCCCCCCGGCCTCCATCACAGCCTCCGTGCGCCGGGCGGCTGCTGGTTGAAGTAACCGGTGTTCGGCTGGGCGGCGGCCGGTACGGGCGTGCGCTGGAGGATCTCCAGGACGACCGACTCGGCCGTACGCCGGTTCAACTGGGCCTGTGCCGTGGGCAGCAGCCGGTGCGCGAGCACCGCCACGGCGAGGGCCTGAACGTCGTCCGGCAGCGCGAACTCGCGGCCGCTGAGCGCGGCGGAGGCCTTGGCGGCGCGGAGCAGGTGCAGTGTCGCGCGCGGGGACGCCCCGAGTCTCAGCTCGGGGTGGTTGCGGGTCGCCGCGACCAGGTCCACGGCGTAGCGCCGCACGGAGTCGGCGACGTGGACCGTGCGGACCGCGTCGATGAGCTTCACGATGTCGTGCGCGTGCGCCACCGGCTGGAGGTCGTCCAGCGGCGAGACACCGCCGTGCACGTCCAGCATCTGCAACTCGGCCTCCGCGTTCGGATAGCCGATCGAGACGCGCGCCATGAAGCGGTCGCGCTGCGCCTCGGGCAGCGGATAGGTCCCCTCCATCTCGACGGGGTTCTGCGTCGCGACCACCATGAAGGGGCTCGGCAGTTCGTACGTCTGTCCGTCGATGGTGACCTGGCGCTCCTCCATGGACTCCAGGAGCGCGGACTGCGTCTTGGGAGACGCGCGGTTGATCTCGTCGCCGATCACGATCTGCGCGAAGATCGCGCCGGGCTTGAACTCGAAGTCCCGGCGCTGCTGGTCGAAAATGGACACACCGGTGATGTCCGACGGCAGCAGATCCGGCGTGAACTGGATGCGCCGCACGGAGCAGTCGATGGACCGCGCGAGCGCTTTGGCGAGCATGGTCTTGCCCACGCCCGGTACATCTTCGATCAGCAAGTGCCCCTCGGCGAGGAGCACGGTCAGCGAAAGCCGTACGACCTCTGGCTTGCCTTCGATCACACCCTCGACCGACCTGCGGACACGCTCCGCTGTGGCGGTCAGATCTGTGAGGCTCGCTCGATCGTCATAGGTCGTCACCCGGCCCTCCTCGGACACGTTCTCCGGGCCGACGCACGTGTGTGCGGCCCGGCCCACCCCGAAACACGGACACCGCGCCCGAATGGTTCAGCGCGATGCCACACCCGCATTCTTGTTGGGCATACCGGGTTGTGTCACTCGCCCGCGGATAACTGGCGGCGATATGTCGGGTCTTGCGGGCTTTTGGCGGCCGGGCCGGACCGGAAAGGTCCGGTCCGCAGCCGGTCACGCAGGGTCGATCTCCCGCAGCAGGCCCGTGGTGACATCGAAGACGAATCCCCGCACATCGTCCGTGTGCAGAAGGAACGGCGAGGTCCGCACGCGCTGCATCGACTGCCGCACGTCCTGATCGACGTCGCGGAAGGCCTCCACCGCCCAGGCGGGCCGCTGGCCGACCTCGAGTTCGAGATCGTGCCGGAACTCCTCGGTGATGCTCTCCAGACCGCACTTGGTGTGGTGGATCAGCACGACGCTGCGCGTGCCGAGGGCGCGCTGGCTGATCGTCAGGGAGCGCATGACGTCGTCGGTGACCACGCCGCCCGCGTTGCGGATGGTGTGGCAGTCACCCAGTTCCAGGCCGAGCGCGGCGTGCAGGTCGATACGGGCGTCCATGCAGGACACCACCGCCACGCCCAGGACGGGCCGGGCGTCCATGCCGGGGTCGGTGAAGCCCTCGGCGTAGCGCCGGTTGGCTTCGACGAGGCGGTCCGTGACGGTGCCGCCGGCGGCTATGCCACCCGGCTCGGCGGGGAAGCTGTCCGTGGGGGATGCGGAAGTCGACATGGCTATGACGGTAGTCGGAGCTGATCGCCGGGGCCCGCTGTGAGAAGGGACAAAGAACGTCAATGAGTCTTGTTGTGAGCTAACCCACAGGGGTGGACGGGATGCCCCCGAACGGGTGACGGAGCACGATTCGGGACTCCTTCGAGGACCCGTCCGCGACGCGCAGGCCAGTTGATTGACCGGGCGACAGGGTGGACTAAAGTGACGCGAAGTGGGAGGGCCGTGACCTGCTCCCCGCTGGACTGTTCACCCGGGGATTTTCTGAGTCCCCCGCGTACGCGGCGCGTACGTACGGCTCGGCCTCCTCCCGCTCCCGGTCGGCTGACGCCACTTCCCCGGCGCCAGCAGGCCATTCCCCTTCGAGAGCGGGCGGGGACCCGGCCGTGCGTGTGACGCCGCGCCGGATTTGAGAGGGCCCTTTGAGCCAGACCCGACACGTCCCGGTGATGCTCCAGCGATGCCTGGACCTGTTGGCCCCCGCGCTCGCCCAGCCGGGCGCGGTCGTCGTCGACTGCACCCTCGGACTCGGCGGCCACAGCGAGGCCCTGCTGTCCACCTTCCCGTCGGCCCGCCTCATCGGCCTCGACCGCGACAAGGAGGCGCTGCGGCTCTCCGGAGAGCGGCTCGCGCCCTTCGGCGACCGGGCCGAGCTGGTGCACGCGGTCTACGACGAGCTGCCGGAGGTCCTGGACCGGCTCGGCATTCCGAAGGTCCAGGGCGTCCTCTTCGACCTCGGCGTCTCCTCCATGCAACTCGACGAGGCCGACCGCGGGTTCGCCTACGCGCAGGACGCGCCCCTCGACATGCGCATGGACCAGACGACCGGGGTCAGCGCGGCCGAGGTCCTCAACACGTACGCACCGGGCGAACTGGTCCGGATCCTGCGCCAGTACGGCGAGGAGAAGCAGGCCAAGCGGATCGTGGGCGCCATCGTGCGCGAGCGCGAGAAGGAGCCGTTCAGCAACAGCGCACGGCTCGTCGAGCTGATCCGCGACTCGCTGCCGCAGGCCGCCAAGCGCACCGGCGGCAACCCCGCCAAGCGCACCTTCCAGGCCCTGCGCATCGAGGTCAACGGCGAGCTGAGCGTCCTGGAGGAGGCCATCCCGGCGGCCGTGAAGGCGCTCGCCGTCGACGGCCGCATCGCCGTCCTGTCGTACCACTCGCTAGAGGACCGCCTGGTCAAGCAGGTGCTCGCGGCCGGCGCCGCGACCACCGCGCCGCCCGGCCTGCCCGTCGTCCCCGAGCGCTACCAGCCCCGCCTCAAGCTGCTCACACGCGGCGCGGAACTCCCCACCGAGGAAGAGATCGCCGAGAACCGCCGGGCCGCCCCGGCACGGCTGCGGGGTGCGCAGCGCATCCGCGAGGAGGCCCCATGAGCAAGAAGCCCGAGCTGCGCGGACGGGCCGCCCGGCTCGCGCGGCTCCTTCCCTCGGGGCCGAACCAGGCCGCCCGCACGCCCTTCGTACTGCTCGTCGTGCTGCTGCTCGGCGGCGGTCTGATCGGCCTGCTGATCCTGAACTCCTCGCTCAACGAAGGCTCGTTCCAGCTGAGCGAGCTCAAGAAGGAGACGACGGAGCTCACCGACCAGGAGCAGGAACTCCAGCGGGACGTGGACGCCTACGCCGCTCCCGAGGCACTCCAGCGCCGCGCACAGGAACTCGGCATGGTGCCGGGCGGCGACCCGGCCTTCCTGAACCCGGACGGCACCGTGCGCGGTGTTCCCGGAGCCGCCGCCAAGTCCTCCTTCGTGCGGCCCGAGCCGCGGCCGCAGGAGGTGGCCTCCCCGGCGCCCTCGGTCTCGATCCCGGTGCCGCCCTCCTCGCCCCCGCCGACGCCGCCCCCGGGCCCCTCGGCGGCCCCCGCAGTGCCCACAGCCCCCTCAGGGGCCCCCGCAGCGCCTTCAGAGGCCCCGACCGTGCCCCTCCCCTCCGCGAAGCCCGGCCCCTCGACCTCCGGCAGGTGACGTAAGTGACGGACCGCCAACCCCCGCGACGCAGGGTCCCGGCACCCGCGCGGCCCTCGCGCCCCGCACGCCCCGGCCAGCAGCGCCGCCCGGGATCGGGGGCCCGCCCCGCGGCCCGCCGCCCGCGCCCCGCCGCCTCCAAGGCCCGCACGATCCGGCTCGGCAGCCCGCGGCCCCGTCTGCGCATGGTGAGCCTGGGCCTGACCCTGGTGATGCTGGCCTTCGTCGTACGCCTCCTCCAGGTGCAGGCGGTCGACGCGAGCGTCTACACCACCAAGGCGGAGAAGAACCGCTACTTCAGCCATGTCCTGACCGCCGAGCGCGGCGGCATCACCGACCGCAGAGGCGTCGAACTGGCCGCCAGCGTGGACGCGTACGACATCACGGCCGACCCGACGATGTTCACGCCGAAGGAGATGGGCATCAAGGACGGGCCCGAGCAGGCCGCCGCGCTCCTCGGCCCGATCCTCGACAAGGACGTCGACCGGCTCACCGAACAGCTCAAGACCCCCAAGACGCGCTACGTCCTGCTCGCCCGCCGGCAGACCCCGCAGGTCTGGAAGCAGATCAAGGACCTGCGCGGCGCGCTCGAGGACAAGGCGCAGACCGACAAGAAGAGCGCCAACGTCCTCGCGGGCGTCTTCCAGGACCCCAGCAGCAAGCGCGTGTACCCGAACGACACCCTGGGCGCCGGGATACTGGGCTGGGTCAACGCCGAGGGCAAGGGCGCGGGCGGTGTCGAGCAGCAGCTCGACAAGGAGCTCGCGGGCAAGGACGGCAAGATCAGGTACGCCCAGTCGGGCGGCCACCAGGTGCCGACCGCGGGCAGCACGGAGACGCCCGCGGTGCCCGGCTCGGACGTCGAGCTGACCATCGACCGCGACATCCAGTGGGCCGCGCAGAGCGCGATCTCCGAGCAGGTGAAGAAGTCCCGGGCGGATCGCGGCTACGTGATAGTGCAGGACACCGAGACCGGCCAGATCCTCGCGATGGCGAACTCGCCGGGCTTCGACCCGAACGACCTCTCGCAGGCCGACGGCACGGCCCTTGGCAACGCCTCGCTCCAGGACGCCTTCGAGCCGGGTTCGACCGCCAAGGTCATGTCGATGGCCGCCGTCCTCGAGGAGAACGCGGCCACACCCGGCACGCATGTGACGGTCCCCAACCGGCTGCACCGCGGCGACCGGCTCTTCCAGGACGACATCGACCACCCGACCTGGCACCTCACGCTCAACGGCGTGCTCGCCAAGTCCAGCAACATCGGCACGATCCTGGCCACCGGCGAGCTGGGCAAGACCCAGCGCGAGGCCAACAGGTCGCTCTACTCGTACCTGCGGAAGTTCGGCATCGGCAGGGAGACCGGGCTCGGTTTCCCCGGCGAGACGTCCGGCATCCTCGCGAAGTCCGACAAATGGTCCACCTCGCAGCAGTACACGATCCCGTTCGGCCAGGGCTTCTCGATCAACGCCATGCAGGCGGCCTCCGTCTACTCGACCATCGCCAACGACGGCGTACGCGTCGCGCCCACGCTGGTGCGCGGCATAAAGGGTCCCGACGGCCGCTTCACGCCCGCGAAGAAGCCCAAGAAGACCCGTGTGGTCAGCGCGAAGACCGCCAAGACGGTGGCGCACATGCTCGAGTCCGTCGTCGACGACGAAGAGGGCACGGGCACCAAGGCCCGCATCCCCGGCTACCGGATCGCGGGCAAGACGGGTACGGCCAACCGGGTCGACCCTCAGACCGGCAAGTACAAGGGCTACACCTCGTCGTTCGCCGGGTTCGCGCCCGCCGACAAACCGCGCGTCACCGTCTACTGCGCGATCCAGAACGCCACCAAGGGCAGCTACTTCGGCGGCCAGATCTGCGGTCCCATCTACAAGGAAGTCATGCAGTTCGCCCTCAAGACGCTCCAGGTCCCGCCCACCGGCAAGGGTGCGGCCAGGCTGCCCGTCACCTTCGAACCCTGAGCCCCGCAAGCCCTGAGCCCTACCAGGACAAACCCGTGACAACGATCACTCCGGCGCCGGGGAACCAGCCCCCGCCACACCGCCCGCTTCGCCCTGAGCCCGGTGAGCCCGGTACGCTCACCGCCGTGCCACACGCTGATCAGTCCCAAACCACCCAGAAGGGCGTTCCCGTGACATATCCGGGGCCGCCGCGGCCGGTCCAGGTCTCCGCGACGCCGCTCGCCACGATCGCCGATCAGCTGGGGGTCGCCGCCCCGGGCACGGGGGAGGTCAGCGGCATCACGCACGACTCCCGCGCCGTGCGCCCCGGCGACATCTATGCCGCGCTGCCCGGCGCCCGGCTGCACGGCGCCGACTTCGTCGCGCAGGCGGCCGATCTCGGCGCCGCCGCGATCCTCACCGACCCGACGGGCGCCGAACGCGCCTCGGTCACGGGCCTGCCGGTCCTCGTCGTGCCCGCGCCGCGCGACTCCATGGGGGAGCTCGCGGCCACGATCTACGGCCATCCGGGGCGCGATCTCCTGCAGATCGGCATCACCGGAACGTCCGGCAAGACCACCACGGCGTATCTCGTCGAGGGCGGCCTCAAGGGCGTACGGGCGACCGGCCTCATCGGCACGGTCGAGATGCGCATCGGCGAGGAGCGCATCAAGTCCGAACGCACGACCCCCGAGGCGACCGACCTCCAGGCGCTGTTCGCGGTGATGCGCGAGCGCGGCGTCGACGCCGTCGTCATGGAGGTCTCCAGTCACGCCCTCGTGCTCGGCCGGGTGGACGGCTGCGTCTTCGACGTCGCCGTCTTCAACAACCTCAGCCCGGAGCACATGGAGTTCCACTCCGACATGGAGGACTACTTCCAGGCCAAGGCGCAGCTGTTCACCAAACAGCGCTCCCGGCTCGGAGTGGTCAACTTCGACGACGAGTACGGCCGCAGGCTCATCACCGAGTCCGAGGTCCCCGTCACCACCTTCTCCGCCGAGGGACACCCCGACGCGGACTGGCGGGCCGAGGACGTCGAGGTCATGGCGTTCGACTCCACGTTCGTCGCGGTCGGCCCGAAGGGGGAGCGGATCACCGCGCGGTCCCCGCTGGCCGGTCCCTTCAACGTCGCCAACACGCTCGCCGCGATCGTCTCGCTCGCCGTCGCCGGGATCGATCCCCAGCAGGCCGCCGACGGCGTCGCGGCGGTGCCGGGCGTTCCGGGCCGCCTGGAGCGCATCGACGAGGGCCAGCCCTATCTCGCCGTCGTCGACTACGCCCACAAGACGGACGCCGTCGAATCGGTCCTGCGCGCCCTGCGCAAGGTCACCGAGAACAAGCTGCACATCGTGCTCGGCTGCGGCGGCGACCGGGACAAGACCAAGCGGATGCCGATGGGCGCCGCGGCGGCACGGCTCGCCGACACCGCCGTACTGACCGCCGACAACCCCCGCGGCGAGGACCCCCTCGCGATCCTCGCCACGATGCTCGCCGGCGCCGCCGACGTGCCGATCCACGAGCGCGGCGACGTCGCCGTCTTCGAGGACCGCGCCACCGCCATCCGCGCCGCCGTCGCCAGGGCCGAGCCGGGCGACACGGTGCTCGTCGCGGGCAAGGGCCACGAGCAGGGGCAGGACATCGCCGGGGTGGTACGTCCCTTCGACGACCGCCAGGTACTTCGCGAAGCTATCCAGCAAACCCAGGGATGAATCTGTGATCGCCCTCTCCCTCGCCGAGATCGCCACCGTCGTCGGCGGGCAGACCTACGACATACCGGATCCGTCCGTCCAGGTCACCGGACCGGTCGTCAGGGACTCCCGAGAAGTGGAGCCCGGCAGCCTCTTCGTCGCCTTCGCGGGCGAGCGCGTCGACGGCCACGACTACGCCTCCGCCGTGGTCGAAGCAGGCGCCGCCGCCGTCCTGGCCTCGCGCCCCGTCGGCGTGCCCGCCATCGTCGTCGACGACGTGCAGGCGGCCCTCGGAGCCCTGGCGCGGCACGTCGTGGAGCGGCTCGGCGCGACCCTCGTCGCGCTCACCGGCTCCGTCGGCAAGACCAGCTCCAAGGACCTGCTCGCCCAGGTCCTGCGGAGCAAGGCGCCCACGGTCTTCACGCCCGGCTCGCTCAACAACGAGATCGGCCTGCCGCTCACCGCCCTCAGCGCCACCGACGAGACGCAGTTCCTCGTCCTGGAGATGGGCGCCCGCGGCATCGGCCACATCCGCTACCTCACCGGCCTCACCCCGCCGAAGATCGGCCTCGTGCTCAACGTCGGCACCGCCCACATCGGCGAGTTCGGCGGACGCGAGCAGATCGCAGTGGCGAAGGGTGAACTCGTCGAGAGCCTGCCCGCCGACGGCACCGCCGTCCTCAACGCCGACGACCCGCTCGTCCGCGCCATGGCTTCACGCACGAAGGCGCGCGTCCTGCTCTTCGGAGAGTCCGCCGACGCCGACGTACGTGCCGAGAATGTCCGGCTCACCGACAACGGACAGCCTGCTTTTACGCTGCACACACCCTCCGGGTGCAGCGACGTGACCTTGCGGCTGTACGGTGAGCACCACGTGTCGAACGCGCTTGCCGCGGCCGCCGTCGCCCATGAGCTGGGCATGTCCGCAGACGAGATCGCCCGCGCGCTCTCCGATGCGGGCACGCTGTCCCGCTGGCGGATGGAGGTCACCGAGCGCCCGGACGGCGTGACGGTCGTCAACGACGCCTACAACGCGAACCCCGAGTCCATGCGAGCCGCCCTGCGTGCGCTCGCGGCCATGGCCAAGGGACGTCGTACGTGGGCGGTGCTCGGTCATATGGCCGAGCTCGGTGACGAGGGGCTCGCCGAACACGACGCGGTCGGACGGCTCGCTGTCCGGCTGAACGTGAGCAAGCTCGTGGCAGTCGGGGGCAGGGAAGCGTCCTGGCTCCAACTGGGCGCATACAACGAGGGTTCGTGGGGTGAGGAGTCGGTGCACGTGTCCGACGCACAGGCGGCGATCGACCTGTTGCGCAGCGAGCTGCGCCCGGGAGACGTCGTGCTGGTGAAGGCTTCCAGATCGGTCGGTCTCGAGCGGGTCGCCACGGCCCTGCTCGATGACTCCGCGTCGTCCGAGGGGCAGGTCGCCGGCCGATGAGGCAGATCCTCTTCGCGGGTGTGATCGGGCTCTTCCTGACCCTGGTCGGAACCCCGCTCCTTATCAAGTTCCTTGCCCGCAAGGGCTATGGGCAGTTCATCCGGGACGACGGCCCGCGCGAGCACCACAGCAAGCGCGGTACGCCGACCATGGGTGGTATCGCCTTCATCCTGGCCACGCTCATCGCGTACTTCCTCACGAAGATCATCACGGGTACGGAGACGACGCTCTCCGGCCTGCTCGTGCTCTTCCTGATGGCGGGCATGGGCCTCGTCGGCTTCCTCGACGACTACATCAAGATCGTCAAGCAGCGTTCGCTCGGCCTGCGCGCCAAGGCGAAGATGGCCGGACAGCTGATCGTCGGCATCGGCTTCGCCGTGCTCGCGCTGAACTGGCCGGACAACCGCAACCAGACCCCGGCCTCCACCAAGCTGTCGTTCGTCACGGACTTCGGCTGGTCGATCGGCCCGGTGCTCTTCGTCGTCTGGGCGCTGTTCATGATCCTCGCGATGTCGAACGGCGTGAACCTCACCGACGGTCTCGACGGCCTCGCCACGGGCGCCTCGGTGATGGTCTTCGGCGCGTACACCTTCATCGGTGTCTGGCAGTACCAGGAGTCCTGCGCCAACGCGGTCACGCTGACCAACCCGCAGGCGTGTTTCGAGGTCAGAGACCCACTCGACCTGGCTGTCGTGGCCTCCGCCCTGATGGGTGCCTGCTTCGGCTTCCTGTGGTGGAACACCTCGCCCGCCAAGATCTTCATGGGTGACACCGGTTCGCTCGCCCTCGGCGGAGCGCTCGCCGGACTCGCGATCTGCTCGCGCACCGAGATGCTCCTCGCCCTGCTCGGCGGCCTCTTCGTCCTCATCACGATGTCGGTCGTCATCCAGGTCGGCTCCTTCCGGCTGACCGGGAAGCGCGTCTTCCGCATGGCACCGCTGCAACACCACTTCGAACTCAAGGGGTGGTCCGAAGTCCTTGTGGTGGTCCGCTTCTGGATCATCCAGGGCATGTGCGTGATCGTCGGACTCGGCCTCTTCTACGCAGGATGGGCAGCCAAGAAGTAATGACTTGGGCAGGAAAGAACGTCACTGTCGCGGGGCTCGGCGTCTCGGGCATCCCGGCGGCCCGCGTGCTGCACGGCCTCGGAGCCGTCGTCACCGTCGTCAACGAAGGCGACGACGAGCGCTCCCGCACGCAGGCCGCCGACCTCGAGGCCCTGGGCGTCACCGTCCGCCTCGGTGACGGAGACACCCTGCCCGAAGGCACCGAACTCGTCGTCACCACGCCCGGCTGGAAGCCCGGCAAGCCGCTCTTCGCGGCCGCCGCGGCAGCCGGCGTCGAGGTGTGGGGCGACGTCGAGCTCGCCTGGCGCCTGCGCGGCCCCGACGCCGCGCCGTGGCTCGCGGTCACCGGCACGAACGGCAAGACCACGACCGTACGGATGCTGGCCTCGATCCTTCAGGCGGCGGGCCTGCGTACCGCCGCCGTCGGCAACATCGGGGTCTCGCTCCTCGACGTCGTCACCGGCGACGACACGTATGACGTCCTCGCCGTCGAGCTCTCCAGCTACCAGCTGCACTGGGCGCCCTCGCTGCGCGCCCACTCCGCGGCCGTCCTGAACCTCGCGCCCGACCACCTGGACTGGCACGGCTCCATGGAGGCGTACGCCGCCGACAAGGGCCGCGTCTACGAGGGCAATCAGATCGCCTGCGTCTACAACACGGCCGACAAGGCGACCGAGGACCTGGTCCGCGAGGCCGACGTCGAAGAGGGCTGCCGCGCCATCGGTTTCACGCTGAATGCGCCCGCGCCCTCGCAACTGGGCGTCGTGGACGGCATTCTGGTCGACCGTGCCTTCGTGCCGGACCGCCAGAAGCAGGCGCAGGAGCTCGCCGAGATCTCCGACGTGCAGCCGCCCGCCCCGCACAACATCGCCAACGCCCTGGCCGCGGCCGCTCTCGCGCGCGCCTACGGAGTGCCCGCGACGGCCGTACGCGACGGTCTGCGCGCCTTCCGTCCGGACGCCCACCGCATCGAACACGTCGCCGACGTGGCCGAAGTGGCGTACGTCGACGACTCCAAGGCCACCAACACCCACGCCGCGGAAGCCTCGTTGGCGGCGTACGAATCGATCGTCTGGATCGCGGGCGGGCTCGCCAAGGGCGCCACCTTCGACGAGCTCGTCGCCAAGTCGGCGAAGCGGCTGAGGGCCGTCGTCCTGATCGGCGCAGACCGCGCGCTGATCCGCGAAGCCCTCGCGCGACACGCCCCCGAGGTCCCGGTCGTCGACCTCGACCGGACGGACACTGGGGCGATGTCCGAGGCGGTACGGCAGGCGGCACGGCTCGCCGAGCCGGGGGACACCGTACTGATGGCTCCGGCCTGTGCCTCGATGGACATGTTCACCAACTACAACAAGCGTGGTGACGCGTTCGCGGACGCGGTCCGCGAACTCGGCGCGAGCGCCTGACGCGGGCCCCTGTGGTCCGGGGGCGCCCGGCACACCCTTAGGAGGGCACGTGGCAGCGTCGTGGTGTCTTGACGGGGGCCTCGATGGCCGGCAGTAGCGGACGCGCGCCCACGCGCCTCGCCAGGCGGCCCGCACCGGTCCGTCCCGCGCGCGTACCGCGCCCGCCGAGCGAGAACGCGGTACGGCGGTTCCACACCCGGCTCAAGCGCGCCTGGGACCGGCCGCTGACCGCCTATTACCTCATCCTCGGCAGCAGCCTGCTGATCACCGTGCTCGGCCTGGTGATGGTCTACTCGGCGTCCATGATCCAGGCGCTGCAGCTGGACCTGCCCGCCGCGTACTTCTTCCGCAAGCAGTTCACCGCGGCCGTACTCGGGTCGATCCTGCTGTTCGTGGCCATGCGGATGCCGCTCAAGCTGCACCGGGCACTCGCCTATCCCATCCTCGCGGTGACCGTCTTCCTGATGGTGCTCGTGCAGGTCCCCGGGATAGGGCGCAGCGTCAACGGAAACCAGAACTGGATCTATCTGGGCGGTCCGTTCCAGCTCCAGCCGAGCGAGTTCGCCAAGCTCGCCCTCGTCCTGTGGGGCGCGGACCTGCTCGCCCGCAAACAGGACAAGCGGCTGCTCACCCAGTGGAAGCACATGCTGGTGCCGCTCGTCCCGGTCGCCTTCATGCTGCTCGGACTGATCATGCTGGGCGGCGACATGGGCACGGCGATCATTCTCACGGCGATCCTTTTCGGCCTGCTCTGGCTCGCGGGTGCGCCGACGCGGCTCTTCGCCGGAGTGCTCTCCATCGCCGCCCTGCTCGGCGTGATCCTCATCAAGACGAGCCCCAACCGCATGGCGAGGCTCGCCTGCATCGGCGCCACGGATCCGGGCCCCGGCGACCAGTGCTGGCAGGCCGTGCACGGTATCTACGCCCTGGCCTCCGGCGGATTCTTCGGTTCCGGCCTCGGCGCGAGTGTGGAAAAATGGGGTCAACTGCCGGAACCGCACACCGACTTCATCTTCGCCATCACGGGGGAGGAACTCGGCCTGGCGGGGACGCTGTCGGTGCTCGCCCTGTTCGCGGCTCTAGGCTATGCGGGTATCCGCGTGGCCGGACGCACGGAGGACCCCTTCGTACGGTATGCCGCGGGAGGCGTGACCACCTGGATCACGGCGCAGGCCGTGATCAACGTCGGTGCGGTGCTCGGTCTGCTGCCGATCGCCGGTGTCCCGCTCCCGCTGTTCTCCTACGGGGGCTCCGCCCTGCTGCCGACCATGTTCGCCATCGGACTCCTCATCGCCTTCGCGCGGGAGGACCCGGCGGCAAAGGCGGCCCTGGCCATGCGGCAACCTCGGGTGAGATGGAACACGATGAGACGGCGCGTCAAGGCGCGTTCGTCCGGAGAGCGGTGAATTTCGGTGCATGTCGTACTCGCCGGTGGGGGGACCGCCGGCCACATCGAGCCCGCGCTCGCCCTCGCGGACGCCCTGCGTAGGCAGGACCCGACCGTGGGCATCACGGCCCTGGGCACGGAGCGCGGACTCGAGACCCGGCTCGTGCCCGAGCGGGGCTACGAACTCGCGCTGATCCCGGCCGTACCGCTGCCGCGCAAGCCCACCCCCGAGCTGATCACCGTGCCGGGACGGCTGCGCGGCACGATCAAGGCGGCCGAGCAGATCCTGGAGCGCACCAAGGCGGACTGCGTGGTCGGCTTCGGCGGCTATGTCGCGCTGCCGGGCTACCTCGCGGCCAAGCGGACCGGGACGCCGATCGTCGTGCACGAGGCCAACGCGCGCCCCGGCCTCGCCAACAAGATCGGTTCGCGGTACGCCGCCGGGGTGGCCGTCGCCACGCCCGACAGCAAGCTGCGCAACTCCCGCTACATCGGCATCCCGCTGCGCCACACCATCGCCACGCTCGACCGGGCCAGGGTCCGCCCGGAGGCGCGCGCCGCCTTCGGCCTCGACCCGAACCTGCCGACGCTGCTGGTCTCCGGCGGTTCGCAGGGCGCGCGGCGCCTCAACGAGGTCGTCCAGCAGGTCGCTCCGGTCCTCCAGCGCGCCGGAATCCAGATCCTGCACGCGGTCGGCCCGAAGAACGAAATGCCGTACGTCGAGAACATGCCCGGTATGCCGCCCTACATCCCGGTACCGTACGTGGACCGGATGGACCTCGCGTACGCCGCGGCGGACATGATGCTCTGCCGCGCGGGCGCGATGACCGTCGCCGAACTCTCCGCCGTCGGGCTGCCGGCCGCCTACGTCCCGCTGCCCATCGGCAACGGCGAACAGCGGCTGAACGCCCAGCCGGTGGTCAAGGCGGGCGGCGGACTCCTGGTGGACGACGCCGAACTGACGCCCGAGTGGGTGCAGGGCAACGTACTCCCGGTGCTCGCCGACCCGCACCGGCTGTACGAGATGTCCCGTGCCGCCTCGGAGTTCGGCCGCCGGGATGCCGACGACCTGCTCGTCGGCATGGTGTACGAGGCGATCGCGTCGCGCCGCAACGGGTGAGACGGCACAGATAGGCACACAGAAGGCAGGGGACCGTGGCCGGACCGACCACCGCCGAACGGCAGAAGTCTGCTTCTGGTGGGTCCCGCCCGCCCCGCCCTCCCGGCCTGCTGCGCTCCCGCGTACGCAGGCCGCGGCCGCGCACCCTGATCCTCTCGCTGATCGCGCTCGTGCTGCTCGGCTCCGGAGGCGTCTGGCTGCTCTACGGCTCGCAGTGGCTGCGCGTGGAGCGCGTGACGGTTTCGGGGACCGGGATCCTGACGCCCGAAGAGGTGCGCGAAGCAGCGGCGGCCCCCATCGGGGCGCCGCTGATTTCGGTCGACACCGATGCTCTCGAGGACCGGCTGCGCAAGAAACTCCGGCGTATCGACTCGGTCGACGTCGAGCGTTCCTGGCCACACGAAATCGGTCTCAAGGTGACCGAACGCAAGCCCGTTCTGCTTATCGAAAAGGGCGGAAAGTTCGTCGAAGTGGACGCCAAGGGAGTGCGATTCGCCACGGTCGGACAGGCGCCGAAGGGTGTTCCGCTCCTGGAATTGACGCCTGACCGGGAGAACGCGGCATCGAGCCTGCGCCGTTTCGACTCGCACCGCCTGCGGCGCGAGTCGGTAAGTGTCGCGGGTGCGCTTCCGGCCGCGGTGGCCCGCGATACACGTACCGTCAAGGTCCGTTCATACGACTCGATCTCGCTGGAGTTGAGCGGCGGACGCACCGTAGCGTGGGGCAGCAGCGAGATGGGACGGACGAAGGCAAGCACACTCACCGCCCTGATGAAAGCCGCCCCCAAGGCGCGGCACTTCGACGTGAGTGTCCCCACCGCCCCTGCATCATCGACGAGTTGACGCATATCGTCGCAGGCCAGCACCCTGGTTCGGCAGCGCTACGGCTGATCACATAGGGTGAAAAGAAAAACGGGAGGTTCGGCGTGTTCGTTGAACGTGCGCCACTTGTCGACTTAGTGTCCTGTTCGGAAGAGTCCAAGGAACAGACACACTGGTAACCCTAAACTTCAGCGTTAGGGTTCGGGTCGGCGTTCGGACCGTCCCATTCGGCATCAGTCGTCGCGGCGCTTGACCGCGAGGCGGCGACACGTAACTCGAGGCGAGAGGCCTTCGACGTGGCAGCACCGCAGAACTACCTCGCAGTCATCAAAGTCATCGGTGTCGGCGGCGGTGGTGTCAATGCCATCAACCGGATGATCGAGGTCGGTCTCAAGGGCGTCGAGTTCATCGCCATCAACACCGACGCGCAAGCCCTGTTGATGAGCGACGCCGACGTCAAGCTCGACGTGGGCCGTGAACTCACCCGCGGCCTCGGCGCCGGAGCCAACCCGGCAGTCGGCCGCAAGGCGGCCGAGGACCACCGCGAGGAGATCGAGGAGGTCCTCAAGGGGGCCGACATGGTCTTCGTCACCGCCGGCGAAGGCGGCGGCACCGGCACCGGCGGCGCACCTGTCGTCGCCAACATCGCCCGCTCCCTGGGCGCCCTGACCATCGGCGTCGTCACCCGTCCGTTCACCTTCGAGGGCCGTCGTCGCGCCAACCAGGCCGAGGACGGGATCGCGGAGCTGCGCGAAGAGGTCGACACCCTCATCGTCATCCCCAACGACCGGCTCCTGTCCATCTCGGACCGCCAGGTCAGCGTTCTGGACGCCTTCAAGTCGGCGGACCAGGTCCTGCTCTCCGGTGTCCAGGGCATCACCGACCTCATCACGACGCCGGGTCTGATCAACCTCGACTTCGCCGACGTCAAGTCGGTCATGTCCGAGGCCGGTTCGGCCCTCATGGGCATCGGCTCGGCCCGCGGCGACGACCGCGCGGTGGCCGCGGCCGAGATGGCGATCTCCTCGCCGCTCCTGGAGGCGTCCATCGACGGAGCGCGGGGAGTCCTGCTCTCCATCTCCGGCGGCTCCGACCTCGGCCTCTTCGAGATCAACGAAGCGGCCCAGCTGGTCAGCGAGGCGGCCCACCCCGAGGCGAACATCATCTTCGGCGCCGTCATCGACGACGCCCTGGGCGACGAGGTCCGGGTCACCGTCATCGCGGCGGGCTTCGACGGCGGGCAGCCGCCGTCCAAGCGGGACACCGTCCTCGGTTCGACGCCTGCGTCCAAGCAGCGCGACGAGCAGCCGGCGGCCGCGAGCCGTCCCGCCGAGTCCCGTTCGCCCTACGGCGGCCTCGGCAGCGTCACGCCGCACGAGGAGCCCTCGGCTCCGGAGCCCGTCGAGGTGACTCCGGTCAGCGAGACCCCGTCGGCGCCCGTGGCCCCGCCGCAGGTTCCGCCGGCCCGTCCCTACTCGGACAGCCAGGCCGAAGAGCTGGACGTGCCGGACTTCCTGAAGTGATAAGCGGGCACAGCACTCGGAGCGGCGCGCACTTCGCCTTCACCGACAGGTGGGGCGGGGTGAGCGCCGTTCCGTACGAAGAGCTCAATCTCGGCGGTGCGGTCGGCGACGACCCGCAGGCCGTGCGGAACAACCGCGCGCTGGCCGCCGACTCCCTCGGCATCGGTGCCGAGCGGGTCGTCTGGATGAACCAGGTGCACGGCCCCGACGTCGCCGTGGTCGACGGCCCCTGGGGCTCCGACGACGAGATCCCGGCGGTCGACGCCGTGGTGACCGCCCGCCGGGGCCTTGCCCTCGCGGTGCTCACCGCGGACTGCACGCCCGTCCTGCTCGCGGACCCGGTGGCCAAGGTCGCCGCGGCGGCGCACGCCGGGCGGCCGGGGATGCTGGCGGGGGTCGTCCCCGCCGCGGTCGAGGCGATGGTGAAGCTGGGCGCCGACCCGGCCCGTGTCATCGCCCGCACCGGCCCCGCCGTCTGCGGCCGCTGCTACGAAGTTCCGGAAGCGATGCGCGCCGAGGTCGCCGCGGTCGAGCCCGCGGCGTACGCCGAGACGAGCTGGGGTACGCCGGCGGTCGACGTGACCGCGGGGGTGCACGCCCAGCTGGAGCGGCTCGGGGTGCGCGACCGGGAGCAGTCGTCGGTGTGCACCCTGGAATCCGGTGACCACTTCTCGTACCGCCGCGACCGGACCACCGGTCGTCTCGCGGGCTATGTCTGGCTGGACTGATAGGGCATGACGGACCGTAAGTCTCAACTCGCCGCAAATCTGGCGGAGGTCGAAGAGCGCATCGCCGCGGCGTGCGCGGCGGCCGGGCGCAAGCGCGACGAGGTGACCCTGATCGTGGTCACCAAGACCTATCCCGCGAGCGATGTGCGGATCCTCTCGGATCTCGGCGTGCGCCATGTCGCCGAGAACCGCGACCAGGACGCGGCCCCCAAGGCCGCCGAGTGCTCGGATCTTCCCCTTACTTGGCACTTTGTCGGCCAATTGCAGACCAACAAGGTCCGTTCTGTGGTCGGTTATGCCGATGTGGTCCAGTCCGTGGACCGCCCCAAGCTCGTCACGGCCCTGTCGGCGGGCGCCGTGCGCGCCGAGCGGGAACTCGGCTGTCTGATCCAGGTCGCCCTCGACGCCGAGGAGAACGGACGGGGCGAGCGCGGGGGCGTGGGCCCCGGCGGAATCGAAGAGTTGGCCGGGCTCGTGGCGCAGGCCCCGGGGCTGCGGCTCGACGGTCTGATGACCGTGGCGCCGCTCACCGGTCCGTACGCGGGACGGCAACAGGCGGCGTTCGAGCGGTTGATGGAATTCGCAACCCTCATGCGCGCGGCTCATCCGGCTGCGAACATGGTGTCGGCAGGGATGAGTGCGGACCTCGAACAGGCCGTGGCGGCCGGTGCGACACATGTGCGCGTCGGTACGGCGGTACTCGGAGTCCGACCCGGGCTCGGGTAACGTCGCCAAGAAGTCGGACCACAGCAGAAAATATGGTCATTCTCGCTGTTGGGCGGGGAGGCCTCGTGGATCGCGGGCAGTTGGTGACGACAGCCGATCCACCACAGAGCGGAGGACTCAGAGCATGGCCGGCGCGATGCGCAAGATGGCGGTCTACCTCGGCCTCGTGGAGGACGACGGGTATGACGGTCCGGGGTTCGACCCCGATGACGAGTTCGAACCCGAGCCGGAGCCCGAGCGGGACCGCCGGCGGCACGAGCCGCCCCACCAGTCCCACCAGTCCCGTCAGGCACACGTGTCTGAAAGGGACGAATCGGTACGAGTGGTACAGCCCCCCGCACAGCGTGAGCCGGTCGCCCATTCCGCTTCGCTAGGCGCGGAATCCGGACGTCCGGCACGAATCGCCCCCGTGGCATCTATCACACCTGAACGCCAGAGCCTGGAGAAGAACGCACCGGTGATCATGCCCAAGGTCGTGTCCGAGCGGGAGCCCTACCGCATCACCACGCTGCACCCGCGGACGTACAACGAGGCCCGTACCATCGGGGAACACTTCCGCGAGGGCACTCCGGTGATCATGAATCTGACCGAGATGGACGACACGGATGCGAAGCGACTTGTCGACTTTGCCGCCGGTCTGGTCTTCGGCCTCCATGGCAGCATTGAGCGAGTGACGCAGAAGGTGTTCCTGTTGTCGCCTGCTAACGTCGATGTAACGGCGGAGGACAAGGCTCGCATCGCAGAGGGCGGGTTCTTCAACCAGAGCTGAGACGTAAGTGACGCAGTAACGCAGAACCGGCAAACGCAGCACGAGCAACAGGGGAGAGGGAACCGCCGACATGGGCGTGGTCTTGCAGGTGCTTTACATCGCGCTGATGTGCTTCCTCATCGTGCTGATCTTCCGGTTGGTCATGGACTACGTCTTCCAGTTCGCACGCTCATGGCAACCCGGCAAGGCGATGGTGGTCGTTCTGGAGGCCACCTACACTGTCACTGATCCACCGCTCAAGCTTCTGCGGCGGTTCATTCCGCCGCTGCGTCTCGGGGGCGTGGCGCTCGACCTGTCCTTCTTCGTACTGATGATCATCGTCTACATCCTGATCACCGTCGTGAGCGGCTTGTGAACGATACGGTCTTGCCGAATGCCGACGACTACGTTGAGGTGAAGAGATGCCGTTGACCCCCGAGGACGTGCGGAACAAGCAGTTCACGACCGTCCGCCTCCGAGAAGGCTATGACGAGGACGAGGTCGATGCCTTCCTCGATGAGGTCGAAGCCGAACTGACTCGCTTGCTCCGCGAGAACGAGGACTTGCGCGCCAAACTGGCCGCTGCCACCCGCGCCGCCGCGCAGAACCAGCAGCAGGGCGGTATGCGCAAGCCTCCGGAACCCCAGGACCAGCGCGGTCCGGGAGCACCGGTGCCCGCCGCAATATCGGGCCCGCAGCCGGTGCCGCCGCAGCAGCAGCACCCGCAGCAGCATCCGCAGCACCAGCAGATGGGCGGTCCGCCGCAGCTGCCCGGTGGCGCGCCCCAGCTGCCCGCGGGCCCCAGTGGGCACGGCCCGCAGGGTGGTCCGCAGGGTCCCGGCCCGATGGGTCAGGGCGGTCCGATGGGCGGCCCCATGGGTGGTCCCATGGGCGGCGGTCCCATGGGTGGCCCGCAGATGCCCCAGCCCGGCCAGGGCCCCGGTGGCGACAGCGCCGCACGTGTGCTCTCCCTCGCCCAGCAGACCGCCGACCAGGCGATCGCGGAGGCCCGTTCCGAGGCCAACAAGATCGTCGGCGAGGCCCGCTCGCGCGCCGAAGGCCTTGAGCGTGACGCCCGTGCCAAGGCCGACGCCCTGGAGCGGGACGCGCAGGAGAAGCACCGCGTCGCGATGGGCTCCCTGGAGTCCGCCCGCGCCACGCTCGAGCGCAAGGTCGAGGACCTGCGCGGCTTCGAGCGCGAGTACCGCACGCGTCTGAAGTCGTACCTGGAGTCGCAGCTCCGTCAGCTGGAGACCCAGGCCGACGACTCGCTGGCTCCGCCGCGGACCCCGGCGACGGCTTCCCTTCCGCCGTCCCCGGCGCCTTCCATGGCACCGGCCGGCGCGGGCGCCCCGTCGTACGGCGGCAACCAGTCGATGGGCGGCAACCAGCCCACCGGTGGTCCGTCCTACGGTGGCGGCCAGCAGCAGATGTCGCCGGCGATGACCCAGCCGATGGCGCCGGTGCGGCCGCAGGCCCCGCAGCCCATGCAGCAGGCTCCGTCGCCGATGCGTGGCTTCCTCATCGACGAGGACGACAACTGACGGCCGTTTCCACGCCTTAGGCGTCGGCAGCGTTCAGGGCGAGGCCCCCAGTACTCCTGGGGGCCTCGCCCTTTTGTGCGTCAGTACCTTTTGTGCGTCAGCACACAACGCAAAAGGCCCGGCCCCGCCAGGTTTTCTGGCGGGGCCGGGCCTTCGCTGCTGTCCGGTGCGGTTACGCCTTGCGGAGGCGGAACGTCAGGGACAGGGACTCGTCCGTGAACGTCTCGCCGTACGCGTCGTCCGCCTCGCCCTGCTCGAAGTCCGTGGCAAGGACCTCGTCCGCGATGAGCTCGGAGTGCTCGGACAGGGCCGTGATCACGGCCGGGTCCGTGGAGGTCCAGCGCAGGGCGATCCGGTCCGCGACGTCCAGGCCGCTGTTCTTGCGGGCCTCCTGGATCAGGCGGATCGCGTCACGGGCCAGGCCCGCCCTGCGCAGCTCCTCCGTGATCTCCAGGTCGAGGGCGACCGTGGCACCGGAGTCGGACGCCACCGACCAGCCCTCGCGCGGGGTCTCCGTGATGATGACCTCGTCCGGGGCCAGCGTGATCTTCTCGCCGTCGACCTCGACCGACGCCGTGCCCTCGCGCAGGGCCAGGGACAGCGCGGCGGCGTCCGCGTCGGCGACGGCCTTGGCGACCGCCTGGACGCCCTTGCCGAAGCGCTTGCCGAGCGCGCGGAAGTTGGCCTTGGCGGTGGTGTCCACCAGTGAGCCGCCGACTTCGGAGAGCGACGCGAGCGAGGAGACGTTCAGCTCCTCGGTGATCTGGGCGTGCAGCTCCGGGTTGAGGGTCTCGAAGCCCGTGGCCGCGATCAGGGCGCGCGACAGCGGCTGGCGGGTCTTGACGCCCGACTCGGCGCGCGTGGCGCGGCCCAGCTCCACCAGGCGGCGCACGAGCACCATCTGCCGGGAGAGGTCCGGGTCGATCGCCGACAGGTCGGCCTCGGGCCAGGACGTCAGGTGGACCGACTCCGGGGCGTCAGGGGTGACCGGCACCACCAGGTCCTGCCAGACGCGCTCGGCGATGAACGGCGTCAGCGGGGCCATCAGGCGGGTGACCGTCTCCAGGACCTCGTGCAGGGTGCGCAGGGCCGCCTTGTCGCCCTGCCAGAAGCGGCGGCGCGAGCGGCGTACGTACCAGTTGGAGAGGTTGTCGACGAACGTGGACAGGAGCTTGCCCGCACGCTGGGTGTCGTAGCCCTCCAGGGCCTGCGTGGCCTGGTCGGTGAGCGCGTGCAGCTCGCTGAGCAGCCAGCGGTCCAGGAGCGGGCGGTCGGCGGGCGCCGGGTCGGCGTCGCTGGGGGCCCACTTCGACGTACGTGCGTACAGGGCCTGGAAGGCGACCGTGTTCCAGTACGTGAGGAGCGTCTTGCGGACGACCTCCTGGATCGTGCCGTGGCCCACCCGGCGGGCCGCCCACGGGGAGCCGCCGGCCGCCATGAACCAGCGCACCGCGTCGGCGCCGTGCTGGTCCATGAGCGGGATGGGGTCAAGGGTGTTGCCCAGGTGCTTGGACATCTTGCGGCCGTCCTCGGCGAGGATGTGGCCGAGGCAGACCACGTTCTCGTACGACGACTTGTCGAAGACCAGGGTGCCGACGGCCATCAGCGTGTAGAACCAGCCGCGGGTCTGGTCGATGGCCTCCGAGATGAACTGCGCCGGGTAGCGCGACTCGAAGAGCTCCTTGTTCTTGTGCGGGTATCCCCACTGCGCGAACGGCATCGAACCGGAGTCGTACCAGGCGTCGATGACCTCGGGGACGCGCGTCGCGGTCTCCTGGCAGGTCGGGCAGGGGAAGGTGACCGCGTCGATGTACGGGCGGTGCGGGTCGAGGTCCGACTGGTCGGTGCCCGTCAGTTCGGAGAGCTCGGCGCGCGAGCCCACGCACGTCAAGTGGCCTTCCTCGCAGCGCCAGATGGGCAGCGGGGTGCCCCAGTAGCGGTTGCGGGAGAGGGCCCAGTCGACGTTGTTGGTCAGCCAGTCACCGAAGCGGCCGTGCTTGACCGAGTCCGGGAACCAGTTGGTCTTCTCGTTCTCCTGGAGGAGGCGGTCCTTGACGGCCGTCGTGCGGATGTACCAGGACGGCTGCGCGTAGTAGAGGAGCGCCGTGTGGCAGCGCCAGCAGTGCGGATAGCTGTGCTCGTACGGGATGTGCTTGAAGAGCAGACCGCGGTCCTGGAGGTCCTCGGTGAGCTTTTCGTCCGCCTTCTTGAAGAAGACGCCGCCCACGAGCGGGACGTCCTCCTCGAAGGTGCCGTCGGGACGCACCGGGTTCACGACCGGGAGGCCGTACGAGCGGCAGACCTTGAGGTCGTCCTCACCGAAGGCGGGGGACTGGTGGACCAGACCCGTGCCGTCCTCGGTGGTGACGTAGTCGGCGTTGACCACGAAGTGCGCGGGGGCGGGGAACTCGACGAGCTCGAAGGGGCGCTGGTAGGTCCAGCGCTCCATCTCGGCGCCCGTGAAGGTCTGCCCTGTGGTCTCCCAGCCCTCGCCGAGCGCCTTCTCGACGAGCGGCTCGGCGACGACGAGCTTCTCTTCGCCGTTCGTCGCGACCACGTACGTGACGTCCGGGTGCGCGGCGACCGCGGTGTTGGAGACGAGGGTCCACGGGGTGGTCGTCCACACCAGGAGGGCCGCCTCGCCCGAGAGGGGGCCGCCGGTGAGCGGGAAGCGGACGAAGACGGAGGGGTCGACGACCGTCTCGTAGCCCTGCGCGAGCTCGTGGTCGGAGAGGCCGGTGCCGCAGCGCGGACACCAGGGGGCGACGCGGTGGTCCTGGACCAGGAGGTCCTTGTTGAAGATCTCCTTCAGGGACCACCAGACCGAGTCGACGTACTCGGGGTTCATCGTGCGGTACGCGTCGTCGAGGTCGACCCAGTACCCCATGCGGGTCGTGAGGTCGGTGAAGGCGTCGGTGTGCCGGGTCACGGACTCGCGGCACTTGGCGTTGAACTCGGCGATGCCGTACGCCTCGATGTCCTTCTTGCCGTTGAACCCGAGTTCCTTCTCGACCGCGAGCTCGACGGGCAGGCCGTGGCAGTCCCAGCCGGCCTTGCGGGCGACGTGATAGCCCCGCATGGTGCGAAAGCGCGGGAAGACGTCCTTGAAGACGCGGGCCTCGATGTGGTGGGCGCCCGGCATGCCGTTGGCGGTGGGCGGGCCTTCGTAGAACACCCACTCGGGGCGGCCCTCGGACTGCTCGAGGCTCTTGGCGAAGATCTTCTGCTCGCGCCAGAAGTCGAGCACGGCATGCTCGAGGGCGGGCAGGTCGACCTGGGCGGGCACCTGGCGGTACTGCGGCTGCGTATTCAACGGCTGCGTGTTCAACGCGCTTCCTCCGGCGGACGATTCCGTTCCGTCGGAGGGACGAGAGCCCTTGTCGCGCTCCCGCGGTACCACCCTCCTTGGCCTCCCCGACGCGTGTGGCGCACGGAAAAGCCCCCTCATTGGGGTCGCGATGCCGGGTCTACTGGCCTGCTGCGGACCCTGGGGTCCACTGCCGGCGGTTCTTCCGGCGGCTCCGGGGTGATCTTCGCGTCGTGCCTGCCCCCGGGCTCACACCGTCCCCGGGTCGCTCATGGCCGCGTACGCCGCTACTCGTCCCCATCCACGCTTCTCGCTGCGCCCAGTGTACGGGGCCGGGGCGGGCCGGGCCGACCGGTTTTCCGGCGGTCCCGCGGGGCCCTGGAGCGCGCTTCGGGCGAGGCGGCCGGGACGGCGGGGACTGACCCGAATGGCGACATGCGCGGCGCCGGGATCCCGGGCCGTCGCGCCCGGCGGATTACCGGGCGGGGAGCTGGGCACAACGCATGCATGCTCGCCGCGCGGCACCCGTCAGGCGGGCGGATGAGGCGGCGTGCCCCGTTGCCGCGGGCTCCGAGTCGATTTATCGTCCCAGCACGATTGCGCGAGCAAGATCACAATATGTGAAGGGGCCGCGGCCATGGTGGCGAAGAAGACCGCCGTACAGCGTTCGGCGTCGGGCAGAGCCACGGGCGAGAAGGCCGCGGCCGAGACGACGACGAAGACGACCAAGACCACGAAGAAGACGGCCGCCAAGAAGGCCGTGGTGAAGAAGGCGGCGGCCAAGAAGGCCGTCGCCAAGAAGGCGGTCGCCAAGGTCGCCGACGCCGGCAGGAAGACAGCGGCCGGGCAGGACGCGGCCAAGGAGACCGCGGCCGAGGAGTCCACCGCGGCGAAGGAGGCACCCGCGGCGAAGAAGGCCCCGGCGAAGAAGACAGCCGCGAAGACAGCCGCCAAGAAGAGCACGGCCGGCAAGAGCACGGCCAAGAAGACGGCTGCCACGGCGGCCGAGGGTGCGGCTCAGGCCGCGGAGACGACAGGAGCCACGACAGTGGTTACGAAGAAGACTCCGGGCACGGCGACGGCAGCGGAGCAGCCGACGGCGGTGCCCAAGGCACGTGTCGCGGCCGCGGAGCCCGGTGAGCTCGCGGTCCGCCCCGGCGAGGACCCCTGGACCCCGGATGAGGTCGCGGAGGCCCGCGCTGAGCTCCAGAGCGAGGCGCTGCGGCTCGGGGCCGAGATCTCCTCCTCCGAGGACGCCCTGGCGGGTCTGATGCGGGACTCCGGGGACGGCGCGGGCGACGACGAGGCGGACACCGGCACCAAGAACATCACGCGGGAACACGAGATGTCCCTCGCCGCCAACGCGCGCGAGATGCTCGACCAGACCGAGCGCGCCCTGGAGCGTCTGGACGCCGGGACGTACGGCATCTGCGAGAACTGCGGCAATCCGATCGGCAAGGCGCGGATGCAGGCCTTCCCCCGGGCGACCCTGTGCATGGACTGCAAGCAGAAGCAGGAACGGCGCTACTGAAGGCGGCCTGACCACCTGCTGCCGTACGTATGTGCCGTACCCTCGTCCCCAGTCAGGTACCTAGGTTGAGGGACTCACGTGGCAGAGGCGGAGCGCATCATCGGTACGCCGGACATCCCCGAGGCGGCTGGGCAGGACGAGGCCGGGGACGAGTCGGCCTCGAAGGACGGGCGGACCCCGGCCGGCGAGTCCGACGAGCACGCCTCGCCGGACGAGAAGCCGGGCAAGGGCAAGCGCAAGATCCTCGTCCTGTTCGCGGTGGCCGTCCTCGCGTACGCCCTGGACCTCGTCAGCAAGATGATCGTCGTCGCGAAGCTCGAGCACCACGAGCCGATCGAGATCATCGGCGACTGGCTCCAGTTCAACGCCATCCGTAACGCGGGCGCCGCGTTCGGGATCGGCGAGGCCTTCACCGTGATCTTCACCGTCATCGCGGCGGCCGTGATCGTGGTGATCGCGCGCCTGGCCCGCAAGCTCTACAGCCTGCCCTGGGCGATCGCGCTCGGCATGCTGCTCGGCGGCGCCCTGGGCAACCTCACCGACCGGATCTTCCGGGCCCCCGGCGTGTTCGAGGGCGCGGTGGTCGACTTCATCGCGCCGAAGGGCTTCGCGGTCTTCAACCTCGCGGACTCGGCGATCGTGTGCGGCGGCTTCCTGATCGTGATCCTGTCGTTCCGCGGCCTCGACCCGGACGGGACCGTCCACAAGGACTGAGGCCGGGTCCCCGGCAGGGGGCTCGTGGTGCGGGAGTGTCGGTGGCCTCCTGCATACTCAATGGGTGAGCACGATTCCCGAGATCCGTACCCTGCCCGTGCCGGACGGCCTGGAGGGCGAGCGCGTCGACGCCGCCATTTCCCGCATGTTCGGTTTTTCCCGCACGAAGGCCGCCGAGCTCGCGGCCGCAGGCAAGGTGATGGTCGACGGCAGCGTGGTCGGCAAGTCCGAGCGCGTGCACGGCGGCGCCTGGCTCGAGGTGGAGATGCCGCAGGCGCCCGCCCCGGTGCAGATCGTCGCCGAGCCCGTCGAGGGCATGGAGATCATCCATGACGACGACGACATCGTCGTGATCGTCAAGCCGGTGGGCGTGGCCGCGCACCCGAGCCCCGGCTGGACCGGCACCACCGTGATCGGCGGCCTCGCCGCCGCCGGGTATCGCATCTCGACCTCCGGAGCCGCCGAGCGCCAGGGCATCGTGCACCGCCTCGACGTGGGCACGTCCGGTCTCATGGCCGTCGCCAAGTCGGAGCGGGCGTACACGTCGCTGAAGCGCCAGTTCAAGGAGCGCACGGTCGACAAGCGCTACAACGCGCTCGTGCAGGGCCACCCCGACCCGATGAGCGGCACGATCGACGCCCCCATCGGCCGCCACCCGCAGCACGACTACAAGTGGGCGGTCACGGCCGAGGGCAAGCCCTCCGTCACGCACTACGACCTCATCGAGGCCTTCCGCGCCGCCTCGCTGCTCGACATCAAGCTGGAGACGGGCCGCACGCACCAGATCCGCGTGCACATGGCGGCCCACCGGCACCCCTGCGTGGGCGACCTGACGTACGGCGCGGACCCCACGCTCGCCAAGCGGCTCGGCCTCACCCGCCAGTGGCTGCACGCCGTGCGGCTCGGCTTCGAGCACCCCGGTGACGGGCGGTGGGTGGAGTTCGAGAGCACCTACCCGGACGACCTCCAGCAGGCGCTCGACCGGGTGCGGGCAGAGAGCTCATGAGCACCGGGGTCACCTGCCGGGTCGCGGCCGGGCCCGATGACCTGGAGGCCTGCTTCGGGGTCCGCAAGGAAGTCTTCGTCGTCGAGCAGCAGGTCCCCGAGGACCTGGAGTACGACGCGTACGACGCCGGGGCGGTGCACGTCCTTGCGGTCCGCGACGACGGGCTTCCGCTGGGCGCGGGCCGCCTGCTCACCGGCGAGGCGGCCGCGGCGAAGAACGGCGGCGACCCCGGGGTGGGCGCGCTCGGCCGTCTCGCGGTGACCCGGGCCGCGCGCGGACTGGGCATCGGCGCCGCCCTGGTGGGGGCCATCGAGGACGCGGCACGCGCGCGTGGGCTCACCGCGGTCGACCTGCACGCCCAGACACATGCCCTCGGCTTCTACGAACGGCTCGGTTACGCGGCCTACGGCCCCGAGTTCCAGGACGCCGGGATCGCGCACCGGGCGATGCGCAAGACGCTGGGCTGAGACAGCGGAGACACAGGACCGGCCGGGCGGGGCGCCGGAGGGGCATTGACCCGGTATGCGGTGACGCGTGGCAGGGTTGAGGTCTTGATCGTCCGAGTCCCGAACCGCCGGAGGACGCACCGTGGATCAACTGGCGCTGCTGCTCATTCTGCTGCTCGGCGCCGTGGTGACGGTGCCGCTGGGCGAGCGGCTGGGCCTGCCCGCGCCCATCCTCATGACGCTGGCCGGGATCGCCCTGGCCTTCGTCAGCTGGGTCCCGAACATCGAGCTGCCGCCCGACTACATCCTCCCGCTGGTCCTTCCGCCCCTGCTGTACGCGTCGGTCCAGCGCACCTCCTGGCGGCAGTTCGCGGCCAACAGACGCCCCATCTTCCTGCTCGCCGTGGCCCTCGTCTTCGTGACGACCGCGGCGGTCGCCGCGATGGCGGGCTCCGTCGTCCCCGGCCTGCCGATTGCCGCGGCCGTGGCGCTCGGCGCGCTCGTGGCGCCGCCCGACCCGGTCGCCGCGACGGCCGTTGCGGGGTCGCTCGGGCTTCCGCGGCGGCTCGTGTCGATCCTGGAGGGGGAGGGCCTCTTCAACGACGTCACGGCGATCGTGCTCTACCACGTGGCGATCGCGGCGGCCGTCAGCGGGACGTTCTCGTGGCCCTCCGCGGTGGGGCAGCTCGTGCTCTCCGGGGTGGTCGCCGTCGCCATAGGAATCGCGCTCGGCTGGCTCACCAACAAGCTCATGGGGCTGCTCGGCGAGGCCACCCTGCAGACCGGCCTGACGCTCCTGGTGCCCTTCGTGAGCTATGTCCTCGCCGAGGAGCTGATGGGCTCCGGCGTGCTCGCCGTACTGACCACCGCGCTCTACCTCGCGGAGAACGGCGCCGACGCCGACGACGTGCTCGGCCGGATCACCGGACAGACGTTCTGGCAGATCGTCGACACCCTGGTCACGGGTGTCGCCTTCGGGCTCATCGGGCTCGAACTGCACAACGTCTTCGGCACGGCCAACGGCCGTGAGCTGCAGATGATCGGCTGGGGCGGTGCGGTCGTCGCGGTCGTCGTCGGCGTACGCCTGATGTGGCTGCTGCCCGCCACCTGGCTCGCCAAGCGGCTGCACAAACTGCGGGACTACGACGAGGACATCCCGACGACCTGGCGCGAGACCGTCGTCATGTGGTGGTCCGGGATGCGGGGCGTGGCGTCGGTCGCCCTCGCCCTCGCCATTCCGCTCAAGACGGAGAACGGCGATCCCTTCCCGGCCCGCGACGAGATCATCTTCATCGCCTTCTGCGTCATCATGGCGACCCTCGTCGTCCAGGGCCTGACCCTGCCCTGGCTGGTCAGGAAGCTCGGCGTGCGGGCGGACACCGACGCCGAGCGGGCCATCGAGCGCGAACTCGCCATCAGGGCGGCCAAGGCGGCCAAGCGCCGCCTGAAGGAGATCGAAGAGGTCGAGGAGCTGCCCGAGGATCTTTCGGAGCGGCTGCTGCGCGGGGCCTTCGACATCGGGGCCAGGATCAGCCCCGACATCGTGGACGACGAGCGCCGCGAGCGGTACTCCAAGCGCGCGACGCGTCTCAAGGCGGTCCAGCGCATCCAGCGCGACATGATGTCGGCCGCCCGCCACGAGATCCTCGCCGCACGCAGCGAACCCGGCGCCGATCCGGAGATCGTCGACCGGGTCCTGCACCATCTCGACGTACGCAGCCTGCGGTCCTGACGGCTCAGCCGCGGCCCGTGCGCGGCACGATCGGCGGCGGCGGATGCGGGTGGTCGTCCTCCGGCGGCAGTTCGGCCCAGGCGGTGTTGACCCGCGGCAGCGCGTACGCGTGGTGCTCGGTCAGCCAGCGGATCAGCTGCTCGCGGACCGTGACCCGCACCGTCCAGATGTCGTCCGCGTCCTTGGCGGTCACCAGGGCGCGGACCTGGATCGTGTTCGGCGTCGTGTCCGTGACCGCGAGGCCCCAGTCCCTGCCGTCCCAGGCGGCGCACTCGCGCAGGATGTCCTGGAGCTTCTCGCGCATCTCGATGATGGGCGCGGTGTGGTCCAGCTGGAAGAAGACCGTGCCGGTCATCTGGGAGCCGCCGCGCGACCAGTTCTCGAAGGGCTGGGAGACGAAGTACGACACCGGCATCGTGATCCGGCGCTCGTCCCAGGTCCGCACGGCGAGGAAGGTCAGGGTGATCTCGTCCACGGTGCCCCACTCGCCGTCCACGACGACCGTGTCGCCGATCCGCACCATGTCGCCGAAGGCGATCTGCAGGCCCGCGAAGAGATTGGACAGCGTGGACTGGGCGGCGACACCGGCGACGATGCCGAGAACACCGGCCGAGGCGAGCAGTGAGGTTCCGGCGGCCTGCATGGCCGGGAAGGTGAGCAACATCGCACCGACGGCCACGACGCCGACGATCGCGGTCACCACCCGCTGGATGAGGGTGACCTGCGTACGCACGCGGCGGACCCGGGCCGGATCGCGGTGGGCGCCCGCGTAGCGCGCGTACGTGGACTCGACGATGGCCGTCGCGATACGGACCAGGAGCCAGGCCACGGACCCGATGAGGACCAGGGTCAGGGTTTGTGCGATTCCCGCGGAGTGATCCTTGGCGATCTTTGCTTGTTCGAAGGAGCCGCGCAGCAGGGCGGCACACATGACGAGTTGGAAGGGGAGCCGGCAGCGGCGCAGCAGACCCCACAGTGGGTTGTCGGGGTGGCGGTCATCGGCACGGCGCAACAGCACATCGGCCAGCCAGACGACGGCCAGCGTGATCACGACCGAGCCGCCGACCACGATCAACGGACGCAGTACGTTCTCCATGCCCCCGAGGGTAAGTGGCACGATGGCCCCATGGACATCATGCTTTTCCACTCGACGCACGGGCTGCGGCCCGCGGTGCACGCGGCGGCCGACCGGCTGCGCGCGGCGGGCCACGAGGTGTGGACGCCCGATCTGTTCGAAGGGCGCACGTTCGACACCGTCGAGGAAGGCATGGCCTTCAAGGACGAGCTCGGCAAGGACGAGCTCCTGAAGCGGGCGATTCTGGCCGCCGCGCCCTACTCCGAGCGGGGTCTGGTCTACGCGGGCTTCTCGTTCGGCGCGGCGACCGCGCAGACCCTCGCGCTCGGCGACGCCAAGGCCCGCGGCCTGCTGCTCCTGCACGGCACGTCGGACATCGCGGAGAGCGCGACGGTGGACGAGCTGCCGGTGCAGCTGCACGTCGCCGAGCCGGACCCGTTCGAGACGGACGACTGGCTGAGCGCGTGGTACCTCCAGATGGGCCGCGCCGGCGCCGACGTCGAGGTCTACCGCTACGCGGGCGCGGGCCACATCTACACCGACCCCGACCTGGACGACTACGACGCCGAGGCGGCGGAGGCGACATGGCGGACCGCGATCGGCTTCCTGGAGACGCTGTAGCGGCAGCGGCGGGAGCCGTCGCTCACGGGCGCGTGCAGCGTCCCACCGGGGCGCTCGCGGGCGGTTTGCACAGCAGGCCGAAGTCGTCGCCGCTGGAGCTGATGTAGCGCCCGGCGCAGTCGTCGTCGGTGGTCCTGCCGTGCTCGGCGCAGAACCGCAGGGCGGCCCGGCCGTCCGCGAAGGGCCCGGGAGCGTAGATCACCCAGAAGCCGGCCCGCAGCGAGCCGTAGTCGTCGCTGCGCAGGTATCGCGCGCCGGGCACGTCCTCGCGCACGACCGCGAGCCTGTGGTCGCGCACGTCCGTGCCCGAGCTGACGGGTTCGGAGGAGAGCTGGGCGATCCAGCTGCCCGAAGCGGGCGGTGCGCCGGGGGAAGGCGACGTGGTGGGGCTCTTGTTCCCGTCCGGGCTCTCGGGGGCCTTGATGGGGTCCGGCGAAGCCTTGGCCGACGCCCCGGGCGACGCGGCCCCGCCGCCCTTGCCCTCCGCGCCGTCCTTCCCCGATCCGTCGCGCAGCGCGAGCAACAGCGCGCCCCCGGCCACCAGGGCGAGCGCCACGGCGACCGCCGCGACGATGGCGGGCGCACGTCTTCGGGGCGCGGCGGGCGGCGGTACCACGGCGTCGGACGGCGGGAGCACGGCGTGCGACGGCGGGACCACCGACGTCGGGACCACCGGCCGGTCCGTGATCTCGGTCGGCTGCCGGGAGATGCCGTCGGCCACCGCGGCGAGCATCGCGTCGAGCCGCTCGGCGTCCGCTCGCAGCGCCGGGTCGCGCACCAGGAGCGCGGCCAGGACCGCAGTGAGCGGCCCCGAGCGGGCGGGCGGCGGCACCGGGTCGTCGAGGACGGCGGCGAGCGTGGCGAGGGTCGTGGCGCGGCGCAGCGGGCTGATGCCCTCCGCGGCGAGGTAGAGGACGATGCCGAGCGACCAGAGGTCGGCCGCCGCGCCCTGGTCCGTGCCGCGGATGCGTTCGGGCGCCATGTACTCCGGTGAGCCGATCAGGTCGCCGGTCGCGGTGAGCTGGTCGGCGCCGAGCAGCGAGGCGATGCCGAAGTCGGTGAGGACCACGGAGGGGCCCCCGCCGCCATGGACCTCGTCCCGCAGCAGCACGTTCGCGGGCTTCACGTCCCGGTGCAGGATGCCCGCCGCGTGGGCGACGCGCAGCGCCGAGAGCAGCTGGCGGCCGATGCGCGCGGCCTCTCGCGGCGTCAACGTGCCCTGCTCCAGGAGATCCTGCAGCGTGCGCCCCGGGAGCAGCTCCATCACCAGCCACGGGTGCGGGCCCGCGTCCACGATGTGGTGGATCGTCACGACATGCGGGTGGTTGAGGCGGGCGAGCGCCCTGGCCTCGCGCAGCACCCGCTCGCGCAGGACGCGCGACTGCTCGTCCGTCAGCTCGTGCCGCGCGGGCCGCACCTCCTTGACGGCCACCTCGCGGTGCAGCACGGTGTCGCGCGCCCGCCACACCGTGCCCATGCCCCCGCTGCCGAGCCGTTCGAGCAGCTCGAAACGGCCGTCCACCACATCCCCCGGGTCGCTCATGCCGTCAGAGTAGAGGGCGCCCCAGGGAGCCGCGCATGTGACCCGGTCAGCGCACGGGGGCGGACGCCCGCTCGACCTTCTGGGTGCCGCTGAGGGTGCGGTACGAACGGGCCCACTTGGACGTCGCCCTCGGGTCCTTGCGGTCGGACAGGACGTAGTAGTCCATCTGCGAGCGCTCGGCGGTGACGTCGAGGACGCCGTAGCCGTGCGAGTCCATGTCCAGCCACTTCACGTGGCGGTTGGCCGCCTTCACCGCGCCCACCGCGACCAGCGAGAGGGTGTGCGGGGCCACGTGCAGGAGGTCGTCCACGTTGTCCGAGGTCACGGAGGTGACCACGAACTCCGTCGCCGCGGAGGGCGATCCGGGGTACGTGGCGGCCCGTACCGGCACGTCGTTCGCCCAGGCCATGTGGATGTCGCCGGTGAGGAAGACCGTGTTCCGGACGGCCTTGTCGACCAGGTGCGCGATGAGCTCCTTGCGGTCGTCGGTGTAGCCGTCCCACTGGTCGCCGTTGACGGCCAGGCCCTCCTTGGGCAGGCCGAGCAACTCCGCGATGGGTTCGAGCAGATGGGCCGGTACGGAGCCGAACGCGACCGGCGAGATCATCACCGAGGTGCCGACCAGCTTCCAGGAGGCGTCGGACGCGGCGAGCCCCGCCTTCAGCCAGTCGAGCTGGGCGCGGCCCGTGATCGTACGGTCCGGGTCGTCCACGTCACCGCTGCCGAAGCCCGCCTGCTGGGAGCGGAAGGAGCGCAGGTCGAGCAGGTGCAGATCGGCCAGCTTGCCGAAGCGCAGCCGGCGGTAGACGGTCCCTTCGGTGGACGGGCGTACGGGCATCCACTCGAAGTACGCCTGCTTGGCGGCCGCCATGCGCTGTGCCCAGCCGCCCTCGGTCTCGGGGGAGTGGTTCACCGCGCCGCCCGACCAGGTGTTGTCGGCGAACTCGTGGTCGTCCCAGATCGCGATCAGGGGGTGCACGGCGTGCATCGCCTGCGCGTCCGGGTCGGTCTTGTGGACGCCGTGCCGGACGCGGTAGTCGGCGAGGCTGATGATCTCGTGCCGCGGCTCGTGCTGCCGCACCCCGTACTCGGCGGCCGGGTATTCGCCGCTCTTGTACTCGTAGATGTAGTCGCCGATGTGCAGCACCGCGTCGAGCTCGGTGCGGGCGGCGAGATGGCGGTAGGCGGAGAAGTAGCCCGCTTCCCAGTTGGCGCAGGACACCACGCCGAAGCGGACACCGGGGGCCGACGCCTCGTGCGCGGGCGTGGTGCGGGTGCGGCCGACGGGGGAGTGCGCGTCCCCCGCGGAGAAGCGGAAGTAATAGGTGGTGGCAGGGCTCAGGCCCCTTACGTCCGCCTTGACCGTGTGGTCGGCAGCGACCCGCGCGGTGAGGCTGCCGCTGCCGACGACGCGGGTGAAGCCCTTGTCCTCGGCGACCTCCCACCGCACCTCGGTGTCGGGGCCCGTGCCGGAACCCGGCGTGGCCTCCGGTACCGGTGTCACGCGGGTCCACAGCAGGACGCCGTCGGGCAGCGGGTCGCCCGAGGCGACCCCGTGGTGGAACGCGGGCCCCTCGGCGGCATGGGCGAGGGGAGCTGCGGCGAGCGGCGCGAGGGCCGCGGTGGCGGCAGCGGCCTTGACGACCGTACGGCGGCGCGGAGCCGCGGAGTTGAGCGATCTGTGGGCGCTGTTTCGACTGGTCACGGGCGATCACCTTACTGATCGGTAATCGCCAAGAGCGGGCGAACGGTGAAACGTTCGCCCGCTCTTCGGTGAAGTGCGTCAGCCCTTGAGCGCCGCGTCGATCGCCGTCTTGTAGTCCTCGACGGTCGAAGGAGCGTTCTTCTTGTCGGGGCCGGTCAGCTTCTTGCCGTCCATGACGAAGGAGGGGGTGCCCTCCACGCCGTCCTTGTTGTCGTCGAACTTCTTCGACATCTCAAGGGCCCAGCGGTCGTACGTGCCGTTCTTGACGTCCTTCGCGAAGGTCTTGCTCTTCTTGAGCTCGGGGACCTGGTCCGCGATCTTGGTCAGGTACGAGTCGTCCTTGAACTTGTCGGTGGTCTCCTCGGGGTGGTTCTCCTTGGAGAACAGCGCCTTCTTGTAGTCGAGGAAGGCCTGGTCGCTCACGTTCAGGGCGGCACCGAGCGCGCTGAGCGCGTTCTTGGAGCCCTCGCCGGTGAGGTTGCGGTCGAGGAAGCTGGCCCCGATGAACTGGATCTTGTACTTGCCGTCCTTCAGGTCCTTCTCGACCGTCGGGCCGACGGTCTGCTCGAAGCTGGCGCAGACCGGGCAGCGCGGGTCCTCGTAGACCTTGAGGGTCTTCTTGGCGCTGTCCTTGCCGAGGACGACGGTCGTGCCCTGCGTGCCCTCGGAGTTCGCCGGCTTGACGAGCTTCTCGTCGGCGGCGGCCTCCCAGTGACCGGGCTTGTTGGCCTGCATGACGGCGTAGCCGATGCCGCCCGCGATCGCCAGGACCGCGACGACGGATACGCCGACGATCATCGACCGCTTCCGCTTCTGCCGCTTGCGCTCGGCTTCCTGCTGGGCGCGGATCCGCTCGCGGGCCGCCGACTTGGCCGCCTGGCTGTTGCGCTTGCTCATGATGATGTTCTCCGTAGGAATGACGTGCGTGGGGACGGTGGTGCTCAGGCGAAGGCGGCCGAGCACGGCGGTCCACGCCGTCCCACGAAGTGCACGAGAAGCCGGGTCCGCGCGGTCCGCACCCGGCGGGCGGGCCGCGGAGCGCGGCGGACGGGCCGCGGGCGGATGCTCACCGCGGCGACCGCCACGAGCAGCGGCCGGAAGGTGGAGGCCCCCACCGCGCGCAGCAGCTGGGCCAGGGCACGCTCGCCGCGCCGCAGCCAGAACGCCGCGAGCAGGCCGACCCCGATGTGCGCGCCGAGCAGCAGCCAGGCGGCGCCCGGCTCGGCGTCGGCGAGCAGCACGGCGGCGCGGTGTCCGTCGCCGCCGGTCATCTGGGCCAGCGGTGTGCCGACGCTGCCGCCGCCGCACAGCACGTCGAAGCCGACGGAGCGCAGCGGACCCGCGACGGGCCCGCCCGCCTGGCCGTAACAGACGTGCTGCCCCGTGGTGAACACGGTGTCGGCGGCCAGCTCGAGCGGGATGAGCAGGGCGGCGATGCGGCCGTAACCGCGCTCGCGCCCCGCAAGGGCGTACGCGATGACGAAGACCGCGGCGGCGATCACGGCGACGGTGGGCAGCGGCAGCGGGGCGCGCGAGAGCAGCACGTGCGACGCGGCGGAGAGCGTCACGACGAGCGTCGTGAAGAGCGCCGCGCGCACGGCTCTGAGCTGGGTCCCGGATATGTCCATCGCGAAGCCGAGTGTGCCATGTGCTCCCGTAAGGCAGCCCTAAAGGGTGCCTATGAGTCACACGGCGTCCTCTTCGTGCCTACAGACCCGGAATCCGGCCGTTGCGGAAGAGGTCGACGAAGATCTGGTGGTCCCTGCGGGCCCGTGCGCCGTACTCGTGGGCGAAGTCGACGAGCAGGTCGGCGAAGCCCTCCTCGTCCGCCGCGATGGCGGCGTCGATGGCGCGCTCCGTGGAGAACGGGACCAGGTCCGAGTGGCCGCTCTCGTCGTCCGCGGCGGAGTGCATCGTGGCGGTGGCGCGGCCCAGGTCGGCGATGACCGCGGCGATCTCGTCCCAGTCGTCGATGTCCGACCAGTCCAGGTCCACCGCGTACGGAGAGACCTCGGCGACCAGCTGACCGGCGCCGTCCAGCTCGGTCCAGCCGAGCCACGGGTCGGCGTGCGCCTGGAGCGCGCGCTGCGAGATGACCGTGCGGTGGCCCTCGTGCCGGAAATAGTCACGGGCGGCCCCGTCGGTGATGTGCCGCGAGACGGCCGGGGTCTGGGCCTGCTTGAGGTAGATCACGACGTCGTTCTCCAGGGCGTCGCTGTTGCCCTCGAGGAGGATGTTGTACGACGGCAGGCCCGCGGAGCCGATGCCGATGCCGCGGCGTCCGACGACGTCCTTGACGCGGTACGAGTCGGGGCGGGTGAGCGAGGACTCCGGGAGCGTCTCCAGATAGCCGTCGAAGGCGGCGAGCACCTTGTAGCGCGTGGCCGCGTCGAGCTCGATGGAGCCGCCGCCGGGCGCGAAGCGGCGCTCGAAGTCGCGGATCTCCGTCATGGACTCCAGGAGCCCGAAGCGGGTCAGCGAGCGCGCGTCGCGCAGCGCGTCCAGGAGCGGGCCCTGGGCGGTGTCAAGGGTGAAGGGCGGCACCTCGTCGCTCTTGGCGCCGGTCGCCAGGTCGTGGATCCGCTCGCGGTACGCCGTCGCGTAGATCCGGACGAGGTCGGTGATCTGCTCGTCGCTGAGCGCCTTCGTGTACCCGATCAGGGCCACGGAGGCGGCGAAGCGCTTGAGGTCCCAGGTGAAGGGGCCCACATAGGCCTCGTCGAAGTCGTTCACGTTGAAGATCAGGCGGCCCTGGGCGTCCATGTACGTGCCGAAGTTCTCCGCGTGCAGGTCGCCGTGGATCCACACCCGTCCCGTGCGCTCGTCCAGGTACGGACCGCCGTGCTGCTCGCGCTCCAGGTCCCCGTAGAAGAGGCAGGCCGTGCCGCGGTAGAAGGCGAAGGCGGAGGCGGCCATCTTCCGGAACTTCACGCGGAACGCGGCGGGGTCCGCGGCCAGCAGCTCGCCGAACGCGGTGTCGAAGACGGAGAGGATCTGCTCGCCGCGCTGCTCAGCGGTGGGCTGCGGGTCCGACATCGCGGGGTGCCTCCTGGTACAGGGTCGTGCTCGACCTGTGGGACGGGTGTTCCGAACATTTGGGACAGGTGTTCCGACCTGTCCAACGCACGACGGTACCCCCGAGTGCCCGTCGGTTGTCAGCGCTCCGGATTAGACTTCCACGCTGTCCCCCCAGACTGCCCGCAGTCCGTTGCCCGATGTTCTCCGGAGGCCTCCCGCCGTGACCAAGCCGCCCTTTACGCACCTCCACGTCCACACCCAGTACTCGCTGCTGGACGGTGCCGCGCGGCTCAAGGACATGTTCAACGCCTGTAATGAGATGGGCATGACGCACGTCGCCATGTCCGACCACGGCAACCTCCACGGGGCGTACGACTTCTTCCACTCCGCGCAGAAGGCGGGCGTCACGCCGATCATCGGCATCGAGGCGTATGTGGCCCCCGAGTCACGCCGCAACAAGCGGAAGATCAAGTGGGGCCAGCCGCACCAGAAGCGCGACGACGTGTCCGGTTCGGGTGGTTACACCCACAAGACGATCTGGGCGTCGAACAGCACCGGCCTGCACAACCTCTTCCGGCTCTCCTCGGACGCGTACGCCGAGGGCTGGCTGCAGAAGTGGCCGCGCATGGACAAGGAGACGATCTCCCAGTGGTCGGAGGGCCTGATCGCCTCCACCGGCTGCCCCTCCGGAGAGCTCCAGACTCGGCTGCGCCTGGGCCAGTTCGACGAGGCGGTGAAGGCCGCCGCCGAGTACCAGGACATCTTCGGCAAGGACCGGTACTTCCTGGAGCTGATGGACCACGGCATCGACATCGAGCGCCGGGTCCGCGACGACCTGCTGCGGGTCGGCAAGAAGCTCGGCATCCCGCCGCTGGTGACGAACGACTCGCACTACACGTACTCCCATGAGTCCGTCGCGCACGACGCCCTGCTCTGCATCCAGACCGGCAAGAACCTCTCGGACCCGGACCGCTTCCGCTTCGACGGCACCGGCTATTACCTGAAGTCCACGGACGAGATGTACGCCATCGACTCCTCGGACGCCTGGCAGGAGGGCTGCCGCAACACCCTCCTGGTCGCCGAGCAGATCGACACCACCGGGATGTTCGAGAAGCGCGACCTGATGCCGAAGTTCGAGATTCCGGAGGGCTTCACCGAGGTCACCTGGTTCCAGGAGGAGGTCCGGGTCGGCATGGACCGCCGCTACCCGGGCGGTGTCCCCGACGACCGGCAGAAGCAGGCCGAGTACGAGATGGACATCATCATCCAGATGGGGTTCCCGGGGTACTTCCTGGTCGTCGCCGACTTCATCATGTGGGCCAAGAACAACGGCATCGCGGTCGGCCCCGGCCGAGGCTCCGCGGCCGGTTCGATCGTCGCGTACGCCATGGGCATCACCGACCTCGACCCCATCACGCACGGCCTGATCTTCGAGCGGTTCCTCAACCCCGAGCGCGTCTCCATGCCCGACGTCGACATCGACTTCGACGAGCGCAGGCGCGTCGAAGTGATCCGGTACGTGACCGAGAAGTACGGCGCCGACAAGGTCGCCATGATCGGCACGTACGGAAAGATCAAGGCGAAGAACGCCATCAAGGACTCCGCGCGCGTGCTCGGATATCCGTACGCGATGGGCGACCGCCTCACCAAGGCGATGCCCGCCGACGTCCTCGGCAAGGGCATCGACCTCTCCGGCATCACCGACCCCAAGCACCCCCGCTACAGCGAAGCGGGCGAGATCCGGGGGATGTACGAGAACGAACCGGACGTGAAGAAGGTCATCGACACCGCCAAGGGCGTCGAAGGCCTGGTCCGGCAGATGGGCGTGCACGCGGCCGGCGTCATCATGTCCAGCGAGCCGATCGTCGACCACGCCCCGCTGTGGACGCGGCACACGGACGGCGTCACCATCACGCAGTGGGACTACCCCCAGTGCGAGTCGCTCGGCCTGCTCAAGATGGACTTCCTGGGCCTGCGCAACCTCACCATCATGGACGACGCGGTCAAGATGGTGCGCGCGGGCAAGGGCATCGACCTGGAGATGCTCTCGCTCCCGCTCGACGACCCGAAGACCTTCGAACTGCTCTGCCGCGGCGACACGCTCGGCGTCTTCCAGTTCGACGGCGGACCGATGCGCTCGCTGCTCCGCCAGATGCAGCCCGACAACTTCGAGGACATTTCCGCCGTCTCGGCCCTGTACCGTCCGGGCCCGATGGGCATGAACTCGCACATCAACTACGCGGAGCGCAAGAACGGCCGCCAGGAGATCACGCCGATCCACCCGGAGCTCGAAGAGCCCCTGAAGGAGACGCTCGGCCTGACCTACGGCCTCATCGTGTACCAGGAGCAGGTGCAGAAGGCCGCGCAGATCATCGCCGGTTACTCGCTGGGCGAAGCCGACATCCTGCGCCGTGTGATGGGCAAGAAGAAGCCCGACGAGCTGGCGAAGAACTTCGTCCTCTTCCAGGAGGGAGCGAAGAAGAACGGGTACTCGGACACCGCGATCCAGGCCCTGTGGGACGTCCTGGTCCCCTTCGCCGGATACGCCTTCAACAAGGCGCACTCCTCCGCGTACGGCCTCGTCACGTACTGGACGGCCTACCTCAAGGCGAACTACCCCGCCGAGTACATGGCCGCGCTGCTCACCTCGGTGAAGGACGACAAGGACAAGTCGGCCATTTATCTGAACGAGTGCCGGCGCATGGGCATCAAGGTCCTGCCGCCCAACGTGAACGAGTCCGTGCACAACTTCGCCGCCCAGGGCGACGACGTGATCCTCTTCGGCCTGGAGGCCGTCCGCAACGTCGGTACGAACGTCGTCGAGTCGATCGTCCGCTCCCGCAAGGCCAAGGGGAAGTTCGCCTCCTTCCCGGACTACCTCGACAAGGTCGAGGCCGCCGCCTGCAACAAGCGGACCACGGAGTCGCTGATCAAGGCGGGCGCCTTCGACACCATGGGGCACACCCGCAAGGGCCTCACCGCGCAGTACGAGCCGATGATCGACAACGTCGTGCAGGTCAAGCGCAAGGAAGCGGAAGGGCAGTTCGACCTCTTCGGGGGGATGGGCGACGAGGGCGGCGGGGACGAGCCGGGCTTCGGGCTCGACGTGGAGTTCTCCACCGACGAGTGGGAGAAGACCTATCTCCTCGCCCAGGAGCGGGAGATGCTCGGTCTGTACGTCTCCGACCACCCGCTCTTCGGCCTGGAGCACGTCCTGTCCGACAAGGCCGACGCGGGCATCGGCCAGCTCACCGGCGGTGACTACTCGGACGGCTCGATCGTCACCATCGGCGGCATCATCTCCGGCCTCCAGCGCAAGATGACCAAGCAGGGCAACGCCTGGGCGATCGCGACCGTCGAGGACCTCGCGGGCTCCATCGAGTGCATGTTCTTCCCGGCGACCTACCAGCTGGTGTCGACGCAACTCGTCGAGGACGCCGTGGTGTTCGTCAAGGGCCGACTCGACAAGCGCGAGGACGTGCCGCGGCTCGTCGCCATGGAGATGCAGGTCCCCGACCTGTCGAACGCGGGCACCAACGCGCCCGTCCTGATCACCATCCCGACGGTGCGGGTGACCCCGCCGATGGTCAGCCGCCTCGGTGAGATTCTCAGCCATCACCGGGGCAACAGCGAGGTGCGGATCAAGCTCCAGGGGGCGCAGAAGACGACCCTGCTCCGGCTCGACCGTCACCGCGTGCAACCGGACGCGGCCCTCTTCGGCGATCTGAAGGTGCTGCTCGGAGCGTCCTGCCTGGCCGGATAGGTTCAGACCCACAGGAAGGGGCGCACCCGGATTTCCGGGTGCGCCCCTTCACGCATATACGCCTGTGCGCCCGTCAGTTGTGACCGAAGCGTCGCTGATGCTTGCGGGCGACCTCTGCCGGGCTGCCCTGCGACTGAACCGCGGACTGCACCCGCTGCTCGGCCTGCTCCGCGGACGACTTGGCCTGCTCCTGCGCCTGCTCCGCGGCCGACGCGCGGTTCTGCTCGCCGCCCTGCTTGCGGTTCTTGTTCTTGGCCATAGTGATCTTCCTCCTGAAGGAAATCTGGGGGCCAGGACGCGACCAGATTCACATATGGCGACAAGCTGCGCATTTCAGAGAATTACCGTGCGTAATAAGCCCTGTCGGCGCCCTGCCCGAGAGTGAAGTCCCGATACGCCACGCCGAAGATCGAGTTCCGGCCGTTAACCTCCGCAGGGTCGGGCAGACTCGAAGGAAAACCCGAACCATTGCTTCCAGGGAATCTCCAGGGAAAGAGGGTGGATCGCGTGGACCGCTGCATCGTCCTGGTGGACGCCGGGTATCTGCTGGGTGCCGCCGCGAGTCTCCTCGCGGGCGAGCCGTCCCGGTCCCGGATCACCGTCGATCACACCGCCCTGATCCAGGGCATCCGTGAGCGCGCGGAATCCGACACCGAGCGCCCTCTCCTGCGGATCTACTGGTTCGACGGCGCCCCCGACCGCGTGCCCCAGCCCGAGCACCGCAGGCTGCGGGTCATGCCGCGCGTGACGGTCCGGCTCGGCGCCCTGACCCGCAGCGACGGGCGGTGGGCCCAGAAGGGCGTGGACGCCGCCATGCACGCCGAGCTGACGGAGCTGGCCCGCAACCGCGCCTGCTCGGACATCGTGCTCGTCACCGGCGACGGGGACCTGCTGCCCGGCATGATGGCCGCCAAGGAGCACGGCGTCGCCGTCCACCTGTGGGCCGTGCAGGCCGCCGACGGCGACTACAACCAGTCCGAGGATCTCGTGGCCGAGGCCGACGAGCGCCGCGTCCTCGACCGCGCCTGGATCACCAAAGCCGTACGCCCCAAGGAACTCACCGGCGTCTGCGCCCCCTCGCCCGTCCCGCGCCCCGAGATCGCCGCGATCCTCTCCGCGCCCCTGCCGGAGTCCGCGCTCGCGGCCAGCGCCCAGCGGGCCGCCGACGAGGCAGCGGGGGTGCACCCCAATCAGCACGACCAACACGCCCAGCACGCCGAAGCCGGCACGAACGGCGACGGCGCGGCCGCCCACCACATCCCGCCGGGCAAGGGCGTGCCCACCCCCAAGGACCTGGCCGCCCTGCGCGGCCCCGGCACGCAGGCCGCGCAGCACCCCCCGAACGCCACGCTGCGCTGGTCCTCGGACAAGGGCTGGGTCGAGCGCCCCGGCGGCGCCGCCGAGAGCCCCGAGGCCGCCGCCCTGCCGACGCTCGCCCAGCTGACGACGGCCGAACAGCGCTGGGCCGACCGCGAGGAGGACATCACCACCGTCGGCGGTGACCCCTTCGAGGTCGGGCAGGTGTTCGCGCGCCGCTGGATGGCCCGCCTGCCGGAACAGCACAACCTGCAGAAACTCTCGACGATGTACCCGCGCATCCCGCACCGCGTCGACGGCGAGCTCCTGCGCTACGCCGCCCGCTTCGGACTGCTCGCCCACAAGGACGACCAGATCGACGAACACGACCGGTACGCGATCAGGGCGGGCTTCTGGCGCGAGATCGACGTCCACACGGCGGTCGAGCACGCGCCGGTGGGCGACCGCTCCGGCGAGTGAGGGCACCTGCACGCCAACGGGTGACGGAAGACCACCCCAGATGACTGATACGGGGCGTACGGGGCGCCCCGGGCGCCGGACCGGGCGCCGGACCCCGTACCCTCGTCCTTCGTGAGTACGCGCTCGGCACAGGGAGTCCGACAGGGGCTCCGACAGGGTCACGGCAGCGATGCCGTCTGCGCGGTGCGCGACCTCGTCAAGACATATCCGGCCGCCCGCGGCAGGCGCGGCACGCCCGCGACGCCCGAGGTGCGCGCCACCGACGGCATCAGCCTGGAGGTCAGGCGCGGCGAGATCTTCGGCCTGCTCGGGCCCAACGGCGCCGGCAAGTCCACCCTCGTACGCCAGCTGACCGGCCTGATGCGGCCCGACAGCGGGAGCGTCGAGATCCTCGGGCACGACATCCTGCGCCACCCCGAGCGGGCCGCGCGGATCCTCGCGTATCTGGGGCAGGAGTCCACCGCGCTCGACGAGCTGACCGTCTCGCTCGCCGTCGAGACGACCGCGCGCCTTCGCGGCCTCGACGTGCGCGCGGCGCGGGCCGAGCGGGACGACGTACTCGAAGAGCTGGCGCTCACCCCGCTCGCCTCACGGCCCCTGAAGAAGCTCTCCGGCGGCCAGCGCAGGCTCGCCTGCTTCGCCACCGCCCTGGTGGGGGAGCGGCCGCTGCTCGTCCTCGACGAGCCGACGACCGGCATGGACCCCATCGCGCGGCGCGCCGTCTGGGGCGCCGTCGACCGGCGCAGGGCCGAGCGCGGCACGACGGTCCTGCTCGTCACCCACAACGTCATCGAGGCCGAGACGGTCATGGACCGCGTCGCCGTGCTCGACCACGGCAAGGTCATCGCCTGCGACAGCCCCGTGGGGCTGAAGGAGCAGGTGGCGGGCGAGGTGCGGGTGGAGCTCGTGTGGCGGGAGCGGGCACCGCTCGACGTCCCCGAGGTCGCCGCGCTGCGCTCCTCCGCGGTGGAATCCGGGCGGCGGTGGTCCCTGCGGCTCGCCCCGGACGAGGCACGGGCCGCCGTGGCCGCGGTCACCGGCGGCGAGGCCTTCGCCGCCCTGGACGACTTCACACTGGCCACACCGAGCTTGGAGGACGTGTATCTCGCACTGGGCGGCAACGGAGAAGGGCTGGTGAAGGCATGACCTTCGCCGGACGGGCGAACAGCAACAGGCGGACGAACAGCAACAGCAGGAGGGTCGTTCGGTGAGTGCCGTTCCCCTGGAAGCCGCGGTGCGGGCCGACGACCGCGAGCGGCAGGCCGAAGCCGCCGCGCCCCTGGGACCCCGCGCGCGGCTCTTTCCCGCGCTCGCGGCCGTCTACCGGGCGCAGCTGTCCCGGGCGCGGGTCGCGCGGATTCCGCTGCTCTTCGTGGCGACCTTCCAGTCCGTCGGGATCATGATCCTGATGCGGGGCGTCGTCGACGGGGGCGGCGAGGCGCGTGCCGTCGTCGCCGGTTCCTCCGTGCTCGTCGTCGCCTTCGTCGCGCTCAACCTGCTCGCGCAGTACTTCGGGCAGCTGCGGGCCGACGGCGGCCTCGACCACTACGCCACGCTGCCCGTGCCGCCCGCCGCCGTGGTCCTCGGCGCCGCGGCCGCCTACGCCTCGTTCACCGTGCCGGGCACCGTCGTCACCGCGATCGTCGGCTGCGGCCTCTTCGGGCTTCCGCTGGGGCACCTGTGGGTGCTCGCCGCGGTGATCCCGCTGGCCGGTGCCGCGCTCGCCGGGCTCGGCGCCGCACTCGGGCTGCTCGCACCGCGGCCCGAACTGGCCACGCTGCTGGGCCAGCTGGGCATGTCGGCGGCGCTGCTGCTCGGCGTGCTCCCGGCCGAGCGGATGCCGGGCTTCCTGCAGTACGCGCGCGACCTGCTGCCCTCGACGTACGGGGTGGAGGCGTTCGCCCGCACGTTCGGGCCGCATCCGGACTGGGCGGCCGTCGCCCTGGATCTCGCGGTCTGCGCGGGGGTCGGCGTCGCCTCGCTGGCGATCGCCACCTGGGCGTACCGCCGCGCGGCCGTACGGTGACGCGGCACCGCCTGTGCGGTGAAGCGGTAATCAGGTAGTACTGGCACCATGTGTGGGTGACTGCACCGCTGACGCCCTCCCAGCCGCCCCACGGCCGTCCCCCGCACGACACCTGGCAGCAGACTGCCCAGCCGTCCGGAGCCGTTCTCTCTCCGGCGGACGAGGAGGCCGGTCCCGGCATGAAGACCGAAGTGCGGCAGGCCGTAGTGATCATGGTCGCGGTCGCTGTCTGCGGCATCCTGCTCGGCCTCCTGTGGCTGTGGCTCGCGCCGCGGGTCCCGCTGGTGGCCGACGACAAGGCGGTGTACCTCAAGGACACCGAGGGGGAGCAGGCGATCGGGGTCGACGGATCGTTCGCCCTGCTCGCGCTCGCCTTCGGCGCGGTGACCGGTGCCGTGGTGTTCCTGCTGCGCAAGCGGGGCGGGATCCCGCTGGTCCTCGGCCTCACGGCCGGAGGTCTCCTCGGGGCCGTGCTCGCCTGGCGTCTGGGCGTCTTCCTCGGGCCCGAGACGAATGTCGCCGCCCATGCCAAGGCCGTGGGCGAGGGCGTCGCGTTCGACGCCCCTCTGGAGCTCAAGGCGAAGGGCGCGCTCCTCGCCTGGCCCGTGGCCGCGCTCCTCGTGCACCTGGGCCTGACCGGGCTCTTCGGACCGCGCGACCCCGAGCCGTACCCCCTGCCCTACGGAGATCCCGCGCCCTACGGCGGCGGTGCTCCGTACGGGGACGCCGCGCCCTACGGGGAGCCCGGCCGGGCCGACGGCCGCTCGGACTCCGCCGGGGCGTGAGAACGCCCCCGGACACTCAGGACGCTCCGGCCCCCCGGACACGGTCCGGCGCCCGACCGCCGTCAGGCGGGGCGCTTCCCGTGGTTCGCCTTGCCCTTGCGCACCCGCCACTTCCTCTTGCGCGTCTTCTTCGACATGAGGGTGGTACTAGTCGAGCCGGAGGACCCCGTCGAGGGCCTATTCACGCCCGATCGGCGCCAGTACCGCGGCCGTGAGGCGGGCCAGGTCGCCGGGCGCCAGTTCCACTTCCAGGCCCCTGCGGCCCGCCGACACGCAGATCGTGGCGTGCGAGGAGGCCGAGTCGTCCAGGACCGTGCGGAGCTTCCTGCGCTGGCCGAGGGGCGAGATGCCGCCCCGTACGTAGCCCGTGGTGCGTTCGGCGGCGGCGGGGTCCGCCATCACCGCGCGCTTGCCGGAGACCGCCGTGGCCAGGGCCTTGAGGTTGAGGGTGCCCGCCACGGGGACCACGGCGACCGTCAGTTCGCCGTCGACCTCCGCGACCAGGGTCTTGAAGACCCGGTCGGGCGAGACGCCCATGGCCTGCGCCGCCTCCTCGCCGTACGAGGGGTGCGCGGGGTCGTGTTCGTAGGCGTGGACCGTGTAGTCGGCGCCCGCCGCCGTGAGGGCGACCGTCGCGGGGGTGCCGCCCGTACCCGACTGCTTCTTCTGCTTCTTCGCCAAAGCGCTCGCGCCTTACGTCAGTTGCGGCTTCGTGTCAGTTGAGGCTCGTGGTGCCGCGCGTGAGGTCCGTCGCGGGCAACGACGGCAGATTACGGATGATCGCGGTCTCGGCGCGAAGGACTTTCAGCTCGTCGTGCAGGCGCGACGCCGTGTCCGGCGCCTCCAGGAGCCGCTGCTTGGTGGGGGTGTCCAGGACGGCGGCCGCCGCGACCAGATACGACACCACGGACGGGTCGTCCGGCAGTTCGGCGCCCGTGGACAGGGACCGCTCGCGCGCCCCGGCGAGGCGCTTCTGGTAGGAGCGGAAAGCCCGCAGGACGCCCTCGGCGAGGGTGCCGGCCTCCTCGCCCGGGTCCTCCGGCAGCTCCTCGACCTCCGCGGTCAGGAAGGCGCCCGAGGCGTCCACCGAGTGCAGGCGCACGCGTGAGGTGCCGGTGGCCAGGACCTCGAAGCCGCCGTCGGCCCGCTCCCTGATCGTCGCCGCGTCCGCGATGCAGCCCACCGCGTGGAAGGCCTTGAGCGGGTCGTCGCCGAAGCCGGCGGTCGGCCCCTGCTCGGGCTGCGCGGTGGGGTCGGGGAGGCCGGGCGCGCTCGGCGCCACCTCCAGGCCGTCGCGGATCGCGACGACGGCGAAGAGGCGCTGCTCCTCCTCGGGGGTCTTGAGCAGGTCGCGCATCATGGCGCGATAACGCTCCTCGAACACGTTCAGCGGGAGTACGAGCCCCGGGAACAGCACCGAGTTGAGCGGGAAGAGCGGAAGCCGGACGGTGGTCACGAGCCTGAAGCCTAATGGTCGTCCGAGTCCCGGCGTCCGCCACCGGTGCCCAGCGGGGTCACCGAGGCCACCTCGATGCGGATGCCGTCGCGCAGTTCCAGGAACTGGCCGAGCGGGTCGTCGGACATGCGGTCCCAGGGGAAGGACGTCGCGTGCGGCCCGATGAGGCGCATCTGTTCGAGTGCATCGCGCCAGCGCTCCAGGCGCACGAGGACGTACGTGAGGACGTTGCGGACCTCCGCGGGCCAGGGGTCCCCGGCCTCGTACTCACGAGAAAGGGCGATCCCGAGGTCGGCCGCGGCGTCCAGGCGCTCGCGCGGCACGCTTCCCGACGCGCTCGTGAGATACGCGAACGCGGCCCGCGCGGGCAGCGCCTGGATCAGCGAGCCGGGCAGTGCGTCGCGCGCGGCCTGCTCGGCGAAGTCGAAGCACTGGCGGTGCGAGCCGTACCAGGCGGCCGAGAGGTACTGGAGCGCCGAGGCGTGCCAGCCGTAGTGGTGCGAGGAGCGGTGCTCCGCCTCGGCCCGGATCGTGTCGAAGACCGAGTGCGGGGCGTGGGTGCCGCGCGCATGGTCCAGGGCGATCCGCCACGGCACGGGGTCGCGCGGGTCCGCCTCGGCGGCGGCGGCGATCAGGGGCGACGTCTCGCGGAGCAGCTCGGCGCGGGCGGGCGACTCCCAGCCGCGGACCACCGCGAGCTCGGCCTTGACGAGCAGCGCGTCCGGATCGTGCGGGGCCGCGCACTGCCAGTCGTCGAACCACTCGGGGCGGGAGCGGGCGAAGGCGGCGAGGCGTGTGGTGTAGCGGTCGCGGTTCTCCCACTCGTTGCCCTCGCGGGTCATGGCGAGCAGTTTGGCCGCGGGGTCGTAGTCGCCGCGGCCCGCGGCGACGAGCGCGGGGCCGAGCCGGTCGTCGGGTGCGTCGAGGAGCACCTCGTCGTCGGGGGTCAGACCGGCGGCGAGGAGCGGTGTGTTCCTGACCATTCGTGCGGTACGGATCAGGGCGCGCAGGAGTGCCATGGTGCGTTTATTGAAAACCGCAGGTCGGGGCAGTGCCAGAGGAGAGCCGGTGAAGCTTTCGCATCGATCGTCCGGTTGCCTGACACATGGTCAAGGGATGGCAAAATATCCGCCCGGGGTGGGACCGGGCGGGCTCCGAGGCCGTCCTCAGTTCCTGCGCAGCAGCCTCGTCGCCCCCGCCGCGACCGTCGTCGCGAGGACCCAGCCGAGCAGGATGAGGATCGCCGCGAACCACTGCCAGCCGCCGCTCAGCTGCCAGTAACTGTCCTGGCCGAGATTGATCACCGGGAGCAGCAGGTCGAGGGAGAAGAGCGCGGGGTTCCAGTTCGGGTGCTCGCCCGGCTTGATCGCCGGGTGCTCGGAGTGCGCGAAGGCCACCGCGCTCACCGCCCAGAGCACCGCCATCCAGAGGGCGGCCCGGCCCGGCCGGTAGCCGTACGCCACCGTCCAGTCCTGGGCGAAGCCCCAGAGCTTGGCCGCGAGCGGCAGGGTCTCGCGGCGGCGGCGCTGCTTGGCGAGCAGGACCTCGCGGGCGTCGGCGTCCTCGCCGCCGTTGCGCAGGACGGTGGCCAGCTTCTCGTACGGCTCCGGGTTGTACTCGGCGGTCGCGGCCGCCACCCAGCTCAGCCGCCGGGAGAGCGGGAAACTGCCGAGCGGGACCAGGTTCTCGTAACTGAAGCCGCCCATCTGGAGGCCGCCAGGGCCCGGCCAGCTCGTCGACTTGTCGATGAGGTTGACGACCTTCATGCCGGACAGGATGACCTTGCCGCGCTGTGGGGCCTCGCCGAGGAAGCGCAGCTCGGGGGTCTGGACGCGGCGCAGCGAGACCTCCTGGTCGTTCTCCAGGGTGAAGCGCGCCTGGGCCAGGTCGACCGCGTCCCCGAAGCGCCCGTCGTCGAGCCTTATGCCGCCCTGGCACTCGAAGCGCTGGACGCGGGTGCCGCGCGGGGGAGTCGTGCCGCTGGTCATGGGCGGATCGCCGAGCGCGGCGGGCGTCATGTACAGCGTGCGTTCCACCGTCATCTGCGGGGCGTTGAGCGCCCGCTGGCCGTACGGATTGGCGAGCTTGCTGCCGCGGAGGCTGAAGGAGACGCCGACCTTCGCGCCGCGCAGGCTCAGCTGGCCGTGCGACTCCATCATCTCGGCCTGCAGGTCCTGCCCGACCGAGAGCCCGTCGCCCATGATCGAGTTGCCGCGCCGGTCGCGGTAGATCACGGCCTGGTTGATGAGGAGGTCGGTGCCGATCTGGGCGTCCGTGAGCCGCATGCCGTTGTGGATCCGGCAGCGCGGCAGATGCAGGTCGCCCTCCGTGTGCACGCGGGCCGCCTCCACGCGCGGGATCGAGCAGTTGACCAGGCGCAGGGTGGTGAACTTGGCCTCGGGGACCAGTATTTCCTTCTCGAAGCGGCAGTGCTTCAGCTCGGCGTAGGGAAGGATCTCGCCGCCCGCCAGGTCGAGTACGTCCGTGATCTGGAGTCCGGAGAGCTTCAGCGACGAGACCCGGCCCGAGAGGGCGGGCGGGCCCTCCAGGAGCAGCCAGCACACGATGCGCGCGCGGACGCTGCGTTCCGGGCCCCAGGGGTGGCCGCCGTGCGGATCGTCCGCCATCGGGTCCCCCGACCGGAGGTCGTAGACGCTGCCGTTGCGGAAGGCCTGCCACATGCCGATCTCGGCGGCGGTCAGTCCGTCCGGCGGGTCACCGATGCCGGTGTCGTCGACCACTGCTGTTGTCCTCCCCGTACCGCGATCCCGTACCGCGTTCTCGTCCTGCGATGCGCCTTGGTCTCGTACACCTGTTTCATGCCCGTTCAGTGACGGGCTGAACGCTAGTGGTGAACGTGGTCTTCGAAAAGCAGGGGGTGGCGCGAAGCGTCTCGGGTAGGGCGGTGGTGGGTGACGGGCGGGTCTATATCAGCCAGTGATACGGGGTCGGGCCGGGAATCCGGGTCTGAGAGAATTGGCCATGTGATCTCCCGAATCGATCTGCGCGGCGACGCCCTCCCCGAGGGTCCCGCCCTGCGCGCCCTGCTGCCCCGTGCCGACTTCGACGTCGCGGCCGCCCTGGAGAAGGTGCGGCCCATCTGCGAGGACGTGCATCATCGTGGCGACGCGGCGCTGATCGAGTACGCGGAAAAGTTCGACGGAGTACGGCTGGCGCAGGTCCGTGTCCCCGCGGCCGCCATCGCCGAGGCCCTGGCCGGCCTCGACCCCGTCGTCCGCGAGGCCCTTGAGGAGTCGATCAGGCGCGCCCGCATCGTCCACGCCGAGCAGCGCCGCGCCCCGCACACCACGCAGGTCGTGCCCGGCGGCACGGTCACCGAGAAGTGGGTGCCGGTCGAGCGCGTCGGGCTCTACGCACCGGGCGGCCGGTCCGTCTACCCCTCCTCCGTGATCATGAACGCGGTCCCGGCGCAGGAGGCGGGCGTCGAGTCGATGGCCCTCGCGTCCCCGCCGCAGAAGGACTTCGGCGGCCTCCCGCACCCGACGATCCTCGCCGCCTGCGCCCTCCTCGGCATCGACGAGGTGTACGCGGTCGGCGGCGCCCAGGCCGTCGCGATGTTCGCGTACGGCACCGAGACCTGCGCGCCCGCGAACATGGTCACGGGCCCCGGCAACATCTGGGTCGCCGCGGCCAAGCGCTACTTCACCGGACGCATCGGCATCGACACCGAAGCGGGCCCGACCGAGATCGCCGTCCTCGCCGACGACACCGCCGACGCCGTGCACGTCGCCTCCGACCTGATCAGCCAGGCCGAGCACGACCCGCTCGCCGCCGCCGTGCTCGTCACCGACTCCCTCGCCCTGGCCGACGCCGTGGTCAAGGAGCTGGAGCCGCAGGTCGCGGCGACCAAGCACGTCGAGGACCGGATCGCCCCCGCCCTCGCGGGCAGGCAGTCCGCGATCGTCCTGGTCGACGGCCTGGAGGAGGGCCTGCGCGTCGTCGACGCGTACGGCGCCGAGCACCTGGAGATCCAGACCGCGGACGCCGCGGCCGTCGCGGACCGGGTGAAGAACGCCGGTGCGATCTTCGTCGGCCCCTGGGCCCCCGTCTCGCTCGGCGACTACTGCGCCGGCTCCAACCACGTCCTGCCGACGGGCGGCTGCGCCTGCCACTCCTCGGGCCTCTCGGTCCAGTCGTTCCTGCGCGGCATCCACATCGTCGACTACTCCCGCGACGCGCTCGCCGACGTCGCCCGGCACGTGGTGACGCTGGCGGAGGCCGAGGACCTGCCCGCGCACGGCGCGGCCGTCAAGGCGCGGTTCGGATGGAAGGTACCCACCCAGTGAACGTCCGGATCGACGACCTCCCCGTACGCGACGAACTGCGCGGCAAGTCCCCCTACGGCGCGCCCCAGCTCGACGTACCCGTACGGCTGAACACGAACGAGAACCCGTACCCGCTCCCCGACGCACTCGTCGAGCGCATCGCCGAGCGGGTCCGCGAGGCCGCCCGCGACCTCAACCGCTACCCCGACCGCGACGCCGTCGAGCTGCGCACGGAGCTCGCGCGCTACCTCACCAAGACCGGCGGCCACGAGGTCTCCCTCGCCAACGTCTGGGCGGCCAACGGCTCGAACGAAGTCATCCAGCAGCTGCTCCAGACCTTCGGCGGGCCGGGACGCACCGCCATCGGTTTCGAGCCCTCGTACTCGATGCACGGCCTCATCGCGCGCGGCACCGGCACGGGCTGGATCTCCGGGCCCCGCGGCGAGGGCTTCACCATCGACGCCGACGCCGCCGCGCGGGCCGTCACCGACAACCGGCCCGACGTCGTCTTCATCACCACGCCCAACAACCCCACGGGCAACGCCGTCCCGGCAGAGACGGTCCTCGCGCTCTATGAGGCAGCGCAGGCCGCGAAGCCGTCGATGGTCGTGGTCGACGAGGCGTACGTCGAGTTCAGCCACGGCGACTCGCTGCTCCCGCTGCTCGCGGGGCGGCCGAACCTCGTCATCTCCCGCACGATGTCGAAGGCCTTCGGCGCGGCCGGGCTGCGCCTTGGCTACCTCGCGGCCGACCCGGCGGTCGTCGACGCCGTACAGCTCGTACGCCTGCCGTACCACCTGTCGGCCGTCACGCAGGCCACCGCGCTCGCCGCCCTGGAGCACACCGACACGCTCCTGAAGTACGTCGAGCAGCTGAAGCAGGAGCGCGACCGGCTGGTGAGCGAGCTGCGTGCGATCGGCTATGAAGTGACCGACTCCGACGCCAACTTCGTCCAGTTCGGGCGGTTCGAGGGCGAAGGGGCCGCCCACGCGGTCTGGCAGCGGATCCTCGACCGGGGCGTCCTGGTCCGGGACAACGGCGTGCCGGGCTGGCTGCGCGTCAGCGCGGGAACCCCCGAAGAGAACGACGCGTTCCTCGATGCGGTACGCGAACTGAAGAAGGAGCAGCAGGCATGAGCCGGGTTGGACGGGTCGAACGGACCACCAAGGAGACGTCGGTCCTCGTCGAGATCGATCTCGACGGCACCGGCAAGGTCGAGGTGTCGACGGGTGTCGGTTTCTACGACCACATGCTCGACCAGCTCGGCCGCCACGGCCTCTTCGACCTCACGGTCAAGACCGAGGGCGACCTGCACATCGACACGCACCACACGATCGAGGACACCGCCCTCGCGCTCGGCGCCGCCTTCAAGCAGGCGCTCGGCGACAAGGTCGGCATCTACCGCTTCGGCAACTGCACGGTCCCGCTCGACGAGTCGCTCGCCCAGGTGACCGTCGACCTCAGCGGCCGCCCCTACCTCGTGCACACCGAGCCCGAGACCATGGCGCCGATGATCGGTACGTACGACACGACGATGACCCGGCACATCCTGGAGTCCTTCGTCGCGCAGGCCCAGATCGCCCTGCACGTGCACGTGCCCTACGGCCGCAACGCCCACCACATCGTGGAGTGCCAGTTCAAGGCCCTGGCCCGCGCGCTGCGTTACGCCTCCGAGCGTGACCCGCGCGCCGCCGGGATCCTCCCCTCCACGAAGGGCGCGCTGTAAAGCCATGACCGGCCTCAACACGATTCTGATCGTCGTCGGTCTCTTCCTGATCGGCGGCATCATCTCCTTCGTCAAGCAGGGGATGCCGAAAAGCTTGATCGCGCTGCTCTCCATCGGAGCGGCCATGTGCCTCGTCGCGGGAATCCTGCGGCTCGACTACTGGAACTGAGGGGAGCTGATCCACGTATGACCGCTCCCAAGAAGGTCGTCGTCTTCGACTACGGCTTCGGGAACGTCCGTTCCGCCGAGCGCGCCCTCGCGCACGCGGGCGCGGACGTCGAGATCACCCGTGACTACGACAAGGCCATGGCCGCCGACGGCCTCCTGGTCCCCGGCGTCGGCGCCTTCGCCGCCTGCATGCAGGGGCTCAAGGAGGCGCGCGGCGACTGGATCGTGGGCCGCAGGCTCGCGGGCGGCCGTCCCGTGATGGGCATCTGTGTCGGCATGCAGATCCTCTTCGCGCGCGGCATCGAGCACGACGTGGAGACCGACGGCCTCGACGAGTGGCCCGGCACCGTCGAGCCGCTGAAGGCCGACATCGTCCCGCACATGGGCTGGAACACGGTCGAGGCGCCCGAGGGCTCCCAGCTGTTCGCGGGCCTCGACGCCGACGCCCGCTACTACTTCGTGCACTCGTACGCCGTGCACCACTGGGACTTCGAGGTCGGCAACCCCGCCTTCCGCGCGCCCAAGGTCGCCTGGACCACGCACGGCGAGCCCTTCGTGGCCGCCGTCGAGAACGGCGCGCTGTGGGCCACGCAGTTCCACCCCGAGAAGTCCGGCGACGCCGGCGCCCAGCTCCTCACCAACTGGATCGGAACCCTCTAGGAATGTCAGGGACCTCTGTGAGCAAGCTCGAACTCCTTCCCGCCGTCGACGTCCGCGACGGCCAGGCCGTACGCCTCGTCCATGGCGAGTCCGGCTCGGAGACCTCCTACGGCTCCCCGCTGGAGGCCGCCCTCGCCTGGCAGCGGTCGGGCGCCGAGTGGCTGCACCTGGTCGACCTGGACGCCGCGTTCGGCACCGGCGACAACCGCGCCCTGATCGCCGAGGTCGCGGGCGCCATGGACATCAAGGTCGAACTGTCCGGCGGCATCCGCGACGACGCGTCCCTGGAGGCCGCGCTCGCCACCGGCTGCACGCGCGTGAACCTCGGTACGGCCGCCCTGGAGACCCCGGAGTGGGTCGCCAAGATCATCGCGTCGCACGGCGACAAGATCGCCGTCGGCCTCGATGTCCGCGGCACGACCCTGCGCGGCCGCGGCTGGACCCGCGACGGCGGCGACCTCTACGAGACCCTGGCGCGCCTCGACTCCGAGGGCTGCGCCCGCTATGTCGTCACCGACATCGCCAAGGACGGCACGCTCCAGGGCCCGAACCTGGAGCTCCTGAAGAACGTCTGCGCGGCCACGGACCGCCCGGTCGTCGCCTCCGGCGGCGTCTCCTCGCTCGACGACCTGCGCGCCATCGCCGAGCTCGTCCCGCTGGGCGTCGAGGGCTCGATCGTCGGCAAGGCGCTGTACGCGAAGGCGTTCACGCTTGAGGAGGCGCTGGAGGCGGTCTCCGTATGAGCGGCGAGGCACGCCGGGTGCAGTCCGGGGCCCCCTGGGAGGAGGCCTTCGGCTACGCGCGCGCCGTCGAGCTGCCCAACGGACTCGTCCTGGTCTCCGGCTGCACCTCCGTCGTCGACGGCGTGATCGCCGAGGGCGGTCCGTACGAGCAGGCCACGAACGCCTTCCGGGTCGCCTTCGACGCCCTCGGCAAGCTGGGACTCGGCCGCGAGGACGTCGTCCGTACCCGCATGTACCTCACCCACGCGCGGGACGTGGAGGAGGTCGGGCGCGCCCACAAGGAGCTGTTCGACGCCGTGCGCCCCGCCGCGACCCTGTTGATCGTCTCCGGCTTCGTCGACCCGTCGCTGGTCGTCGAGGTCGAGGTCGAGGCCTGTCGTCAGATCCGAGAGGCGGCCAAGTGACCCTCGCCGTACGTGTCATCCCCTGCCTCGACGTCGACAACGGCCGGGTCGTCAAGGGCGTCAACTTCCAGAACCTGCGCGACGCGGGCGACCCCGTCGAGATGGCGAAGGTGTACGACGCCGAGGGCGCCGACGAACTCACCTTCCTGGACATCACCGCGTCGTCCGGCAACCGCGAGACGACCTACGACGTGGTCCGGCGCACCGCCGAGCAGGTCTTCATCCCGCTCACGGTGGGCGGCGGCGTCCGTACGGCGGAGGACGTCGACAAGCTGCTGCGCGCGGGCGCGGACAAGGTGGGCGTGAACACGGCCGCCATCGCGCGCCCCGAGCTGATCCGCGAGATCGCGGAGCGGTTCGGCCGCCAGGTGCTCGTCCTGTCGGTCGACGCCCGGCGTACGGCTTCGGGCTCCTTCGAGGTCACGACCCACGGCGGCCGCAAGTCCGCCGGGATCGACGCCGTCGAATGGGCGCACCAAGCCGCCGAGTTGGGCGCGGGCGAGATCCTGCTCAACTCGATGGACGCGGACGGCACGAAGGACGGCTACGACATCGAGATGATCGCGGCGGTGCGCCGTCACGTCACCGTCCCGGTCATCGCCTCCGGCGGCGCCGGCGGGCTCGACCACTTCCCGCCCGCGATCGGGGCGGGCGCGGACGCGGTGCTCGCCGCGTCGGTCTTCCACTTCGGGGATCTGCGGATCGGCGAGGTGAAGGACACGCTGCGGGGGGCGGGACACCCCGTTCGCTGAGGCGGTTTTTTCGAGAAAGCCCTGGTCACCTGGTGGCCAGGGCTTTCTGCCGCCGAGATGCGAAGGGAAACTTGCGCAATTTTTATTGCGCAAGTTTTCTTTCCTATCTACGGTGAGGGTATGGACGACAAGCGCGACAAGCAGCCCGAGCCCGGGCCCGGCGAGCTCCGCCGCATCACCGACCTCGGCACGCTCAAGGCGCTGGGGCACCCGCTGCGGCTTCGGGTCTACGGCACGCTGCGGGTCTCGGGCCCCTCGACGGCCTCGCAGCTCGCCTCACAGGTAGACGAGGCGGTCTCGCTCGTCAGCTACCACCTGCGCAAGCTCGCCGAGCACGGCCTCATCGAGGAGGCCGACGTGCAGAGCGAGGACGCGCGGGAGCGGTGGTGGCAGGCGGCGCAGGACACCCTGAGCTTCCGGCACGAGGACTTCAAGGACACGCCGGAGGGGGCGGCCACGCACGCGGCCGTCGTGCGCAGCCTGATCACCTACCGGCAGGAGCAGTACGAGACCTACCTGGCCCAGCAGGAGGCGTGGGGCGCGGAGTGGCGCATCGCCGCCGACCAGTCGGACTTCCTCGCCCGTCTGAACCCGGCCGAGCTGACCCGGCTCAACCGCGAGATCCACGCCCTGATCAGGACGTACGAGGAGCAGGGCAAGGCGGCTGAGGCGGCGGGCGACACCGAGGGCCGCGAGAACGTCGCCGTCCACTTGGCCAGCTTCCCCTTCCGGCTCTGAGAGGCGTTCCGCCATGTCCGCCACCGGCATACGTACGACCCTCGTCCCGAGCGAAGAGAAGCCCGCGCACCGGGACGGGAACGTGCTGCGCTGGCTGAGCGCGTACACCGCCTCCGCGGTGGGCGACAACGTCTACTACCTCGCTCTGTCCTGGGCGGCCATCCGGTCCGGCAGCCCCGCGCAGGCCGGTGTGGTCATGGCCGTCAGCGCCGTGCCGCGCGCGCTGTTGATGCTGGGCGGGGGAGTCGTCGCCGACCGGTTCGGGCCGCGCCGGGTCGTCATCGGCAGCGACGCCGTGCGGTGCGTCGCGGTGTTCGCGGTGGCGGGACTGCTGCTCGCGGCGGGCCCCCGGCTGTGGCTGCTCGCGGTGCTGGGTTTCGTCTTCGGCACGGTCGACGCCCTGTTCATGCCGGCGGTGGGGGCGCTGCCCGCACGCATCACCGGGCGGCACCAGCTGGCCCGTGTGCAGGGCATGCGGGGCCTTGTGATCCGTCTCGCCCACGTCGTGGGCGCGCCGCTCGGCGGACTCGGCGTCGCGCTCGGCGGCTCGGCAGCGGCATTCGGCATCGCCGGGCTGCTCTTCGCGGCGTCGCTGCCGCTGCTGGTGTCCGTCCGCATCGGAAACCCGGCCGCCGCCGAAAGCGCCGCGGGCAGGCGGACCGCGTGGCGTGAACTCGGCGACGGGCTCCGGTACATCCGGCGCCACCGCATCCTCGCCCCGCTGATGGTGGTCGTCGCTCTGGCGGACCTGGGCTTCGTGGGTCCGCTGAACATCGGCCTCACCATGCTGGCCGACGAGCGCGGCTGGGGCGCGTCAGGTGTGGGCCTGGTCCTCGCCGGATTCGGCGCGGGGGCCGGGGGATCGGCGCTCCTGCTGACCGTGCGGGGCCGGTTGCCGCGCGCGGGGCTCGTGCTGTCCGGGACGTGTGCCGCGGGCGCCGTGGGGATCGGGGCCGTGGCGTATGTGCCGAGCCTGCCGCTTGCGGCCGGGACGGCGCTGCTCGTCGGTCTCCTGGTGGGGCTCACCGGGGCCCTGGCCGCGGCGCTGGCGCAGACCGAGGCGGACGCCGCGTACATCGGCCGGGTCACGTCCGTCGGCAGCCTGGTGAGCCTGGGCGTGGCGCCGCTGACGTATCCCCTGACGGGGTGGGCCGTGGGGATCTGGGGGACGGCCCCGGTCTTCACCGCCAGCGCGGCGGCGTGCGCGCTCGCCGGGACCTACGGGCTGTGCTCGCGGCCGCTGCGGGCGGCCGAGCTGCCGACCGCCCCGGCCCGGCCGTGATGTCCGCTAAGGCCCAGCGGGCGCGTCCTGCATCAGCTGCACCAGGTTCCCCACCGAGTCGTCGAGCACCGCGGTGATCACCGGCCCCTGCTCCTCGGGGCCCTGGGTGAACCGCACCCCGAGCCCCGTAAGCCGCTCGTGCTCGGCCCGTACGTCGTCGACCCCGAAGACGATGCACGGGATGCCCGCCTCGTGCAGGGCCTTGCGATAGGGCTCCGCGATGGGCCCCTCGCCCGGCTCCAACAGCAACTCCACATCGCTCTGACCGCCCGCCGCGCCGACGGTGACGAAGACCTGGCCCGCCATCATGTCCACGTGGTGGCGGGTCTCGAAGCCGAGCACGTCCGTGTAGAAGGCGTGGGCTCTCGCCACGTCGTCGACGTACACACCGGTCATCGCGATCTTGATCATCAGAGTCCTCAGAACATTTCAGAGTCCCAGTTGCCTGGTCTCGTGCAGGCGGGCGATCGCGTCCTTCTCGCCGTCCAACTCGACGTCGGCCGCGTCCTGCCGCCCGTACACGTACAGAAGCAGCTCGGACGGCTGCCCGGTCACCGTCACCACGGGAGTGCCGCGGTGCGCCACGGCCGTCTGGCCGTCGGGGCGCCGCAGGACCACGCCCACCGGAGCCTTGCGGCCCACCAGACGGGCCATCCGCTCCAGCCGGGACCACAGGGCGTCCGAGAAGACCGGGTCGAGCTCGCGCGGCGTCCAGTCGGGACGGGCGCGGCGTACGTCCTCGGTGTGGATGTAGAACTCGACGGCGTTCGACGCCTCGTCGATCTGCTTGAGGGAGAAGGGCGAGAACCGCGGCGGCCCCGTCCTGATGAGCTGGATCAGTTCCTCGTACGGCTTCGCGGCGAACTCGGCCTGTACCCGTTCGAGACGCGAGGCCAGCTGCTTGATCAGCAGCCCGCCCGCGGCGTCCGCGCGGCGCTCGCGGACCACCACATGGGCCGCGAGATCACGGGTGTTCCAGCCCTCGCAGAGGGTGGGGGCATCAGGGCCCTCGGCCTCCAACAGATCGGCGAGGAGAAGTCGTTCACGCTTGGCATGGGTCGACATACGCCCCAGCGTACGACCCGGTTCCCGGTCCGCCCAGTGGACACGGCCCGGCGGGCGCCCGGCGCGCGGCACAATGGCCCCATGACCGCCACGCCCCCGCCCAGCAGCCTCGACCCCGAGATCGCCGCCCGCCTCAAGCGCGCCGCCGACGGCCTCGTCCCCGCCATCGCCCAGCAGTACGACACCGGCGAGGTGCTGATGCTGGGCTGGATGGACGACGAGGCGCTGCACCGCACCCTCACCACGGGCCGCTGCACGTACTGGTCGCGCAGCCGCCAGGAGTACTGGGTCAAGGGAGACACCTCCGGCCACTTCCAGTACGTGAAGTCCGTCGCCCTCGACTGCGACGCGGACACCGTCCTGGTCCAGGTCGACCAGATCGGTGCCGCCTGTCACACCGGCACGCGCACGTGCTTCGACTCCGACACCCTCGCGGTCACCTTCACCGGCACCGAAGCGTGATCGTCTCGCCGTCCCGCAGCACGATGCGGGACGGATCGCCGGCCCTGGCCTGCCCGCCGACATCCGCGCGGCACTTCTCCCGTACGGCGCTCACGCCCCACTCGGTCATGAACTGGCCCAGGGTGAAGTCCCGCCACTCCTCCGACTCCACGTGCAGGGTGCCGGTGGTGTCGTGCGTGTGCAGCGGGCTGTAGCGGGGCTTGGGGCCCGAGCGGTCGATGCCGATGTCGGCGGGGACCGTGACGGGGCTGCGGCCCGAGTACACCTTCAGGGTGGTGTGGATGTGCATGTCCATCGCCTCGGAGTCGAGCATCTCCAGGCCCGCGGCCCGGACCCTCTCGGGCACGTCCTTGGGAGCGGGCCACACGACGGGCTCGGGGGCGGCGGCCCCGAACGCGGTCGAGGCGAGGACGAGGGCAAGGGCGGACAGCGTAAGACGGTTGGTCATCGTCCCGTTGTAGTGGCAGACGTCCCGCCTGTCGGTCCGCAACACCGACCGCCACCCGCACGGCCGTAAGCTCCTCCCATGGATCTCGAGACCTTCCGCAAGCTCGCGAGCGACCGCCGAGTGATCCCCGTCAGCCGCAAGCTCCTCGCGGACGGCGACACCCCGGTCGGCCTCTACCGCAAGCTCGCCGCCGAGCGGCCCGGCACGTTCCTCCTGGAGTCCGCGGAGAACGGCCGCTCCTGGTCTCGCTACTCGTTCGTCGGCGTCCGCAGCGCCGCCACCCTCACCACCCGCGACGGCGAGGCGCACTGGCTGGGCACCCCGCCCGTCGGCGTCCCGGTCTCCGGCGACCCGCTCGACGCCCTGCGCGCCACCGTCCAGGCCCTGCACACGCCGCACGACCTGGCCTCCGGGCTGCCGCCCTTCACCGGAGGCATGGTCGGCTACCTCGGCTACGACATCGTGCGGCGCCTGGAGAAGATCGGCCCCGGCGAGCGCGACGACCTCGGGCTGCCCGAGCTGACGATGCTCCTCACCAGCGATCTCGCCGTCCTGGACCACTGGGACGGATCGGTGCTGCTCATCGCCAACGCGATCAACCACAACGACCTGGAGACGGGCGTCGACGAGGCGTACGCCGACGCCGTCGCGCGCCTCGACGCCATGGAGGCCGACCTGTCGCGGGCCGTCTCCCAGCCCCCGGCCGCGCTGCCGCCGTCCGAGCTGCCGCAGTACACGCAGCTGTGGGGCGGCGACCAGTACCAAGAGGTCGTCGAGGACATCAAGGAGCGCATCCGCGCGGGCGAGGCCTTCCAGGTCGTCCCCTCGCAGCGCTTCGAGACCCCGTGCGACGCGAGCGCCCTCGACGTCTACCGCGTGCTGCGGGCCACCAACCCGTCGCCGTACATGTACCTCTTCCGCTTCGACGGGTTCGACGTCGTCGGCTCGTCGCCCGAGGCCCTCGTCAAGGTCGAGGACGGGCGCGCCATGGTGCACCCCATCGCGGGCACCCGGCCGCGCGGCGCGACCCCGCAGGAGGACCAGGCGCTCGCCGACGAACTGCTCGCCGACCCCAAGGAGCGGGCCGAGCACCTGATGCTGGTCGACCTGGGCCGCAACGACCTGGGGCGGGTCTGCGAGCCCGGCTCGGTCGAGGTCGTCGACTTCATGTCCATCGAGCGGTACTCGCACGTCATGCACATCGTGTCGACCGTCACCGGACAGGTCGCCGAGGGGCGCACCGCCTTCGACGTCCTCACCGCCTGCTTCCCCGCGGGCACCCTCTCCGGCGCCCCCAAGCCCCGCGCGATGCAGATCATCGACGAGCTGGAACCCTCCCGGCGCGGCCTGTACGGCGGCTGTGTCGGATATCTCGACTTCGCGGGCGACTCCGACACCGCCATCGCCATCCGCACCGCCCTGCTGCGCGAGGGCACGGCATATGTGCAGGCCGGCGCGGGGGTCGTCGCCGACTCCGACCCCGTGGCCGAGGACACCGAGTGCCGCAACAAGGCGGCGGCCGTCCTGCGGGCCGTCCACACGGCGAACCGGCTGCGGCGCCCCGACGGACGTGAGGGATAGTGGAGGGGTGACTTCTGCCGTACCTCCGCCCCGCACCCGGGCTGCTGATCCCGATGGTGCCGCCGAGACCGCCGCCGAGCCCGAGACCCGGGCCCAGCGCAGCGGTCGGCGCAGCATCGCCGTGGCCCTGCTGTCCGGCGCAGTCGGCGCGGCCCTCGCGCTGCTCGCGTCCCGCCAGACGTGGGCGAAGGGCACCGCTTCGGTCGCGGGCGGCGAACTGCCGCTGAGCGCCACGGGCAGCGACGTCACGGGCGTGCCCGCGGCCCTGGCGATAGTGGGCCTCGCCGCGCTCGTCGCCGTCTTCGCCGTCCGCAAGGCCGGGCGGATGCTGGTCTCGCTGGTCCTCGCGCTGAGCGGCGCGGGCACCGTGGCCGCCGCCCTCCTCGCCGCGAACGACAGCAGCGCCCTGGACGAGAAGGCCGCCGAGGCCTCCGGCGACGCCGCCGCCACGATCGGTGATCTCAGCCACACCGCCTGGCCGTACGCGGCCGCCGCCGCGGGCGCGCTGATCCTGATCGCCGGGCTGCTCGCCCTCACGTACGGGAAGGGCTGGCCCGCCATGTCGGGCCGCTACGAACGCGACGGCGCCCCGCGTCCGCGCAAGGCCCCGCCGAAAGTGGACCCGGACCGGCCCGAGGACCTGTGGAAGGCGCTCGACCGCGGCGAGGACCCCACGCGCGAGGCATGACCCCGGGCTCGGGCACGCGCGCGCGTACGGGACAATGGAGCGGTGAGCGTTCGGCTCACCCCACGCATCACCCCCTCATGCATCACCACCACGCATACAGCAACGAGGAGCAAGCCATGTCGGGCAGCAGCCACGGACACACCCCGGCCGCCTGGACCGGTGTCATCATCGCCTTCATCGGTTTCTGCGTATCGGGTGCCTTCATGGTGTTGGCCAACCCGCTGGGCTTCTGGGCCGGCATGGTCATCATCGCCGCCGGTGGCGTCGTGGGCATGGTCATGCGCGCCGCGGGTCTCGGCCAGGCCAAGCGCGTGCAGCCGCAGCCGAAGGGGCAGCTCGCCCACTCCGAGGGCTGAGCCCTCAGCCGTCGTACGCGGGAGGCCGACCCGGCAGGCGCCGGGACGGCCTCCTTCCGCGTTTCCCCGCGGGCGGCCACCGGCGACGAAGGGCACAATGCATCGGGTGGACGCTGACGAGGCCGACCCCCCAAGCGCGGCACCAGCCGTCGGTACCGCCCTGCGGCGGCTCGCCGTACCCCTCGGCGTACTCGGCTCGGTGATCGCCGCCTTCGCCTATGTCGGCACCGTCGACCCGAACGAGCCCGGCCACTACCCCACGTGTCCGCTGCTCCAGCTCACGGGCGTCTACTGCCCCGGCTGCGGCGGACTGCGCAGCGCCCACGCCTTCGTCCACGGCGACCTCGCCACGGCGCTCGGCGCCAACGCCCTCGCCGTCGCCGGGTACGGCCTCTTCGCCGTCGTGTGGACCCTCTGGGCCCTGCGCGCGGCACGCGGCCGGCGTCCGCGGATCGAGTTGGGGCCCCTTCAGCTGTACGGGATCGGGGTGCTCATCGCCGTGTTCACCCTCGTGCGCAATCTGCCGTTCGGGGCATGGCTGCATCCGTGATCCGCGGCGAAACCGCAGGCCGCAGCCCCGGAGGGTGTCCAGGACGTGGGACTGGCGTCAACCGGATGCGGGGCCTTCGCCCTCCTGCGGATACCATCGCAGTGACCATCGGAAATGCCTGATGAGGCAGCCGAACAAGCTTGAGGTTCAAACAGCAGCTTCACCGTCAGGGAAGGGGGCCGCTCGCGTGAGTGTGCTCGACGAGATCATCGACGGAGTCCGTGCCGACCTCGCGGAACGGCAGGCGCGCGTCAGCCTCGACGAGCTCAAGGAGCGCGCGGCGAAGGCTCCTGCGGCCAAGGACGGAGTCGCCGCCCTGCGCGGCGACGGCGTCAAGGTCATCTGCGAGGTCAAGCGCTCCAGCCCCTCCAAGGGCGCGCTCGCCGCGATCGCCGACCCGGCGGGTCTGGCCGCGGACTACGAGGCGGGCGGCGCCGCCGTCATCTCCGTGCTCACCGAGGAGCGCCGCTTCGGCGGTTCGCTCGCCGACCTGGAGGCCGTGCGGGCCAAGGTCGACATCCCGGTGCTCCGCAAGGACTTCATCGTCACCTCGTACCAGCTGTGGGAGGCCAGGGCGTACGGCGCCGACCTCGCCCTGCTGATCGTGGCCGCCCTGGAGCAGCCCGCCCTGGAGTCGCTCATCGAGCGCGCCCATTCGATCGGCCTCACGCCGATCGTCGAGGTGCACGACGAGGACGAGGCCGAGCGGGCCGTCGACGCGGGGGCCCGCGTCATCGGCGTCAACAACCGCGACCTCAAGACCCTCAAGGTCGACCGCTCCACCTTCGAGCGGGTCGCCCCCGAGCTGCCGGACAGCGTCGTCAAGATCGCCGAGTCCGGTGTGCGCGGGCCGCACGACCTCATCGCGTTCGCCAACGCGGGCGCCGACGCGGTGCTCGTGGGCGAGTCCCTGGTGACCGGCCGCGACCCGAAGGGCGCGGTCTCCGACCTCGTCGCCGCGGGCGCGCACCCGGCCCTGCGCCACGGGCGGAGCTGACCCCTCCCGATGACCGCCTTCGCCCGCCTCGCACCCGGCTGCCGCCCCCGCGGCTGCCGGGCGCCCGCGCGGCGCGTGCGGGGCCGCAGGGTGCGGTACCACATCGGCGCGGAGCCGGGTCAGATCCCCGGGATGCGATGGCAGAGCGGCGCCTTGCGCGCCGCCGCGAGCTGAAAGCGCCCCTTCAGGGGCGCGGGGAACTGCGCGACCAGCCCACGACGGGCCGCAGTCGCAAAGAACCCGCACAGCAACGGCGTCAAGGCGCATCGGAGCCATGCCAACGCCAGCCCTATCAAGGATCTGCCATGCCCAGCGAGTACTTCCACCCGGACCCCGAGGGTCAAGTCCCCAGCGCCGAAGGCTATTTCGGCGCGTTCGGCGGCAAATTCATCCCGGAGGCCCTGGTCGCCGCCGTGGACGAGGTCGCCGTCGAGTACGACAAGGCCAAGAACGACCCCGAGTTCGCCCGCGAGCTCGACGACCTCCTGGTCAACTACACCGGCCGCCCCAGCAGCCTCACCGAGGTGCCCCGGTTCGCCGAGCACGCCGGCGGAGCCCGGATCTTCCTCAAGCGCGAGGACCTGAACCACACCGGCTCGCACAAGATCAACAACGTGCTCGGCCAGGCCCTGCTCACCAAGCGCATGGGCAAGACCCGCGTCATCGCGGAGACCGGCGCCGGCCAGCACGGCGTCGCCACGGCCACCGCCTGCGCGCTCTTCGGCCTCGAATGCACCATCTACATGGGCGAGATCGACACCGAGCGCCAGGCCCTGAACGTGGCCCGCATGCGCATGCTCGGCGCCGAGGTCATCGCCGTGAAGTCCGGCAGCAGGACCCTGAAGGACGCCATCAACGAGGCGTTCCGCGACTGGGTCGCCAACGTGGACCGCACGCACTACCTCTTCGGCACGGTGGCGGGCCCGCACCCCTTCCCCGCCATGGTGCGCGACTTCCACCGCGTCATCGGCGTGGAGGCCCGGCGCCAGATCATCGAGCGCGCCGGACGCCTCCCCGACGCGGCCGTCGCGTGTGTGGGCGGCGGTTCGAACGCCATCGGCCTCTTCCACGCCTTCATCCCGGACGCGGACGTCCGGCTCATCGGGTGCGAGCCCGCGGGCCACGGCGTCGAGACCGGCGAGCACGCGGCCACGCTGACCGCCGGAGAGCCCGGCATCCTGCACGGCTCGCGGTCCTACGTCCTCCAGGACGAGGAAGGGCAGATCACCGAGCCCTACTCGATCTCGGCCGGACTCGACTACCCGGGCATCGGCCCCGAGCACGCCTTCCTCAAGGACAGCGGCCGCGGCGAGTACCGCGCCGTCACCGACGACGCGGCCATGCAGGCCCTGCGTCTCCTGTCGCGCACCGAGGGCATCATCCCGGCCATCGAGAGCGCCCACGCGCTCGCCGGGGCGCTCGACGTCGGCAAGGAGCTGGGCAAGGACGGGCTGATCGTCATCAACCTGTCCGGGCGCGGCGACAAGGACATGGACACGGCCGCCCGCTACTTCGGCCTGTACGACACGGACGCCGCCGTCGAGGCGGACGCGGGCAGCGACGCCGCGGAGATCGAGGGGGACGCCAAGTGAGCGGCAACATCCAGCTGTTGAGCGACACCCTCGGTGCCGCGAAGTCCGAAGGGCGCTCCGCCCTCATCGCCTACCTCCCGGCCGGGTTCCCGACCGTGGACGGCGGCATCGCGGCCGTCAAGGCCGTCTTCGACGGCGGCGCCGACGTCGTGGAGGTCGGTCTGCCGCACAGCGACCCGGTCCTCGACGGCCCCGTCATCCAGACCGCCGACGACATCGCGCTCAAGGCGGGCCTGAAGATCGCCGACGTGATGCGCACGGTGCGCGAGGCGTACGAGGCGACCGGCAAGCCGGTGCTCGTCATGACGTATTGGAATCCGATCGACCGCTACGGCGTCGAGCGCTTCACCGCCGAGCTCGCCGACGCGGGCGGCGCCGGGTGCATCCTGCCCGACCTGCCCGTCCAGGAGTCGGGCCTGTGGAGGGAGCACGCCGAGAAGCACGGCCTCGCGACCGTCTTCGTCGTCGCGCCGAGCAGCAAGGACGAGCGGCTCGCCACCATCACGGCGGCCGGTTCGGGCTTCGTCTACGCGGCGTCCCTGATGGGCGTCACGGGCACCCGCGAGTCCGTGGGGGAGCAGGCGCAGGAACTGGTGCGGCGCACCAAGGCCACCACCGATCTGCCGGTCTGTGTCGGCCTCGGCGTCTCCAACGCCCGGCAGGCCGCCGAGGTCGCGGGCTTCGCCGACGGCGTGATCGTCGGCTCCGCCTTCGTGCAGCGGATGCTGGACGCGGATGACGAGGCGGCGGGTCTCGCCGCCGTCCGTGCGCTCGCCGCCGATCTCGCGCAGGGAGTTCGCGGCACCGCGTAACTCGTACGGGTGGACTAGGACCGGGGAGGCACGCTCGTGCCTCCCCGGTTCGTTGGCCGGGTGTGAGCGAGAAGAACCGTGAGGGAAAGCGCGCGGCCCGCGACCGGCTGGCGGAAGAGCGAGAGCGGCAGAAGGGGCGGGACAAGCGCCGCAGGGTGTTGATCGTGAGTGCGGCCGTCGTGGGCGTGCTCGCGCTCGCCGCCGTGGCCGGTCTGGTCGCCGCCAACTCGGGTGACGACAAAGAGGCTTCGGGCCCCTTGTCGGCCCCCAAGGGGGCGAACGGCGAGGATCAGCTGTCCATCCCCGTCGGCAAGGACACCGCCAAGTCCACCCTCACCGTCTGGGAGGACTTCCGCTGCCCCGCCTGCAAGCAGTTCGAGGACAGGTATCGCTCGACGATCCACGCCCTCGCCGACAAGGGGCAGCTCAAGGTCGAGTATCACCTGGCGACGATCATCGACGGGAACATGGGCGGCAGCGGCTCCCTGCGCGCGGCGAACGCCGCGGCCTGCGCCCAGGACGCCGGGAAGTTCACCCCGTATCACGACGTGCTGTTCAAAAATCAGCCCCCGGAGCCGGACGACGCGTTCAGCAAGAACGACAAGCTGATCGAGCTCGCCGGTCAGGTGGACGGACTCGCCACCGACTCCTTCAAGAAGTGCGTGAACGACGGACAGCACGACAGCTGGGCCACGAAGTCGAACAAGGCCTTCCAGGAAGCGGGCCTCCAGGGCACGCCGAGTGTGCTGCTCGACGGCAAGAACATCTTCGCCGACCCGAAGAAGCCGCTGACCCCGGCGCAGCTGAAGGCCAGGGTGGAGGCGGCGAACAGGAGCTAGCCGACCCCTCGGGGCGGGCCCCTGAAGGGGTTCCTGTTATGGAGACGTAGCCGGGCTGGTTGCCTCGGGCACCGCCCGGCACGATAGCGTCGGACTTGCCATGGACCTTGCCTTCATTCCCAGCCCCTCGCGCGGAGTGGTCGAACTCGGCCCCATTCCGCTGCGCGGCTACGCGTTCTGCATCATCATCGGCGTCTTCGTCGCCGTCTGGCTCGGCAACAAGCGGTGGATCGCTCGCGGGGGCCGGCCAGGCACCGTGGCCGACATCTCCGTCTGGGCCGTGCCGTTCGGCCTCGTCGGCGGGCGTCTCTACCACGTGATCACGGACTACCAGCTGTACTTCAGCGAGGGCCGTGACTGGGTGGACGCCTTCAAGATCTGGGAGGGCGGCCTCGGTATCTGGGGCGCGATCGCGTTCGGCGCGGTCGGCGCCTGGATCGGCTGTCGTCGGCGCGGCATCCCGCTGCCCGCCTGGGCCGACGCCCTGGCCCCCGGCATCGCCTTCGCCCAGGCGATCGGCCGCTGGGGCAACTGGTTCAACCAGGAGCTGTACGGCAAGGCCACGGACGTGCCGTGGGCGCTGAAGATCACGTCGGCGGAGGACGGCCGGGTCCCCGGCACGTACCACCCGACGTTCCTCTACGAATCCCTCTGGTGCATCGGCGTCGGCTTCCTGGTCATCTGGGCCGACCGCCGCTTCAAGCTGGGACACGGCCGGGCGTTCGCGCTGTACGTCGCTTCGTACTGCGCGGGCCGCGGCTGGATCGAGTACATGCGGGTTGACGACGCCCACCACGTCCTTGGCCTGCGGCTCAACGTCTGGACCGCCATCGTGGTGTTCGTGCTCGCCGTCGTGTACCTCGTGATCTCGGCGAGGACCCGCCCCGGCCGCGAGGAGATCGTCGAGCCCGTGCCGGCCGGCGAGGAGACCCCGGACTCACCCGACGGCGAGGGCGCCACGCCCGCCAAGTCCGCCGACAAGACGGACGACGGCGATACCGAAGGGTCCAAGGACGCGGACAAGGACGCGGACAAGGACGTGGAGAAGGACAAGGACAAGGACGGAGCCGAGTCCGCCAAGAAGGGCTGACGCTCCTCCCGCTTCGCACATCGACGGGGCCGCCGGATCACCGATCCGGCGGCCCCGTCGCTATGGGCGCCGCCGCGCGAGATCCAGTACCCGCTGCGCCCCCTCCACCACGGCCTTGTCCACGAACGTGCCGTCCGGCAGGGCCAGGGCGCCCTCGTCCGTCGTGGACGCCTTGACGATCTGCTCGGCGTGGTCGATCTCCTCCGGGGTGGGGAGATAAGCGCGTTCGATGGCGGGGAGCTGGCGGGGGTGGATCGCGGCGCGGCCCAGGAACCCCAGGGAACGGCCGTGCGCGCAGGAGTCGGTCAGGCCCGCGATGTCACGGATGTCGGGGTACACCGACTGCGCGGGCGGTGCCAGACCCGCCGCCCGTGCGGCCACCACCACGCGGGCGCGCGGCCAGTCGAGGCCCGCGTCATCACGTACGCCCAGGTCCGCGCGGAGATCGGCCTCGCCGAGCGAGAGGCCGTGCAGGGCCGGGTGGGCGGTGGCGATGGCGAAGGCGTGCTCCAGGCCGAGCGCCGATTCGATCAGGGCGTGCAGGGCGGGGGCGCCGCCGTCCGCCGGGGCCGACCGTTCCGCGACGCGGACGACATCGGCGGGGCGGGCCACCTTGGGCAGGCGCAGGCCGCTGACGCCGGGCAGGTGGGCGATCGCCCGGAGGTCGGCATCGGCCAGGGGCCCGTCCAGGGCGTTCACGCGGACGTGGACCGGGACGGCGGGGATGTCGCGGAGCAGCTCGGCCGTCGCCGCTCGCGCGTACTCCTTGCGGTCGGGGCCGACCGCGTCCTCCAGGTCCACGATGACGACGTCGGCGCCCGCGAGCAGCGCCTTCGCCACCACGGCCGGGCGGTCGCCCGGAGCGTACAGCCAGGTCAGAGGCGTGTCCTTCACAGGGCGCCCTCCTTGCGCAGCCCTGCGATCTCGCTGCCGGACAGGCCCAGTTCCCTCAGGACCTCCTCCGTGTCCGCTCCGTGCGGGCGGCCCGCCCAGCCGATCGAGCCGGGGGTCTCGGAGAGGCGGAAGAGGACGTTCTGCATGCGCAGCGGGCCGAGCTCCGGGTCGTCGACGGTGGTGACAGTGTCCAGGGCCGCGTACTGGGGATCGGTCATCACGTCACGTACGTCCTGGATGGGAGCGACCGCCGCCTCCGCCTTCTCGAATGCCTCGATCACCTCGGCGCGGGTGTGCCGGGCGATCCAGGCGCCGACCGCTCCGTCGAGGACGTCCGCGTGGGCCGCGCGGTCCGCGCCCGAGGCGAACCAGGGCTCGGCGATCAGTTCGGGGCGGCCCACCAGGCGCATCACGCGCTCGGCGATCGACTGGGCCGACGTGGAGACGGCGACCCAACTGCCGTCCGCCGTACGGTAGGTGTTGCGGGGCGCGTTGTTGGTGGAGCGGTTGCCGGTGCGGGGCTGGACGTGGCCGAGCTGGTCGTACCAGGTGGGCTGCGGGCCCAGGACCGTGAGGATCGGCTCGATGATCGCCATGTCCACCACCTGCCCCTTGCCCGTCCGGTCCCGGGCCGCGAGCGCCGTCATCACCGCGTACGCCGTCGCGAGCCCCGCGATCGAGTCGGCGAGCCCGAAGGGCGGCAGGGTCGGCGGCCCGTCCGGCTCGCCGGTGATCGCGGCGAAGCCGCTCATCGCCTCCGCGAGCGTGCCGAAGCCGGGGCGCCGTGAGTACGGGCCGAACTGGCCGAAGCCCGTGACGCGGGTCAGGACCAGGCGGGGGTTGGCCGCGCTCAGCTCCTCCCAGCCGAGGTCCCATTTCTCCAGGGTGCCCGGCCGGAAGTTCTCGACGACGACGTCCGCCGTCGCGGCGAGGCGCAGGAGGGTCTCGCGACCGCCAGGCGCGGAGAGATCCAGGGTCATCGTGCGCTTGTTGCGGCCGAGGAGCTTCCACCAGAGGCCGACGCCGTCCTTCGACGGACCGTGCCCCCGCGACGGGTCGGGCCTGCGCGGATGCTCGACCTTGATGACCTCCGCACCGAAGTCGCCGAGCATGGTGGCGGCGAGCGGGCCCGCGAAGAGCGTCGCCAGGTCCAGTACGCGCAGTCCGGTCAGGGGCGCGGTCATGACGTGCCGCCGTTCGCCCGGGCGTCGATCTCGGCGCGGAACGGCATGGACGACGACGCCCCCGTGCGCTGGACGGAGAGCGCGGCGGCCGACGACGCCCAGGTGAGCGCGTCCCGCACCGAACCCCCTTCGGCGAGGGCCACGGCGAGGGTGCCGACGAATGTGTCGCCCGCGCCCGTGGAGTCCACGGCGGTGACGCGGGGGGCCTCCACCAGAATCGGTTCGGCGTCACGGGTCGCGTACAGGCTGCCGCGCGCGCCGAGCGTGACGACGACTTCGGGGACCCGGGAGAGCAGCGAACGGGCGGCTTCGTGCGGGTCGGTCAGGCCGGTGAGGGTGGCCGCCTCGTGTTCGTTGGGCACCAACACGTCGATGGCGTCGAGGAGTTCGGGGGGAAGTGGCTGCGCCGGGGCCGGGGTGAGGATGGTGCGTACGCCGTGTCTGCGGGCGGCCTGTGCGGCGGCGAGCACTCCCTCCACGGGGATCTCCAGCTGGAGCAGGAGGGTGTCGGCGGAGGCGATCAGGCCCTCGTCGCCGGGGGCGAGCGCGGTGAGCGTCGCGTTGGCGCCGGGGATGACGACGATCGCGTTGCCGCCTTCGTCGTCGACCACGATGTGCGCGGTGCCGGTGGGCTCGGTGTCGACGGTGCGCAGCAGGTCCGTGTCGACGCCGGAGTGGTCGAGCGCGCCGCGGAGCTGGGCGCCGAAGGCGTCGGCACCGACCGCGCCGATCATCGACACCGCGTCGGCGCCCGCGCGGGCCGCGGCGACGGCCTGGTTGGCGCCCTTGCCGCCGGGGAGCGTACGGAACTCGCGCCCGGTGACGGTCTCTCCGCGCTGCGGTGCCTTGCTGACGTACGCGACGAGGTCCATGTTCGTGCTGCCGAGCACGGCGATGTGGGTCATGGGTGAGGTCTCTCCTGGGCGGGTTCGGGAAGTTCGGCGAGTTCGGTGGTGAGGTCCGCGAGGGTGTCGAAGCCGATGCCGTCGAAGCCGGGGACGGAGCTGGCGACGCGGTTCTTGAGCGGGGACGTCCAGCGGTCGGGCAGCGCGTCCGGACGGCCCGCGAGCAGACCCGCGATCGAGCCCGCGGTTGCGCCGTTCGAGTCGGTGTCCCAGCCCCCGGAGACGGCGCGGGTGATGGAGCCGGTGAAGTCGCCTTCGGCGTGCGTGAGGGCGGCGGAGAGGAGGGCCGCGTTGGGGATGACGTGGACCCAGTGGTGGTGGCCGTAGGCGGCGTGCAGATCGTCCACGACCTGGTCGAAGTCCCTTGTACTGGTGGCCAGTTGGATGCCGTGCCGGATCGCGCGGGCCAGGCGTGAGTCCTGCGGTACGACGGTCAGGCCCGTGCGGAGGCAGTGGTGGATGTCTCCGGTGCCTGCCGCCGCCTCGGCGATGGTGGCCGCCGCGAACATCGCGCCGTACACGCCGTTGCCGGTGTGGGTGAGGCACGCGTCGCGGTACGCGCCGGCGGCTGCCGCCGTGGGGGCGCCGGGGTTGGTCCAGCCGTGGACGTCGGCGCGGATGAGGGCGCCGATCCACTCCCGGAAGGGGTTGTGGTGGGTGGCCGTGTGCGGGGGCTCGATGCCGTTGAGGAGGTTGCGGTAGGCGATGCGTTCGGCGGTGAAGGTGCGGGCCGCGGGGAGCTCGTCCAGCCAGAGCCTGGCCACGTCCGTGGTGGTGAAGTTCCTGCCGTGGCATTGGAGCAGGCGGAGGTTGAGGAGGGGGTAGTTGAGGTCGTCGTCCTCCGGCATGCCGTTGATGTTCTCGGCGAGGGAGGTGGGGGCGGAGCGCTTGTTCCAGGGGTGGGCCGCCGCGAGCTCCGGGGGGAGGCCCTTTGCCGTGAACCAGGTGGTGAGGGGCCAGTTGCCTGTTGCTCTGGCGAGGCTCCTGATGCCTTCCAGTGGGAGCTTTTCTACTGGTTTGCCCAGGAGACAGCCTGCGGCTCTGCCTAGCCAGGCGGCGTGCAGGCGGTTGCGTAGGGCCTTCTTTTCCCCAATCCCGCCCCTTCCCGAAACCGCCTGCTGCGGGGCTCTGGTCTCGGGTGCGGCCCGGTGGGTGGCGTTGTGCCCACCCTTCCCCAAGCTCTCGGCTTCGCTCGAGCAGGGGAGACCCCAATTGCCCTGCGGAACGCCTGCCCACAACGACGACGGCGACAGTTCGTCCAGGAGTTGTACGGCCAAGGTTCGTAGCTCTGGGGTGGGCGCTGTCGGGGATGCGCCCGCTCTTGGCGGGGCCAGGTGGCCGCCTGCCGTCAGCCAGCGGGTGCGGGCCGAGGTCACGTCTCGGCCCTCCTCCTCCGCCTGGCGGAGTTCGTGGCCGACCAAGTCCTCCGGCTGGACCCAGGTGAGGCGGATCATGGGGTGGCCGTCAGGGCCGTGTACGCCGACTCGTGGGCGCGGCGGCGCCGTACGTCACGGGTGAAGATCTCCCGGGTGACCTCCGTGAGCGTCGCCGCGGGGGCGTGCAGATCAAGGCGGCTGGCCTCCGCGACCGTCTTCGACCACTCGGCCGGGGCCTGCGAACCCAGCGCGCCCGCGATCGCGCCGCTCATGGTCGCGATGGAGTCGCAGTCACGGCCGTAGTTGACCGAGCCGAGGACCGTGTGGCGGTAGTCGCCCTCGCCCACCAGGAGCATGCCGAGCGCGACGGGCAGTTCCTCGATGGAGTGCAGGCGGGAGGGGCGGCGGGCGCCGAGCGACGGGGCGCGGTAGTCGGGGCCGACCGTGTCGAAGGGGGTGACCGCGGTGCGCAGCGGGGTCAGCGCCGACTCGAAGTCCCGGTGGTGGGAGGCGACTTCGACCACGGACTCGATGGCGGCCCGGGTGCCGTCCTTCGCGAGGGAGAGCGCGGTGTCGATCACCGAGGTCGGCGTCGCACTCGGCGCGCACGCCGCCGCCACGGCCGCCGCGAAGACCGCTGCCGCCTCACGTCCGTACGACGACTGGTGCGCGCCCGCGACGTCGAGGGCCTCGGCGTACGCTCCCTTCGGGTTCGCCGCGTTGACCAGGCCGACCGGCGCCATGTACATCGCCGCACCGCAGTTGACGATGTTTCCGGTGCCCGCCTCGCGCGGATCGACGTGGCCGTAGTGGAGGCGGGCGACGATCCACTTCTCGGCGAGGAAGAGGCGCTGGAGGGGGATGGCGTCCGCCTCCAGCTCAGGGATCCAGCGGGGGGTTGTCATGAGGTCGGGGACCAGGTGGTCGGCGACCGCGTAGGCGTCCAGGTGGTCGCGGACGGTCGCGTACACGCGGATGAGCGCGTGCGTCATCAAGGTGTCGTCGGTGACGTGCCCGTCGCCCTTGTGGTACGGCGCGATGGGGCGGGCGGTGCGCCACTGGTCGCCGTTCCAGGGGCCGACGATGCCGTGTACGCGACCGCCGTGCCGTTCGACGATCTGCTCGGGGGAGTAGCCCTCGACCGGGCCGCCCATGGCGTCGCCGACGGCCGCTCCGACCAGACAGGCGGTGATGCGGTCGCCGAGAGGCAGGTCAGTGGGGGGCAGATCGGCGGTCAGTGTTCGGGGTGTTGGTGACGTCATGTCGGAATTGTCCTCCCGGAGTGGTCAGTTCCGTGGCTGCCAGCTGCCCGGCGAGTTTCACCAGGTCGGTGCCCGCGAGGCGGGGGAGCGCGCAGCCGGAGAGCGTGCGGCAGACGTCGCGCCAGGCCTCGGGGACGGCGGCGGCCGTGCCGAGCGCGCCGGTCAGCGCACCGGCCAGGGCGGGCGCGGAATCGGCGACGCGGGAGAGGCAGGCGGCGGCGGGCACGGCTTCGCTGATACGGCCGCGGGCCGCGGTGGTCAGGGCGAGGGCGACCGGGACGGTCTCGGCGGCGGCGATGCCGTAGCTGTAGACGTGGTCGACGATCTGGTGCTCCAGGAGGGGGACGAGGCCGAAGGCGCCGTCCTCCGTCTGGGTGCGGGCGAGCTTGACGGCGTGCCAGGCGTTGCGGCCGATCTCGGTGTGCTCGGGGAGCTGGGAGAGCGCGGCGTCCACGGTCGCGTCCACGTCCGCGCCGCCGATGGCCGCCGCGATCGCCGCGGCCATGGCGCGGGCGCCGTGCACGCCGTCGCCGTCCTGGGTGTAGCGGGCGTCGAACTCCGCGAGTGCGGCGGCCTGTTCGGGGTCGCCGGGGTGGACCAGGGCGAGGACGCAGGCGCGTACGCAGGCGGCGTCGTCGAAGAAGTGGGGGTTGTCGTGGCCGGTGGCGGGCGGACGCAGGCCCGTGGCGAGGTTGCCGAGGCCCGCGCGTACGGAGATGCGGGCGCGGAGGGGGAGTACGGCGGATTCGACCTCGGGGGCGCGGGCCGCCGCGGCGGCGATTTCGCCCGCGAGGGTCACCCAGGACAGGTCGATGGCCGCGCGGACCCGGCGGTCGGGGCTCAGCGCGGCGCTGAGGGTGCCTTCCGCCGCGCTGAGCAGGGACTCCGCGGTGAAGGCGGCCCATTCGGCGTCGTCGGAGGGGCCGAGGCGGAGGGGTTCGGGGGGTTGGTTCAGCGCGATGGGGACGGGGAGGGTGGTGGTGGCGTTCTGCTCGGCGAAGGTGTCCAGCTCGCGGGTCAGCCTCCGGGTCCACTCGGGCATGCGGCTCGCCCTGTGGCGTGCGGCGGGCCACCCGGCGGCGTCGCCTGCGGCGAGGCCCAGCAGTATTCCCTCGGCATGACTGCGCGGGCTCGCCATGCTGTAGCGCCCGCTGCCTGCATCCGCACCCGGCGTAGTGGGCAAACCAGGGTCTTCGGCACAGGCGCATGCGGGGTAAACGGGTGGGTGGGTGGGGGAAATCCGCCGCGAAGCGGCGGGCTTGTCGGCGCTCACGCCGCCCCCGGACCAGAGAAGAGAAGATCCGCCACGTCCAAGACGTGATGCCCCCGCATCGAAGGCAGGCAGCTGCCCCGCGCCGGGCCGATCGCGGCGGACCACGGCGGCGGAATGGCCGCCGCCCCGCAACTCGCCCCGGCCAGCGCCCCGGCGACCGCCGCCGTCGTATCCGCGTCCCGCCCCATGTTGACGGCGGTCAGCACCGCGTCCGGGAAGCGGCCGGAGGCCGACGCGTACGCCCCGAAGGCGAGCCCGACCGCCTCGGGTGCGAGGTCGGTCCAGGGGTAGCCGCCGATCACCACGGCCGTACGCACCGCGCGCTCGCCGTGGTGCGCCACCGCCACCGCCCGCCGCAGCGAACGGGAGGTCCAGCAGTCCTCCGGGATGACGGAGAGGGCCGCGTCCACCACCGCGTCCACCGCGGCCCCGCCCATCGCCGCCGCAACCCCCGCGGCGACCGCCTGCCCGCCGTAGATGCCCTCGCCGTCATGGCTGACCGAGCCGTCGATCGCGACGAGCCTGGCCGCTTCGGCGGGCCGGCCCGCGGCGAAGACCCCGAACGGGGCGGCCCGCATCGCGAGGCCGTCGCTCCACGCGTGCCGGTGCTGCGCCGAGATGGGCGCCGCGAGCCCGCGGCGCAGGTTCTCCAGGGTGCCGCGTTCGCTGAAGCCCGCGCCCCGGAAGGGGCCCTCGTCGAGATCCGCGATCCACTCGTGCCAGGCCGCTTCGACATGCGCGACGGTGAGGTCCGAGCCGTGCCGGGCGAGCAGCAGCCCCGAGAAGATCGCGTACTCGGTGTCGTCCGTGCCCGAGGGATGCTCGGCCACGTACCCGGTGATGCGGCCCCAACGGCGGCGGATCTCCGACGGCTTCATGTTCTCGGCGGGCGCGCCGAGCGCGTCCCCGACCGCGAGGCCGAGGAGCGCGCCGCGCGCCCGCTCTCTCCGGCCGATCTCCGCGACCGCTCCGGTCGCTCCTGCCTCACCGGTCAAGCTCGTCATGCCGTGCCTCCGTGGTGCCGAGACGTTGCGGATATCCCTGCCACGCGGCACCCCCGACACGAGCATCCGCACCGCCGACATCACCCCTCCGACCCATGCGTTCACCGGTTCGATAGACGCCTGTTCATGCAGGTAAGTACGGCCTTCCTTGCTGGCGAGAGCGATTTTTCGCGCGTACTTTCGAGATCGTCCAAGCACTGAGGGGGCCCATCATGGCGATCATCGAGACCGAAGCGGCGCTGCACGAGGCACACCGCGACAACCACACCCACCGCGACGTGAACGGCGGCTGGCTGCGCCCCGCCGTCTTCGGCGCGATGGACGGCCTGGTGTCCAACCTGGCCCTGATGACCGGTGTCGCCGGCGGTTCCGTCTCGCAGCAGACCATCGTCGTCACGGGCCTCGTCGGTCTCGCCGCGGGCGCCTTCTCCATGGCGGCCGGTGAGTACACCTCCGTCGCCTCGCAGCGTGAGCTGGTGCAGGCCGAACTCGACGTGGAGCGGCGTGAGTTGCGCAAGCACCCCGCGGACGAGGAGAAGGAGCTCGCCGCGCTCTACGAGTCCCGCGGCGTCGAGCCGGGCCTCGCCCGCGAGGTCGCCAAGCAGCTGTCCAAGGACCCCGAGCAGGCCCTGGAGATCCACGCGCGCGAGGAGCTCGGCATCGATCCCGGCGATCTGCCCTCGCCGACCGTCGCCGCGGTCTCCTCCTTCGGCGCCTTCGCGCTCGGCGCGCTGCTCCCGGTGCTGCCGTACCTGCTCGGCGCCAACACGTTCCTGCCCGCGCTGCTGCTCGCCCTGGTCGGCCTCTTCGCCTGCGGCGCCGTGGTGGCGAAGGTGACCGCGCGGTCCTGGTGGTTCAGCGGCCTGCGGCAGCTCGCGCTCGGCGGTGCGGCGGCGGGTGTGACGTACGCCCTGGGCAGCTTGTTCGGTACCGCCGTAGGATAAAGGCTTGCAGTCCTATGCGGGACCCTGCATAAGTAGTCGTTACTCGGCGGTTTCGAATCCATGACCACGGGGCATGAGCCGTAAGCGCTGCGGGCAATGAGGCTCGTGCCGCTCTCGGGCCTACGGTCATCGATCTGTCCGCAGAGGTCCCCTCGCCGCTCCCACGCCTATGGGCGGTGTCCACATGGTGGAATGAGCTATCCGCTTTTCGAGAAGCGTTCCATCATGTAACCTGCACGAAATTTTGCCTGGGCCAACGTCGTCCCTCGCTTTTTGCCTATGCCACGACGACGACGGGAGAGCCAATGCGTACGCACGCCTGGTCGCCCATGGACGGTCGCCCCGCCCCTCAGGGCATGTACGACCCCCGTAACGAGCACGACGCCTGTGGTGTCGGGTTCGTGGCCACCCTCACCGGTGTAGCCAGCCATGAGCTGGTCGAACAGGCGCTGACCGTACTGCGCAATCTCGAACACCGTGGTGCCACCGGCTCCGAGCCGGACTCCGGCGACGGCGCGGGCATCCTGCTCCAGGTTCCGGACGCCTTCCTGCGCGAGGTCGCGGGATTCGCGCTCCCCGAGGCCGGCACGTACGCCGTCGGCATCGCTTTCCTGCCGGTCGACACCGCGGGCACCACCGACGCCGCCGTCTCGCAGATCGAGACGATCGCTTCGGAGGAAGGCCTGACCGTCCTCGGCTGGCGCGACGTGCCCGTCGCCCCCGAGCTGCTCGGTGCCACCGCCCGCTCGACGATGCCCGTCTTCCGGCAGATCTTCGTGGCCGACGGCGAGAGCACCGGCATCGCGCTCGACCGCAAGGCCTTCGTCCTGCGCAAGCGTGCCGAGCGTGAGGCCGGGACCTACTTCCCCTCGCTCTCCGCCCGGACGATCGTCTACAAGGGCATGCTGACCACCGGCCAGCTGGAGCCGTTCTTCCCCGACCTGTCCGACCGCCGTTTCGCCACGGCCGTCGCGCTCGTCCACTCGCGCTTCTCCACGAACACGTTCCCGAGCTGGCCGCTCGCACACCCGTACCGCTTCGTCGCGCACAACGGCGAGATCAACACGGTCAAGGGCAACCGCAACTGGATGCGGGCGCGTGAGTCGCAGCTCGCCTCCGGCCTGTTCGCCTCCGCCTCCGAGGCCAGCACCGACAAGCTGGACCGGGTCTTCCCGATCTGCACCCCGGACGCCTCCGACTCGGCGTCCTTCGACGAGGTGCTAGAACTCCTCCACCTCGGTGGACGTTCGCTTCCGCACTCGGTCCTGATGATGATCCCCGAGGCGTGGGAGAACCACGCGTCGATGGACCCGGCCCGCCGCGCCTTCTACCAGTACCACTCCACGATGATGGAGCCCTGGGACGGCCCGGCCTGTGTCACCTTCACCGACGGCACCCAGGTCGGCGCCGTTCTCGACCGCAACGGTCTGCGTCCAGGGCGCTACTGGGTCACCGACGACGGCCTCGTCGTCCTCGGCTCCGAGGTCGGCGTCCTGGACATCGACCCCGCGAAGGTCGTCAAGAAGGGCCGCCTCCAGCCCGGCCGCATGTTCCTCGTCGACACCGCCGAGCACCGCATCGTCGAGGACGACGAGATCAAGGCCGCCCTCGCCGCCGAGAACCCGTACGAGGAGTGGCTGGAGGCCGGTGAGATCGAGCTCTCCGACCTGCCCGAGCGCGAGCACATCGTGCACACGCACGCCTCCGTCACGCGCCGCCAGCAGACCTTCGGCTACACCGAGGAAGAGCTGCGCGTCATCCTCGCGCCGATGGCCAAGACCGGCGGCGAGCCGCTCGGCTCCATGGGCACGGACACCCCGATCGCCGCGCTCTCCGAGCGCCCGCGGCTGATCTTCGACTACTTCACGCAGCTGTTCGCGCAGGTCACGAACCCGCCGCTGGACGCCATCCGTGAAGAGCTCGTCACGTCCCTGCACTCCTCGCTCGGCCCGCAGGGCAACATCCTGGAGCCGACCGCCGCGACGTGTCGCAGCGTCACGCTGCCCTTCCCGGTGATCGACAACGACGAGCTCGCCAAGCTCATCCACATCAACGCCGACGGCGACATGCCCGGCATGACGGCCGCGACGCTCTCCGGCCTCTACCGCGTCAGCGGCGGCGGCGACGCGCTGGCCGCCCGCATCGACGAGATCTGCACCGAGGCCGACGCCGCCATCGAGGCCGGCGCCCGCCTGATCGTGCTCTCCGACCGGCACTCCGACGCCGAGCACGCGCCGATCCCCTCGCTGCTGCTCACCGCGGCCGTCCACCACCACCTCATCCGCACGAAGCAGCGCACCCAGGTGGGCCTGCTCGTCGAGGCGGGCGACGTCCGCGAGGTCCACCACGTGGCCCTCCTCATCGGCTTCGGCGCCGCGGCGGTCAACCCGTACCTCGCGATGGAGTCCGTCGAGGACCTCGTCCGCGCCGGTACGTTCCTGCCCGCCGACGAGGACGGCGGGGCCGAGACGGCCATCCGGAACCTGATCTACGCGCTCGGCAAGGGCGTCCTGAAGGTCATGTCCAAGATGGGCATCTCGACCGTCGCCTCCTACCGCGGCGCGCAGGTCTTCGAGGCCGTCGGCCTCGACGAGGCCTTCGTCGAGCGGTACTTCAGCGGTACGACGACGAAGATCGGCGGCGCCGGTCTCGACGTCATCGCCAAGGAGGTCGCCGCCCGGCACGCCAAGGCGTACCCCGCCTCCGGCATCGCGTCGGCGCACCGCGCGCTCGACATAGGCGGTGAGTACCAGTGGCGCCGCGAGGGCGAGCCGCACCTCTTCGACCCGGAGACGGTCTTCCGCCTGCAGCACTCCACGCGCAACCGCCGCTACGACATCTTCAAGAAGTACACGGACCGCGTGAACGAGCAGTCCGAGCGGCTGATGACGCTGCGCGGCCTGTTCAACCTGAAGTCGGACCGGCCCTCGATCTCCGTCGACGAGGTCGAGTCGGCCGCCGACATCGTCAAGCGGTTCTCGACCGGCGCCATGTCGTACGGCTCGATCTCCCGCGAGGCGCACGAGACGCTCGCCATCGCCATGAACCAGCTGGGCGGCAAGTCCAACACCGGTGAGGGCGGCGAGGACCCGGAGCGCCTGTACGACCCGGCGCGCCGCTCGTCCATCAAGCAGGTCGCCTCCGGCCGCTTCGGTGTGACCTCGGAGTACCTGGTCAACGCCGACGACATCCAGATCAAGATGGCGCAGGGCGCCAAGCCCGGCGAGGGCGGCCAGCTGCCCGGCCACAAGGTCTACCCGTGGGTCGCCAGGACGCGTCACTCGACGCCGGGCGTGGGCCTGATCTCCCCGCCGCCGCACCACGACATCTACTCCATCGAGGACCTGGCCCAGCTGATCCACGACCTGAAGAACGCGAACCCGCAGGCGCGGATTCACGTGAAGCTGGTCTCCGAGGTCGGCGTCGGCACGGTCGCCGCGGGTGTCTCCAAGGCGCACGCGGACGTCGTCCTGATCTCAGGCCACGACGGCGGTACGGGCGCATCGCCGCTGACCTCGCTCAAGCACGCGGGCGGTCCCTGGGAGCTCGGCCTCGCCGAGACCCAGCAGACGCTGCTCCTCAACGGCCTGCGCGACCGCATCGTGGTCCAGACGGACGGCCAGCTCAAGACCGGCCGTGACGTCGTCATCGCCGCGCTGCTCGGCGCCGAGGAGTTCGGTTTCGCGACCGCGCCGCTCGTCGTCTCCGGCTGCGTCATGATGCGCGTCTGCCACCTGGACACCTGCCCGGTCGGTATCGCCACGCAGAACCCGGCGCTGCGCGAGCGCTTCTCCGGCAAGGCCGAGTACATCGTCAACTTCTTCGAGTTCATCGCCGAAGAGGTCCGCGAGATCCTCGCCGAGCTCGGCTTCCGCTCCATCGAGGAGGCCGTCGGCCACGCCGAGCTCCTCGACACCGAGCGGGCCGTGAACCACTGGAAGGCGCAGGGCCTGGACCTGGAGCCGCTCTTCCACGTGCCGTCGCTGCCCGAGGGCGCCGTGCGCCACCAGATCGCGGCCCAGGACCACGCCCTGGAGAAGGCGCTCGACAACGAGCTGATCAAGCTCGCCGCCGACGCGCTCAACGCCCCCAGCGCGACCGACGCCCAGCCGGTCCGCGCCCAGGTCGCGATCCGCAACATCAACCGCACGGTCGGCACCATGCTCGGCCACGAGGTGACCAAGAAGTTCGGTGGCGCGGGCCTGCCCGACGACACCATCGACATCACCTTCACCGGCTCGGCGGGCCAGTCGTTCGGCGCGTTCGTGCCGCGCGGCGTGACCCTGCGCCTGGAGGGCGACGCCAACGACTACGTCGGCAAGGGCCTCTCCGGCGGCCGTGTCGTCGTCCGCCCGGACCGCGGCGCCGACCACCTCGCCGAGTACTCGACGATCGCCGGCAACACCATCGCGTACGGCGCGACGGGCGGCGAGCTGTTCCTCCGCGGTCGCACGGGCGAGCGGTTCTGCGTCCGCAACTCTGGCGCGACGGTCGTGTCCGAGGGCGTGGGCGACCACGGCTGCGAGTACATGACCGGCGGCCACGCGGTGGTCCTCGGAGAGACGGGCCGCAACTTCGCGGCCGGTATGTCCGGCGGCATCGCGTACGTCATCGACCTCGACCGGGACAACGTCAACGCCGGCAACGTGGCCGCCGTCGAGGCCCTGGACGACTCCGACAAGAAGTGGCTGCACGACGTCGTGCGCCGCCACCACGAGGAGACCGGGTCGACCGTCGCCGAGAAGCTGCTCGCCGAGTGGGACTCCGCCGTGGAGCGCTTCAGCAGGATCATCCCCAGCACGTACAAGGCAGTGCTCGCCGCCAAGGACGCCGCCGAGCGAGACGGTCTCTCGGAGACCGAGATCACCGAGAAGATGATGGAGGCGGCGACCAATGGCTGATCCCAAGGGCTTTCTGAACCATGGCCGCGAGGTCGCGCAGACCCGCCCGGTGGGCGAGCGCGTCCAGGACTGGAACGAGGTCTACGTTCCCGGCTCCCTCCTCCCGATCATCTCCAAGCAGGCGTCGCGCTGCATGGACTGCGGCATCCCGTTCTGCCACCAGGGCTGTCCGCTGGGCAACCTGATCCCCGAGTGGAACGACTTCGCCTACCGCGAGGACTGGTCGGCCGCCTCCGAGCGGCTGCACGCCACGAACAACTTCCCGGAGTTCACGGGCCGCCTGTGCCCGGCGCCCTGTGAGTCGGCGTGCGTGCTCGGCATCAACCAGCCGGCCGTCACGATCAAGAACGTCGAAGTGTCGATCATCGACAAGGCGTGGGACGCCAACGACGTGCTGCCCCAGGCGCCCGACCGGCTCTCCGGCAAGACCGTCGCCGTCATCGGCTCGGGCCCCGCGGGTCTGGCCGCCGCCCAGCAGCTGACGCGGGCCGGTCACACGGTCGTCGTGTACGAGCGCGCCGACCGCATCGGCGGCCTCCTGCGCTACGGCATCCCCGAGTTCAAGATGGAGAAGCGCCACATCAACCGCCGCATCGAGCAGATGCGCGCGGAGGGCACCAAGTTCCGTACGGGCGTGGAGATCGGCCGCGACATAGACGCGGGGAAGCTGCGCAAGCGGCACGACGCCGTGGTCATCGCCGCGGGCGCCACCATCTCCCGCGATCTGCCGGTGCCGGGCCGTGAGCTGAACGGCATCCACTTCGCCATGGAGTACCTGCCGCTCGCCAACAAGGTCCAGGAGGGCGACTTCGTGGCGCCCCCCATCACCGCCGAGGGCAAGCACGTCGTGGTCATCGGCGGCGGCGACACCGGCGCGGACTGCGTGGGCACCGCCCACCGCCAGGGCGCGGCCTCGGTCACGCAGCTGGAGATCATGCCGCGGCCGGGCGAGGAGCGGAACGCGGGCCAGCCCTGGCCGACCTTCCCCATGCTCTACAAGGTCACCTCCGCGCACGAGGAGGGCGGCGAGCGGGTCTACTCCGTCTCGACCACCCACTTCGAGGGCGACGAGGACGGGAACGTCCAGTTCCTGCACCTCACCGAGGTCGAGTTCATCGACGGCAAGCTGACCCCGAAGCCGGGCACGGAGCGCAAGATCCCCGCCCAGCTGGTCACCCTCGCGATGGGCTTCACGGGTACGGACCGCGAGAACGGTCTGGTGGACCAGTTCTCCCTGGACCTCGACGAGCGCGGGAACGTCGCCCGTGACGGCGAGTTCCAGACCAACGTTCCCGGCGTGTTCGTCGCCGGTGACGCGGGTCGCGGCCAGTCGCTCATCGTCTGGGCGATCGCCGAGGGGCGCTCGGCCGCGAAGGGCGTGGACCGCTTCCTCACCGGTGCGAGTGATCTTCCGTCCCCGATCCGGCCGACTGACCGTTCACTGATGGTCTAGTACCGCCCCCAGTACGTCCCGTACAACGGCGTACGGAACTGATGCGACGCCCGCCTAGTCCCCGACCGGACCAGGGCGGGCGTCGTGGCGTTTCGGCACCCGGTGCCCGGAATTTCGCTGCACCCCGTGCAACGCTCATTGCTTGCAACGCAAATCACGTTTCGGCCCCGCTTAGCCGAATGGGTCTAGACCGCACCGAGCCCCTGTGACCACAATCGCTCCCACAAACGGATCGGCGCAGTAATCAGCACGAACCCACGAGGGGGCCGGTATGAAGCGACGGGTCATCGCGGCAGGTATCGCCATGACGCTCGGACTGACCGCGACGGCATGCGGCGGCGATGACGGGAGCGACGGCGGCGACAAGGCGGACGGCAAGGGCAAGACCCTGACCGTGTGGATCATGGAGGGGACCAACCCCGACGCCAGGCCCTTCTTCACCGAGGCCGGCAAGGCCTTCGAGAAGAAGACCGGCGCCAAGATCCACGTCGAGTACCAGCAGTGGGCCACCGCGCAGAAGAAGTTCACCACCGCCATCGAGGGCGGCGAGGACCAGGTCCCGGACGTGGCCGAGGTCGGTACGACCTGGGTGCCGCAGTTCGCCGAGACCGGCGCGCTCGTCGACGTGACGGACAACGTGAAGAAGTCGGGCCTGGGCGACGACCTGGTCGAGGGGCTGAAGGACGCGGGCACGCTCGACGGCAAGCAGTACGGCATGCCCTGGTACGCGGGCGTACGCAGCATCGTCTACCGCAAGGACATCTTCGAGAAGCACAAGCTGAAGGCGCCGACCACCTGGAAGGAGCTCCAGTCCGCGGCCAAGACGCTCAAGGACAAGGAGCCCGGGATGATCCCCTTCCCGGTCGCGGGCGGCGCCGAGATGTTCGCCGCCCCCTTCATCTGGGGCGCCGGCGGCGAACTCGCCACCGAGCAGGGCGGCAAGTGGAAGTCCGGCATCAACTCGCCGGAGGCCGTGAAGGGCATCGAGTTCTACACGGGCCTCGCCACCAAGGACAAGGTCTCCCCGGCCAAGGTCAACACCTGGACGGAGAAGGAGGTCGGCGACGCCTGGAACAAGGGCCAGGTCTCCATGGCCGTCGGCGGCAACTGGACCCCCAAGGCCATCGTCGACGCCAACCCCGACCTGAAGGGCAAGCTCGCCGCGGTGCCGATCCCCGGCCAGAACGGCGGCATGAGCAAGTCCTTCCTCGGCGGCTCCTACCTGTCCACGTTCGACACGGACAAGAAGGACCTCGCCTGGGAGTTCGTGAAGATGCTGACCACGGGTGACTTCGCGGCCAAGTGGGCCGGCGAGACCAACTACTTCCCCGGTCAGAACTCCGAGCTGAAGAAGATCGAGGCGAAGAAGGACCCGCTGGTCGAGCCCTTCGCCAAGCAGATGCTGGAGGCCGGCGCGACCGTCCCCAAGACCAAGGCGTACGGCGAGATCCAGGCCTCCAAGGTTATCCCCGGCATGGTGCAGTCCATCCTGACCGGCAAGTCCTCCGTCCAGGAGGCGGCGGACAAGGCCGCCAAGGACATGGACGCCATCTTCGCCAAGGACAAGTAGGCAAGGGCGAGTCGGCACTGTGAAAAGCACGCTTGTCGGCGGCGGGCCCGAGGAAGACACCACGGTCCGCCGCCGCCCCGCCACCCGACCGGAACACGAAGCAGCACTCCGCAAGAAGAAGCTGGTCTCCCTCGCCAGGCCCTGGCTGCTCCTCGCGCCGTCCCTCGTGGTCCTCGCCGGCCTGCTGCTCTGGCCGCTGATCCAGGTCGGCAAGCTCTCGCTGCAGGACTACGCCGTCAAGTTCGGCGGCGGCGTCGGCACGTACACCGGATTCGACCACTACACCGATCTGCTCGGCAGCGGGCTCCTGTGGAAGACGGTCCTGCCCAACACGGCGTTCTTCGCGATCGCCTGTGTCGGCCTCACCGTCGCGCTCGGCACGCTCGTCGCCCTGCTGCTCAACCGCCTCGGCACGACCTGGCGGCTCATCTGCTCCATCGCGATCCTCGCGGCCTGGGCGATGCCCGCCGTCACCGGAACGTACGTCTGGATCTGGCTCTTCCAGCCGCAGGACGGCATGGTCAGCCAGATCGCGGGCTCGATCGGACTCATCGACCCCGAGACCACCAACTGGTTCACCGAGCGCGGCCCGTTCTACGCGATCGCGACCCTGAACGTCGTGCACCACGGATTCCCGTTCGTCGCCATCACCGTCCTCGCGGGCCTGATGACGATCCCCAAGGAGCTCTACGAAGCGAGCGAACTCGACGGCGCCAACGCATGGCAGCGGTTCTGGAACATCACGGTGCCGACGATCAAGCCGGTCTTCCTCGTGGTGACCATCCTCTCCACCATCTGGGACTTCAAGGTCTTCACCCAGATCTATCTGATGCCGGGCGGCGACGGAGCCAACGAAGAGGTCTACAACCTCGGCGTCTTCTCCTACATCCAGGCGTTCGCCAAGAACGACTACGGCACGGGCGCGGCAGCCGCGGTCCTGCTGACCCTGCTGCTTCTGGCCATCACGATCGTCTACATCCGCACGCTGTTCCGGCAGGGGGAGGAGGACCTGTGACGACCCGCCGCACCACACCCGCCGCACGCATCGGCCTGCCCGTCGCGGTCGCCGCGCTGCTGCTCTTCACGCTCTTCCCCGTGTACTGGATGATCTCCACGGCGCTCGACCCGAAGGCGGTCACCCGCGGTTCGGACGTGCTGCCCAGCGGCATCAGCTTCGAGCACTTCACCTATGTGTTCGAGAAGGGCAACTTCGGTACGTATCTGCTGAACTCGGCGCTCGTCGGCTTCGGCACGATCCTGGCCGCCGCGCTGCTCTCGCTCTTCGCGGCCATCGCGGTGGCCCGCTTCAAGTTCCGGTTCCGCACCTCCGTACTGATCATGGTCCTGATAGTGCAGATGGTGCCGCTCGAGGCGCTCGTCATCCCGCTCTTCATCCAGATGCGGGACTACGACATGCTCAACTCGCTGCTCGGCCTGACGATCGTCTACGTCGCGCTCTCGCTGCCCTTCGCGATCTGGACCCTGCGCGGCTTCGTCCAGACCATCCCCAAGGAGGTCGAGGAGGCGGCGTACATCGACGGGGCTTCCTGGTGGCGGATGTTCCGGTCGGTGCTGCTTCCGCTGGTCGCCCCCGGACTCGTCGCGACCTCGATCTTCGCCTTCATCACGGCGTGGAACGAGTTCGTCTTCGCCTACACCTTCATGAAGGGCAACGACAAGTACACGGCCGCCGTCGGCATTTACCAGTTCTTCGGTGAGAACTCCACGGCCTGGGGCCCGGTCATGGCCAGCTCCACGCTGGTCACCGTGCCGGTGATGATCTTCTTCGTGATCGTGCACCGCAAGCTCGGCTCGGGCCTGGCGGCGGGAGCCGTCAAGGGCTGAGCCCCGGGGGGAGGCGTTCGGGGGCTACGGAACCCTGAACGTCTCCCCGTACACCTTCCAGGTCAGCGGCGTCTTCAGGCCCAGATTGCCGTCATAGAGGAACTCCCGCTGGGCCGTGTCCACGCGCGTCGTGTCGCGGTGCGACTTCTCCTCCTTCATGGCCGCCCGGCGGATGTCCAGGAAGATGTCGAGGTACGCCTTCTCCTTGCCGCCCTGCGCGGGCGTGTCCGCCTCCTTGAGCGCCGCCTCGCGCAGGCCGTAGAAGCCGCGCGGCCCGGTGCCGGGGCCGTGCAGGACCATCGCGTCGTAGTAGATGAACTGCCCGAGCGTGCCGAGCCCGTCGAGCTTGGCGAGGCGGACCGCGGGGTCGAAGTAGATGCGGTCGCGGGCGCTGTTCTGGGCCTTGCGGAACGCGGGCTCCTCGGCCTCCGCCTTCCAGGCCTTGGTGAAACCGGGGTCCAGGCCCTCGTGCGAGTCCGTGCCGTCGACCTTGCGCAGGGCGGGCAGATAACGGGCGAGGCCGTTGTCCGGGTGGTCCTTCGTGTACCGCTCGACGAGGGTGAGCAGGTCGTGCGTGCCGGTGCAGAAGCCGATGATCCCCGCGGTGTAGCCGTGGTCGTCGTCGATGTCCTCGATGTAGCCGTACTGCCCGCGCCAGTTCAGCGTGGAGTTCTCCGCGCTGGCTATCAGCTGCTGGGCCAGCTCCTTCTTCGCGGGCGCCGCGAGGCCCGGCGGAAGGTCCGCGATCAGTTCGTCGTCGGCCTTGATCTCGGCCGCCGACTTGTCCTTGTCGTAGGGCCGCTGGGTGCCGGGCCCCCGCTGATCGGCTCCGGCGGCATCGCTGTCCGAGTCCCCGCCCAGGAGATAGACGGCGACCGTGGCGACCGGGGCGACGGCGAGAAGGAGGAGGCCTGCACGTTTCATTCGCACAAGATTACGTGCGGTTTCGCGGTAGCGCGCCTTCCGGATCTGCCCGGAGCCGCTTCTATTGACTATTAGTCAATTTCGCATCAGTCTCGGGTGCCGTACCCGGCCATGGGAGGCCCTATGAGCACCGAAGCGCGGGAGCAGCTGGGCAAAGAGCTGCGCGACGAACCACCTGAGTCCGTCGGGCAGTTGCCGCCCGAACAGCTGACAGTGCTGGCCGACGCGCTCAGGCGCGAGCGCGAGAGCCGCGCGTCGGGCCTGAACGAGGCCGCCGAGGAGGCGCTGAAACTCGTCCCGGCCCTCGCCCGCGGCCCCGTACGCCGCATTCTGTTCCGATAGGAAGGGCACGGGTCATGGACAAGCTGCGGAGCAGGGCGGAGACCCTGAAGATCGCGCGCCTTCTCGACGTCGACCCGGACGGGCTCGCCTTCCTGCGGGCGCTCCCCGTCGAGGACGTACGCCGCTTCCGCGAGCAGTGCGTCGCCGCGCTGTTCGACCGTACGCCCGAGATGCTGGACCGGATCGCGTCCGCGACGAAGCTGGTTCCCGCCGGGGTGGCGGCCGCCATCTCGCAGAAGGCGCTCGGCCCGCGGCTCGCCGCCGGGGTCGCCGGACGCCTCGAACCGACGCGGGCCGCGGACATCATCGAGAAGCTGCCGGTGCCGTTCACGGCGGAGTCGTGCGGGCATCTCGACCCGCGCAGGATCAAGGGCATCGTCGACCGGCTCGACGAGGGCCTGGTGGTGCGGATCGCGGTCTCGCTCGCCGAGCGGGGCGACTACCTCACGATGGGCCGCTTCGTGGGCTACCTGCACGACTCCTCACTGCGCCGGATCCTGCCGCAGGTGGACGACGCGGCGGTCCTGCGGACCGGCTTCCTGATCGACGTGCCCGAACGGCTCGGGCAGATCATCGAGCTGATGGGCGCGGAGCGCCTCGCGTCGGTCATCGCCTCGGCCTCGGAGGCGGGGCTGTGGCCGGAGGCGCTGGCGGTGGCCGGGATGGTGCCGGGGGAGCAGCGCGGGCGCATCGCCTCGCTCGCCGCGGCGCGTCCGCCACAGGAGCTGGATTCCCTGGTCGTGACGGTGAGCGAGCAGGACCTCTGGGAGGCGCTGCTTCCGGTGGTGGCGCTCCTCGGGGACGAGGAGCGGCGTGCGGTCGCGGGGCTTCCTTCCCTGCGGGACGCGCAGGTGCTCGGCGGGGTGGTGCGGGCGGTGGTGGCGACCGGCTTGTGGGCGGAGTTCCTGCCGCTGGTGGGGGCGTTGCCGGGGGAGTCCCGGCAGGTGGTTGCCGATGCGGCGGGGGCGCTGCCTTCGGCCGACCTGGACGCGCTTGCCCTGGAGGTGGACAAGCGGGACCTGTGGGATCTGGTGATGCCGCTGGTGGAGCTGATGGACGACGCGGCGAAGGAGCGGATCTTCGAGCTGCCGGCGTTCCAGGAGCAGGCGGGGTAAAGCGGTCCCTGCGGGGCTTTCCCCAATCCCGCCCCTTCCCGAAACTGGGGCTCCGCCCCAGACCCCGACAAGATGGCCTCAAACGCCGGACGGGCTGAAGGGTTTCAGCCCGTCCGGCGTTTGAGGACGAACTCGGCGGAGCCGGTGATGACGTCCACCAAGACCCCCGCGTCGAGCGGGTTTTCGGGAAGGGGCGGGGTCGGGGAAAATCACCCCGCCGTCGACCCGCCGTCCACGGCGAACTCCGCGCCCGTGATGTACGACGACGCCTCCGAAGCGAGGAACAGGATCAGCTCCCCGACCTCCTCGGGGCGGCCCATCCTGCCGAGGGGCAGATGCGACCAGTCCCGCCCCGCGGAGGCCGAGGAGATCATCGGCGTGTCGATCGCCCCCGGATGCACGGAGTTCACCCGGACCCCGTACTCCGCGAGGTCCAGCGCCGATGACCGGGTGAGCCCCCGCAACCCGAACTTCGTGGAGCCGTACGCCGCATGCCCCCGTATCCCCACGAGCCCCGCCGTGGAGGAGACATTGACGATCGACCCCCCGCCCGCCTCCCGCAACGCGGGCAGCACCGCCTGGATCCCCAGAAACGGCCCGAGCAGATTGACCCGCACCAGAGCCTCGAAGTTCTCGTACGTCTCGTTCTCCACGGACGCCGTCCGCCACAGCGCGGCGTTGTTGACGAGCGCGTCCAGCCGGCCGAAGGCGCTCACCCCGGCCGCCACGGCCGACGCCCAGCTCGCCGCGTCCGTGACGTCATGACGTACGAACAGACCCTGATCGCCCAGGGACTCGGCGACGGCCCGCCCCTCCTCCTCCCGCACGTCCGTGACCACGACCCGCGCCCCGGCCTCCGCGAAGAGCCGCGCCTCGGCGGCTCCCTGCCCGCGACCCGCGCCGGTGATCAGGACGGCCTTGCCGTCGAGCCCGTACGAGATCACCGGCCGACCATCCGCTCCCGCAACGCGAGAATCGTCCGCGTATCGAGCCCCAGGCCCTTGCGCAGATAGCCGCCCAGGCTGCCGTACTTCTGCTCGGCCTCGGCCAGCGCCGCATCCAGATAGCCGGTGCGGACCTCCTGGAGGGGGATCAGCAGGTCGGGGTTCTGCATCAGGCCGGCCTGCTTCAGACCCTCGCGTACCTTCGCGTCGTACGCGGCGCGGTAGGTGTTGGATGCCAGGAAGTCGCCCACGGCGGTGTGCTCGGGGACGCCGACGGCGCGCAGCAGCAGGTAACTGGTCCAGCCGGTGCGGTCCTTGCCCGCCGTGCAGTGGTAGAGAAGCGGCGAGCCCGTTGATCCTTTGCCGCCCCCGGCGATGTCGCGCAGCGTCGTCGCGAACTGCGCGCGGTTCGAGGCGTCGGTGACGAAGGTGCGGTAGACCTCGCGCATGAAGGCGTCCGCCTTGCCGTTGCCCAGCATCTCCTCCTGCTTGACCGGGTCCCTGGAGCCGATCACGGTCATCAGCGTGACGAAGAGACCGTTGTCGTTGACGGGCCTGGACGTCGCGGTGAGCCCGGCGGGCAGCCGGTCGGGGCCGTCGTTCTGGACCTCGGCCGGCACCCGGAAGTCGACGACCTTCTTCAGGCCGAGCCCCGCGAGGGTGGTGACGTCGGCGTCGGTGAGCTTCGCCAGGGCGTCGGCGCGGAAGACCTGGCCGTAGCGGACCCGCTCCCCGTCGTAGGTGCGGTAGCCGCCCAAGTCCCGGACATTGACGGCCCCTTGGAGCGGAACCAGGCGTACGCCGTCGGCTGCCGGGCGGGAGTGAAGCGGGGCGGTGTGCCGGGCCGCACCGCGCTCGGACGCGGTGGACGCGGCGGACGCGGCGGATTCGGCGCGGGCCGCCCCGGCGGGCAGTGCGCCCAGGGCGAGCGCGCAGACCGCGACTCCGGCTGCCGTACGAGCCGCCGAATGTACCGCCGAACGTGCCGCCGTACGTGTGCGGGTGATGCGCATCGGGCCGCCTTCCTCGGTAGCGGTCGCCCTGGCCACTCGTCCATCAACCAAGCGATTGTTTGGTTGACGAAGGTAGCGGGGTGCCCCGACACAGGGAAGGTGCGTGCGGCAGGTAGCTGACGGGGTGTTACATGGTGGCGGGCCACTCGCGCGAGCGCTCGGCAGGGCGCCCCGACATGCCCGGCAGCCTCGTCCTCGCGGGCTCGCTGGCCGCGATCGTGCTGCCGCTGGTGCAGGGCCGCGCCAACGGCTGGCCGCTGTGGGGCTGGCTCTGCATTGCCGGGGGAGTGCTCGCGCTCGTCGGCCTCGCGCTGGTGGAGGGCAGGCGGGACGCTTCGCGCGGGACCGTGCCGCTGCTGCCCTCCCGCGCCTTCCGGCTCCCCGCGTTCTCCGTGGGCGTCGTCGTACAACTGCTCTTCGCGCTCGGCATGCAGGGCTTCTTCCTCGTCTTCGCGATCTGGCTGCAGGGCGGCGAGGGCTACACGCCGATGCAGGCGGGCGTCGTGACCGTGGCGTTCTCCGCGGGCGGCTTCCTGACCGCGCCGGTGGCGGACCGGCTCGCGGTGCGATTCGGGCGCCTGGTCCTGGCCGCCGGGTCGCTCCTGATGGCCGGCGGCTTCGGCTGGGTCTGGTCGGCGGTCACGTCGTCCGCGCAGGCCCACACCGGGGCGTGGCCGCTGGTGCCGGGGCTGCTCGTGGCCGGTGCGGGGCTCGGACTGCTCGTCGTGCCGCTGGTGAACGTGGTCCTGTCCGCGGTGCCCGCCGACATCGCTGGCGGGGTGTCCGGGATCTTCTCGACGGCCCAGCAGTTCGGCGGCGCCCTGGGCGCCGCCGTGATCGGCACGGTCTTCTTCGAGCACGCCTCGTCGGGCCTGACGCAGGCGCTCACCGCGGTCATGCCCTGGGTGGTGGGCGGCTTCGTGCTCTGCGCGGTCCTGTGCCCGGCGCTGCCGCGCAAGGCGCTGCTGCGAGTGGAGTAAGGCGGCGCCCCCACCCCGTACGGTGCACGAGGGACCCGGGAACACGGGGTCCCTCGTCCGTGTTAGGCTTATGCGTCGCAGTTTTGGTACCCATGAACTTTAGGTGCGCCTGACGGGAAACTCCGAGGGCGCATTATTGTTTTTCTCCGGTCTCTCCGGTGATGGGGGTCATTGCAGCGCTTGGAATCCACAATTCCGTGGTTTTCCTTACTCTGCCCCTGTTGAGGAGATTGACATGGCAACCGGCACCGTTAAGTGGTTCAACTCGGAAAAGGGCTTCGGCTTCATCGAGCAGGACGGCGGCGGCCCCGACGTCTTCGCCCACTACTCGAACATCGCGTCCTCGGGCTTCCGTGAGCTCCTCGAGGGCCAGAAGGTCTCCTTCGACGTCACGCAGGGCCAGAAGGGCCTGCAGGCCGAGAACATCGTTCAGGCCTGAACGTCTTAGCACGCGAACCTCATAGCCGAGGCCCGCACCGTCAGTGGTGCGGGCCTCGGCTTGTGCTGTCACCAGGCCCAGGAAGGCATTTCCGTATGAATCGCTCCGAACGCCCTGCGCGTCCTGCCCGCAGGCGCTCCACGAACGCACGCGGAAAGGCCCCGGTGGCCGGCGGCGGCCAGGCGAGGGGTGCCGCGAAGAAGCCGGGCCGGCCCAAGGCGAGGCCCGTACAGGGTGAGTTCGCGCTGCCCGAGAGCATCACGCCCGCACTGCCCGCGGTCGAGGCGTTCGCCGACCTGGACATGCCCGAGGCCCTCCTCAAGACGCTGGCCGCGCAGGGCGTGACCGAGCCCTTCCCGATCCAGGCCGCCACCCTGCCCAACTCCCTCGCGGGCCGCGACATCCTCGGCCGTGGCCGCACCGGCTCCGGCAAGACCCTCGCCTTCGGCCTCGCGCTGCTCGCCCGCACCGCCGGCCGCCGCGCCGAGCCGCGCTCTCCGCTCGCCCTGGTCCTCGTCCCCACGCGTGAACTCGCGCAGCAGGTGACGGACGCGCTCACGCCGTACGCCACGGCCGTGAACCTGCGCATGTCGACGGTCGTCGGCGGCCTCTCCATCGCCAAGCAGGCGGGCACGCTGCGCCGCGGCGCCGAGATCATGGTGGCCACGCCCGGACGTCTCAAGGACCTCATCGAGCGCGGCGACGCCAACCTCTCGCAGGTGCGCACGACGGTCCTCGACGAGGCCGACCAGATGGCCGACATGGGCTTCATGCCGCAGGTCACCGCGCTCCTGAAGCAGGTGGAGCAGGGCGGCCAGACGATGCTCTTCTCCGCGACGCTCGACAAGAACATCGACCGCCTGGTCCGGATGTTCCTCGACGACCCGGTCGTGCACTCGGTCGACCCGTCCGCGGGCGCCGTGACGACGATGGAGCACCACGTCCTGTACGTGGCCGACGAGACCGACAAGAAGGCCGTCGCCCTGCGCATCGCCGCCCGCGAGGGCCGGGTGATCATGTTCCTGGACACCAAGCGCGCGGTGGACCGCTTCACCAAGCGGCTGCTCGCCAACGGGGTACGGGCCTCGGGGCTGCACGGCGGCCGTTCGCAGCCGCAGCGCAACCGGACCCTGGACCAGTTCAAGAACGGCCAGGTCACCGCCCTTATCGCCACCAACGTGGCGGCTCGCGGCATCCACGTCGACGACCTCGACCTCGTCGTGAACGTCGACCCGCCCACCGACCACAAGGACTACCTCCACCGCGGCGGGCGTACCGCGCGGGCGGGGGAGTCGGGCAGTGTCGTCACGCTCGTCCTGCCGGACGAGAAGCGGGACATGACGCGTCTGATGTCCGACGCGGAGATCAGCCCGAACACGGCGCGGGTCAAGTCCACGGACGAGGAACTCGCGCGCATCACCGGCGCGCGGGAGCCGTCCGGGGTGCCGGTGGTCATCGAGGTCCCGCAGCAGCAGCAGGCTTCGCCGCAGCGCGGGCGGCGGGGGCGTCCCGCCGGGCAGGGCGGGGGTCAGGGGCAGCGCCGGTCCCGCCCGCAGGGGCAGGCCTCTTCCTCGGGTGGCGGTAAGCCGTCCGCCGGGGGTGGCGGTCGCCCGGCTGCGGGCAGCGGTCGCTCTGCCGCGGGCGGCGGTCGCCCGGCTGCGGGCGGCGGAAACGGTTCGGGGCGTGCGCGTCGTGGGGGGCGTCCCTCCGGGGGCGGTGCGGGGCGTAAGGCGGCGTAGTGCTTGTGCTGCTCGGCGGCGGGGCTGCGTGCCTCGCTGCCGGGCACCGAACAGGCCTTTCCCGCCCACCCACCTGATTCCCCGCGTCCAGTCCTGAGCGAACGGGATGAACGACCTGATGACCGAGAAGCAGCCCCGACAGCCCTCCCGTGAGCGTCAGTTGTTGCCCGTCGTCGGTGATGAACGGCAGGATCTGCGGGCCGACTGCGGTAGTTGCTTCGGGCTCTGCTGCGTCGCCCTGACCTTCTCCAAGTCTGCGGACTTCCCCGTCGACAAGGCCGCGGGCACCCCCTGCACCAACCTCCGGCAGGACTTCCGCTGCGGCATCCACCAGAACCTGCGCCAGAAGGGCTTCTCGGGCTGCACGGTCTACGACTGCTTCGGCGCCGGCCAGAAGGTCTCGCAGATCACGTACGGCGGAACCGACTGGCGGCGGGACCCGGACAGCGCCCGCCAGATGTTCGACGTGTTCCCGGTGATGCGCCAACTCCACGAACTGCTCTGGTACTTGACCGAGGCGATCGCCCTGCCGCAGGCCCGCCCCATCAGGGCCGAGCTCCGCAGCGCGCTGGACAAAGTCGACGGCCTCACCCGGAACGCCCCCGCTGCCGTGGCCGAGACAGACGTGGCCGCGCACCGGGAGGACGTCAACGTCCTGCTCCTGCGCACCAGTGAGCTCGTACGCGCCGGCATCCACCGCAAGAAGAAGGACCGCCGGGGAGCCGACCTGTTCGGCGCCCGTCTCCAAGGGGCCGACCTCCGGGGCGTCACGCTCCGCGGCGCCTACCTCATCGCCGCCGACCTGCGCGGCGCCGACCTCCGCCAGACCGACCTGATCGGCGCGGACTTCCGGGACGCGGACCTGCGGGGCGCCGACCTCACCGGCAGCATCTTCCTGACCCAGTCGCAGGTGAACGCCGCGAAGGGCGACGCCGGGACCAAACTTCCGCCGGCCCTTGCGCGCCCCGCGCACTGGAGCTAGTTCACCGGCGAACGTGCCCCCGTGCTTCTACGTGTCGCATTCGAGCACCGTCCGGCACAACGTGCACCGCGCCCGCGTCCGCCCCCGTACGGGCAACCTGATCCGCTGGCGGCAGGTCGGGCACGGGAACGAGACCCGCAGCGGCACGGAACCGCCGGACGGGCCGCGTGACGCCCCGCCCGATTCGCGGGAGAACGAGTACGCCTCGGCACGGGACGCCGCTCCCGCTCCGCCGGAGCCGTGCTCCAGCGCGTACCGCCGGTCCTTCGCGTACCGCCGCCGCCCCGCCCACCCCGCCGCCGTCAGCGGTGGCTGCTGCTCGTCGCGGCGGGCCTGCGCGAGCCCCTTCGTATAGGCGGTGTACGCCTGCGCGCTGGTGAACCACGTCTCCGGCGCCTCACCGAACGCGATGGCCCGTTTGGCCAGCACGTAACCGAACTCCTCCGGCGTCAGATACCCGAGCTTCTGCGACGAGGCGCCGTCCTCGCGATAGGCGTCCAGGAGGAGCCAGCCCGCCCCCAGGTAGGTGGTGGCGGTGTCGGTGAGGATTTCGTTGTCACGCGTACCGGGGAGCGACAGGTCGAGCCGGTGCAGGTAGACGTGCATGATCTCGTGGGCGAGCGCCGCGCCGATGTCCCTGCGGTGCGTGCGGAAACGGTCGTTCAGCTCGATGAAGTACTCGGGCCCTGCGGCGAGTTCGACGTTCGCCGCGTGTTCCATCTCGCGGAAGCTGACGATCGCGCGGGCGTCCGGAAGGCGGAAGTGGCGCACCATCTCGCGCGCCACCCGCTGCACGCCCAGATGCAGGTCGTCCTGGTCGGAGAAGGCGACGTCGGCGGGGGTGACGCTGGTGTCGAAGGTGTGGACGGTGTCGTACGACAGGCGCTTGTAGAGCGCGGTGATCGCGGAGCGCACCGTCTCCAGGTGAGGGTAGCCGTGCACCACCGGGCCGCCGTCCGACACGTGCGCACCCCCAGAAGACGGTTCGGCTCAACTCAGTTCCACTGTAGAGCCCTTCACCCCGGTCGGAACCAGCCCGCCGACAGGGCCGTGGCCGAAAAGCGCCCCTTGCTCTATGCGGACACTGATCTCCATAATCCGCAACAACGCATTGGCGGGCTCATGCCATTCTCGTGCTGTCGCGGGGAGGGGGTGGGGCCGTGAACGCGTGCAACCCCCCACGAAACCCCCCACGAAGGGAAGCCCGTTGAACACCAAGCTGCGTGGAGTCAAGAGAGCCGCCACCCTCGGTGCCATCGCCCTCGCCTGTGTCAGTCTCCAGCCCGTCGCCGCTTCCGCGGCCCCGCACCCCGGCCCCACCCCGGGTGAGCGTGTCGTCGGCGGTACCCCCGCCGAGCAGGGCGAATTCCCGTTCATGGTCCGTCTGTCGATGGGCTGTGGCGGTGCGCTTTACGCCAAGGACGTCGTGCTGACCGCCGCCCACTGTGTGGACGGTTCGGGCGACAACACGAGCATCACCGCGACCGGTGGTGTCGTGGACCTGGAGTCCTCGGACGCGATCACCGTGAAGTCCACGAAGGTCCTCCAGGCGCCGGGCTACAACGGCAAGGGCAAGGACTGGGCGCTCATCAAGCTCGAGAAGCCGATCGACCAGCCCACCCTGAAGATAGCCAAGGACGACAAGCTCAACGAGGGCGACTTCACCATCGCCGGTTGGGGTGCCGACAAGGAGGGTGGCGAGCAGCAGCGCTACCTGCTCAAGGCGACGGTTCCGTTCATCAGCGACGCGGACTGTGAGGCCGCGTACGGCGACGACCTCACTCCCGGTGAGGAGCTCTGCGCCGGCAAGCTGGCGGAGGGCGGTACGGACACCTGCCAGGGTGACTCCGGCGGCCCCATGTTCCGCAAGGACGAGGCCGGGGAGTACGTCCAGGTCGGCATCGTCAGCTGGGGCAACGGCTGCGCCCGCCCCAAGTTCCCCGGCGTCTACACCGAGGTGTCGACGTTCGCCGGTGACATAGAGAAGGCGGCGTCGGAGCTCTGACGCCAGGTTTGAACGCGGGGTCGGACCGGGTCTCTGGTCCGGCCTCGCGGTCGTTCGCGGGGCGGGTGCGGGTGCGGGTGCGGGTGCGGGTGCGGGTGCGGGTGCGGGGCGTTCCGGCTGCCGAGCCCCCCCCACCCGGCCGAGCTCCCCCCACCCGGCCAAGCCCCCCCCGCCCTGTCGACGCGGGGCAATCGGGTGGGTGGGTGGGAGAGGTTGTTCGGCGCGCTGCAAGGGGTTCCGCTGCTCACGCCCCCCTGCAAGGGACCCCGCTGCTCACGCCCCCTGCAAGGGGCCCCGCTGCTCAAGCCCCCGGCAAGGGAACCCCGTTAGTCCAAGTTCTGGGGTCCCTTTGTCCATGGGCGGAGAACCGCCTCCCGGCGGAGGGTGACCGCACCGAGAGCCGTTTCACGGAGGGGTGCCATGCAGCCGTCAGACACGTCAGGGCCGAGCCGCAGAGCCGTAGTCGCCACGGGCGCGCTCGCCGGGGTCGGCGCAGCCGTCGGCCTCGGGGGCACCGCAGCCGCTGCGGCGAGCCCCGCCACGGCAGGCGAGGCCGTGCTCCGCTCCGCCGACCTCGACGTACGGGTCGCCACCGACTTCCCCCGCGTCATCTCGTACACGGACCGCGCCACCAAGGCGGTACTGCACGCGCAGCCCGAACCCGTCACCACGCTCCTGGTCGACGACGTGACGCACACCCCGAAGGTGACCGTCACCGGCAGCGGGGGCAGCCGCATCGAGTACGTCCTCGCCCTCGGCGGCGGCACCACCCTCACCGTCGAGATCGCCCTGAAGGGGCGCCAGGTGCAGTGGCGCGTGACGGAGATCGACGACACCGACGCCCTGCGCGTCGGCACCCTCCGCATCCCCGGCCTCGCCCTCCTCTCCGTACGCAGCGACCAGCCCGGCGCCGCCCTCCTCGCCGCCAAGATCCAGCTGGACAAGGCCAAGAGCGGCGACACCGAGGTCAGGCCGGGCCCCGACACCCCGGCAGAAGCGGCCACCGGATGCGCGTACGCGGTCGTCGCGCACGACACGCTCGGCGGCGCCGTCGAGACCAACACCGTCTACGACAAGCCCACCACCGAGGCCGGAACCACCTGGGACAACGGCAGGCTCTGGCGCGAGACCGTCAGGAGGGACGGCTACGTCGAGGCCCGCCTGACCCCCGGCCAGTGGACGCACCGCGCGGCCACCGCCGCCGTCGGCGACACCGAGCCGCTCCCGTACGCCACCGTCGTCGTCACCGGCGACCGCAACGGCGACGGCAAGGTCGACTGGCAGGACGCCGCCATCGCGTTCCGCGACATCATGGTGAAGCCGCTCGGCGCGGACGAGCAGCATCTGCGCGTCGTCCCGCACATCCCGTTCAACTTCGCCTCGCAGGCCACGAATCCGTTCCTCGCGACCCTCGACAACGTCAAGCGCATCCACCTGGCCACGGACGGCCTGCGGCAGTACACGCTGCTCAAGGGCTATCAGTCCGAGGGGCACGACTCCGCCCACCCCGATTACGCGGGCAACTACAACGCGCGCGCGGGCGGCCTCGGCGATCTCAACACCCTGGTCAGGGAAGGCAAGAAGTGGAACAGCGACTTTAGTGTGCATGTGAATGCCACGGAGTCCTATCCCGTCGCGAACGCCTTCTCCGAAAAGCTCGTCGACAAGGCAAACGAGCAGTGGGACTGGCTGGATCAGAGCTACCGGATCGATCAGCGACGGGACCTCGTTTCCGGCGATATCGGCAAGCGGTTCGCCGATCTGCGGGGAGAAGCCGATGGTGCGCTCAATGCCCTTTACATCGATGTTTTCCGTGAGTCCGGGTGGACGTCCGACCGGCTTCAGCGCGTCCTGCGGAAGCAGGGCTGGATCGTCACCAGCGAGTGGGGGCACGGCTTCGAGCGCTCGTCGGTCTGGTCGCACTGGGCGACGGAGCCGGATTACGGACCTGACACCTCGCGAGGCATCAATTCGCGGCTGATCCGCTTCATCCGCAACCACCAGAAGGACGTCTTCGCCGACAAATGGCCGACACTTCTGGGCATTGCCCGCATGGGTAATTTCGAAGGATGGGTCGGAAAGACCGACTGGTCCTATTTCTACGATCTGATCTGGACCGACTCGCTGCCCGCGAAGTATCTCCAGGCCCATCCCATCAAGTCGTGGGGCGAGCACGAGATCAGTTTCTTCGGGGAGGGCGCGACGAAGGTCTCCGACACCGGCGGCACCCGCCGCATCGAGACCGACGGCCGTGTCGTCTACGACGGCGGGAGCTATCTGCTTCCCTGGGAGCCGCGCAAGGCCACCGACCCCGGCAAGCTCTACCACTACAACCCCAAGGGCGGGAAAGCGAGTTGGGAGCTGCCCCGCGGCTGGTCGGGGCTCCGCAAAGTCGCGCTGTACCGGCTCACCGACCAAGGGCGGGTCCTGGTCGGCGATGTCCCGGTGCGCGGCGGCAAGGTGACCCTCGACGCGAAGGCCAAGCAGCCCTACGTCCTCTACCGCTCGCGTACCGCCGCCGTGCCCGACCCCGGCTGGGGCCAGGGCACCCCGCTGCGCGACCCGGGCTTCAACTCCGGCTCCCTGGACGGCTGGAAGGTCTCCGGCCCCGCCTCCGTGGCGCTCAGCAAACTCGGTGACTATGAACTGGTCGTCGCCCCCGGCGGCAAGGCGGCCGTCGGCCAGCGGCTGCGCCGCCTGAAGGCAGGGTCGTACGTCGCCTCCGTACAGGTCGAGGTGGGGGAGAAGGCCGGCGACGAGCGGAAGGCCGCCCTGGAGGTGCGCACCGCCGACGGTGTCACCGCCGCCAACTGGACGCGGACCTCCACGGCGGGCAACTACGTGGCGGCCGACCGCAAGCACGGCACCCGGTTCCAGCGGATGTCCGTGCCCTTCACCGTCCCCGAGGGCGGCGGACCGGCGGAGCTGACGCTCAAGGCCGACGAGGGGCACGCGCGCGTGCGCTTCGACAACGTGCGTATCGTCCCGGCACCGGGCGGCGGCTCCCCCGGAGGGGGACGGCTCGTCTCCGAGGACTTCGAGCGGGTGCCGCAGGGCTGGGGGCCCTTCGTGAAGGGCGACGCGGGGGACGTCACCGACCCGCGTACGCACATCGCGCAGCGGCACGCGCCGTTCACGCAGCGCGGCTGGAACGGCAAGGCGATCGACGACGTCATCGACGGCGCCCAGTCCCTCAAGTCACGCGGCGAGAACAAGGGGCTCGTATACCGCACCGTCCCGCACACCGCCCGCTTCGAGGCGGGCAAGCGCTACCGCGTCTCCTTCCGGTACGAGAACGAGAAGGCGGGACAGTACGCCTGGATCACCGCCGTGGACGAGCCCGCCGCCCGCGAGACCGATCGCAAGGAACTGCCGGTGGCGACCGAGCCGACCGTCCTGACCTACGAGTTCACCGCCCCGGCCAAGGGCGAGGCATGGGTCGGGCTGCGCAAGACCGGCGACGACGGCACCGCGGAGTTCGTTCTCGACGCCTTCGAGGTGCGCGAGATCTGATGAACCCCCCGTCGGAGAGGCCCTTCAACGCCTCTCCGACGGGGTGACCACGGCCTTGATCGGCGGGCGGCTAGTCCGTTTCCGGAGCGAGCGGGAGCGGGGCGAGCGAGACTCCCGCCCCCTCGGCCGGCCCGTCGACACCCTCCAGTTCGAGCACCCACACCTCGTTGGCGCCCTCCCGCAGCACGGGACCGGGGACGAACAGCGAGGTCTGCGGGCCCGCCGACCAGTAGCGGCCCACATTGAAGCCGTTCACCCACACGAACCCCCGCGTCCAGGACGGGAGCTCGATGACGGCGTCACCGGGGGCGCCCACCTCCGCCGTGCCGCGATAGAGACCGGGGCGGCCCGCCGCTGCCTCTCCGGACACCGGAACCCCCCGCACCGCGTCCCCCGACGAGAACGCGTCGAGCCGCAGCCCCCTGGCCTCCACCCCGTGCAGATACTGCCGCTCGTGCAGCACCCCGCCGGTGATGCCCTTCGCCTCACCGGTCCGCGGCCCGTAGTTGACCCGCCCCAGGGACTCCACCCACAGCTCCACGCGCGCGTGCCCCGCCACAGGCTCCGGGAGCGCCGGTTCCGCCTCGGTGAGGACACCCGCCCGCTCCCCGTCCACGTACACCACGGCCCTGTCCCGCAGCCCCCGCACGCTCAGCGGGTACGGCTGCCGCGGGCCCGGCACCGTCACCGAGTACCGGACCAGACCCCGGTCGACGTCGAGCTCTTCGAAGGTGGGCGGTACGGCGTATTCCGCCCGGGGGCCGCCCAGCGAATCCATGACGGCGGACAGCGGCGCCCACTCCGTGAGGCCGACCGGAACGTGCGCCCCGAGCGAGGGCGGCGGCGCGGGCAGCTCGGGCAGCGGCCCCTGCGCGTACGCGGCGAGCACCTCGCGGAAGCGCCGGAACTTCTCCGTGGGGCGCCCGAACTCGTCGACCGGCGCGTCGTAGTCGTACGAGGTGACGTCCGGCTCCAGGACGCCGTCATGCAGAGCGCCGCCGCCCCGGTTCGCCCCCGCCCACCCGGCGAAGTTCGTGCCGCCGTGCGCCATGTAGAGGTTGACCGAGGCCCCGCACTCCAGGATCTCGCGCAACGCGTCCGCTGCGTCCGCGGCATCCCGTACGACGTGCTCCGCGCCCCAGTGGTCGAACCAGCCGCACCAGAACTCCATGCACATCAGCGGCCCCTTCGGGCGGTGCCTGCGCAGCGTCTCGAAGGCGGCCCCGGCCTGCGAGCCGAAGTTGGCGGTCGCCAGGACGCCGGCAACGGAGCCACCGGTGAGCATGTGGTCCTCGGGGCCGTCGGACGTGAAGAGCGGGACGCTCACACCCTCGGTGCGCAGCAGCTCCGTAAGGTGCCGCAGATAGACCTGGTCCGAGCCGTAGCTGCCGTACTCGTTCTCCACCTGCACCATGATCACGGGGCCGCCCCGGTCGTGCTGGCGCGGGACGACCTCCGTCATGAGGCGGCCGAACCAGCGGTCCACGTGCCCCAGGTACTCGGCGTCACGGGTACGCGCGCGTGCCCCCACGGCGCCCGTCAGCCAGTGCGGCAGACCGCCGTTCTCCCACTCGGCGCAGATGTAGGGCCCCGGCCGGACGATCGCCCACAGGCCCGCGTCCGCGGCGACGTCCAGGAAGCGGCCGAGCGCCCCGACGTCGCTGAACTCTCCGGGATGCGGCTCGTGCAGATTCCACGGGACGTACGTCTCCACGCAGTTGAGCCCCATCGCCCGCAGCATCGCCAGACGGTGGCCCCACTGGGCCTCATGCACCCGGAAGTAGTGCAGCGCTCCGGAGAGCAGCCGCACGGGCCGCCCGTCCAGCTCGAAATCGTCCTCGCCCACCCTGAAGCCGTTCATTGCGTCCCTGTGTCCCTCTCGCTCATGTACCGTCCGCCACGATCACCTCTGGCGGGCGGCGGGGTCCATGGACAAAGATCGAGGTCGGTTGGACGCAGCGAACGGGCCGCGGCCCGGACGGAAGGGGCACAAGCGGATGTACCACACCTGGATGCGGTATTTCACGCCGAGCCCGGCCCACCACCGCCTCGGCCTCGCCTGCCTCGGCGTCGGCCTCCAGCACGGCCTCCTGCCGACCGTGGGCCCGCGCACCCTCGACCACCACGTGGCCGTCGTCGTGAGCGCGGGCGGCGGCTGGTTCCTGGCACCCGACGGCAGCCGCACGAAGGTCACCGCGCCCGCGCTGATCTGGCTCACCCCCGGCGTACGCCACCACTACGGGGCCGACCCGGACAGCGGCTGGGACGAATGCTTCGTCGACTTCACCGGGCCCGCCACGACGACGTACACCGAACTCGGCTACATAGAGCCCGACCGGCCCGTGGTGCCGCTCTCCGACGCGACGGGCGCGCGGGCCGCCGTCGGGCGCATCGCGCGCGCGGCACGGCGCGGCAACCCGCTCCTCGAGGTCGAGACGGGCGCCGCCGTCCACGAACTCCTCGTCGCGCTGCGCAGGGCCCGCGCCGACATCGCCCCCGACGGCGACCCGGTGCTCCAGGCCCTGGCCCGCGACGCCTTCCAGCCACTTTCCGTCGCCGAGCACGCGGGGCGCCACGGCATGACCCCCGCGGAGCTGCGCACGGCGGTGCGCAGGGGCGCGGGCTGCAGCCCCAAGGACTACCTCCTCGGCATCCGCCTGGGGCGCGCCAAGGAGCTCCTCGCGGCCACGGAGCTGCCGGTCGCGGCCGTCGCACGCCGTGTCGGCTACGACGACCCCGCCTACTTCTCGCGGCTCTTCACGCGCCGGGTGGGGACGGCGCCCGTCCGGTTCCGCGAGCAGCAGGGACGGGCGGTGCCGGGCGGCTGGTCCCAGCAGATTCCCGACCCCGACGATCCGCCGATTTTGCGCTCTTCCGCCGTCGGCGGCGAAGGACCCACGACGTAGGCTCGTGGACCATGACCACCAGCCACACAAGTGACGCGAACGGCGCCGGGGCCACGGACGCCAAGGACGCCCGGGACGCCACGGACGCCGCGGACGCCGCGGACGCAGCCGTGCGCGCCGAGCTGTCCCGCCTGCGCGACAGCATCGACAACATCGACGCCGCCGTCGTCCACATGCTCGCCGAGCGCTTCAAATGCACCCAGCAGGTCGGCCACCTGAAGGCCAACCACCAGCTCCCGCCCGCCGACCCGGCCCGCGAGTCCCGCCAGATCGCCCGCCTGCGCGAGCTCGCGGAGAACGCGAAGCTGGATCCGGCGTTCGCCGAGAAGCTGCTCAACTTCATCATCGCGGAGGTCATCCGCCACCACGAGACGATCGCCAAGTCGTCCTGAGCCCGATGTCCGGGCTCCCCGCACCGTTGTCGGTGACATCAGGCAGCATGGAGCCATGTCCGTACTGACGCGCGACGAAGCGCAGACCCGAGCCCGTCTCATCGACGTCCACCGGTACACGGTGGAGCTGGATCTGACCCGGGGAGCCGAGACCTTCGACTCCCTCACCGTCATCCGGTTCTCGGCGCTCGGCGAGCCCGCGGTCACGGTGGACACCTTCGTCGAGCTCAAGCCCGCCGAGCTGCGCTCCGTCACCCTCGACGGGCAGCCGCTGGACCCCGCGGACCTCGACGGGAACCGGCTCCCGCTGACCGGACTCGGCGCGGGCGAGCACGAACTGCGCGTCGACGCGGCCATGCGCTACTCCCGCACCGGCGAGGGCATGCACCGCTTCACCGACCCCACGGACGGCGAGGAGTACGCGTACACCCAGCTGTTCATGGAGGACGTGCAGCGCGTCTTCGCCGCCTTCGACCAGCCCGACCTGAAGTCGGTCTTCGAGCTGACCGTCACCGCCCCGGAAGGCTGGACGGTCCTCGCGAACGGCGTCAGCGAGCACGTCGGCGGCGGGACATGGCGAGCCGCGCCCACCCCGCTGATCTCCACGTACCTCGTCGCCGTCGCCGCCGGCCCCTGGCACTCGGTCCGCACCGAACACCGCGGACTGCCCTTCGGCATCCACTGCCGCCGCTCCCTGGCCCCCTTCCTGGACGCCGACGCCGACGAGATCCTCGACGTCACGCGCGCGTGCTACGACCGGTACCACGAGAAGTTCGAGGAGCCCTACCCCTTCGACTCGTACGACCAGGCGTTCGTCCCGGAGTTCAACGCCGGAGCGATGGAGAACCCCGGACTCGTCACCTTCCGCGACGAATTCATCTACCGCTCGGCCGTCACCGACACCGAGCGGCAGACCCGCGCCATGGTCATCGCGCACGAGATGGCCCACATGTGGTTCGGCGACCTCGTCACCCTCCGCTGGTGGGACGACATCTGGCTGAACGAGTCCTTCGCCGAGTACATGGGCTTCCAGACCACCGCCGAAGCCACCCGCTTCACGGACACCTGGACCGACTTCGGCGTCGCCCGCAAGGCCTGGGGGTACGACGCCGACCAGCGCCCCTCCACCCACCCCGTCGCACCCGACCCGGACGCCGTGCCCGACACCGCGTCCGCGATGCTCAACTTCGACGGCATCTCGTACGCCAAGGGCGCCTCCGCGCTGCGCCAGCTCGTCGCCTGGCTCGGCGAGAAGGACTTCCTCGCCGGCATCAACACCCACATCGCCCGGCACAAGTTCTCCAACGCCACCCTCGCCGACTTCATCGACTCCCTCGCGCACAACACCGACCGCGACGTGCACGGCTGGGCCGACGCCTGGCTGCGCACCACCGGCGTCGACACGCTCACCTCGACGGTCACGCACGACGCCAGGGAGTGGACCCTCGCCGTCGACCGGGAAGGCAGCCGCCCCCACCGCGTCGCCGTCGGGGTGTACGACCGCGACCTCACCGACACCCGCGGCCTGGTCCTGCGCGAGCGGTACGAGACGGACGTCCCGCACTCCGGGGAGCCCACGGCGCCCCGCGACGGCGGACGCCCCGCCCTGATCGTCCCGAACGACCAGGACTTCACGTACGCCAAGATCCGCCTCGACGAGGCCTCCATGGAGACGGCCCTGCGCAGCCTCTCCCGGGTCCCCGACGCGCTCACCCGCGCCGTCCTGTGGAACAGCCTGCGCGACATGGTCCGCGACGGCGAACTCGAAGGCACCGCCTATCTGGAGACCGCCCGCGCGCACCTGCCCGACGAGACCGACCTCGCCCTCGTCCAGGGCGTCCTCGCCTTCGCCACCGCCCACGTCGCGGGCCGCTACCTGACCCCGGACCAGCGGCCCGCCGCCCTCACCACCCTCACCGAGCTGTGCCGCGACCTGATCCGGCGCACCGAGGACGGCTCCCACCCCGGCCTGCGGCTCACCGCCGTACGCGGCTTCATCGACGTCGCCGCCCGCCCCGACCCGCTCCAGGAGTGGCTGACCGAGGGCACCGTCCCCGGCGGCCCCGAGCTCGACCCCGAGCTGCGCTGGCGCGTCCTGACCCGCCTCGCCGTCCTGGGCGCCGCCGACGAGTCCGCGATCGCCGCCGAACTGGAGCGCGACCCCAGCGCCACCGGCCAGGAAGGCGCCGCCCGCTGCCGCGCCGCACTGCCCGACCCGGAGGCCAAGCGCGCCGCATGGGAGGCCATGTTCGCCTCGGACGACCTCTCGAACTACCTCCTCACCGCCACCGCCCAGGGCTTCTGGCAGCCCGAACAGGCCGATCTCGTACGGGAGTACATCCCCCGCTACTACGAGGACGCGGTCGCCCTCGCGGCCCGGCGCGGCCCCGCCATCGCCGACGTCGCGGGCCGCTGGGCCTTCCCCGTCTCCGCGGTCGACGCCGAAACCCTCCGCCTGGGCGAGGAATGCCTGCGCGACGCCGCCCCCATCCCGGCCCTGCGCCGCAAGCTGGCAGACCAACTGGACGACTTGGCAAGGGCCCTGCGGGTACGGGGGGCGCCCCGCTAGGGGCGCGGGGAACTGCGCGACCGGCCCCCACCGGCCCGCAGGTCCATCACCGCTCACCCGCGCGGAGCGCCTAGCACCATCACCCGTGCCAACGCGCTTTCTCCGCACGGCAGTACCACTTTCGGGTTCGGTTCGCCGAGGTCTCGGGGCATGCGGCCTGCTCGGCAGACAGGCTGGTGTCCCAGTCGTGCGCACCCGAAGGACATCGCCCATGAGCACTCCGCCGCCCCTCGCCGGAGGCGCCCACGGACCCGACGCGCTGCGGCCGCTGCTCGCCGCCGCCCTGGACGCCCTGCGCACCGGGGCGAGCGCCCGCGGCGGGCCGATCCCGGCGGGCGGGCCCACCGCCGTCGCGGCCCGGGTGCGCGAGGCCGCGGGCGAGGTCCTGCCCGACCGCGGCGAAGGCGACGAAGCGGCCCTGCGCACGCTGCTGCACGCCCTCGCGGAAGGCGCCGCCGACCCCGCCGACGCGCTGTGCGCCGCACATCTGCACTGCCCGCCGCTCGCGCTCGCCGTCGCCGCCGACCTGGCCGCGTCCGCGCTGAACCCCTCCATGGACTCCTGGGACCAGGCACCCGCGGCCTCCGAGATCGAGACCCTGGTCACCCGCGCCCTCGCCGCCCGGGCCTACGGAACCGGCAGAGGCGACGCCCTCGTCACCACCGGCGGCACCGAGTCCAATCAGCTCGCCCTGCTCCTCGCCCGCGAACGCACCGCCGCACACGGCCCCGTCCGGCTCATCACCGGCGACAACGCCCACCACTCGCTCGCCCGCGCCGCCTGGCTGCTCGGCATGCCGGAACCGGTCACCGTCCCCGCGCCCGCCGGCGTCCTCGACCCCACCGCACTCGACGAGACACTGACCCGGCTCACAGGACCACCCGGCACACTCCTCGTCGCCGCCACCGCGGGCACCACCGACGCCGGACTCATCGACCCCCTCGACCAGATCGCCGACCTCTGCGCCCGCCACGGCGCCCGACTCCACGTCGACGCGGCATACGGCGGCCCGCTCCTCTTCAGCGACGCACGAAAAGGGCTCCTGCGCGGCATGGAGCGCGCCGACACCATCACGTTCGACCTGCACAAACTCGGCTGGCAGCCCGTCGCCGCCGGTCTCCTCCTGGTCCGCGACCCGCACGACCTCACGGCACTGGGCCACCACGCCGACTACCTCAACGCGGGCGACGACACCGAAGCGGGCCTGCCCGACCTCCTCGGCCGCTCCGTACGCACCACACGCAGGCCCGACGTACTCAAGATCGCCGTCACCCTCAAAGCGCTGGGACGAGAAGGCATCGGCGCCCTCGTCGACCAGGTCTGCGCACAGGCGGAGGAGTTCGCCGCACTCATCGCCGCCCACCCCGGCTTCGAGCTGCACGACCGGCCCGTCATCAGCACGGTCCTGTTCCGGCCCACCGGCGCCGACGACGACCACATCGCCTACGTCCGCCGCGAACTGCTCGGCCAGGGCCGCGCCGTGCTCGGCCGGGCCAAAATCGACGGCCGCCGCTGGCTCAAGGCCACCCTGCTCAACCCCCACACCCGGCCCGGCGACCTCGCCGAGCTCCTGAAGCTCGTGGAAGGAACCACCCCCCGATGACCGGCCAGAACGACAAGCCCGCCCCGCCGCTCACCACCCCCGAGGACCCCCGGGACCTGGTCGGCATCGGCATCGGCCCCTCCAACCTCTCCCTCGCCGCCCTCGCCCAGCCCCTCACCGGACTCGACGCCGCCTTCTACGAACAGCGGCCCGGCTTCCACTGGCACCCGGGGCTCCTCATCGACGGCGCCAGCCTCCAAGTGCCCTTCCTCGCCGACCTGGTGACCCTCGCCGACCCGGCGAGCCCCTGGTCCTTCCTCAGCTACCTCAAATCCCGCGAGCGGCTCTTCCCCTTCTACTTCGCCGAGAGGTTCCACATCCAGCGCGCCGAGTACGACGCGTACTGCCGCTGGGTCAGCGAGAACCTCCCCGCGCTGCACTTCGGGCACCAGGTCGACGCGGTGCGCTGGAACCCCGAACGGGACCTCTTCGAAGTCGACTTCACCCAGCTCGACGCCGACGGAGAAGCAGAGGCGCTCGGCCGGACGTACACGAAGAACATCGTCGTCGGCGTCGGCACCGCGCCCTACGTCCCCGACCCCCTCAAACCCCTCGCGGACGCCCCCACGGTCCCCGTCATCCACGCCGCGGACTATCTCCTGCACCGCGAGCGACTGCTCGCCTCCGACCACATCACCGTCATCGGCTCGGGCCAGTCAGGAGCCGAGGTCTTCCTCGACCTGCTCAAGCACCGCCCGACCGGCACCGAGAAGATCCACTGGCTGGCCCGCACCGAAGCCTTCGCACCCATGGAGTACTCCAAGCTCGGCCTGGAACACTTCACCCCGGACTACACCCGCTACTTCCACTCCCTGCCCGAATCCGTACGCGACGGCCTCGTCCCCCACCAGTGGCAGCTCCACAAAGGCATCGACGCCGACACCATCGCCGCCATCCACGACGAGCTCTACCAACGCACCCTGCACGGCGGCTGGCCCGACGCCGTCCTCACCCCCGGCGTCTCCGTACGCACCGCGGGCCGCGTCGGCACCACCCGCGTGGAACTCCACCTGGAACACCTCCAGCAAGGCACCCGCTCCCGCCTCACCACGGACGCCGTCGTCCTCGCCACCGGCTACCGCGAACGCCCCCTCGACCAGCTCCTCGCGGGACTCGACCCGTACATGCGCCGCGACTCCTCGGAGCGCCCCCGCATCGACGAGCAGTACCGCCTGGTCCTCGACCCCTCCGTCACCGGCAGCGGCAGCAACATCTACGTACAGAACGCCGAACGCCACACCCACGGCGTCGGCGCCCCCGACCTGGGCCTCGCCGCCTGGCGCAGCGCCAGCATCCTCAACACCCTGACGGGCACCTCCCCCTACCCCCTCCCGCAGCGCACGGCCTTCACCAGCTTCGGCCTCCAGGACCCCCGCCCCCGCCCCACCACCGCCGGCACGATCGGCGAACAGCGCAGCAACCTCGTCCGCCTCAAGAACTGACCGCGGGGCCCCAAGACCCCGCGGTCCCGAAGGCCTAGAAGACGGGCGTGCCGTCCCGCGTCAGCTTCCAGTCCACCGACGCGAACTGCGCCGGATCGACCGTCCCCTTCGCCTGCACCCACTGAATGATCGTGTTGCGGATCTCGTCCGAGTTCGCCCACAGCTGCTTGGCGGCGGCCACATGCGGGAAGTTGCCGCCGCCGCTCGCCCGGTAGTTGTTGACCGCCAGCACGAACTCGGCCTTCGGGTCGATGTCCTTGCCGTCGAAGCTCAACTTCGCGATACGGGACCCCGCGGGCTTGGCGATGTCGATCTCGTACGTCACGCCGTACAGCGCGTCGTAGTTGTAGTCCGGGATGTTGTCCGCGTTCGTCAGCTTCGCCGGATCCACCGGAGCGCCGGCCGCCGTCCGCACGTAGTAGCGCGCCGAGAACTCCAGGTACTCCTTGAGCTGCGCCCCCGTGATGAGCCGCGCCTCAAGGGTGTTCTCGAAGGGGTAGAGACCCGCCGCGTCCTTGATCGTCACCTCGCCCGCCGGAATCGCCGCCGTCCGCGAGAAGCACGAGGCCTGCGAGAGCACGGGCAGCGCGGCGTACTGACCGCCCTTGAGCGCCTCCTTGACCGTCTCCGCCTGGACATGGCTGATCAGGTCGATGATCGCGACATCCTTGTACGGGCCTTCGGCCGTGCTCATCGCCTGCGTCGACGTGCCGATGACCTGGTTGACGTACGCGACGACCTTCTTGTGCTCGTCGGCGAGCAGCCCGGTGATCTTCCGGTCCTCCTTCGCCGTGTTGGAGTTGAGGACCTGCGCGCCGACCTTCTCCACCGTCCAGCGGCCCTTCGACCACACCAGGTCGAAATCGAAGAGCGTCAGGCGCTGGCCCCACTTCAGCGGCTCCGACAGGACGACCTTCTTGCCCGTCTCCTTGTTCTCGACGAAGTACTCCGGGATCTCCGTGTGCGCGTGCCCGACCAGGATCGCGTCGATGCCGGGCACCTGCTCGGCCACCAGACCCGCCGCGTTCTCGACGTACGGGAGCTGGTCACCGTACGAGGACGTACCGCTGGACCCGGAGTGCGCCGAGACGATCACGACGTCCGCGCCCATGGACCGCAGCTTCGGCACCCACTTCGCGGCCTGCTCCTCCAGGCCTGGGAACGTCATCTTGCCCTGGACGTTCGCCTTGTCCCAGATCGCGATGCCGGGGTTGGTCAGACCGAGCACCGCCACCTTCACGTCACGGCCGTGCGGGGTGCGCAGGCGCTTCATGAAGTACGGCGGGAAAGCGGGCTTCTGCGTCTTCGCGTCCAGGGCGTTCGCGCCGAGCAGCGGGAATTCGCACTGCTCCTCGAATTTCCGCAGAACCGGAATGCCGTAGTTGAATTCATGGTTGCCGAGCGCCGCCGCGTCGTAACCGATGCGGTTCATCGCCTGCGCCATCGGGTGGACCGGGCCGCGCTTCGCGGTGATCGGGTCGATCTTGGCGTAGTAGTACGAGAGCTGGGTGCCCTGAATGGTGTCGCCCGCGTCGATGAGAAGCGTGTTGCGGCGGCCTCTCTCCTCGCGGATCTCGTTCACGAGAGTGGAGATCTTCGCCAGGCCCACGTCGTTGTGGTCCTTGTCGTCGAACTCCTTGTCCGTGAAGTAGTCCCAGTTGAAGACATTGCCGTGCAGGTCAGTCGTGCCCATGACGGTGAACGAGTACCGCTTCTTCCGCTTGGCGGGCTTCCCGTGCCCGTGCGCCGACACGGCGGGCGCGGCGGCCACACCGCCCGCGAGCGCCACACCCGTGGCGGCGGCGGACTTGCCCAGGAACTTCCGGCGGTTCAGCGGCATTTCGTACTCCCCTTGGACCTTTGGTCGATCGATGTAACGCGCGTAGATTCTGACCCCGGCCACCCCACCGGCAACAGACCCCGCAGGTTTCGATCCGATGACTGTCCGGTGCCGCGCCCCGAAGACTGTCCGCCGCCCTCCACCGGTGCGAGAGTGGCCGCATGGACGAGACGACCCCCACGACCGCCGCCCCCTACGGCACCCCCGACGCCCCGCGCCTGGCCGTCAAGGGAGAGGCACACCTCGAAGTCGACCCCGAGATCGCTCGCATCGGCATCACCGTCAGCGCACGCGGCACCGACCGACGAGACGCCCTGAACGACCTCACGCGCCGCAACGCCACCGTCATCGACCTCGTGAAGACCTACGGCGAGTCCGTCGAAAAACTGGAGACCGGCGCCTTCTCCATCAGCCCCGAACTGACCAAGCACGGCCGCGGCGAACGCATCCGCGCCTACCACGGCCGGGTCCACGTCACCGCCGAACTCACCGACTTCACCGCCCTCGGCGAACTCACCACACGCCTCGCGGACCTCGAACTGACCCGCGTCGACGGCCCCTACTGGGCCCTGCGGCCCGGCTCGCCCACCCACCGCCAAGCCCGGCAGCAGGCGGTCAGGGAAGCGGTCCAGCGCGGCCGCGAGTACGCCGAGGCCCTGGGGACGGGCCTGGCCGCCCTGGTCGAACTCGCCGACATCGGCGCCGAGAACTCCCAGCCGTTCGGCTACGGCGGCCCCCCGCCCGCCATGCGCGCCGTCGCGTACGGCGGCGCCGCCGACATGAGCGAGGCGGCCCCCATCGACCTCGAACCGCAGCGACAGCGCGTCTACGCACAGGTCAACGCGCGCTTCACGATGAATCCGCCACAGCTGTAGTCACGGAACTCCTGTTGTAGTCACGGAACTCCTGTTCGCCGTCACGGAGAGCGGGATTTACGTCGCGGGGCGCCCGGTAAATCGCTCATCAGAGCGGCGCCCCGCACAATTCAACACTTGTCAATAACCCTTCACGCAAAGGTTGTTGAGTAGTCATGCCCAGCCAATTCCCTACCGGTCGGTAAGCCCTAGGGTCGAAACATGCGCCGAGCAAAAATCGTCTGCACACTGGGCCCCGCCACCGACTCGTACGACCAGATCAAGGCACTGGTCGAAGCCGGAATGGACGTGGCCCGCTTCAACCTCAGCCACGGCACGTACGCCGAGCACGAGGAGCGCTACCAGCGTGTACGGAAGGCCTCCGACGAGACAGGCCGCAGCGTCGGCGTCCTCGCCGACCTTCAAGGCCCGAAGATCCGCCTGGGCCGCTTCAGCGAAGGACCTGTACTCCTTGAACGGGGCGACGAGTTCACCATCACCGTCGAGGAGGGCGTCGAAGGCGACCGGCAGACCTGCGGCACCACCTACGGCGGACTCGCCGACGACGTCACCCCCGGCGAGCGCATCCTCGTCGACGACGGCAAAGTGACCCTGGAGGTCACCGCGGTCGACGGCCCCCGCGTCACCACCACCGTCGTCGAAGGCGGCATGGTCTCCGACCACAAGGGACTCAACCTCCCCGGCGTCGCCGTCTCCGTCCCCGCCCTCTCCGACAAGGACGAGGCAGACCTGCGCTGGGCCCTGCGTTCAGGATTCGACGTCATCGCCCTCTCCTTCGTCCGCAGCGGACGCGACATCGAAGACGTGCACCGCATCATGGACGAGGAAGGCCGCCGCCTCCCCGTCATCGCCAAGGTCGAAAAGCCCCAGGCCGTCGACAACATCGACGACATCGTCGCCGCCTTCGACGCCCTCATGGTCGCCCGCGGAGACCTCGGCGTCGAAATGCCCCTCGAACAGGTGCCGATCGTCCAGAAACGCGCCATCAAACTCGCCAAGCGAAACGCAAAGCCCGTCATCGTCGCCACCCAGATGCTCGACTCGATGATCGACAACTCCCGCCCCACGCGCGCCGAAGCCTCCGACGTCGCCAACGCCGTCATCGACGGCACCGACGCGGTGATGCTCTCCGGCGAGACCAGCGTCGGCAAATACCCCATCGAAACCGTCCGCACGATGGCCCGCATCGTCGAAGCCGCCGAGGAAGACATCCTCGCCAAGGGACTCCCGCCGCTGACCGAACGCAGCAAGCCCCGCACCCAGGGCGGCGCCGTCGCCCGCGCCGCCGCCGAAATGGGCGACTTCCTCGGCGCCAAGTTCCTCGTCGCCTTCACCCAGTCCGGCGACACGGTCCGCCGCCTCTCGCGCTACCGCTCACCCATCCCGCTCCTCGCCTTCACCCCGGACCGGGCGACACGCTCCCAGCTGAACCTCACCTGGGGCGTGGAAACCTTCCTGGGCCCGCACGTCGACTCCACCGACGCCATGGTCAACCAGGTCGACGAGCTGCTCCTGAAGTACGGGCGCTGCGAGCGGGGCGACGTGGTGGTCATCACCGCGGGCTCCCCGCCCGGAGTCGCGGGCTCCACCAACCTCGTACGCATCCACCACATCGGCGAGGACGACAGCCCCAAGTAACCGAACCGCCTCCGCACGCGGGAGAGCCGTTCAGTACTTGGCACCGACGTGGGCGTCCATGAGGGCTACGGAGGCTTTGCGGGCCACGGAGATGTTCCGATGGTTCGCGGCCTTCCAGTCGACACCGACCGTGGTCAGGGTGTCGGTGAAGAGCCGGATGATGTCGCCGGACAGGTTGGTGAAGAAGTACCGGGGATATTCGTAGCGCTTGCGTTCGCCACCGATGGTGCGGGTCGTCCAGTTGGTGATCCGGCAGCCGTCGGAGTGGATGAGGCCGCGGATGAACTCCCAGGGGTGGGCGTCGACGATCTCCTGTTGCCAGGGTTCAAGGGCGATGGTGCGGTCGTGCTTCTTGCCGGGGCCGTGCTGGGGGAAGAGGCAGGGCCAGTGCTTGCTGGAGCATGTGACGGCGACGCAGCCTTGCTTCTTGACGCGGCAGACGCGGTTGTCCGGGCGCGCGCTGCGGATTGCGGCCTCACACGCCTCGATCAAGCCGGGCCAGCTGTCAGCGCACACGATGCGCATGGAGTAGACGCCTCGTCGGCCCGGGCTGATGCAGCCGTCACCGAGGTAGAGGCCGAGCAAGTAGGAGTACGCGGCGCGGTCTTCAGGCAGGGAGGGAGCGTCACAGCAACGCGGGCACGGGGCCGCACGGTCCCGGTCGAGCGGCTCGACGCGGGTCTGCCAGGAGCGGATCGCGGCGCGCGATATGCCGGTTTCCTTGCTGACCGCGTTCAGGCTTCGGCCTTGGGAGATCAGCGAAAGCGCCCGCCTGCGTGTGCCCATGTCGTACATGTGACTGAGCTTGGCGGCGAACGGGCGCCCGGACCGGAGTACGCGGGCGCGTTCACACGTTCACGTGAAGCGGATCTAATCTCACGTGACCTTGGAATTGAAGGAAAAGTGCCCCGAGTCGGACTCGAACCGACACTGTATGGGTTTTGAATCCATTGCCTGCTGCCAATTGGGCTACCGGGGCTCGCAGAATCCAAGGTTTCCCTGGACCCTCCGCGCATCCACCATACCGTAGCTAGGTAGGCTCATGGGAAGCAGTATCTGCCCGCAACAAGGAGCCCCCGTGACTTCCCCCGAGTCGCCCCAGCCCGCAGCCGATGACGACGACAAGTCGCACGTGCCCCCGCTGACGACCCGTGTCGTCATCGCGGAGGACGAGGCTCTCATCCGGCTCGACCTCAAGGAGATGCTCGAGGAGGAGGGTTACACCGTCGTCGGCGAGGCCGGCGACGGCGAGAAAGCCGTGGAGCTGGCCCGCGAGCACAGGCCGGACCTGGTGATCCTGGACGTGAAGATGCCCGTCATGGACGGCATCTCCGCGGCCGAGAAGATCGCCGAGGAGTCCATCGCCCCGGTACTCATGCTGACCGCGTTCTCGCAGCGCGACCTGGTCGAGCGGGCCAGGGACGCCGGCGCGATGGCGTACCTCGTGAAGCCCTTCAGCAAGACCGACGTGGTGCCGGCCATCGAGATGGCCGTCTCGCGCTTCACGGAGCTGAAGACGCTGGAGAAGGAGGTCGCCGACCTCACCCTGCGTCTGGAGACCCGCAAGCTGGTCGACCGCGCGAAGTCGATCCTCCAGACGGAGTACGGCCTGACCGAGCCCGCCGCGTTCCGCTGGATCCAGAAGACGTCGATGGACCGGCGCCTTTCGATGCAGCAGGTCGCGGAGGCGGTCATCGAGGACGCCGACGAGAAGAAGGCGGCCAAGGGGCAGTAGCCCCGCGTAGGCACGTACGAGAGAGGCCCGCGCCCCCGGGGCGGGGGGGGGGGCGGGGGGGGGTGGGGGGGCGGGGTGCGCAGGGCGCGCCGCGGGACGCCCGGCGGCCGGACGCGGGCGGGCGCAGAGAGGGCGGGCAGCCTCGTACTGGCCGATACGGACACGGACACCCCGCCCCTTGACCTGCTGGCGCGCCTCTCTCGTGTGCCGGGACGGAGTCCTCAGTCCTCGCCGAGGTACGCCTTGCGCACGGACTCGTCGTGCAGCAGATCGGTCCCCGTGCCGGACAGGACGATCTTGCCGACCTCCATGACGTGACCGTGATCGGCGAGGGAGAGCGCCGCCTGGGCGTTCTGTTCGACGAGCAGAATGGTCGTGCCCTGGGACTTGAGTTCGGAAATGGTCGCCATGATCTTCTGCATCATGATCGGCGAAAGGCCCATGGAGGGCTCGTCGAGCATGAGCAGTTTCGGCTGGGACATGAGCGCGCGTCCCATGGCGAGCATTTGCTGCTCACCGCCGGAGAGCGTGCCCGCCGCCTGCTTTCTGCGTTCCCCGAGAATGGGGAAGAGATCGTAGGCGCGCGCGATGTCCTTTTCGATGGCTGCTTTGTCGCTGCGCAGATATGCGCCGAGCCGCAGATTGTTCTCGATCGTCATGCGCGGGAAGATGTGCCGGCCCTCGGGGGAGTGGGCGAGGCCGAGCGCGACGATCTGGTCGGCGCGGTATTTCCGCAGCGGTTTTCCGTTGAATTTGATGGAGCCGCCGACGGGCTTGAGCAGTCCGGAGAGCGTGCGCAGTGTGGTGGTCTTGCCTGCGCCGTTCGTGCCGATCAGGGTGACGACCTCGCCGGCCTCGACCTTGAAGGAGATGCCTTTGACGGCCTCGATCTTGCCGTAGGCGACCTTGAGGTCCTCGACTTCGAGCAGTGCGGTCATCGGCTGTTCTCCTCGTTGCCCGTCGCGTCGGCGTCCGTGTTGCCGTTGCCGGGGGCGCCTTCGAAGGGTTCGCCCAGGTAGGCGGCGATGACGCGGTCGTCCTGCTGGACGGTCTCACTGTCGCCCTCGACGAGTTTTTCGCCCTGGACGAGTACGGCCACTCGGTCGCACAGGTTGAAGATGAAGCGCATGTCGTGCTCGATGACGAGGACGGCGATGCCCATGTCCCGGATGGCGAAGACGAGTTCTTCGGTGGCGCGGGTCTCCTGCGGGTTCATGCCCGCGGTCGGTTCGTCGAGGAGGAGCAGGCCGGGTTCGCTCGCGAGTGCCCGGGCGATTTCCAGCTTGCGCTGTTCGCCGTAGGGCAGGTTGCGGGAGAGGTGGTCCGCCTTCTCGGCGAGGCCGACGAATTCGAGGAGTTCCAGGGCGCGTTCCCTGGATTTGGCTTCGGCCTTGTGGAAGCCGGGGCCGCGCAGGAGGGCGGACCAGAGGCCTTCCTTGGTGCGTGTGTGGCGTCCGACGAGGACGTTTTCCAGGACCGTCATGTTGGCGAAGAGACGGATGTTCTGGAAGGTGCGGGCCACACCGGCCGCGGTGACCTTGAACGATTTGCTGGGCAGGACCTTGCCCTTGTACTGGACCTCGCCCTCGGTGGGGATGTAGAGGCCGGTGAGGCAGTTGAAGAAGGTGGTCTTGCCGGCGCCGTTGGGGCCGATGAGGCCGACGATCTCGCCGCTGTTGACGGTGAGGTCGACGGAGCGTACGGCGGTGAGGCCGCCGAAGCGCATGGTGACGCCGCGGGCGTCCAGGACCGTTTCTCCGGCCGGTGTGGCGGCGGGGCGGTCCTTGCTGGTGGTGGTGTCGGTGGTCATGGCTCAGGCCCCTGTCTTGCTGAGGACTGTGGGTGAGGGCGTGTCGCCGGGGGCGAGTTCGGCCTCGTGGAATTCGAGCTGGCGGCGGCGGTTGGGGATCAGGCCCTCGGGGCGGAAGCGCATGAGCAGGACGAGCGCGAGTCCGAAGGCGAAGAGCTGGTAGTCGCCGAGGAACGAGAGCTTGCTCGGGATGAGGTAGAGCAGGGCCGCGCCGACGAGGGGTCCGCTGATGGTGCCCATGCCGCCGAGGACGACCGCGGCGAGCAGAAACGCCGAGTTCGGCGGGACGGTGTTGGCGAACTGGTACTGCTCGGGTGTCACGGTGTAGGTGACGTGCGCCTGTACGGTGCCCGCGAGTCCGGCGAGCGAGGCGCCGAGCGCGAAGGCGATGAGCTTGACGCGGAAGCCGTTGATGCCCATGGCGAGTGCGGCGGTCTCGTCCTCGCGGATGGCGACCCAGGCGCGTCCGATGCGTGAGTCCTCGCTGCGCTTGAAGACGAGGACGACGACGAGGGTGATGAGCAGCATCAGGAAGAAGTAGTTCGCGAAGCGCCCGATGGTGAAGCCGGCGATGGTGTGCTCGGCGCCCATGTCGAAGCCCAGGATCTTCAGGTTCGGGATCGAGGAGATGCCGTTCGATCCGTTGGTGATGTCGGGGCCCGAGGTGCCGTCGGAGTTCATGGCGACGAGCCGGAAGATCTCTCCGAAGCCGAGGGTGACGATGGCGAGGTAGTCGCCGCGCAGCCGCAGGGTGGGGGCGCCGATGAGGACGCCGAAGATGAGCGACGCGCCGGCGCCGACGAGGATCGCGCCCCAGAACGGCAGGTGGACGTCGAAGGGCGAGGACGGCGATCCGGAGACCATGGATGCCGCGTAGGCGCCGACGCCGAGGAAGGCGACGTATCCGAGGTCGAGGAGGCCGGCGAGGCCGACGACGATGTTCAGGCCGAGTGCGACGGTGGCGAAGATCAGGATGTAGACGCCGATGGTGGCGTACTGGTCGTCGCTCTGGGTGAACGGGAAGGCCGCGGCGGCGACGAACGCACCGGTGAGGGTGACGTGGCGGTGCCGGGCGGTGTAGGTGGAGACCAGGCCGACGAGGCCGGCCTTGGACAGGGCGGCGAAGCAGAACGCCACGGTGACCAGGAAGCCGATGAAGAGTTCGTCGTACTCGGTGCCGATGCCGTACGTGAAGACGAGGAGTCCCACCGCGAGTGCGGCGATGATGATCAGGATCTCGACGTAGTTGGGGAGCTTGCGCGGGGTGGGCGCGGTGTCGGCGGCGAAGGCGCCCTTGAAGACGGTCAGTCCGTTGCGCACGCGGTGCTTGAACTGCTCGCCACCGGTGTCCTCGGGGTCGACCGGGTAGGTGTGCGGTCGTACGAAGGGCAGGGCGAGTGCGCCGACGAGGGAGGCGAGGGTGGCGATGGCCGCGACCCAGCCGCCGGGTTCCAGGTTGGCGAGTCCGCCGAGCTGGTAGCTGATCGAGATGATCGTGTACCAGGTGGTGGCGAAGGCGGCGAGTGCCGCGTATTTGAGTGCGGCGTCGGCTCCGGCGGGGGCGAGGGCGCGGACGCCCTTGACGCCGTACGAGGCGAGGCCGAGGAGTGTCGTCAGGGCGCCGGCGATCAGGACGAGGACCTGGAGGCCGCCGGGGTAGCCGTAGACGGTGAGGTCGCCGGGGAATGCCGCGGTCCAGGTCCATGCCATGAACGTGGAGATGACGGTGAGGATGCCGCCGCCGGTGGCCAGTGCGCGGGCGGGGCCCTCGGGGACGGCGATGAGTCCGGTGGGGGTGTTGTCGTGCTTGGGCGCGCCGGCCGCGATGTTCTGTGTGGTCATGGTTGTCACGCCCTGTCCGCGACGCGCTCGCCGAGGAGACCTTGTGGCCTGACGAGGAGTACGACGATGAGGAGTACGAAGGCCCAGACGTCGGCCCAGGACTGCCCGCCGAGCTGGCTCATGCCGGGGATGTCGTTCATGTAGGCGGTGGCCATGGCTTCGGCGACGCCGAGGACGAGGCCGCCGATCATCGCGCCGTAGATGTTGCCGATGCCTCCGAGTACGGCGGCGGTGAAGGCCTTGAGGCCCCAGAGGAAGCCCATGCGGAACTGGACTTCGCCGTAGCGGAAGCCGTAGGCGACGGCGGCGATGCCCGCGAAGGCGGCGCCGATCGCGAAGGCGACGACGATGACGCGGTCGGTGTTGACGCCCATGAGCTTGGCGGTGTCGGGGTCTTGTGCGGTGGCCTGCATGCCGCGTCCGACGCGGGTCTTCATCACGAAGTAGCCGAGGGCGAACATGCAGATCGGGGCGGTGATCAGCAGGAAGATGTCGCCGGGCTGGATGGTGACGGAGCCGATGTGGATGGAGCCGCCGGGGATCTCGGGGAAGGTGCGGGACGACTTCGCGTTGGGGTACCAGGCCCAGACGGCCTGCTGCAGCGCGAGGGAGAGGCCGATGGCGGTGATGAGGGGTGCGAGGCGGGGTGCGCCGCGCAACGGGCGGTAGGCGAAGCGTTCGGCTCCGACCGCGATGAGGGTGGAGACGACGACGGCGCCTATCAGCATGAGCGGCAGGGCGAGCCACATGCTGGTGCCGCCCGGCAGCCAGAGCCAGACGGTGAGGGCGCCGAAGCCGCCGACCATGAAGATCTCGCCATGGGCGAAGTTGATGAGCTGGACGATGCCGTAGACCATTGTGTAGCCGATGGCGATCAGGCCGTACATGGATCCCAGTAGCAGGCCGTTGACCAGCTGTTGCGGCAGTTCGTGCACCGCAGGTCCTCCGAGTCTTTCGGTGTCGTTCGGCCTGCGTGCGATGGCTGGGGGCCTCGCCGGCCGTACGGCTTAGGTGACGGATGCGACGCCGCGCGGGGCGCTGCGGAGGCAGCGCCCCGCGCGGTGGTGTCGTTGACTGCGGGGTGGGTCAGCCGGTGAAGGTGCCGGACTTGACCGGCTTCCAGCCCTTGGTCGGGTCCTCGGTGGACTTGACCTGGTACACGGTGAGCTGCTTGTTGGTCGCGTCGCCGTACTCGTCGAAGGAGACCTTGCCGGTCACGCCGTCGAACGAGACGTCCTGCATGGCCTCGACGATCTTGGCGCGGGCGTCGTCGGGGACCTTGCCGTCGTTGTCGTCGACGACCTTCTTGACCGCTTCGATGATCGCCCAGGCGGAGTCGTACGAGTAGCCGCCGTAGGCCTCGTAGGCCTCCTTGTAGCCGGCCTTCTTGTAGTTCGCGATGAACTCCTTGGCGGAGGGCAGCTCTTCGACGGGCTGGCCGACGGAGGTGGCGTAGTCGCCCTTGCCCTCGGCGCCCGCGAGCTTGACGAAGTCGGCGCTGTAGATGCCGTCGCCGCCGACGAGCGGGATCTTGGCTCCGGCCTTCTTCATCTGCTTGCTGAGCGGGCCTGCCGCGGGGTACTCGCCGCCGTAGTAGACGACGTCCGCGTCAGAGTTCTTGATCTTGGTGGCGACGGCGCCGAAGTCCTTCGTGTCCGGGTTCACGTGCTCGGTGCCGGCGACCTTGCCGCCGAGCTTGGTGAACTCGCTCTTGAAGGTGGCGGCCAGGCCGGCGCCGTAGGTCTTCTTGTCGTCGACGACGAAGACCTTCTTCTTCTTCGCCTCGTTGAACAGGTACTGCGCGGCGAACGGGCCCTGGATGGCGTCCGTGGTGGCCGTACGGAAGTAGGCCTTGTACGGGCGGACCTTCTTGCCGCCGTTCCAGTCCTGGCCCTGGGTCATGGCCGGGTTGGTGTTGGCGGGGGAGACCTGGACGAGCTTCGCGTCGTCGAAGACCTTCTGCATCGACTCGCCGACGGAGGAGTTCAGGGGGCCGACGGCGCCGAGTATGTCCTTGTTCGCGACGAACTTGGTCGCGTTGGTCTGGCCGGACGCGGGCTGCCCCTGGTCGTCGGCGGACTCCACCTTGAAGGTGATGCCGTCGACGTACTTCTTCTCGTTGGCCTGCTTGGCGGCGAGATCCACGGAGTTGCGGATTCCGAGGCCCAGCGCGGACAAGTCGCCGGTCAGTGGCGCGTCGACGCCGATGACCACGGTGGTGCCGCCCCCGGCTTCTTCCTTGTCCTTGTCGTCGCGTGAGCCACAGGCGGTGAGGGTGAGTGCCCCCGCGGTGAGTGCAGCGGTGATGGCTATGAGCGAACGTTGACGCACGATCAGTCCTTTCCCCTGGCACGGCCGTCCCCTGTTGGGTGGGCCGGGTCGAGCGCAGAACCGAACTGACAGGAATCCGGTGGGCGCGGTGACTGGCCGTGACTCTAAGGCGCGCTTTGTTCCAGGTGGAGTGGTCAGGCCAAAGGTGTGACGCTCTTGTTATGCCACGGAGTATTCCCGGCTGGAACTCAGGGGGCGGTTGTGCCGGAATAAGCCATCTTCGGCACATCCCGCATGCTGAGAACTTGCAGGACTGTCAGGGTGTTTTACTCATGACATCAGTGTTCGGGGGGCATGCGGCTGTCAGGGCCTCCGAAAGATCTTTTGCGTACTCCGAGCCGAGGATGAAGCTCTGTATCTGCATTGCGCGCGTATTACGCAGCGTTACGATCAGGAAAGGGAGTCCGGCATTCCGCTGCACCTTTCCGCATTCGCGAATGTGCATCGTGATTCGTGCCGTACGAGGGCTTCCCGTTTTCACCGTGAATGGTGTATCAGGGGCCGCGGTGACCGAAAGCGCTGTTGTCGGCTGTGCGATCCGTCTGACGGACACCGGCGGGCCCGAGGACTGGCTCAGGCTGACGGTGAAGCTGAAGGTGCTCTCGCCGGCCCGCGGACGCGTCATCTCGCCCCCGTACGCCACGGACACGGTCTGCGACGGATAGAGCGGTGGCGGCGGCTTCGGGGGCCGGGGACGGGTCAGGTAGAGGCTGATCCCGGCGGCGCCCACGACCGCGGCCGTGGCGAGCGCCAGGGCGGTCCTGCGGTGCCGGGTGAGGAGCGGGCGGGCCCCTGCCGGGCGGGCCGCCGGCTCGTCCGCTGCGACGGTGCGCGTCTCGTAGGTGTTGTCGCCGGGCTCGATGGGGCCGATGGCGTTCACACCCACGGCCCGCCGCTCGGCTCACCGTGGCGGTAGCGCTTCTCGCACCGCTCGCGGGCCTCACGGGCGAGCAACGTCCGTCCCGCGGCGGCCCCGTGGCGCTCGCGCTCGGCGCGGGCCAGATCGAGGGCGTCCCGCAGGATCATGTACTGCCCGTTGGAGAGGCCCATCGACTGGTAGTCGCCGTAGGTCTCCTCGCCCGAGTCGTAGATCTGCCGCCCCCACTTGGTGATCAGGGCCGTGCAGAGGTCCCCGGGGGGTGTGGTGGCGGGGGAGGGGGACGTGCCGCGGGCGTCGTCGGGGGGAGCGGAGTCACCGCATCCGGTGATGCCGGGGGTGGTGGCCAGAGCGGCGGTGAGGGCGAGCGCACAGAGCTGATTCCGGTGCCTCATGCACCGACGCTAGACCGGCGCCCCACGCTCCGACAATGCGTGGGGCGGCCCGGCCTCGTGCGAGGGGCGCGCGACCGGCCCGCGGGGGTCGCGGCGGACCCTGCGGGGGTGCGCGCCGCCCTCAACCGGCCTACGCGGCGGAGCCGTTGGGGTCCACGTCGCGCAGCAGGCAGGTCAGCCGCGCGGTGCACACCCGCTTGTCCTGCTCGTCGGTGATGACGATCTCGTACGTCGCCGTCGAGCGGCCCCGGTGCACGGGCGTCGCCACGCCGGTGACCAGGCCCGAACGCGCGCCGCGGTGGTGCGTGCAGTTCAGGTCGACGCCGACGGCGAGCTTCTTGCTCCCGCCGTGCAGCATCGAGCCGACCGAGCCGAGGGTCTCGGCGAGGACGGCGGACGCGCCGCCGTGCAGCAGGCCGTACGGCTGGGTGTTGCCCTCCACCGGCATCGTGCCGACGACACGGTCGGCGGAGGCCTCGACGATCTGGACGCCCATCCGGACCCCCAGGTCGCCCGCGGAGAACAGGGCGGGCAGGTCGATGCCGAGCGCCGCGTACTCGTCGATGACCTCCTGCGGGAACTTCACGCTGTGCTGCTCGCCCATGGGCCCGGCTCCGTTCGTCGTCCTCACCAGTCGCTGAGCGAACGCTCAGTCGGTCCCTGATTGTTCCAGGCGCACGACCACGGACTTGCTGGCGGGGGTGTTGCTGGTGTCGGCCGTCGCGTCCAGCGGGATCAGGACGTTCGTCTCCGGGTAGTACGCGGCCGCGCAGCCGCGGGCCGTCGGATAGTGCACGATCCGGAAGCCGGGCGCGCGTCGCTCGACGCCGTCCTTCCACTCGCTCACCAGGTCGGCGTACGACCCGTCGGCGAGGCCGAGCTCGCGGGCGTCGTCGGGGTTGACCAGGACGACCCGGCGGCCGTTCTTGATGCCGCGGTAGCGGTCGTCGAGGCCGTAGATCGTGGTGTTGTACTGATCGTGCGAGCGCAGCGTCTGGAGCAGCAGCCGTCCCTCGGGCAGGGCGGGGAACTCGACCGGCGCCGCGGTGAAGTTCGCCTTTCCGGTGGCCGTGGGGAAGCGGCGCTCGTCGCGCGGGGCGTGCGGCAGGGCGAAGCCCGCGGGGTTCGCCACGCGCGCGTTGAAGTCCTCGAAGCCGGGGATCACGCGCGCGATGCGGTCGCGCACCGTGGCGTAGTCCTTCTCGAACTCCTCCCAGGGCGTGGCCGATTCGGGGCCAAGGACGCGGCGGGCGAGGCGGCACACGATGGCCGGCTCGGAGAGCAGATGCGGGCTCGCGGGCTCCAGACGGCCGCGCGAGGCGTGCACCATGCCCATCGAGTCCTCGACGGTCACGAACTGCTCGCCACTGCCTTGGAGGTCCCTTTCGGTGCGGCCGAGCGTCGGCAGGATCAGCGCACGCGCGCCCGTGACGGCATGCGAGCGGTTCAGCTTCGTCGACACGTGGACGGTCAGGCGGGCCTTGCGCATCGCCGCCTCCGTCACCTCCGTGTCGGGCGAGGCCGCCACGAAATTGCCGCCCATCGCGAAGAACACCTTCGCCTTGCCGTCGCGCAGCGCCTCGATGGCCCGGACGACGTCCAGGCCGTGCTCGCGCGGCGGCGCGAAGCCGAACTCCTTCTCCAGGGCGTCGAGGAAGGCGGGCGCGGGCCGCTCGAAGATGCCCATCGTGCGGTCGCCCTGCACGTTCGAGTGACCGCGCACCGGGCAGACGCCCGCGCCGGGACGCCCTATGTTGCCTCGCAGCAGGAGGAAGTTGACGACCTCGCGAATGGTCGGCACCGCGTGCTTGTGCTGGGTCAGGCCCATCGCCCAGCACACGACGGTGCGCTTCGACGCCAGGACCATGGCGAGTGCTTCCTCGATGCGCTCGCGATCGAGGCCCGTGGCGGCGAGGGTCTCGTCCCAGTCGGCCGTCCGTGCGGCCTCGGTGAACGCCTCGTACCCATGGGTGTGCTCGCGGACGAACTCCTCGTCGACCGCACCCTCCGTCTCCAGGATGAGCTTGTTCAGGAGCCGGAAGAGGGCCTGGTCGCCGCCGAGGCGGATCTGCAGGAAGAGGTCGGTCAGGGCGGTGCCCTTGAGCATGCCCTGCGGGGTCTGCGGGTTCTTGAAGCGCTCCAGGCCCGCCTCGGGCAGCGGATTGACCGTGATGATCTTCGCGCCGTTGTTCTTCGCCTTCTCCAGGGCGGAGAGCATGCGCGGGTGGTTCGTGCCCGGGTTCTGCCCCGCGACGATGATCAGATCCGATTTGTAGAGGTCCTCCAGGAGGACGCTGCCCTTGCCGATCCCGATGGTCTCCGTGAGGGCCGAGCCGGACGACTCGTGGCACATGTTCGAGCAGTCGGGCAGGTTGTTCGTGCCGAGCTCGCGGGCGAACAGCTGGTACAGGAACGCCGCTTCGTTGCTCGTACGGCCCGAGGTGTAATAAACGGACTCGTCCGGGCCGTCCAGCTCGGCCAGTTCCTCGGCGATGATGTCGAAGGCCCGCTCCCAGGGAACGGGTTCATAGCGCTCGGCGCCCTCCGCCAGATACACCGGGTGGGTGAGGCGGCCCTGCTGGCCCAGCCAGTACCCGCTGCGGGTCGCGAGGTCGGACACGGGGTGCGCGGCGAAGAAGTCGGGGGTGACGCGGCGCAGCGTGGCCTCCTCGGCGACCGCCTTCGCGCCGTTCTCGCAGAACTCCGCCTTGTGCCGGTGCTCCGGCTCGGGCCACGCGCAGCCGGGGCAGTCGAAGCCGTCCTTCTGATTGACCCGGAGCAGGGTCAGCGCCGTGCGCCGCACGCCCATCTGCTGCTGGGCGATGCGCAGCGTGTGCCCGATGGCGGGAAGCCCCGCCGCGGCATGCTGCACCTCGGCGACCTGCGGCGCGTCCTGGACGGGATCACCCTTGGGCGACTTCCTTGCCATGATCGGCTCCTCTTCGAGCACGTGCGTGAGGTACGTCTTTGATCCTCCCACGCGACAGTGACAGCGCGGTCGCGGGTAAGGGTTGGGCCTGAGTGTCAGTGGGGCGTGGCAGGATCGGGGACGTGGCAGAAAAAGCAGCGAAGAAGAAGTCCGAGACCGCGACGAAGCCGAGTGGCGAGCAGCGTCCGCGCCTGCTCCTCATGGACGGGCACTCCCTGGCCTACCGGGCGTTCTTCGCGCTGCCCGCGGAGAACTTCACGACCGCGACGGGCCAGCCGACGAACGCGATCTACGGCTTCGCGTCGATGCTGGCGAACACGCTGCGCGACGAGGCGCCCACGCACTTCGCGGTGGCCTTCGACGTCTCGCGCAAGACGTGGCGCTCCACGGAGTTCCCGGAGTACAAGGCGAACCGCTCCAAGACCCCGGACGAGTTCAAGGGCCAGGTCGAGCTGATCGGCGAGGTGCTCGACGCGATGAACGCGGTGCGCTTCGCGGTGGACGGCTTCGAGGCGGACGACGTCATCGCCACGCTCGCCACGCAGGCGGAGGCGGCCGGCTTCGACGTCCTGATCGTCACCGGCGACCGCGACTCCTTCCAGCTGATCACCGACCACGTGACGGTGCTCTACCCCACGAAGGGCGTCTCGGAGCTGACGCGCTTCACACCGGAGAAGGTCGAGGAGAAGTACGGCCTCACGCCGAGCCAGTATCCGGACTTCGCGGCCCTGCGCGGCGACCCGTCGGACAACCTCCCCGGCATCCCCGGTGTCGGCGAGAAGACCGCCGCGAAGTGGATCAACCAGTTCGGTTCCTTCGCGGACCTCGTCGAGCGCGCCGAGGAGGTCAAGGGCAAGGCCGGACAGAACTTCCGCGACCACCTCGACGCGGTGAAGCTGAACCGCCGCCTCACGGAGATGGTCCGCGACGTCGAGCTCCCCAAGGCCGTCGGCGACCTGGAGCGCGCTCCGTACGACCGCACGGCCCTCGCCATGGTCCTGGACACCCTGGAGATCCGTAACCCCTCGCTGCGCGAGCGGCTGCTCGCCGTCGACCCCGGCGCCGAGGAGGCCGAGCAGACCCCGGCCGAGCCCGGCGTGGAGCTGGACGGTTCGGTGCTCGGCGCGGGCGAGGTCGGCCCGTGGCTCGCCGAGCACGGCAAGGCGGTCCTCGGCGTGGCCACGGTCGACACCTGGCAGCTCGGCACGGGCTCGGTGACCGAGGTCGCCCTCGCGGCGGCCGGGGGAGCGGCGGCCTGGTTCGACCCGTCCCGCCTGGACGAGGCCGACGAGAACGCCTTCGCGGCCTGGATCGCCGACCCGAAGAAGCCCAAGGTCCTGCACAACGCGAAGGCCACGATGCGGGTCTTCCCGGAGCACGGCTGGAGCGTGGACGGCGTCACCATGGACACCGCCCTCGCCGCCTACCTGGTCAAGCCGGGCCGCCGCTCCTTCGCCCTGGACGCCCTGTCCCTGGAGTACCTCGGCCGGGAGCTGGCCCCCGCGTCCGCCGCCGAGGGGCAGCTCGCCTTCGGCACGGAGGAGGACGACCAGGCCGAGGCCGACGCCCTGATGTCGCAGGCCCGCACCATCCTCGACCTGGGCACGGCGTTCGGCGAGAAGCTGAAGGAGGTCGGCGCCGGTGACCTCCTGACGGACATCGAACTGCCGACGTCCACCCTCCTGGCCCGCCTGGAGCGGCACGGCATCGCTGCGGACCGCGCCCATCTGGAGGCGATGGAGCAGCAGTTCGCCGGCGCGGTGCAGCAGGCGGTGAAGGAGGCGCACGACGCGGCCGGGCACGAGTTCAACCTCGGCTCGCCCAAGCAGCTCCAGGAGGTCCTCTTCGGGGAGCTGAACCTCCCCAAGACGAAGAAGACCAAGACCGGGTACACCACGGACGCGGACGCCCTGGCCTGGCTCGCTGCCCAGACCGAGAACGAACTGCCGGTCATCATGCTGCGCCACCGCGAGCAGGCGAAGCTGCGCGTGACGGTCGAAGGCCTCATCAAGTCGATCGCCGCGGACGGCCGCATCCACACCACGTTCAACCAGACGGTCGCGGCCACGGGCCGCCTCTCCTCCACGGAGCCGAACCTCCAGAACATCCCGGTCCGTACGGACGAGGGCCGCGCGATCCGCCGCGGCTTCGTGGTCGGCGAGGGCTTCGAGTCCCTGATGACCGCGGACTACAGCCAGATCGAACTGCGCGTGATGGCGCACCTCTCCGAGGACGAGGGCCTCCTGGAGGCGTTCGAGTCGGGCGAGGACCTGCACACGACCGTGGCCTCCCAGGTGTTCGGCGTGGAGGGCTCCGCCGTCGACGCCGAGATGCGCCGCAAGATCAAGGCCATGTCGTACGGCCTGGCGTACGGCCTCTCCGCGTTCGGTCTCTCCCAGCAGCTGAACATCGAGGCGGGCGAGGCCCGTGCGCTGATGGACACCTACTTCGAGCGGTTCGGCGGGGTGCGCGACTATCTGCGCCGAGCGGTCGACGAGGCCCGCGCGACGGGTTACACGGAGACGATGCTGGGCCGCCGCCGGTATCTCCCCGACCTCAACAGCGACAACCGCCAGCGCCGCGAGATGGCCGAGCGGATGGCCCTGAACGCGCCCATCCAGGGCACGGCCGCGGACATCGTCAAGATCGCCATGCTGAACGTGCACCGTGCGCTGACCGAGGCGAAGCTCGAATCCCGCATGCTGCTCCAGGTCCACGACGAAATCGTCCTGGAGATCGCGTCGGGCGAGCGTGCCAAGGTGGAGGAGCTCGTCCGCCGCGAGATGGCGGGCGCGGTGTCGCTGCGGGCGCCGCTCGATGTCTCGGTGGGCGTGGGCGCGGACTGGGAGTCCGCGGCGCACTGACGGCGCCGGGCTCGGGCGGGGTGTGCCGCCGAGCGGGTCGGATGCGTTCGGCCCGCCCGGCCAACCGGTGAATCCCGCCCGGCCAACCGGTAAATATGGGGCACGAACGGGTGTCTGGGCGCCGGAAGTTGTCGTAGTGTCGCCTGAGTCGGTCCGCTGGGGAGCAGTGCCACGGGGCACCAGAGCGGACGGCACAAGTTCACACGGTCGTCCAGGGGAGGGGTCCACGGTCATGGCGGCGGTATTCGGCAGGCGGTTGCGCAGGGGAGCGGTGACCACCGCGGTGGCCGCCGCGGCGGTGGCGGCGCTCGCGGCGTCCCAGGCCCCGGGCGTGACGGACGTCCCCCGCGACGAGCGGGCGGGAGCCTCCGGCGCCGCACCGCCGGCAGAGGACTCCGCGACCGGCAACTCCCCTTACTACACCGACCTGCCGGAGCTGAAGAGCCCGGTCCCGCCGACCGGAGCGCCCGGCGGCGGTGACGACACCAAGTCAGAGATCCCGGCCACCGTCCTCGACGCGTACAAGAAGGCCGCGGATTCGATGGGCACCACCAAGCCGGGCTGCAACCTCCCCTGGGAGTTGCTCGCCGCGATAGGCCAGGTCGAGTCGGGTCAGGCCCGCGGCGGCCGCGTGGACGCGAACGGCACATCGATCGGGGACATCCGCGGTCCGGCCCTCAACGGCAACGGCTTCGCGAAGATCACCGACACCGACAACGGCGTGTACGACGGCGACAAGACGCACGACCGCGCGGTCGGCCCCATGCAGTTCATCCCCTCGACGTGGGAGACCTGGGCGCAGGACGGCAACGGAGACGGCAAGAAGGACCCCCAGAACGTCTACGACGCCGCGCTCGCCGCCGGGCACTACCTCTGCGCGAGCGACCGCGACCTGGCCGTCGAGGCCGATCTGCACAAGGCGATCCTCAGCTACAACCACTCCACGGACTATCTGAACCTCGTCCTGACGTGGATGGACACCTTCCGCAGGGGTGCGCACGAGATCCCCGACGGCACGGGCGACCTGCCGGGCGATCGCAGCGACGGCAACGACCCGATCGTGAGCCCGAGCCCCACGCCCCCGGCGTCCCCCTCGCCCTCGCCGAAGCCCCGGCCCGGCGGCGACAAGCCCTCCGGCCCCGGCAACGACAAGCCCGGCAACGGCGGCGGCAGCAGCGAACCGACCACACCGCCGTCGAGCGGCGGCGGCTCCGAGAGCCCCGACCCCACCCCCTCGCCCACCGACCGGGTCAAGAGCCTGGAGGACGCCGGCACGGGCAAGCTCTCCGCGACGGCGGGCGACGCCTTCGCCGAGCGCGTCTCGGTGCGTACGGAGTCCGCGTCGGGCTCGGGCGTGGCCAAGGCCAAGGTGAAGTTCGCGATCGTCGGTGACACCGACGCGCGCTTCCCGGGCGGCGCGACCAGCGCGACCGTCACCACGAGCGCCACGGGCAGGGCCACCGCCCCGGTGGTCAAGGCGGGCGAGAAGACCGGCGAGTTCACGGTCCGCGCCACGGTCGTCGGCCGCTCGCTGCCCGCCCTCGGCTACAAGGCGACGGTCACCGCGCGGCAGGCCGACACCCTCGCCAGGACCAGCGACAAGGCGCTGACCTGCGAGCCGGGCAAGGAGTTCGCCGACCAGGTGGAGGTCAAGGCGACGTACAAGGGGAAGGTCGCCGACCGGGTCGCGGCCACCGCCACCATGGTCAAGTCGGCGACCGACGCCACGGCCAACGACAAGGGCCCCTACTTCAAGGACGCGGACGGCAAGCCGGTCCGCACCCTCAAGGCCCTCAAGACGGACGCGAACGGCCTGCTCAAGCTCCCCAAGATGTACGCCGACGACGCGGCGGGCACATACGTCCTGCGCATCACCACCGAGGGCGGCGCGACGCTCACGGTCGAACTGAAGGTGGCGGCCCCCGCGGCCTAGCCGCACAACCGCCCCGCGTCCCGCACGCACGGCCCGCACGCACGGCCTGTACGCAACGCCCCTGCGCCCGCCCGGCGCAGGGGCGTTCGTGTGTGTGCAACGTGTTCTCATCTGGCCGCCGCGTTGCTACGGTGCCCCAGCCCTGACGCCCTGTCAGTTCATGCCGGGAGGATCCGCATGCGCGCTCTCATCGCCGCCGCGACCGGTCTTGCCGTCGCCCTCGCCCTTGTCCTGACGATCACGGCGATGGGCGCCCCGCCCGGCGAGACATCACCCGAGCCGCTGCTCACCACCGTCCCCAAGCACCCGTAGGGAGGGCCGCCGCGATGCGCCGCAAGGCCAGCCTGATCCTGCTCGCCTTCGCCGTGTTCTTCACGGCGATGTCCCCGCTCATGCGCTGGTACGCCTTCCCGCGCCTCGCCAAGATCCCGCCCAGCCAGTACCAGGAGGCGGTCCTCGAGGCGAAGAACCCGACCCTCATCGACTACGGCACCATGCGGGCCAAGAAGATCGACAAGGTCACCATCGTGCAGACGCTCAAGGGCAACGTGGAGGCCTCCGAGAAGATCGAGAAGAGCGCCGACCGCGACGTCGTCGTCTGGGACGCCCTCTCGTACGTCCAGGACGGCGACGGAAAGATGGTCTCCAAGGTCCCCGAGCGCTACATCTTCGACGCACACAGCCAGGAACCGGTGCACGCGACCGGCGAGATGGTCGACGGGGACCCGGTCAAGCGCGAGGGCATCGAGTTCAAGTGGCCCTTCCTGACCGAGAAGCGCGACTACGAGTACTTCGACGCCCAGGCCCGCATCACCCGGCCCATCCACTACAAGGGCACGCAGACGTTCCGCGGCGTGGAGGTCTACTACTTCGAGCAGACCATCCCCTGGACCAAGGTGCCCTTCCCTAAGACCATGCCGGTCAAGGGCATCACTCCGGAGTCCCTCGCCAAGACCGGCACCACACGCTGGTACACCACCGTCCGCAAGTTCTGGGTCGACCCCACCACCGGGGCGCCCGTCTACGGCGAGGAGATCCAGAAGAACGAGCTGCGCGGCGGCACGCTCCTGGGCGGCCGCGACAAGGTCACGGTCTTCGCCGGGCACGTGAAGATGCGCGAGGACTACATCGAGAGCACGGTCGACCTGGTGAAGTCCCAGCGCGTCCTGGTCCTCCTCCTCACGTCCTATCTCCCCTGGGGCTTCCTCGGCCTCGGCCTGCTCCTGCTCGCCCTCTCCCTGTGGCTGGAGGCCCGCAGCCGCAGGCCCGGCGACCCGGAGGCCACGGCGGCGCCCGAGCCGGAACCGGTCAACGCCTGAGCCGCGCGTTGGTGAACCGCGTCGCCTCGGCCGTCGCGGGATCCTCCGGCCACGGATGCTTCGGATACCGCCCGCGCAGCTCCGCCCGCACGGCGCGGTAGCCGTCCCGCCAGAAGGACGCGAGATCGGCGGTGACGGCGGCCGGGCGTCCGGCGGGGGACAGCAGATGGACGAGAACGGGCACGCCGCCGTCCGCGATCCTGGGGGTCTCGGCGAGCCCGAACATCTCCTGGAGCTTCACGGCGAGCACGGGCTGCCCGGGGTCGGAGTAGTCGATCCGGATTCTCGACCCGCTGGGCACCGCCACCCGCTCCGGGGCGAGCGCGTCGAGGCGGGTGGCCTCGCCGGTCGCCCACGGCAGGAGCCGGTTCAGGGCCTGCCCCGCGTCGATGCGCCGCAGGTCGGCCCGGCGCCGCGCCTTGGACAGCTCGGGCTCCAACCACTCGTCCACGCGCGCGTGGAGGGCGCTTTCGGACACGTCGGGCCAGGGCGCCCCCAGGTGCCGGTGCAGAAACGCGAGCCGTTCCCGCAGCTCCCGCGCGCCCTGCGACCAGTTGAGGAGCGAGGTCCCCTCTTCCTCCAGGCCCGCGAGCAGCCCTTCCCGTACGAGTTCGGGGGCGGGCTTCTTGAGGGGCCGCACCGCCAGCTCCACCGCCCCCAACCGCTCGACGTGCCGCGCGACGAGGTCCCCGTCGGCCCAGGCGACCTCGTCCCCCTCGCCGTACAGAGGCGCGGCGGCATCGCGCGCGACATCCCCGTCGATGTGCCCGCCGAGCAGCACGCGCGCGTGCCCGGCACCCACCGGCCGGTCGGCCACGGCCACGGCGATCCACTCCGCGCCGGTCAGAGCGGACCCCGGCCGCACCTCGGCCCGCGTCCCGTTCACCATGAGATACGTGCCGTCTCCCCGCCCCCGGGCGACCCGCTCCGGGAAGGCGAGGGCGGCGATGAGCCCGGCGACGTGCTCGTCGCTCCTGCCGGCCGCCTCGGGGCTGTGGCCGGGCGGGTGGGAGACATCCCGGGCCCGAGCTGTCGCAGGCGCCGCACCCGCCGAGGCCTCAGCGGCAGCGGTGAGCCTTCGCACCTCCGTGCGCCACCGCGCCGCGTACCCGTCCCCGCCCCGCCGGGCCGCACGCCACGCCGCCGCGAGGTCGTCCCCGTACTCGCGCGGAGGCTCCTCGCTCAGGAGGGCCACCACCTCCGCCGCACGGCGCGCCCCCACGAGGGGAGATGCGTCGAGCAGGGCCCGCGCCAGGCGGGGGTGCAGGCCGACCCGCGCCATCCGCGTGCCCCGCTCCGTGACCCGCCCCGACCCGGGATCCACCGCGCCCACCGCCGCCAGGACACTCCGAGCCGCCGCCATCGCGCCGCCCGGCGGCGGATCGAGCAAGGCGAGACCAGAGGCGTCGGGATCACCCCAGCAGGCCGTCTGGAGAGCGAACGCGGAGAGGTCCGCCAGCTTGATCTCCGGCGCCGGAAAGCGCGGCAGACGGGCGTCCTCCGCCTCCGCCCAGCACCGGTATACGGCCCCCGGCGCCTCACGCCCCGCACGACCGGCCCGCTGCCGCCCCGCCGCCTGCGAAGCCCGTACCGTCGTCAGCGCGCTCAGCCCGCGCGCGTGGTCCACCCGCGGCTCACGCGCGAGCCCCGCGTCGACGACCACCCGCACCCCCGGCACCGTCAGGGACGACTCCGCCACCGACGTCGCGAGGACCACCCGCCGGGTGCCGTCCGCCGAGCCCGCCAGCACCGCGTCCTGCACCGCCGCGGGCGCCCGCCCGTGCACCTGGAGCACCTCAGCGGGCGCGTCCCCCAGCTGCCCCGCCACGCGCGCGATCTCACCGACCCCGGGCAGGAAGCACAGCACGTCGCCCTCCCGCTCGGACAGCGCCCGCCGCACCACCGACGCCACATGCGTGAGCAGCGCCGGATCCACCCGCATCCCGTGCGGCGGTCGCACCGGACGCACGGGCGGCGCCCAGACGACCTCGACCGGATACGAGGTGCCGTGCGCCTCCACCACCGGAGCGTCGCCCAGAATCCGCGACCACCCCTGCGCGTCCGTCGTCGCGGAAGCGGCCACCAGACGCAGCTCGGGACGGAGCGCGGCCCGCACGTCGACCAGGAACGCCGCCACGGTGTCGGCGTCGAGATGCCGCTCGTGACACTCGTCGATGATCACCACGTCGACACCGCCGCCGCCGGTCAACTCCTGGTCCCGCTGCAACCGCTGCAACAGGACACCGGTCGTCACGACCTCCACGCGCGCGTGGCGCCCCACCACACGCTCGCCGCGCACCGTGTACCCGACGCTCTCGCCGACCTTCTCGCCGAGCAGCCACGCCATCCGCCGCGCGGCGGCCCTGGCCGCGATGCGCCTCGGCTCGGCGACCACCACACGGCGCTCGGGACCGTCCCCGAGCAGCCCGGCCAGTGCCAGCGGCACCAGCGTCGTCTTGCCCGTGCCGGGAGGCGCGCACAGCACGGCACCGCCCGGCCCCTCCAGAGCGGAACGCAGCGCGGGCAGCGCACCGCGTACGGGCAGGTCCAGGGCTTCGCTACGCAGACGGATCACGCACTCAGTCTCGTACGCAGACGAAGATCGCCGACCCCGGGATCAGATTTCCGCGCAGCGGTGACCAGCCGCCCCACTCCTGCGTGTTCCAGGCGGGCCACTCCGGCTCCACCAGATCGACGAGCCGGAAACCGCCGGCCACCACGTCCCGCACCCGGTCACCGATGGTGCGGTGGTGCTCCACGTAGACGGCGTTTCCCTCGTCGTCCTGCTCTACATAAGGAGTGCGGTCGAAGTAGGAGGCCGCCACGGACAGACCCTCGGGCCCCGGCTCGTCCGGGAAGGCCCAGCGCATCGGGTGCGTCACCGAGAACACGAAACGGCCGCCGGGCCGCAGTACGCGGTGTACGTCCTTGAGGACCCGCACCGGATCGGCGACGAACGGCAGCGCCCCGTACGCCGAGCACGCGAGGTCGAAGCTGCCGTCGGCGAACGGCAGCGCCCCCGCGTCCGCCTCCACCAGGGGCACCCCGCCACCGATCCGCAGCGCGTGCTGCAACTGCCGGTGGGAGAGGTCGAGGGCGACGGGACGCGCGCCCTGCGAGGCCAGCCAGCGCGAGCACTGCGCCGCACCCGCGCCGATCTCCAGGATGTCCTTGCCCGCGAGCTCCTCGGGCGGACCGAGCAGCTCCGCCTCCACCTCGTCGAGCCCTTCGGGACCCCACACGAAACGGTCGTCGCCCAGGAAGGTGCCGTGCTCGATCTGGTAGTCGTCGGCGTTCCTGTCCCACCACCCGCGATTGGCGCGGCTGCTCTCGGTCACACCGGCGTCACGGCGGGTGGCTTCCGGTTCGGGCGTCTCGGGCAGCTCGGACTCTTGGATGATCGGCTCCATCGTCGTACTCTTCCGTCTGGCTGGTCGCGGCTCGGCGCAGCGGACAGTGCCGGGAGGGCCCAAAAAGCGGTCGCGACAGGGCGCTGTGCGGCCCGTGTGGCCTCATGCGACAACATTTGTGCCGGGTATGCGGCGGTCCGCCCCTGGGTGTGCGCCTTCGCGCATTGACCGTGTCCGGCTGCCCCCGTATGCTACAAGTTGCGCTGCGAGCCTGCCGTCCTCAGACCTAGCGGGATGCGCTCGCGTCTGTTGTATGTCCCCTCGGTTGTCGAGGCGCCTTCCGTTTCTCCGGAAACAGAATCGGCGCTTCCAAGGCTGTCCGGCTTCTGCAGAGCGAAATCGGTTCCGGCGCTAGCAGTACCTACGACTCACTGTCCGTACCGGAGCCCTTTCCCACATGACGAGCAGCACCGAGACCACCGCCACCACTCCGCAGGTAGCGGTCAACGACATCGGTAACGAGGAAGCCTTCCTCGCCGCGATCGACGAGACGATCAAGTACTTCAACGACGGCGACATCGTCGACGGCGTCATCGTGAAGGTCGACCGGGACGAGGTCCTGCTCGACATCGGTTACAAGACCGAAGGCGTCATCCCGAGCCGCGAGCTCTCCATCAAGCACGACGTCGACCCGAACGAGGTCGTCGCGGTTGGTGACGAGATCGAGGCCCTGGTTCTCCAGAAGGAGGACAAGGAAGGCCGTCTGATCCTGTCCAAGAAGCGCGCTCAGTACGAGCGTGCCTGGGGCACGATCGAGAAGATCAAGGAAGAAGACGGCATCGTCACCGGTACCGTCATCGAGGTCGTCAAGGGTGGTCTCATCCTCGACATCGGCCTCCGTGGCTTCCTTCCGGCCTCCCTCGTCGAGATGCGCCGCGTCCGCGACCTCCAGCCCTACGTGGGCAAGGAGCTCGAGGCCAAGATCATCGAGCTGGACAAGAACCGCAACAACGTGGTCCTGTCCCGCCGTGCCTGGCTCGAGCAGACCCAGAGCGAGGTCCGCCAGACCTTCCTCACGACCCTGCAGAAGGGCCAGGTCCGCTCCGGCGTCGTTTCCTCGATCGTCAACTTCGGTGCGTTCGTGGACCTCGGCGGCGTCGACGGTCTCGTGCACGTCTCCGAGCTTTCCTGGAAGCACATCGACCACCCCTCCGAGGTTGTCGAGGTCGGCCAGGAAGTCACCGTCGAGGTTCTCGACGTGGACATGGACCGCGAGCGCGTGTCCCTGTCGCTCAAGGCGACGCAGGAAGACCCGTGGCAGCAGTTCGCCCGCACGCACCAGATCGGGCAGGTCGTTCCCGGTAAGGTCACCAAGCTCGTTCCGTTCGGTGCGTTCGTGCGCGTCGACGAGGGCATCGAGGGCCTGGTCCACATCTCCGAGCTGGCCGAGCGCCACGTGGAGATCCCGGAGCAGGTCGTCCAGGTCAACGACGAGATCTTCGTCAAGGTCATCGACATCGACCTCGAGCGTCGCCGGATCTCGCTGTCGCTGAAGCAGGCCAACGAGTCCTTCGGCGCCGACCCGTCGGCCGTCGAGTTCGACCCGACCCTGTACGGCATGGCCGCGTCCTACGACGACCAGGGCAACTACATCTACCCCGAGGGCTTCGACCCCGAGACGAACGACTGGCTCGAGGGCTTCGAGACCCAGCGCGAGGCTTGGGAGGGCCAGTACGCCGAGGCGCAGCAGCGCTTCGAGCAGCACCAGGCCCAGGTCATCAAGTCCCGCGAGGCGGACGCCCAGGCCGAGGCCGAGGGCGCTGCCGCCCCGGCTTCCACCGGTGCTCCGGCTGCCGGCGGCAGCGGTGGCGGCGGCGGTTCGTACTCCTCGGAGTCGGACGACAACTCCGGCGCCCTGGCGTCGGACGAGGCCCTTGCCGCGCTGCGCGAGAAGCTCGCGGGCGGCCAGAGCTGACTTCTCGCCTCTAGGCGGTAGCAGCGGCTGAACGTTGCGGGCCCGCACCTCTTCGGAGGTGCGGGCCCGCTTCTTTGTTTTCGGGTGTCCGCTCGGCGGGGGCTGGGCACGCAGTTCCCCGCGCCCCTTCGGGGCGCTCTACCCAGGCGCTACGGAGTGACCGTGATGTTCGTCAGGCCCTTGCCCGCCGTCACCGTGTTGCTCGCGTAGACAGTCGTCTTGCAGCTGCCGCTGAAGTTGGTGACATTGATCGCCAGTTGTTTGTCGCCCGTAGAGCCGGAGAGGTTCGACTTGTTGCCCCGGAACACCGTGCCGCAGCCCCAGCCGGACTGCTGGGAGTGGGTCTCGTAGCCGTTGTTCGTGGTGTTCTTGCCGGTGTTGTTCTCGATGACGTAGTTGTTGCCCTTCACGTCGATCCACGAGTCGTCGTAGTGGACCCCCGTCAGGCCCTTGCCGTCGAAGGTGTTGCCGGAGACCTTGCCGCCGGTGGTGCCTTCCTTGATGTCGACGGCCTCGCCGCCGACATCCGGGCCGATCGTGTTGCCGAGGATCTGTACGTCGTCGCTCTTGTCGGAGAGCGTGTTGGCCGTGCCCACGTAGACGCCCTCTCCCATGCCGCGGCCGTCGTTGCCGGTGTCGTAGATCTTCGAGTTCTTGATGACGCCGCCGCTGCTGGACTTCCGGAAGTGCACGCCTTCCATGTCGAGGCCGTGGACCGTGACGGAATCCACGACGACCCCCTTCGCGGAGTCGATCATGATGCCCTTCTGGCCGCCCGTGACGGTCACTCCCTTGACCGTCCAGTAGGAGGCGCCGTTCAGGTGCAGGCCGTATCCGCCGCCCGCCGTGAGCACCGCCTTCGAGGAGCCGGTCAGGGTGATGCGGGAGCCTGAGCTCGCGGCCGTGCTCGTCTTGAAGTTCCCGGTGTAGGTGCCGTCGGCGAGGTGGATCGTGTCGCCGGGGGAGGCGCTGGTCAGGGCGGATTTGAGCTCGGCTGCCGTGGAGACCTCGATGGTCCCGGCGGCGGCCGGCGCGGGGGATGCGGTGGCCGCGGCGGCCAGGCCTCCGGTGGCGGCCGTCGCGGCGAGCGCGGAGATGAGCAGGGTGCGTCGGGTGCGCATGGGGGTGACCCTCCGGTTCTTGTACGTGAACACTGGGTGTGCACATGAACGTAGAGGTGGGTCATGTCCGCGTCAAGGTCTGGACCAGGCCGCTGTGAGTACGGCCGGAAGTCGCGGTGAACTCCGGCGCCCCGCAGGGGTGTTGTAAGAAGGCGCCGTGAAGAGATGAGGGAGGGAATGCCACCGTCGTTGTCGGCGTTCTGCTGTACGAGTCACGACGAAGAGGGCGAGGAGCGGTCACCGTGCTTGATCCGCAGGGTTTGTACGAATGGGAGCCGAAGGGCCTGGCTGTCGTAGACATGGCGCTCGCCCAGGAGTCGGCCGGACTGGTCATGCTCTACCACTTCGACGGCTACATCGACGCGGGTGAGACCGGCGACCAGATCGTCGAGAAGCTCACGGACAGCCTGCCCGGTCAGGTGGTCGCGCGCTTCGACCACGACCGGCTCGTCGACTACCGCGCGCGCCGTCCGCTGCTCACGTTCCGGCGCGACCGCTGGACCGACTACGAGGTGCCCACGCTCGACGTGCGGCTGCTCCAGGACGCCACGGGTGCGCCCTTCCTGCTGCTCTCCGGACCCGAGCCGGACATCGAGTGGGAGCGGTTCTCGGCGGCGATCGAGCAGATCGTGGAGCGGCTCGGCGTGCGCCTCGCGGTGAACTTCCACGGCATCCCCATGGGCGTGCCGCACACCCGTCCCGTGGGCCTGACGCCGCACGGGAACCGCACCGACCTGGTGCCGGGCCACCGCAGCCCCTTCGACGAGGCGCAGGTGCCGGGCAGCGCGGCCTCGCTCGCGGAGTACCGCCTCCTGGAGGCGGGCCACGACGTGCTCGGTGTCGCCGCGCACGTCCCGCACTACATCGCCCGCTCCGCGTACCCGGACGCCGCCCTGACGGTCCTCGAGGCGATCACCGCCGCGACGGGCCTCGTGCTGCCGAGCGTCGCGCACGGCCTGCGCACCGAGGCGCACCGCACCCAGACCGAGATCGACCGGCAGATCCAGGAGGGCGACGAGGAACTGGTCGCGCTCGTACAGGGACTTGAGCACCAGTACGACGCCGCGGCCGGCGGCGACGCGCGCGGCAACATGCTCGCCGAGCCCGTGGACATCCCGTCGGCCGACGAGATCGGGCAGGAATTCGAGCGCTTCCTCGCGGAGCGTGAGGGCGACTCGTGAGGGCGACTCGTAGCCGCGCGGCGGGCAGGGGCGCCTAGTCCGGAGTAGCCCAGGAGGTACGGGCGCGTAGCCCGGAGGGAGCGGCGGGACGCCACCCCCTAAGCTGCCGGTCATGCTGAAGGTGGGCCTGACCGGCGGTATCGGCGCCGGCAAGAGTGAAGTATCGCGTCTCCTCGTCGCGTCCGGGGCCGTGCTGATCGACGCCGACAAGATCGCGCGCGAGGTGGTGGAGCCGGGAACCGGGGGTCTGGCGGCGATCGTCGAAGCCTTCGGCCAGGAGATCCTGGCTCCGGACGGCACCCTCGACCGGCCCAAGCTGGGCTCGGTCGTCTTCGCCGACCCGGAGAAGCTGGCCGTTCTGAACTCGATCGTGCATCCGCTGGTCGGCGCCCGTTCCGCCGAACTGGAAGACGCGGCCTCGCGGGACGCGGTGGTCGTCCACGACGTGCCGCTGCTCGCGGAGAACGGCCTGGCGCCGCTGTACGACCTGGTGGTCGTCGTGGACGCGAGCCCCGAGACCCAGCTGGACCGCCTGGTGCGGCTGCGCGGCATGCGCGAGGAGGACGCCCGCGCGCGGATGGCGGCCCAGGCGACGCGCGAGAAGCGCCTGGAGATCGCCGACATCGTGATCGACAACGATGGTCCGCTGGAGGGTCTGGAAGAGCGTGTGGGCGCCGTGTGGGCGGATCTCGCGCGGCGGGCGCAGGCGCAGGCGCAGGGGGCCTAGCGGGGCCCCGGCGGGGGCCCGGGGGCGGCCCGGCGGGGGCCCGGCGGGGGCTGTCCTGCCGGGGGAGCCGTCGCCCTGGCGGAACGACGTCCGTGTGAACGGAATAGGCGTCCGTGTGAGGGGCGTTGACCCAGTGCAGCGAGGGAAGGAGTCACGCGTGCCCGAAATTACCCCGGAGACCCATGTCATCGACTTCCGTGCGGCGGAGCAGCTCCTTGCCGCGCGGGACCCCAGAGGCGCCGTGAAGCTGCTCGACACGGTCATCGCGGCCCACCCCGAGAACACGGCGGCGCGGCTGCTGCGGGCCCGTGCGTTCTTCGCCGCCGCTCAACTGCGTGCCGCGGAGCTTGAGTTCAGCATCGTGCTGGAGCGTGAGCCGGACAATGCCTTCGCCCACTTCGCCCTGGCCCGCACCTACGAACGCTCGGCGCGGCCGGACCAGGCCCGCCGCCACTTCCGCCTCGCTGCGGCGCTCGACCCGCAGCCGGAGTATCTGGCGGCGGCGCGTTTCGACGACGGCGATGCCGGTGAGGCCGGGGCCGAGGGTGACGCGGGGCGCTGAACGCTAACCGGCATTCGGGGGTTCGTACGGCGGGATGTTCCGGCCCGGCTGGTAGTGCGGCCCCTGGCGGATGTGGCGGAGGATCATCGCCATGTCGGCGGTGACGATCAGCCAGAGCACCCCGCAGGCCACGGCCCAGCCGGGGCGTCCCGCGAGGGCGAAGGCGATGGTGCCGAACAGGGCCCAGGCCAGGCCCCACGCGCTGAACCAGAGGCGCAGGCGCAGCGGACTGCGCGCGGTCACCGGTTCACTGCCCGTGCGCTTCATGAGAGGTCACCTCTCTCCGCACCGCGCTACCGCTGCGTCTCCACCTGTCTCCACCCGTCTCCACCTGTCTCCGTCTTCCAGGATCCACCCGTGGGTGGTGGACCGGAAGGGGCTGAGGCTCCAAGATCGTAGATGTGCATCGATCGGGGGTAAGGCTGTGCTGGACGTACTGAGGGACCGGGCGAGGACGGACGAGCGGCTCGCCGCGTGGCTGAAGGATCTGGAGGGCGCTGAGGGCTCTGAGGGCCCTGGTGGTGCTGGGGACGCGGGGGAGCCGCGGGCCGGGGCGGTGCTGCCCCCGGCGGACGAGCTGCCGGACGTGCTGCTCGACCTCGCGGTGCCGCACGAGGACATCAACGACCTGGTGGCCCTGCGCGGGCGGCTGATGGGGGACCCGGAGGCGCGCTGGCTGCTCGACCGCATGGTCGACGGGACGGTGCGGGACATGGGGAAGATCGACGCGGGCCCCGAATATCCTCCGTTGCCGGCGGAGACGGGCGCGCTGGGAGCGTTCTTCTACGTGTATGTCTTCGTGGCGGCGCTGCCCCACGTACGGGCGTATCACCGGAGCCGCGGCATCCCGGACGACATCTCCCGCCGTACGCTCGCGGACCTCGGGCGGCACATGGCGGTGCACCGCAGGGCGCGCGGCGGTCCCGGACTGCTGCACCCGGGCTGGAACTCCCTGCATTTCCGGGGTGAGCTCTATCAGCTGGGGAGGCTGCAGTTCCAGCGGTCCGTGCTGGGGGAGCGGATGGGCGCTGCGGCGGCACGGGCGGGGCATCCGGCGAGACGGGGAGACCCGTGTCTGGACCTCCACATCACCGACTTCCGGGGGCCGCTGTCGCCGGAGGCGTGCGACCGGTCGATATCGCTGGCGCGGGAGTTCTTCGCGCGGCACTTCCCGGAGGAGCCTTATGAGACAGCCATGTGCTACTCGTGGCTGCTCGATCCGCAGCTGAAGCGCTATCTGCCGGCGGAGTCGAACATCGTCCGCTTCCAGGAGCGCTTCCGCCTGGTGGAGGGAGATGAGCCGGAGCCGGACGACGGCACTCCCGTCGCCTTCGTCTTCGGCGACCGCGACCGCCCCGTGGCCGAACTGCCGAGACGGACGAAGGTGGAGAGGGCCGTGGGGGACCACCTCAGAGCGGGCGGCCATTGGTATGGGGGGCGTGGCTGGTTCCCGCTGTAGGCCGCGCGGCCATGGGGAGAGGCGGGAACGGGCCCTCGGAGCGCTTCGTTGACGGGTCATGACTGCACAGATGCGTGAGGGATACGAGGGGACGGGCCCCGGAGCGATCACGCCGGACGGCTGCGCGGTGGACCTGTACGCGCGCTTGTCCGTCGGGGACGAGCCGGACGTCATCGCCGGTGCGGTGCCTGCGGGGGCGCACATCCTGGAGCTGGGCAGCGGTGCGGGGCGGGTGACGCGTCCGCTGCTCGAGCGGGGGTTCCGGGTCACGGCGGTGGACGAGTCCGCCGAGATGCTGGAGAAGGTCGCCGCGCTCGACGGCAGGGTGCGCACCATCCAGAGCCCCATCGAGAAGCTCGACCTGGGCGAGCGGTTCGAGGTGGTGATGCTCGCCTCGTTCCTGGTGCACAACGGCGACATGTCGGTGCGGCGCGGGATCCTGCGGGCCTGCCGGAGCCATGTGACGGACGACGGCTGCGTGCTGATCCAGCGGGAGGGCGCGGATTACCACACGAACCTGCCGAGGGAGCGGGTCGACCCCGGCGGGTACACGGTGCGGATCGTGTCGGCGGAGCCGGTGGGGGACGGGGTGAACGAGGTGCACGCGGAGTACGTCTTCCCGGACGCCGTGTGGACCCAGACGTTCCGTTCCCGCCCGCTCACGAAGGAGCAGTTCGAGGAGGCGTTGGGGGAGGCGGGGCTGAGGGTCGACAAGTATCTGACGGAGGACGGGATGTGGGTACGGGCGGTGCCGGTGCCGGTGCGCTGACGCGGTTCGGGTGAGGGGGTGCCGGTGCGCTGACGCGGGGCGGCGGGTGCGGGGCCGGTGCGCGGAAGTGGTGTGCCGGTGGGCGATGAGTTCTGCGGGGCGGGGCGGTCTATCACGGTGACAGCACAACAGCGCTTCTTCACCTAGGAGTTCATCGTGACCGCCTCCGCCAGCACCGCCGCCACCGCCACGAACGCCAGCACCGTCACCACCCCCGCTCCCGGTGCCTCCGCTCCCGCTCCCGATGCCTCCGCCCCCGCCGGTCGCCGCTCTGTCCGTATCGCGTTGCGCACGGTTCAGGTGTTGCTCGGTCTGTTCTTCGTGTTCGCCAGCGGGATGCCGAAGATGATCGCGCACCCCTCGGCCACGGAGATCTTCGAGAGGCTCGGGTGGGGCGATCCGGGGATGTACGTCATCGGGGCGCTGGAGGTGCTGGGTGGGATCGCGCTGCTGATTCCGGTGCTCGGTTCCGTCGCCGCGACGGCGCTCGTCGGGCTGATGGTCGGTGCGTTCATCGTGAGCGTGACCGCGCTCGGCGGGGAGAACGCCGCCACGCCGGTCATCCTCATCCTGCCGCTGACGTGGATCGCCGTGGCGCGGCGCGGGAAGACGACGGAGCTGATCCGGCTGGTCCGGCCCCTCCTGCGACGCGGGGCGTGAACGTCCGTACACCGGGAGGGAGTTCCGTCCGCGTGTCGAGGGTCCACCGGGCGGTGCCGGGTGTGCCCCCGATGCGGGGACAGAGCCGTTGCCGGTGCCGTCAGCGGCGCCGTTAGCGCTGCCGCTGCCGCTGCCGCTGCCGCTGCCGCTGCCGCTGCCGCCGCCGATACCGCTGTCGCTACGGGCCCTCGAAGCCGCGCAGCCGTTCCATCTCCCGGCGGTCGCGCTTGGTGGGGCGGCCCGTTCCCCGGTCGCGTACGCCGGCGGGGGCCACGGCCTCGCGGGGCGGCGGGGGAGGGCTGTTGTCGACGTAGCACTCGACGGCCACCGGAGCGCCGACGCGCTTGCGGATGAGGCGTTTGACGACGACGACGTGTTCACGGCCGTCCGCGTGGCGCAGGCGTACCTCGTCGCCGACGTGCACGCCGTAAGCGGGCTTCACGCGTTCGCCGTTGACCCGCACATGACCGCCCTTGCAGGCCGCCGCGCCCATGGAGCGGGTCTTCACCAGGCGGACGGACCAGATCCAGACATCGGTCCGCACGGAACCTCCGCCCGCACCTCCGGCCGTACCTCCGCTTCCGGTCGCGCCTCCGCCCGTACCCCCACCCGCCTTCGCGCCCGCCGGAGCGCCGCCGGTCCCGTTTCCGCTGCCGCCACCGCCTGAAGTCTCCGAAGCCATGCCCCGACTTTAATGCCTGCCCGGTGGTTCACGGCCGGGGTCGCGATGCCCGGTGCAGCACGCGGGTGCGGTGTGGCAGCAGTGCGGCATCCCCGCCCGTACGGCGAGCCGCGCGGGAACCAATCCCCTCGTAGTCCGATAATTCGGGCTGATCTCCGCAAAGCAGGACGAGACCGAGGGGTGCAGCCCATGAAGCTCGAAGCCACCGTCGACGATCTGATGGACACCTTGCGCGCCGACCTCGAACGGCTCGCCGCGATTCCGTCGATCGCCTTCCCCGGCTTCCCGGCCGCACCGGTGCAGGAGGCGCACGACCTGCTGGTCGACCTGTTGCGCGGGGCGGGGGTGTCGCACGTCGAGCGGCTCGACCTGCCGGACACCTCGCCCGTGATCTACGGGGAGATTCCGCCGCCGACCCCCGAGGCGCCGACCGTCCTGCTCTACGGCCACTACGACGTCCAGCCGCCCGGCGACGAGAGCCTGTGGAAGTCGCCGCCCTTCGAGCCGACCCCGATCGAGGGGGGCCTGCGCGCCCGCGGTATCGCCGACGACAAGTCCAACGTCATCGTGCACCTGGGGATGCTGCGGGCCTACGGCGGCCGGCCGCCCGTCGGCATCAAGATCGTCATCGAGGGCCAGGAGGAGTACGGCAGCGCCTTCGACGACTATCCGCCCACCGACCCGGAGCGGTTCGCCTGTGACGCCATGGTGGTCGCCGACCTCGGCAACCTCCGCCCCGGCACCCCCACCCTCACCACCGCCCTGCGCGGCGCGTCCGAGGTCGTCGTGGAGGTGCGCACCCTCGACGAGCCGCGCCACAGCGGGGAGTTCGGGGGCGCGGCGCCCGACGCGCTGCTCGTGCTCATCAAGGCGCTTGCCACCCTGCACGACGTACACGGAGATGTGGCCGTCGAGGGGCTGCGGCGCGAGGACTGGAGCGGCACGAGCTATACGGAGGAAGAGTTCCGCTCGCTCGCCGGTGTGCGCGAGGGCGTGCCGCTCGTCGGCAGCGGCAGCCTGGGCGAACGGCTGTGGAGCGGCCCCGCGATCACGGTGATCGGCCTGGACGCGCCCGGCGTCGAGCACGCCGCGTCGGCCGTCGTGCCGTACGCGCGCGCCAAGTTGAACCTCCGCTTCCACCCCCGTCAGGACGCGAAGGAGGCGATGGGCAAGCTGGTCGGGCACCTGCGCTCGCTCACACCGTTCGGCGTCCACCTCGCCGTCACGCCCGGCGACACGGGACCCGGCTACGAGGCGGACACCGGAGGCCCCGCCTACCGCGCCGCGCGCGCCGCCCTCAAGGAAGCCTGGGGCGAGGAAGCCTCGTACGTGGCGACCGGCGGCTCCATCCCCCTGGTCAACGGTCTGGCGAAGGCGGCACCCGGCGCCGAGGTCCTGCTCTTCGGCGCCCAGGACAGCATGTGCAACCTGCACGCCCCCAACGAACGCGTCCTCTTCTCCGAGTTGCGCAACACGGTCGTCGCCATGGCCGCCTTCGTGCGCGAGTACGCCGCCGGCTTCAGCCGCGACACCTCCGGGGAGAGCCGCGCATGAGCACCACCGCGACCGACCCTGGTACGGAAGAGCCGCAGCGCAAAGGGAAGTTCACCTTCCCCAGCGCTCTGACCATCCTCGCGATCGTCACCGTGGCCGTCTGGCTGCTCGCCTTCCTCATCCCGTCCGGCGCGTACGACCGCAACGACAAGGGCGCGCCCGTCGAGGGCAGCTACCACCGTGTCGACTCGGGCCAGACCTTCGTCGACCGGCTCAACGACCTCTTCCTCGCGCCGGTCAACGGCCTGTACGGGGTGCAGGACGAGAAGTCGGGCCTCGTCGGGCCCGACATGGCCGGTGAGCTGTACGGCAGCGCGGGCGTGTTCCTGTTCGTGCTCGCCATCGGCGCGTTCATCACCGTCGTCTTCGCCACCGGCGCCCTCGACCGCGGCATCGGCCGCCTCGCCCACCGGCTGCGCGAGCGCGGCGCGATGCTGATCGCGGGCGTGATGCTCGTCTTCGCCGTCCTCGGCACGGTCGAGGGGTTCGCGGAGGAGACGCTCGGCTTCTACGGCCTCATCGTGCCCCTGATGCTCGCCCTCGGCTATGACCGGATGGTCGCGGTCGGCGCGATCATCCTGGGGGCCGGGATCGGCGTGCTCTGCTCGACGGTCAACCCGTTCGCGACCGGAGTGGCGTCCTCTGCCGCGGACATCTCGCTCGGCGACGGCATCGTGCTGCGGTTCGTGATGTGGGTCGTCCTGACCGCGGTCACCATCGCCTACGTCATCCGCTACGCGAAGCGCGTACAGAAGAACCCGGAACGTTCCCTCACCGGTTTCCTGCCCGGCGACCGCGAGCAGACCGCCGCCGACGCGGGCGAGGTGCCGGAGCTGACGGGCCTGCACAAGGCCCTGCTCGTCCTGGTCGCCCTTGTCTTCGCCTTCATGATCTTCTCGGTGGTGCCCTGGTCGAGCGCCCTGACGGGCAAGGCGGACGCCACTCCGTACGGCTTCGAACTCGGCTGGTCCTTCCCGCAGCTGGCGGCGCTCTTCCTCGTCGCCGCCGTGCTCGTCGGGTGCGTGGCGCGGATGGGCGAGCAGAAGCTCAGCTCGACGATCATCCAGGGCGCTGCCGACTTCATCTCGCCCGCCCTGGTGATCGTGCTCGCGCGCGGCGTCACGGTGATCATGAACAATTCGAAGGTCACGGACACGGTCCTGCACTCCATCGAGGGTGTGGTGAAGGGGACGTCCTCCGGACTCTTCGCGGTCATCGTCTTCGTCGTGAACCTGCCGCTCGCCTTCCTGATCCCGTCCACTTCCGGCCACGCGACCCTCGCCATGCCGATCCTCGCCCCGCTGGCCGATTTCGCCGGAGTCTCCCGTTCGGTCGTCGTCACGGCCTGGCAGGCGGCCAGCGGCTGGATGAATCTGTGGGTGCCGACCACCGCCGTGACCATCGGCGGTGTCGCGCTCGCCAAAGTCGGCTACGACAAGTACCTCCGCTTCGTCTGGCCTTTGCTCGCCATCTTGTTCGTACTGATCTGCGCCTTCGTGGCGCTGGGAGCGGCTCTGACATGACAACGAACGCATCGGCGGCAGTGGCGGCCAAGCCCTCGGCGGCCGCCTACCGCAATCTCGCCGTGGCCACCATCGGGTTCACCCTCACCTTCTGGGCGTGGGACCTGATCGCGCCGCTCGGCAGCGACTTCGGGGAGCGGCTCGGCCTCTCCTCGTTCGCGCAGTCCCTGCTCGTCGCCGTGCCGGTCATCGTCGGCTCGCTCGGCCGTGTGCCGGTCGGCGCGCTCACCGACCGCTACGGCGCCAAGCTGATGTTCCCGCTGATCTCGGCGCTCACGATCGTGCCGGTGCTGCTGATCATTCCGGCCAAGGGCAGCTACGTGGCGATGCTCGCGGTCGGCTTCCTGCTCGGCCTGGGCGGCACGACGTTCGCGATCGGCATCCCGCTGGTCAACTCGTGGTTCCCGCCCGCGCACCGCGGCTTCGCGCTCGGCGTCTTCGGCATGGGCATGGGAGGCGTGGCCCTCTCCGGCTACTTCACGCCCCGGATCGCCAAGCACGGCGACAATCTGCCGTTCCTGGTCGTGGCGATCGCCCTCGCGGCCTACGCGGTGCTCGCGGCGCTCCTGATCACCGACCGCCCCGACCGTCCGGTGCCGACGAGCCCGCTCACGACCCGCCTCGGGCAGGCGGGACGGCTGCGGGTGACGTGGGAACTCTCCGCGCTGTACGCGATCGGCTTCGGCGGCATCGTCGCCTTCGGCGTCTACCTGCCCACGTACCTCAAGACCTGGTACGACCTCTCGCCCACGGACGCGGGCACGAAGGCGGCCGGGTTCGCGCTGGTCACGGTCATCTTCCGGCCGATCGGCGGCTGGCTCTCCGACCGCGTCCACCCGGCGTCGGTCACCTCGGTCGCGCTGGCCGTCGTCGCCGCCTTCGCCATCGTGCAGGCCTTCGAGCCGGGCCTGAACCCCGGCGGCACGATCTGCTTCCTGGTGATGGCGGCCGGGCTCGGCACGGCGAGCGGCAGCGTCTTCGCACTCGTCTCGCAGGTGACACCACAGGCCCAGGTCGGCTCCGTGACGGGCATCGTGGGAGCGATGGGCGGCCTGGGGGGCTTCGTCCCGCCGCTGGTCATGGGCGCGATCTACAGCGCCAAGGACTCGTACTCGATCGGCTTCATGCTGCTCTCGGACCTGGCGCTCGCGGGATGCGTGTACGCGTACGGGCGGATGCGGGGGCTGCGCGCCTCGTAGCCGGCGTTGTGGCACCGGCTTCGCCGGGTTCGTCATCGAGCGCCGGGCGGGCCGGCTCTCCCGGCCCGCCCGGCGCTCGGGGACTAGTCCTTCTCCTCGTCGCCGAAGAGATGCCGCACCGTCGAGCGGTAGTTGGTCCGCACATGGGCCAGCGCCACGCGACGCGCGCGCTCCGCGTCCCCGGACGCCACCGCCTCGTACAACTCCCGGTGCTCCGCGAGGAGATGCGTCCACTCCTCGTTGCGCCGCGTCATCCACCGGAGGCGTCCGTCCACGGGCTCCATGACGGAGGTCAGGAGCCCGTTCCCCGCCATCGCGAGGACGCGGTCGTGGAAGCGCGTGTTGATGTCCGTGATCGCCTCCGCGTCCGCCGTGCGCGTGGCCACCGCCGCGCTGTCGAGCAGGGCGGCGAGCTCCGCGAGACCCTCGTCCGTGGCCCGCTCGGCCGCACGCCCCGCCGCGAACACCTCCAACGCCTCGCGCAGCTCGAAGAGTTCGGTCACATCGGTGCGCGTGAGGCGGCGGACCACGGTCCTGCGCGGGGTCTCGAAGGTGACGAAACCCTCGGCGACCAGGGCCCGGATCGCCTCGCGGACCGGCACCCTGGACACTCCCAGGCGCTCCGCGAGCTCCCGTTCGACCAGGCGGTCGCCGGGCCCGAGGCGTCCGGCGATGATCTCCTGCCGCAGCTCGGCGAGCACACGTTCGCGTACGGCGGCCAGCGGCTGTTCCACGGTCGTCATGGGGTCCATCATTGCCGAACCCCGCATCGATTTACCGATTCGTAACCGTACGGACATTGCCGAGCGCCTTCGGGAGCGGGAGCATGACGGAATCTTTGGTATACCAAACTTTGGTATACCAAAGGGCGCCGCACCTTCGTCCCCCCATGCAGGCCGCACCTCCCTCCCCCTTCGCAGGAACCCCGCAGGAGGCCCCGTGTCCCTCACCCAGCGCCCCGACGCCCCGGGCGCCGCGACCGACTTCGTGCCCGACCCCCGCCTCACCAACGAAGACCTCGCTCCCACCGCCGAACGCAAGTGGAAGGTCTTCGACCTCTTCGCCCTGTGGATGTCCGACGTCCACAACCTCGGCAACTACACCTTCGCGGCCGGGCTGCTCGTTCTCGGCCTCAACGTCTGGCAGATCTTCACCTCGCTCCTCGTCGGCTTCCTGCTCATCTATGTCGGGATGAACATGATGGGCCGCATCGGCCAGCGCCACGGCGTGCCGTTCCCCGTCGTCAGCCGCATCAGCTTCGGCGTCTGGGGCGCCAACATCCCCGCCCTGATCAGGGCCGTGATCGCCATCATGTGGTACGGAATCCAGACCTATCTGGCCTCCATCGCGGTCAACGTCATGCTGATCGCCGCCTTCCCCGGCCTCGACTCCTGGACCGAGCACTCCTTCCTCGGCCTGCACGCGCTCGGCTGGTGTTCGTTCGTCGCCCTCTGGCTCGTGCAGGGGCTGATCATGACCCGGGGCATGGAATCCGTACGGAAGTTCCAGGACTTCTGCGGGCCCGCCATCTGGGTCGTGATGATCGCCCTCGCCGTCTGGATCCTCTGGAAGGCCGGCTGGACCATCTCGCTCACCAGCACCCCCAACCCGGTCTCCACCGGTGAGCAGGTGCGGCAGTGGTTCGGCGCCATCGGGCTCATCCTCGCCACGTACGGCACCCTGATGCTCAACTTCTGCGACTTCTCGCGCTTCGCCCCCGACTACCGCACCGTCAAGCGCGGCAACTTCTGGGGCCTGCCCATCAACTCCACCGCCTTCGTGATCCTCTCCGTCGTCGTCACCGCGGGCAGCCTGGAGGTCTTCGGCAAGGCCATCACCGACCCCGCCGAACTCGTCGCCGAGATCGGCAACACCTGGGTGCTCGTCGGCGGCGCGCTCACCTTCGCCGTCGCCACGATGGGCGTGAACATCGTGGCCAACTTCGTCTCGCCCGCGTACGACCTGGCCAACGTCTGGCCGCAGAAGATCACCTTCAAGATCGGCGGGATCATCTCCACGGTCGCCGCGCTGCTCGTCACGCCCTGGAACCTCTACTCCAACCCGACCGTCGTGAACTACTTCCTCGGCGGCCTCGGCGCCTTCCTCGGACCGCTGTTCGGGATCATCGCGGTCGACTACTTCTGGATCAAGCGCGGTCGCATCGACGCCGAAGCGCTCTTCAAGGCCGAGCCGGGATCGCCGTACTACTACAAGCGGGGCGTCAACCCGAAGGCGCTCGGCGCCTTCGTGCCGACCGCCGGCGCGGCCGCGGTGTGCGCGCTCGTGCCGTTCTTCGACTACGTCGCGCCCTACTCCTGGTTCATCGGGACGGCCACGGCCGCGCTGCTCTACGCGGTGCTGTGCCGCGCCGAGCGGACCGCGGCGGCGGCGCTCACGGACACGGACACGGACGCGGTGGAGGGCTAGTGCGCATCGTCGTCACCAACTGCAACACGACGCGGGCGATGACCGAGGAGATCGTGCACGGCGCACGGGGCGCGGCGGCCCCCGGCACCACGATCACCGGGCTCACCCCGTCCTGGGGACCGGAGTCCGCCGAAGGGTGGCTCGACAGCTACCTCTCGGCGGCCGCCGTACTCGACACCCTGCGCGGCTACGAGGAGCCGTACGACGCCGTGGTCATGGCCGGGTTCGGCGAGCACGGACGCGAGGGCGCCCGGGAACTCCTGGACGTGCCCGTCGTCGACATCACCGAGGCCGCGGCACATCTGGCCTGTCTCCTCGGGCGGCGCTACGGCGTCGTCACCACCCTCGACCGGGCCCGCGGCCAGATCGAGGACAGCCTGCACACGGCGGGCGTCGCACAGAACTGCGCGGCGGTCGTGGGCACGGGACTCGGCGTCCTCGACCTCGGGGACAGCGAGGTCACCGTGCGCGCCTTCCTCGCCGCGGCCGAGCGGGCCCGCGACGCGGGCGCCGAGGTCCTGGTGCTCGGCTGCGCCGGGATGACCGGGCTCCAGGAGAAGGTCGGCGCCGCACTCGACATGCCCGTGGTCGACGGCGTGGCCGCCGCGGTGAAGCTCGCGGAGTCGCTCGTAGGACTCGGCCTGACCACGAGCCGCGCCGGTGGCTACGCCAAACCCCTGCCGAAGGTACGTACTTGGGGGCGGCCGTCGGAGTGATTCTTCGCCGATCTGCCGCCCGATCGGCGGTGTACGAGGCTTGACGCGGGCCGGGCCGCCGCAGACTCCGGGGAGCGCGCCGGGCCGGTCCGGCGCAGAGCAACTGGAGGCGCCCGGTGCCGCAGCCACCCTTCCGGCCAACTGGCCGCCGTCGCCGTCCCGTCCTGACCCGAATCCTGGCCGCCGCGCTGCTGCTCGGCGCGGCGGCGACGTCCTTCGGAGCGGAGGTGTCCGTGGCCGCGCCGCGTGACGACGACCCCGCGGTCGCTCCCGGCGCCACCTTCTGGGTGGACCCGGACAGCCCCGCGGCCCGGCAGGTCACCGCGTGGCGGAGCGAGGGGCGGACCGCCGATGCCCGGCTCATCGAGCGCATCGCGGGGCGCCCCCAAGCCGTCTGGCTGCACGGCCCGGGGCCCGGCCCCGCCGTCCGCGCGGCCACCGAGGCGGCGGCCGCGGCAGGGCACACCCCCGTGCTCGTCGCCTACTTCATCCCGCACCGCGACTGCGGCGACTACTCCGGAGGCGGGGCCGCGGACGCGGCGGCGTACCGGCGGTGGGTCGACGAGTTCGCCGCGGGCATCGGTGACCGCGCCGCGTACGTCGTCGTCGAACCGGACGCCGTCGCGCAGAAGATCGCCGGGTGCGCGAAGGCCGACGCCGACGAGCGGTACGCGCTGCTCGCCTACGCCGTCGACCGCATCAAGGCGCGCCCGCACACCAAGGTGTACCTCGACGCGGGCAATTCCAGCTGGATCCCCGACGTGGACCGCCTGCTCGACCCGCTGCGCCGGTCCGGGATCGCCAAGGCCGACGGCTTCGCCCTGAACGTCTCCAACTACCAGACGAACGCGGCGAGTTCGGCGTACGGGCACCGCCTCGCGGGCGCGCTTGGCGGCGCCAAGCACTTCGTCGTGGACAGCAGCCGCAACGGCAACGGCCCCTACACCGGCGGCGACGAGGCCTGGTGCAACCCGCCGGGCCGCGCCCTCGGCATCCCGCCCACCACCGCCACCGGTGACGCCGCGCTCGACGCCTACCTGTGGATCAAGCGGCCCGGCGAGTCCGACGGGACCTGCCGGGGCGGGCCGCCGGCGGGGCAGTGGTGGCCGGAGTACGCGCTGGGGCTCGCCAGCAGGGCCAGGGGTTAGGGGGCGGGGTCAGGGGCCGGGGGAGGGGGGTTGTGGGCTAGGGCGTCAGTCCGGGACCACTGCCGTGGCGGTGATCTCCACCAGCTGGCCGGTGTAGCCCAGGCACGTCGTGCCGAGCAGCGTGGAGGTGTGCGGGCCCTTCGCGAGCAGGTCGGAGGCGCGTACGACCTCCCAGGCCTTGCCCAGCGGGCCGGGCTCGTCGCTCACCACGTACACCGTGCTGGCCACCACCTGCGTCAGATCGCTGCCGATCGCGCGCAGGGCCTCGTCGAGGTTGGCGATGACCTGCTCGGTCTGGCGCACCACATCGCCTTCTCCCACGAGATTCCCCTCGGGGTCGAGCGGCACGGAGCCCGCCATGAAGGCGAGCTTGGTGCCTGCTTCGACGAGGGCGGCGTGGGCGTATCCGGGCGGCGGGAAGAGGGTGGGCACGACGGTGCGCTGAGAGGTGGTCATGGGGCCGATCCTGGGGGAGGCGGGCGGTGGCGCGCACCCGAATTACGCCGGGGCGACGTGAGCCCGCCCCGGCGTAACTCGGCACCGACGGAAGCCTGCTTCCGCCGGGGTGCTTCAGCGCACCGACGCCGGTGAAGCCCCGCCCTGTACCAGCAGGTGCGGTTTCCCCTCGCCGTCGGCCCGTGTCGTCCAGATGTCCTGCTTCCTGCCGTCGGCGCCCGGCAGGGCGTACGCCACGGTCTTGTCGTCCAGCCATGCGGCCTGGTCGTCGACGCCGCGGGTCTCGGCGAGGGGGTGCTCGCGCAGGGTGCGCAGGTCAAGGACGTAGAGGCGCCAGGGGTTCGCACCGCTTTTCCGTACGCGCTTCTTGAACGCCAGACGCGTGTTGTCGGGCGAGAGCGAGGGGCACTCCACGTTCGTGCGCAGGGTGCGGGCCGCCCACTTCTTCATGTCGCCCCGCACCAGATACGTCTTCCCCTTCGTCGAGACCGTCGCATAGAAGCGGTTGTCGTCGCGGGCGAAGGTGACGCCCCAGTAGTTGACGTCGGGGGAGTGGTAGCGGCGGCCGTCGAGGGTGAGGGGGATCTCCTCCATGTTCTTGATCAGGTAGCCCGTGCGGGTGTCCAGGATCGAGGTGCGGGTGGAGAAGGAGGACCCCGCGTAGGAGTCGCCCGTCGCGAACATCGTCCAGGACAGCATCCGGCCCGATGCCGAGACCCGGGCCCGGTTGGGGACGCCGGTGAGCGCGATGCGGCGCTTCTCGCGCAACTGGCGGTCCAGGACGAGGGCGTACGACTTGGGCGGGATTCCCGGGCGGCGCTGGAGGCAGAGGGCGGTGTCCGCGGCGGCGTAGAAGCGCTCGCAGGAGGGGCCGCCCGTGGTGCGGGGGCTCTTCCCCGGAAGAGGGGTGGACATGGTGCGGGCGACGCGGCCTGCGGCAGCTCCTTCCGTGCCGCGGAAGTAGAGGTGGCCTCGGTCGAGCGCGAACTCCGAGGTGGCGGAGGCCGGTTGCGTCCGTTCGGCCGCGTGGAGGGTGTAGGTGACGGCCACCGTCGCGAGCACGGCGGCGGCCGCGGACACGGCGATGAGCCGGGTGCGCAGGGACTTGGGGGCGAGGTGGGGTTCGGGTTCGGAGGTGGGGGGCTTCATGTCTGTGTCTGCCTTTCCCGGCGGGGGAGGAGCGCTGCCGCCCCCGCCAGTGCCGCCGTCAGTGCGAGCGCCGCGCAGGTCAGCGCGGGGCCGATGCCCCACAGCGTCCAGGCCGCGCCGAACCCGGCAGCCGCGACGAGGCGGGCCAGGGCCTGGCCCGTCTGCAGGACCGCCATGCCGCTGGCCCTGCGCCCCTGCGGAAGCACCGGCGTGGCGAGTGCCATCAGGACGCCGTCGGTGGCCGCGTAGAAGATGCCGAGGAGCAGGAGCACGCCGATGAGCAGGGCCCAGCCGTCGGCGGGGGAGAGCAGCAGGACGTAGCCGCCGAGCAGCGCCGCATGCCCGGCCAGGAACGGGACGCGGCGCCCGGCGCGGTCGGCCAGGCGCCCGGCGGGCACCGCGAGCAGCAGATAGACCGCGGCGGCGCCCAGCGGCAGGAGAGGGAACCAGCTCACCGCGAAGTCGAGCCGCCGCTGGAGGAGCAGATAGAGGAAGGCGTCCCCGATGGTGGCCGCGCCGAGGAGTGATGCGGCGCCCAGGATGCGCCGGAAGGCGGGGAGACGGAGCAGGTCCAGCACCTTGCCCCGGACTGCCTTGTCCTGGGCTGCCTTGCTCCGGGCTGCCATGTCCCGGGCGCCTGTTGACCGATCCCCCTTGGCGTCCGCCGACCGTTCGCCCCCGGCGTCCGCCGAGCGTCCCTCCTCCGGCGGGCCGGCCAGGCCCTCCCGCCCCGGGACGAACGTGACCAGCATCAGCACTCCGAGCAGCCCGAAGCAGAAGCTGACCACGAACACGGCGTCGTACGCGTCCGCCGTCGCCCAGAGCAACGCGAACGCGGCGAGCGGTCCGAGCAGCGCGCCCGTGGTGTCCATCGCGCGGTGCACGCCGAACGCCCGGCCGAGGGCGTCCGGCGGGCTGCTGAGCGAGATCAGCGCGTCGCGCGGCGCGGTGCGCACGCCCTTGCCGATGCGGTCCGCGGCGAGCGCCGCGCCGATTCCGGCCGTGGCGCCGCCCGCGAGGAGCAGGCCGAGCCGGGAGAGCGCGGAGAGGGCGTAGCCGCCGCCCGCGACGAGCTTGTGCCGCCCGCCGCGGTCGGCGGCGTACCCGCCGAGGAGCCGCACGAAGGCGGTGACGCCGTTGTAGAGGCCGTCGAGGAATCCGAACTGGAGCGGCGACAGGCCGAGTTGGAGGACGAAGTAGAGCGGAAGGACCGCCGTGACCATCTCGGAGGAGATGTCGGTGACCAGGCTGACCGCGCCGAGGGCGATGACGGGCCCTGCGACGCGACCGCGCTTGGTCTTGGGCTCAGTGGTCTGCGCGGTCCCAGCCTCGGTCTTGGCTTGGGCGACCGCGTCCGTGGATGCCAGATACATCGCGGCGGTTCAACGGCACTTGTAGGACGGGCTGCTGTCCTTCGTCGCGCCGTCCGTGCCGACGAGGTTCCAGGAGAAGCCGGTGTCGGTGAAGTCCAGCTTCACCACGCCGAACTTCTTGGTGAGCCGCTTCTCGCTGTTGGGCTGGACTTCCTCGATCTTGTACGGGTTGGCGCCGCCCATGCCGCCGAGCAGCTCCACGATGCCGTTGGCGTCGGCCTTGCCGTCCGGGTTCTGCGGTGCGAACCGCTCGTAGTGGTGGTCGTGGCCGTTCATGACCAGCTCGGCCTTGTTGGCGTAAAGGAGCTTCCAGACGGGCCTGCTGACCGGGTCGTTGCCGTGCTCGCCCGAGGAGAAGAGGGGATGGTGCCAGTAGGCGGCCACGCACTTCTTGGAGTTGGCGGCGAGGTCGGCCTTGAGCCAGTCGATCTGCTCCTTGTCGTCGAAGCTGTTGGAGTCGAGGGCGATGAAGTGCCAGTTGTCCTGGTCGAAGCTGTAGTAGCTCTCGCCCTTGGGGTACGCGATGCTGCCGAAGTAGGACTTGTAGCCCTTGAGGGCGCCCGCCGGGTCGTACGTCTCGTGGTTGCCCGGCACCGGGCGCGTCTTGTCCTTGAACGCGCCCCAGCTGGTGTCGTAGTAGTCCTCGAAGTCCCGCAGCCGGGCGTCGTCGTACTGGTTGTCGCCCATCGTCATGACGAAGGACGGGTCGAGCTTCTCGACGAGCGCGGCGGTCTTCGGATGGACGCAGTCGCTGTCGTCCGAGGTGCACTGTTCGGCGATGTCACCTGCGGCCACCGCGGTGAAGGCGGCCTTCGTGTCCGTGCCGTTCGGTGTGGCGTCGGCCTCGCCGGCCGGGGACCAGAGGAGGACCCCGCCGACGAGGGCGAGGGACGCGCCTGCTGCCAGGGGGATGGCCAGGCGGGTCTTTGCGGTGCGGGATTTCATGGCGCGGGGGGTGGGCGGCATGTCCGTCTCCTAGATCGGCGTGGGGGGCCGTGAGCGGCGCGGAGGCCATTCGCAGGCATCTTGTCGGCGTGGCATGAGCGCGTCAATCCTTTGGGCGAACTATTGTTAGGAAAGTTTCCTACCAGCTTTCGCCCCGGGACAGCTGGCCTAGGCTGGCGTGCGGGAATGACGTGCGAGTGACCGAGGGTGAGCGAGGTGGTGAACGTGACGACGGCTGCTGCCGCGCGTGCTGATGCCGCCGCCGCGCCCCTGCCTCCCGCGGGGCTGCTCGGCGAGCTCCTGCGTTCCTGCGCCGCCGTCTTCCTTCCGGCCGAGGTGCCGAGGGAGGGGCGGATCGCGTTCTGGGCGCCGGAGGGGAGGCTGCCTGCCGGGCTTTCGGGGGGCGGGGCTCGCACTCGGGGCGGGGCGGGGGCCGAGTCCGAGTCCGGGTCCGAGTCCGGATCTGGGGTCGGCGAGGGCGGGCTGCCCGGTGAGGGTGAGTGGCCCGGCGGGGGTGAGCTGCCGGGCGGGGGCGAGTCGTCCGGCGGGGGTGAGCTGCCGGGCGGGGGCGAGTCGCCGGGCGAGGGTGAGCTGCCGGGCGGGGGTGAGTCGCCGGGCGGGGGTGAGCTGTCCGGCGACGGCGGGCTGCCCGGTGCGTACGAGGGTGAGATCGCCGTCGTACGCCCGCACGGCAAGGGTGTGCGTACGCGTACCGTCCCCGCGCTGATCCTGCCCGTGGCCGAAGCCGCCGCGCTCCTGCTGCGCGCCGCCGGGCCCGCGCACCCCGCGCACCCCGCGCACCCCGCGCGCCCTCCGCACCCCGCGCGCCCCGCACTCCCCGTGCACCCCGCGGTGGCCTGCTGGGCCGCCGCCGTCCGGCACGCCCTGCACCTCGCCGCGCGGGGCAGGCTGCTGCCCGGTCTGACCGGCGGTGACCTGGACGCGTGGCGGGCGGGGCCGCTGGACGCCGCCGACGTGACGCAGCTGCGGGGGATCGCCGCCGCGCTGCCCGCGGAGGCCCACGCCGTACCGCTGCCCGGCAGCAGGCCCCTCCTGCTTCCCGAGCCGTTCGCCCTGGTCAGGGCCTTCGTCGACGCGGTGGTGGACACCCTGCCGCGCACGCCCGCCGCGGCGCACGCGGTCGGCGCCCCCTTCGCCGCACGGGAGCCGCAGCGGCTGCCGCACGCGCGGGAGTGGGCCGCGGAGGTCGCGGCCGGGATGGACGCCGGGGTGCGGGTGTCGCTGCGGCTCGATCTCCAGGCGCACGAGGTGTTCGAGGGAGGCTCGGGCGACGTACCCGATACGGCGTCCGGCGACCACGCGGGCATGGACGGCCCGCAGGAGAGCATGGCGAGCCCGGCGGCGGCCGTCGTGCAGGTGCACAGCCTCGCCGACCCCACCCTCGTCGCGGACGCCGCCCAACTCTGGTCCGGAGCCGATCACTTCGGCCCCCGCGCCCGTATCGACACACTCCTCGCCGTGCGGCGCGCGGCCCGCGTGTGGCAGCCGCTCGCCCGCCTCCTGGAGCGGCCTGTTCCCGACGTACTGCCGCTGAGCGAGAGCGAGTTGTACGAACTCCTCGGCGTCGCGGCGACCCGCCTTGGCGCGGCGGGCGTGGCCGTGCACTGGCCCCGCGAGCTGACGCGCGGCCTCACGGCGACCGCCGTCGTGCGCCCCGCGCCCGGCACGGCGGCCGACAACTTCGACTTCTTCAAGACCGAGCAACTCCTTGAGTTCCGCTGGCAGTTGGCGCTCGGTCCCGGTGACGGAACGGGTGACGGGGAAGAGGGACCCCTCACCGAGGCGGAGATGGACATCCTGGCGGAGGCGCACCGCCCGGTCGTACGCCTGCGTGACCAGTGGGTCCTGGTCGACCCCGAACTCGTACGCAAGGCGCGCAAGCGGGACCTGGGTCTCCTGGACCCGGTGGACGCGCTGTCCGTCGCGCTGACGGGTGCGGCGGAGGTGGAGGGCGAGCGGGTCGAGGCGGTCCCGACCGGCGCCCTGGCCCGCCTCCGCGAGCGCCTGACCGACGACCTCCGCCCCGTCGCCCCGCCGCCCGCGCTCGCCGCCACCCTCCGCGACTACCAGCTCAGGGGCCTGGCCTGGCTCGACCGGATGACCTCGCTCGGCCTCGGCGGCTGCCTCGCCGACGACATGGGCCTCGGCAAGACCGTCACCCTGATCGCCCTCCACCTTCACCGGGCCCGCCCCGAACCGACGCTCGTGGTCTGCCCGGCCTCGCTGCTGGGCAACTGGCAGCGGGAGATCGAGCGGTTCGCGCCCGGAGTTCCGGTGCGCCGCTTCCACGGGACGGGCCGCAGCCTCGACGGTGACCTGACGGGCGGCTTCGTCCTGACGACGTACGGCACGATGCGTACGAGCGCGTCCGAACTGGCCGCCCAGCCCTGGGGGTTGGTGGTGGCGGACGAGGCCCAGCACGTCAAGAATCCGCACGCGGCGACGGCGAAGGCGCTGCGCACGATTCCCTCCGCGGCGCGGGTGGCGCTCACCGGCACCCCCGTCGAGAACAACCTCTCCGAGCTCTGGGCGCTGCTGGACTGGACGACGCCGGGCCTGCTCGGCCCGCTGAAATCCTTCCGCGCGCGCCACGCCCGTGTCGTGGAGGGCGGCGAGGATGACGAGGCGATGGCGCGCCTCGCCCGCCTGGTCCGCCCCTTCCTTCTGCGCCGCAAGAAGTCCGACCCGGGAATCGCCCCCGAACTCCCCCCGAAGACCGAGACGGACCACCCGGTGACGCTCACCCGCGAACAGGCCTCGCTCTACGAAGCGGTCGTACGCGAGACGCTCGCGCGCATCGAGGCGTCCGAGGGTATCGCGCGCAGGGGCCTGGTCATGAAGCTGCTCATGGCCCTGAAGCAGATCTGCAACCACCCGGCGCAGTACTTGAAGGACGGCGAGATCGTGGGGCGCGGGAGTGCGGGGGGCCGCGGGGGCCGAGGGGGTCGCTCCCGCTCGGGGAAACTGGAACTCCTCGACGAACTGCTCGACACGATCCTGGCGGAGGACGGCGCGGTCTTGGTCTTCACGCAGTACGTGGAGATGGCCCGCCTCCTGGAATCACACCTCGCCGCACGCGGCATCGGCACCCAGCTCCTGCACGGTGGTACGCCGGTGCGGCGCAGGGAGGAGATGGTGGACCGCTTCCAGTCGGGCGAGGCGCCGGTCTTCCTCCTGTCCCTCAAGGCGGCGGGCACGGGCCTGAACCTCACCAGGGCGGGTCATGTCATCCACTACGACCGCTGGTGGAACCCGGCGGTGGAGGAGCAGGCCACGGACCGCGCCTACCGCATCGGCCAGACCCAGCCGGTCCAGGTCCACCGCCTGATCACGGAGGGCACGGTGGAGGACCGCATCGCCGAACTCCTCGCGGCGAAGCAGGCGTTGGCGGACGCGGTCCTGGGCGAGGGCGGCGAGTCGGCATTCACGGAACTCTCGGACGCGGAGCTGGCGGACCTGGTGTCATTGCGGAGGGTGTCGTGAGGGGCGGGCGCCCTGGCGAGGGCGGCGGCAGCGGTGGTGTCGGCGCCGGCGGTACCGAGCCGAGAGACGGCAGCCGCGCAGGCCGTACCGATGGGAACCCCGCCAGCCGCCCCGCCCGCACCGATGGGAACCCCGCCAGCCGCCCCGCCCGCACCGATGGGAACCCCGCCAGCCGCCCCGCCCGCACCGATAGGAACCCCGCCAGCCGCCCCGCCCGCACCGGCAAGGCTGCGGGCAGCCGGGTCGACCGTCCCGGAAAGGTCGCCCTCAGTCGCGCCACCGGCGGTGGGCGCGTCTTTCCGCCGCTGCCGCAGCACCCCGACCCCCATGCCCCGTTCGCCACCTCCTGGTGGGGCAACGCCTGGATCGGTGCGCTGGAGGGGACATCGCTCGACGCGGGGCGCCTTGCCCGCGGGCGGGCCTACGCCCGTGAGGGGCACGTCGACACCATCACGGTCGCACCGGGCCGCATCGTGGCGTACGTGCACGGCAGCAGGCCCCGCCCGTACCGTGCCGAGATCCGCATGCGCACCCTCACCCCGGAGGACTGGAACAACTTCCTGGACGCGGTGGCCACGGAACCGGCGCACATCGCGGCGCTCCTGGACAAGGACATGCCGCACGCGCTGGTGGACGCGGCGGAACGCTCCGGGGTCCAACTCCTCCCAGGACCAGGCGACTTGGTACCGTCCTGCACCTGCCCGGACCACGGCCGCCCCTGCAAGCACGCGGCGGCGCTCACCTACCAGACGGCCAGACTCCTCGACGCCGACCCCTTCGTACTCCTTCTCCTGCGCGGCGGCGACGAGCAGGCGCTCCTCGACGAACTGGCCCAGCGCAACGCGCACCAAGCGGCCCGCGAACAAGCCGCCACCACGCACGGCGAGAGCGCCGCGGCCCTCCCCGGAACCCTGGCCAGGGACGTCCTGTCCACGACGTACCGCCCGCCGCTCCCGCCCCCGCTCCCACTCCCCGCCCACCCGGGCGAGCCCCCGCTGCTCCCGTCCGTCCCCGGCGCCCCGGACCCCACGTCCCTGGAGTTCCTGGCCACGGACACGGCGAGCCGGGCCCACGCGTACCTCGCCACCGGCGCGGACCCCTTCCCCGCCGCCGACCCCTGGCGCGACGCGGTCCGCCTCGCCGCATCGCACCCCGGCCTCACGGGCCGCCGCAGCTTCAGCCGCCAGTTCGCCGAGCTCGCCGAGGCGGTGGGCCACACCCCCGCCGACCTCGCCCGCGCCGCGGCGGCCTGGCGCCAGGGCGGCGAGGAAGGCCTCGCGGTCCTCGAATCCCCCTGGGACCCCCCGGCAGGCCCCTTCGACCGAGCCCGGGGCGCCCTCATCGCAGCAGATCTCCCCCGCATGACCATCCACCACAACCACCTCACGAACACCCCCGGCTCCCTCCAACTCCGCTACGGCAGAGACGCCCGCTGGTACCCGTACCGCAGCGATCCGGGCCGCAACGACTGGTGGCCGGAGGGAGAAGCGGACACGGACCCGGTGGGCGCGGCCACAGGGATGATCGGTTCCTGAAGCTGCCCGTCGGGCCTTCGCCGCGCACGAATCCCAGCCTTTGACGAATGCATATGCGTGACGGCATTTGCTGGCTAAAGTCGTCTTGGGGCAGTTGGTTGTGGGGACAACCGAAGTGTCTTTCGGCTGCCAACGTCCTTGGGGAGGGCCAGCAGCAAATGAGTCGTCGTTCAACCGGCTTTGTCGGCGTGTGGGCTGAGGTACAACGGCAGCAGCAGCGCCAGTCGGAAGCCGAAGCCAGACAGCGGAGACAAGCCGCTCAGCAAGCCCGTGCCTACCAACGACGAGCGGCGCAGAGCCACCGCGAATACAGGCAGGCGGAGGCGTTACGTCGCACAGAGGAACTGGACGCGGTAATCGCCACCCTGCAAAGCCTGCTGGCCGCAGGATGCGAGGCTCCGGCTTTCAGGGCGTCCTCACTCATGCGGGCCGAAGACGTCCAGCCTTTCGCTCCGGGTCCGTTGGCGCAGCCGGTCCCCATGCCGGATGCCGACCAATATCAGGCGACCAGTGGTTGGACCGCGAGTCGCCGGGCCCATGCACAGGCCGAGGCGCGGGCGCGTTTCGAGCGGGACTTACAGGCCGCACAGGCAGCGGAGGCTCACCGCCGGCGGCAGCTGGATTCGTATCAGCGGGAGTACCAGCAATGGGCCGACGCCCAGCTGACCGAGGTACGTGAGCACAACGCCGGAGTGTCCGCGATATCCGAAGGCGTACGGCGCCGGGATCCCGATTCCGCGGTCGAGTACTTCTCCGCCGCTCTCTACGCCTCGACGGCCTGGCCCGAAGACTTCCCGCGACAGATAGCAGCGGCGTACGACTCCGCCGCCCGACAGCTGGTGCTCGACTGGGAGCTGCCCGCCTACGACATCGTCCCCGCGGTCAAGTCCGTCCGATACATGTCCGGGACCGACCAGGACAAGGAGACCGCCCGCCCGGAAAGCCAGCGTCGGGCCCTGTACAAGGAGGTTCTCGCGCAGTGCATGTTGCTCGTCCTGCACGAGCTCTTCGCCGCGGACGAACAGGGCGCGCTGGAGTCGGTGGCCCTCAACGGATTCGTCGACGGACATGACCCCGCGACCGGCCGGCCGGGCCACATCTTCCTTGCCACGGTCATGGCCTCGCGCTCTTCGTTCCGTGAGCTGCACTTGGCGCAGGTGGATGCCGGTAGTTGCCTGACCGGCGCGCTGAGAGGCCAGGTATCGACCAGGCCGGACCAACTCACACCGGTTCGGCCGAGCCGCAGGCCACAAGAAGTCGGAAACCGCGTGGTCGCGCACGGCAGCGACGAGGAGCCGGATCTTTACGACATGGACCCGGTGGAATTCGAGAATCTCGTCGCGGACCTCTTCCGGGCCATGGGAATGCAGGCCGTGACGACCCAGCGTTCAAGCGATGGAGGTGTGGACGTCGACGCGCTGGATCCGACACCGATCCGTGGCGGCAAGATCGTCGTCCAGGTGAAGCGCTATCGCAACACGGTGCCGCCCACCGCCGTGCGCGACTTGTACGGGACCGCGCAGGGCGCCGGCGCCAACAAAGGCGTCCTGGTGACGACGTCGGGGTTCGGCCCCGGTTCGCACACCTTCGCCAACGGCAAGCCGCTGGAGCTCATCTCGGGCACCGAACTCGTCGACCTGCTGCATCGTCACGGACTGCGTGGCCGATTGGGCGAGGGGGAGGGCGGTCGGCAAGCATCACCGCAGCCGGCCCAGCCGGCCCAGCCGGACCCGAGCACCCGGCTCCCCGACGACTACAACGTCCTGGGAATGTCGTGGACCGGAAACGTCGCCTTGGACGTGTGTGCGCTCGTCTGCCACGGCAATCGCGTCCTCAGCGACGATCACTTCGTCTTCTTCAACAATCCGCAGACCCCCGACGGCTCTGTGCGTGCTCTTCCCGCGACGGCCCCCGACAAGGCCGCGATCTGTGTCGCCTTCGACGGGCTGCCGGCGGAGGCGGATCGGTTCGTGCTGGTGGCGGCCATCGATCCGGAGGTCAACCCGGACGCGGATCTCTCGGGTTTCACGGATGCGTGCATCCGGCTGCTCGACCCGGTGATGTCGGAGCTGGGACGGCTCGAAGTCTCCGACGGGCGACCGCTCGAGACCGCCTTGGTACTCGGGTCGTTCCGCCGAAGGGCCAGCGGGGACTGGGAGTTCGTCCTCGGCGGCAAGGGCTACAGGGGCGGCCTGGAAGAACTCGTCCAGGACTACGGCATCGAGGTGGAGTAGACCGGCCCGGGCCGCAGCGCGGCCTCAGCCTCGGGCAGCCCCCCGCGTCCACAGTGAGATGTCGCTGCTCGTCGCGACGGCGATGGTTGTTCCGGAGGGGGAGAAGCCGGAGGCTCGGAGTTCGGAGTAGTCGGCGTGGAAGATGTGCCACCACTGTTCTCCGTGCGGGCCGGAGTGGGGCAGGCCGCCGTCGGTGGAGAGCAGGACCCGGTCGTTGGGCCAGGCCGGGGTGACGGCCTCCAGGGTCCAACCGTCCGCGGTGGTGGTGTGGAGCCCTCCGCCGAACAGGCCCGCGATGGCCACGCGGGTGCCACTGATCGGCCCGAGACCGGGGCAGGACAGATCGGAGACCGCGTCCGGGACGCCGTCGTCGGGGTCGGGGTCGCGGTCCCTGGCGATCTTCTCCCCGGTGACGGCGTCGAAGAGGCCGTGACCGTCGTGCGAGACGACCAGGACCAGATCGCGGCCGTCCTCGGGATGCGAGGCGAAGCCGATTCCGAGGAGTCCGCCGACGGGGGTGTAAGCGACGCGCACCCAGGGGGCGGGCGCCGGTACCACGGGAGCGTCGAGAAGCCGTGCCCGCAACTTCTGTTGGTAGGTGGGGAGTTCCGGCTCCGGCTCCGGCTCCCTCTCCAGGTCCGGCTCAGGGGCTGTCCGCTCGGCTGCGGCTGCTCTGTTCGTTCGCTTCTCCACGGTGCCATGATCCACCCTGTGGCCGGACCGGCGGACCGGCGGACGCCGGGCAGAACCGGTCAGGCGAAGGGGTCGTACGGCTCCGGCCAGGCGAGTGCCTTCGCGAAGGCGGTCCGGACCGCGTCGAGGCATTCCTCCGGCGACGGCAGGTTGCCCGTCTGGTGGGCGAGTTGGGCTTCCCACTCCATGTCCGGCAGCGAGGCGAACATGTGCGGCGCGGGAGCCGTTCCGGTGGCCGCGCGCATGAGTTCCGCCGCGTCGGCGCCGATGGAACCCGACCTCGCCAGCGCCCATAGGTCGAACAGATCACGCGGTGCGTGGCGGTCGCCGTACGCGGACACCTTCATGGCGACGAACGCGGACAGCGTCGGCACCGTCAGCACGGCGGGGCCCCGGACATCGCGATAGCGCAGTTCGACCTCGCGCCGCTCGGTCGGCCAGCGCTTCCAGTCGGAGTGGCCCGTGTTCATGGCGAGGAGCTGGACGCGCAGGCGCAGGCCGTCGTCGGTCACCAACTGGGCGGGATCCACCCCGCGCACGCCGGTGAGCGCGGGCTCCCACCGGGAACGGGGGAACTCACGTCGCAGCATGCGGGGGATGGCAGAGTCCAGGGCGGCGGCGACCGCCGGGCGGTCGTCCGTGAACAGATCAATGTCCTCGGAGAGCCGGCCGCCGGACTCCGCGGTCGTGAGATGCGTGCGCGCGAGGGCGGTACCGCCGAAGAACACCACCGGCAGATCCAGCGATGCCAGCGCCCGCAGCACGTGACTGATCAGGTGATCGCGGCGCACCTGCTGCCCGGCCGCGCCGTACTCCGCGCCGACGCGCGTGAGATCACTCCGGTCCAGCATCCGGGTCCCCCTCGATCAGGTGCCGCGCCCTCTGCAGAGCGGCCGTCTTGCGCTGCCCGGCCGCCAGTTCGGCCAGCAGGTCCGTGTCGGCGCGCAGCCACAGCGCGCGCAGTGCCTCGGTGATCGCTTCGGCGGGCAGTCCGCCGAGGGCAGGGCGGGCCGCCAGGTCGAGGAGGGTCTGCTCGGGAGTGGTCACCCACCCGGGGGTCACCTCGGTCTCGATGCGTTCCAGGTCCAGGCCCGCCACATCCCTGCGGACGAAGACGACCTTCCCGAACTCCGTCTCCAGCGGCGGGCGCTGCTTCGGCACGGCGACGAAGGTCACGGCGATCTCGCGCGGCACCGCCCCGAACTGCCGGGCCGCCCCGACGCCCATCAGGGCCGCGCCGTCCTGGCCGTAGTCGGCCCGCCCGATGCCGAGCCCCACCGCGTGGAGGTCGGGGCGCCAAGTGTCGTCGCCGAGATGGCGGCCGGGCACGAGGAGGTAGTAGCCGGTGGCCACGTTGCGCGCGGCCCCCGTCTTGACCAGGCGTGCCATCTCGGGGCGCGGGTGGGCGTATACGTCCGCCGCGTCCCTCGGGCGCAGTACGAGGTTCGTCCTGCGGGCCAGCTCAGGAGGGAGGCCGATCGCCGTCCTCTTCGTCATCAGTACCACCAACGTAGGGTTAAAGCCTACGTTCATCGTAGCTATGGATGCGGGCGCACGCGAGGCGAAGATCGGGGCGCGTTCGCGAAATCGTCACATCACGGAAATACGCCCGTCCCTTCCCCTCCCAAACCACCCCTTACGCTTGATCACAAGCCCAGGCCGATGTCGTCCGGTGGTACGTACCCGTTCCGATGACGACTGGAGCATGTGAGTCCGGTGATCCCGCGCGCAGCTTCTCTTCCGCCCTGGCTCGGCCATGCCCTGCGTACGCAGCGCGGGCCCGTGCCGTGGCACTCCGTGGTGCGGGGTGCCCTTGCCGCGGGGCCGTTGCTGTGCGCGGGCGTGGTCGCCGGGCGGGTGTCCCTCGGGGTGGTGGCCGCTCTCGGGGCCATGCTCGCCGGGTTCAACGACCGGCCCGGCGGTCGGCGCGTCGCCGTGCGGCGCCTCGGGTTGCCCGCGCTGGCGGGCGCGGGCGGGATGCTCTTCGGTGCGTATATCGCCGACCATGTGGGCGGGGCGTATCTGCTGCCCCTGCTGTTCGCCGTGCTCGGGCTCGCCGCCGGTGCCTTCAGTGCCGTCGGGCCCGTCGCCTCGGCCGGCGGCACGCAGCTGCTCGTCGCCGCCGCCATCGGGGCCGGGATGCCCTTGCCGGAGCCGGGCTGGCAGCTGGCGCTGTTCTTCCCCGCCGGAGCCGCGTGGCTGATCCTGCTGAGGCTCCTGCTGCCCTCGCCCTCGCCCTCGCTCTCACCCTCGCCCCGCACGGGGGCGACGTCCGGTGCCGCCCGTCCCTACCGCCTCGACGGCGAGCGTGCCGCCGTCCGCGCCGCGTACGAAGCCGTCGCCGCGCTGCTCGACGCCGTCGGCACCCCACGGGCGACCGCCCGCCGCGCCGCCCTCACCGCCGCGCTCGACCACGCACAGGACGCCCTCTCCGGGCCGCGCCTGCGCCGGCACGCCGGCTCGGCCGCCGAGCGGCGGCTGCACGCGCAGTACCTCGCCGTCCTGCCCCTCGGCGAGGCGGCGACCGCGCTCGCCTGGGCCGGAGTGCCCCTGCCGGAGCGTGCCGGGGAGGGGCCGCGCCGTCTCGCCGCCGCCATCCGCGACGGCGTCCCCTGCGGACCGCTGCCCGCGCCCGCCCGCTCCGGCGCCGGGCTCCGCGCCCTCGACGACGCGCTGCTGCACGCCGCCGAAGCCTTCGACAGCGGCACCGCGCGGCCCCCGCACGGCCGCCGCCGCGGGCCCCTCGACGTACTGCGTACGGCGGCAGGCCCCGGCGGGCGCGAGTACGGCGTGCGCGTCGCGCTCTGCTTCGGGGCCAGCGCCGCCGTCGCGCAGGCCCTGCACCACCCGCACTGGTACTGGCTCCCCGTCACCGCCGTCTTCCTGGTCAAGCCCGACCTCGGGCCGCTGGTCTCCCGCGTCCTGTGCCGCGCCCTGGGCACCGTCATCGGCGCCGTCTTCTTCGCGGGGCTCGCCGCCTTGCTGCCGAAGCCCGCCGGGCTCGTCGCCGTCGTCGCCGTGTGCGGTGCGCTGATACCCGTCGCCACTCGGCACTTCGCCGCCCAGACCGCCGTCGTCACCGTCCTGGTCCTCGCCCTCGTCATGGTGGGCGGGGAGCCGCAGGCCTCCCGGGGACGGATCGGCGAGACCCTGCTGGCCTGCGGGATCGTCCTGCTCGTCGGGCACCTTCCGTGGCCGGTGCAGCGCGGCGGCCGCGTACAGGACCGGCTCTCCGCCGCCCGCGACTGCGCGCACGCCTATCTGCGGCACGTCCTGAGCGGCGCCCACGACGGAGCCCCCGCGGGCGCCGAGCACCGCGCCGCCCGCTGGGCCCTGCGTCGCGACGCCTACCGGACGCTGGCCGAGGCCCGCACCGCGATCGACCTGGCGGCCGCCGAACTCCCCACCCTCGCGAAGCACTCCGCGGGCTCGGAACAGGTGGCGGCCGCCCTCGAACGCCTCGTCGACACCACGACCGCGTGCGCGGTGCACGTCGACGACACGGGACGCCTGCCGCGACGCCACGCCGAGCGCATCGACGCGCTGCTCGCGGAGCTCACCACGGTGGCCTGACGGAGCCAGAAGCCAAGGGCGCGTCTCAGAAGTCCACCCGCACCCTGTCGTCGAGCCGCGCCACCGAATCCTGCGCGTACTCCTTCACGTAGTCCTTGCGGATGTCCTCGATCAGCGCGTCACGCTTGTGCGCCTGCGACGTCGGATACAGCAGGATCAGCTCGTACGAACGCTCACGCTCGATCTTGCCGTTCGAGTCCCGCCACTGGCCGCGGCCGTCCTGCACCGTGAGCCCGTCGGGGAACGACGGCGTCACCTCGTCGTCGATGAACTTCATGAACTGCTTGTCCGTCACATCGGGCCCGCCGTCGGGGCGTTCCGTGCCGAAGAGGAGACGGGTCTCCGTGTACGCGTCGCCGCGCGACACCTGCGTCGTGGTGGTCGTGCCGGGCGTGCGCGTGTCCGTGTCCAGCGAGGCGTACGCGGCGGGGGCGCCGACGGCGAGGACCGCCGTGACGGCCGCGGTCACGGCCAGGCGGGTGCGGGAGACGCGGGGGAGGGTGCGGGCCATGAGGGCTGATCCCTTTCAGCGGGGGTGCAGAGCGGTGTCTGCGGCGGGGGTGCAGCTCGGTTTCTACGGCGTGCGGATCACTGAGTACGTTGATCCATAACGGGCGCAGACAGTAGCGGACACGCCGCGTCCCCCGCCCTCTCCCGCAGGGCCGCACGGCTGGATATCTCTCCCTGCCCGTAAGCCGCCGTCTTCCCTTCCGACACACAAATCCCATACGTTTCCGGGGACTTGACCGCAGCGGTGGAGGGGACGGCCGGTATGAGGGCACGTACAGGAACAGGTCTTGCCACGGCGGTCGCGGCGGTGGCATCGCTGGCGCTGACCGCCGCCGGGCCCGCGAGCGGCACCTCCCTCGCCGCCGACGATCCGGCCCCGCAGTCGCCGTACGCCGCCACCACCGGCGTCGGCGTCCACAACGCCTACGAGAAGGCGAAGTACCCGTACTTCGCCGACGCGCTCGACTCCGGCGCCGGGATGCTCGAACTCGACGTGTGGACCAATGTGTTCGGCAGCGGCTGGCGCGTCTCGCACAGCAACCCGGTCGGGAACGACAACAACTGCGAGAACGCCGCGACTGCGGCCGAATTGCGCACCAAGTCCCGCAACCAGAGCTTCGCGGGCTGCCTCACGGACATGAAGAGCTGGCACGACGCCCACCCCGGCCACCGGCCCATCCTCCTGAAGGTGGAGCTCAAGGACGGCTTCCAGGGGAAGAACGGACGCGGGCCCGCCGACCTCGACGCCCTCCTCAAGAGCAAGCTCGGCGACGCCGTCTACCGCCCCGGACAGCTCACCGGCGGCCACGCCACCCTCGACGACGCGGTACGCAGCGACGGCTGGCCCCGGCGCGGCGACCTCGCGGGCAAGTTCATCGTCGAGCTCATCCCCGGCACCGTCGAGCAGGGCAACCCGGCCGACACCCTGTGGACGGACCGCGAGTACGCCACGCACCTGCGCGACCTCGCGGCTGCCGGACGCCTCGGCGATGCCGCGGCCTTCCCCGCCGTGCTCGGCGCCGAGGCGGGCGACCCGCGCGGGCGGTACGCGGACGCGGCGATCCGCCCCTGGTTCGTGCTGTTCGACGGCGACGCGTCGAAGTACGCGGGCGGCACCATCGACACCAAGTGGTACGCCGACCGGCGCTATCTGGTCGTCATGTCCGACGCCCACAACGTCGCCCCGGCGATCGACTCCGTGAACCCGACCGAGACGCAGGCCCGCGACCGCGTCGCCTTGCTCGCACGAGGCAACGCCAGCATCGTCTCGTCGGACTGGTACCCGCTGCCGGGCGTCCTGTCGACGGTGGTGCCGCGCGGCTAGGCGGTCACGGCCGGCGCCGGGCTAGCGCTCGATCCGTATCCACACCGGGGCGTGGTCCGAGCCCGGCGCGTTCCGGCGGCCGGCCGGGTCCTCGTCCCCGACCGACGGCAGCGCGGTCGCCGCCGTGCCGGGTACGCCCGTGCCCGCCTCGGTGACCAGGCTCAGGAAGCTGCGGCTCACCAGGACGTGGTCGATCAGTTCGCGGCGCCCCGCGTGGATACGGGAGTAGCGCTGCTCGGCCGGGATGAGCGGGGCCGTGTTCCACAGCCGCTGCGCGTCGCCCTTGTCCGGATGCTCGAAGCCGGGCGTGCCGATCTCCGAGCCCGGCGGGCCGAGCAGGATCTGCGTCGTCGCCGCCGACACCTCGTCGTTCAGGTCGCCCAGCACCACGACGTCGTGGTGGCGGCCGTCGCCCTTCAGGAGCCGGTCGGCCACCGAGCGCAGCAGCGCGGCCTCGGCCGAACGCCGGTACAGCGCGTACGCCCCGAAGCGGGCCCGCTCGCCCTCGTCCCGCGGCTGGAACCGGCCGCCGGGGTACGAGAGGAGCTTCGACTTCAGATGGCAGACGGCCACGTCGAAGAAGAAGGCGCGCGTCGTCACCGTCACCGCGAGCATCCCGCGCCCCGCCCGGTCCGCCGGCTTGCCCGTGTCGTCGCCCTGCACCGGGCGCAGCGGCGCGGGGAAGCGGTTCTCGTCGGCCACGACGAACACCGGGAGCGAACTGAGGAAGCCGACCCGGATACCGCGCTCGTCCGCGTGCTCCGAGAGCGTGGTGTGCCAGGTGCCCTCCAGCATCCCGGCCAGATCCGCCAGCGCCTCCGGGTCGCCGACCTCCTGCACGCCGAGCACGCTCGGGTTCAGTGCCTTGATCGTCGCCGCGAGCGAGGCGAGCTTCGCCTCGTACGCGGCCTTGTCCTTGGGCCCGAACTTGCCGCCGGGCCGGTACAGGTTCTCCAGGTTCCAGGTGCCGAGGAGCATGGCGGGCTCCAACTGTTCGCGCGCGGGCGGTCGGTTGACGTCAGCGTGCTCGCGAAACGGGCGACGCGACAGGGCACGGGATGCGCACTCCCCGTACCGTGAAGAGATGACGCCGCCTCCCGCGCACGGCCCCGCCGATCTCGTCATCACGGGCTGCACGGCCCTCGTGCACGACGCCGGCCGGGCCGGTTTCCTCGACGACGCGGCCGTCGTCGTACGCGACGGCCGCATCGACGCCGTCACCACCACCCCCGCGGTCGCGGACCTCCCGGCCGCCGAGCGCATCGACGCACACGGCCAGGCGGCCCTGCCCGGTCTGATCAACTGCCATACGCACACGCCGATGGTGGCCCTGCGGGGCATCGCCGAGGATCTGCCGGCGCACGAGTGGTTCAACGACTGGATCTGGCCCATCGAGTCCAACCTGACCGAGCGCGTCGTCGGACTCGGCGCGCGCCTCGCCTGCGCCGAGATGATCCGGGGCGGCACGACGACCTTCGCCGACCACTACTTCGCGATGGACACCGTCGCCGACGTCGTGGCGCAGAGCGGTCTGCGCGCCAATCTCGGCGCGGCCTTCTTCTCCTCCCAGGGGCCCGAGGGCCGCGCCGCGTCCCTGGAGTTCGCGCTGCGAAGGCGCGGCGACGCGGACGGCCGCATCACCACCTCGCTCGCCCCGCACGCCCCGTACACCGTCGACGACGCCGACCTCGCCGCGACCGCCGAACTCGCCCGCGAACACGGACTGATGGTCCATCTGCACGCCGCCGAGGACCGCTCCCAGACCGACAACAGCCTGGAGCGCCACGGCCGCACCCCCGTGGAGATCCTGCACCGCACGGGCCTGCTCGACGTCGACGTCCTGATCGCGCACGGCACCGGCATCCTCGACCGCGACCTGCCGGTGCTCCGGCGGGGCACGGGACGCATCGCCGTGGCGACCGCGCCGCGCGGCTACCTCAAGTTCGGCTGGGACACCACGCCCGTGCGCGCCCTGCGCGAGATCGGCATTCCCGTGGGCCTCGCCACGGACGGCGCCGCGTCCAACAACACCCTGGACGTATGGGAGTCCATGACGCTCACCGCACTCGTGCAGAAGTCCGTCCAGAGCGACCCGTCCTGGCTGACCGCGCGCCAGGCCCTCGACCACGCCACCCTGCAGAGCGCGGCGGCCGTCGGCCTCGGCGACGAGATCGGCAGCCTCGCGCCCGGCCGCCGCGCCGACATCATCCTCGTGGACCTCGACGGGCCGCACACCCGGCCCGTGCACGACCTCGCGGCCACGCTCGTGCACAGCGCGCGCTCGTCGGACGTCACCACGACGATCGTCGACGGACGGATCCTGATGCGCGACCGGCGGCTGCTCACCCTCGATGTGCCGCAGATCGTCGCGGAGTTGGACGCCGAACTGCCCGCCCTGATCGACCGCAGCCACGGAAAGCGCATCCAGGACTACGAGGGCTGACAGCGACTGGGGCGGGAGTGCTGCCTAGGGTGGAGGCCATGTCACACGCCCCGCACCCGGACCCCGCCGACGGCCTCAGCGACAGCGCGGACCCCGCCGACGGCCTCATCGACGACCCGTACGGCACCTACGCGCGCCTGCGCGACACCGCCCCCGTGCACCGGGTCGCGGGGCCCGACGGCAGCCCGGCCTGGCTGGTCACGCGGTACGACGACGTACGCGCCGCGCTCGCCGACCCGCGGCTCTCGCTCGACAAGAGCCATGCGCTGCCCGGCGGCTACCGGGGCTTCGCGCTGCCGCCCGCCCTGGACGCGAACCTGCTCAACATGGACCCGCCCGATCACACCCGCATCCGGCGCCTGGTCGTCAAGGCGTTCACGTCACGCCGGGTGGAGAGCCTGCGCGCCCCGATCCGCCGCACCGCCGACGAACTCCTCGACGCCGTCGAGCCGTTGGGCCGTGCCGACCTCGTCGCCGCGTACGCCGCCCCGCTGCCCATCACCGTCATCTGCGACCTCCTGGGCGTGCCCGCCGGGCACCGCCCGGACTTCCGGGCCTGGACCGACGCCCTGATCACGCCCGACCCCGCGCGGCCCCAAGGCGCGAAGGAGGCCGTCGTCGCGATGCTCGGCTTCTTCACGCAACTCCTCGCGGAGAAGCGCAAGGAGCCCGCCGACGACCTGCTGTCCGACCTCATCGCCGTACGGGACGAAGGCGAGGGAAGCCAGGACCGGCTCACCGAGGACGAGCTGATGTCGCTCGCCTTCCTGATCCTCTTCGCCGGATACGAGAACACCGTCCAGCTCATCGGCAACGCGGCCCTCGCACTCCTGCGGCACCCCGAACAGCTCGCTGCCCTGCGCACGGACCCGGCTCTGATCCCGGCGGCGGTCGAGGAGTTCAGCCGCTACGAAGGCCCCGCCCTGCTCGCCATCCGCCGCTTCCCCCTGGAAGACCTCACCATCGGCGGCGTCACCGTCCCCGCAGGCGAGACCGTCCTGCTCTCCCCGTCGGCCGCCAACCGCGACCCGCGCCGCTTCCCCGACCCCGACCGCCTGGACATCACCCGCGACACCACGGGCCAGCTCGCCCTCGGCCACGGCATCCACCACTGCGTCGGCGCACCCCTGGCCCGCCTGGAGACGGCGACCGCACTGGCCGCGCTCGTCGAACGCTTCCCCCGCCTCGCACTGGACGTATCGCCGCAGGAGCTGCGGTGGCGTCCCTCGATGCGGGCGCGCGGACTGCTCGCGCTCCCGGTGACGTTCTGAAGCCCGCCCGGGCTCTCCCGGATTCTTTTGAAGTTTCTTCGGCGGGACCGATGAGTTCCGATGATCCCGCAGGTCACCCCTCGTAGAAGTACGGATCCGAGGGGCGGGTCCGCAGGAGGGACTGACGGACCATGGGACTTCCCGGCATCGTCACACGCGCGCAGTGGCTCGCCGCGCGCGAGGAACTGCTCGCCAAGGAGAAGGCGCAGACCAGGGCGCGTGACGCGCTCAACGCCGAGCGGCGTCGGCTGCCGATGGTCGAGATCGACAAGGAGTACCTGTTCGACGGTTCCGACGGCAAGGCGACCCTGTTCGACCTCTTCGACGGGGACAGCCAACTCATCGTCTACCACTTCATGTTCGCCCCGGAGTGGGACGCGGGATGCCGCAGCTGCTCGGCCTTCATGGACCAGATCGGGCACCTCGCCCACCTGCGGGCCCGCAGCACGAACTTCATCGCCGTCTCCCGCGCCCCCTTCACCAAGATCCTGCCCTTCAAGGCGCGGATGGGCTGGACGGTGCCGTGGTACTCCTCGTACGACAGCGACTTCAACCACGACTTCGACGCCACCCTCGGCGAGGGCGACGAGACCCGCGAGCAGCCCGGTCTCAGCTGCTTCCTGCGCGACGGCGACCGCGTCTTCCACACGTACTCGACGTACGACCGGGGCCTGGACTGGGTGGGCTCGTACTCCAGCCTCTTCGACCTCACCGCTCTCGGCCGGCAGGAGGAGTGGGAGGAGCCCAAGGGGCGCTCGACGGGGCTCGGGGCTCCGGCGGGCAGCCCCCGGCTGCGGTACCACGACGAGTACGAGATGTGAGGAACCGCCACAACCCGGTGTCAGGTGCGTCACGTTGCGAGTCTTTTCCGACCCTCGGCGCGTTCTACTCCGAAAGAGTCCATGAGGACTCTCAACGGGGGAGCAGTAAGGACGATGATGAACAGCCGAGTGGTACTTGAACGCTTTCCGGCCGGCGGGCCGCGGGGATCGTGGCCCGCGGAGAAGTTCGCGGAGGCCCGCCGCATGGAGGGGCAGCAGGCGGAGGTCGTGATGGACCTCGCGTCCGACGCCTTCCTGGTGATCGTGCGAGGAGGACCCGCCGCGACCGCCGTGACGGACCTGGCCGAGATAGTCGCCGCCGCGTAGGCGGCCCGGTGAACGCCCCTTCCCTCAGCGCTCGGCGTGCCCGTTCGGTGAGGGAACCCCGGTCGTGAACTGGTCGGCCTGCAAGGCGTAGAGCTCCGCGTAGACACCACCCGTCCGCAGCAGGTCGTCCGGGGTGCCCGACTCCACCAGGCGCCCTCCCTCCAGGACATGGACGAGGTCCGCGTGGCGCACCGACGCCAGGCGGTGGGTGATGAGGACGACGGTCTGGCCCGTACCGGCAAGAGCCCTGATTTTCTCGAAGACCTCCAGCTCGGCGCGGGCGTCGAGCGCCGCCGTCGGCTCGTCCACGACGAGGATGCTGCCGCGCCGGTACGCGGCCCGCGCGATGCCGAGCCGCTGCCACTGGCCGCCCGACAGCTCGTGCCCGCCGGTGAACGCGCGCGCGAGGAGCGTGTCGAGCCCGCGCGGCAGATCGGCCACGACGTCCCCGGCACCCGCCTCGCCGACCGAGGTGCCGATCCGGTCGTCCGTGAGCGGCACCGACGACCGGCCGATCGCGATGTTCACGCGCGCCGTGAACGGCCAGCGCTTGAAGTCCTGCGCGACCATCGCGATGCGCTCCGCGAGCTGATGCCGGTCCGCCGTCGCGGCGTCGACGTCGTCCCACAGGATCCGGCCGTCCTTCGGCGCGTACAGGCCCGCGAGCAGCTTCACCAGCGTGGTTTTTCCGGAGCCGTTCTCGCCCACGAGAGCGACGATCTTCCCGGTGGGCAGCGAGAGGGAGATGTCGCTGAGCGCGTCCCTGCCCGAGGTGCCCGGATAGCGGAAGGTGACGTTCTCGAACCGTATCTCCCGCGGTTCCGGCGGGAGTTCGGCGCCGCCGACCGGGATGGCGCGCTGCTCCGCCTCCACGAAGAGCCGCTCCAGATCGCCGACGAACATGGCGTCCTCGTGCAGGGAGTTGATCTCCACGACGAGCGTGTCGAGGCTGGCGGAGCCGGTGCGGATCGCGATGACGGCGGTACCCGCGACGGACAGCGCCATCGCCCCGGCGAGCAGCAGACCGCCGAGCGTCGCATACGTCACCACGGTGGCGAGGCCCGTCCAGGCCGCCGCGATCAGGCCCGTACGGGCGGCGAGCCGCGCCAGGCGGGCCTGCTCCTCCTCCGCGGCCTCCGACATGGACCGGAAGTGCCGCAGCAGGAACGGGCCCACGCCGTGCACCCGGATCTCCGGGGCCGCGCCCGCCTCGGTGAGCAGGCTGCCGATGAGGCGCCCCGCGCGGGCGTGCTGCACCCAGGCGTGGAAGGAGACGTAACGGCGCCGGGCGATCGTCAGGGCGCTCCACGCGCTCGGCAAGACCATCGTCACCAGGAGCGGAAGCAGCAGCGGATGCAGGACGGTGAGGACGCTCGCCGCCGCGATCAGCGAGATCAGTGCGTTCATCACACGCGTGGCGATGCCGATCATGCGGCGGGCGGACGCGGCTCCGTACTGTGCGGTGTCCAGCAGCTTGTGGAACGCGTCGTCCTCGATGGCCGACAGCTCCACCGAAGCGGCCTTCTCCAGGTACTGCTCGGTGGCGACGCGCTCCACCTTCGGTTCAAGACGGCCCGTCGCGTACGTCGACACGGCGCGCAGCAGCGCGGCCAGGAACAGTACGCACGCCACCGCGACCAGGGCGGGCGTCGCACCGTGCAGCCGGTCCGCCACCGGCGCGTCGGTCATCAGATGCCCGAGGACGCTGTTCACCGCGAGGAGGCTCACCGCCTGGGCGATGCCGCGGCCCGCCTCGGCGCCGACGACGATGCGTGCGGCCTGCGGGTCGGCCTGCTGGGCGAGCCGGAAGCTGGCGGCGAGCAGCGTGGGAAGCCGCTTCACCATGGACCGGAACCCCAGCTGGAGGAAGGCCTCCTCGTACTGGGCCCAGCCCGTGTCGTAGCGCAGGGGGCCGCCGAAGAGCAGCGCCTCCGAGTCCGAAGTCCTGCTGCGTGCGCGGTAGTTGTCCTGCCTTCTGCTGTATTTCCGCTTGTCGTTCGTCTGCTTCTCCTTCTGCGTCTGGCGTACGTCCTGTGCCGGCTTGCAACCCCGGGCAACTGTTGCCGGTTCGCCCGGGCCGCAGTGCCATACCCCGTGCAGGCAACTCCGCACCCGCGCAGGCAAAGGAGTTACTCCGTGAGCGGCACTCTCCGGACACCTCAAGTCCCCTACGAGCACGGCCTCGACGGCCCCGCGCTCCTTGACGCGTACCGCACGATGCGCACGATCCGTGACTTCGAGGAGCGTCTCCACGAGGAGTTCGCGACCGGCGACATCCCCGGCTTCGTCCACCTCTACGCAGGCGAGGAGGCCTCGGCCGCCGGAGTGTGCGCCCATCTCGACGACGAGCGCGACGTCATCGCCTCCACTCACCGGGGCCACGGCCACTGCATCGCCAAGCACGTCGACGTGAAGTCGATGATGGCCGAGATCTACGGGCGCACGACCGGGGCGTGTCACGGCAAGGGCGGCTCCATGCACATCGCCGACCTCTCCAAGGGGATGCTCGGCGCCAACGGCATCGTCGGCGGCGGGCCGCCCCTCATCTGCGGTGCCGCGCTCGCCGCGAAGGTGCGCGGGGACGGCGGCGTCGGCGTGGCCTTCTTCGGTGACGGCGGCAGCAACCAGGGCACCACCCTGGAATCCCTGAACCTCGCATCCGTCTGGCATCTGCCCGCCGTCTTCGTCGCCGAGAACAACGGCTACGCGGAAGCCACATCGGCCGAGTGGTCCGTGGGCGGCGGCTCCATCGCGGCCCGCGCGGCGGCCTTCGGGATGCCCGGCGTCACGGTCGACGGCTTCGACTTCTTCGCGGTGCACGAGGCGGCGGGCGAGGCGGTCGAACGGGCGCGCACCGGCGGCGGCCCCACCCTGATCGAGGTGCGGCTGACCCGCTACTACGGCCACTTCGAGGGCGACCAGCAGAAGTACCGTGCGGACGAGGTGCGCCGCGCCCGCGCCGGACTCGACTGCATCACCCGCTTCCGGGAGCAGGTCGCGGACGAACTCACCCCGGCACAGCTCGACGCCGTCGACGCCGAGGTCGCCCGGCTGATCGACGAGGCCGTCGCGCAGGCGCAGGCCGCGCCCCTGCCCACCCGCGCGGACCTGGAGACCGACGTCTACATCTCGTACGTCTGACGTGTACCTCTGACGCGTACCTCTGCGCGTACTTCTGAGAGGAGCCGATCGTGGCACGCAGCATCAGCTATCGCGAGGCGCTGGGCGAGGCACTGGCACAGGAGATGGAGCGCGATCCCTCGGTCGTCGTCATGGGGGAGGACAACGCGGGCGGCGCGGGCGCGCCCGGCGAAGCCGACGCCTGGGGCGGGGTCCTGGGAGTGACGAAGGGGCTCTACCCGCGCTTCCCCGGCCGGGTCCTCGACACGCCGATCTCGGAGTCGGCGTTCATCGGCGCGGCGATCGGCGCCGCGACGCGCGGACTGCGCCCGGTCGCCGAGCTCATGTTCATCGACTTCATGGGGGTTTGCTTCGACCAGATCTTCAACCAGGCGGCGAAGTTCCGGTACATGTTCGGCGGCAAGGCCGTCACACCCGTCGTCATCCGCACCATGTACGGGGCCGGTCTGCGGGCCGCGGCCCAGCACTCGCAGGCCATGTATCCGGCGTTCACGGCCGTGCCCGGCCTCAAGGTCGTCCTGCCGTCCTCGCCGTACGACGCGAAGGGACTTCTGATCCAGGCGATCAGGGACGACGATCCGGTGATCTTCTGCGAGCACAAGGCGATGTACGACGAGGTGGGCGAGGTCCCCGCCGAGAGCTACACGATCCCCTTCGGCGAGGCGGGCATCGTGCGGGAGGGCCGTGACGTGACGATCGTGGCGATCGGCCGCATGGTCAACGTCGCGTCCGAAGCGGCCGCCGACCTGGCAGCTGCCGGTCTGAGCTGCGAGATCGTCGACCCCCGTACGACCAGTCCGCTGGACGCCGACACGATCCTGGAGAGCGTCGCGGCCACCGGGCGCCTGGTCGTGGTCGACGAGGCGGGGCCACGCTGCGGGATGGCGGCCGACATCTCGGCGCTCGTCGCGCGCGAGGCGTTCGGGGCGCTGCGGGCGCCGATCGAGACGGTGACCGCGCCGCACACGCCGGTTCCCTTCAGCCCGACGCTCGAGGACCTCTACATACCGGATGCCGGGCGGGTCGCCGCCGCGGTGAAGTCAGTCGTCGACTGGAAGCCGTGAGGTGCCCGTGAGGATGCCGTCCGTCGAGCGGGTCACCATGCCCAAATGGGGCCTGTCCATGAAGACCGGAAAGATCACCGCGTGGATCGCGGAGGAGGGGGACGAGGTGGCGGAGGGTGACGATCTCGCCGAGATCGACACCGACAAGATCGCGGGCACCCTTGAGGCGCCACGGGCCGGTGTGCTGCGGCGGATCGTCGCGCGGGCGGGCGGTGAGGCACCCGTCGGCTGTGTCATCGCGGTCATCGCCGGGCCCGACGTCCCCGAGGACGAGATCGAGCGGGTGGCCGCGGAGGCGCGGGAACAGCTGGCGCGCGGGGTGCCCGCCGAGGACGAGGGCAGCCCGGTCAGCGGTATCGCGGAGGTGGGCGGCAAGGCCCTCGCGTACGCCACGTCGGGCGGCGGCGCGCAGGAGATCGTCCTCGTGCACGGGTACGGCGGCGACAAGAACTCCTGGCTCTTCGTGCAGGAGCCGCTCGCGGTGCGGCACACGGTCTACGCCCTCGACCTGCCCGGTCACGGAGAGTCGGGCAAGGACGTGGGGGACGGCAGCCTGGACTCCCTCGCGACGGTCGTCACCGGCTTCCTCGACGCGCTCGGCATCGAACGGGCGCATCTGGTGGGGCATTCGCTGGGGGGCGCGGTGGTCACGGCGGTGGCGGCGCGGGTCCCCGACCGGGTCCGCTCCCTGACGCTGGTCGCGCCCGCGGGCTACGGCCCCGATGTGGACGCCACCTATCTGCGGGGCTTCGCGGATGCGGGGACGCGGCGCGAACTCCGGCCGCATCTGGACAGGCTCTTCGCCGACGAGGGGCTCGTGACGCGGCAACTGGTGGAGGACCTGCTGAAGTACAAGCGCCTGGACGGTGTCGGCACGGCACTGCGCACGCTGCTGCCGACGCTGGTGGCTCCGGACGGCGGATCGGCCCTCGACGTGCTGTCCCTGCTGCCGAGGGACGTACGGACGGTCGCGGTGTGGGGCGCCGCGGACCAGGTGATCCCGGCGTCGAACGCCGCGTCCCTGAAGGGAAGGGCCGACGTGCGCGTACTGGACGCGGTGGGCCACATGGCGCAGCTGGAGGCGCCGGGGGAGATCGTCTCGGCAGTGGAGGCTGCCGTGGCGGGGTGAGGGACGGGGCGGTGCCCGCGGGAGGGTGCCGCCCCGGGCCGGGGGCGCCGCTCCGGACTGACGGTGCCGTACGGCCCGGGGTCTACGCGCGTACGGCCCGTGACCACGCCGGCGTGGCGCCCGTGGCACCGCACCAGGCCAGGTACAGCGGGATCGGCGGGGTGTAGGGGACCGTGCTCCCGGAGGGGGTGTGGATCAGGGAGGGGGCGCGGCGGGCGCCGGGGACCACCGCTCCCGCGGCGTAATAGGCGGGGGAGGGCCACTCCAGGGCGACGTCGGAGTCCGCCGGGACGATCCACCACCACAGCGCCGCGTCCACGTCCTCGTACACGCAGCCCACGCGGGGCAGCCGTGCCATCAGACGGGGGCCGTAGCGCGCGGGCATGGCTACCGCGTCGCACCCCAGGGGCTGCGACATCCCTTCCGGGACGGCAAGGCGCGCCGGGGGCGGCGGGGAGGCAGCGGCGGTCCGCCGCCGTTCGAGGCGGACCAGCGTGTCCAGATCCAACAGCCGCCGCACCGTCACCGTGCTCACACGCCTCCTGCCCACGTCGTTCCCATGCCCGCACCCTCAGTCACGTCACGCAGTCACGTCATGCCCGCGGCCACGTCATGCCCGTAGTTCCGCCCATACGGTGAGACCGGCCCCGGGGCCCTCGTCCCGCACGCCCCACGCATTGCTCACTGCCTCGACGAGGAGCAATCCCCTCCCGTGCTCGTCGTCTGCGTCGGGCCCCTCGTGTGCGGGCCGTGGGACACCTGATCCGTATCCGTCGTCACGCACAGCTATCCGCAGGGTGCCGGGCCGGGTGCAGAGCTCGCAGACGATCCGGTGGCTCGCGGTGTGCACGATCGCGTTCGTGACCAGTTCGGACACCACAAGAGCCGCCGCGTCGCGGCAGTCCTCGCCGATGTTCCAGCCCAGGAGCTGGGCCTTTGCCAGCTGTCTGGCCTGCGCTGCGGAGCCCGGCCGTGGCACGAGCGCGAAGCTGACGCAGAGCTCGGAGCCGCCATCGGCCCACACGTCGGCATTAACGCCAACAGGGGCTTCGGCGGCAGCTGTGTGTAACGGCGCGGGCGGAGTCACGCCATCCACTATCGCCCCGCCGGGAACACCTTGGCAAGACCCACTCTGAAAAGTGCACAGTGGCGTGTTCCTCTGAGGCGGCACGTGGCACACTGCTCGCAACGGCTCCAGGTGCGGAGTGAATTGGCATTACATGGAGTACGTGGAGGTAGGACGTGAGCGAACCGCGGTCCGCGCCGACCGTCGGCCAGGTCGTCCTAGGCCGTCGCTTGCAGGACCTGCGCGAGAGCGCGGGCCTCAAGCGGGAGGAGGCCGCGCGGATTCTCCGCGTGGCCCCCGCCACGGTCCGCCGCATGGAAATGGCCGAGGTCGCGCTGAAGATCCCGTACCTCCAGCTGCTCCTGAAGTCCTATGGAGTCGCCGACGACGAGGCCGACGCCTTCGTGACCCTCGCCGAGGAGGCGAACAAGCCGGGCTGGTGGCAGCGGTTCCACGACATTCTGCCGGGCTGGTTCAGCATGTACGTCAGCCTGGAGGGGGCGGCCAGCCTCATCAGGTCCTACGAACCGCACTTCGTGCCCGGCCTGCTGCAGACCGAGGAGTACGCACGTGGTGTGATGCGCTCCGGAGCGATCGGCCAGACACGCCCCGAGGACATCGAGCGGTACGTGGCGCTGCGGATGGAGCGCCAGTCCCTGCTCACCCGCGAGGACGCGCCGAGGCTCTGGGTCGTGATGGACGAGACCGCCCTGCGCAGACCGGTGGGCGGCCCCGAGGTGATGCGAGAGCAGATCGACAAGCTGCTCGAAGCCGTCGAACTTCCTCATGTGACGCTGCAGATCGCGCCGTTCGCGGCGGGTCCGCACCCGGGCACGTTCGGACCGTTCGTGCTCTTCCGCTTCGCCATGGCGGAGCTGCCGGACATGGTCTACAGCGAGTACCTGACCGGCGCCGTCTATCTGGACGCGCGCACCGAGGTGGCGACCCACCTCGAGGTCATGGACCGCATGGCGGCGCAAGCCGCGACGGCACAACGCACAAAGGAGCTCCTCCGGGACCTCCGCAAGGAGCTGTGAATGGATCGACACCGAGCCGGTACGCGACCGGGGTGCAAACCCGGAGCCGGGTCCCGCCCCGAGTCACGCGACGACTCCCGGATTTACAACGGCATGCCCGCCCGTGAACTCGGCAGCGAGGGCTGGCACAAGCCGTGGAGCGGCGGCAACGGCGGCAACTGCCTGGAGGCCATGAAGCTGGCCGACGGCCGCGTCGCGGTCCGCCAGTCCGCCGATCCGGACGGTCCGGCGCTGATCTACACGTACGGCGAGATCAACGCGTTCATCCAGGGGGCGAAGGCGGGGGAGGCCGACTTCCTGCTGTCGTGAATCCGCGTTGAGGTCGTGAGCGTGCCGTGAGCCGTCACCCACCGGGGTGGCGGCTCACAGCTGTGTCCGCTGGGTCTGCTGGGTCCGCCGTGTCTGCTGTGTCCGCTGTGTCCGCTGGGTCTGCTGGGTCTGCGTCCTGTGCGGGGGTCGGCGCGGCTCGGGACGGGGGGGTGGTCCGGGGAGCCTCACGCGGTCATCGGGCGGTCGTACGGGCCGATCGGCGCCGCGAGCTGGGTCGTGCCCGTCAGCCACCGGTCCACCGCGGCCGCCGTCGAGCGGCCCTCGGCGATGGCCCACACGATCAGCGACTGGCCGCGGGCCGCGTCGCCCGTCGCGAAGACGCCCGGCACGTTCGTCGCGAAGTCCGCGTCGCGGGCGAGGGTGCCGCGGTCGTCGACGTCGAGGCCGAGCTGGTCGACCAGGCCGCCCGGCGTCCGGTCGGGCCCGGAGAACCCGAGCGCGAGCAGCACCATGTCGGCGGGGAGCGTACGGGCGGTGCCGGGCCGCGGGCGGCGCTGCGCGTCGACCTCGGTCACGTGCAGGGCGCGCACCCGGCCCGCCGCGTCGCCGTCGAAGCGGAGGGTGGACGCGGCGAAGAGGCGGGCGTCGGCGTCCGCCGCCGGAGAGACGCGGAGCTCGTCCGCCTCCTCGTGCGCGGGGGAGAGGCGGTAGATCTTCGGGTACGTCGGCCAGGGCTCGGCCAGTTCGTCACGCAGGTCGCCCGGCCGCTCGTAGATGTCCAACTGCGTGACGGACGCGGCGCCCTCACGGACCGCCGTACCCAGGCAGTCCGCTCCGGTGTCGCCGCCGCCGACGATCACGACGTGCTTGCCCGCGGCGGACAGCGGGGAGGTGTCGAGGTCTCCCTCGCAGACGCGGTCGGCGAACGGCAGGTACTCCATCGCCTGGTGGATGCCTTGCAACTCCCGCCCCCGCACGTCCAGTTCGCGCCATGCGGTGGCGCCGACGGCGAGTACCACCGCGTCGTAGCGGTTCCGCAGCTCGGCGGCGCCGATGTCGCGCCCGATCGTGACGGACGTACGGAAGACCGTGCCCTCGTCCCGCATCTGCGCGAGCCGCCGCTCCAGGTGGTGCTTCTCCATCTTGAACGCGGGGATGCCGTAGCGCATGAGCCCGCCCGCGCGGTCGTCGCGCTCGTACACGGCGACGGTGTGACCGGCCCGGGTCAGCTGCTGCGCGGCGGCGAGTCCGGCGGGTCCCGAGCCGACGACGGCGACGGTCCTGCCCGAGTGCCGGTCCGGGGGCCGGGGCGGGTTGAGGCCGTCCTGCCAGGAGCGGTCGGCGATGGCCGCCTCGACGTTCTTGATGGTCACCGCGGGCTGGTTGATGGCGAGGACGCAGCCCGACTCGCAGGGGGCCGGGCAGAGGCGGCCGGTGAACTCGGGGAAGTTGTTCGTGGCGTGCAGCCGGTCCGCGGCGGCTCGCCAGTCGGCGCGCGAGACGAGTTCGTTCCAGTCGGGGATCAGGTTGCCCAGCGGGCAGGCGTCGTGGCAGAAGGGGATGCCGCAGTCCATGCAGCGGTCGGCCTGCTGCTCGACGATGGGCAGCAGCGCGCCGGGGACGTACACCTCGTCCCAGTCCTTGACCCGTTCGCCGACGGATCGGCGCGGCCATTCGCGGCGGGCGGTGGTGAGGAAGCCTTTGGGGTCGGCCATGGCCGTCTCCCTCGCGTGCTCTCGCAGGCTTTCGGCCACTGTACGACGGGAGGACGGACCGGGCACGTCCGCGGGCCGGGGGCCCCGGGGCCAGGCCGGCTCAGCTCAGCTCAGCTCAGCTCAGCTCAGCACAGGTCAGGTCAGCTCAGGTCAGGTCAGCGCGAGGATGAAGGACGCGGAGGCGGCCAGCGAGGCTCCGACCCGGATGTGGTTCCACAGGGTCCACTCACGGACGTACCTGCGCCAGTGGTCCGCGCTCTGCGGTGCCTGCGCGTCGAGCTTGGCGAGGGCGTCGTTGCGGGGGACGTTCGCGGCGATGGTCACCCCGAACGAGCCGAACAGATACAGCGCGCTGCCCAGGAGCAGTTCGACGGTGCCTTCGTCGGGCCAGAGCACGAAGGTGACGACGGCGACGACCGCGCTGAGGCCCGCCGCGCCCATGAACACGGTCATGAACCCGGCGGTGACCGCCTTGACGTTGATCGACTGCATCGCCGCGATGCCCTGCGCCGGGGGCAGCGCGGCCAGGGCGGGCATCACGAACGTGGAGAACGCGACGAACGCTCCGGCGACCAGGCCGGCGGCGAGCGCACCCAGGACGACGAGCACGAAGTATGGTCCCTCGATCATGGCAACTCCCGCGTTGTGTAAGGCAGCCGTCAGGTGAGCGAGCCGCAGTGATCCTCCATGGCGCGGCCTCGTACCACAAGTGAATTGCCTCTACCGGGCAGAAGACCATGCGCGGGGCGCGCGGGGGCATACGCGGACGTCTGGGACGGGGAAGGGGGGGGCGGGCTGGGGGCGACGGACATCAGGGCATGCGTTGCGGGCGTCGGCGTCGGCGTGGGCGTGGGCGTGGGCGTGGGCGTCTGGCCTCGGGCTGCGCGTGAAGGGCGTCGGCGGCGGGTGGCGGGCGTTGCGATGTGGGGTGCGGGCTAGGGGTGACGGGCGTCTGGTTTCGGGCCTCGGGCTACAGGCCGGGGGTTGTGGGTGTCGGGTGTCGGGTGTCGGGTGTCTGGGTTCGGGCCGCAGGTCCCGGGTGCCGGCTGCAAGCCTCGGGCTGCGGGGTCGGGCCCCGATGCGAGGGCCCGGAGCTTAGGCCCAGGGGCCAGGCTCTGCGTGCTGTTCCTCAGACCGCCACGCCCTCGCGTCCAGGTCCCTGCCAGGCCCGGAGTACCGCCTCCACCGCCGGGGCGATCCGGCGGCGGGCCTCGCCTCGTGGGACTCCGCTCATGAGGAGGCGGTCGTAGGGCGTATCCGTGTGCCGGACGGCGGCCACCACCGCCGCCGTCACCGCGCCGGCGGACAGCGCCCGGCCCGCCGCGCTCCGTCCCACCCGCCCGCTGCCCCGCACCGACGCGTGCGCGGCGATCGCGCGGGACCGCTCGTCGGGGCAGGCGGGGAAGAGACGGCGTATCTCGTCCGCGAAGGCCGCCGTGAAGCGCACGTCCTCCGCCGCCCGGCGCACCGCGTCCCGCGCCCGGCGTCGCGCCCGCGCCTCCGCGTCCGCGAGGCACCGCTCCTCGGCCCGCGCGAGCGCCGCCTCCTCCACGAGGACGCCCTGACGCTCGTACCGCCCCTGGCGCCGGTTGAAGCGGACGACCACCGCCGAGAGCCCGCTCCCCTCGCGGGCCCGACGCGTCAGCGCGGTGTCGCCGCGCGGCAGGAAGACGAGATGCCCCAGGTCCGCGCAGTCCAGGCAGCGCGGCTCGGCATCCTCGATGACCAGCAGGGTGAGCGGCCCGCCACGGCACTCCGCGCAATGACGTCGCTTGAGGGGCTGGATGGCGAGAAGTCCGCTGCGGGCGAGGGGAATTGATGCCATGAAGGATTCATTCCCCGACAAACGGACGCGTACCGCCGTGAACGCGAGGCCGGCGCCACGACCAAGGCCCCGCCGCCCCGCCGGGAAGGCGGGGCATCATGGGACGGGTGCGACTCGAAGCGATCACCTGGGACCGGCTCACGGACACCCTCGCCGACCGGCTGCTCGACCTGAAGACGGCCGACGCGAGCCCCTGGCCGCGCGTCGCCTTCGACGGTGCCCCGGCGGCAGGCCCCGGCGAGCTGGCCCGGAGCGTCGCCGAGGCGCTGCGGGTGCGCGGGCGGTCCGCGCTCGTCGTCGGCACGGAGGACTTCCTGCGCCCCGCCTCCCTGCGCCTCGAATACGGGCGCGAGGACGTGGAGTCGTACTACAGCGGCTGGTTCGACACCGGTGCGCTCTGGCGCGAGGTCTTCGGACCGCTTGACCCCGGCGGCACGGGGCGGATCCTGCCGGACCTGTGGGACCCGGTCGCGGACCGCGCGACACGCAGCCCGTACGTCCAACTCCCGCCCGGAGCAATGCTGTTGCTGCACGGACCGCTGCTCCTCGGCCACTGGTTCCCCTTCGACCTGACCGTCCACACCAGCCTGACGCCGGGCGCCCTGCGGCGGCGTACGGCGGAGGGCGAGCGGTGGACGCTGCCCGCTTTCGAGCGGTACGAGGCGGAGACGGACCCCGGAGCGGCGGCCGACGTGGTCGTACGAGCGGACGATCCACGGCACCCGGCGTGGAGCGGTTGAAGCAATCCCCTTTTATATGCACGTGCATGTAGTTAGAGTCTGCGCATGGCTACGACAGCGCTCCACTTCAGCGACTCGGTCCGCACACTCCTCGACGGCAAGAACTTCGCCAGCGTCGCGACCCTCGGCCCCGACGGCGCACCCCAGAACTCGGTGGTGTGGATCAAACGCGAGGGCGACACCATCCTGTTCTCCTCCACGGCGCGCAGACAGAAGGTCCGCAACCTCGAACGCGACCCGCGCATCAGCGTCTCGGTGTTCGACCTGGGCAACCCGTACACGTCGACCGAGATCAGGGGCGTCGCCGAAATACTCCCCGACCCGCACAAACGGCTCCCGCACGAGCTCTCGCACAAGTACCTCGGCATCGACCCGCCCGGCGAGAAGGACGAGGAGATCCGGGTCATCATCAGGGTGACCCCGGAAAAGATCATCGGCTTCGCCGCCTGAGACCTGGCCGCCTGACATTTTCCCGCCCAGGCCCAGGCCTTGCCCGTCCGCGGCCGGCTCCCCTGCGTGCGGACCTCCGGCGTGCGGACCCCCGGCGTGCGGACCTCCGGCGTGCGGACCCCCCGGCGCCCGGCGAGAATGAGGGGCGCCGGGACTAGCGGTGCCTCCGCGCCGCGCCGGCCGTCCGGCAACGGGAGGTACTTCATGACCACCGCCGGAGACATCATGCACCGCGGCGCCCAGTGGATCCCCGCACACGAGACCCTGGACCGCGCCGCACAACTGATGCGTCAGCTCGACGTCGGCGCGTTGCCCATCAGTGACGAGAACGAGCGGCTCTGCGGCATCCTCACCGACCGCGACATCGTCGTCGGCTGCGTGGCGATGGGGCACGACCCGGCCCGCACGACCGCGGGCGACCTGGCCAAGGGCACGCCACGCTGGATCGACTCGGGCGCGGGCGTCGACGAGGTCCTCCAGGAGATGAAGAGCAGCCAGATCCGCAGGCTCCCGGTCATCGACAACAAACGCCTGGTCGGCATGATCAGCGAGGCAGACCTCGCCACGCACCTCACCGACGACCAGCTCGCGGGCTGGGTCGAGAGCGTCTACGCAAAGAGCTGACGACCGGCCACCCCGCCGCCGGCCCTAACCCTTCTCCTCGTCGGCGGGCTTGTCGGCACCTTCATCGGCACCCTCGTCGGCGCCCTTGGCGGCCACCGAGAACGTCCCCTCGTCCGTCACCCCGTACAGGACGCCCCCCAGAGCCAGCGGGGCCGTACCGCTCGGGGACCGGTCGTCGACCGAGCCGCCCTTGGCGTCGTCGGTGTCCTTGACGAAGGAGGGGGCCGAGCGCCAACTCTCCCTGCCCGTACGTATGTCGACGGCGATGACACTGCTGTCGGGCATCGTGGCGTACAGGGTGTCGCCCCGCACCGACGGCTCGCTGAAGATCCGCAGTTCGCGCGAGGTCGTCCAGAGCGGCTTGCCCCGCTTGAGGTCGAGCGCGAGCACCGTCTCGTTGGCGTAGTCGAAGAGGTACATGGCGTCGCCGCGCACCAGCGGCGGCGCCTCCGGCTCCACCGCCCAGGGGAAGTCGATACCGCGCACCTTCCCCGACGTCAGATCCTGGATGAAGAACCGCGAGGAGACACCCGAATCGTTCTCCCAGCGTGCGAAGTACCCCTTGCCGTCGTGCACCGTGGCCAGCCACAGGTCGCCCTTCGGGGCCTTCGTCCCGCCCAGCTTGCGGCCGGTGCGCGCGTCATAGCGGGCGATCTCCGACGAGCCGGGTTCGCCCTTGCGTCCGGTGAGCCGCAGATCGGCGAAGAGCGTCCCGTCCGGACCCGCGTAGAACACGCCCGCCGAGTCGCTCGTCACCTCGTGGTGCCACAGCTCCCGGCCGGAGCGCGGGTCGTACGCCGTGTACGTCGACGTACGCGAAGCAGTCAACTCGCCCTTGTGCACGACGAGTACACCGCTCAGATACTGGAACTCCGCGTGCGGGCCGGGCAGCCGCCACAGCCGCTTGCCGCTCCTGGCGTCGTACGCGTCGACTCCCTGGGAGCCCTCCGCGCTGTACGTGAACACCGTGCCGGCGCCCACCACCGGGTCGGTGATGGAGTAGCCGGAGACCGACTTGGGGCGGTGCATCGGCTTCGTCCAGCTGGTCTTGCCCGTCAGGGGGTCGAGCCGGGTCAGTGCCGTGGTCGCGGAGGCGCAGAAGACGCCCTGCGCGTGCGGCGTGCAGGACTCCGACGAGGGCATCATGGCGGCGGAGTCCTTCTCGGAGGCCACGTGCCACGGCTTCCAGCCCTCGGGGGTGCTCGCCGAAGCGTGCCCCGCACCCCCGGAATCACCGTCGCCGATCAATGCCGCGGAGACTCCTGTGGCGATCACCAGCGCGACGACGCCGGCCAGAGCGGCCTTGAAGCGGGGGCCGCGGCGCGGGCGCGGGGCGGGCGTCGCCGCGACCGTGGCCGACAAGGCAAAGGTCGCGTCACCGGCCGGGACGACTTCCTCGTCTCTCTCTTCCCGGTGCGTACGATCCCGTGGCTCGCTCGGTGGTCCCTCGTCCGGCAGTGCGGCCAGGGCGTCGAGGACCTGTACCGGAGTGGGCCGTTCCTGTGGTGACTTGGCGAGGCAGGACATCACCAGGGGGCGCAAGACCTCGGGCAGCGCGCCGAGTTCGGGGTCGTTGTGCACGGTCTGGTAGGCGGCCAGATATGCGTTCTCCGCCTCGAACGGGCTGCGTCCCGTGGCCGCGTACACCAGCAGGGCGCCGAGCGCGAAGACGTCGACCGGCGGTCCGACGTCGCGCGGGCTGCTGAACTGCTCCGGCGCCATGAACGGCGGCGACCCCATCACCAGGCCGGTCTGCGTCCGTACGTCGCTGTGCGCGGCACGGGAGATGCCGAAGTCGATGACGCGCGTCATGCCGCCGTCACCACTGCCGTCCGCGCCTTCCGAGCCGCCCGCCGATTCGAGCAGCAGCACATTGCTCGGCTTCAGGTCGCGGTGCACGACCTCGGCGCGGTGGATCTCCCGCAGCGCCTCGGCCAGTTCGCCGCCGAGCCGCTTCAGCTGCGGCCAGTCCAGCGGGCCCTGATCAGCGATGCGCTGGGCGAGGGTGTCCCCGGGGACGTACGCCGTGGCCATCCAGGGCAGTACGGCCTCCGGGTCGGCGTCCACGACCGGTGCGGTGAAGGCGCCGCTGACCCGGCGTGCGGCCTTGACCTCCTGGCGGAAGCGGGCGCGGAACTCCGGGTCGTCCGCGTACTGGGTGTGGACGACCTTGACCGCGACCGCGCGGCCCGACGCCGAGCGCCCGAGATAGACGACACCCATGCCGCCGGTGCCGATCCGCGACTCGATCCGATAGCCGCCGATCGACTCCGGATCACCCTCGCGCAGAGGCATCGGTCACCGTCCCCCCGTTTTCCCCCGTTGTTGGCATGCCCCGTACAGCCTAGAGCCAGCCGTTGCGGCGGAAGCCGCGGTAGAGCGCGAAACAGATGGTTCCGATGACGCCGATCACCAGGCCGTAGCCGTACTTCCAGTGCAGTTCCGGCATGTAGTCGAAGTTCATGCCGTAAAGGCCGCAGATCATCGTCGGTACGGCGATCACGGCGGCCCAGGCGGTGATCTTGCGCATGTCCTCGTTCTGGGCGACCGTCACCTGCGCGAGATGGGCCTGAAGAATGGAGTTCAGGAGCTCGTCGAAGGAGGCGATCTGCTCCGTGACCCGCTTGAGGTGGTCGTCGACGTCCCGGAAGTAGGCCTGTATCTCCGGGGCGATCGGCCGCATCGGCTGGGTGGAGAGAATCTGCAGCGGGCGGCCGAGCGGCACCACGGCCCGCTTCAGTTCGAGGAGTTCGCGCTTGAGCTGGTAGATGCGGCCGGGGTCGGCGCGCTCCCCGTCCTTGGAGAAGACGTCCATCTCCACCTGGTCGATGTCGGCCTGCACCGCGTCCGTCACCACGAGATAGTCGTCCACGACGTGGTCGGCGAGGGCGTGCAGCACCGCGCCGGGGCCCTGGGCGAGCTGCTCGGGCGCCGATTCGAGCTCTTCGCGCAGCGGGCCGAGCGAGCCGTGCCGGCCGTGCCGCACGGTGATCACGAACTCCTTGCCGACGAAGACCATGATCTCGCCGGTGTCCACCACCTCGCTGTTCGCGGTGAGTTCGGCATGGTCGACGTAGCAAACGGTCTTGAAGACGGCGAACAGCGTCTCGTCGTACCGCTCCACCTTCGGCCGCTGGTGGGCGTGGACCGCGTCCTCCACGGCGAGCGGGTGCAGGTCGAAGAGCTCGGCGATGCCCGCGAACTCCTCCTCCGTCGGCTCGTGCAGCCCGAGCCACACGAAGCCGTCGCCGCTTCTGCGGACGCGCTCGACCTCCTCGACGAGATCCCGGCCGCCCTCCTGGCGCACACCTTTGCGGTACGTCACGCAATTGACCACCGCCGAGCCCAGGGGGGAGCGGGCGGGGTGGCTCAGGTCCACGCGGTTGTGCTTGCGCACGAACTGGGCGACCCGCGCGACTTTGCGCAGGCCGCCTACCTTGCGGAGGTTTCCTACCTTTCGCAGGTTGCCTGCCATCGACATGCGTGGCTCCTCGTTCTGGTGACTTGGCGTGCCAGTCTGCCAGCACGGTCCGACGGCGTGGCGGGACCCTGTGGGAACGGAACACTCCGCTCCGAACGTTCGGGGCTGCCTCCCATACGTAAGCCGGACAATCGTGATAATTGCGTCATGACGCTCATCGACGGCTATCTGACCGGCAATCGCAATCGGCTTCCCCTGGGGGCAGGCGCGGGGCAGTGCTCCGAGGCCTTCTCCGCGCTCTTCGACCCCACGACCTTCCGGCACATCGAGCGGCTCGGCATCGGGCCGGGGTGGCGCTGCTGGGAGGTCGGCGCGGGCGGCTTCTCCGTCGTCTCCTGGCTCGCCAAGCGGGTCGGCCCCACCGGGCGGGTCCTCGCGACCGACACGGACATCTCCTGGCAGACGTCGGCGGCGCGGCCGCCGGTGGAGGTGCGTACGCATGACGTGGGGGCGGATGTGCCGCCCGGCGGGGGCTTCGATCTCGTCCATGCGCGGCTCGTGCTCGACCGGGTGCCGGACCGGGAGTCCGCGTTGCGGTCGATGATCAGGGCTCTGCGGCCCGGCGGGCGCCTGCTGATCGAGGAGGCGGACCCGGCGCTTCAGCCCCTGGCCTGCCCGGACGAACACGGCCCCGCGGAACAGCTGGCGAACCGCCTGCGGCGCGCGCTGCTCACCGAGCGGGGGAGTGACCTCGCGTACGGCCGCGGGCTGCCGCGCCTGCTGCGGGCGGCGGGCCTCCGGCAGGTGGAGGCCGACGCGTACTCCCCCCTGGCCTCACCCGCCTGCGCGGCCCTGGAGACGGCCACGATCCAACACTCCCGCGCATCTCTGACGGCGGCGGGGCTTGCCACGGAAGCGGATATCGCACAACACCTGCAAAACATCACGACAGCCCCCCTGGACCTGGCCACGGCCCCCCTGATCTCCGCCTGGGGCAAAAAGCCATAACGCGGTCCCTGGCCCGGGGCCGACGAGGCCGACCCCGCCGACGCGGCCCCGCCTTGGCGCCCCGTAGGGGGCTCCCCCACCCACCGCCCATCTCGCCGGGTTCGACCCGCGGCGTAGGAACAGCCCAATCGGTGGCGGCCCGCACTCGCCGTCGAGACGGGAGAGGGTGTGTCGGTATTTCCGCCCGGAGCACGGCTCGCAGCACTCCCGAACCGAAGCGAAAGGGCGCCCACCGGCGGATGGCAAGGACGGACATACCGGCGCGGCCCCGCACCCACGGCCGGAGCGACACCGCACCCCCACCCACAGCCGGAGCGCTCCCGCCCCTCTACCCCACCGGCCGACCCCCCACCAACCCGACAGCCCTGGCCCCCGCCCGGCACCCCTCCGCCGAAGCCTCGCAGAGCCCCGCCCCGCTCAGCCGCGCCGCAAGGAACGCCCCCGTGAACGCATCGCCCGCCCCAGTGGAGTCCCGCGCAGCGGCAGGCACCGCGGGAACCTCGGCCCGCACCGCACCCCCCTGAGCGACCACCGCCCCCGCCGCCCCCCGCTTGACCACCACCGCAGGAAACCGCCGACTCAACTCCCCGGCCACCTCCACCACCCCAGCCCCCTCCACCACCCCAGGCGCCCCCGCCAGACCACGCGCTCCCGCCAAAACCCACGCCTCCCCCTCACTCGGCAACAACACCTCCACCCCCTCCACCGCCGCCAAGAACCGCTCCGCCCCCAGCCCCGCAAGGAACCCCGCCGACGCCGGATCCACACTCACCGGCACCCCACGCGCGCGTGCCGCCGCCAACGCCGCTGCCGCCGCGGCCCGGCTCGGTCCCGCGAAGAACAAGTAGCCCGACAGGTGCAGCCACCCCACCCCGTCGAGGAGATCGGGTGACCAGTCCGCGGCGGACAGACGCACCGACGCCCCACCGTCCGTCAGGAACGTCCGCTCGGCCCCACCCCCGCCACCCCCACCAGCACCGGCACCAGCACCAGCACCGGCACCTCCACCCCCGTCCACCAGGCATATCACCGTCCCCGTAGGCGCCTCGGAGTCGACGACGAGCTGCGGACGTACCCCCGCCCGCGTGAGCGCCTCCTCGTGCCACGCCGCCGAATCCGCCCCCACCCGCCCCAGCAACCGCACGTCACCGCAGCCCCAAGCAGCCGCCCAGCACGCCACATTGGCCCCCGCGCCCCCCGGCACCGTACGGATCGCCGCCGCCGTGTCCGTACCCGGAGCGAGCGGCGCACCGTGCCGCGCGACGATGTCCGTGACGACGTCACCGACGACCAGCAGCGCCCCACCCCGCCGCGACGTCACCGCCCGGCCCGGCCCGCATCGAGGTCCGCCGCGAGGTCCGTCGCGAGTGCCGCCGCGATCTGCCCCGCGAGCCGGACATTGCCCCGCACCGCCGCGAGATTGGCGCTCAGCGAGGCACCGTCGGTGCGCCGCACCAACTGGTCCAGGAGGAAGGGAGTGACCGCCTGCCCGGTGATGCCCCGCTCGGCGCACGCCTCCAACGCCTCGGCGAGCACGCGCGCGTGCAGCGCGGGATCGAGCTGCTCGGACTCCGGCACGGGGTTCGCCACGAGCAGCGCGGACTCCGGACCGCCCACCGAATCCTGCGCCCGCATCACCGCGGCGACCTCCGCGGGCGTACGCAGCGTCCAGTCCACGGGATGCCCGGAGTCGGTGAGGTAGAAGCCGGGGAAGCGGTCCGTCCCGTACCCCGCGACCGCGACCCCCAGCGTCTCGAGGCGCTGCAACGTCGCCGCCACGTCCAGGATCGACTTCACGCCCGCGCAGACGACCGTGATGCGCGTCCGGGCGAGCAGCCCCAGATCGGCGGACTCGTCCTGCGTCTGCGTCCACTCCCGGTGCACCCCGCCGAGCCCGCCCGTGGCGAACACCCGCACGCCCGCGCGCGCGGCGAGCAGCGCCGTAGCCGACACGGTCGTCGCCCCGCTCGCCCCCGCCGCGACCGCGAGCGCCAGATCACGGTGGCCCAGCTTGCGTATGCCGTCCTCGTTCGCGACCCGCTCCAACTGATCCTTGTCCAGGCCGACATGGGGGCGCCCGTCCAGGACGGCGATCGTCGCGGGAACGGCACCCTCCTCCCGTACGACCTCTTCGAGCTCGCGCGCCACCTGGAGATTGCGCGGGCGTGGAAGCCCGTGCGCGATGATCGTCGACTCCAGGGCGACCACGGGCCGCCCGTCCGCCACAGCCGCCTGTACCTCGTCGGACACCACCAAGTCGGACACCACCAACACGGGCTTGCCTCCTGCCAGTCGGGCCTGTCGGGTCTCCCCTCATCCCTGGCGGCGGACGCGCCCCGGCAAACCCTCGCGGCACGCCCCTCGGCTAGGGTGACCCGCCATGAGCACGAATGATCAAGCCGTCGCGTCCTCCTTCGCCGTGCACATTCCGGATGTCGACCTGGAGGCCGAGCCGCTGGACCCGGGGCAGATCGTCTCCGGCACCCCGGAGGTCACCGGCAAGGTCCTGTGGGAGTCGGCCGACGGCAAGCAGCTGCGCGGCATCTGGCAGATCACGCCCGGCGTGGTCACCGACACCGAGGCCAACGAGCTCTTCGTGGTCGTCAGCGGCCGCGCCACCATCGCGGTCGAGGGCGGCGACGTGATCGAGGTCGGCCCCGGCGACGCGGCCGTCCTGCGCGAGGGCGACCGTACGACGTGGACCGTGCACGAGACACTGCGCAAGGCGTACCACATCACGCTCCCCTGACCGGAGCCGCGACCACTACGCGGCGACCCCCGCCACGGCCACAAGGCCCGTCACGACCACAAGGCCCGTCACGACCACAAGGCCCGTCACGACCACAAGGCCCGCCACGACCACAACCCCCGCCACCACCATCACCACGCCCCCCGCCACCACCACGACCCCCGGGATCAGGCCTTCTTGACCGCCCGCCGCAGCGCAAGCCCCGCGAGGGGCAGCAGCAGGCAGACGCCGATGAGGTTCAGCCAGCCGTAGCTGGCCCGCGCGACGATCAGGCCGGCCGCCGCGCCGCCGATCCCCGCCGCCGTGTTCATGGTCAGGTCCGAAAGGCCCTGCACGGCGGCCCTTGCGGGCTGCGGCACCGAGTCGGTGAGCAGCGCGGAACCGGAGACCAGGCCCGCGGACCAGCCGAGGCCGAGGACGAAAAGACCGGCGGCGGTCCGGCCGTGGCTCGCCCCCGCGGTGCCGGCGAGGAGCGCGGCGCAGCACAGCAGCCCGACCGCGAGGCCGATCACCGAAAGCCGCCCGAAGCGGTCGGAGAGCCAGCCCATCAGCGGCGACAGCGCGTACATGCCCGCGATGTGACCGCTGATGACCAGTCCGACCAGTTGCAGACTCGCCCCGTGATGCCCCAGGTCGACCGGGGTCATCACCATGATCGAGACCATCACGGTGTGCGACGCGGCCACCGTCACCAGGGCGAGCCGGGCCATCGGCGACGCGGCCACCGCGGCGACACCGGCCCGCAGCGAGCGGCTCTGCGCGGAGTGGTTCTCGTGCGGGGCGAGCGCGCGGGCGGTGAGCAGCGGGTCGGGACGGAGCAGCACCGCCACCACGAGACCGGCGACGGCGAAGATCCCGGCGGCGAAGAGGAAGGGTCCCGCCGACTCGGGGATGGAGGTGCCGGAGAAGGCGCGGCTCGTGGGCGCGGCGATGTTGGGACCCAGGACCGAGCCGATGGTCGTGGCCCAGATGACGAGGGAGATGGCACGGCCGCGCCGCTCGGGCTCGGCGAGGTCGGCCGCGGCGAAACGGGCCTGGAGGTTGGCCGACGAGCCCGCCCCGAACCCCGCCATGCCGAGCAGCAGCAGGGGGAAGCTCCCGACGACGGCGGCGAGCACCACGAGCCCGGCTCCCAGCGCCCCGATCAGATACGCGAGGACGAGACCCGGACGCCGTCCGCGCGAGGTCATCAGCGCGGCGAGCGGCAGCGAGAGCAGGGCCGTGCCGGCCACGGACGCGGTGGGCGCGAGACCGGACAGCGCCTCCGTCCCGCTCACCTCGGTCGCGAGCATCGGGGCCAGGGCGATGCCGATCGGTACCCCGAGCCCGCCCAGTATCTGACTGGAGACCAGCACCGCGGTGGTGCGCCGGCGCAGGGCGGGCAGTGCCTCCGGCGCGGGTATGTCAGGAGCGTCGAGGGTCGAAGTCACTGACGCAGTGTGCCAGCGCGTCCGTACGCGGGAAACACAGATTTCAAGGCGGACGGACGCCGTCAGAACAGCGGCTGCGGAAGCACGCCTTCCAGGGCGAGGAGCTGTCGCTTGGTCTCCAGGCCGCCGCCGAAGCCGCCGATGCCGCCGTCGCTCTCGACCACCCGGTGGCAGGGCACCACGACCGGCAGCGGATTGGCGCCCATCGCCATGCCGACCGCCTGGGCCGCGCCGGGCTGTCCGACCCGGCGGGCCAGATCGCCGTAGCCAACGACGGCGCCGTACGGAACGGTCGTCAGCTCGCGCAGGACCTGGCGGTTGAACCCGGATATCAGTGACCAGTCGAGCGGCAGCTCGAAGTCGTGGCGCTCGCCCGCGAAGTAGGCGGCGAGCTGGCGTATGGGTTCGGCGAGGAGAGGGGAGTCGGCTGCCTCGACCGGATCGGCCCCGAGACGGGAGCCGAGCCGTTCCAGCGCCGTGTCGCGCACCGCGTCCGTGGCGTGGAAGACGACGCTGACCAGACCGTCGTCCGTCGCGGCGAGCATCAGCGGGCCGATGTCGCTCGCGACGACGGCCCACACCACCTGCCGCGGGTCGTCCTGCCCCGGCCGGTCCTGCCCGTGCTGCCCCATGGCGTTCATGTGGACCACCGTACGACTGGCCACTGACAACGCCGCCCCGAGCAAGCTGCGAGCAAGCGCCGGGCCAGCTCAGAGCTGGCTCAGAGCTGGCTCAGAGGCAACCCCGAGCCAGCCCCGGCCCCGCAGCAGCGCTCCGTCAGCCGGAGACCGCCTTGCGGACCACGTCGGGCGTGTTCGTGATGATGCCGTTCACCCCGAAGCCCGCCACCCGCTGCGCGGCGGCCGCGTCGTTCACGGTCCAGGTGAAGATCTCCAGGCGCTTGCGGTGCGGCCCCTTGAGCGCATGTATCGCGGCGACGTACTCGCGGGAGATGGAGGTGTGCGTGGAGTTGATCTGGTCGGAGAACTTGGCGTACTCGGGCAGATCGGCGACCGCGGGCGTGCCGAGGAAGCCGGTCTTGATGTCGGGCCGCAGCTTGTGCACCGTCTTGACGCTGTCGGCGCTGAAGCTCTGGATGACGAGCTTGCTCTTGACGTGGTGCCGGTCCAGCCAGCCCGTCTTGCGCAGGACGGCGAGGCCCTGCTTCTCGATGCCCGGGTACAGCTCGGGCTTCTTGAACTCGAACACGAGGCTCTGGTGGTTGCGCGAGACCCGGTTCATGTACTGCTTCAGCGTCGGCACCCGCTGGCCCGCGTACTTCGGGCTGAACCAGCTGCCCGCGTCCAGCGTGGCGATCTCCTTCGCGGTGAAGTCCGCGACCTTCCACGGCGCACGGTCGGGGAAGCGCTCCTCGACGTCCGTCGTCCGCTTCAGGGTGTCGTCGTGCATGATCACGAGCTCGCCGTCCTTGGTGCGCTGGACGTCGTTCTCCACCCAGCGGAACCCCATGTCAGCCGCCTTGTCGATGGCTGCGAAAGTGTTCTCCGGCGCGTACGCGGAAGCACCCCGGTGCGCGACGACCAGGGGCCGCTCGTGCGAGGCGGACGTCTGCGCCGACGGCCTGTCGGCGGCGTGAGCGGTTGCGGAGGGCAGGGTGAGCGCACCGGCTCCGAGCAGAGCGGCAGTGGTGGCAGCGGCAACGCGTGCGTACAACGGTGACTCCTCGCGATGTGCGGGCACGGACCGGATGAGAGTGACAGTCCACGGCCAACGCGAGACAGGTGCAGGATGGCCACAGGTTGAACGGAGACAGCCGGGTTGATTTCGCGGAAAATAGTTCGCAAGTTCCGGAGTGAGCTTTACTCTCTGCGTCAGCCCACGGCCTGTCAGCGGACAGCCGGCGGGGGCCACTTGGGTGCAATCCCGGACATTTTGACTCGATAGGCGGAGGGGCTACCGCGCATGCAGGGCACGGTCGACGGTTTCAGCTATGGACTTGTCACGCCCGTGACGGCGTACCTCATGGCGTGTCTCGGCGGAGCGCTCGGCCTGCGCTGCACCACCAGGTCGCTCCTTGTGGCGCACTCCTGGCGGCCCGGCTGGCTCGCACTCGGGTCGGCGGCCATCGGCTCCGGCATCTGGACCATGCACTTCATCGCGATGATGGGCTTCTCCGTGGAGGAGGCCCCGATCCACTACGACAAGGCCCTGACCTTCGCGAGTCTGGCCGTCGCCATCGTCATGGTCGGCATAGGGATCTTCATCGTGGGATACCGCGGCGCGACCGGGACGGCGCTGTTCACCGGGGGAACGATCACCGGCCTGGGCGTCGCGTCGATGCACTATCTGGGAATGGCCGGTATGCGTCTTCGCGGGACGCTGGAGTACAACACCTTCACCGTCTCCGCGTCCGTGGTGATCGCGGTCGTCGCGGCGAGCGCGGCCCTGTGGGCGGCCGCACAGGTCAGAGGCTTCCTCTGGAGCCTGGGCGCGAGCCTCGTCATGGGCCTGGCCGTCACCGGTATGCACTACACGGGGATGGCCGCCCTCAGCGTGCATCTGCACGGCTCGTCCGCCGCGCCGGCCGGCGGGGACTCGGCCGCCGAACTGCTCGCGCCCATGATGATCGGCCCGCTCGCCTTCCTGCTCCTCGCGGGGGTCATCGTGATGTTCGACCCGCTGATGGTGATGGGCAAGGCGGACCTCCAGAGCGCCGCACAGGGGCAGCGGGCCCCCTACCCCGTCCCGCGCTCCGGCGACCGGCACGACCCGCGGGCGGGCCGCAGGCCCCCGCAGCACCCCGGCTCCAGGACCCCGCAGAGCTGGTGATCCGACCCCGTTGTCAGTGCGGGGTCGTACGGTTGGTTCCATGCGGCCCGTATCCAAGATCGAACGCACGGTGGCGCCTTTCGAGGTCGTCAGTGACTACCAGCCCAGCGGCGACCAGCCGACAGCCATCGCCGACCTGGACCGGCGCGTGCGCGCAGGTGAGAAGGACGTCGTCCTGCTCGGCGCGACCGGCACCGGCAAGTCGGCCACCACCGCGTGGATGATCGAGAAGCTCCAGCGCCCCACCCTCGTGATGGCGCCGAACAAGACGCTGGCCGCCCAGCTGGCAAACGAATTCCGAGAGCTCCTGCCGAACAACGCGGTGGAGTACTTCGTCTCGTACTACGACTACTACCAGCCCGAGGCATACGTCCCGCAGTCGGACACGTACATCGAAAAGGACTCCTCGATCAACGAGGAAGTCGAGCGCCTGCGCCACTCCGCGACGAACTCGCTGCTCACCCGGCGTGACGTCGTCGTGGTCGCCTCCGTCTCCTGCATCTACGGCCTCGGCACCCCGCAGGAGTACGTGGACCGGATGGTCTCGCTCAAGGTCGGCGACGAGATCGACCGCGACCAGCTCCTGCGCCGCTTCGTCGACATCCAGTACACGCGCAACGACCTGGCGTTCACCCGCGGCACCTTCCGGGTCCGCGGCGACACCATCGAGATCTTCCCGGTCTATGAAGAGCTGGCCGTCCGCATCGAGATGTTCGGCGACGAGATCGAGGCGCTCTCCACGCTGCACCCCCTCACCGGCGAGGTCATCAGCGACGACGACCACCTGTACGTCTTCCCGGCCTCGCACTACGTGGCGGGCCCGGAGCGCATGGAGAAGGCGGTCAACGGCATCGAGAAGGAGCTCGCCGAGCGCCTCACCGAGCTGGAGAAGCAGGGCAAGATGCTGGAGGCCCAGCGCCTGCGCATGCGCACGACGTACGACCTGGAGATGCTCCGCCAGATCGGCTCCTGCTCCGGCATCGAGAACTACTCCATGCACTTCGACGACCGCGAGCCCGGCTCCGCGCCGAACACCCTCATCGACTATTTCCCCGAGGACTTCCTCCTCGTCATCGACGAGTCGCACGTCACGGTCCCCCAGATCGGCGCGATGTACGAGGGGGACGCCTCCCGCAAGCGCACCCTGGTGGACCACGGCTTCCGGCTGCCGTCCGCCCTGGACAACCGTCCGCTGAAGTGGGAAGAGTTCCTCGGCCGCATCGGCCAGACCGTCTACCTCTCGGCCACCCCCGGAAAGTACGAGCTCTCGCGCGGGGACGGCTTCGTCGAGCAGATCATCCGCCCCACCGGCCTCATCGACCCGGAGGTCGTGGTCAAGCCCACCGAGGGGCAGATCGACGACCTGGTGCACGAGATCCGCACGCGCACCGAGAAGGACGAGCGCGTCCTGGTCACCACGCTCACCAAGAAGATGGCCGAGGACCTCACGGACTACTTCCTCGAACTGGGCATCCAGGTCCGCTATCTGCACAGCGACGTCGACACGCTGCGCCGCGTCGAGCTCCTGCGCGAACTGCGCGCCGGTGAGTACGACGTCCTGGTCGGCATCAACCTCCTGCGCGAGGGCCTCGACCTGCCCGAGGTCTCCCTGGTGTCGATCCTCGACGCCGACAAGCAGGGCTTCCTGCGCTCGGGCACCTCCCTGATCCAGACCATCGGCCGCGCGGCGCGCAACGTGTCGGGTCAGGTCCATATGTACGCGGACAAGGTCACCCCGGCGATGGAGCAGGCCATCGACGAGACCAACCGCCGCCGCGAGAAGCAGATCGCGTACAACAAGGAGAAGGGGATCGACCCCCAGCCGCTGCGCAAGAAGATCAACGACATCGTGTCGGCGATCGCGCGCGAGGAGGTCGACACGGAACAGCTGCTCGGCACGGACTACCGCAAGGCGAAGGACGGCGACTCGGGGAAGGCCGCCAAGGCGCCGGTGCCCGCGCTCGGCGGCAAGGCGAACAAGGCCGCCAAGGGCAAGGCCGCCGAGAAGGTGCCCACGGACCGTCCCGCGGCCGAACTGGCCGAGCAGATCGAGGAGATGACCACGCGGATGCGCGCGGCCGCCGCCGACCTGCAGTTCGAGATCGCCGCACGGCTGCGTGACGAGGTGTCGGAGATGAAGAAGGAGCTCAGGCAGATGAGGGAGGCGGGGCAGGCGTAGGCGTACTGCCTGGTGTGTTGCAAGACCGACACAAAGTGCCGTCCGCGGTGCGGCACTGTCCGTGCCTCTGCGTAGGGTGCTGGGCAACCGCACAGACCGGCGGTTGCTCAGGGCAGTTCGAGAGGGGACAGCGCGTGACGGTCAACATGACCAAGGGTCAGGCCATCAGTCTGCAGAAGGACGACGGGGGCGCCCTGACCGCGGTGCGCATGGGGCTCGGCTGGCAGGCGGCCCCGAGGCGCGGCCTGTTCGGCACGCGTACGCGCGAGGTCGACCTGGACGCTTCGGCGGTCCTGTTCGCCGACAAGCAGCCGATCGACGTCGTGTTCTTCCGTCACCTCGTCAGCGACGACGGTTCCGTGCGGCACACCGGTGACAATCTGGTCGGCGGCGCAGGCCAGGGCGGGGACGACGAATCGATCCTCGTCGACCTGCAGCGGGTCCCGGTCCACATCGACCAGATCGTCTTCACGGTGAACTCCTTCACGGGCCAGACGTTCCAGGAAGTGCAGAACGCGTTCTGCCGCCTGGTCGACGAGACCAACGGCCAGGAGCTCGCCCGCTACACGCTCGACGGCGGCGGTCAGTACACCGCGCAGATCATGGCGAAGGTCCACCGCGTGGGCGCGGGCTGGCAGATGACGGCCCTCGGCAATCCCGCCAACGGCCGCACGTTCCAGGACCTGATGCCGTCGATCCTGCCCCACCTGTAGGACACGCGGCACCAGTAGGTACAGAGGGTACGAGGGGGACAAGGCGATGACGGCCGAGCTGGTCCGGGGGCAGAACCACCCGCTGCGTGAGACCCGACTGGAGATCCGGGTCTCGGTCGGCAAGCCGATCGTGGCGGGGATCACGCTCGGCGACGACCGGGGCAAGGTGCGCGGCACGGACTGGGTGGCCCACCCCGGCTCGCCCACGCTGCCGGGCCTCGAAGTGCCCAGGCAGGCCGCCGCCGACCACCGCCTCGCGGTGGACCTCGGTGCCGTGCCCGAAGCGGTGCACCGGGTCAACGTCCTGCTCGCGCTGCCCGTCGGCGTCGGGGGACCGGCCAGCTTCGGCTCCCTCGCCGCCCCCTTCGTGGCCGTCACCGGGCTCGACGGCTCCGAGGTCGCCAGCTACACCATCACGGACCTGGACGCCGAGTCCGCCGTCGTCGCCCTGGAGCTCTACCGCAGGCAGGACGCCTGGAAGGTGCGCGCCGTCGGCCAGGGGTACGCGGGCGGCCTCGCCGACATGCTCACCGACCAGGGCCTCCCGCAGGCCCACGAACTTGCCGGGACGATCAACGAAGCGGTGGCCCGCGGCCTCGCCCGCTCGGTGGCCGCGCCGCCGCCCCGCCCCTCGGACGAGGCCCGCGTGCGGGCGGCGGGGCAGACGGCCTCCGCACCCGGAGCACCGGGACCGGACAGCGCCGCCGCACCCCAGCCCGCCCCGGCCCCCCGTCAGCCGGGCGACGCGGGCCGCACGCCCGGCGGCCCCGTCAACTACACCCACCCCGGCCGCCAGACGAGCGCACCGCCGCCGCCCGCGCCGACAGCGGCCCCGGCCGAGCCGGGCAGGAGCGCCCAGCCCGTGGCGGGCGACGCGACCGGCTGGTCCATGGACGAGCGGCTCTACAACCAGGTGTGGGGCATGTTCGAGGACCTGGCCCGTGCCACGGCCGCGTACCGAAGCGCCGTCGACTTCGCCGATTCGCGCATGGACCAGGAGCTCGACAAGGTCCTCTCCGACCCGCGCAGCCGCATCGGCAACACCGGAGACCTCGCGCGCGAGGCCGCCCGCACCAAGCACGGCGAGCTCGTCGACCGGGCCAGGGAGGCCCTCGACCGCGATCTGGGCCAGCTCGCCGCCGAATCCGAGGTCGTCGAGCCCGCCCTGCCCCTGGCGTACGCCGGCTGGGACAGCCCCGTCTGGCACGCCTATCGCTCTCCCATGGAGATCCCCATGGCGCTGCGCCTGGGCGACCTCCATCTGCCCGAGCGCCCCGGCCTGCGCATCCCGATGCTGGTCAGGCTGCCCCTGGAGCGCGGCCTGTGGATCGACAGCGGCCGCTCGTCGGGCACGGACACCCTGGCCGACGCGGACCAGCTGCGCCGCCTGGCCATGGACAGCGCGGTCGCGCACGCCGCGCGGCTGCTCGCGGTCTATCCGGCCGGTGAGTTCACGGTGCACGTCATCGACGCGGCGGGCTCCGCGGCCGGCGCTCTCTCCCCGCTGGTGGCGGCGGGCGTGCTCGACGATGCCCCGGCCGCCGGTGCGGCAGGCGTCTCCGCCGTGCTCGCCAAGCTCACCCAGCGCGTGGACCTGGTGCAGATGGCGATCCGGGCTGGCGCATCCGACGCGCTGCCGCCGGATCTGGACACCGCCGAGCAGCTCCTGATCGTCAACGACTTCCCGCACGGCTTCGACGACCGCGCCGTGACCCAGCTCCGCTACCTCGCGGACGAGGGCCCGGCGGTCGGCGTGCATCTGATGCTGGTCGCCGACCGCGAGGACGCCGCCGAGTACGGCCCGCTGCTCGACCCGCTCTGGCGCGCGCTGCTGCGCCTGACCCCGGTGGCCGACGATCACCTCGCCGACCCCTGGGTGGGCCACGCGTGGACGTACGAACCGCCGATGGTGCCGCCCGGCAGCAGGGTGCTCGGGCAGGTCCTCGACCAGGTCGCGCATGTCCGGCGGACGGGTGGCCGCTGACGCCCCGGAGGGCGCCCCGACGGGCCCCGTAAGCCGTCGCGGCCACTGACGGTAAAGCGACTTTTGGACCCGCCTGAACTGGTCTTTTGGCTCTTGTTTGCCGTCTCCTTTACTAAATCTTGGTGTTTCGCGTACTCTTCTTGCAGCGGAGGGGAGTACTCCCGAACGCGACGTGCCCGTCAATACGGACCGCCATCGGTCCCGGGGCGTCGGCCCGCGGGGCGGTGAGCCGCCTCGGGTGGAAGAGACCTCCGGCAGCGACGACGCTGATCAGTAGCCGTACGACGCCGGAGGCGCAGTGGACGTTTCAATGACCCTTTGGGTAGTGACCATTCTTGGTCTCTGTGCCCTGATCGCGGTCGACTTCTTCATCGGCCGCAAACCGCATGACGTATCCATCAAGGAAGCCGGAATCTGGACGATCGTCTGGATCGTGCTCGCCGCGCTCTTCGGAGTGGGCCTGCTGATCTGGGGCGGCGGCCAGGCCGGCGGTGAGTTCTTCGCGGGCTTCATCACCGAGAAGTCGCTCAGCGTCGACAACCTCTTCGTCTTCATCCTGATCATGGCGAAGTTCTCGGTGCCCAGCCATCTCCAGCAGCGGGTGCTGCTGTTCGGTGTGCTGATCGCGCTCGTGCTGCGAGCGATCTTCATCGCCGCGGGCGCCGCGGTCATCGCCAACTTCTCCTGGGTCTTCTACATCTTCGGCGCGTTCCTGATCTACACCGCGTGGAAGCTCATCCAGGAGGCGCGTGCCGACGAGGACGAAGAGGAGTGGGAGGAGAACCGCCTCCTGAAGGCGGCCGAGCGGAAGTTCGGCGTCGCCGACCGGTACCACGGCACCAAGCTGTTCATCCAGAAGAACGGCAAGAAGATCATGACGCCCCTTATGGTCGTCATGCTCGCCATCGGTACCACCGACGTGCTCTTCGCGATGGACTCGATCCCCGCGATCTTCGGCCTCACCCAGGACCCGTACATCGTCTTCACGGCGAACGCCTTCGCCCTGATGGGTCTGCGCCAGCTGTACTTCCTGATCGGCGGACTGCTCAAGAAGCTGGTCCACCTCAGTTACGGCCTGTCGGTCATCCTGGGCTTCATCGGCGTGAAGCTGGTGCTGCACGCCCTGCACGAGAACGGGGTGCACGTCCCCGAGATCTCCATCCCGGTCTCGCTCGGCGTCATCTGCGGTGTCCTGGTCATCACGACGATCACCAGCCTCATGGCCACCAAGAAGCAGGCCAAGAAGGAGGCCGCGGAGAAGGCGGCCGACGAGACTCCGAAGGACAGCATCGGGGCCTGACGGCATCCGGCGTAGGAGTTACCAACACGGGCAGTGGCCCGCGGCTCATTGCCGCGGGCCACTGCCCGTGCTTGCTTGAAATGCATGAAGTTCGTCCAGATGATCGAGTTCGAGACCGACCGCATCGACGAGATGCGCTCCCTGGTCGAGCAGGCGGACCAGCAGGCGACGGGCCGCCGGGGCGGCCCCACGCACCGCCTCGTCCTCCAGGACCGGGGCAACCCCCGCCGCTTCTTCGTGCTGATGGAGTTCGCGTCGCCTGAGGACGCGCGGCGCAACAGCGGCGCTCCGGAGACGACCAGGATGGCCGAGCAGCTCGCCGCCCTGTGCACGAGCGGTCCGTCCTTCACGGACTGCGACGTACGGGAGATGACAGAGCTGAAGTAGCGGTGCCCCGGCGCCCGGTGCAGCATCGGAGGCATGGTCACTCGGCTCCGGGCGCTCGCCGTACAGTGGACGGCCGTCGTGCCGGTCCTCGCCGTCGTGCTGCTCGCCCTCACCTGGGGACGCGGTCTGCCGGGCGCGATCGTCGCCCTGGTGACGCTCGTGCTCGCCGGGGCCGTGCTCGCCGCCGTGCACCACGCCGAGGTGATCGCGCACCGCGTCGGCGAACCCTTCGGCTCGCTCGTCCTCGCGGTCGCCGTGACGGTCATCGAGGTCGCGCTGATCGTCACGCTCATGGCGGACGGCGGTGACAAGAGCGCGACGCTGGCCCGCGACACCGTCTTCGCCGCCGTGATGATCACCTGCAACGGCATCGTCGGGCTCTGCCTTCTCGTGGGCGCGCTGCGGCACCGCATCGCCGTCTTCAACCCCGAGGGCACCGGCGCCGCCCTCGCGACCGTCGCCACGCTCGCCACCCTCAGCCTGGTCCTGCCGACGTTCACCACCAGCAAGCCGGGCCCGGAGTTCTCCACGGCGCAGCTCACCTTCGCCGCGCTCGCCTCACTCGTCCTGTACGGCCTGTTCGTGGCGACCCAGACCGTGCGGCACCGCGAGTACTTCCTGCCGATCACCCGCAAGGGCGAGGTGATCGACTCCGAGCACGACGAGGGGCCCTCCACCCGGGCCGCCCTGATCAGCGTGGCCCTGCTCGGCCTCGCCCTGGTCGGCGTGGTCGGCCTCGCCAAAGGGGTCTCGCCGACCATCGAGTCCGGCGTGGAGAACGCCGGCATGCCGCACGCCGTGGTCGGCGTCATCATCGCGCTGCTCGTGCTGCTCCCGGAGACCATCGCCGCGCTGCGCGCCACCCGCCGCGACCGGGTGCAGACCAGCCTGAACCTCGCCCTCGGGTCCGCGATGGCCAGCATCGGCCTGACGATTCCGGCCGTCGCGGTCGCCTCGGTCTGGCTCTCCGGGCCGCTGGTGCTCGGCCTCGGCCCGACCCACATGGTGCTGCTCGCGCTGACCGTGATCGTCGGCACGCTCACGGTCGTTCCGGGGCGCGCCACGCTGCTGCAGGGCGGGGTCCATCTGGTGCTCTTCGCGGCGTATCTGGAGCTCGCGGTCACGCCGTGACGGGGGCCGGCTCCGGGACGGGGCGTGTCTCGGGCAGCAGCGCGAAGCAGCCCAGGCTCAGCAGGGCCACGGCCGTCAGATAGGCGGCGACGCCCCACGGCGTCCCCTCGCCGTGCGCCACCGCCGTCGCCACGATCGGCGTGAGCGCGCCACCGAGGACCCCGCCCAGGTTGTAGCCCACCGCGGCGCCCGTGCAACGCACCCGCGGCTCGTACAGCTCGGGCAGGTACGCCGCGATCACGGCGAACATCGTGATGAACGCGAGCATCGCCACCAGGAAGCCGAGGAACATCAGCAGCGGCTCGCCGGTCGCGAGCAGCGCGATCATCGGGAACATCCACAGCGCGCAGAGCGCACACCCGAGCAGACAGAGGGGCCGCCGCCCGTACCGGTCGCCGAGCAGTGCGGCCACGGGGGTCAGCGCGCCCTTCACCACGACCGCCGCCATGATGCAGGCGAGCATGACCGTACGGCTCACGTCGAGCTCTTCCACCGCGTACGCGAGCGACCAGGTCGTCACGGCGTAGAACACGGCGTACCCGACGGCGAGGGCGCCCGCGGTGAGCAGGACGAGCCGCCAGTGGCCGCGCACCACCTCGGCGAGCGGCACGCGCGCGTGCTCCCGCAGTTCCAGGAAGCTCGGGCTCTCCGGGAGCGACGTGCGCAGGGCGAGCCCGGCCGCCGCGAGCAGGCCCGCCGCCCAGAACGGAACGGCCATCCCCAGGAGGTGAACTGCGCGTCGGTGACGGTCGCCGAGAGCGCCAGCATGATCCCGTTCGCGAGGAGGAAGCCGAGCGAGGGCCCCATCTGCGGGAAGCTCGACCACAGCCCGCGCCGCTCGGCGGGCGCGTGCTCGGCGGTCAGCAGCACCGCCCCGCCCCACTCGCCGCCGAGCCCGAGCCCTTGCAGGAACCGCAGCACGAGGAGCAGCACCGGAGCGGCCGTACCGATCGAGTCGTACGTGGGCACGCAGCCGACGGCGACCGTGGCGAGGCCCGTCAGGAGCAGCGAGACGATGAGTACGGGGCGCCGCCCGCGCCGGTCACCGATGTGCCCGAAGAGGACGGACCCCAGGGGCCGCGCCACGAAGCCCACTCCGAATGTCGCGAAGGCGGCGAGAGTTCCCGCGAGCGGCGAGAACGTCGGAAAGAACAGGGGCCCGAGGACGAGGGCAGCGGCCGTCCCGTAGATGAAGAAGTCGTAGAACTCGATGGCGGTCCCGGCGAGCGAGGCGGCCGCGAGCCGCGGCAGAGAAGGAGCGCTGCCGCTTCCGGCAGCACCGGCATGACCGGCAGGGGAGTGGATCTTGCGCATGCCGCGTCAACTACCCGCTGTGACGGCCGGTTACGGGGGCGTGCGGGGGTGCGGGGAGCTTCCTCAGTACGCTGACGGCATGACGCGCACTCTTGCCAACGCCCCGATCATGATCCTGAACGGCCCCAATCTGAACCTGCTCGGCCAGCGCCAGCCCGAGATCTACGGCTCCGACACCCTCGCCGACGTCGAGGCGCTGTGCGCCAAGGCGGCAGCGGCGCACGGCGGCACCGTGGACCTGCGCCAGAGCAACCACGAGGGTCAGTTGGTGGACTGGATCCACGAGGCGCGCGAGCACCACGCGGGCATCGTCATCAACCCCGCCGCCTACTCGCACACGTCGGTCGCGATCCTGGACGCGCTCAACACCTGTGACGGAATGCCGGTGTTGGAGGTCCACATCTCCAACATCCATCAGCGCGAGGCGTTCCGGCACCACTCGTACGTCTCCCAGCGCGCCGACGGCGTCATCGCGGGGTGCGGTGTGCAGGGGTACGCGTTCGCGGTGGAGCGGGTGGTGGCGCTGGTCGGCGGGGCCTGAGCCCCGCCTAGGCGCGCGTGCGGGTGGGTCACGCGCGCGTGCGGGGGGTCACCAGCCCCGCTGACGCCACTCCGCCAGGTGCGGGCGCTCGGTGCCGAGGGTCGTGTCGTTCCCGTGGCCCGGATAGACCCAGGTCTCGTCGGGGAGCGCGCCGAAGATCTTCGTCTCGACGTCGTGCAGCAGGCTCGCGAAGGCCTGCGGGTCCTGATGGGTGTTGCCGACGCCGCCCGGGAAGAGGCAGTCGCCGGTGAAGACGTGCGGGTGGCCGTGCGGGTCGTCGTACACCAGGGCGATCGAGCCCGGCGTGTGGCCCACCAGGTGGCGGGCGGTGAGGGTGACGTGCCCGACGCTCACGGTGTCACCGTCCGTGAGCGGGACGTTCGTGGGCACCGGGATGCCCACCGTGTCCTCGCGGCCCGCGTAGGTCCGGGCGCCGGTGGCCTCGACGACCGCGGCGAGGGCCTGCCAGTGGTCGCCGTGCTGATGGGTGGTGACGACGGACGTGATGCCGTCGTCACCGATCAGCGTGAGCAGCGTGCGGGCGTCGTTCGCCGCGTCGATCAGGAGCTGCTCGTCCGTGGCGCGGCAGCGCAGCAGATAGGCGTTGTTGTCCATCGGGCCGACGGCGACCTTCGAGATCATCAGGTCCTGCAACTCGTGCACGTCCGCACCGCCGCCGACCTTCACTGCTCCGCTGTACGTCATGCGGCTCAGCCTATAGCGGGGGCAGAGAGGGCAGGAGGCCGCCTTCGGCCGTCAACGCGGAGCCGTCACGCCTGCCGGCGAGCCAACCGACCACGTCGGACGCGGGGCCGCAGACGGTGACCCCGGGCTCGCCGTCCCGGCCGGTGCTCCACGTGTGCGTGCCGTCCGTGACGCGCGTCGGCGGCACATCCGGATTCCCGGAGAACCGTGCCGCCAGGAACGCGATCTCCCGCTGTACGAACTCCTCGGGCAGGTCTTCGAGCTCGTACCCGACGTCCAGGTCGACGTGGTGCAGCTCGGCCTCGACCCACCGCCGGAACGGCACCCGCGACGCGGAGTCGGTCACTCCGTTCCGCATCGTGATGGTGCGGGTCCAGTCGGCGGGGACGTCGGCCTGAGCCTGGAAGCGCTCCGCGGACTCGCGGACGTCCACGAGCTGCTCGGCCAACGGCCGGCCCGCGTCCCGCTCGATGTCCGCGTCCCGTGCGTCGCCGCTCACATACATGGGGCGTCCGGCGAGAACATTGACGAGCGCGTCCGCGTTACGGGCGATGTGAGCCAGGACATGGCCGCGGGTCCAGCCCGGCAGCCGTGACGGCTCGGCGGTCGAATCGTTGTTCAGTTTCGCGGCTGCGGTGAGCAGCCGATCGGTCGCGTCACGTACAGACGCCAGGTCGCGCACATGATCAATCATGCGCCCGACGATAGCCGCGCCACACGTTCGGGTGAAGGTGCCCGAGCGCCTCCGCAAATCGAATGCACGTGCTATATGGTCGAGTGCGGCATCGGGCATTCTTGAAGGTCCGGCTTTGTTATCAACCAGGGCATCCGCCCCGGCGTTGTCAGTGGCTCGCCCTAGTCTGTGCATGACGGGGGTCCCGCCCCTGTCGCTTCTCTCAAGAAAGGTGCGGACCGGCGTGGCCGACCGTCTCATCGTCCGTGGCGCGCGCGAGCACAATCTCAAGAACGTCTCGCTCGACCTCCCGCGCGACTCCCTCATCGTCTTCACCGGGCTCTCCGGGTCGGGCAAGTCCTCGCTCGCGTTCGACACGATCTTCGCCGAGGGCCAGCGGCGGTACGTGGAATCGCTGTCCTCGTACGCCCGGCAGTTCCTCGGCCAGATGGACAAGCCGGACGTCGACTTCATCGAGGGCCTCTCGCCCGCGGTCTCCATCGACCAGAAGTCGACCTCGCGCAACCCGCGCTCCACGGTCGGCACCATCACCGAGGTCTACGACTACCTCCGCCTGCTCTTCGCACGCATCGGCAAGCCGCACTGCCCCGAGTGCGGGCGGCCCATCTCCCGGCAGTCGCCGCAGGCGATCGTCGACAAGGTCCTCGACCTTCCCGAAGGCAGCCGCTTCCAGGTCCTCTCGCCGCTGGTGCGCGAGCGCAAGGGCGAGTTCGTCGACCTCTTCGCCGACCTCCAGACCAAGGGCTACAGCCGCGCGCGCGTCGACGGCGTGACCATCCAGCTCTCCGAGCCGCCCGCGCTCAAGAAGCAGGAGAAGCACACCATCGAGGTGGTCATCGACCGCCTCACGGTGAAGGAGTCCGCCAAGCGCCGCCTGACCGACTCCGTGGAGACCGCGCTCGGCCTCGCCGGGGGCATGGTCGTGCTCGACTTCGTCGACCTCCCCGAGGACGACCCCGAGCGCGAGCGGATGTACTCGGAGCACCTGTACTGCCCGTACGACGACCTGTCCTTCGAGGAGCTCGAGCCCCGCTCCTTCTCCTTCAACTCGCCCTTCGGCGCCTGCCCTGACTGCTCCGGCATCGGCACGCGCATGGAGGTCGACCCCGAGCTGATCGTCCCGGACGAGGACAAGTCGCTCGACGAGGGCGCCATCCACCCCTGGTCGCACGGCCACACCAAGGACTACTTCGCGCGGCTCGTGGGCGCCCTCTCCGACGCCCTCGGCTTCCGCACCGACATCCCGTGGGCCGGCCTCCCGCAGCGCGCCAAGAAGGCCCTCCTGAACGGCCACAAGACGCAGATCGAGGTCCGCTACCGCAACCGGTACGGCCGCGAGCGGCGCTACACCACCGCCTTCGAAGGCGCCGTCCCCTTCGTCAAGCGCCGCCACAGCGAAGCCGAGAGCGACTCCAGCCGCGAGCGCTTCGAGGGCTACATGCGCGAGGTGCCCTGCCCCACCTGTGAGGGCACGCGCCTCAAGCCGATCGTCCTCGCCGTCACGGTCATGGGCCGGTCCATCGCCGAGGTCTCGGCGATGTCGATCAGCGACTGCGCGGACTTCCTCGCCCAGCTGAAGCTGGGCGCCCGCGACAAGAAGATCGCCGAGCGCGTCCTGAAGGAGGTCAACGAACGGCTGAAGTTCCTGGTCGACGTCGGCCTGGACTACCTCTCGCTGAACCGCGCGGCCGGCACCCTCTCCGGAGGCGAGGCCCAGCGCATCCGCCTGGCCACCCAGATCGGCTCCGGCCTCGTCGGCGTCCTGTACGTGCTGGACGAGCCGTCCATCGGCCTGCACCAGCGCGACAACCACCGCCTGATCGAGACCCTCGTGCGCCTGCGCGACATGGGCAACACGCTCATCGTCGTCGAGCATGACGAGGACACCATCAAGGTCGCCGACTGGGTCGTCGACATCGGCCCCGGCGCGGGCGAGCACGGCGGCAAGGTCGTGCACAGCGGCTCCATGAAGGAGCTCCTGGACAACGAGAAGTCGATCACCGGTCAGTACCTCGCGGGCAAGCGGTCCATCCCGGTGCCCGACCTGCGCCGCCCCGCGGACCCCTCCCGCAGGCTGACGGTGCACGGCGCCCGGGAGAACAACCTCCAGGACATCGACGTCTCCTTCCCGCTCGGTGTCCTCACCGCGGTCACCGGTGTCTCGGGCTCCGGCAAGTCGACGCTGGTCAACGACATCCTCTACACGCACCTGGCCCGCGAGCTGAACGGCGCCAAGTCCGTCCCCGGCCGGCACACACGCGTGCAGGGCGACGACCTCGTCGACAAGGTCGTGCACGTAGACCAGTCGCCAATCGGCCGCACCCCGCGGTCGAACCCGGCGACGTACACCGGAGTCTTCGACCACGTCCGCAGGCTGTTCGCGGAGACGATGGAGGCGAAGGTCCGCGGCTATCTCCCCGGCCGCTTCTCCTTCAACGTCAAGGGCGGTCGCTGCGAGAACTGCTCCGGTGACGGCACGATCAAGATCGAGATGAACTTCCTGCCGGATGTGTACGTCCCCTGCGAGGTCTGCCACGGGGCGCGCTACAACCGCGAGACGCTGGACGTCCACTACAAGGGCAAGTCCATCGCCGAGGTCCTGGACATGCCGATCGAGGAGGCGCTCGACTTCTTCGAGGCGGTGCCCGCCATCTCCCGCCACCTGCGCACGCTCAACGACGTGGGTCTCGGGTACGTCCGGCTCGGCCAGCCCGCGCCGACGCTCTCCGGCGGTGAGGCCCAGCGCGTGAAGCTGGCCTCCGAGCTCCAGAAGCGCTCGACGGGCCGGACCGTCTACGTCCTCGACGAGCCGACCACCGGTCTGCACTTCGAGGACATCAGCAAGCTGATCACGGTCCTGTCCGGCCTGGTCGACAAGGGCAACACGGTCATCGTCATCGAGCACAACCTCGACGTCATCAAGACCGCGGACTGGGTCGTCGACATGGGTCCCGAGGGCGGCAACGGCGGCGGTCTCGTCGTCGCCGAGGGCACGCCCGAGGAGGTCGCGGGCGTCCCGACCAGCCACACCGGCAAGTTCCTGCGGGACATCCTGGCGGCGGATCGGATCAGCGACGGGGCCTCGCAGGGGCGTAAGCGGGCGGTGTCCCCGGCGGTGAAGAAGTCGGCGGCCAAGGCGCCCGCCAAGACGGCCGCGGCCAAGAAGGTGTCTGCCGCCAAGTCCACCGCCAAGAAGGCCGTCGCCACCAAGGCCGTCGCCAAGAAGGCTGCTCCGAAGAAGGCGGCCAAGGCTCGTAAGGCCTGACGAGCCGTTCGCATCTGCGGGTGTGTTTCGGCTGGGCACGCAGTTCCCCGCGCCCCTTCGGGCGCGCCCGAACGGGCCGCGGGACAAGGGTTTCCCCCTTGTCCCGCGGCCCGTTCGCGTGGTCGTCTGGGCGCCATGACCGTACGTACGGAACGTGAAGGTCCCGTCACCACCATCGTGTTGTCCCGGCCCGATGCGCGGAACGCGGTCGACGGGCCCACCGCCCGTGCCCTCGCCGACGCGTTCCGTGCCTTCGACGCCGACCCCGACGCGTCCGTCGCCGTGCTGTGGGGTGAGGGCGGCACCTTCTGCGCCGGGGCGGATCTCAAAGCCATCGGGACGCCGGCCGGGAACGAGGTGACCGAGAAGGGCGACGGGCCCATGGGGCCGACCCGGATGCGTCTTTCCAAGCCCGTCGTCGCGGCGATCTCCGGACACGCGGTCGCCGGGGGCCTGGAGCTCGCACTCTGGTGCGATCTGCGCGTCGCCGACGAGGACGCGGTGCTCGGCGTCTTCTGCCGCCGCTGGGGCGTCCCGCTCATCGACGGCGGGACCGTGCGGCTGCCCCGGCTCATCGGGGAGAGCCGCGCCATGGATCTGGTGCTCACCGGCCGCCCCGTCCCCGCAGCGGAGGCGCTGGCGATGGGCCTGGTCAACCGGACCGTACCGCCCGGCACGTCCCGCGCCGCCGCCGAACGCCTCGCCGCCGAAATCGCGGCGTTCCCGCAGACCTGCCTGCGCAACGACAGGCTCTCCGTACTGGAACAGGGCGGCCTGACCGAGGACGAGGCGATGGCGGGCGAACTGCGCCACGGCCTGCGGTCCCTCGCCGACGCGGCGGACGGCGCGGCCAGGTTCGCGGCGGGGGAGGGGCGGCACGGAGCCTTCACGGACAGCGGCGAAGGCACCCGGCCGCCCGTCGACCGGCCCTCATCGGCCACCCCCGTCGACTAGCCCTCGGCGGGCGCGTCCTCCGGCTCCAGGAACTGCATGTCGAGCTGGATCTTCACCACGTCACCGAGCAGTCCGGCGCCGAAGTCGAGGCCGTAGTCGCTGCGCTTGATCTCGCCGGTCGCCTCGAAGCCCGCATGGCGGCGGGGGGAACCGGGGAAGGCCTGGAGTCCGCCGAACTCGACGGCCAGGGTGATCGGCCTCGTCACGTCACCGATGGTCAGCTCGCCCTCCAGGGTCCACTCGTCCTCCTTGCCGAGCACCCGCGTCGACCGGAACGTCATGGTGGGACGGCGCTCCACGTCAAGGAGGTCGGAGGCGCGCACGTGCGCGTCGCGGTCCTTGTTGCCGGTGTCGATCGACGCAAGGGCGATGGTCGCCGTCACCGAAGAGGTCTCGGCGCTCTCGCCCACCACAAGACCGGCCGTCACCTCGGCGAACCGGCCCCGCACCTTCGAGATCCCGAGGTGGCGGATGGTGAAGTTGACGGCGGAGTGGAACGGGTCGATCTCCCAGCTCCCGGCGGGGAGGGGAAGCGCGGTCGTGGCAGTGGCGGCACTGGTGTCAGAAGTCATGCCCTCCACGATGCGAGGCCGCCCGCGCCCGAGGAAGGCCGAGCCGAGGCTGGTAGTGACAGGGCCACGATCCGGTCCGCCGACCACTGGTACGTTCGGCCGGTGAGCGACAACGAGCTGGGGACCTTCCTGCGCACCCGCCGTGAAGCGGTCACGCCCGCCGAAGTCGGGCTGCCCACCGGCCCCCGGCGCCGTACGCCGGGCCTGCGCCGCTCCGAGGTGGCCACGCTCGCGGGGGTCAGCGTCGAGTACCTCGCCCGGCTCGAACAGGGCCGCGACCGCCACCCGTCCCCGCAGGTGATGGGCGCCCTCGCGGATGCCCTGCGGCTGACCGTGGAGGAACGTTTCCACCTGCGCCGCCTGGAGAAGGAGACGAGCGGCGATCCCTGCTGCCCGACCGCGAGCGAGCCCTCCCGGTCGGTGCGCCCCACGGTGCGGGCGCTCGTCGACCGCCTGGAGCCCGCCCCCGCCGTCCTGCTCAACCGGCTCAGCGACGTCCTCGCGTACACCTCGGGCTACGAGCGGATCGTGGGGCCGCTCGGGCTCCTGGACGACGGGCGGCCCAACCTCATCCGGTTCCTGTTCACCGACGAGCGGGCCCGCGCCGCCTACCCCGAGTGGGAGCGCGTCGCCGACGCGCAGATCGCCTCGTTCCAGTCCCAGTCCATGCTCACCGACCCGCATGCCGAGGCGTTCGCCGACGAGCTGACCGTCATCGCCGGAGCACCGTTCGCCGACCGCATGGCGGCCGTGCCGGGGCTGCCCCGGCACAGCGGTGTCGAACGCCTGACGCATCCGGAGGCCGGTGCGCTGCGCCTGTCGTACGAGACGCTGACGCTGCCCGATGCCGACGGTCAGCGCCTGGTCGTCCATCTGCCCGCCGACGATGCCTCATCGGCGGCGCTGGACCGCCTCAACGGCCGCAAGCCGGGCGGTCTGCGCGCGGTCACCGGCTGACGGACCGAAGCGACCGGCTGACGGGCCAGCGGTCGGTCTCAGTACAGCTCCGCCGCGTACGGCGGTTCCGCTCCCGCGCGGGACACGGTGATGGCGGCCATGCGCGCCGCGAAGCCCAGGATCTGGGACCAGTTGTCCGCGCCGAGTCCGGCGATGGCGTCCGCGGTCAGCGCCTCCCGCGCGCCGAGCGCGTGCAGCAGGGCCGCGTTGACCGTGTCGCCCGCGCCGATGGTGTCCACCACGTCGACCCGCTCGCCCGGCACCGCGTACTCCCCGCCGTCCCGCGTGAACACGGTCAGGCCCTCGCCGCCACGCGTGACCACCACCGCGCCGGGGCCGGAGGCGAGCCACTCGCGGGGCGTGCCGCCGAGCCAACTCGCGTCGTCCTCCGAGAGCTTGAGCAGCGAGACTGACGGCAGCCAGCTCTTGAACCGGGCCCGGTAGGCGTCCGCGTCCGGGATCAGACCCGCCCGGATGTTGGGGTCGAGCGTCGTGCAGACGCCTTGCGCCGACGCGCGCCGCATCAGCTCCTCGTACGCGCTCGCGCCCGGTTCTAGGACGAGCGAGCAGGTGCCGAACGAGATGGCGCGTACGTCGTCGGGCAGCCTCTCCGGGGCCGTGAAGAGCCGGTCCGCCGTGCCCTCCACGTAGAAGGAGTAACCGGCGGAGCCGTCCGCGCCGATCGAGGCGACCGCGAGCGTCGTCGGCTCGGGGCCCCGCTGGACGTACGACACGTCGACGTCAGCGGCCCGCAGCCCGTCGATCAGCGCGTCGCCGAACGCGTCCGTCGAGACACGGGACCAGAAGGCGACCGGGGTGCGCAGGCGGCCGAGGGCCACCGCGGTGTTGTACGGGCCGCCGCCGAGCCGCGGGGCGAGGGCCGGGAGTCCGGTGCCGCCACCGGTGCTTTCGGCACCGGCGGCATCCAGCGGGACGAGGTCGATCAGGGCCTCTCCGGCGACGACTATCACGGGTGGTTCCTCTCGGCTCTGCGCTCGCTGCCTGCGGTGGTGGCTCTGCCGGGCCGCTGCTGTGGTCGTGCTCCCCGGCTTTCGGCACAGGCTAGGGCTTTCCCGCGGGTCCGGCCCGACACGGGCGGCACTCGGGCACGGCCGCGCCCAACGCGGGCACGCGACCCCCCACCGGTATGGTCTGATCCGTCACCGAAGCGCCTGACCTGTGGAGATTCCATGCCCGGCACGACGCCCCCCGCCCGCCGTACCGTGCTGCGCGCGGCAGCCATCGTCCCGGCCGCCGGTCTGGGGATCACGGCCTGCTCGTCCGGCGGCGACGGCGGCGGATCCAACCGTTCGGCGCCGACCGCGCCGACGGACCTCGGTGCGGCGGACGAGGTGAAGGTGGGCGCGTCGAAGCTCTACAAGGACGAGAACGTGGTCGTGAGCCGTATCTCGGACGACCAGTACAAGGCGTTCAGCACGATCTGCACGCACGCCAAGTGCCCCATCAACAAGCTGGAGGGGCACAAGCTGATCTGCCCCTGTCACGGCAGCCAGTTCGACGCCACGAACGGCAAGGTGCTGCACGACCCGGCCGTTACGCCGCTCGCCGAACTGCCGGTGAAGGTGGAGGACGGGAAGATCGTCGCGGGCTGAGCGGCGCGAGCACTCACTCCCAGTCCCACGCGATCCCCAGGATCCCCGCCCGCACCTGCGGCTCCACCAGGTGCACCGAACGGTGGCTGCCGCTCAGCGTCAGCTCCTGGCGCCCGCCGCGCGGTGCGGCGGCCGAATGCTGGGCGAAGCGGTGGCAGCGTACGGGCAGGGCGCTTTCGTCGAAGCGCACCTGGAGCGCGTACTGCCCGCCCGCGAAGGTGAATCCCCGGAAGTACTCGGTGGCAGCCCCGGCCGTGCCGTCCTCGAAGCCGTAGCGGAACAGATGCGTGTCGCCCGCGCGCAGGCGTGCGTCGAAGAGCAGTTCGGCGACGAGTACCCCCGTCTCGTGGTGCCACCGCACGCGTCCGGTGCGGCAGTTCTCCAGGGCGTGGACCCTGATGCGTTCCGGTACGCAGCCGGGGTCGCCGTGGTAGATCGCGAGGTAGCGGTCCACGGCGTCCCGGTGGGCGCGCACGACGTGCTGCGAATCGCGGCCGAGCAGCTCGCGGCGCCCGCCGATCCGTACCCGCTCGTGGTGGCCGACGGTGTGCAGACCGCCGTCGAGCGGTGATCCGAGTTCGGTGATCAGCTCCTGGAGTACGTCGGACGCGTCGAGCAGCGAGCGGTAGGAGCGGGCGGCGGGGCGTTCGCAGTCGGGGTGGTCGGACGGCTTGGCGAGGAGCCGGATCAGCGACTCCTCCGGCAGATCGAGGATCTCCTCCAGGGCGCGCACGGCGCGGAGCGACTCCGTGCGCTGGGGGCGCCGCGCGCCCTGCTGCCAGTAACTCAGGCTGGTCACTCCGACGTGGACGCCCTGCCGCGCGAGATGATGCCGTACGCGTTGCAGGGGAAGGCGCCGTGCGGCGATCGCGGCCCGCAGCGCCACGTGGAAAGGGCCGGTGCGCAGGGCGGTCTCCAGGTCCGCAGGCGCCCGGTCCGCAGGCTGTGTGCCGTGCCGCATCGTGCCGTGCCCCATCGCAAGGCCCTTCTGTGAACATTCACATCGGCCGTCCGGGCATACGCGCCGGTCGGAGCGGGCCACCAGGTGGGCGTACGAGGGGTGTTCACATCCGTACGCCGCCGTTCACGGCCCAAGTAATCCCGCATTGAACCTTGTTGACCTGCACCCGACAACACTTGATGCTCAATCGCAGCGTCCGGACGCGCTCCTCCGCCACTCCACCCCCCGCTCGGGAGGAACGCGATGCGCCACAGAAGCAGCAGGTACAGCAGACGCAGACGCCTGTCCGCGCTCACCCTCGTCGTGGCGGCCCTGGTGGCCGCACCGGCGGCCACGGCCACGGCCGTCCCCGACAGCTCCCCGTCCGCTTCCGTACGAGGCCTGGATGCGGACGCCGCTTCCATACGAGGCACGGAAGCGGACGCCCCCTCCCTCCTCGCCGCCAAGCGCCTGAACATCACGATGCAGGCCCAGCAGAAGACCAACTGGTGCTGGGCCGCGGCCGGAAACACGATCGCCACCTTCTACGGCAGGAACTACAGCCAGAACCAGTTCTGTAACGCCGCCTTCGGGCGCAGCCAGAGCTCGGAGTGCCCCAACTCGCAGGCCACGCTCGGTGACGTGCAGAACGGCCTGGACTGGGCGGGCATCAACCCCGGCTCGTACGTCAGCGGCTGGCTGCGCTATCCGACCGTGCAGGCCGAGATCAACGCGGGCCGCCCGGTCGAGACACGCATCCAGTGGTCGAACGGCGGCGGCCACATGCATGTCCTCTACGGGTACGACGACGCCAGCAGCTGGGTCTACTGGGGCGACCCCTGGCCCTCCAGCGACCGCTACAACTGGGCCTCGCACAGCTGGTACGTCAACAACAACACCTTCTCCTGGACCCACTCGCTGTACCGGATCGGGGCGTGAGCGCGATGACCCGTCACTTCTCCCGACCCCTGTCCCTCCCTCTTCCCCGCCCTCTGCTGAGGGCCGCGCTCGCCGGCTCGGCGGCCACCCTGCTGCTCGGGCTCGCGGCGCCGCACGCGGACGCGGACTCCGGGTCCGGTCCTTCGGCCGCCTCCCGGGACGCGGCCCACGACGCAGCGAGTGCTCCCGGGACTCTCGACACGCTCGCCCGCTTCTTCGCGCGGGAGGGCGCCGTCAGCAAGGCTGCCGCCGACCCGCGCGTACGGGGCGAAGCGGTGCCCGTGCGCTATCTCTCCCCGGACTTCGTCGCCGGCAAGAAGGGCGCCCCCGTCGCCCGCGTGGAGTTCCTCGCCAGCAAGGCTGTCTCCTCCGACGGGCAGGAAGCCTCCCTGTGGACGGTGAAGCAGGGCGGCTCCTGGGAGGTCGTGAACATCGCCACCGGGGACGACGAGACGCACTACGCGCGCGTGGGCGCCGACAAGCTCCCCGGAGGCACCGTCTTCCACGAGCCGCAGATCAACGCCTGGTACGTGCAGGGGCGGGGCCGCGTGCTTCCGCTGGACGCGGACGCGGTGCGTGCAGTGGGCCGGAGCGGCGTCACGGTGGCCGCCTATCAGCGGCGTGTGCATGACGCGTACGCGGACAAGCTGCCGGGCTCGGCGTACGCGGAGTCCGGCAAGGCGGGGGGCTTCGCCCCGAAGGAGCGGAACGGGGGGTCCCCGGCGGCTCCGGCTCCGGCCCCGGCTTCTGCTTCTGCTGCTTCTGCTGACGGTCCCGTCACGGTGGCCTCCTCCGTGGCCGGAGCGGGGGCGCTGCTTGCCCTCGGCCTCTCCGGGGTCGCCGTCCTGCGGCGGCGCGCCCGGCAGCGGGGCTGAACCCTTTCCCGGCCTCCGGCCGGGGTTCCCCACCCACCCGCCCTTTCAGGGCGGGTGGGCCTTTGGGTCGTAGGGGCGGGAAGGCGGCCGGGGGAGGGCGGGCGGTTGGGCGGGCAGGGGGCGGCGGCCCAGGGCGGGCGGTAGGGCGGGGCGGGGGCAGCGGTTCAGGGCGGGCGGTAGGGCAGGGGCAGTGGCTCAGGGCAGGCCATCGGGCAGGGGCCGGCGGTCCAGGGCGGGCGGCAGGGCGGGGCAGGGGCAGCGGTCCGGGGCGGGCGGTAGGGCAGGGGCCGGCGGCCCAGGGCGGGCGGTATGGCAGGGGCAGCGGCCCCGGGCAGGTGGTAGGGCGGGGCAGGGGCAGGGGCAGGGGCAGCGGTCCGGGGCAGGCGGTAGGGCAGGGGGCGGCGGTCCAGGGCGGGCGGTAGGGCGGGCAAAGGCCAGTCTGGGGCAGGTGAAGGGTGGGCGCCGATGCGGTCGAGGGGAGGTGCCGGGGTGGGCGAGGGGGGATCGAGGGGCGGTCGGGAGCCGGTCGGGGGACCAGCCCCCTCACGCCCCTGACTGTCAGCCCCCGCCAGTAGGGTGTGGAGCATGGCAGACCCCTCCAGCTACCGCCCCAAGCCGGGACAGATCCCCGACTCGCCGGGGGTCTATCGGTTCCGCGACGAGCACCGCCGGGTGATCTACGTGGGCAAGGCGAAGAGCCTGCGCCAGCGCCTGGCGAGCTACTTCCAGGACATCACCAACCTGCACCCGCGTACGGCCACGATGGTCACGACGGCCGCCTCCGTCGAGTGGACGGTGGTCTCCACCGAGGTCGAGGCGCTGCAGCTCGAATACTCGTGGATCAAGGAGTTCGACCCCCGGTTCAACGTCAAGTACCGCGACGACAAGAGCTATCCGTACCTCGCGGTGACGATGAACGAAGAGTTCCCGCGCGTGCAGGTGATGCGCGGCCACAAGAAGAAGGGCGTCCGGTACTTCGGGCCGTACGGCCACGCGTGGGCGATCCGCGACACCGTGGACCTCCTTCTGCGCGTCTTTCCCGTTCGCACCTGCTCGGCAGGAGTGTTCAAGAACGCCGAGCGCACCGGCCGCCCCTGCCTCCTCGGCTACATCGGCAAGTGCGCCGCGCCCTGCGTGGGGCGGGTCACGCCCGAGGAGCACCGCGAACTCGCCGAGGACTTCTGCGACTTCATGGCGGGCCGCACGAACACGTACATCCGCCGTGTCGAGCGGCAGATGGCGGACGCCGCCGAGGACATGGAGTACGAGAAGGCGGCCCGCCTCCGCGACGACGTCGGAGCCCTCAAGAAGGCCATGGAGAAGAGCGCCGTCGTCCTCGCCGACGCCACGGACGCCGACCTCATCGCCCTCGCCGAGGACGAGCTCGAAGCGGCCGTCCAGATCTTCCACGTCCGCGGCGGCCGTGTGCGCGGTCAGCGCGGCTGGGTCACCGACAAGGTCGAGGCGGTCACCAGCGGTGACCTCGTCGAACACGCTCTCCAGCAGCTCTATGGAGAGGAGAGCGGTGACTCCGTGCCCAAGGAAGTGCTCGTCCCCGCGCTTCCCGACCCCGTGGAGCCCGTCCAGGAGTGGCTCACCGAGCGGCGCGGTTCGAACGTCTCGCTGCGCATCCCGCAGCGCGGCGACAAGAAGGCGCTCATGGAGACCGTGGCGCGCAACGCCCAGCAGTCGCTCGTGCTGCACAAGACCAAGCGCGCGTCCGACCTCACGACCCGCTCCCGCGCCCTGGAGGAGATCGCCGAAGCGCTCGAACTGGACAGCGCCCCGCTGCGCATCGAGTGCTACGACATCTCGCATCTCCAGGGCGACGACGTAGTGGCCTCCATGGTCGTGTTCGAGGACGGCCTCGCACGCAAGAGCGAATACCGCCGTTTCCAGATCAAGGGCTTCGAGGGCCAGGACGACGTCCGCTCCATGCACGAGGTCCTCACGCGCCGCTTCAAGCGCTACCTCTCCGACAAGCAGCAGACGGGGGAGTGGGACCCCGAAACGAACGGCGAAACGAACGGCGAAACGAACAGGGAATCGAACGGCGAAGTGCCCGCCGGGGCGAACGGCGAGTCGAACGGTGAGACGAACAGCCTCACCGAGGAGGACGGCCGCCCCAAGCGCTTCGCCTACCCGCCCCAGCTCGTCGTCGTGGACGGCGGCCAGCCGCAGGTCGCGGCGGCCCAGCGGGCCCTCGACGAGCTCGGCATCGACGACATCGCGGTCTGCGGCCTGGCCAAGCGCCTCGAAGAGGTCTGGGTGCCGGGCGACGACGACCCGGTGATCCTGCCGCGCACCAGCGAAGGCCTGTACCTTCTCCAGCGGGTACGCGACGAGGCGCACCGCTTCGCGATCACCTACCAGCGCACCAAGCGGGCCAAGCGTTTCAAGGCCGGACCGCTGGACGCCGTGCCGGGCCTGGGCGACGCGCGCAAGCAGACGCTGATCAAGCACTTCGGTTCGGTGAAGAGGCTGCGATCCGCGACAATCGACCAGATCTGCGAGGTTCCGGGCATAGGCCGCAAGACGGCCGAGTCGATCGTCGCGGCCCTGGCCGGAGCGGTTCCCGCCGGACCCGCCGTGAACACGGCGACCGGAGAGATCATTGAAGACGAGGAGCCCGCGGGTGCGGGAGCCTCGAGCGATGGCGAGGAGTCCGTGTCCACGGGCACCTCGGAAGAACGACGGGGGCAGGAGCCATGACCGAGCACGACGAAGGCGGCGAACAAGTGAGTACGGGCAGCACCATCACACCGGGTGAGGCCGCCGAGACGGCCATCCCCGAGCTGGTGATCATCTCCGGTATGTCGGGAGCGGGGCGCAGCACCGCGGCGAAGTGTCTGGAGGACCTCGGCTGGTTCGTCGTCGACAACCTGCCGCCCGCGCTGATCCCCACCATGGTGGAGCTCGGCGCGCGCTCGCAGGGCAACGTCGCCCGCATCGCGGTCGTCGTCGACGTCCGCGGCCGCCGCTTCTTCGACAATCTGCGCCAGTCCCTCGCGGACCTGGAGGCCAAGCACGTCACCCGGCGGATCGTTTTCCTGGAGTCCTCGGACGACGCCCTGGTGCGCCGCTTCGAGTCGGTCCGCCGCCCGCACCCGCTGCAGGGCGACGGCCGCATCGTGGACGGCATCGCGGCCGAGCGCGAGCTCCTGCGCGAGCTGCGCGGCGACGCCGACCTGGTGATCGACACCTCCAGCCTGAACGTGCACGAGCTGCGCGCCAAGATGGACGCCCAGTTCGCGGGCGACGAGGAGCCCGAGCTGCGGGCCACGGTCATGTCGTTCGGCTACAAGTACGGCCTGCCGGTCGACGCGGACCTCGTCGTGGACTGCCGCTTCCTGCCCAATCCGCACTGGGTGCCGGAGCTGCGTCCCTTCACGGGCCTCAACGAAGAAGTCTCCGGCTACGTCTTCAACCAGCCGGGCGCCAAGGAGTTCCTCGACCGGTACGCCGAGCTGCTCCAGCTCATCGCCGCGGGCTACCGCCGCGAGGGCAAGCGTTACGTGACGATCGCGGTCGGTTGTACGGGCGGCAAGCACCGCTCCGTCGCCATGTCGGAGAAGCTCGCGGCTCGCCTCGTGTCCGAGGGAGTGGAGACCGTCATCGTCCACCGGGACATGGGGCGAGAGTGAAGGCTTCCCTGCGGCTGAACCGTCTGGGCCGCAAGCGGGGCACCCAGCCCAAGGTCGTGGCGCTCGGCGGCGGAATGGGCCTGTCCGCCTCGCTCGCCGGACTGCGCCGCATCACCGGCGACCTCACCGCCGTGGTCACCGTCGCCGACGACGGCGGCTCCAGCGGGCGGCTCCGCGACGAGCTGGGCGTCCTGCCGCCCGGCGACCTGCGCAAGGCGCTCGCGGCCCTGTGCGGCGACGACGACTGGGGCCAGACGTGGGCCCGCGTCATCCAGCACCGCTTCCAGTCCAAGGGCGACCTGCACGAACACGCGGTCGGCAATCTGCTGATCGTCGCCCTGTGGGAGCAGCTCGGCGACCACGTCCAGGCGCTGGACCTGGTGGGCAAGCTGCTCGGCGCGCACGGGCGCGTGCTGCCCATGTCCGCGGTCCCGCTGGAGCTCCAGGCGCTGGTCAAGGGGCACGACCCGGAGCGCCCGGACGACGTGGACACCGTGCGCGGGCAGGCCACGGTGGCGCTCACGCCCGGTGAGGTCCAGTCCGTGCACGTGGTCCCGCACGACCCGCCGGCCGTCCCCGAGGCGGTCGCCGCCGTGCTCGACGCGGACTGGGTGGTGCTCGGCCCCGGCTCCTGGTTCTCCTCCGTGATCCCGCATCTCCTTGTCCCCGAACTGCTCGACGCGCTCGTCCAGACGAAGGCCCGCAAGGTGCTCTCGCTCAACCTCGCGCCGCAACCCGGTGAAACCGATGGGTTCTCTCCGCAGCGTCATTTGGAGGTTTTGGCCCGACACGCCCCTAAACTCGCCCTGGACGTGGTGCTGGCCGACGACGCCGCCGTGCCCGATCGTGAGTCACTGACCGATGCCGCCAAGCGGCTCGGCGCCACGGTCGAGCTGGCGCCGGTGGCCAGGCAAGACGGCACTCCGAGGCACGATCCGGAGCTCCTGGCCACCGCGTACGACCGTATTTTTCGGATGCATGGAAGGATCGGCCCATGGCGATGACGGCAGCGGTGAAGGACGAGATCTCCCGGCTTCCCGTCACCCGGACCTGCTGCAGAAAGGCGGAGGTCTCGGCGATCCTGCGGTTCGCGGGCGGCCTTCACCTGGTGAGCGGCCGCATCGTGATCGAGGCGGAGCTGGACACGGCGATGGCCGCACGGCGGCTGAAGCGGGACATCCTGGAGATCTTCGGGCACAGCTCGGAGCTGATCGTGATGGCCCCCGGCGGGCTGCGGCGCGGCTCGCGCTATGTCGTACGGGTCGTGGCGGGCGGCGATCAGCTGGCCCGGCAGACGGGGCTCGTCGACGGCCGCGGCCGTCCCATCAGGGGCCTGCCGCCACAGGTGGTCTCGGGGGCCACCTGTGACGCCGAGGCCGCCTGGCGCGGGGCGTTCCTGGCGCACGGCTCGCTGACCGAGCCGGGGCGCTCCTCGTCCCTCGAGGTGACCTGCCCGGGCCCGGAGGCGGCGCTCGCCCTGGTCGGCGCGGCGCGCAGGCTGCAGATCGCGGCCAAGGCCCGTGAGGTGCGCGGCGTGGACCGTGTCGTCGTCCGGGACGGTGACGCGATCGGCGCCCTGCTCACCCGGCTCGGCGCCCATGAGTCCGTGCTCGCCTGGGAGGAGCGGCGGATGCGCCGCGAGGTGCGCGCCACCGCCAACCGCCTGGCCAACTTCGACGACGCGAACCTGCGCCGCTCGGCCCGCGCGGCCGTCGCCGCCGGCGCCCGCGTGCAGCGCGCCCTGGAGATCCTCGCCGACGAGGTCCCCGAGCACCTGGCGGCGGCCGGACGGCTGCGCATGGAGCACAAGCAGGCCTCCCTGGAGGAGCTGGGCGCGCTCGCCGAGCCGGCGCTCACGAAGGACGCGGTCGCGGGCCGTATCCGCCGGCTGCTCGCCATGGCGGACAAGCGGGCGCAGGACCTGGGAATTCCGGGCACGGAGTCCAATCTGAGCGACGAACTCGCCGACAACATGGCGGTCTGACCGCCGTCGTACGTCACGCAAGCCGCCGGGGCCGCAGAGGCTCCGGCGGCTTCTTTGCGTCCCTTTTCACGTCGCCCTTCACACCATATTGACATGATCATGAAGTGTCACGAGCCTGGCGTTCGCGCACAAATGCGCCGGACAACCGCAAGGGGGGCTCATGAGACGCAGAGCGAGATCCAGGAGATCCAGAGCCGGTTTCAGATCGGTCGTCGCCGCGGGCGCGTTACTCGTCGGCGGACTCGTCGCCGTACCGCACGCGCAGGCCGACAGCGGGGAGAAGGCCCCGGCCGCCGATGATCCGGCGGCCGTGAAGGTCTACCAGGCCGAGGTCACCAAAAAGCAGATCCCGATCCTGGTCCAGGCGGGCCAGGACGCCCACGAACTCGCGGGGCAGGCCCCCGAGCGCGGGACCGCCCGCGTCGAGGTCTATCTGACGAAGGCGCAGGCCAAGGGCGTCGAGCGCGAGGGCGTCGAACTCACCGAGCAGAAGGTCTCCGCCGCCACGCAGCAGAAGCTCAAGGCCGCGGGGGACGGTGTCTTCAGGCCGTACAGCGGCAAGGGGGGCCTCAAGGAGGAGATAGTCAAGACCGGTCAGGCCCACCCGGGCCTCACCAAGGTCGTCTCCATCGGCAAGACCCTCAAGGGCCAGGACATCCTCGCCCTGAAGCTCTCCAAGAACGCGAGCAAGTCCAAGGACGGCTCCAAGCCGTCCACGCTCTACATGTCGAACCAGCACGCGCGCGAGTGGATCACCCCCGAGATGACCCGCCGCCTGATGCACCACTACCTCGACAACTACGGCAAGGACCAGCGCATCACCAAGCTCGTGAACTCCACCGAGCTGTGGTTCGTGCTCTCCGCCAACCCCGACGGCTACGACTTCACGCACGCCGCCGACGGCGAGCGCCAGTGGCGCAAGAACCTTCGCGACATCGACGGCGACGGCAAGATCGCGGCGGGCGACGGCGTCGACCTCAACCGCAACTTCGCCTACAAGTGGGGCTACGACAACGAGGGCTCGTCCCCGGAGGCCTCCTCGGAGACCTACCGCGGCACCGGCCCCATGTCCGAGCCCGAGACCAAGGCGCTCGACCGCTTCCAGAAGCGCATCGGCTTCACGTACGGGATCAACTACCACTCGGCGGCCGAACTGCTCCTCTACGGAATCGGCTGGCAGGTCGCCACGCCGAGCCCGGACGACATCCTCTACAAGGCGCTGAACGGCACCCCCGAGAAGCCCGCCGTCCCCGGCTATCACCCGCAGGTCTCCTCGGAGCTCTACACCACCAACGGCGAGGCGGACGGCCACGCGGGCAACGTCAACGGCATATCGATGTTCACGCCGGAGATGTCCACCTGCCAGACGGCCTCGAACGTCGACCCGAACGACGCCTGGAAGCCCGAGGACTGCGCCTCCATCTTCACCTTCCCGGACGACGAGAAGCTGATCCAGCAGGAATTCGCGAAGAACGTCCCGTTCGCGCTCGCCGTCGCCGAGACAGCGCTCCACCCCGACCAGCCGGTCTCCGTCACCGGCATCGAGGCCCCCGACTTCACGCCGGACTCCTTCACGCAGTCGTACGCACGCGGAGGGGACCAGGAAGTCGCCGTCACCGCCCGCAAGTCGGTGCGCGACAAGGAGCTCAACTACCGCATCAACGGCGGCCGTACGCACGATGAGGACGTCAAGGCCTGGAAGGGCGGCGAGACGTACGGCGGTGAGGACAACCTCCACTTCGACCAGTACCGCGCCGAGGTCGAGGACGCGCGTGTCGGCGACAAGGTCGAGGTGTGGTTCACCGGCCGCAACAAGAAGGGGCGCACCGAGAGCCCGCACTTCACCTACACCGTCACCGAGCGGGCCAAGGCGAACACCCTCGTCGTCGCCGAAGAGGGAGCACCCGCGACCCAGGCCCAGAAGTACGTCGACGCCCTCAAGGCCAACGGGCGTTCGGCCGTGGTCTGGGACGTCGCCAAGCAGGGCGTCCCGCACCCGCTCGGCGTCCTGTCCCACTTCTCCGCGGTCGTGCACTACACCGGCGACCCGGTGCCCGGCGCACCCACCCAGCTCGCCCTGCGCGCCTACCTCAACGAGGGCGGCAAGCTGATCGAGTCCGGCGAGCGCACCGGCGGCAACGTCGACCTCGGCGAGGCGCTCTCCGACGACTTCGCGCAGTACTACCTGGGCGCGTACGAACGTCTGTCCGCGCCCGGCGCCACCAGCTTCGAGGGCAGCGGCGCGCTCGACGGCGTCAAGACGCCGCTGGCGGCGGCCGAGGGCAACCCTCTGGACAAGGCGGGCCGTTACACCGTCACGTCCGACACCCTGCCCGCGGACGAGTTCCCGCAGTTCAAGAGCGCGGCGGCAGGCAGCTACCCCGGCATCACCAATCCGTACGCGCCCTTCGCCGGCCAGGGCATGGCATCGGCGACCCACGCCGACCAGGACTGGAAGCGCCTGACCCGCACCATCGACCTGACCGGCGTCACGGCCGCGGACCAGCCGCAACTGCGGTTCGCGCTCAACTGGAACCTCGAGACCGGCTACGACCACGGCGTCCTGGAGGCACACACCACCGGCGCCGACGACTGGACCACGCTGCCGGACAACAACGGGAACTCGTCCAGCGCCGTGCCCGCCGAGTGCGGAGCCGGGTTCTTCATCAACGGCCACCCGTTCCTGCGGCACTACCTGACGCAGTCGGCGACCGGCTGCACGGCGTCGGGCACCAGCGGCGCCTGGAACAGCTTCACCGGATCCTCCGGCGGCTGGAAGCCCGTCGCCTTCGACCTGAGCCCCTACGCGGGCAAGACGATCGAGGTGTCCCTCAGCGCCATCACCGACCCCTCCAGCGGGGGCCGCGGATTGTTTGCCGACAACGCGCAGCTCGTGATAGGGGGCAACGCCACGGAGACCGAGGGATTCGAGACCTCGCTCGGCACCTGGGCGGTCGCTCCGGCGCCCCCCGGAAGCCCCAACATCACGGGTGACTGGGCCCGTACAGGGGAGCTCTACAAGCCCTATGCGGCCGTCACAGCGCGTGACAGCGTGCTGCTCGGCTTCGGGTTCGAGCATGTGCCCGGAAGTGCCGAACGGGCCGCTCTTATGGGCGCCTCCCTTGCACATCTGCGCCGCTGACGCTGCGTAATCAAGAGCCTGTTCGCGGTGGCTCGTACTTCCTACTCGGGGGTACGGGCCACCGTGCTCTTCGGACCCCCTGTCGATGTCACCCAAAGGCCATCAGAGAGGTAGGGTCGGAGGCGGTCGGGGACATCCCATACATCTCGCCGGCGTCTGAAACCGGCGTACCAACGAGGAGATCGGTTCGTGACGATCCGCGTAGGCATCAACGGCTTCGGCCGCATCGGGCGCAATTACTTCCGAGCGCTGCTTGAGCAGGGTGCGGACATCGAGATCGTGGCTGTCAACGACCTGGGTGACACCGCGACTACGGCGCACCTCCTGAAGTACGACACCATCCTGGGCCGTCTCAAGGCCGAGGTGTCGCACACCGAGGACACCATCACGGTCGACAACCACACCATCAAGGTGCTGTCCGAGCGCAACCCCGCCGACATCCCGTGGGGTCAGCTGGGCGTCGACATCGTGATCGAGTCGACCGGCATCTTCACCAAGAAGGCCGACGCCGAGAAGCACATCGCCGGTGGCGCGAAGAAGGTCCTCATCTCGGCTCCGGCCAAGGACGAGGACATCACCATCGTGATGGGCGTCAACCAGGACAAGTACGACGCGGCCAACCACCACGTCATCTCGAACGCGTCCTGCACCACCAACTGTGTGGCGCCGATGGCGAAGGTTCTCGACGAGAACTTCGGCATCGTCAAGGGCCTGATGACGACGGTCCACGCGTACACGAACGACCAGCGCATCCTGGACTTCCCGCACTCGGACCTGCGCCGCGCCCGCGCCGCCGCCGAGAACATCATTCCGACCACGACCGGTGCCGCCAAGGCCACCGCTCTGGTCCTCCCGCAGCTCAAGGGCAAGCTCGACGGCATCGCGATGCGCGTCCCGGTCCCGACCGGCTCCGCCACCGACCTCGTCGTCGACCTGCAGCGCGAGGTCACCAAGGACGAGGTCAACGCCGCGTTCAAGAAGGCCGCCGACGACGGCGCCCTCAAGGGCATCCTCTTCTACACCGAGGACCCGATCGTGTCGTCCGACATCGTCAGCGACCCGGCCTCCTGCACCTTCGACTCCTCCCTGACCATGGTCCAGGAAGGCAAGACGGTGAAGATCCTCGGCTGGTACGACAACGAGTGGGGCTACTCCAACCGCCTCGTCGACCTCACGGTCTTCGTCGGCGGTCAGCTCTGATCAGCAGAGCAGGCACCTCGATGTGAGCACAGGGTCCGGACCGCGCAATACTGCGTGGTCCGGGCCTTGTTGCACGTCAGCCCTCTAAAGGAGTCCTGGACCAGTCATGAAGACGATTGACGAACTTCTCGCCGAAGGGGTCGAAGGCAAGCGGGTCTTCGTCCGCGCCGACCTCAACGTGCCGCTCGCCGACGGCACCATCACCGACGACGGCCGCATCCGCGCCGTCCTGCCGACCGTCACCAAGCTCGCCGAGGCGGGCGCCAAGGTGATCGTCGCCTCGCACCTCGGCCGCCCCAAGGGCGCCCCGGACCCGCAGTTCTCGCTGCTGCCCGCCGCCGAGCGCCTCGGTGAACTCCTCGGCAAGCCCGTGGCGTTCGCACAGGACACCGTCGGCCCCGCCGCACACGACGCGGTGGACGGTCTCGAGCCCGGCCAGGTCGCCGTCATCGAGAACCTCCGCTTCAACGCGGGCGAGACCAGCAAGGACGACACCGAGCGCGGCGAGTTCGCCGACAAGCTCGCCGCCCTCGCCGACGTGTACGTGGGCGACGGCTTCGGCGCCGTGCACCGCAAGCACGCCTCCGTGTTCGACCTCCCGGCGCGCCTGCCGCACTACGCCGGATACCTCATCGCCACCGAGGTCGGCGTCCTGAAGAAGCTCACCGAGGACGTCAAGCGCCCGTACACGGTCATCCTCGGCGGCGCCAAGGTCTCCGACAAGCTCGCCGTCATCGACGAGCTGCTCGGCAAGGCCGACCGTCTGCTGATCGGCGGCGGCATGGCGTACACCTTCCTCAAGGCCCGGGGCCACGAGGTCGGCATCTCCCTCCTCCAGGAGGACCAGGTCCCGGTCGTCAAGGAGTACATGGAGCGCGCCGAGAAGAACGGCGTCGAGCTCGTGCTGCCGGTCGACGTGCTGGTCTCCACGGAGTTCCCGGACCTGAAGACCAAGGCCCCGGCCGACTTCAGGACCGTGGACGCGGACCAGATCCCCTCGGACATGGAGGGCCTGGACATCGGCCCCAAGAGCCGTGAGCTCTTCGCCGAGAAGATCGCCGACGCCGAGACCGTATTTTGGAACGGCCCGGTCGGCGTCGCCGAGCACCCCGACTACGCCGGGGGCACGGCCGCCGTTGCGCGAGCTTTGCTCAACTGCGACGGCTTCACCGTGGTCGGGGGCGGTGACTCCGCCGCAGCCGTCCGCAACCTAGGCTTCGACGAGAACGCATTCGGCCACATTTCCACCGGCGGCGGCGCCTCCCTCGAATACCTCGAGGGCAAGACGCTCCCCGGCCTCGCCGCACTGGAGAACTGACACCTGATGACTACGCGCACCCCGCTGATGGCGGGCAACTGGAAGATGAACCTCAACCACCTCGAGGCCATCGCCCACGTCCAGAAGCTCGCCTTCGCCCTCGCCGACAAGGACTACGAGGCCGTCGAGGTCGCCGTCCTGCCCCCCTTCACCGACCTGCGTTCGGTGCAGACCCTGGTCGACGGCGACAAGCTCAAGATCAAGTACGGCGCCCAGGACATCTCGGCGCACGACTCCGGTGCCTACACCGGCGAGATCTCGGGCCCGATGCTCTCCAAGCTGAAGTGCACGTACGTGGCCGTGGGCCACTCCGAGCGCCGTCAGTACCACGCCGAGAGCGACGAGCTCTGCAACGCCAAGGTGAAGGCCGCCTACAAGCACGGCCTGACCCCCATCCTCTGCATCGGCGAGGGCCTCGACATCCGTGAGGCCGGCCAGCAGATCCAGTACACCCTCGCCCAGCTCGACGGCGGCCTGAAGGACCTGCCCGCCGAGCAGGCCGAGACCATCGTCATCGCGTACGAGCCGGTGTGGGCCATCGGCACCGGCAAGGTCGCGACCCCCGAGGACGCCCAGGAGGTCTGCGGAGCGATCCGCGGCCGCCTCGCCGAGCTGTACTCGCAGGAGCTCGCCGACAAGGTGCGCATCCAGTACGGCGGCTCCGTGAAGTCCGGCAACGTCGCCGCGATCATGGCGCAGCCCGACGTGGACGGCGCCCTGGTGGGCGGCGCCGCGCTCGACCCGGACGAGTTCGTCAAGATCGTCCGCTTCCGCGACCAGTGAGTATGCGGTAGCGCCGATACGTCGTACCCTTGCGGGGGCCGGGCGACTCGCTCAGCGAGGCATCCGGCCCCCGTCGTCGATACAGAGTCGATTCAGATTTCAACAGAGTCGATTCAGATCCGAGGAAGTTGGTCCAGCCGTGGTTATGGGGTTCTCGATCGCCCTGATCGTCTTCAGCCTGCTGATGATGCTTCTTGTCCTGATGCACAAGGGCAAGGGCGGCGGTCTTTCCGACATGTTCGGTGGCGGCATGCAGTCCTCCGTCGGCGGCTCTTCCGTCGCCGAGCGCAACCTCGACCGCATCACTGTCGTGGTCGGTCTTCTCTGGTTCGCGTGCATTGTCGTGCTCGGCCTGTTGATGAAGGTGAACAACTGACCGCGAAAGCGGCTTGATTGCCACCTTGCGAAAGCTTCGCTTAAAGCCCCATGTACGGTGCGCGCCGCACGGCGCGGATTATCATGGGGCTTGCGTCTCTGGGTGGGGTGTAACTCCAAACACTGGACGCGCGTTGGGCCTTACGTAGACTGAGGCGCCCGCAGCAGCACCATCACGCAGGGAGTTACGACCGTGGCAAGTGGCAACGCGATCCGAGGAAGTCGGGTCGGGGCGGGGCCGATGGGCGAGGCCGAGCGCGGTGAGTCCGCGCCGCGTCTGCGCATCTCCTTCTGGTGCTCCAACGGGCACGAGACGGTTCCCAGCTTCGCCAGCGACGCGCAGGTGCCCGATACTTGGGACTGCCCCCGCTGCGGCTTCCCGGCCGGTCAGGACCGGGACAATCCGCCGGACCCGCCCCGCACCGAGCCGTACAAGACGCATCTGGCATACGTGCGCGAGCGGCGCAGCGACGCGGACGGCGAGGCAATTCTCGCGGAAGCGCTGGCCAAACTCCGGGGCGAGATCTAGAGCGTGAGAAGGGCCGGACATCCTTGGATGTCCGGCCGCTGTGCTTTTCACGCGGCGTTTACCGGCACGTGTGCGGACAGACAGCTTCAGAGATCTCATATCGGGCCCTGATCAATTAGGTTGGAACGTGCAGCGGGGCAAGGTACGTACACAGGTACGAGAGAAGGCTGAAGTCCGAGATGAACGCAGAAAGCCGCGCCAGGCTCAACCAGACGCCCGAATGGGCGGCGATCGGCAAGCACCGGGAGCAGCTGGGGGAGGTGCAGCTGCGTGATCTTTTCGCGAAGGACCCGGCGCGCGGCACCCAGTACACGCTCCAGGTCGGCGACCTGCACGTCGACTACTCCAAGCACCTCGTCACCGACGAGACGCTGAGGCTCCTGCGCGAGCTCGCCGCGGCCACCGACGTCTTCGGCCTGCGGGACGCCATGTTCCGCGGCGAGAAGATCAACACCACCGAGGACCGCGCCGTCCTGCACACCGCGCTGCGCGCCCCGCGGGACGCGGTGGTCGAGGTGGACGGCGAGAACGTGGTGCCGGCCGTGCACGCCGTGCTCGACAAGATGGCCGCCTTCTCCGACAAGGTCCGCTCCGGGGAGTGGACCGGTCACACCGGCAAGCGCATCAAGAACATCGTGAACGTCGGTATCGGCGGCTCCGACCTCGGCCCCGCCATGGCGTACGAGACGCTCCGGTCCTTCACCGACCGCGATCTGACCGTCCGCTTCGTGTCGAACGTCGACGGCGCCGACCTGCACGAGGCCGTGCGGGACCTGGACGCCGCCGAGACGCTGTTCATCATCGCCTCGAAGACGTTCACCACGATCGAGACGATCACGAACGCGACCTCGGCGCGCAACTGGCTCCTGACCGAGCTGCGCGCCGATCAGAGCGCGGTCGCCAAGCACTTCGTGGCCCTGTCGACGAATGCCGAGAAGGTCTCCGACTTCGGCATCGACACGGCCAACATGTTCGAGTTCTGGGACTGGGTCGGCGGACGCTACTCCTTCGACTCGGCGATCGGCCTCTCGCTGATGATCGCCATCGGCCCGGACGCCTTCCGCGAGATGCTCGGCGGCTTCCACCTCGTCGACGAGCACTTCCGCACCGCGCCCGCCGAGTCGAACGTGCCGCTGCTGCTCGGCCTCCTCGGCATCTGGTACGGCAACTTCCACGACGCCCAGTCGCACGCGGTCCTGCCGTACTCGCACTACCTCTCCAAGTTCACCGCCTACCTCCAGCAGCTGGACATGGAGTCCAACGGCAAGTCCGTCGACCGGGACGGCGAGCCGGTCGACTGGCAGACGGGCCCGGTGGTCTGGGGCACGCCGGGCACCAACGGGCAGCACGCGTACTACCAACTCATCCACCAGGGCACGAAGTTGATCCCGGCCGACTTCATCGGCTTCGCCGAGCCGGTCGCCGATCTGCTGCCGGGTCTCGTCGCCCAGCACGACCTCCTGATGGCCAACTTCTTCGCTCAGACGCAGGCGCTGGCCTTCGGCAAGACGCCCGACGAGGTGCGGGCCGAGGGCGTGCCGGACGAACTCGTCGCGCACAAGACGTTCAAGGGCAACCACCCGACGACGACGCTCCTGGCCAAGGAGCTGACGCCGTCGGTTCTCGGCCAACTCATCGCGCTCTACGAACACAAGGTGTTCGTGCAGGGCGCCGTGTGGAACATCGACTCCTTCGACCAGTGGGGCGTCGAGCTCGGCAAGGTGCTCGCCAAGCGCATCGAGCCCGCCCTGACCGAGGGCGCCGACGTGCCGGACCTCGACGGGTCGACGACGGCTCTTGTCGAGAAGTACCGCACCCTGCGCGGTCGTTGAGCCGCTGAAAAGCAGTACGGCCCGGTCCGCCGAGAGGCGGGCCGGGCCGTACTGTCGTGCGGACCGGTCAGGGAGAAGCCGGCGGATACAGATCGCGCGGCAGCTTCGAGGCCGCGGCGGCATCGAGCAGCCACAGCGTCCGCGACCTGCCGTACGCGCCCGCGGCGGGCGCCTGTACCTCGCCCGCGCCGGACAGGGCGATCGCCGCGGCGTTCGCCTTGTCCTCGCCCGCCGCGAGCAGCCACACCTCGCGGGCCGAGCGGATCGCCGGAAGCGTCAGCGTGATGCGCACGGGCGGCGGCTTGGGCGCGCCGTGCACGCCGACCACCGTCCGCTCGCTCTCGCGGACCGCGGGCAACTCCGGGAAGAGCGAGGCGACATGGGTGTCCGGGCCGACGCCGAGCATCAGTACGTCGAACGTCGGCACCGGGCCGTGGTCCTCGGGCCCGGCGGCCGCGGTGAGCTCGGCGGCGTACATCCCGGCCGCCGCGTCCACCTCGTACGCGCCGTCCGACGCGGGCATCGGATGCACCCGGGCCGGGTTCAGGGGCACCGAGTCGAGCAGTGCCTCCTTGGCCTGGGTGTAGTTGCGCTCCGGGTCGCCGTCCGGCAGGAAGCGCTCGTCGCCCCACCACAGGTCCAGACGCGACCAGTCGATCGCGTCCTTGGCCGCGGACGAACTCAGCGCCGACAGCAGGCCGTTGCCGTTGCGGCCGCCGGTGAGGACCACCGACGCGAAGCCGCGGGCGGCCTGCGCGTCGACGATCTTCGTGATGAGGCGGGCCGCCGCGGCCTGCGCCATCAGCTCCTTGTCGCGGTGGACGACCAGCTGCGGGGCGGCCGTCACTTCGCCGCCGCCTTCTTGGCCGCCGTCTTCTTCGCCGGGGCCGTCTTCTTGGCCGCCGTTGTGGGCTCGTCCACGTCGGGAACCGTCGACTCCTCCGCCGACTCGCCCAGGCGGTCCACACCGAACTTCAGCGCGGACGCGTAGGTGTCGTCCGGGTCGAGACGGCGCAGCTCCTCGGCGATCAGCTCGGCCGTCTCGCGGCGCTTGAGCGCCACCGCGCGGTCGGGCTGCCCCTGGATGGAGAGCGTGGCGAGCGAGCCGTCCGCCCGGCCGAGCACGATGGGACCGCAGTCGGTGTCCATGCGTACGCCGGTCAGGCCGGGGCCCGCGGAGAGCGAGCGCTTCACGGGGACGGAGAGCCGGTCCGCGAGCCACATGCCGAGCAGCTCGCAGCTCGGGTTGAACTCCTCGCCCTCCACCTCGACCGACGTCACCTTGCAGTGGACCTGGTCGAGAGCGGCCGCGAGCATCGAGCGCCACGGGGTGATCCGGGTCCACGACAGGTCCGTGTCGCCGGGGCTGTAGGCCTCGGCGCGCGCGGTCAACTCGTGGATCGGCTGCTCGGCGGCGTAGGTGTCCGTGACGCGGCGCTGGGCGAGCGCGCCGAGCGGGTCCTTGGCCGGGTTGAGCGGCGCGTTGACCGGCCACCACACGACCACGGGGGCGTCGGGAAGCAGCAGCGGCAGGACGACCGACTGGGCGTGGTTGATGACCTCGCCGTACAGACGCAGGACCACCGTCTCGCCGGTGCCCGCGTCCGCGCCGACCCGTACCTCGGCGTCGAGGCGCGACGTCGTGCGGTCGCGGGGGGAGCGCGCGGCGCGCTTGATGACGACCAGCGTGCGCGAGGGGTGCTCGCGGGACGCTTCGTTGGCGGCCTTCAGGGCGTCGTAGGCGTTCTCCTCGTCGGTGACGATGACGAGGGTGAGCACCATGCCGACGGCCGGGGTGCCGATCGCCCTGCGGCCCTTGACGAGCGCTTTGTTGATCTTGCTGGACGTGGTGTCCGTAAGGTCGATCTTCATGGGCGACGCCAGCTCCGTCCGTCTCGTGCGAGCATTTCGTCCGCCTCGGACGGGCCCCAGGTCCCGGACGGGTACTGCGCGGGCTTGCCGTGCTTGTCCCAGTACTCCTCGATCGGGTCGAGGATGTTCCAGGAGAGCTCGACCTCCTCCGTGCGCGGGAAGAGGTTGGCGTCGCCGAGCAGGACGTCCAGGATCAGGCGCTCGTACGCCTCCGGGCTGGACTCGGTGAAGGACTCGCCGTACGCGAAGTCCATCGACACGTCGCGGATCTCCATCGAGGTGCCGGGCACCTTGGAGCCGAACCGGACCGTGATGCCCTCGTCGGGCTGGACGCGGATGACGATCGCGTTCTGGCCCAGTTCCTCCGTCGCCGTGTGGTCGAAGGGGGAGTGGGGCGCGCGCTGGAAGACGACCGCGATCTCCGTGACGCGCCGGCCCAGACGCTTGCCGGTGCGCAGGTAGAACGGGACGCCCGCCCAGCGGCGGTTGTCCACCTCCAACTTGACGGCCGCGTAGGTGTCGGTCTTCGACTTGGGGTCGATGCCCTCTTCCTGGAGGTAGCCGACGGCCTTCTCGCCGCCCTGCCACCCCGCGGCGTACTGCCCGCGGACCGTGTTCTTGCCGAGGTCCTTGGGCAGCCGCACGGCGCCGAGGACCTTCGCCTTCTCGGCCACGAGGGCGTTCGCGTCGAAGGAGGCGGGCTCCTCCATCGCGGTCAGCGCCATCAGCTGGAGGAGGTGGTTCTGGATGACGTCACGGGCGGCGCCGATGCCGTCGTAGTAACCGGCGCGGCCGCCGATGCCGATGTCCTCGGCCATCGTGATCTGGACGTGGTCCACGTACGACCGGTTCCAGATCGGCTCGAACATCTGGTTGGCGAAGCGGAGCGCCAGGATGTTCTGGACGGTCTCCTTGCCGAGGTAGTGGTCGATCCGGAACACCTGGTCCGGGTCGAACACCTCGTGCACGATTGAGTTGAGCTCCTTGGCGGACGCCAGGTCGTGTCCGAAGGGCTTTTCGATGACCGCGCGGCGCCAGGAACCCTGCGGGGCGTCCGCGAGCTCGTGCTTCTTGAGCTGCTGGACGACCTGCGGGAAGAACTTCGGCGGCACGGAGAGGTAGAAGGCGAAGTTGCCGCCCGTGCCCTGTGCCTTGTCGAGCTCCTGGATGGTGGCCTTGAGCTGCTCGAACGCGGCGTCGTCGTCGAAGTTGCCCTGGACGAAGCGCATCCCCTGGATGAGCTGCTGCCAGACCTCCTCGCGGAACGGCGTACGCGAGTGCTGCTTGACCGCGTCGTGGACGACCTGGGCGAAGTCCTCGTCCTCCCAGTCGCGGCGGGCGAAGCCGATGAGCGAGAAGCCCGGCGGAAGGAGACCCCGGTTGGCGAGGTCATAGACGGCGGGCATCAACTTTTTACGGGACAAATCGCCCGTGACGCCAAAGATGACCAGGCCCGACGGCCCCGCGATACGCGGGAGCCGTCGGTCTGCGGCGTCACGCAGCGGATTGCTGCTTGACAAAGTGGTCAGCCCTTCGAGGGAGCGAGGCGCTGGAGCTCCGCCTCGGTCGACTTGAGCAGGTCGGTCCAGGAGGCCTCGAACTTCTCGACGCCTTCGTCCTCGAGCAGCTGGACGACCTCGTCGTACGAGATGCCGATCTTCTCGATGGCCTCGATCTCGCTGCGCGCGGTGTCGTACGTACCGGCGATGGTGTTGCCGGTGATCTGCCCGTGGTCGGCGACGGCCTCCAGGGTCGCCTCCGGCATCGTGTTCACCGTGTTCGGCGCGACGAGCTCGTCGACGTACAGGGTGTCCTTGTACGACGGGTCCTTGACGCCGGTCGAGGCCCACAGCGGACGCTGCTTGTTGGCCTGCGCCTTGTCGAGCGCGGCCCAGCGGTCGGAGGAGAAGACCTCCTCGTACGCCTCGTAGGCCAGGCGGGCGTTGGCCAGGGCGGCCTTGCCCTTGAGGGCCTTGGCCTCGTCCGTGCCGATGCCGTCGAGGCGCTTGTCGATCTCGGTGTCCACGCGGGACACGAAGAAGGACGCCACCGAGTGGATCTTCGAGAGGTCCAGGCCCGCGGCCTTCGCCTTCTCCAGACCCGCCAGGTACGCGTCCATGACCTCGCGGTAGCGCTCGAGGGAGAAGATCAGCGTCACGTTCACGCTGATGCCCTTGCCGATGACCTCGGTGATCGCGGGCAGGCCCGCCTTCGTCGCCGGGATCTTGATGAGCGCGTTCGGGCGGTCCACCAGCCAGGCGAGCTGCTTGGCCTCGGCGACCGTCGCCTTGGTGTTGTGCGCCTGGCGCGGGTCGACCTCGATCGACACGCGGCCGTCCTGGCCGTTCGTCGCGTCGAAGACCGGGCGCAGGATGTCGGCGGCGTCACGGACGTCCGCCGTCGTGATCATGCGGATGGCCTCTTCGACCGTGACCGCGCGGGCGGCGAGGTCACTGAGCTGCTGGTCGTAACCGTCGCCCTGCGAGATGGCCTTCTGGAAGATCGACGGGTTGGTCGTGACACCCACGACGTGGCTCTGGTCGATCAGCTCGGCGAGGTTGCCGGACGTGATCCGCTTGCGCGACAGGTCGTCCAGCCAGATCGCGACGCCTTCGTCGGAAAGGCGCTTGAGTGCGTCTGTCATGAGGATTACATCTCCTACTAGGTCGTATGTCGGCGTCAGCGCTGAGCGGCGTCGATCTCAGTAGTTGAATCGAGTGCAGCCCGGGCGGCGGCGGCCACGTGATCGGCGGTGAAGCCGAACTCCCGGAAGAGCACCTTGCCGTCGGCCGAGGCACCGAAGTGCTCGAGGGAGACGATGCGCCCGGCGTCACCCACGAAGCGGTGCCAGGTCAGGCCGATGCCCGCCTCGACCGCCACGCGTGCCTTCACGGACGGGGGGAGGACGCTGTCGCGGTACCCCTGGTCCTGCGCCTCGAACCACTCGACGCACGGCATCGAGACGACGCGCGTCGGAACGCCCGCGGCCTGGAGCTGCTCGCGCGCCTCGACGGCGAGCTGCACCTCGGAGCCGGTGCCGATGAGGACGACCTCGGGGGTGCCGCCGTCGGCCTCGAACAGGACGTAGCCGCCCTTGACGGCGCCTTCGGTGACCTCGCGGTCGTACGTCGGCACGCCCTGACGGGTCAGCGCGAGGCCGTGCGGGGCACCCTTGCCGAACTCCTTCGTGTAGCGCTTGAGGATCTCGCGCCACACGATCGCGGTCTCGTTCGCGTCCGCGGGGCGGACCACGTTCAGACCGGGGATGGCGCGCAGCGAGGCCAGGTGCTCGACCGGCTGGTGCGTCGGGCCGTCCTCGCCCAGACCGATGGAGTCGTGCGTCCACACGTACGTCACCGGCAGGTGCATCAGCGCGGAGAGGCGGACGGCGTTGCGCATGTAGTCGGAGAACACCAGGAAGGTGCCGCCGAAGATGCGGGTGTTGCCGTGCAGCGCGATGCCGTTCATCTCCGCGGCCATGGCGTGCTCGCGGATGCCGAAGTGGATCGTGCGGCCGTACGGGTCGGCCTCCGGCAGGGGGTTGCCCGCGGGGAGGAACGACGACGTCTTGTCGATCGTCGTGTTGTTCGAGCCCGCGAGGTCGGCGGAGCCGCCCCACAGCTCGGGGATCACCGCGCCGAGCGACTGCAGGACCTTGCCGGACGCGGCACGGGTCGCGACGCCCTTGCCCGTCTCGAAGACCGGGAGCTTCTCCTCCCAGCCCTGCGGGAGCTCGCCCGCGGCGATGCGGTCGAAGTCCGCGGCGCGCTCGGCCTCGGCGGTGCGCCAGGAGGCGAAGCCCTTCGCCCACTCGGCCTTGGCGTCGCTGCCGCGCTCCAGGGCCTTGCGGGTGTGCGCGATGACGTCGTCGGAGACCTCGAAGGTCTGCTCCGGGTCGAAGCCGAGGACGCGCTTGGTGGCCGCGACCTCTTCGTCGCCGAGCGCCGAGCCGTGCGCGGCCTCGGTGTTCTGCGCGTTCGGCGCGGGCCAGGCGATGATCGAGCGCATCGCGATGAAGGAGGGACGCTCGGTCTCCGCCTTCGCGGCCTGGATGGCGCGGTAGAGGGCGGCCGGGTCGAGGTCGCCGTCCTCCTTGGGCTCCACGCGCTGGACGTGCCAGCCGTAGGCCTCGTACCGCTTCATGGTGTCCTCGGACACCGCGGTCTCGGTGTCGCCCTCGATGGAGATGTGGTTGTCGTCCCACAGCAGCACGAGGTTGCCGAGCTTCTGGTGCCCGGCCAGCGACGACGCCTCGCCGGAGATGCCCTCCTGGAGACAGCCGTCACCGGCGATGGCGAAGATGTGGTGGTCGAACGGCGACTCGCCGGCGGCGGTCTCCGGGTCGAACAGACCGCGCTCGTAACGAGCGGCCATCGCCATGCCCACGGCGTTCGCGACGCCCTGGCCGAGCGGGCCCGTCGTGGTCTCCACGCCCGTGGTGTGCCCGTACTCCGGGTGGCCGGGGGTCTTGGAACCCCAGGTGCGGAACGCCTTCAGGTCATCGAGCTCCAGGCCGAAGCCGGCCAGGTAGAGCTGGATGTAGAGGGTCAGGGACGAGTGGCCCGCGGAGAGTACGAACCGGTCGCGCCCGGTCCACTCGGCGTCGGCGGGGTCGTGCCGCATCACCTTCTGGAAGAGGGTGTACGCGGCAGGCGCGAGGCTCATGGCCGTACCAGGATGGCCGTTGCCGACCTTCTGTACGGCGTCCATGGCCAGGACGCGGGCAGTATCAACAGCCCGCTGGTCCAGTTCGGTCCACTCGAGGTCTGTGGTGGTCGGCTTGGTGCTCACCCTGAGTCAGGGCTCCTCTCCACATGTCGAATGCCGGCGATGTAGATCCCACCGGCCGATGTCGAGCCTACCGCTGTAAAGACGTGCATTTTTTCGAGTGATTCCAGACTGACGGGGTGCGCCGGGATCCGCCTCCCGAAAGGGATCCATGGTGTTCACCATGTGATCTCAAAGCCGCTCATCTGGACTCTCTGAACGAGTGGAGCGCCGCTCATCTGAATGGGTGCCGGGCCGGATTCCGGGCGGCCCAACACGCCGCTCAACACGACCCCACCCCCGCGAAGGGCGAGGTATGGGCAACGTCTACAGTGGCGTGGTACGCGCGAGCCTTTACCGGATCTTCATGTCTGAACGTCCGACGCGGCTTGCTGGGAAGTCTCTGTCAGGGGTGTGCGTGACGGCCGTTGAATCCCGTCCAGCGGGAGCAATTGGGACGAGCTCTAGCCCAAGCCACCGGCCGCTCGGGGCCCGTGTCATGGCGTTCGTGGCGCTGACCAAGCCGCGAATCATCGAGCTCCTCCTGATCACCACCGTTCCGGTGATGTTCCTCGCCGAACAGGGGGTGCCTGACCTGTGGCTGGTCTTCGTGACCTGCCTGGGCGGCTACCTGTCGGCGGGCGGCGCCAACGCGCTCAACATGTACATCGACCGTGACATCGACGCGCTGATGGACCGTACGTCCCAGCGGCCCCTGGTCACGGGGATGGTCAGCCCCCGCGAGTGCCTCGCCTTCGGCATCGCCCTCGCGGTCGGCTCGACGCTTCTCTTCGGACTCGCCGTCAACTGGCTGTCCGCCTGGCTCGCGCTCGGCGCCCTGCTCTTCTACGTGGTCATCTACACGATGATCCTCAAGCGCCGGACCTCGCAGAACATCGTCTGGGGCGGTATCGCGGGCTGCATGCCGGTGCTCATCGGCTGGTCCTCGGTGACGAACTCCCTGTCGTGGGCGCCGGTCATCCTCTTCCTCGTCATGTTCTTCTGGACACCGCCGCACTACTGGCCGCTGTCCATGAAGGTCAAGGACGACTACGCCCGCGTGGGCGTGCCGATGCTGCCGGTCGTCGCGTCCAACAAGGTGGTCGCGCGTCAGATCGTCCTCTACAGCTGGGTGATGGTCGCCGTCTCGCTGCTGCTCCAGCCGCTCGGTTACACCGGCTGGTTCTACACGATCGTGGCCTTCGTGACCGGCGGCTGGTGGCTGTGGGAGGCGCACGGTCTGCAGAACCGCGCCAAGGCGGAGGTCACGGGCGGCAAGCTCAAGGAGATGCGGCTCTTCCACTGGTCGATCACCTACGTCTCGCTGCTGTTCGTGGCGGTCGCGGTGGACCCCTTCCTCCGCTAGGCCTCCGGCCGGCGGACGGACTCCACAGCCCCCTGCCGCCCTTGCGGGCGGCAGGGGGCTGTTGTCCTGAGTACGCCGATGAACGCCGCTCGCCCCGCCCGTGAGCACGCAGGCGCTCCGCGCAGCGTGAAGCGCCTGCGCCCTGCGCGGCCTGCGCCCTGCGCGGCCTGCGCCCTGCGCGGCCTGGGCGTGGTCGATGCCACGTCGCCCGGCCGTCGCCAGACGATCTACCCATCGGTAGCATCCTGCTCATGGCAGAGACGCAGCAGGTTGAGGACAGCAAGCAGGCCGCTCGCGCGGAGAAGAAGGCGGCGAAGCTCGCCAAGGAGATCGGCGTCTTCGCGAAGGCGCACGGCGGGGCCGAGGGGCAGATCGCGTACATCGGGCACGAGGGCACCCGCATCGTCCTGGTCGGCGAGGACGGCGGCTGGGGCGACCTGGTGGCGCCCACCTACGCCATCGCGCAGAGCGCCGTCGAGAAGGCCGGGATCACGGTCCACGAGGACTTCGACGGCGACTTCGCCGCCAAGGTGAAGACCGGCCCCTACGAGTGGTCGCGCATGGCGGGCATCCAGCTCGGCGGTCCCTCGAACGGCTGAGAGCCGCAGTTTTCGGCACTGTTTCCGAGCGCGTCCGAAGGCAACACCTGACGCCCGGTTCACCCGTTAGACCGTAGGACCACGGTCCGCCTAACGGGAGCCCGGATGATCGAAACGCCGTCCCTGGTGGACCAGTACTGCCACGGTGTGCTGCGTACGGAGCTGGGCCTCGGCACTTTCGAGGCCCACCTCGGCCGCGGCGAGGGCCCGCCCGCGCCCGGCACCACCTTCTTCGACACCCAGACGGGCTTCGCCGTACGCCGCTGGTGCCCCCCGCTGCTCGGCCTCGAACCGCACTGCCCGCCGGCCCGCTATCTCGCCCGCCGCCGCGAACTGGGCGTTCTGGAGGCGGGGCGGCGGCTGCTGCGGGGGAGCGGCATCACGACCTACCTCGTCGACACGGGGCTGCCCGGCGATCTGACCGGGCCCGGCGAGATGGCGTCCACCGGCTGCGCCGAAGCCCACGAGATCGTCCGCCTGGAACTCCTGGCCGAACAGGTGGCCGACACCTCCGGCACGGTGGACTCGTTCCTCGCCAACCTCGCCGAGTCGGTCCACGCGGCCGCCGCGCACGCCGTCGCCTTCACCTCCGTCGCGGGCGTCCGGCGCAGCCTCGCCCTGGCCCCCGAACCGCCCGGACCCGGCGAGGTGCGGGGCGCGGCGGACCGCTGGCTCGCCCGGCGGCAGGTGGGCGGGGCGCTGCAGGACCCCGTGCTGCTCAGGCATCTGCTGTGGATCGCCGTGGCGTCGGGGCGCCCGCTGCAACTGCACGCGGGGTCCGGGGATCCGCAGGGGTACTTCGGCGGTTTCGCACGGGCGACCGCGGGGCTCGGCACCGATCTGGTCCTGCTGCACGGCTATCCGTACCACCGCAACGCCGCCGACCTCGCGGGCCTCTTCCCGCACGTGTACGCCGATCTGGGGCCCGCCCTGGTGCGCACCGGCGCCCGCGCGGCCGCCGTACTCGCGGAGATCCTGGAGCTCGCGCCCTTCGGCAAGCTGCTGTTCTCCAGCGGCGCGCACGGCCTTCCCGAACTCCACGTGGTGGGCGCGCGGCTCTTCGGGGAGGCGCTCGGGCGCGTGTTCGGCGGGTGGGTCACGGAGGGGGCGTGGTCGCTGCCGGACGCGCAGCGGGTGGCGGGGCTCATCGCGGCGGGCAACGCACGCCGCGTGTACGGACTTTCCGAGGTCTGAGCCCGGAAATCGCGCTCAGGACGTACGTACTTCCGGAGGTACGGCGCCGCAGACGTCAGGTACGGGTCCGCAGACCGCGGGTACGGAGCCTCAGACCGCCGACAGCTGGGAGTCGCCCGACTGCGACGGCACCTCCGCGGTCACGTACGGGCGCTCACGCAGCGCGAGCAGAACACGCATCACGGCGATCCACACCACGCACGAGCCGAACATGTGCAGGCCGACCAGGACTTCGGGCAGGTCCGTGAAGTACTGGACGTAGCCGATCGCGCCCTGGGCGAGCAGGATCAGGAACAGGTCGCGGGTGCGGTGCAGCGGGCCCTTGGGGGCGTCGACCGCCTTGAGGACGAACCACAGGGCGAACGTCAGCGTCACCACGATCCAGGCGAGCACGGCGTGCAGCTTGCTGACGGTCTCCCAGTCGAAGCCCATCCGCGGCACCTCGCTGGAGTCACCGGCGTGCGGCCCGGAGCCGGTCACCACCGTGCCGACCGCGATGAGCAGCACGGACGCCGCGACCAGGAACCACACCAGCTGCGCCACGGCCTTGCCGACCAGCGGGCGCACGTCGCCGTCACCCTCGCGGGTGCGCTGCCACATCGTGACGGCGACCGCGATCAGCGCGGTGGAGAGCAGGAAGTGCGCCGCGACCGTCCACGGGTTCAGGCCGACGAGCACGACGATGCCGCCGAGCACGGCATTGCCCATGACCAGCCAGAACTGGATCCAGCCGAGCCGGGTCAGGCTGCGCCGCATCGGCTTCTGCGAACGGGCCGTGATGATCGCCCAGCCGACGGCCGCGCACAGCACGTACGTCAGCATCCGGTTGCCGAACTCGATGGCTCCGTGGAAGCCCATCTCGTGGGTGGCCGTCAGGGAGTCGTCCGTGCACTTGGGCCAGGTCGGGCAGCCGAGGCCCGATCCGGTCAGGCGGACGGCGCCGCCGGTGACCACGATGCACACCGTCATCGCGAGCGAGATGAGAGCGGCGCGCTGAACGGTCCGCTGCTGCGGGGTCCAGCGTTCGGCGATGAAGGCGAGCGGATTGCGCACGGCGGAGACGGCGTCGGCTCGGGTCACGTTTGGCACGCGCCCCATCGTAGGGGGCCGCTTGTGCACGGCTTCACGAGGGGGACGTATCCGGTGCTTCTGTGACGCGAGTTACGCCGATTCCTGCTCCTGACGGAAGTAGTTCCTGCTCCCGACGGAAGTGATTCCTACTCCCAGCGGAAGAATCTGCCCGCCGCTCCGAGCCCGATGACCGCCCAGACCGCGAGGATCCCGAGGTCCCCCCACGGCATCCCCGCGCCGTGCTGCAGCATGTCCCGCAGGCCGTCGGAGAGCGCGGAGATCGGCAGCAGCCCGAGCACCGACTGGGCCGCGTCCGGGAACTTGTCCAGCGGCACGATGACCCCGCCGCCCACCAGCAGCAGGAGGAAGACGAGGTTCGCGGCGGCGAGCGTCGCCTCCGCCTTCAGGGTGCCCGCCATCAGCAGGCCGAGGCCGGAGAAGGCCGCGGTGCCCAGGACCAGGAGGAGCAGGACGGCGAAGGGGTTGCCGTGCGGCGACCAGCCGAGGGCGAAGGCGATCACCGTGAGGAGCACGATCTGCAGGACCTCGGTGACCAGGACCGACAGGGTCTTGGCCGCCATCAGGGCCCAGCGGGGCAGCGGGGAGGCGCCGAGGCGCTTCAGGACGCCGTAGCGCCGCTCGAAGCCCGTCGCGATGGCCTGGCCGGTGAACGCCGTGGACATCACGGCGAGGGCGAGGATGCCCGGCGCGAGGAAGTCGACCGCCTTGCCGTCCCCCGTGTCCACGATGTCGACCGCGCTGAACAGCACGAGCAGGAGCGTGGGGATGACGACGGTGAGCAGCAGCTGTTCGCCGTTGCGCAGCAGCATCTTCGTCTCGAGCGCCGCCTGCGCGGCGATCATGCGGGGGAGCGGGGCGGCGCCCGGCTTCGGCGTGTACGTACCGGCGGCGCTCATCCGCGCAGCTCCTTGCCTGTGAGCTCCAGGAAGACGTCTTCCAGGGTGTGGCGTTCGACGGCGATCTTCTCCGGCATCACGCCGTGCTGGGCGCACCAGGAGGTGACCGTGGCGAGCAGCTGCGGGTCGACCGTGCCGCTCACGCGGTAGGTGCCCGGCGTGAGTTCGGCCGCCGCCGAGTCCGGCGGGAGCGCCTTGAGCAGGGAGGCGACATCGAGTCCGGGGCGGCCGGAGAAGCGCAGGGTGTTCTCGGCGCCGCCGCGGCACAGCGCCTCCGGGGTGCCCTCGGCGATGACCTTGCCCGCGTCGATGATCGCGACCTCGTCGGCGAGCTGCTCGGCCTCGTCCATGTGGTGCGTGGTCAGGATGACGCTGACGCCGTCGGCCCGCAGATCGCGTACGAGATCCCAGGTGGCCCGGCGTGCCTGCGGGTCCAGGCCCGCGGTCGGCTCGTCCAGGAAGACGAGCTCGGGGCGTCCGACCACGGCCATGGCGAGCGCGAGGCGCTGCTGCTGGCCGCCGGACAGGCGCCGGTAGGTGGTGCGGCCGCAGCTCTCCAGGCCAAGACGTTCGATCAGCGCGCCCACGTCGAGCGGGTGGGCGTGCAGCTTCGCCATGTGGCGCAGCATCTCGTCGGCGCGGGCGCCGGAGTAGACCCCTCCGGACTGGAGCATCACGCCGATGCGGGGGCGCAGCGCGCCGGCCTCGCGGACCGGGTCGAGGCCCAGGACGCGCACCTCGCCCGCGTCCGGCCTGCGGTAGCCCTCGCAGGTCTCGATCGTGGTGGTCTTGCCGGCGCCGTTCGGGCCGAGGACGGCGGTGACGGTGCCCGTGCGGACCCGGAGGTCGAGGCCGTCCACCGCGGTCTTCGTGCCGTACCGCTTGACCAGGCCGGTGACCTGGACGACGGACTCATTTCCCATGGCGGGAAGTCTAGAGAGGGCGAGAGGGGCGGCGGGCAGGGGGCTGCGGGAGCGCCCACTCGGCCCGCGAGCGGTGGGTCTCCAGCCAGCTCCGCGCGTACGCGACGGCGTCGGCGACGGGGAAGAGGCGGGCCGTCGCGGCGCCCACCGTGCCCCGCACCACGGGGCGGTCCCGCTCGAAGTCCGATCCGAGTTCGTCGAAGCGTTCGTCGGTGATCGAGGTCTCGCGCGCCGTCGTCCAGCGGCGCCCTTGCGGGGTCATGACGGCGAAGGAGTTCTCGGTCTCCGGGGAGGGGATGCGGTACTCGGCCAGGTGGAACGCGGTGCAGGAGTCGAATCCCGCGCCGAGCAGCAGCACCCGGGCGCCCGACTCCTCCAGGCGGGCCAGCGGGCTGCGCTCGCCGAGGCGGCAGTCGAGCGCGTGGTCCTCCAGGAGGGCTTTCGCGCGGGGGCCGACCGCGGCGAAGGAGGTCTGCGGATGGGCGCTGCGGCGGGCGCCGGGCCAGGTCCGTACGGTCTCGGGGATCACGCCGACGCCGCGGGTGGGGGCGGTGCGCGGGTCGTAGGCGGGGATGGCGGCGCGGATCGCGGGCCACCAGGACTCGGGCACCGGCGGGTTCTCCCACCCGGCCGGGTCGGAGTTGTCGCTGGACTGCGAGGGGACCACGAGGGTGCCCTTTTGGCCCAGCACGTCGAGGAGTGCCTCGACGACCGCGATCTGCCCTCCGACGACCCAGCCGAGCGAGCTGAGCGAGGAGTGCACGAGGAGGGTCTCGCCGGGGCTCACGCCGAGCGCGCGGAGGTCGGCCGCGAGAGACGCGCGCGTACACAAAGGGCCGGTCGGAGGGGGTGTCGACATGGTCAGGGAGTCTGCTCGCCGGGGCCTTGGGGCGCCACCTATTTGATCGATCAGTGATCATTTCCGCAGGTCAGCTTAGGTATGCCTAAGTGATGCAGCGCACCGGGTCTTGATCCCGACGCGGGTTGTCAGGCTCTGAGGAATTACGCAACAATGGCGTTGTGAAAAACGTTGGCGAGGCTCCGCAGGAGGAACTCGCGACCGGTGAGCGTTCGACGCGCAACCGAGTCGCGCGGTCCATCCTGGACCACGGCCCCTCCACCGTCGCCGACCTCGCGAAGCGCCTCGGCCTCACCCAGGCCGCCGTGCGCCGCCACCTCGACACGCTCGCCCATGAGAACGTCGTCGAGCCCCGCGAGCAGCGGGTCTACGGCGCTCGTACGCGCGGCCGCCCCGCCAAGGTCTTCGCGCTCACCGACTGCGGCCGGGACGCCTTCGACCAGTCGTACGACAAGCTCGCCGCCGACGCCCTGCGCTGGATCAGCGAGCGGCACGGCGAGGGAGCGGTCGTCGAATTCGCCCGCGACCGGATGGCCGCCCAGGCGGTGGCCTACCGCAAAGCGGTCGAGGCGGCGCCCCCCGAGCAGCGTGCCGAGGCTCTAGCGAAGGCATTGACCGCCGACGGGTACGCTGCTACGGCCCGCACGGCGCCAGTAGGCGAGCAGCTGTGCCAGCACCACTGCCCGGTCGCCCACGTCGCCGAGCAGTACCCACAACTCTGCGAGGCGGAGACGGAGGTCTTCTCCGCCCTCCTTGGGACGCACGTACAGCGGCTTGCCACCATCGCCCACGGCGACGGCGTCTGCACGACGTTCATCCCCCGCAACACCCCGCAGTCTTCACAGACCACCGAAAACGCATCCGCAAGCACGGCCGGGAGGAACCCCGCATGACGCTCCCCACGGAGACTGCCCACCCCGAACTCGAGGGTCTGGGCACGTACGAATACGGCTGGGCCGACTCCGACGTGGCCGGAGCGTCCGCCAAGCGCGGCATCAACGAAGACGTCGTCAAGGACATCTCGGCCAAGAAGTCCGAGCCCGAGTGGATGACGAAGCTGCGCCTCAAGGGCCTGCGGCTCTTCGACAAGAAGCCCATGCCCAACTGGGGCTCGGACCTGTCGGGCATCGACTTCGACAACATCAAGTACTTCGTCCGTTCCACGGAGCGGCAGGCGGAGTCCTGGGAGGACCTGCCCGAGGACATCAAGAACACGTACGACAAGCTCGGCATCCCCGAGGCGGAGAAGCAGCGCCTCGTCGCCGGTGTCGCCGCTCAGTACGAGTCCGAGGTCGTCTACCACCAGATCCGCGAGGACCTGGAGGAGCAGGGCGTCATCTTCCTGGACACCGACACGGCGCTGAAGGAGCACCCGGAGCTCTTCAAGGAGTACTTCGGGACCGTCATCCCCGTCGGCGACAACAAGTTCGCGTCGCTGAACTCCGCCGTGTGGTCCGGCGGCTCGTTCATCTACGTCCCCAAGGGCGTGCACGTCGAGATCCCGCTCCAGGCCTACTTCCGCATCAACACGGAGAACATGGGCCAGTTCGAGCGGACGCTGATCATCGTCGACGAGGACGCCTACGTCCACTACGTCGAGGGCTGCACGGCGCCGATCTACAAGTCGGACTCGCTGCACTCCGCCGTGGTCGAGATCATCGTCAAGAAGGGCGGCCGCTGCCGCTACACGACGATCCAGAACTGGTCGAACAACGTCTACAACCTGGTCACCAAGCGCGCCGTGGCGTACGAGGGCGCGACCATGGAGTGGATCGACGGCAACATCGGCTCCAAGGTGACGATGAAGTACCCCGCCGTCTACCTCATGGGCGAGCACGCCAAGGGCGAGACGCTGTCCATCGCCTTCGCCGGCGAGGGCCAGCACCAGGACGCCGGTTCCAAGATGGTCCACATGGCGCCCAACACCTCCTCCAACATCGTCTCGAAGTCCGTGGCGCGCGGCGGCGGCCGCACCTCCTACCGCGGTCTCGTCGAGATCGGCGAGGGCGCGGCCGGATCGAAGTCGAACGTCCTGTGTGACGCGCTGCTCGTCGACACGATCTCCCGCTCCGACACGTACCCCTACGTGGACGTGCGCGAGGACGACGTGTCCATGGGCCACGAGGCGACCGTCTCCAAGGTCTCCGACGACCAGCTCTTCTACCTGATGAGCCGCGGTCTGACGGAGTTCGAGGCCATGGCGATGATCGTGCGCGGCTTCGTCGAGCCGATCGCCAAGGAGCTGCCCATGGAGTACGCCCTGGAGCTGAACCGGCTGATCGAGCTGCAGATGGAGGGTTCGGTCGGTTAAGACCGGACACCGTCCCCGCAGCGACCGACTTCTTTACCCAGAGAGAGAGCACGACGACAGCCATGGCTGAGGCTCAGAACATTCCCGTGGGGTCGACGACCGCCGGGTCCATCGCGGTGGCCGCCGAGTCCACCGTCGCCACCCGCATGAGCGCTCCCCCGTCCTTCGACGTGGCGGACTTCCCGGTCCCCCACGGCCGCGAGGAGGAGTGGCGGTTCACCCCGCTGGAGCGCCTTCGCGGGCTGCACGACGGCACGGCGGTCGCCACCGGCGGCATCCGTGTCGAGGTGACGGCCCCGGCGGGCGTGACCCAGGAGACCGTGGGCCGCGAGGACGTGCGCGTGGGCAAGGCGGGCAAGCCCGTCGACCGCGTCGCCGCGCAGGCCTACAGCTCCTTCGAGAAGGCCTCGGTGGTGACCGTCCCCAAGGAGACGGTCCTGACCGAGCCGATCCGCATCGCCGTGCACGGCGAGGGCGGCCTCGCCTTCTCCCACCAGGTCATCGAGGTGGGCGCGTTCGCCGAGGCCCTCGTCGTCATCGACCACACCGGTGACGCCGTGCTCGCCGCCAACGTCGACTACCTCCTGGGCGACGGAGCCAAGCTCACCGTCGTCTCCGTCCAGGACTGGGACGACAAGGCCGTGCACATCGCGCAGCACAACGCGCTGATCGGCCGGGACGCCACCTTCAAGTCGGTCGTCGTGACCTTCGGCGGCGACGTCGTCCGCCTGCACCCCCGCGTCGAGTACGCGGGCACCGGCGGCGAGGCCGAGCTCCTCGGCCTGTACGTCACCGACGCCGGCCAGCACCAGGAGCACCGCCTCCTGGTCGACCACAACCAGCCGCACTGCAAGTCGAACGTCGTCTACAAGGGCGCGCTCCAGGGCGACGACGCCCACGCCGTGTGGATCGGCGACGTCCTCATCGAGGCCGCCGCCGAGGGCACGGACACGTACGAGATGAACCGCAACCTCGTTCTGACCGACGGCGCCCGTGTCGACTCCGTGCCGAACCTCGAGATCGAGACCGGCGAGATCGTCGGCGCGGGCCACGCCTCGGCGACCGGCCGCTTCGACGACGAGCAGCTCTTCTACCTGCAGTCGCGCGGTATCCCGGAGGAAGAGGCGCGCCGCCTCGTCGTCCGCGGATTCTTCGCCGAGCTGGTCCAGCAGATCGGTCTGCCGGACGTCGAGGAGCGCCTCATCGCGAAGATCGAAGAGGAGCTGGAGGCGACGGTCGCATGACCTTCGTACGCGCCTGTGGCCTGAGCGAGCTGTCGGAGGACACCCCGAAGCGGGTGGAACTCGACGGCACGCCGGTCTCGGTCGTCCACACCGAGGGCGAGGTGTTCGCGATCAACGACATCTGCTCGCACGCGAACGTCTCCCTCTCCGAGGGCGAGGTGGAGGACTGTCAGATCGAATGCTGGCTGCACGGCTCCGCCTTCGACCTCCGCACCGGCAAGCCGTCCGGTCTCCCCGCGACGCGCCCCGTCCCCGTATACCCCGTAAAGATCGAAGGGGACGATGTGCTCGTCTCCCTCACCCAGGAGTCCTGAGGCACATGGCAACGCTTGAAATCCACGACCTGCACGTCACCGTCGAGGCCGACAACGCCACGAAGGAGATCCTCAAGGGCGTCGACCTCACCGTGAAGCAGGGCGAGACGCACGCCATCATGGGCCCGAACGGCTCCGGCAAGTCGACGCTCGCCTACTCCATCGCGGGTCACCCCAAGTACACGATCACGCAGGGCACCGTCACCCTCGACGGCGAGGACGTCCTGGAGATGTCCGTCGACGAGCGCGCCCGCGCCGGCATGTTCCTCGCCATGCAGTACCCGGTCGAGGTCCCCGGCGTCTCGGTCTCCAACTTCCTGCGCACGTCGGCGACGGCGATCCGCGGCGAGGCCCCCAAGCTGCGCACCTGGGTGAAGGAGGTCAAGGGCGCGATGGAGACGCTCCAGATGGACCCGGCCTTCGCCGAGCGCAACGTGAACGAGGGCTTCTCCGGGGGCGAGAAGAAGCGCCACGAGATCCTCCAGATGGAGCTCCTCAAGCCGAAGATCGCGATCCTCGACGAGACGGACTCCGGCCTGGACGTCGACGCCCTGCGCCAGGTCTCGGACGGCGTCAACCGCGTCCGCGAGACCGGCGAGGTCGGCACCCTGCTGATCACCCACTACACGCGCATCCTGCGCTACATCAAGCCCGACTTCGTGCACGTCTTCGCGAACGGCCGCATCGCCGAGTCCGGCGGCGCCGAGCTCGCCGACAAGCTGGAGGCCGAGGGCTACGAGGCCTACACGAAGGGTGGCGCATCCGCGTGACACAGCTGCCGGGCCTCCTCGACACCGAGGCGATCCGCAAGGACTTCCCGATCCTGGATCGCACGATCCACGACGGCAAGAAGCTCGTATACCTGGATAACGCGGCGACCTCCCAGACGCCGCGCCAGGTGCTCGACGTACTCAACGAGTACTACGAGAAGCACAACGCCAACGTCCACCGCGGCGTGCATGTCCTCGCGGAGGAGGCCACGGCGCTGTACGAGGGCGCCCGTGACAAGGTCGCGGCGTTCATCAACGCGCCGAGCCGCGACGAGGTGATCTTCACCAAGAACGCCTCGGAGTCGCTCAACCTCGTGGCCAACATGCTCGGCTGGGCCGACGAGCCCTACCGCGTGGACCACGAGACCGAGATCGTCATCACGGAGATGGAGCACCACTCCAACATCGTGCCGTGGCAGCTGCTCTCGCAGCGCACGGGCGCGAAGCTGAAGTGGTTCGGTCTCACGGACGACGGCCGGCTCGACCTGTCCAACATCGACGAGGTCATCACGGAGAAGACGAAGATCGTCTCCTTCGTCCTGGTCTCGAACATCCTGGGCACGCACAACCCCGTCGAGGCGATCATCCGCCGTGCGCAGGAAGTCGGCGCGCTGGTCTGCATCGACGCCTCGCAGGCCGCCCCGCACATGGTGCTCGACGTGCAGGCGCTGCAGGCCGACTTCGTGGCCTTCACCGGCCACAAGATGCTCGGCCCGACCGGTATCGGCGTCCTGTGGGGACGGCAGGAGCTGCTCGAGGACCTGCCGCCGTTCCTCGGCGGCGGCGAGATGATCGAGACCGTGTCGATGAGCTCGTCGACCTACGCTCCCGCGCCCCACAAGTTCGAGGCGGGCACGCCCCCGGTCTCCCAGGCCGTCGGCCTGGGCGCGGCCGTGGACTACCTCTCCGCGATCGGCATGGACAAGATCGCCGCTCATGAGCACGCGATCACCGAGTACGCGGTCAAGCGCCTCCTCGAGGTCCCCGACCTCCGGATCATCGGCCCGACGACGGCCGAGGACCGCGGCGCCGCGATCTCCTTCGCGCTCGGCGACATCCACCCGCACGACGTGGGCCAGGTTCTGGACGAGGAAGGCATCGCCGTCCGCGTGGGTCACCACTGCGCCCGCCCGGTCTGCCTCCGCTACGGAATTCCTGCGACCACGCGAGCGTCGTTCTATCTGTACTCCACGCCCGGCGAGATCGACGCGCTGATCGACGGCCTGGAGCACGTACGGAACTTCTTCGGCTGAGGGGCTGACCGGGACGTGAAGCTGGATTCGATGTACCAGGAAGTCATCCTGGACCACTACAAGCACCCTCACGGGCGCGGTCTGCGCGACGGTGACGCCGAGGTGCACCACGTCAACCCGACGTGCGGCGACGAGATCACGCTGCGCGTGAAGTACGACGGGTCGACGATCGCCGACGTGTCGTACGAGGGCCAGGGCTGCTCCATCAGCCAGGCCAGCGCGTCCGTCCTGAACGACCTCCTGGTCGGCAAGGAGCTCGCCGACGCGCAGAAGGTCCAGGAGGTGTTCCTGGAGCTGATGCAGTCCAAGGGCAAGCTGGAGCCGGACGACGCGATGGAGGAGATCCTGGAGGACGCCGTCGCGTTCGCCGGGGTCTCCAAGTACCCGGCGCGTGTGAAGTGTGCTCTGCTGAGCTGGATGGCGTGGAAGGACGCGACGGCGCAGGCACTCGGTACCGACGTCGCTGAGAGGAAGACCGCATGAGCGAGAACGAGACCCTGACCAAGCCGGCCTCCGAAGAAGAGGTCCGCGAGGCGCTGTACGACGTGGTCGACCCCGAGCTGGGCATCGACGTCGTCAACCTCGGCCTGATCTACGGCATTCACGTCGACGACGCGAACATCGCGACGATCGACATGACGCTCACCTCGGCGGCCTGCCCGCTGACGGACGTCATCGAGGACCAGGCGAAGTCCGCCACCGACGGCATCGTCAACGAGCTCCGGATCAACTGGGTCTGGATGCCGCCGTGGGGCCCGGACAAGATCACGGACGATGGCCGCGAGCAGCTTCGGGCGCTCGGGTTCAACGTCTGAGAGATCTCCGGGACATACATCCCCGATGAGGCCCCCCGCGCTACCCGCGCGGGGGGCCTCATCGCGTCTACGGGACCGGCTGCGGCGCCGCGGCCGACGCCTCCGTGAGCGTCTGCGCGAGGTTCTCCTTGCGGATGCGGCGGTCCAGGTAGAGCAGGGCCGTCACCAGGGGCAGGAACACCGTCGCCGCGAGTTGCGCGAGGAAGCTGCCGAGCAGGCCGAGGACCGCGTACAGGCCGAACTGGGAGCGCAGTTGGTCCAGGAGGTAGGCCGACGCGGAGTCGTCCGGGTCGACCGGGGGCGGGGTCGGCGCGGCGAACTGCAGGGGGAGCCGCAGGGCGAGCGAGACGCCCGTCACGATGAGACCCGCGAGCAGTGAGATGCCGAAGGTGCGCCACCAGGCGCCCCGCACCAGGCGTACGGAGCGCCACAGCGCCGTGAACGGGCCCGCTGTTTCGAGGGCCGCGGCCGCCGGGGCGAAGGCGAACAGGACGTACAGCCAGGCCGCGAGCGGCAGCGTGAGCAGGAACAGCGGGAAGACAAGGCCGATGGGGATGAGCGACTGCGTCATCATCAGGAAGAGGAGCGAGAGGAAGAGCAGCGCGAACGCGGCCACCGGCAGCATCAGGACGATCGAGAGCAGCAGGGTCACGGCAAGGACGGACGGCGTCCGCGACCATGCCCTGCGCCAGACCGCGCCGAACGTCGCCGGGCGGCCGAGGACCGCCTCGTGCAGCGTGGCGGCGCAGGCCGCCTGGACGAAGGAGTTGACGACCAGCGTGGCGAGCATGAACACCAGCCACACCAGGCCGAACGCGACCAGGATCGGCCTGCCGTCGTCCCAGGAGAAGTCCGCGCCCGGTTCGGACATGGCGCGGAAGTGTTCCCGGCTCGCGGCGTAGGCGAGTACCCCTCCCGCCACGACGACGACGGCGAGCAGGCCGTAGGCCGCGGCCGCGGTGCCGAACAGCGGCTTGGCGTAGCGCCGCATCGTCGCGAACGCGCCGCCGATGATGTGGTTGGCGCCCAGTGGCGCGAGGGGGATGACGCCGGGCTTGGGCGGCGGCGGTGGCGGAGTCCAGCCGTAGCCGTTCCAGCCCCAGCCGGGCGGCGCTCCGTACGGCCCCGGCGGTCCGCCGTAAGGCGCCTGTGGTCCCCACCCCGGTATCTCTGACATCCCTCTTGTGCTCCATGGCGTCGTGCGGTGTTCCGCGTGTGTTGGCTGTGGCCCCCCACAGTGATCGCGTCACCTTAACCGGTTTCCGGCCAGACTCTGCGTACGCCCGTACACAACGTTATGTACACTCGTACGCATGGGATACGCACTGCTGGCCGGCGCGATCGTGGCGGAGGTGGCCGGGACGACGGCCATGAAGTACAGCGAGGGCTTCAGCAGGCTCTGGCCCTCGCTGATCACCGTCGCGGGGTATCTGATCGCCTTCACCCTGCTCGCGCAGACCCTGAAGACCTTGTCGGTCGGCACCGCCTACGCGATCTGGGCCGGGATCGGCACCGCCGCGGTGGCCGCCATCGGCATGATCTTCATGGGGGAGTCCGCCGGTCTCGCCAAGATCGCGGGGATCGCCCTGGTGATCGCGGGCGTCGTCCTGCTCAACCTCGGCGGGGCCCACTGATGGTCCGCCGGTACGACCCCGAGCGCCGCCAGCGGATCATCGACGCCGCGATCCGGGTGGTCGGGAAAAAGGGGATCAGCGGGCTCAGCCACCGCTCGGCCGCCGCGGAGGCCGATGTGCCGCTCGGGTCGACCACGTACCACTTCAAGACGCTCGACGAGCTGATGGTGGCCGCCCTGCGGCAGTCCAACGAGGGCTTCGCGAAGGTGATGGCCGCCGGTCGCGCGTTCGAGGACCCCGACGCCGACCTCGCGGCGGAGCTGGCGCGGATCCTCGGCGACTGGTTCGCGGGGGAGCGGTCGGGGGTCGAGCTGGAGTACGAGCTCTACCTCGCCGCCCTGCGCAGGCCCGCCCTGCGGCCCGTGGCCGCCGAGTGGTGCGCGGGGCTCGCCGAGGTCCTCGAACGGCGCACCGATCCGGTGACCGCCCGCGCCCTGGTCGCGCTGATGGACGGGATATCGCTGCAGGTGCTGCTCACGGGCGGCGAGTACGACGCGGTGTATACGCGGGAGATGCTCGACCGGATTCTGCACGGCGAGAGCTGAGGGGCGCACTCCGGTCGGTGGTCCGCCCCGGCGGGCGGGGAGCTCCGCAAGAGGCCGACTGCCGTGTCCGGATACCGCACGCCCGTGGCCCGGTCGGTGGCGTCTTGCTCCCGGCGTCGCCGGGCGGTGCGCTGCACCCGGTGCCGAAGGGCGCGCGGTGAGGGTGGGGAGTGTGCCCCGGTGCGGCCCCGCCGCCGTCGCCGGCGGCAGCCCGGTCACTGAGACCGGTTCGCCCGCGCGGCGCGCCGCCGGTTAGGTTTTCCCCATGACCGACACGAACGCTTCCCGCACCACCGGCGCCGTCGCCGCAGGCCTCGCCACCGTCACCGCCGACGGCACCGTTCTCGACACCTGGTTCCCCGCGCCCGAGCTCGTCGCCGAAGCGGGCCCCGCAGGCACCGAGCGGCTCACCGCCGAGCGTGCCGTGCAGCTGCTCGGCGACGGCGCGGCCAAGGCGATCGGCCCGGACGCCCGCCGTGGCGTGGAGATCGTCGCCGTACGTACGGTCATCACGTCCCTCGACGAGAAGCCGGTCGACGCCCACGACGTCTACCTGCGTCTGCACCTGCTCTCGCACCGCCTGGTCAAGCCGCACGGCGTGAACCTGGACGGCCAGTTCGCCTTCCTCGCCAACATCGCCTGGACCTCGCTCGGCCCGGTCGCCGTCGACGACCTGGAGAAGGTGCGGCTCAACGCCCGCGCCGAGGGCCTGCACCTCGCGGTGACCTCCGTCGACAAGTTCCCGCGCATGACGGACTACGTCGCACCGAAGGGCGTCCGCATCGCCGACGCCGACCGCGTGCGGCTCGGCGCGCACCTCGCCGAGGGCACCACCGTCATGCACGAGGGCTTCGTGAACTTCAACGCGGGCACGCTCGGCACCTCCATGGTCGAGGGCCGTATCTCCGCCGGTGTCGTCGTCGGCGACGGCTCGGACATCGGCGGCGGCGCCTCCACGATGGGCACCCTCTCCGGCGGCGGCAACGTCCGTATCGTCATCGGCGAGCGCTGCCTGATCGGCGCCGAGGCGGGCGTCGGCATCGCGCTCGGCGACGAATGCGTCGTCGAGGCCGGTCTGTACGTCACCGCGGGCACCCGCGTGACCATGCCCGACGGGCAGATCGTCAAGGCCCGCGAGCTCTCCGGCGCCTCGAACATCCTCTTCCGCCGCAACTCGGTCACCGGCGCCGTCGAGGCCCGCCCGAACAACGCGGTATGGGGCGGCCTGAACGACGTGCTGCACAGCCACAACTGAGCACCGCCTTCCGCGAAGAGCGCCCTCCGGTCCGCACCGGGGGGCGCTCTTCGCGTCGTGCCGTGCGTAAGCTGCCCTGCCACGTGTGCGCGGGCCGCGTGGGACGAGGGGAGAGAGCGACATGCAGCGAGCGGGTATACGGGCCCTGGCTCTGGGCGCGGTGGCGGTACTCGGTCTTGCCGCCGGGTGCGGGCAGAGCACCGGGCAGAGCCGGGGTGTCGGCGGCGGGGCGGCGCAGGAGATGAGCCGGGCCTCCACCGGCGGCCACAGTTACCCCCTGGAGAAGAGCGACATTCCCTGGAGCGGCAGCCCGAGCCCCTTCAACGCACAGGTCAAGCTCGCCGACGGGCGACGCGTGGCGATGCACTACATGAAGGGCAAGGGGCTCCTCGTGCAGGACTACAGCCCCAAGGCCCGGGGCTGGTCCAAGTCGGCCCTCGTGTACAAGACGCGGACCGACGCCTGCCAGGGGATCACGCTCAAGGCCAAGGACGGCACGGTCGCCGCCTTCGGGGACTTCGGCGTCTACTGCGCGGACGGCGAGCCGCCGACCGAGTCAGTCGCCGCGGTCGCCACGGGCCCGCTGACGAAGTGGGCCACGCACCTCACGAAGAACTTCGACGGCTGGGAGAAGATCGCCGTCGCCGCGGGCGGCAAGAAGGCCACCTTCAGCCGGGGCACCGACACACTCACCTGGACGAAGACCGCCGGCTTCCCCGCCACGAGCTGACTTCCCGGACGCAGGCGCCGCGCGCTGACACCAGCGTCTGCCGCGTCTGCCGCGCCCGCTCCAGCGCGTCGTACGCGGCGAGCAGCCCGTCGGTCGTTTCGCGGTCGGCGGTTCGCAGTGGTGCGCGGACGGGGCCGCCGGGCAGGCCGAGTGCGCCGAGCAGTGCCTTGGAGGTGACCGTGCCCGGCAGGCCCGCGTCCATGGTCAGCTCGATCAGTTCCATGGCCTGCTGCTGGAGCCGCCGGGCCCGGTCGGTGTCGCCCGCGTCGAACGCGTCGATGATCGAGCGGAGGTGTCCGGGCACGGCATTGGCGACCGTGCTGATGTAGCCCGCGCCGCCCACCGCGTACAGCGCGAGGATGAGTTCGTCGCAGCCCGTGTAGTAGGCCAAGTCGCTGCGTGAGAGCACCTTCTGGGTGCCCATCAGGTCGTACGCGCAGTCCTTCACGGCGACGATCCGGGGATGTTCCGCGAGCCGCAGCATCGTCTCCGGTTCGATGCGGGTGCCGGTGCGCCCCGGGATGTCGTACAGCGCGATCGGGAGGCCGGACGCGTCGGCGACCTCCAGGAAGTGCGCCTCGACAGCGTCCTGCGGGGGCCTGCTGTAGTAGGGGGTGACCACCAACAGGCCGTCCGCGCCCGCCTTTTCGGCTTGCAGCGCCATCTCGACGGTGTGCCGCGTCGCGAAGCTGCCGACGCCCGCGACGATCGCGGCCCGGTCACCGACCGCCTCGGCGACGGCACGTACGAGCGCGGCCTTCTCGTCGTCGGACGTGGTGGGGGACTCGCCGGTGGTGCCGGAGAGCACGAGGCCGTCGCAGCCGTCCGCCACCAGGCGCTCGGCGAGCAACTGGGCGCCGTCGAGGTCGAGCAGACCGTCCGCCGTGAAGGGTGTGACCATCGCGCACAGGGCGCGGCCGAACGGGGGAGGCGTTGCTGGGGGAGAGGTCATAGAGGCAGTGTCGGTACGCCGATGCTGAAGCTCCACTTAATTCTGCTACGAGATATGCGACAGGAATGCTACGAGGTGCCCGCCGGTCGACGCCCGCCCTAGTGCCAACTCGCCTCCGTATGGGCCACCATGGGGGCGTCGGTAGTCGCAGGACGGCCGCTCGGCAGCGCGGCCGGTCACAGGAGGCGTCATGAGGCTGGGCAAAGCACTCGCCACCGGGATCGCCGAGGAAACCCCGCAGGACCGGCTGCGGCAGGACCATCGTGAGCAGCACGCGGAGGCGGAGCCCGAACGGGTGACGGCGGCCGAAGAGCCCGCCGCCGAGCGGCCCGCGGCCGGAGTCCCGGCAGTCCGATGAGGCTGCGGCTCCCCGAGGAACGCCCGACGGAGCCGCCGACCGGATACAAGATCGCCCGCCTGGCGCTGTCCCACGACGGCGCCAGGGCCGGGTTCACCGGCGTCTCCCTGGGCGCGGCCCTGCCCTACGGCGCACTCGATACGGCCCACTGCGTCTACGGCCGACGGCACAAGGCCCCGCACCGCCGCTGCGACTGCGGTTTCCACTGCGTCCACGAACGCGCCGCGGCGGAGGCCTTCCTGTGCACCGGCGAGCACCGGGGGGCAGCGCTGCTCGAAGTGACGGTCCTCGGCGCGTACATCCGCTTCGAGCGCGGCTTCCGGTACGCACGCCAGCGGGTGCGCGCCGTCACCGTGCGGCCCTGCGGCTGCGGCGCGCGGGCCGCGGTGCTCGCGGACGCCGGGTGGGGAAAGCCGGGGTGGCGGGTGGTCGAGGGGGCGTGCGCCGCCTGTGTGGGCAAGCGCGTGTCGCTGCGGCTCACGGAGTTCGCCCGCCTCGCGGGGGAGGGCCTCACGGTCGGCGCGGCGCGCCCCGACACCGTGCCGGGCTCGCCCGCGGAGGCCATGGGCGTGCCCGAACTCGTCGCGGAGGCGGCGCTCCTCCAGGCCAGGCTCGACGTGTTCCAGGGCGAGCTGGCGCGGCTCTCGGAGGACGAGAAGGGGTAGCGGCGCGGCGTCCGGCATGAACGGCGCGGGCAGCGTGGTCGTCCGGGTTGACCTCAAGTTTGCTTGAGGTAGCAGTGTGTGGGGCGCGGGTCAGAGCCCGCCCACACACCGAAGGAGCAGGCCATGAAGACGATCGCCGATGCCACGACCCTCCCCGACCCGGCCGGCGCGTACGACGGACTCGTCTTTCTCAGCACGTGGAGCACGGGCACGCCCGAGCGGCAGCGGGCCACGGTCGACGCGATCGCCGAAGCCTGGGCGAGCCGGCCGTGGCCGCACGAGGGCCTGCTCTCGTACACCGTGTACGCGGGCGCCGACGGCTCGACGGTGGCGCACCGCTCGCAGTGGCGGGACGAGGAGGCGTACCAGGACTTCTTCGCCCGCGGCAGGGACGAGCGCAACGCCGAGATCGACGAGGCGGTGCCGGGCATCGAACGCCTCGGGCTGCACAAGACGCGGCTGCGGGACGGGGTGGCGCGGGCCGCGGGTGACGACCGGGCGGCCGGGGCGATCGTGATCACCGAGGGGGACCGTGACAAGGTGCCGGAGGCCGCGCCGGGGCTGATCTCCGTCCACGTCCACGAGACGACGGACGGCGCGCGAGTGATCGACTACGCGGAGTGGGAGAGCGGCGAAGGGCTGCCGGAAGAGGGCAGGTACCGCCTGGCGTACGGCTTCCGGCCGGAGCGCTGAGCGCCCCGCCCTCGCCGCGCGCCGGCGGACGCCCGGCCTCCGCGACCCGGTGCCCTGGACGAAAATATGGGGTGGTGGGACGGTGGAATCTCCGTGCGGGGGCGGGCGCAGGGGACCTCGGCCCTCCGGGCAGCACCAGGGAGTCGCCATGGCCACCGGCAAGGAGTTCGAGATAGAGCGGGAGTTCGAGGTCGACGCCTCTCCCGCCCAGGTCTGGGACGCGCTCACCACCGGCACCGGCGGCTGGCTGTGGCCCATGGAGTACGAACCCCGCGAAGGCGGCGCTGCCCCCTCCGGCGGCACGGTCACCCGCTGGGAACCGCCGCACCGCCTGGCCGCCCGCGTCGCGAACCCCGACGGACTCCCGCCGGGGCAGACCCTCAACCAGCTGGACCACACCATCGAGCCCCGCGACGGCGGCCGCCGCTCCTGGGTCCGCTACGTGCACAGCGGCATCCTCACCGACGACTGGGAGAGCCGGTACGAAGCGGCCGGCAAGCACACCGACTTCTACCTGCACACCCTGCGCCAGTACCTGACGTACTTCCCGGGCCTCCCCGTCACCTTCACCGCCCTCGAAGGACCCGCCCCCGCCGCCGCCCCGGACGCCTTCGCCAGGCTCGGCCGGCGCCTCGGCCTGCCCGACGACGCCTCCGAGGGCGCCCGCGTCCGCGTGGACGCCCCCGGAGAACACCTCGACGCGATGATCGACTTCCGCAGCCGGCACTTCATCGGCCTGCGCACGGAAACCGCGCTCCTGCGCTTCTTCGGCCGCAACCACTTCGGCGCCCCCGTGAGCCTGAGCATCCACGACTTCGCCCCGCACGCGGACCCCAAGGGCACCGAACTTGCCTGGCGCGACTGGCTGCTCAGGCTCTACGCGTAGCCAGCAGCCGGTCGCGCCGGGCCGCGATGTCCTACGGCCGGAACCGCAGCACCTGCGGATCGTGGTCGCTGTTCTGCTCCGCGAACTCCGCGTTGATGTGCACGCTGTCGTACGAGAAGCCCCGTCCGACGCCGGGGCTGGTCAGGATCTGGTCGAGGACCTGGGTGTTGCCCTGGTAGACGTACGAGTAACGCTCCGAGCGGGGCAGGGACTTGACGGCGGACTTCAGCGCGCCGCCCGCCTCCAGGGCCTCGGTCGTCGCCGAGAACTCGAAGTCGTTCACGTCCCCCAGGACCACCACGTCCGCGTTCTTCTGCACCGTGCGCACGTCCCGCACGAAGGAGTTCACGGCCTGCGCCTGCTGCAGCCGCTTCGCCTCCGACGAGCGCACCGGCGGCTGGTGCCGCGAGGTGAGGCCCTCGTCGCCGCCCTTGGACCCGAAGTGATTGGCGACCACGATCACGGGCCGCCCCCGGAAGCTGAACTCACCGGCCAGCGGCTTGCGGCTGTCGTTCCACGCGGCGTTCGCGGGGTCGACACGCCCCGGGGAGAGCGTCAGCGCGGCGCGCCCGGAAGAACGTACGACCCCCGTGCCCGTCGTCGCGTCGCCCTTTCCGCGGTCGGTGAAGGAGACCCGCTCGGGGTTGAAGAGGAACACCTGGCGGATGTTCCCGCCCGGCTCCCCGCCGTCCTTGTTGTTCTGGGGGTCGATGGACCGCCACGCGTAGCGCGGCCCGCCCGCGGCGACGATCGCCTCCGTGAACTTCTTCAGGGTCGCCTCCGCCGAGACCGTCCCGTCGTTCTTCGCGCCGTTGTCGTCCTGGATCTCCTCCAGGGCGAGGATGTCGGGCGAGGCGAGATTCGAGACGACGGCCCCGGCGAGCGCGTCGAACTTCGTCTGCGGATCGGTGGGGTCGAGGTTCTCCACGTTGTACGTCGCCACCGCGAGCTCGCCCTTGGCCTGGCGGCGCGTCTTCTCCCGCTCCAGACCCTTGTCCGTGACCTTGCCGAGGGTCCGCGCGACCAGCGTGTACCCGCCGAACTGGTTGAAGTCCAGCGGCCCTTCGGCGCCGCCGGACAGCGCGTCGCCGACGTTCGCCTTCGGGAAGGGCTGCTCGGAGACCGGGGCGAGCTGCTGGATCTGGAGGCGGCCGGTGTTCTGGTCGTCGTAGGACTTGTAGACCGTGCCGCCGCGCCGGCTGGGGTTCTCGTGCGGCTTCACGGTGATCCACAGCTCCGAGTACGGATCGGTGGCGCCGACCACGCGCGAGGTGCCCACGCGGACGTTCATGCCCTCCAGGGACTCGTAGAGGTCCAGGGCGTACGAGCGGGGCTTGAGCCGCAGCGCGCTGATGTCGCCGCCGTTCGCGGGGTCGCCCTCGGGCGCGTAGGCGGAGGGGACCGTCTCGGCGGTCACCGTGACGGGCGCGGGCAGTGCGTTGCCGGACGACTCGACGCTCACCGTCGGCTTCGTGATCTGCGTCAGGGACTGGTTGCCGGAGGACTCGCCGCCGGGGACGTACTCGCCGACGGTGCCGGAGACGCGGACCGCGTCACCCGCCTTCACCGTCAGGGCGGCGGACCCGGTGTAGACGAAGACGCCCTCGCTGGTCGCGGGGTCGCCGTCGCCCTTGGGGTCCTGGAGCCAGAAGCCCTTCGAGCCGTACGAGCGGACGCCGGTCACGATGCCCGTCACGTCCGTGACCTGCTGTCCCGCGAGGGGCGAGAGGCGGGTGGTGCCCTGGATGTCGTGCACGCGCACCCCGGCGGCGGAAGCGGACGACGAACCCACGGCGAGCAGCCCGGCCGCGAGGGCGGTGGCCACGACGGCGGAGACGGCGGCGGATCTCACGGCGGGCCGGGTGGTACGGGATATGTACGGCATGGAGAGACTCCGGATGAGGGTGAGTACGTATATGAGGGGTGAGTACGTAGGAAGCGGGTGAGGCGAACCGGCGGGTGCCCGGCGCTCTACGCGCGTCAATCTCTTGTGTGACCAGGGGAGTTGTCAAGGTTCGGCGGGTGTTCTCACCGTGTATGTCTTCTGACAGGGACATGAACCGGGCGGCATGGGTCCAAATCCGTCTAGGCTTCAGCCCAGCCGACCCTTCCCCCGGCTCCCGGCATTGCGCGAGCAGGGGAGGCCCCATCCTTCGGAGGAGAACCAGCCGATGTCCGTAAGTCCCGCCACCCTGCCGCCGGTGCTGCTGCACTCCGAAGCGGAACTCGCGCGGGCCGCGCTCGCCACGCCGCTGCTCTCCCGCGCCGCGCGGCTCGCCCGCTGGGCGGGGCCCGAGACGCGCGTCGGGGCGGGCGGTGAGCTCATCGAGGAGCAGCTGCCTGCGGCCGCGGCGGAGCTCGGCCTCGCGGCGGACGACCCGGACGCCGCCGCCTACGCGAGCGAGGCCTGGCGCGTGGCCGTCGACACGGGCCTGGTGGACGTCACGGACGGGGAGGAGTCGCAGGGCCCGGACGGAGCAGACGCCCCGGGCACGGTGACCGCGGGCGAGGACCTCGCCGCGCTCACCTCCGGCAGCCCGCAGGACATCCTCGGCGTCTGGCTGGGCGCCCTGGACACCGTGTACGGGGACGCGACCGTGCCCGACATGGACAACCTCCTGGACGTCCTGGAGGAGAACGGCGAGATCGACTTCGAGGAGCTCGGCTGGGACCCGCAGGCGGAAGCGGACTTCCTGGACGGCGTGCTCGGCAACCTGTACCTGCTCACCGCCGGGGACGCGGGGGCGGGCGAGGGCCCGGTGCCGCTGCCCGCGCTGGCCGCGTCGATGATCGTGCCCGACGACATGGGCGAGCCGACGGACGACATCCTGGAGCAGGTGTCGGACGCGATGATGAAGCTCGACGACCAGTTCCGGCTCTTCGAGCCGCTGGGGCTCGTCGAGTACCAGCCGGTCGACGAGGCCCTCATGGTGGACATCGACGAGGCCGACGCACCGCTCCCGGACGACGACGAGGACGTCTCGCGGTACGGCATGGTCAAGCTGACGCCCCTGGGTGTGTACGGCATCCGGGCGCGGATGCTGGAGGCGGGCGTGGACGCCCCCGCCGTCGGCGATCTCGCCGACAAGGGCGCCGACGCGCTGCTCGAAGGCACGGCCGGGTTCCCGCAGGCCGCCGCGCAGGCCGAGATCGAGCTGTGGCTGGCCCGGCACGAACCGCTGGACGCGGCACGGGAGTTGCTGGCCGCCGCGCGCGGCGGCGACGAGGGTGCGCCGCTGCGGCGGCTGCGCTGCCAGCAGGCGCTCTCGCTGGTGGGCCGCGAGGCGGAGCCCGCCCTGCGCGAGGTGCTCGACGACGCGGAGCTCGGCGGGCTCGCCCGGGTGTGGCTGGCCGAGCACGGGGCCGCCGACGTGCCCCCGCCCTCCGAGGCGCTCGTCTTCTGGCTGACCATCGACACGATCGCCGCCCAGCTCGCCGCCGAGGGCAACTCGGACGAGCTCCAGGGCCTGGTGGAGGGGCTCTCCGAGCAGCACAGCGGGTTCTTCGCCGCGGCCTGGCGGGTCGAGCACCCCGCCACCGCGGACGTCCTGGAGGCGATGGGGCGGCTGCACCCCGACAAGAAGGTGGCCAAGGAGGCCCGCAAGGCGGCCTTCAAGGCACGCTCGCAGCAGGGCGTCTGACGCCGGCGCGACCATGGCGCGAACCGGCCGGGGCGGACCTTCCGCCCCGGCCGGCTCTCCGTTCTCCGGTCTCCGGTCTCCGTTCTCCGGAGATCAGCTCAGCTCAGCACTGATACAGCGTCGTGTGCTTGAACGACGACGTCGCGCCGTTGAACCCGTACGTACCCCGGTACGCCGGAGGGTTCTGGTACTCGCCGACGATCGTGATCGTGTTGGCGCAGGAGCCCTGGCCGGTGCGCTTGGCGTCCAGGCGGATGCTGTCGCCCATGACGCCGCCCGTGATCTCCCACGGGGCGCCGCAGATGCCGGAGGTGATCTGGCCGCCGGTCACCACGTGCGGGTAGGTGTTCGGGTTGAACTTCACCTCCATGGCGAAGGTGATGGCGCCGTTGTGCAGCTGGAGCTTGCACGTGGTGGCGACCGCCTCCGCGGACACCTCTTGGGGCGCGGCGAACGCCTCGTCACGCGTCTTGACCTCGGCGCCCTGCGGATTGTGGAAGTGGTGCTCCCCGCGGCTCTGGCCCTTCTGCTTGCGTGCCTGAGTGGTCATGAATGCCCTCCTCTCGTGGTGCGACCGGTCAGGCCAGCTGTTCGGAGACCTCGACCCGCAGCAGCGCGCGGACGTTCTCGAAGTGGTTGAGCACGGTGACGGTCGAGGAACCGGCGAACAGCAGGCCGAGCGCGACGTTGTCGAGCGAGGTCACCAGGGACCCCGAGTCGCCGCCCGCCGAGATGTTCGTCGTGAGGATCTGGTCCTTGAAGCGGGCCGTGCCCGCCGTGCCGTAGTTGACGTCGATGGTCGCGTCGACCGCGATGATCCGGCCGAAGGAGATGTTGGTCGTCCGGCCGGTCTTCTTCACCAGGTCGCCGACCGCGACGTTCGCCTTGCGGCGCCAGGCCCTGGGCGCACCGCTGAAGTACGTCTCACGGGTCGCGTCCTGGAACTCGACGGTGCCGAGCGCTGCGTCCACGACGTTGTTGTGCCGCTCCAGCGGGATCTGCGGGGCGAACTGGATCGTGATGAAGCGCGCCAGGGTCGCGATGCGGTCCGCCGGGTCCTTGCCGCCGTCGAAGACACCCGGCTGCACGATCGCGCTGCCCAGCTGGGCGCGGTTGGAGTCGGCGAGCACGTGGTTGTTGGACAGGATGTAGAACCTCGCCGGTACGCCCAGGCCGGGGCCCGGCGGGTCGACGGAGGCGCCGGGCAGGAAGTCGTAGACCACGCTGCCGAGCGTGCCCGCCGTCACGCGTACGTTGCCGACCGAGAAGCCGGAGGGGCACGGACGCATCCGGCGCTTGAGGAGCTGCGGCTCGAACGCGCCGAGCCCCTGGAGCTCTTCCAGCATGGGCTGCGTCAGGCCCGCGAGCTGCTCGCTCACGCCGCCGTCGGGGCCGTACACGATCGAGCGGTCGTCGGCGCGGCTCGCCCTGCGCTGCTGCCGCTGTGCGGCGACGTGGCCGACGGCGACGACGTCGGTGGGGGTGCCGTCGTCCATCTGGGCGGGGATGACGTCCCGCTCCGGGAGCATGGACTCCGGAACCTTCTGGGTCACGAACACGATGACCGCGGGTTCGCCGGTGGGCTCTCCGTCGATCCACTTCACGCCGTGGCCGAAGCCGACGACGTTGGCCAGCGACGTCTGGGGGCCCAGGAAGTCCCCTGTCGCCTGCTGGCGCGAGCTGTCACTGAGCTGACCGCCGGTGGGTCCTCGCATCAATTCGGGCTGGCTCACCACGCCAGACCACCTCTTCCCCTTGGTTGAAGGGTGGAGTTCCGGTCCGCTCGCGCAGGCCGTCCTACTGCGCCGTCCTACTGCGCCGTGGGCTCGCCGATGGCGAGGACGCGCACGGGGACGCCTTCGAGCGCTTCCGGAATCACGTCTTCTTCCCGGAGCCGGTCACGGGGCACTTTGCGGACGACGAACACCACGATCACATCCGCCCCCGAGTGCTCGTCCCTCCCGATGCCGACACCGGTGACATTGGCCAGCTTCATCAGCAGGCCCTCATGGAGGCTGCGTGCCTGCGAAGCGTCCACGCGGCTCGCCTCCCCAAACGGGTGATGCAGGTAGGGGATGTCTATTGCCGTGTGGATGGCGGGTCAAGGCGTTCTGCACGAAATCTTGGCATTAGGGGTGATCCGTGCCTGTTGACCTTGTTTACGAAGCCTCTTCTGTGTCTCTTCGTTCTCCTCCGACCAGCGGCTCACGGGCGCGGGACCACTGGTTCACGTACGCAGATGTGAAGCCCCGTTGAGGTCGAGGACCGTGCCCGAGGCCCACTCCGCGACCGGCGAGGCCAGCCACAGCACCGCCGCGGCGATCTCGTCCGCCGTGCCCGCCCGCCCGAACGGGCTCTGCGCGCGGATCGCCGCGCCCTCGTCCCCGCTCAGCCGGTGCGCGACCCGCTCCGTCTCGAAGAAACCGGGCGCCACCGACGCCACCGCGATCCCGTACGGCGCGAGCGACACCGCGAGGGACTGGCCGAGGGCATGGACGGCCGCCTTGGTCGCCCCGTACGCCGGGTGGTCGGGCTCCCCGCGGAACGCGCCGCGCGAGCCGATGTTCACGATCCGGCCGCCCGTGCCCCGGTCGATCATGCCGCGGGCCGCCAGGTGGCTGAGGTTCGCCGTGGCCAGGAGGTTCACCGACACGTGCCGCTGCCAGAGCGCGGCCCAGTCCTCGTACGACGTGTCGGCGAGGGGATGCGGCAGGTTCACGGCGGCGTTGTTCACCAGGACGTCGGGGCCGCCGCCGAGCGCGGCGGCGGCCCGCCCTGCCACGTCCGCGGCGCCCGCCGGATCCGACAGATCCCCGCCCACCAGGGCATGGCCGTCGCCCGCCAGGGACGCGAGCGTCGCGCGCGCCTCCTCCTCGCGCGAGCCGAAGTGCACCGCGACGCGGTCGCCGTTCTCGGCGAAGGCCCGCGCGAGCGCGCGGCCCAGGCCCCTGGAGGCCCCGCTGATCAGGACACGGCGGCCGGTGGCAGGCAGGTTCATGGAAGGAAGCCCCTCGACGTCGGACAGTGTTCAACCGCCGTTTATACGTGAGCGCGAATGTGACGCCGACAGCAGCCCGGCCGCGCCCCGGCCCCTTGCACCCGCCCCGAGGAGACATCATGTCGCTCACCCGCAGGGACTTCGCCAGACGCTCCGCGATCACCGGCGCGGGGGTCGCCCTCGCCGGCAGCGTCGGCGCGCTCGCCACGGCACCCGGCGCGCTCGCCGCCCAGGAGACCACGGAGGACGGGGCCGACGGCGCCGACGCGCTCGGCCACGCCCCCGGCTACGGCCCTCTGATCCCCGACCCGGACGGCCTGCTCGCGCTGCCCGCCGGATTCTCGTACCGCGTCCTGACCCACAGCGGGAAGACGAAGCTGGAGAGCGGCGAATTCACGCCGTCCAACCACGACGGCACGGCCACCTTCGAGGGACCGCGCGGCACGACCCTGCTCGTCAACAACCACGAGCTGGCAGGCCCCCGCGCCAAGTGGCCGCACCCGGTCCCGCTCACCGAGGGCCTCGTCTACGACCCGGCGGCCGCGGGCGGCTGCACCGTCGTCGAGGTCCGCCGCGACGGGCACGTCGCCGAATGGGTCGGCATAGCGGGCACCGCCACCAACTGCGCGGGCGGCAGCACTCCCTGGGGCACCTGGCTGACCTGCGAGGAGACCGAGGACCGGGCCGGCAAGAACGGCATGACCAAGGACCACGGCTACGTCTTCGAGGTCGACCCGCACGACCGGCGCGCCAACCGCGCCCCCAAACCGATCAAGGCGCTCGGCCGCTACGCCCACGAGGCCGTCGTCGTCGACCCCAAGCGCGGCCACCTCTACCTCACCGAGGACGCGTCCGGGCCGAACGGCCTGCTCTACCGCTGGACCCCGCCGCACGGCTTCAAGCACGGCCGCGGCAAGCTGCGCACCCTCTCCGACGAGGCGGGCGTCCTCAAGGCGCCCAAGTGCTACGACTCCGGCGGCCGCTTCGTCGACGACCTCTCCCGCGCCACCAGGATCGGCACCGTGTACGGCGTGGACTGGATCGAGGTCCCGGACCGCGACGCGCGTACGGTCCCGGTGCGCGAGCAGTTCGACGACGGCGACATCACGCGCGCCCGCAAGCTCGAAGGCATGTGGTGGGGCGACGGCGGCGTCTACATCGTCGCCTCGTACGCCCGCGACGAGAGCCCCGTCCAGCACGACGGGCAGGTGTGGTTCTACCACCCCTCGCGCCGCACCCTCACCCTGAAGGTCCTGCTCGGCGTCAACCCCGACCCCTCCGAGGACGGCGCGTTCGACGGCCCCGACAACATCACCGTCTCCCCGTACGGCGGCCTCGTCATCGCCGAGGACGGCGACGGCATCCAGCACCTCTTCGGGGCGACCGAGCGCGGCCGCACGTACCCCATCGCGCGCAACGAACTCAACGCGGGCACCCCCGAGAAGCCCTCCTACAGCGAGTTCACCGGCGTCACCTTCTCGCCCGACGGCAAGACGCTCTACGCCAACATCCAGACCCCCGGCATCATGCTGGCGATCACGGGCCCCTGGCGGCGACAGCGCCACTGACCGGCGGCCACTGACCGGCGGTCGCCTATCGGCGGCCACCGAAAAACAATTGGCCCCCCGAATCACCGCTCTCTTAGAGTGAAACTCCTTCCGGTGCGCGGGCGGCGGCTACTTCTTCTGATGAAACCACGCCGCCGCCACTTTGATCTCGGAAGGCAGTAATTCTGAATTCGGGGGAATTCCCATGGCACGCTTCAACACCAAGTCCGCGAAGGCACTCGTCACTTCCGCCGTGAAGTCGACCGAGCGCACCGCGGCGACTCATCAGGGCGGCCGGGGCCGTGTGCGCGACCCCCGTTCCGAGCTCTTTCTGCTCGCGGTGGCGAATTTCGTTTCCCAGCAGACCTTTTACGAGACCGGGGACGCCCGCGACAAGCGTTTCGCCACGCTCGTGCGCCGCCTCGCCGTCGAGGACCCGCAGTGGACCGCGGGCCTGCTCGGCTGGTTGCGCGGCGACGGCAACATGCGCACGGCATCGATCGTCGGCGCCGCCGAGTACGTCAAGGCGCGCCTCGACGCCGGTGCCACCGAAGGCCCCGCCAACCGCTCGGTCGTGGCCTCCGTGCTGCGGCGCCCCGACGAGCCCGGCGAGCTGCTCGGGTACTGGACGGCGGCGTACGGCCGGAACATCCCCAAGCCCGTCAAGCGCGGCATCGCCGACGCCGCACGCCGGCTGTACGGGCAGAAGGCGCTGCTCAAGTACGACACGGCGTCCAAGGGCTACCGCTTCGGCGACATCCTCAACCTCGTGCACGCAGCGCCCGACGCGGACAAGCCGTGGCAGGGCGATCTCTTCCGGTACGCGCTCGACCGCCGCCACCACCCCGACACCGCACTGCCGCCCGCGTCCGCCCGCATCCTGGCCGCGCACCGCGAGCTGATGGCGGTACCGGTCGCCGAGCGGCGCGCGGTGGTCACCGGCGCGGGTGGCGCCGAGCGGCTCGCGGCGGCGGGCGTGACGTGGGAGGCGCTCGCGGGCTGGCTGCAGGGGCCGATGGACAAGGCGGCCTGGGAAGCGGTCATTCCCTCCATGGGCACGATGGCGCTCGTCCGCAACCTGCGCAACTTCGACGAGGCGGGCGTCTCGGACGAGGTGGCGGCGGTCGTCGCGGACCGGCTCGCGGACCCGGCGGAGGTCGCGAAGTCGCGGCAGTTCCCCTTCCGCTACCTCGCCGCCTACCAGCACGCGCCGTCGCTGCGCTGGGCCTACCCCCTGGAGCAGGCGCTCGGCCACTCCCTTGCCAACGTGCCCGCGCTGCCCGGCCGTTCGCTGATCCTGGTGGACCGCTCCGGCTCGATGTGGTCGCCGCTCTCGGACCGTTCGCAGCTCAACCGCGCGGACGCGGCCGCGGTCTTCGGCACGGCGCTCGCGCTGCGGGCGGCGGACGCGGACCTGGTCGAGTTCGGCACGAACAGCCATCGGGTGAAGTACCGCAGGGGCGAGTCGGTCCTGAAGGTACTGAAGCGCTTCGGCGACCTCGGCGGCACGAACACCACCGAGGCGGTGCGCCGCTTCTACAAGAAGCACGACCGCGTCCTGATCGTCACCGACGAGCAGACGTCGTACCACCATCACGGTGGTCCGACCGAGCAGGTTCCGGCGGACGTCCCGGTCTACACCTGGAACCTCGCGGGCTACCGGGTGGGCCACGGCGATTCCGGCACGGGCAACCGCCATGTGTTCGGGGGGCTTTCGGACGCGGCCTTCCGGATGGTGCAGCTGCTCGAGGCGGGCTCTTCGAGCGACTGGCCGTGGGTGCGGGAGTGAGATGCGGAAGTGAGTGCGGACAAGGGGCTTGAGGGTCCGGACCTTCAAGCCCCTTGTTCTTGACGGGGATTGGTATCTAACATTTCAATTCATGGGAGCCATGCAACCGGTGCGCCGCACCCTCCTCAGGGACCAGGCGTACGCGTCGATCCGTGATGCGATCGTCGGCGGGGAGATCCCGCCGGGCAGCGTCGTGCGGGACGCCGACCTCGCCGCGTCGCTCGGCCTGTCCCGTGCGCCCGTCCGGGAGGCGTTCGCGCGGCTCGTGGACGAGGGGCTCCTGGAGACCAAACCGCAGAGCCACACCCGTGTGACGCCACTGGACGCGGCCGACGTCAGGGACGCGGCCGCCGTGGTCCGCGCCATGCACGAGCTCGTCGCCCGCAGCGCGGTGCCCCGCCTGGAGCCCGCGCACCTGTACGCGATGCGCGAGGCCAACCGCCGGTTCGCGGCGGCCGTCGCGTCCGGCGACGTGGAGGAAGCCCTGCGCGCCGACGACGACCTGCACGGCATCCTCGTCGCCGCCTGCGGCAACAGCGCCGCCGCCGCCACCATCACCCGCTACACCCCGCTCATCCGCCGCCTGGAGAGGCAGCGCTTCGGCGAGGGCGTGACCTGCGGCTCCGCCGAGCTGCACGCGCGGCTGATCGACGCGTGCGCGGACGGCGACCCGGACGCGGCGGTGGCCGTCACCACGGAGATCTGGCGCGTCCTGGAAGAACTCGCCCACCCCTGAACCGGCCGGAGGTCCCCGTGTCCGCAGCTCTCGACTCCTACGCCCGCTACCCCCTCCTCTTCGGCCCCTCGCCCGTCCACCCCCTTGACCGCCTCGGTCATCACCTCGGCGGGGCCGCGCTCTGGGCCAAGCGGGAGGACTGCAACTCCGGCATCGCGTACGGCGGCAACAAGACGCGCAAGCTGGAGTATCTGGTCGCCGACGCCCTCGCGCAGGGCTGCGACACCCTCGTCTCGATCGGCGGAGTCCAGTCCAACCACACCCGCCAGGTCGCGGCCGTCGCCGCCCGCGCCGGACTCAAGTGCGTCCTGATCCAGGAGAGTTGGGTCGACTGGCCCGACTCCGTCTACGACAAGGTCGGCAACATCCTGATCAGCAGGCTCGCGGGCGCCGACGTACGCCTCGTGCGCGCCGGATTCGGCATCGGCATCAAGGAGAGCTGGGAGCAGGCGGTGCGCGAGGTCGAGGAGGCGGGCGGCAAGCCCTACGCGATCCCGGCGGGCGCTTCCGACCACCGTCTCGGCGGTCTGGGCTTCGCCCGCTGGGCCTATGAAGTGGCAGAACAGGAGGAGGAGTTGGGGGTCTTCTTCGACACCGTCGTGGTCTGCTCGGTGACCGGGTCGACCCAGGCGGGCATGGTCGCCGGGTTCGCCGCACTCGCGGAGGAGGGCGGCCGCCCCCGGCGCGTGCTCGGCATCGACGCCTCCGCCGATCCCGACCGCACCCGCGAGCAGATAGCCCGGATCGCGCGCGGCACGGCCGAACTGATCGGCGTGCAGACCGAGGTGAAGGACGCCGACATCGAGCTTGACGCGCGCTATCACGCGGGCACCTACGGGCTCCCCGACGAGGCCACCCTGGAGGCGATGCGGCTCGCGGCCCGCACGGAGGGCATGGTGACCGACCCCGTGTACGAGGGGAAGTCGATGGCCGGAATGATCGATCTGGTGGAGAGGGGCGAGATCGCACGCGACGCGACCGTCCTCTACGCCCACCTCGGCGGGCAGCCCGCCCTGAATGCCTACAGTGCCCTGTTCTGAGCTCCCGCGAGGCTTGTGGGGCACAGTTGTGCGCGCGGTGCCACGAAGCAACTACGCAATGCTACGGGGAAACCGAGATTGTGTGTCGGTTTGATGCCGATGTGAGGACCGTGTGAGGTCGGAGCATGGTGCGGCAGGGTCCTGAGGGCGCATACTCGGAACATGACGAGGCCCCCCGGTACCCGACGCCACCTGCCGAACAGCCCCTTTAACGTTCCGCCGCCGCCCGCACCGCCCATCGAGCAGTTCGCCGTGGGCGACCGGGTCTCTCACGACCAGTACGGACTCGGACGGATCGTCGGAGTCGAAGGCGAAGAAGCCGTGGTCATCGACTTCGCCGGCCGTCAGGGACGCTTCCTCAGTCCCTATCCCAAGCTGGCCAAGCTCTGACCTGACGTACGCCTCCGGGCGCGTCCGCACGCACGCCAAAGGGGCGGTCGGCGGGAAGGTCCACCCCTTCCCGCCGACCGCCCCCGCATGTCCCGGCGTCTTTGCCGGGCGCCCGCGGACGCCCGTGGACGTCAGTGCGACGACTACAGCGCCTGCGCGGCGGGCTTCACCATTCCGCGCACGGTGCGTGACTTGACGAAGTCACCCATTGCGGTCATTTCCCACTCTCCGCTGAACTGCTTGATCAGCTTGGCCATCATCACGCCCGTCTGCGCCTCGGCGTTGGTGAGGTCGAAGCGGACCAGTTCCTCGCCGGTCCCCGCGTCGAGCAGGCGGCAGTACGCCTTGGCCACCTGCGTGAACTTCTGGCCCGAGAACGAGTTCACCGTGAAGACGAGACCCGTCACGTCCTGCGGGAGACGGCCCAGGTCCACGACGATCACCTCGTCGTCACCACCGCCCTCGCCCGTGAGGTTGTCGCCGGAGTGCTTGATCGCGCCGTTCACGATCGACAGCTTGCCGAAGTAGCAGCTGTCCACGTGGTTGCGCTGCGGGCCGTACGCGATGACCGAGGCGTCCAGGTCGATGTCCTTGCCGCGGAACGCGGGCTCCCAGCCGAGGCCCATCTTGACCTGGGACAGGAGCGGCTTGCCGCCCTTGACCAGGGACACCGTCTGGTTCTTCTGGAGGCTGACCCGGCCCTTGTCCAGGTTGATCTTCCCGGCGCCGGGGGCGGGGGCCGCGGGCGCCGGCGGAGCGGCGGGCGCTGCCGGGGCGGCAATGCGGGGGTCCGCGACCGGCGGGGGCGGACCCTGGACCGGGGCGCCGGTCGGAGGCGCCATCGGGGCGGCGGGCGCGGCGGCGGCCGGAGCGGCGGGGGCCGCGGGCTCCTCGACCGAGACGCCGAAGTCCGTCGCGATACCGGCCAGGCCGTTCGAGTACCCCTGGCCGACCGCGCGTGCCTTCCAGGCGCCGTTGCGCAGATAGACCTCGACGATCACCAGGGCGGTCTCGGCGCCGAGCTGCGGGGGCGTGAACGTGGCGAGCACGGAACCGTCGTCCGCGTTGCGGATCGTGGCGGTGGGCTCGATGCCCTGGAAGGACTGGCCCGCCGCGTCCGGGCTCGCCGTCACGACGATCTTCTCGATGCCGGCGGGCACGGCGGTGGTGTCCACCGTGATCTTGTCGGGGGTGGTGCCGCCGCCCGACTGATAGGTCACGCCGGGGCCCGCGGGCTGGTTGAAGAAGATGAAGTCGTCGTCGGAGCGCACTTTGCCGTCGGCGGTGAGCAGCAGGCCCGATACGTCGAGCCGCACCGGTGCGGCGACGTCCACCGCCACGCGGGTGGCGGTGAGAGGGATGTTCGAGCCGGGTGTCATAGCGGTCATGTCCGGGGTAACGAACGTCCCGGCTTTGCCGTTCCCTTACCTGCGCAGATTTCTTCCCGTGTTCCCCGAACGCCGGACGGGCCGGATTTCGGACCGTCCGGCGTTGCGGACGAACTCGGCGGAGCCGGTGATTCTGGTGCGCCCGCCCGCCGCTAAGGCGAAGGCACGACCACGATCTTCCGGCCCACCCCCGAAGCGAACCGGTCGAGCGCCTGCGGGTAGGCGTCCAACGGCATCCGGTCGCTGATGAACACATCAGGATCGAGCACGCCCGCGGCGAACAGCTCCGCCGCCCGCTCATAGCTGTGCAGGACCGCCATCGACCCGGTGATGGTGATCTCCTGGTTGTAGATGCGGTACGGGTCGATCTCGACCCGCGTCGCGTAGTCGGCGACGCCGAACTGCAGGAACGTACCCGCCTTGGCGACCCGCCCCAGGCCGTCCTGGATGGCGTTCGCGTTGCCCGTGGCGTCGACCACGATGTCCCAGCCCTGCGGCCGGTCGAGCTCGTCGGCGCCCGCGGCCGACCCCGAGACGCCCAACTGCCGCGCCGTGGCCAGACGGTCCGCGTTCAGGTCCACGACGTCCACGCTCGCGGCGCCCGTCCGCTTGGCGAGCTCCAGCATCATCAGGCCCATCGTCCCGGAGCCGTAGATCAGGACGTGGGCGCCCAGCTGGGCGCGGAGCACGTCGTAGCCGCGTACCGCGCAGGACAGCGGCTCGATGAGGGCCGCGTCCTGGGTGCGGACGTTCTCGGGGAGCCGCACACAGTTGGCGACCGGCGCGACGGCGTACTGGGCCGCGCCGCCCGCGGTGGTGACGCCGATCGCGGCCCAGCGCTCGCAGAGGTTGTTGTGGCCGGTGCGGCAGTAGCGGCACTCGTAGCAGTACAGCGAGGGGTCGACGGCGACCCGGTCGCCGACCGCGAGCTCCGTGACCTCACGGCCGAGCCCCACCACCTCACCGGCGAACTCGTGCCCCGGCACCACCGGCAGCGTGGGCGCGAACTCGCCCTGCAGGATGTGCAGATCCGTCCCGCACAGACCGCATGCGGCGACCTCGACGACGACGTCGCGCGGCCCCGGAGTGGGGTCGGGCACCTCGCCGACCACAGCCTTGCCGACGGACTCGATGATGGCGGCCTTCACTTGACTGCTCCCAACGACAGGCCCTGGACCAGCTTGTCCTGGGCGGCGAACCCCGCGGCGAGCACCGGCAGGGAGATCACGAGCGACGCGGCGCACACCTTCGCCAGGAACAGGCCCTGGCTGGTGATGAAGCCGGTCAGGAACACGGGCGCGGTCTGGGCGACGACACCCGTGAGCACCCGTGCGAAGAGGAGTTCGTTCCAGCTGAAGATGAAGCAGATCAGGGACGTCGCCGCGATCCCCGGCAGCGCGATGGGCGCCACCACGCGCGCGAGGATGGTCGGCAGGCGCGCCCCGTCGATCTGCGCGGCCTCGATGATCGCGGGCGGCACCTCGGCGAGGAAGGACTGCATCATCCATACCGCGATCGGCAGGTTCATCGACGTGTAGAGGATGACGAGCAGCCAGATGTTGTCGAGCATGTCGGTGTTCTTGGCGAAGAGATAGATCGGCAGGAGACCGGCCACGATCGGCAGCATCTTCGTCGACAGGAAGAAGAACAGGACGTCCGTCCACTTCTTCACCGGCCTGATGGACAGCGCGTACGCGGCGGGCAGCGCGAGGACGAGCACCAGGAGTGTGGAGGCGACCGACGCCACGGTCGAGTTGATGAGCGAGGGCCAGGGGCTCGCGCCGCCGCCCGAGCCGAAGAAGTCGCGGTAGCCGTCCAGGGTGAGCGAGGCGGCCAGTGAGGGCGGGTTGGTGGCCGCGTCCTCCTCCGAGTGGAAGGACGTCAGCGTCATCCAGGCGATGGGCAGGAAGAACAGGATGCCGGCCAGCCAGGCGGCCAGGCCGAGGCCCGCGGAGCCCCGGATGCGGAAGCGGTTTGCGGGCTGTGTGCGTACACGCGTCGCAGCGGTGCTCATGCGCGGGACGCCTCCTCACGGAACAGGGACGAGACGACCCGCAGCGCGAAGGTCGCGATGATGATGGAACCGATGACGACGAGGACACCGGCGGCGGACGCCAGTCCGTTCTCGTGGGCCTGGTAGAAGCTCTGGTAGACGGTGTAGGGCAGGTTGGCGGTGCCGAGGCCGCCCGAGGTGATCGTGAAGACGGCGTCGAAGTTCTGCACGATGTAGATCGAGCCGAGCAGCGAGCCGAGCTCCAGATAGCGGCGCAGATGCGGCAGCGTCAGATAGCGGAAGATCTGCCAGTTGCCCGCGCCGTCCATCCGGGCCGCTTCGACGAGTTCGTTGTCGCGGCTCTGCAGTCCGGCGAGCAGGATCAGCATCATGAAGGGCGTCCACTGCCAGATCAGGGAGGCCTCGATGGCGAGCAGCGGGGTGTTGGACACCCAGTCGGGCTGGGCCGCGCCGTCACCGCCCAGCCAGTGCAGCAGACCGTTGAAGAGGCCGTACTCGGGGTTGTAGAGCACGTGCTTCCACAGCAGCGCCGCGGCCACCGGCACGAGCAGGAACGGCGCGATGAGCAACGTGCGCACCATTCCGCGGCCCCGGAACTTCCGGTCCAGGAGCAGGGCGAGGCCGAGCCCGATGACGAGGCTCGCGAGCACGACGGTGGCCGTGAGCACGATGGTCGTCAGAACGGACTTACGCAGGTCAGGGTCGGTGAGGACCTCGGAGTAGTTGTCGAATCCGGCGAAGCTGCGGGCGTCGGGATAGAGGGCGTTCCAGTCGAAGAAGGAGATCACCAGCGTGGCCACGAACGGCAGCTGGGTGACGACGACCATGAAGATCAGGGCAGGCAGGAGCGGCGCCCTGGTGGCCCAGGCGCGCAGCCTTCCCGGTGCCTTGGGGCCGGGGGCGCGCACGGTGGTGGGCGCGACGGTGGTGGTGCTCGCGGTGGCGGTCATCGTCCCTCGTACTCCTCGGCGATCTTCTCGGCGAGCTTCTGCGACTTCTTGAGGGCCGATTCGACGGACTGGCGCCCGGCGATGGCCGCGCTGATCTCCTGGGAGACCTTCGTGCCGAGATCGGTGAACTCGGGGATGCCGACGAACTGGATGCCGGGCGCGGGCCTGGGCTGCACGCCCGGGTCGGTCGGCTGCGCACCCTCGATGGCGTCGTGCGTGACGTCCTGGAAAGCGGCGGCTTCCTTGACGTACTCGGGGTTGTCGTACGTGGAGGAGCGCTTGCCCGCCGGGACGTTGGACCAGCCGATCTTCTCGCCGACCAGCTCCTCGTACTCCTTGCTGGACGCCCAGGAGACGAACTTCCAGGCCTTGTCGGGGTTGCGCGAGGCCTTCTGCAGGCCCCACGCCCAGGTGTAGAGCCAGCCGGAGTGCTTCGTCTTCTCCACGGGCGCGGGTACGTAGCCGATCTTGCCCTTGACCGGGGACTTGGCGGACTCCAGCGAACCGGCGGCGGCCGTGGCGTCGTACCACATCGCGGTCTTGCCCTGGGTGAGGTTGTTCAGGCACTCGGCATAGCCGGACTGGGCGGCTCCGGACTCGCCGTGCTTGCGGACCAGGTCCACGTAGAACTGGGTCGCCTTCTTGAACTCGGGGGAGTCGAGCCTGGCCTTCCAGTCCTTGTCGAACCACGTCCCTCCGAAGGTGTTCACCACGCTCGTCAGGGGCGCGATCAGCTCGCCCCAGCCCGGCAGGCCGCGCAGGCAGATGCCCTTCATGCCGGACTCGGCGCCGTCCACCTCGGCCGCGAGCTTGCCCACCTCCTGCCAGGTGGGCTTCTTCGGCATGGTGAGACCGGCCTTCTTGAAGACGTCCTTCCGGTACATCAGGAAGGACGACTCTCCGTAGAAGGGCTGTCCGTAGAGCTTGCCGTCGTCACCGGTGAGGGACTCGCGCATGGACGGCAGTACGTCCTTCTCGTCGTACGCCTTGTCCTTCTTGGTGTACGAGCCGAGTTCGTGCAGCCAGTCGTTCTTGGCGTAGATCGGGATCTCGTAGTTGGAGAGCGTGGCGACGTCGTACTGGCCCGCCTGGTTGGCGAAGTCCTGGCTGATCTTGTCGCGGACGTCGTTCTCGGGCAGGACCGTGAAGTTCACCTTGATGCCCGTTTCCTTGGTGAAGTGGGCCGCGGTGAGCTTCTGCAATTCGACCATCTGCGGGTTGTTCACCATCAGTACGTTGATGGAGTCGCCGGAACCGGTCCCGCCCGCCCCGGCCCAGCAGCCGGAGAGCAGCGGGGCAAGCAGCGTCCCTGCGGCTGCCGCGGCGAGTGCGCGCGACCTCCGTCGGCTCTGGGTTCGCATGAATGCTCCTGGAGTGGATTTTTGGGCGTGCGGGATCACGAGAGGTGCCGGGCTGGAGGGTCGGGGGCGGGGAGACGTGAGCGGGAGTGGGGGGAGACGTGAGCGAGGGGCGGGGGTGTCAGACGCGGATGACCTGGGGGCCCTGGAGCGAGTAGCGGTGCGCTTCGGAGGCGGGCAGCTGCGTGCTCGTGACGATGGCCTCCAACTCGCCGACGTGCCCGAACCGGCAGAAGCTCGTCGCCCCGAACTTGGTGTGCACGCCCGCGAACACGGTGCGCCGTGACGCGCGGATGGCCTGTGTCTTCACCTCGCTGACCGCGGGGTCGGGCGTGGTCAGACCGTGCTCGCGGGAGATGCCGTTGGCGCCGATGTAGGCGAGGTCGATCACGAACCCGGCCAGCATGCGCGTCGTCCAGTGATCGACGGTCGCCAGCGTGCCGGGGCGGACGCGGCCGCCGAGCAGCAGGACGGACATGTTGTCCGCCTCGGCGAGGGCGCCGGCGGTGGCCAGGGACGCGGTGACGACGGTCAGGGGGCGTCCCTTGGCGGCCTCGGGCAGTGCTTCGGCGATGAGCTGCGGGGTGAAGCCCTCGTCGACGAAGACCGTCTCGGCGTCGCCGAGGAGATCGGCGGCGGCGGTGGCGATCCTTCTCTTCTCGGGGACGTGCATGGTGGTGCGGAACGCGAGGGTCGTCTCGAAGCCCGCACTCTCCACGGGGTAGGCGCCGCCGTGGGTGCGGCGGATCAGCCCGTGGTCCTCCAGGGCGCGCAGGTCACGGCGGACGGTTTCCTTGGCGACGCCCAGTTCGGTGGCGAGCGCGGTGACGTCCACGGAGCCGGAGGTCCGCGCGACCCGGACGATCTCCCGCTGTCGCTCTTCCGCGGTCATGGATGCCGCCTCCTTCCCTGGCTGTGCCCGTTCGGGCCCTGTGGGGAAGTTCTACAGCGGGGGACGGTGTGTGAACAGGCTCGGAGTGCGGGCGATGGTGCCCGTCTCTGCCCGTTTGGCAGAGCCTCGGCCTCTGCTCCGGGCGGGAGGGGTGCCCGTTCGGGGGGTCGGGGCCGCCCGTTTCGTGCCCGATTCAGGTTCCGGGGGCTCTTGTGTCCCACCGGAAGGGCTGATTTCGGCCCTTCCGGCCTGCGGGGCGTTCCGCTCTCAGTACGGCCAGACCGGCGGGTTCGTGCAGAAGTGGCCGCCGAGGTGCACGTGGTCCGGGTTCGCGGGGTCCAGCTCGCCCTGCTCGGCGACCAGCTTCTGCGCGTACTGCTCGGAGTCGTCCTGCGGCTCGTAGCCGATCGCGCGCGCCGACGAGAGGTCCCACCACAGCCGGGTGTTCGCGGACGAGCCGTAGACCACGGTGTGCCCCACCTCCGGAGCGGTCAGCGCCGCGTGGAAGAGGCGGGCGCCGTCACCGGGGCTCATCCAGACCGACAGCATCCGCACGCTCGTCGGCTCCAGGAAGCACGAGCCGATCCGCACCGAGACCGTCTCGACGCCGTGCTTGTCCCAGTAGAACTGGGCGAGATCCTCGCCGAAGGACTTCGAGAGGCCGTAGAAGGTGTCGGGGCGGCGCGGCGTGTCCACCGGGATCAGCGGATCGTCGCCGACGGGCCGCGGCGTGAACCCCACCGCGTGGTTGGAGGAGGCGAAGACGATACGGCGGACGCCTTCCTCGCGCGCCGCCTCGTAGAGGTTGTACGTCCCCTCGATGTTCGCCCGCAGGATCTTGTCGAAGGAGGACTCCAGGGAGATGCCCGCGAGATGGATGACCGCGTCGACGCCCCGCACGGCCTCCCGCAGCGCCTTCTTGTCGGAGAGGTCCGCCGTGATCGCGTCCGGCTCGCCCTCGATGGGCCGCACGTCGAGCAGCCGCAGCTCGTGGCCGTACGCCGGAAGGAGCCCCCGCATCAGGGTGCCGAGGCCCCCTGCGGCGCCGGTGAGCAGGACGGTGCGGGGAGCGGGCATGAGGGGGTCTCCTCGGAGTTCGTGTGTGCGTACAGCATTCACATCTGTGGACAAAGTAAGGATCAATGCCTCGCCGAGTCAAGTGTCGTACGGAGGCGGGGAATCCGCTCCTCGATCGCGGTTCTCTTCCCGATCTCTTCGCGATCTCTCGCGGACCTCGCCGCTTGACCGGGGATCGGGGGCGGCTTAGCGTGGGTCCGTTCAGAAATATGGACGTGGATCAGAAACGTGCACGCTAAGGGAGAGCCCGTGACGTCAGCACCCCTCGCCGATCGACTCAACGTCCCCAGCGGGCCGCTGTTCTTCCCGGTCACCGCCTACGGCCCCGACGGCTCCGTCGACCTCGACGTCTTCCGCGCGCACGTGCGCGCGGGCATCGAGGCGGGAGCGGCCGCCGTGTTCGCCTGCTGCGGCACCGGTGAGTTCCACGCCCTGACGCCCGAGGAGTTCCGGGCGTGCGTCGCCGCGGCCGCCGAGGAGTCGGCGGGCCGGGTGCCGGTGGTCGCGGGCGCCGGGTACGGCACCGCGCTCGCCGTGCGGTACGCGAAGCTCGCCGAGGAGGCGGGCGCCGACGGGCTGCTCGCCATGCCGCCCTACCTCGTCGTCGCCGGACAGGAGGGACTGCTCGCCCACTACGCCGAACTGGCGGCGGCCACCTCCCTCGACGTCATCGTCTACCAGCGCGACAACGCCGTGTTCACCCCGGAGACGGTGGTCGAACTCGCCCGCGTCGAGGGCATCATCGGCTTCAAGGACGGCCTCGGCGACATGGACCTGATGCAGCGCATCGTCAGCGCCGTGCGCGCGGAAGGCCCGGAGGACTTCCTCTACTTCAACGGCCTGCCCACCGCCGAGCTCACCGGCCTCGCCTACCGGGGCATCGGCATCACGCTCTACTCGTCGGCGGCCTTCTGCTTCGCGCCCGACATCGCGCTCGCCTTCCACCGCGCCTTCAACGCCCGGACCGCCGAGGGCGACGCCCTGGTCAACCGGCTCATCGACGGCTTCTACCGGCCCTTCGTGGAGCTGCGCGCCGAGGGCCGCGGATATGCCGTCTCGCTGGTCAAGGCGGGCGTGCGCATGGCCGGGCTCGACGTCGGCGAGGTGCGGACGCCGCTGCACGAACCCGCCGACGAGCACATCAAGCGCCTGGTCGAACTGACCGAGCGCGGGCGCGCCCTGCTGCGGGAGGAGAGCGCGTGAGGACCTCCGCCTTCCTGTACCCCTGGGACGTCGTCGGCGACCCCGGCGCGCCCGCCCGCATCGCCGCCCTCGGCGTCCGGCAGGTCACCCTCGCCTCCGCCTACCACTCCACGCGCGCCCTGACCCCGCGCCACCCCCGCCACCGCATCGTCACCGCCGAGCACGCGGCGGTGCTGTACGAGCCGGACGACCGCTGGCAGGGCAGCCGCCTGCGCCCGTACGCGGCAGGAAGCTGGGCCCCGGGCAACGCCTACGGAGAGGCCGCAGAAGCGCTCGCGGACGCCGGGCTCGACGTGCACACCTGGGTCGTCCTCGCCCACAACTCCCGTATGGGCGCCGACCATCCGGACACCTCCGTGGTCAACGCCTACGGAGACCGCTATCCCTGGGCGCCCTGCATCGCGCAGCCCGCCACGCGCGCGTACCTCGTCGACCTCGCCGCGGAAGCCGCCGTACGCCCCGGCGCGCGCGGCACCGAGCTGGAGTCCCTTGGCTGGTACGGCCTCGCGCATCTGCACGCCCACGACAAGATCGCGGGAGTGCCGCTCGGGGAGGCCGGCCAGTACCTGATGTCGCTGTGCTTCTGTACGGACTGCCGTGCGGGGTACGCGGGCCGGGGGCTCGACCCCGACGGTCTCGCGGCCGGGGTCCGCGGCGCCCTGGAGCCCGTGTGGCGCGGCGAGGAGCCCCCCGGCGGCTGGGAGGCGGTGGAGAAGCTCCTCGGCGCCGATACGGCGGCCGCCACGCGCGCGTGGCGCGAGGAAACCGCCCGCACGCTCCAGGAGACGGCGATCGCGGCCGTGCGCGCCGAGGCGCCGGACGGCTTCCAAGTGCTGCTGCACGCCGACCCGGTGACGTACCACTGCGGGGCCAACGCCGGAGTCGACCCGGAGCACATCCTCTCCGTGGCCGACGGTGTGGTCGTGCCCTGCACGGGCGGCGCAGGGGCCCTCGCGCCCTTCGACGCGCACCGCACGGCCCGCACCACCCTCGCCGCGAACTTCACCGTGGTCTCCGGCATGGGCGGCAGCCCCGCCACCCTCGCCGCCGACGCCGCGCACGCGCGCACCCTGGGCGCCGACGAGCTGCGGCTCTACCACGCGGGGCTGGCCTCCGACGCGGATCTGGCGCAGGTGACGAAGGCCCTGGAGCACCTCAAATAGCCTCTGTCGCACCAGAAGTGGAAGCGGTTACCATCCGCGCAACCATTTCGCTCCAGTACGAGGAGACAAGGTGCGCAACAAGGGGATATCGGCGCTGGTCTGCGCCGGGTTCATGGCGGGCGCGGCGGTACTCGGCGGGGCCGTGCCCGCCGCCGCGCAAGCCGGTGACGCGCAGGCCGCTGACGCGCAGACCGGTGGCGCGCAGGCCGCTGACGGGCGGGTCGGCGCATCGAGCGACATCCGGGACCGGCTGGAGAAGATCCCCGGCATGAAGGTCGTCTCCGTGGCCGACCGTGAGGGGTACCCCTTCTACACGCTCACCTACGCCCAGCCCGTCGACCACGGCAACCCCCGCGCCGGCACGTTCACCCAGCGCGCCACGCTCTGGCACAAGGCCACGGACAAGCCGACCGTCCTCTACACCGGCGGCTACACCCTGGCGTCCAACACCACCGCCCTCACCAAGCTGATCGACGCCAACCAGGTCAGCGTCGAACACCGCTACTTCGAACAGTCCCGCCCCTCGGGCGCCGCCGGTTCCGACTGGTCCAAGCTCACCGTCCAGCAGGAGGCCGCCGACGAACACCGCCTCACGCGGGCCCTGCGCGGCATCGAGAAGGGCAAGTGGCTCGGCACGGGCGCCAGCAAGGGCGGCATGACGGCGACGTACCACGAGCGCTTCTACCCCGGCGATCTGGACGCGGTCGTCGCGTTCGTCGCCCCGAACGACGCGAACAACAGGGACGACAGCGGCTACGAACGCTTCTTCCGGACGGTCGGCACCGCCGAGTGCCGCAGCGCGCTCAATGCCGTGCAGCGCGAGATGCTCGTACGCCGTGAGGCGCTGCTGCCCAAGTTCGAGGCGGACGCGAAGGAGGCGGGCGACACCTTCGAGGAGACGCTCGGCACCACCGACCGCGCCTACGAGTTCGCGGTGCTCGACCAGGTGTGGAACTTCTGGCAGAGCGGCAGCGTCGACAACTGCCCGACCGTGCCCGACGCGAAGAAGGCGAGCGACGACGAGCTCTACGACTGGTCGAAGAAGCACGGCTTCAGCGTCTACCAGGACGAGACCCTCGGCACGAACGGCACGGGCCCCTACTACCGCCAGGCCGCCACCCAGCTCGGCTGGGCCGACCTGAAGTTCAAGCACCTCGGGGACGTCCGCCGCTACCCCGGCATCTACCAGCCCAACTCGGTCCTCCCCGAGGCGATGCGCGGCTCGTACGACAACAGCACCATCGCCGACGTCGACCGCTGGGTGAAGACCCGCGGCCAGCGGATGATGTTCATCTACGGCGAGAACGACCCGTGGAGCGCGGAGAAGTTCACCCCGAGCCACCGCGACTCCTACCGCTACGCGGTCCCCGGCTCCAACCACGGCGCCTCCATCGCCAAGCTGCCCGCCGCCGAGCAGGCCGAGGTGACCGCGACGATCAAGCGCTGGGCCGACGTGAAGTAGCGGGATCCCCGGGTTCCCGGATGACCGGTCCGGCGATGAGTTCCGGGCGCCGGGCCGGTCTACAGGGCAGGGGTGCGGTCTGAGGGGGCGGGGCCGCCGGGATTCGGGAGGATTCATGACGGAGATGATCGACTTCGCGCCGCAGGCCCGCCTTGTGGCGGCCGTCGCCGAAGGTGTCGCCGACGGGCAGCTCGAAGGAGCCACGCCCTGCCCCGAGTACCGGGTGCGCCATCTCCTCGGCCATCTGATCCAGCTGACCGGCGCGTTCCGGGACGCCGCGCGCAAGGACTTCGGGCCCCACCTCGACCGGGACCCCGGCAGCGTCGTGCCGGACGTCGGCCCCGGCTGGCGTGCCGATCTGCCGAAGCTGCTCGACGAGCTGGTGGAGGCCTGGCGCGACCCGGCCGCGTGGGAGGGCATGACCCGCGCGGGCGGCCTCGATCTGCCCGGTGCCGTCGCGGGCGCCGTCGCCATGGACGAACTGGTCGTGCACGGCTGGGACCTGGCGCGGGCGACCGGCCAGGCGTACGACCCCGACGCTTCGAGCCTCGGGGTGGCCGAGGCCCTGCTCACGCCCGAGGAGGGGGACACGTCGGGGAACAGCCTGTTCGGGGCCGTGTTCCCGGTGCCGGACGACGCCTCGCGCCTCGACCATGTGATCGGTCTCAGCGGGCGGGACCCGGGCTGGAAGCCGGGCGCCTGAGGCGCACCCGGCGAGCACCGGAAGCACCGGGCTTTCTCCGGATCAGGTATCGATCGGGCAAAGGGTCTCGCGCAGATGCATGTGATGCGCGTAGACAGTGCGCGTAGACAGGCATTGACCTGCTCGAACTCGTTGCCCCTGCACGGGCCCTGCGGCCCCGACCCTGATCCGGAGAGTACGACTCATGCGCAAGTCCCTACGGGTGGCGGGCATCGCCACCGCCTGTGCCGTCGCCGGCGCCGCGCTGTACGGCACCGGTGCCGCCACCGCCGACACCGCCGACACGGCATCGGCGCGGCACACCGCCGAACCCCACAACATCGGCCTGCTCGTCGGTGAGATCGACGACTACTACGGCGCCCACCAGGACGCCGACGGCGTCTGGCGCTCCTCGCCCGACAGCCCGTACGCCAAGGACCTGGCGCGCATCCAGGCCAAGGCGAAGAAGGACATCAGGAAGGCCGCCGCGCACGGCGCGAAGAACGGCCGCCACGGCAAGAAGCCCGCGATCGTTCTCGACGTGGACGACACCTCGCTGCTCAGCTTCGACTACGAGAAGTCCACCAACTACACGTACAACAGCGCCACGTGGGACGCCTACGTGAAGGCGGCCAAGCGCCCCGCCGTCTTCGGCATGCCCGAACTCGTGAAGTACGCCAAGGGCAAGGGCGTCGAGGTCTTCTTCCTGACCGGCCTGAGCGAGGCCCAGCGCGAGGGCGCGGTCACCAACCTCGCCAAGGCCGGGTACGACACGCAGCTGGACACCAAGCACGTGTTCACCAAGAACAAGACCGCGCCGCCCGCCTACCTGAGCAACTGCGCCACGCCCGCCAAGTGGGAGTGCACCACCGTGCAGTTCAAGGAGGGCACCCGCAAGCACATCGAGTCGACCGGCTACGACATCGTCGGCAGCTTCGGCGACCAGGTCTCCGACCTCGCGGGCGGATACGCGGACAAGACGTACAAGCTGCCGAACCCGACGTACTTCGTGGAGTAGTCCGCTGCCCAACAGTGTGGTGGGCATCGCGAGATAGGTTGCATTCCTGACTAGGTCGCCTTACGGTCTAGGTAGCTCACATGCTCATGGGGTCGTGCGGGTCGTGCGGCATGCGCCGCGCGCCGCGCGACCCCGTCGGGAAGGGGGAATCCCATGACCATCTCGCCGGACTTCTCGGTCGCGTCCACGGCCATAACGGCCGTGCTCGGCGCCTATCTGCTGCTCGGTGAGCCCTGGCTCGGCCGCCGTCTCTACGGCTCGCTCGCCCGCCGCCGGGACACCGAACCGCGCGCCCTCGTCGGCTACTTCACCTTCGTGCTCGTCTTCTGGTGGGTCTTCGCCGCCCTCGCCGTGGCGGCGCTGCTGCTCTCGCCGGGCATGGCCGCCGCCGACCTCGGCATCGCGGCGCCCGAATCGCCGCTGACCACGGCCGTCGTCATCGTCGTGTTCCTGGTGGTCACCGTGATGTCGGGGCGGAAGATGCGCACCCTCGCCGAAGACGGCAGGAACGTGCCGGGGCTCGCCTCCATCCGGGCGATGCTGCCGCGCACGGCACAGGAGCGCCGCCTCGCGATCGCCGTCGCCGTGACCGACGGCATCTGCGCCGAACTCGTCTACCGCGGTCTCCTGATCGCCTTCGGCGTCGGCGTGCTCGGCCTCGACCTCTATGCGGCGGCGGGCATTTCGGTGCTCGTGTACGCCCTCGCCGGCCTCTACCAGGGACGCAGCGGCGCCATCGCCTTCGCCCTCGTCGGAGTGCTGTTCGCCGGGCTCTATGTGTCCACCGGGAGCCTGCTGCTTCCCGTCGTCATCCATGTCGCCCTCTCCGTAAGGGACTTGACGCTCCCCGAGCCGGAGCCGATCGGCGGCGTGACCGTGCACGCGCCCGCCCCGAAGGGAAGCTGACCATGGCCGCATCCGCCTCCGGCGGCGCGAAGACCGACCGCCGGGCCAGCTGGTTCAAGGGCGTACTCGACCTGCTCGTGCTCGCCAGCCTCACCGACGGCGAGAGCTACGGCTACGAGATCGCCAAGCTGCTCGGCGCCGCCGGGTTCGGCCAGATCAAGGGCGGCACGCTCTATCCCGTGCTCAACCGCCTGGAGGAGGCCGGCTTGGTCGCCGCGGAGTTCCGGGCCACCGAGAAGGGCCCCGGCCGGCGCTACTACTCCCTGACGGACGCCGGGCGCGCCACGCTCGGCGAGCAGGGCGGGCTGTGGCTCGCCTTCGACGGGTCCGTACGCGAGGTCCTGGCGAAGGCGGGCGTGCGATGAGCTACTTCGACGACCTCGCCGAGCGGCTGCGGGCGCAGGGAGTGCCCTGTGACCACGTAGAGGCCACCCTCGCCGATCTGGCGGCGCACCTGGAGGAGTCGGGCGGGGCGGACCCGGAGGCGGAGTTCGGGCCCGCGGAGGAGTTCGCCCGCGAGCTTGCGCCCGCGGGAGACCAGGGGCCCGAGGTGCCGGGCGCGCACGTCGAGACGTGGCGGTGGACCGCCGACACATACGTCGACGAAGAGCTCCTGAACCGCTTCGGCGGCGAGGGATGGGAGGTCGAGCGGGTCGACGCGCTCGGGCGCTTCGTCAGCCACCGGGACCTGGAACGGCCGCAGCGGTGGGAGTACCGGCGTGAGCTGGTCACGCGGGGGCGCGAAGGGCTCGACGAGCGGCTCGCTCCCGACGGCTGGGAGGCGTGCGGGAACTGGATCGTGTACGCGTGGTTCAAGCGGCCTCTGGCTGCGAGCCTCGGGCCGGAAGCGGAGGTTTCGGAGCCGCCGGGGGTGCCTGAGCGGGGGCGGTTCTTCAGCCGGCGGTTCTATGTGCTCCTGGTCGTGACGGGGGTGGCCGTCGTCCTGGCGGGCGTCGCCGTCGCCGTCGATGAGGGCGAGGCCGACAGCGGCTTCGGCTTCGCCGTAGGACTGCTGGCGGGTGCCATGGTTCCGCTCGGCCTCCTGTGGGGCTGGCAGGTCTGGCGGTCGCGGCGTTGACCTCCGCGGGGTGCCGTCGCTTTGAACGGCACCCCGCGTCTTCGGGGCTGTGCCCACCCGTTCCGCCCTGCGGAACGCCTGCCCACAGCAGGAGAGGGAGGCGGCTAGCGCTTCAGGGCCGCCGACATCATCGCCTTGGCGATCGGCGCCGCCAGGCCGTTGCCGCTCACCTCGGACCTCGCCGCGTCCGATTCCTCGACGATGACCGCCACCGCGACCTCCTTGCCGTCGCTGCCCTTGGCGTACGAGGTGAACCAGGCGTACGGCGTCTTGCTGTTCTTCTCGCCGTGCTGAGCCGTGCCCGTCTTGCCGCCCACGTCCGCGCCGCTGATCCGCGCGTTCGTGCCCGTGCCCTTCTCGACGACCGTCTCCATCGCCGACTGGAGCTGACTCGCCGTGTCCTGACTCATCACACGCTGCGATTCCGGGTCGTCGAAGGACTCCAGGACGTCTCCGCCCGAATCCGAGATCTGGGACACCATGTGCGGCGCGACCAGCTCACCGCCGTTGGCGATCGCTCCCGACACCATCGACATCTGCAGCGGCGTCGCCGTCACGTCGAACTGGCCGATGCCGGTCAGCGCCGTCTGGGCCTTGTCCATGTCCGAGGGGTACACGCTCTCGGACGCGCGCACCGGCACGTCCAGCTTGTCGGTGTTGAAGCCCATCTTCTCGGCCATCGCCTTGACCTTGTCCTGGCCCAGGTCGACGGCCATCTTCCCGAAGACGTTGTTGCACGAGTACTGGAGCGCCGTACGGATCGTCGCGTCCTCGCAGGGCGCGGACGCGTTCTCGTTCCTCAGGGGGGTGGTCGTGCCGGGCATCATGTACGGATTCGGGCTTTCCGTCTTGCTGTCCGCCGAACCGTAGAGTCCGTCCTCCAACGCGGCCGCCGCGACGACCAGCTTGAACGTCGAGCCCGGCGGCAGCGGCTGCCGCAGCGCGCGGTTGACCATCGGCTTCTCCTTGTCCTTCAGGAGCGCCGACCACTCCTTGGAGTCCGTGGAACCGCTGATGTCCGAGGGGTCGTACGACGGCGACGACACCATGCCGAGGATCTTGCCCGTCTTCGGGTCGACGGCGACCGCCGCGCCCTTCTTGTCGCCGAGCGACTTGTACGCGGCCTTCTGCACCGCCGGATCGATCGTCGTGACCACGTCACCCGGATCGGCGCGCTTGTTCGTGACCGTGTCCAGCGGGTTCTTCAGCCGGTTGTCGGTGCCGTCGAGGACGTCCTTGTAGATGCCCTCCAGCTGCGTCGCCCCGTACACCTGCGAGCTGTAGCCGGTGACGGACGAGTACAGCTCGCCGTCCTTGTAGGTGCGCTTGTACTTGAGGTCGCTGCCCTTCGTCCGCGCGGAGCCGGTGACCGCCTCACCGCCCACGATGATGTTGCCGAGCGGGTTCGCGTACTGCTCGATCGCGTTGCGCCGGTTCAGCTTGTTGTCCGCGAGCGCCTTCGAGTCGTAGAACTGCACCCACGTCGCCCGCACAAGGAGGGCGATCACGAGCAGCAGTGTGAAGACCGAGGCGCGCCTGATCGTCTTGTTCATCCCGTAAAAGGACGAGCGGCGCGGATCTGTTCGTTCCGTTCTGCCGGGTTTCTTAGAGATTCCTCATACTGCGACCCGGCCCGGTCCCGGAGTCAGCCGGCGTCCATGAAGCCCGCCTCGTAGGCCGCGATCACCGCCTGCGTACGGTCCCGCGCCCCCGTCTTGGCGAGCACCGACGCCACATGCGTCTTCACCGTCGCGGGCCCGACCCCCATCCGCCCCGCGATCTCCGCGTTGGTCAGCCCCGCGGCCATCAGCCTCAGGACCTCGCTCTCGCGCCCCGTAAGGCGGCCCACCCAGGCGGGCGGCGCGGGCTTCGCGCGCCCGTGCTCGGCGGCCAGGGCGCGCACGGCGGCCGGGAAGAGCAGCGAGTCGCTGCGCGCGACGAGCCGCACCGCCTGTACCAGGGAGTCCGCGTCGGCCCGCTTGAGCAGGAACCCGGAGGCCCCGGCGCGCAGCGCCTCGTACACGTAGGAGTCGTTCTCGAAGGTCGTCACGACCACGATGCGCGGCGGATCGGCGAGCGTCCGCAGGATCTGCTCGGTGGCCCTGATGCCGTCGATCTCCGGCATGCGGACGTCCATGAGCACCACGTCGGGCGTCAGCTCGCGCACCACGGACACCGCCTCCGCGCCGCTCGCCGCCTCGCCGACGACCTCCAGATCGGGCTCGGCGGTCAGGATCACGCGCAGGGCGGTGCGCACCATGCGCTCGTCGTCGGCGAGCACGATGCGGATGGGTGCTGGCGCGGCTGTCTCGGTCATGGGCGTACGGGTCCCTTCGGGTCGGTCGTCGCACGGGGCCCTTCGGCGGGCCCCTTCAGGGGGAGTCGTACGTCCACGCGCCACACCCCGTCGTCGGGGCCCGCCCGGACCGTGCCGCCCAGGAGCCTGGCCCGGTCGGTGATGCCGCGCAGGCCGTGGCCGCCGCCGGGGCGGGACCCCGAAGACGCTGGGCCGCCGTGAGGCAGCGGGTTCTCCGCGACGATCTCCAGGTCGGCGCCGTCCAGGGCGATGCGGAGGGTGAGCGGGGCGTCGGGGCCCGCGTGCCGCAGCGCGTTGCTCAGGCTCTCCTGGACGATGCGGTAGGCCTCGCGGGACACCATCGGGGGCAGGGCGTCCGGGCCGCCGGGGCCGAGGTCGACCGTGGCCCTGACCCGCAGGCCGCCCGCACGGGTGCGCCCCAGGAGCCCGTCGAGATCGGCGGCGAGGGTGGGGGCCGGTGCTGTCGGAGCCGCCCGGTCGGTGCCGCCCTCCCGCAGTACGCCGAGGACCGCGTCGAGTTCGCCGACCGTGCGCCGGGTCGTCTCCTCGATGGCGGCCAGCGCCTCGCGGACGAACTCCGGGTCGCGGTCGAGGACCCTGCGGGCGGCGCTCGCCTGGAGCGTGACGGCGCTCAGGGCGTGGCCCACCGAGTCGTGCAGCTCCCGGGCAATACGGTTGCGTACGGCGAGGTCCGCGGCGCGCTGTTCGGCCGCCGCGAGCCGGTCGGCGGGCGAGGGCCCCAGGAGATCGGGCGCCCAGCGCGCGAGCAGGCTCCCGGCCACCGCCGCGCACCCCGCGAGCGCGACGAGGGAGAGGATTCCGGCGACCGGCGAGAGCGCGAGCAGCCAGCCGTCGCCGAGGGCTTCGGGCATCCCGAGACGGCTGTCCCGCAGCGCGGCGACGAAGGGCAGCGCGATGAGCACCGCGGCGAACGGCGGCAGTGCGAGGGACATCCCGCTGATGACCCCGCCGAACCCGAGGTGCAGCGTGAACCACGCGACGGTGCGTCCGCGCGCCTGCCGGGACCTGGCGGGCCCGTCGGCGAGCACGTCGCCCGGTACGTCGCACAGCGCGCGTACGGCGGCCACCGACATGGGCCGGGTGAGCGGGAAGAGCGCGGTGATCGCGGCGAGCGGCAACCCCACGGCGAACGCGCCGAGTTGGGAGGTGATCGAGCCGAAGACGTTGTCCTCGCCGAGCAGCGGCCCGACGATGACGGAGCCCACGAAGACGTACGGCATGGCGAGTGCGCCGCCGAGGATCAGATGGATCCACCGGCGCCGCGCCCGGCGCCCGAAGAGAGCGGTCAGGGTCGCCGCGAAAGCCTTCACGCGGGGAGCCGTGCCGCCGTGGTGACCGCGCCCGACCGCTCCTTGAGGAAGCGTGCTCCGAGGGTGGCCACGAGCGTCCCGACGATCATCTGCACAGAGTAGGTCAGGAGCATTCCCGCCGTCGGCCGCCGGGCGATGTCGTCCGTGCCGACGACCGTGGCGAACAGCAGCCAGGCGCCCCAGCAGGCGATCGCGCCCGAGCCGAGCCAGGCGAGGGCGAGCGGGACCTTGACGGGCAGGGCGGGGGCCCACCGGAAGGCGATGAGCAGCCCGCCGGTCACGGCGGAGCCGAGGTAGACCAGGTCCATCGCTTCGAGGACGTAGAAGTCGGTCGTACGGTCCTCGGCGCGCGCCTGGTTGAGGGCGAAGGCGGAGCCGCTGAGCCACAGGAGGTGCAGGGCGGCGGGGACGAGGGCCAGGAGGGCGGCGGCGACGGCGGTGATCCGCAGGGAGCCGCCGCGGGAAAGGTCGAGGACCCGGCCCTCCCAAAGGCGGCCCCAGCGGTTGCGTGCGTACCGGACGAACAGGGCGCCCAGGGCCAGGCCCTGGAGGATGAAGCCGCCGTAGACGACGCCGAAGACCCACTCGTCGAGAAAGGCGCCGCCGCCGTCCCTCGCCGAGGGCTGGTCGACGCTGCCGCCGAGCGCCTTGACCAGGAGCTGGAGCGGGAACCCGGCCATGATCGGCGTCAGCAGTCCGGTGGCCGCCCACAGGGGGAACGCGAGCAGCCATGCGGGGGTGCGCAGGCCCCGGGGGCGGGTCAGGACGAGGGCGAGGACGATGACGCACGCGTCCATCAGGAGGGTCAGGGCGTTGGCGAAGATCATGGCGGTGCGGTGTTCGAGGAGGGTGCTGTCCTCGGGGATGCCGATGTGACTTCCCGCGATCCAGGCCAGTTTGAGGGCGAGGTAGGGCAGGGCGGCGAGGATGGCCACGGCGCGGAGAGCTTTCATGCCCTCCACGCTCCCGTCGCGGGGCGCGGATCACGTCCTGCGCCGCGATGATCCGGGTCCGCCGCGCGGGGGAGGGGGTGCATGCAAATCCAGCCCGTCCGGCGTTTGAGGACGAACTCGGCGGAGCCGGTGACGACCGTACGCGCAGGGCGCCCCCGCCGGCCTCAGCTCTCCAGTATCAGCACGTCCTCCGCGATCTCCTCGCCCCGCGCATGAGCGAACCCGCTCGCACGGGCCGTCACCCGGAACCCGCATTTTTCGAGGACCCGCAACGACCCCGCGTTGTCCGCGGCCGCGCGGGCGTAGAGAGGCCGCTCGGGCACCTCCGCGAGGAGGGCCCGCAACGCGGCCGTGGCGAGCCCGCGGCCCCAGTACGCGCGGTCGATCCAGTACGTGACCTCCCGCTCGCCCGGCTCCCCGTACACCGCCGCGCTGCCCACCACGTCGCCGTCCGCCAGGACCGTACGCGCGACGACGTCGGCCGACTCCCGGAGACCCTTCCAATGGGCCTCGAAGAGGTCCCACTCGGACGTCTTCGGAGAGGTGAACGCGGCCACGTGGTTCGACTCGGGATCGTTCATCTGCCGGTAGAAGACCGGCAGATCGCTGTCGTGCACCGGGCGCAGAATGACATCCATGCTGACCATGGTCAGAGCCTACGAGTCGCCAGTGTCAAGCGGTCCCGCGCGTCGAACAACGCGTCCTTCACCATCTGTTCGTGCGCGGGCGTAAGCCGCGCGACCGGCACGGAGCAGCTGATCGCGTCCCGCGCGGGCGTGCGGTACGGGATCGCGACGCCGAAGCAGCGCAGGCCGAGCGTGTTCTCCTCGCGGTCCACCGCGAAGCCCTGCTCGCGGACCGTGCGCAGCTCGTCGATCAGCTTCTCGCGGTCGGTGATCGTGTGCTCGGTCAGCGCGGGCAGCGTCTCCGGGAGCATCTTGCGGACCTGCTCGTCGGTGTGGGTGGCCAGCAGCGCCTTGCCCAGGGACGTCGAGTGCGCGGGGAGGCGGCGGCCCACCCGGGTGAAGGGGCGCAGGTAGTGCTGGGACTGGCGCGTGGCGAGGTAGACGACGTTCGTGCCGTCGAGGCGCGCCAGGTGGATGGTCTCCGTGGTGTCGTCCGAGAGGCGGTCGAGCGTCGGACGCGCCGCCGCCACCACTTCGTCGCCGTCGATGTACGACGTGCCGACGAGCAGCGCCCGCACCCCGATCCCGTACCGCGTGCCCGTGGCGTCCGTCTCGACCCAGCCGAGCTCCACCAGCGTGCGAAGGAGCATGTAGAGGCTGGACTTGGGGTATCCGACGGCTTCCTGCACCGCGGCCAGGGAGTGCATTCCGGGGCGGCCCGCGAAGTATTCGAGCAACTCCACCGTCCGCACCGCGGACTTGACCTGTGCCCCGCCAGTCTCGCCAGCCGACATCGCCCTTGACCCCTTAGTTCGACGAGAAATAGTCTCCGAAGTCTCCGGTTCATCATCGGAGACAGCGTTCAGCATATCGAACAGCCCAGGTGGGTGGCAGCACATCTGTGGCATCACCTCTGGAAGGACCCCGCGGTGGCAGCAGCACCAGTCTGGAGTGTCGACCCCCGAACCGGGAAGCAGCGCGAACAGGTTGCGGTCGAAGCCACAGCCGAGGAGGTCGATCAGGCGGTACGCGCCGCACTGGCCGCCGGGGACGCGCTCGCCGACCGCACCGTACGCGCGGCCTTCCTGCGCTCCGCGGCCGAACTGCTCGACGGAGCCAAGGACCACCTGGTGGAGGCCGCGGACGCGGAGACCGCGCTCGGTCCCGTCCGGCTCACCGGCGAACTGGCCCGCACCTGCTTCCAGCTGCGGGCCTTCGCGGACGTGGTCGACGAGGGCGGCTTCCTCGGCGTCGTCATCGACCACCCCGACAGCAGCGCGACCCCGCCCATCCCGGACCTGCGGCGCTACAAGATCCCGCTGGGCGTCGTGGCCGTCTACTCCGCGTCCAACTTCCCCTTCGCCTTCTCCGTGCCCGGCGGCGACACCGCGAGCGCGCTCGCCGCGGGCTGCCCCGTGGTCGTCAAGGCGCACCCGGACCATCCGGCGACCTCCGAGCTGGTGGCGGCGACGCTGCGGCGGGCCGCGGCCCGGCACGGCATCCCCGAGGGCGTCGTCGGCCTCGTGCACGGCTTCGAGGCGGGAGTCGAGCTGGTCAAGCACCCGCTCGTGTCCGGAGCGGGCTTCACCGGCTCCATCCGCGGCGGCCGTGCCCTCTTCGACGCGGCGGCGGCCCGCCCCGTGCCGATCCCCTTCCACGGCGAGCTCGGCTCCCTCAACCCGGTCGTCGTGACCGAGGCGGCGGCCGTCGAGCGCGCGGAGGAGATCGGGACCGGCCTCGCGGGCTCGATGACGCTCGGCGTCGGCCAGTTCTGCGTCAAGCCCGGCCTGGTCTTCGCGCCCGCGGGCGAGGGCGGCGACCGGTTCCTCAAGTCGCTGACCGAGGCGGTCAGCGACACCGAGGCCGGGGTGCTCCTGGACCACCGGATGCGGGACAACTTCGTGGCGGGCGTGCGCGAGCGCGGCGAACTGCCGGACGTGGACGCGCCGGTGACGCCGGGCGCGGGCAGCGAGCACACGGTCAGCGCGGGCTTCCTGACGGTTCCGGCGGCGAAGCTGGCCACCGAGGGCGAGCACGATCTGCTCCTGGAGGAGTGCTTCGGCCCCGTGACGGTCGTCGCGCGCTACGAGAACGAGGCGGAGATCACCTCGGTGCTGACCCGGCTGCCCGGCAACCTCACGGCGACGGTGCAGCTGTCCGCCGACGAGGCCGCGGGCGAGGGGCGAGGTGCGGCGCTGGTCGCCGAACTGACGCCGCTGGCCGGGCGCGTGCTGGTCAACGGCTGGCCGACCGGCGTCGCGGTAGCGCCCGCGCAGCACCACGGCGGCCCGTACCCGGCGACGACGTCGACCTCCACCTCCGTGGGCGGCACGGCGATCGAGCGCTGGCTGCGTCCCGTCGCGTACCAGAACACGCCCGAGGCGCTGCTCCCGCCCGAGCTGCGTGACGACAATCCGCTGGGGCTCCCGCGCCGCTACGACGGGCGCCTGGAACACTGACGTCCATGGACGTCAACATCCCCGAACTGACCTTCTCCTTGCGTACGTACGGTCCCGACGGGAACTGGTCGTACGAGGACGGTGTGCTCACCGGCTGGGCGGGCGCCCGGCAGGACCGCTTCGTGCCGCCGACGGGCGAGGCGCTCGACCCCGCGTCGGACGCGCCCCGCCTGCTCGGTGCGCCCGAGGGGGACTTCCAGCTGATCGCCCGGGTGACGGTCGGTTTCGCGGCGGCGTTCGACGCGGGCGTGCTGTACCTGCACGTGGGCGACCGGGAGTGGGCCAAGCTCTGCCTGGAGCGGTCGCCGGACGAGGCGACGGTCTGCACGGTCGTCACCCGCGGCCGCTCCGACGACGCGAACGCCTTTGTGGTGGACGGCAGCAGCGTCTGGCTCCGCATCAGCCGCACGGGCTCGGCGTTCGCGTTCCACGCGTCCCTGGACGGCAAGCAGTGGACGTTCGTCCGGATCTTCTCCCTGGGCGAGGAGAAGACGGCGGGCGCGGCCCTGGTCGGCTTCATGGCGCAGTCCCCGGTGGGGGAGGGGTGCGTGGTGACGTACGAGGGGATCGAGTTCCGCCCGAACTGGCCGCAGGGCCTCAGGGACGGTTCGTAGTCACCTGGTGCGCCGGACCGGGCTCACGCAGAGCGCCCGTCGCGTCCATTTCGGCCGCCTTGGAACCCAAAGCTCCGCAAACGCGTCTGTCGCAGCATGATCCACTCAGCCCTCCCCACCACGATGCGGACCGTGATGCCGACCGTCATACGCACCGCTGTCACCGCCGACGCCCCGGCCCTCGCCGCCCTGCACGCGCGCGCCCGCGCCACGTACTACCCGGAGGGACTGCCGGACGAGGGCGTCGACGGGACCGTGCTGTGGCGTGAAGCCGTCGAGCGCCGTCACGGGCATGTGCTGTGCGCGGTTCGCGAGGGCAGGATCGTGGGGCTCGCGTCCTTCCGTACGCCCGAGGGCGAGGCGGCGGACACTGTGGTGCTCTTCCAGTTCCACGTCGACCCCGAGCACTGGCGGGCGGGGGTCGGCACGGCGCTGCACGCCGCCTGCGTGGAGGAGTGGCGGGCCGACGGCATCCGGGTGGCCACCCTGGACGTCCACCGGGACAACCGCCGCGCCCAGGCCTTCTACGCCCGGCACGGCTGGCATCCCGCGGAGCCGGGCGAGGGCGCGGGCACGCATCTGCGGATGCGGCTGACCGTGACGGCCGGGGAATGACGGGAGCAGGTCGTACGTTCTTCAACTGACCGGAGGGACCCTCCGCACTACCGTTCGACCTGAAGAGAGCTAGTCACATGCGCGTCGAGATCTGGTCCGATATCGCCTGTCCCTGGTGTTATGTCGGAAAGGCCCGCTTCGAGAAGGCGCTCGCCGCCTTCCCGCACCGCGACGACGTCGAGGTGGTGCACCGCTCCTTCGAGCTCGACCCCTCGCGGGCCAAGGGCGACAGCGGCCTCGTGATCCCGATGCTCGCCAAGAAGTACGGCATGAGCGAGGAGCAGGCCCAGGAGGCCGAGCGGAACCTCGGCGTGAACGCCTCCTCCGAAGGCCTCGACTACCTCACCGAGGGCCGCGACCACGGCAGCACCTTCGACATGCACCGCCTCCTGCACCTCGCCAAGGAGCAGGGCAGGCAGGACGAGCTGCTCGGGCTCCTCTACCGCGCCAACTTCGCCGAGGAGCGCTCCGTCTTCGACGACGACGAGCGCCTCGTGGAGCTGGCCGTCGCGGCCGGCCTGGACGCGGACGACGCGCGCGCGGTCCTCGCCGACCCCACCCGTTACGCCGACGACGTACGCACCGACGAGCGCGAGGCCGCCGAACTCGGCGCGAACGGCGTGCCCTTCTTCGTCCTCGACCGCAAGTACGGCGTCTCCGGCGCCCAGCCCGCCGACGTCTTCACGCAGGCCCTCGAACAGGCATGGGGCAGCCGCTCGCCGCTCACCACCCTCGCGGACGGTGACGCCTGCGGCCCCGACGGCTGCGCGGTCCCGCAGGCCGGGAGCGACGGCGCGTAGACGCCACCGGACCGGTCCCGCCGGCGGACGCGTGATGGACGTGGGCGTGAACGGGCGCGAAGGTTGATCCCATGGGGATCATCAACGGCGCCGAGTTCGCGCCCACGTCGACGTATCTGGACACCGCGAAATGCGGCCTGCTGCCCGCCCGCGCGGTCGAGGCGGTCCAGCGCCTCGCGGCCGGGAACGCCGCGGGCAGGGGCGACGGGGCGGGTGACTTCGGGATCGTGGACGCGGTCCGCGAGTCCTTCGCGCGGATCGTCGGCGTGCCCGGCGGACGGGTGGCCAACGGCGGCTCGGTCGCCGTCCACTGCGGTCTGATCGCCGCCGCGCAGCCACCGGGAGCCGAGATCCTCTTCCCCGAGGGGGATTTCAGCTCGATCATCAACCCCTTCGTGGTGCGCGGCGACCTCAAGATCCGCTTCGCCCCCCTCGAAGACCTCGCCGAAGCGGTACGCCCCACCACGTCCCTCGTCGTGTACTCCGCCGTGCAGTCGGCCGACGGCCGTATCGCCGACGACACGGCGCTGCGCGCGGCCGCCGCCGCCCACGGTGCCCGCATCCTCAACGACGCCACACAGGCCGCGGGCTGGCTGCCCTTCGACGCGGGCGCGTACGACTACACCGTCACCGGCGCCTTCAAATGGCTGCTCTGCCCGCGCGGCACCTCGTTCCTGACGGTGAGCGAGGAGGCACAGGAATCCCTCGTGCCGCTGCACGCCGGGTGGATGGCCTCGGCGGACAGCTGGCACTCCACGTACGGCCCACTGTCCGAACTCGCCGCCGACGCGCGCCGGTTCGACGAACCGCCCGCCTTCCTCGCCTACCACGGAGCGGCGCAGTCCCTCGCGTACATCGAGGAGACCGGCATCGAGGCGGTGCACGCCCACGACACGGCGCTCGCGGCCCGCTACCGCGCGGGGCTCGCGGAGCTCGGCCACGAGCCGGTGCCCGGCGGGGCCGCCATCGTCGCGGTCCCCGGACTCGCCGACAAGGAACCCGAATTGCGCCGGGCCGGGATCTTCACGTCCGCGCGGGCGGGACACCTGCGAGCCTCGTTCCATCTGTACAACACGGAGGCGGACGTGGACAGGATCCTCGACGTGCTCTCCGGCTGAACACTGGCGCGCGGCGCGGCGGGGCGCTAGGAAGGCAGAACGGCGTGGCCTCACGAGGCGGTGGTGTTCAGTGGCGGAACAGCCCTCTGTGGACACCGACCTGCACCAGCGCCTGGTGTACGGCGACGAGACGGCCCTCGCCGAGGTCTACGACACGTACGGCCCGCTCGTCCACCGCATCGCCGCACGCGTCACCCGCAGCCCCGCCGGGGCGGAGGACGTCGCCCAGGAGGTCTTCGCCCATCTCTGGTCGCGGCCCTACGCGTTCGACGCGCGGCGAGGCAGTCTGCGCACCTGGCTGAGCATGCTGGCGCATCGCCGGGCGGTGGACTGGGTACGCGGCGAGGAGCGCCACCGCAAGGCGGCCCATGCGGACGACACGACCCTGCACACCATCCCCACCCCGGACCCGCCCCCGGAAGACGTGGTCATGGCACGAGAACGCTCCCTGCTCCTGCACTCCGCGCTGGCCACGCTGCCGCTCCCGCAGCGCCAGGTGGTGCACCTGGCGTACTTCGCGGGCCGCACGTACCGCCAGGCCGCCGTGGAACTCGGCATTCCCGAGGGAACGGCGAAGACCCGATTACGCACGGCCCTGCGCAAGCTGGCCGAAGCCCTGACCGAACCACCCGACCCGGCACTTGCCGACGCTCCAGGCGAAAGAGGCGCGTGATGACCACGGATCACGAAGCCGTACGTGACCTTCTCGGGGCCTGGGCCGTCGGCGCGCTCATGCCGGGGGACGAGCGGACCCTCGCGCCGCATCTGGCCGACTGCGATCCGTGCGCGGCGGAGGCGGCGCGGCTGCGGGCGGTCGTACGGGACCTGGACGGGCCGCCCGTCACCACCGGGCCCGCTCCCGCCGGGCGGGGCCTCGCCCTGGCCCTGCGCACCCGTCCCGCCGCCTCCCGCACGGCTTCGCACGCGGCGCCGTACGCCGCTGCCGTCGCCGGGCTCCAGGCGCTCCTCGGGGAGCTGGACGAGCGCGGGTCCTGGGGGGTTCCTGTCGTGCACGACTGGGACGCGCACGACACGGTCGCGCATCTGCTGGCCGCCGACGAGCCGCTCGCCGTACGCCTGGGCCTGCGGGTGCCGGGGGAGTTCGACGGCGTGGACGGGACGTCGTGGCGCGAGGCGTGGGCGGCCCGTACGGAGGAGGTCCTCGCCCGCGAGCGCGGCCGTGCCCCCGCCGAGACCGTCGTGTCCTGGCGGAACCAGGCGAACGCGCTCCTTTCCTCTCCGGAGGCGCATGATCCGGAACTGGCGGGGCGGGCGACGACGTTGATGGGCGCGCGGCTTCCGCTGGCCGACCATTTCCTGGTCAGGGCCTTCGAGGCGTGGGTGCATACGGAGGACATCGGCAGGGCGTTGGACCTGCCGGTTCCGCCGCCCCGTACTGCCCATCTGTGGCAGCTGGTGCGTCTTGCCGTACGGATCCTGGGGCTGGCCCTCGGTCCCGCGACACCGGCCGTCGCGCTGACCGTCGCCGGGGACGGCGGCGAGGTCTCCTGGATCCTGGGGGACGGGGCGGAGCCGGTGAGTGCGGAGCTTGTCCTGGACCCGGTGGACTTCTGCCTGCTCATGGGCGGCAGGGTGGATCCCGCGGGGGTCCCCCGTGGCCTCTCCGGCGACGAATCCGCCGCGGACCACGTCCTGACCCGAGCGGCGTCCCTGGCCTGGCTCTGACCCCCGCGTCTCCACGTGCCCGAACAACCTCTCCCGCCCACCCACCCGATTGCCCGGCAGCACGCCCCACGCGCCCGCAGTCGGCGACGAGACGCGAGGGGGTGTGCCGGTATTTCCGCCCGGAGCACGGCTCGCAACACTCCCCAGCCGAAGCAAAAGAGCGCCCAGAGGCGGATGGCGAGGACGGACATACCGGCGCGCCCCCGCACCCACAGACGGAGCAGTACCGCAGCACGCACGACGGCCCGCAGTCGGCGAGGACGGACATACAGGCGCGCCCCCACCCCCAAGACGAACCGGCCCCGCTAGACCCCGCCCCCCGCGCACAGATTCGCCTCCACCCGCCCAAGCAACCGCACCAGCTCCGCCCGATCCCGGTCGTCGAAGCCCGCCAGCGTCTGCTCCTCCAGTGCGCCCCACGCCCGCTCCACGTCCGCCAGCAACCCGCAGCTCGCCTCCGTGGCCTCCACGAGGACCCCGCGCCGGTCGTCCGGGTCGGGGCGGCGCTGCACGTGTCCCGCCTGCTCCAGGCGTTGCAGCATCTTCGTGACCGTCGAGGGGTCGAGGCCGACCGCCTTGATGATGTCCGACTGCCGCGCGGCCCCCGCGTCCCACAGGTACATCATCACGAACTCCTGACCGGGGTAGAGCCCGACCTCCTTCAGCACCTTGCCCGCCGCGGTCCGGTGCAGCCGGGCCACCCGGCTCACGGTGTGGCTCACGGGCCCCCTCCGTGTCGCGGCGGGCAGCGGACAGGCGGGTTCGTCCCGGGCATTCATCGGTGCTCCTGCAAGGGGAGTGGGGGAGTACGGACCAGTCCCCCCAGATTAACTTGGCCGGCCAAGGAATGACTCGGGGCGGCGCTCGGTTCAATCAATTGGCCGACCAATAAATACTCCCCGTAAATACCCCCTGGAGCCCCCGATGACCACCGCCTTCGATTCGCTCGACCTCGCCGGCACCCCCCTGAGCAACCGCATAGCCATGGCCCCGATGACCCGGAGCCGCGCGGGCGCGGGCGCCACCGCCACGGAACTGACCGCCGAGTACTACGCCCAGCGCGCCTCGGCGGGCCTGATCATCACGGAGGGCATCCAGCCCTCGGTCATCGGCCAGGGCTACCCGGACACGCCGGGCCTGCACACAGATGAGCAGGTCGAGTCCTGGCGCAAGGTCACCTCCGCCGTCCACGCCGCCGGCGGCCGGATCTTCGCCCAGCTCATGCACGCGGGCCGCATCGGCCACCCCGTACTGTTCTCCGACGGCTCGGTGAACGTCGCCCCCTCGGCCGTCGCTGCCGAGGGCCAGGTCTATACGGCCGAGGGCCCCAAGGACTTCGTCACGCCCCGCGAACTGACCGGCGACGAGATCCGCGCCACCATCGACGACTTCGTGACCGCCGCCCGCAACGCGATCGACGCGGGCTTCGACGGAGTCGAACTGCACGGCGCCAACGGCTACTTGATCCACCAGTTCCTGGCCCCCGGCTCGAACCTGCGCACCGACGAATGGGGCGGCACCCCCGAGAACCGCATCCGTTTCGCGGTCGAGACCGCACGGGCGGTCGCGGCGGAGATCGGCGCCGCCCGCACCGGCCTGCGCCTCTCGCCGGGCAACCCCTTCAACAGCATCTCCGAGCCCGCGGACGGGCTCGAGGCGACGTACACACCGCTGGTGAAGGAGCTGAGCGCCCTGGGCCTCGCGTATCTGCACGTCATGGAGTCGGGCTCGATCCGCGACCTGGTGAACACGCTGCGCGGCAGCTTCGACGGAACCTTCGTCCTGAACCCCGCCACCGAGGGCCCCACCGGATCCGACGCCCTCGCCCTGGTCGAGGACGGCACCGCGGACGTCGTCGCGTTCGGCGCGCTGTTCCTCGCCAACCCCGACCTGCCGGCCCGCCTCAAGGCCGACGGCCCGTACAACACCCCCGACACGGCGACGTTCTTCGGCGGCACGGAGAAGGGCTACACGGACTACCCGGCGCTGTGAACCGGCGAGGCTGATCCGGAACGGCCGACCAGGGGCCGCTGACCCGGGAACCAAGTGTGGCCCGGCACCCCCGAGTGCCGGGCCAACTCTCCTACAAGACTGCTTACTTCACCGGAGTGAAGTCCCGAGCCCCAATGTAATCCGGCCGCCGGACCGGCGCCGCGAACGGCTCCACCGCCGTGTTCTCCACGCTGTTGAACACGATGAAGACGTTGCTTCGCGGGAACGGCGTGATGTTGTCCCCCGAACCGTGCATGGCATTGCAGTCGAACCAGGTCGCAGAGCCCGCCTCACCGGTGAAGAGCCGGATGCCGTAGTCAGAGGCGAGGCTGGTCAGCGTCTCGTCCGAGGGAATGCCCGCGTCCTGCATCTGCAGGGACCGCTTGTAGTTGTCCTTCGGCGTCGCGCCTTCACAGCCGAGGAACGTCTTGTGCGACCCCGGCATGATCATGAGGCCGCCGTTGGTGTCGTAATTCTTCGTGAGCGCGATCGAGACGGAGACGGTCCGCATGTTCGCGAGTCCGTCCTCGGCGTGCCAGGTCTCGAAGTCCGAGTGCCAGTAGAACCCGGAGGCTCCGAAGCCGGGCTTCACGTTGATCCGGGACTGGTGGACGTACACGTCGGACCCCAGGATCTGCCGGGCCCGACCCACCACTCGCGGGTCGGCCGCGAGCTTGGCGAACAGCTCGCTGATCTTGTGCACCTCAAAGATGGTGCGGATCTCCTGGGAGCGCGGCTCCACGATGGAGCGGTCGTCCGCCCGCATCGTGGGGTCGTCGATCAACCGCTCGAGCTCCGAGTGGTAGAGGTTCACCTCGTCCGGAGTGATGAGCTGGTCGATCGCCAGGAAACCGTCCCGTTCGAACCCCGCCAGTTCATCGGCCTCGATAGGCCCCGGCGTACCCGGCGCGGACCACACGACGGGGTCCTTGCGCTCGATGAGGACCTCTTCGGTGCCTCGCGTCGGGTACAGATCGGCGGTGCGTTCGGGTGCGGTGGTCATGGTGTTGCCTGCCTCTCCTCTCGTACGGCCCTTTCCGGGATGCACACCCCCGCCGCCCAGAGGAAGAGGGCGGCGGGGGAGATTATGGGGGCGTGTCTCAGCCCTGTGACGGGGAGCCGGAGCTCACGCCTTTCGCGGCATTCAGGCCGCCGGCTCCGGCTCGGTGAGCAGCGGGTACACGCCGTTCTCGTCGTGGTCCTCACGACCCGTGACGGGCGGGTTGAAGACGCAGATGCAGTGGAAGTCCTCCCGGATCCGCATCGTGTGCTTCTCGTGCCCGTCCAGCAGGTACATGGTCCCCGGCGTGATCGTGTACTTCTCGCCGGTCGTCTCGTCGGTCAGCTCGGCCTCTCCCTTGGTGCACACGACGGCCTCGATGTGGTTGGCGTACCACATGGACGTCTCCGTACCCGCGTACAGGATGGTCTCGTGGACCGAGAAGCCCACTCGCTCCTTGGCGAGGACGATGCGCTTGCTCTCCCAGGTGCCGGACGCGGACTTCACGTGCCGGTCGGTGCCTTCAATGTCCTTGAACGAACGGACGATCACGGTGAGTTGGTTCCTTTTCTCTTACGGGGGTGAAGAAGCTGGCTCGATTTCGCTCAGGCGGTCTCGCGCACCGCGCGGGCGAGGGTACGAAGCCCTTCGTCCAGTTCGTCGGCGGTGATCGTCAGCGCCGGAAGGAGCTTGACGACCTCGCTCTCGGGTCCGGACGTCTCGATGAGCAGGCCCAGTTCGAAGGCGCGCTTGGCGATGGCGCCCGCACGTGCCTTGTCGATGAACTCCATGCCCCAGACGAGACCGCGGCCGCGGTACTCCTTGATGGCGCCGGGATTCTCGTCGGCGATCGCGGCGAAGGCCTCTTCGATCTGCTCGCCGCGGGCGCGGGTCTGCTTCTCCATGGCCGGACCGTCGGACCAGTAGGTCTCCAGGGCGGCGGCGGCCGTGACGAACGCGGCGTTGTTGCCGCGGAAGGTGCCGTTGTGCTCGCCCGGCTCCCAGATGTCCAGCTCCGGCTTGAACAGGGTCAGCGCCATCGGCAGGCCGTAGCCGCTGATGGACTTGGACACCGTCACGATGTCCGGCGTGATGCCCGCCTCCTCGAAGGAGAAGAACGCGCCGGTACGGCCGCAGCCCATCTGGATGTCGTCGACGATCAGGAGCATGTCCCAGCGCTCGCACACCTCGGCGAGCTTGCGCAGCCACTCGGCGCGGGCGACGTTGATGCCGCCCTCGCCCTGCACCGTCTCGACGATCACGGCGGCGGGCTGGTTGAGGCCGGAGCCCTGGTCCTCGAGCAGCCGCTCGAACCAGATGAAGTCAGGGGTCTTGCCGTCGAAGTAGTGGTCGAACGGCATCGGCGTGCCGTGCACCAGCGGGATGCCGGCGCCGGCGCGCTTGAAGGCGTTTCCGGTCACCGCGAGCGAGCCGAGCGACATGCCGTGGAAGGCGTTCGTGAACGACACGATCGACTCGCGGCCCTTGACCTTGCGCGCCAGCTTCAGCGCGGACTCGACGGCGTTGGTGCCCGTCGGGCCCGGGAACATGACCTTGTACGGCAGGTCACGCGGGCGCAGGATGATGTTCTGGAACGACTCGAGGAACGCGCGCTTGGCGGTCGTCGACATGTCCAGGCCGTGGACGATGCTGTCGCGCTCCAGGTAGTCGATCAGGGCGCGTTTGAGGACCGGGTTGTTGTGGCCGTAGTTGAGCGACCCGGCCCCGGCGAAGAAGTCGAGGTACGAGTGGCCGTCCTCGTCGAACATGCGGCTGCCCTGCGCACGGTCGAAGATGGTGGGCCAACCGCGGCAGTAGCTGCGCACCTCCGACTCCAGGGTCTCGAAGACGCTCAGGTCGGGCTGGGTGATGGTCACAGCAGATCTCCTGGGAGATGGAAAGACGTGGGAGGTGGGGGGAACGGGTGGTGCGTGGGGGGAAGGGCGGAACTCAGCCGACTGGCTCGACCGGCCCGGTCTGCGCGGCCTGCCCGGTCTTGGTGATCGGCTCTATCAGGTACAGGACCTCGGGCTCGTGCCCCTCTTCGGGGAAGAGCCCGGCGTCGAAGAGCACCGTGCGCTCGACCGACGCTCCGTGGCGCTGTGCGTACGAGGTGAAGAGCCGCTGGGACGGGGCGTTGTCCGGGGTGATGGTCGTCTCGACCGAGACCAGCTCCCGGTCGGCGGCGACCTTGGCGGTAAGACCGTCGAGCAGCGCACCGGCAAGGCCGCGGCCCCGGTGCGCCTGGTCGACGGCCACCTGCCAGACCACCAGGGTGCGCGGCCGCTCGGGCCGGATGTAGCCGGTGATGAACCCGGCGGGCTCACCGTTCGAGTCCCTGGCCACCACGGAGGTCGCCGCGAAGTCGCGGCACCACAGCAGGTAGCTGTACGAGGAGTTGAGGTCCAACACCTTCGAGTCGCGGGCGATCCGCCAGATCGCGGCACCGTCGGCGACGTCGGGGGTGTCGAGTCGCAACCCCTCGGGCATTTCCAGGGAATTCGCTAGCAGGTCGGTCGGTAGATCGGCTTGTGCTGCGGTCATGCAGATTGAATTTACCGAGCAATTTCTTTAATTGCATCGGCAGGAGGGGTTACGTAAAGGCGCCCCATGTGTTATCACGCGGGGGTGCGCGCCCGCAGGAGAACTCGGCGATTTGGCCTGATTTGACGGGGTCGTAAGCCACATTCCGGGCGTGATGTGGAGTACGTCACAGAAGCGTAACTCCCTCGAAGCGTGTCCGAATTGTGAGACTGCGCGTTGCCGAAACCTTAGTGTTTAGGTCCCGGAAAAGCGGGCAGAAGAATACGGGAAGCTGTGCTGATAAAGTGGATAAAGAAGCGGTGAGAATGCGTCCGTGAATTTACGTAGAGCATTTACGGCCCCGTTACCCCGTCGATTCCCTCCCTGAGGAGATCGGCGTGGCCGTTGTGCCGCGCGTACTCCTCGATGAGGTGGACCAGGATCCAGCGCAGGCTCACCTCGGCGCTGCCCGCCACCGCGGCTTCCTGCTCGCTCAGCCGCCCGACGTCGTCCAGCGAACGTCCCTCGCAGAGCTCCCGGCTCACCGCCACCTCGCGCCGCCACACGGCCAGGGCCTGGCCGTACGACCGCCGCGGATCCAGAGCGAAACCACCGGCGGGGTCCCCGTACACCGGCGGCACGTCCCGCCCGGCGAGCACCCGCTGGAACCAGTTCCGCTCCACCTCGGCCAGATGCTGCACGAGGCCGAGCAGGGTCAGCGACGAGGACGGGACCGCCGTGAGCCGGGTCTGTGCGTCGTCGAGGCCGCAGCACTTCATCGCGAGCGTCTCGCGGTGGAAGTCGAGCCAGTCCGCCAGCATCGCCGGCTCGCCCGCGGTCGGGGCGGGCACGGGGCGGCCGTCCGGGAGCGTGGTCATGGCCGTCACGCTGCCATGCGGGACCCTCGTCGCGTCCGCTGTTCGCTGTGAGCTTGGAGAGGCTCCGCGCCGGCATGAATCCGGCGCGGAGGGGCAGACGTGGCGCCCGCCGCGGCTTCGGGCCCCGCGGTTCTGGACCCTCAGGTTGTGGCCCCCGCGATTCAGGCCCCCGCGGTGGGAAGCGCGCCGTCGCCTACTGCCAGGCGGCCGTCACCGCACGCCGGGCCGCTTCGAGGTCGACCGCGAGCCCCGCCTCGCTCATCGTGGCCCCCAGGGCGGCCAGCGAGGCGTGCACGACGCCACGGGTCGCGTCCGGGCCGTAGTGATTGACCCGGATCATCTCCTTGGCCAGCGCACCGCCACCGGCGACCAGCGGAAGCACCGGGTCCGCGGCCAGCGCCTTGGCGACGAGCAGCGAGGCGTCCACGCCCTCAGGGGCGCGCAGTGTCGTGGCGACCGGAGCGGCGTCCCGCGCCTCGTGGACGTAGGGCTCGAGCCCGCCGCCGAGCGCGATCGCACCCGCGCGGGTCGCGGCCGCGGCGGTGGCGTGCCGCGCCATCAGCGCATCGAGCCCCTCCGCCTCGATGCGCTCCACGCACGCTTCGAGCGCGAGCATCTCCAGCTGGGCCGGTGCGTGCAGGAGCGCCTTGCGCCCGCCGTCGATCCACCGCTCCTTCCAGTCCAGGAGGGAGAGGTACGAGCGGCGGGGCGCCTGCGGATTGGCGGCGAGCCGCGTCCAGGCCCGCTCGCTCACGGAGACGGCCGATACGCCCGCGGGGCCGCCCATCGCCTTCTGGGCGCCGATCACGCACAGGTCCACGCCCCAGGCGTCGGGGAGCAGCGGCTCGGCGGCCACGGACGCGACGGCGTCGAGCATGAAGAGGGCGCCGTGCTCGCGGACGACCTCACCGATCTCGGCGACGGGGTTGGTGTTGCCGGTCGCGGCCTCGGCGTGGACGAGCGACACGAAGTCGATCTCGGGGTGCGCGGCGAGCGCCTCGCGGACCTGCTGCGCGGTCACGGCGGTGTGGAAGGGGACGGCGAGGTCGACGACGGTCGCACCGCAGTCCCGCAGCCAGTTCCCGAAGGTCTGCCCGTAAGGACCGGTGATGACGTTCAGGGCGGTCGTGCCCGGCCGCGCCGCACCCCGGATACAGCCCTCCAGGGGAAGCAGCGCCTCGCCCTGCATGATCACGACGTCCTGTGAGGTGGAGAGCAGCCCGGCGACGCGCTCCTCGATGGAGGCGAAGTGCTGGGCACTCAGGGGTGCCAGGTCAAGGAAGGGGTGCGTCACGGTGCTGCTCACTTCGCTCACGAGTTCGTTCGGGCTGCCGGACCGAGCGTACCGACAGGCTCCTAAGCTGCTGTACATGAGCGATCACACGGTGCTGCACGTGAAGGGGCGGGTGCTCGTCGGCCCGGACGAGGTCCGGGACGAATTGTGGGTGGTCGGGGGCCGGGTGACCTACGACCGCCCGGCGGCGGCGCCGGACGTCACGGTCGACGGCTGGACGCTCCCCGGCCTGGTCGACGCGCACTGTCACGTGGGCCTGGACGCGCACGGCCCGGTGGACGCGGACACGGCGGAGAAGCAGGCGCTGACCGACCGGGAGATCGGCGCGCTCCTCATCCGCGACGCGGGCTCCCCGTCCGACACGCGCTGGATCGACGACCGCGAGGACCTCCCGAAGATCATCCGGGCGGGCCGCCACATCGCGCGCCCGCGCCGCTACATCCGCAACTACGCCCACGAGATCGAGCCGTCCGACCTCGTCGCGTACGTCGCGCAGGAGGCCCGGCGCGGCGACGGCTGGGTCAAGCTGGTCGGCGACTGGATCGACCGGGAGGCGGGCGACCTGACGGCGTGCTGGCCGCGGGCCGAGGTGGAGGCGGCCATCGCGGAGGCGCACCGCCTGGGCGCGCGGGTCACGGCGCACTGCTTCGCCGAGGACTCCCTGCGGGACCTGGTGGAGGCGGGCATCGACTGCATCGAGCACGCCACGGGCCTCACCGAGGAGACCATTCCGCTCTTCGCCGAGCGGGGCGTCGCGATCGTCCCGACGCTGGTGAACATCGCGACGTTCCCGCAGCTCGCGGACGGCGGCGAGGCGAAGTTCCCGAAGTGGTCGCGGCACATGCGGCGCCTGTACGACCGGCGCTACGACACGGTACGGGCCGCGTACGACGCCGGGGTGCCCGTGTTCGCGGGGACGGACGCGGGCGGCTCGCTGGCCCACGGGCTCGTCGCTGCGGAGGTGGCCGAGCTGCGGCTCGCCGGCATCCCGGCGGTGGACGCGCTGTCGGCGACGACGTGGGGAGCGAGGTCCTGGCTGGGGCGCCCCGGTCTCGAAGAGGGGGCTCCGGCGGATCTGGTGGTGTACGGCGCGGATCCCCGGCAGGACGTGGGGGTTCTTGCCGCGCCGCGGAGGGTGGTGCTGAACGGGCGGGTCGTGGGGTAGGCGGGGCGCTGGTTGCCGCTGATCACCGGCTGCGCCGAGTCCGTCCTCAAACGCCGGACGGGCTGGTGCGAGGCCTGTTCGGGGGCTGGGGCGGGGTCGGCGAGGGGAAAGTCCCGGTCGCGGAGGAGAAAGCACCGTCCTTCAGCACCGGCACCCCCTGCGAAGCTCCCGCCTCCACGGCCACCGCCACATCCTCCGCGAAGCCGTACCCCCGCAACTCCGCCCCCGACGCACAGTCGGCGACAGCCGAGGCGACATCCCCGCACGACACGAACGCGCCCGCGGCAACCGCCGCCTCCGGCGAGATCCCGACCCCCCGCATCGCGGAAATCACCGCCCCCGCCCCCAGCAGATCCTCCACGGCGGGCCGCAAGCTCCCGTCGGTCCACCGCTCACCGGCGGCAACCACGGCCACCGGCCGCCCGGGCACCCCGTACCCCTGCCCCACCAGCCAACTCCCCACCGCCGCCGCGTTCCTGAGGCACCCCGCGACCACCGCTCCGGACGCCCCTGCGGCCGCGGCGATCGCCGATCCGTTGGGCGAGGGCAGCACGAGCCGGGGCGTGAAGGGCGCCCGGCGCAGCGCGGCGGGAGAGAGGGACCACGGTGACGCGGTGCTCATCGCGCGCCGCCCCACCGCCAGTTCGGCACCCCGCCCGGCCGCGAAGGCGACGGCGCTCTCGTCCCGCCACGCGTAGGGGAAGACCTGCGTCCCCGCGTCAACCGCCACCGAAACGGCCGTCGAGAAGGACAGCACGTCGACGACGACCAGGCACCCCGCGTCCGTGTCCAGGGCCGAGCCCGCATCCGTATCCGTATCCGTGTCCGCGTCCGAGTCCGCATCCACGTCGGCGACGCCCGCCATGAGCCGCCGGGCCCCCTCGGGCCCCCACTCGAACCGCACCCCGTACGCGCCCTGCGCGCACCATTCCCCGCCCCGCGTGTGCTTCGTCTTCCCCATGGGACTCATATTGACGGAGCGTTACGTATACGGCCCTCGGTTCGTTGCACATGATTCGGCCACGACGCCGGGCGTCAACCGCTGTGTTCGAGCCAGGGAGTTGCTCGGGTGACGGAGGAGAACGTCCGTGCCGCAAGATTCGAAAGCAGGGGCGGAAACCTCCCTTTGGAGTGAACTCACGCTTGGTCGCTGGCTATTCACTCTCAGTGCGTAAAGATTCCCCCTGTCGATGTTGCCGGTGTCGTGCTCATGCGATGTCCCCATCCAGCGAAGCGCGAGGCTTCCGGCGGCTCCGTAACTCTTGTGGGGGTTCCACCACCTTGAACAGCAACACCTTCCGCCTGCCCGCACGCCGCCTCGGCGTGATCGCCACCGCCACGGTTCTCGTCGCGGGCCCCGCGGCGCTCGCCACCGCGGGACCGCCATCGGCGACGGGCGGCGACAAGGGCCGCGCGAACGCCGTCGTGCTGCGCACCGGGCTCGACGTGTCCCTGCTCAACAAGACCGTGAACGTCCCGCTCAGGGTCGCGCTCAACGAAGTCCAGGCGCCCGCGAGCGCCGAGAAGACCGCCCTCACCGCGACGCTGGACGGAGTCGACGGCGGACAGCCGTTCAGCGTGCTCCGGGCCGACGTCGCCACCGCGAAGGCGACCGTCGAGGACGGGAAGGCGGAGGGGTACAGCAACATCGCCCGGGCGAAGGTGCACGTGCCGGGCCTGCCGCTGCTGTCCCTCATCGAGGTCGAGCAGGTGACGTCCAAGGCGGTCTGCGCGGCGGGCAAGCGGCCCGTGGCCGAGGCGAACCTCCTGGGCGGAGTGACCGTGCTCGGCAAGAAGGTCACGCTGTCGGCGGGCGGCACGACGCAGGTGAAGGTGCCGGGGGTCGGCGAGGTGCGGCTCGACCTGTCGAAGACGCACACGACGTCGCGTACGGCGGCGGCGTCCGCCCTTGAGCTGAAGGTCTCCGTGAATCCCCTGAAGCTGAACGTCGCGGAGGTGGAGGGGACGGTGACGCTCGCGGGCGCGTCGTGCGAGACGCCCGCGGCGGCGGCGAAGCCGGAGCCTTCGACTCCCGCGAAGCCGAAGCCGGAGCCGGAGCCGCAGGGCGGCAAGGAGGAGAAGCCGGTGGCCGAGAAGCCGCAGGAGGCGAACCTCGCCGAGACCGGGGGGAACTCCTCCACGCCGTACCTGGTGGGCGGCGCGGTCGTGCTGCTCGCCGCCGGGGGTGGGGCGGTGGCGATGACGCGCCGGGGGCGCAGGGGCTGAGGTCAGGGGGCCTCAAACGGCGGCAGGGCTGAAGATTTCCCCGCGCCGGGGAGATCTCAGCCCGTCCGGCGTCGGCGTTTGAGGACGAACTCGGCAAGCCGGTGATGGCGGCGACCGGTGTCCCGGTTTCAGCGCCCCAGCGCCCCCCGCACCGCAGCCAACAACCGATCCGTGGTCTCGGCGTCCCGTACCGCCACCCGAAGCCACTCGTCCCCGAGCCCCGGGAACGTATCCCCGCGCCGCAAGGCGAAGCCCCGTTCCCGCAGGCGGTCGCGGAGAGCCCGGGCCCCGGGGGCCCGGAGCAGGACGAAGGGGCCCTCCGCGGGCTCCACGGCGCGCACCCCGAAGGGGGCGAACTCTCGTATACCGTCCAGGAGATGGGCCCGGTCCGCGGTGATCTGCCGCGCCGCCGCCGACGCCTCGGCCAGCGCCGCAGGCGCCACGCACGCCTCCGCCGCCGCGAGCGCGGGGGAGGAAACCGGCCAGAGCGGCTGCGCGGCAGCGAGCGTCGCGATCGTCTCCGGATCGGACAAGACGTAACCGATCCGCAGCCCCGCCAGGCCCCACGTCTTGGTGAGGCTGCGCAGCACCACGAGCCCCGGCACGTCCGTACGGCCCGCGAGGGCCTCCCGCTCGTCCGGCACCGCGTCCATGAACGCCTCGTCCACCACCAGGAACCGTCCGGGACGGGCGAGCGAGGCGATCGAGGCGGAGGGGTGGAGCACGGACGTCGGGTTCGTCGGATTGCCGATCACGACCAGGTCGGCGCCCTCCGGGACCGCCGCCCCGGAGAGCTGGAAGCCGTCCTCCTCCCGGAGCAGGACCCGCCCCACCGCGTGCCCCGCATCCCGCAGCGCCGCCTCGGGCTCGGTGAACTGCGGGTGCACCACCACCGGCTGACGCACCTTCAGGGCGCGGGCGAGCAGTACGAAGGCCTCCGCCGCGCCCGACGTGAGCAGCACCCGGTCCGGCGTCACGCCGTGCCGCGCCGCCACCGCGGCCCGTGCCGCACGGCCGTCCGGATAGGCGGCGAGGCCGTCCAGCGAGGCGGCGAGGTGCTGCTTGAGCCAGGCGGGCGGGGTGTTCGCGCGGACGTTCACCGCGAGATCGGTCAGGTCCGCGGCGCCGCGTACCTCGGCATCCCCGTGATGCCGCAGGTCAGGACCGCCGTCGCGCTCAGCGGGCAGGTGCATGGGATCCGTCGTCCGTTCCGGAGGCAGGTGCATGGGATCCGTGGTCCGTTCCGGAAGGGGAGCCCGTCAGCGGGCCGCCGTCGGCCGCCGCCTCCCGGTAGCGCTCCATGACGAGGTCGAGCAGTTCGTCGGCGGGGCCGATCACGTCCGCCGGGTGCACCTCGATCTCCGGGTGCGCCGCCGCCCAGCCGTCCGTCTGCTGGAGGATCCGCTCCGGCAAGGTGCCGGTGAACAGGAAGTAGGGCAAGACGACGATCCGGGCCGCGCCCAGACGCACGCAGCGGTCGAGGCCGGAGGGCACGTCCGGCGCGGCGAGCGACACGAACGCCGTCTCGACACCCGCGTAACCACGCCCCTCCCACAGCAGCCGGGCCGCCCTGTGCACATCGGCGTTGGCCTCCGGGTCCGTCGAACCGTCGGCCACCAGGAGCACCATGACGTTCGAGCGGTCACCGGGCGTGCGGGCCGGACCGCCGAGCGCCTCGTCCACGCGGCGGCCGAGGACCCTCAGGAGCGAGGGGTGCGGGCCGAGCGGGCGGCCGCGGGAGTACGAGAGACCGGAGTGGCGCTCCCGGGCACCGCCGAGCGCCGCATGCAGGCCGCCCGCGGCATTCCCCGACTCCAGCAGCGTCAGCGGCACGGCCGCCACACGTTCCGCCCCGAGCCCCACGAGCTCGGTGACCGCGTCGGCGAGCGACGGCGACGAGGACGCGGCGAAGCCGCCGGCGACCGGCAGTTCGGGGTCGCGGCGGGCGAGTACCCGCACGAAGTCCCGGAAGGCGTTCGCCCCGGCCTCGTCCCGGATGCCGTGTCCGGCGATGAGCAGTGCGGGCGGGCTGGTCACTGGAACTCCTTGATCGCTTTGCCTGTTCCGTTCGGATGAGCTGTTCCGTTCGGATGAGGTGGAGGCGCGCACGGCGCCCCGTACGAGAGGCGTGTGGCGCGCGACGGCACAGGTTGCCATGGGCGCCCGCCCGTCCGGCGCCGACTTCTGCTTGGGCACGAGGAGTTCACCGCCGCCGCACAATGCGGAGGCCTCCGCCACGGACGGTGTACCCGTGGCGGCGAGCGGCGCGTAGGAAGGGTTCGGCACATCGACACGGGCCAGCTCGTCGGCCGCGTACGCCACGACCGGTACCCCCAGTCGCGCCGCCGCCGCGACGATGCCGGGCTCATCGGCCTTCGTGTCGACGGTCGCCAGCGCGGCGACGCAGGCCGGGGACAGCCCCGCGTCCCGGAGGGTGTCCCGCACCAGGCCGAGGATTTCATCGGCCGGTGCGCCTTTGCGGGCCCCGACGCCCACCACGAGGCCCGCGGACCGCCCGCCGGACCCGGCGGCCTGCTCATCGACGGCCGCCACCTGTTCGAGGGACACCGCCGGGGTCGCCCCGCCGGGGGCTGCTTCGGTGTCTGCCATGGCCGGGGCTCCTCTCGTACGGGACAGAAACGGATCGGTGCGCTCTGCGCGACCGGATGTGGATGTGCGGGGCAGGGGGTCAATCGGCTAGCAAGGGCCCATGGCGGTGTTCGTGGCGCTCGGCGCCTTTGTGATGACCCTGGTGGGCGGCTGGACGGCCCAGCGGGTCACCGACCGGCGCCATCTCGTCCTCGGCCTCGCGGGCGGTCTGATGCTCGGCGTGGTCGGCCTCGACCTGCTGCCGGAGGCGCTCGACGCCGCGGGCGGCCCGGTCTTCGGCGTACCCGCGGCGCTGCTCCTGTTCGTCGCGGGGTTCCTCGCCGCGCACCTGGTGGAACACCTCCTCGCGGGCCGCCACGCCGCGCACGGGGCGGACGAGCACACGAACGGCCGGGTCCCGCAGGTGGGCCTGACGGCGGCCGGTGCGATGGTCGGCCACAGCGCCATGGACGGTGTCGCGATCGGTGCCGCGTTCCAGGTGGGCGGAGGCATGGGCGTGGCGGTCGCGCTCGCCGTCGTCGCCCATGACTTCGCGGACGGCTTCAACACGTACACGCTCACCAGTCTGTACGGCAACGCCCGCCGCAAGGCCCTCGCGATGCTCTTCGCGGACGCGGTGGCCCCCGTCGTGGGCGCCGCTTCGACGCTCCTGTTCACCATTCCGGAGCAACTGCTCGGCGGATATCTCGGCTTCTTCGGCGGCGCGCTGCTCTACCTCGCGGCCGCCGAGATCCTTCCGGAGGCGCACCACGACCACCCGGCGCGCTCGACGCTGCTGTGCACGGTGGCGGGGGCCGCGTTCATCTGGCTGGTGGTGGGCATCGCGGAGTGAGACCACGGCGTGAGGAGGTCTCACCCCCCGCACCTCTCCACGAACCTGCGGGCGATGCCCGGCTCGGCGGCCCAGTGCGTGTGCAGATAGCTCGCGTGCACGCCCTGCTGCACGAAGCCCTCCACGCGCCGCTCGGGGGAGTGCATCCCCCAGGCGGGCGCCGCCCCCGCGCCGGGTTCGACGACGGTGCGGTGGAACTCGTGCCCCCGCATCCGGGTCCCGGTCGCGGCGAGGGGGCTGTCGGACACGGCGACGGCGTCGCGGTAGCCGAGCGTCAGACGCTCCGACATACGGGCGCTGGCGTCGAGCACCCCGCACATCGGCTTCCCGTCAAGATCCCGGGTCAGGTAGAGCAGCCCGGCGCACTCGGCGGCGACGGGCGCCCCGCTCAGCGCGAGATCCGCGACGGCTTTGCGCAGCGGTTCGTTGGCGGAGAGCTCGGGCGCGTACACCTCGGGGAACCCGCCCCCGATGATCAGCCCCGCGGTGCCGGGCGGCAGTTCCTCGTCGTGCAGCGGATCGAAGACGACCACGTCGGCGCCCGCGGCCGTGAGCAGTTCGGTGTGCTCGGTGTACGAGAACGAGAACGCGGCCCCGCCCGCGACGGCCACCACAGGCCTGCGCCCGCCGTCAGTCCCGCCGCGCCCGCCGTCAGGCCCGCGCCCGCCGTCCCGCAACGGCTCGTCCGGCGTGCGAGGCGCTCCCGCACCCGGATCCCACGTCTCGCCGGTCATCTCGGGCGCACTGCGCGCCAGTGCGAGAAGCGCGTCGAGATCGCAGCCCTCCCGCACCCGGGAGGCCAGGGCGGCCACCGACTCGACGGCTTCGGTCTGCCGCTCGACCACCGGGACGAGCCCCAGATGCCGCGAGGGCGTCCGCACCTGGCCGACGCGGCCGAGCGCGCCGAGCACCGGCACCCCGGACTCGCCCAGGGCGTCCCGCAGCAACTCCTCGTGGCGCGCGGACCCCACCTTGTTCAGGATCACGCCCCCGAGCCGCACCTCCGGGTCCCAGGACGCGAACCCGTGCACGAGCGCGGCGACGGAGCGGGACTGCGACGACGCGTCGACGACGAGCACCACGGGCGCCCGCAGCAGCTTCGACACATGCGCGGTGGAGGCGAGTTCCCCCTGCCCGGAGACCCCGTCGTACAGCCCCATGACGCCCTCGACCACGGCGAGATCGGCGCCCCGCGCCCCGTGGTTGAACAGCGGCGCCACCATCTGCGGCCCGCACATGAACGCGTCGAGGTTCCGCCCGGGGCGGCCCGTGGCCAGCGCGTGATAGCCGGGGTCGATGTAGTCGGGCCCCACCTTGTGCGGGGACACCGCGAGCCCCGCCGCCGAGAACGCGGCCATCAACCCCGTGGCCACGGTCGTCTTCCCGCTCCCGGACGACGGCGCGGCGACGACAAGCCGAGCTACCACTCGATGCCCCTCTGGCCCTTCTGACCTGCGTCCATCGGATGCTTCACCTTGGACATGTCGGTGACCAGATCGGCGAACTCGACCAGGGCCTCGGGTGCGTAGCGCCCGGTGATGACGACGTGCTGGTGCCCGGGGCGATTCCGCAGGACCTCGACCACCTCGTCCACGTCGATCCACCCCCAGTGCAGGAGATAGGCGAACTCGTCGAGGACGTACAGCGAGTACGTCTCGGCGGCGAGGTCGCGCTTGACCTGCTCCCACCCCTCGCGGGCCTTGTCCTCGTGGCTCGGCTCGCCCTCGGCGGGCGCCCGCTGGATCCACGACCAGCCCTCGCCCATCTTGTTCCAGGTGACGGAGCCGCCCTCGTCGGACGCCCCCAGCACCTTGAGGGCGTTCTCCTCGCCGACCTTCCACTTCGCCGACTTCACGAACTGGAAGACCCCGATGGGCCACCCCTGATTCCAGGCCCGCAGCGCCATCCCGAAGGCGGCGGTGGACTTTCCCTTGCCGATCCCGGTGTGCACCATGACCAGCGGCCGGTTGCGCCGCTGACGCGTGGTGAGCCCGTCGTCCGGCACCACGTTCGGCTGTCCCTGCGGCATCAGGCCACGCTCCTCATCCGATGTCCCTGTACGTCCTTAACAAGCCCGGCGATGGACTCGGCCCGCAGCTCGTCGAGCGTCACGGCGGTCCCGCCGAGCTCCCCCGCGAGCTGTCCCGCGAGCCCGAGCCTGACGGGCCCGAACTCGCAGTCGACGACCACGGAGGCGATCCCCGCGGCCCCGAAGAGCCTCGCGGCGCGCCCCGCCGTGGCCACCGGCTCCACGCCTCCCGTGGCCCGGCCGTCCGTGACGACCACGACAAGCGGCCGCCGTGCCGGGTCCCGCAGCCGCTCGACCCGCAGCACCTCGTGCGCCCTGAGCAGCCCGGCCGCCAGCGGCGTACGCCCGCCCGTGGGCAGCGTCTCCAGGCGGGCGGCAGCGGCGTCGACGGACGAGGTCGGCGGCAGCGCCACCTCGGCATCGGCGCCCCGGAAGGTCACGAGCCCGACCTTGTCCCGGCGCTGGTAGGCATCGAGCAGCAGCGAGAGCACCGCACCCTTCACGGCGCTCATCCGCTTCCGCGCGGCCATCGATCCGGAGGCGTCCACCACGAAGAGCACGAGGTTGCCCTCACGCCCCTCCCGCGTCGCCTGCCGCAGATCGTCCCGCCGTACGACGAGCCCTCGCCCCGAGCGACCCCGCGCCCGCTGATGCGGGGCAGCCGCCTGCACGGTGGCCGCCAGGTGCAGCTTGGTGAGCGCCCCCTGCGGCCGCCGGGCCCCCGTGGTGCGCCCGTGCTCGGTTCGCGCCCTGGAGCGCCGCCCGGCGGCACCCTCACCGAGGCCGGGCACGCTCAGCATCTTCGTGCGGAACGGCTCGGAGGCCCCTACGGCCTGCTGCTCACCGGCGGCCGCGGCGGGAGCCTGCGCGGGCGATGCGTCGTCGTCCTGCCCGCTGTCGCTCCCGCTGCTGTCGGCGGGGGAGTCGTGGGCGTCGGGGGCCGGGGCATCGGGTGCTGCAGGGGCGTCGGGGCCGTCGGGGTCGCCCTGAGGCGGCTGCCCGCCCCCGCCCGGACCGTCCGGGTCGTCGTCCCCGTCCGTCCCGTCCGTGTTGTCGCCGTCGTCGCCGTCGTCGCCGTTCTGCTCCAGCGTGTCGTCGAGCTTGTCCTCGTCGAGCCCCGGCGCGTCGAAGGGGTTGCGCCGCCGCCGGTGCGGAAGCGCGAGCAGAGCGGCCTGCCGCACGTCCTCGGCCAGTACGTCCTCGCGCCCGGCCCAGGCGGCGAGCGCCGTCGCCGTACGCGCCATCACGATGTCGGCCCGCATCCCGTCGACCTCGAAGGCCGCGCAGGTCGCGGCGATCTGCCGCAACGCGCCGTCGCCGAGCCGCACCCGGGGCAGCAGCGCGCGTGCCGCGACGATCCGCTCCCGCAGCGCGGTCTCGTCCTCGTGCCACCGCGCGGCGAACCCCTCCGCGTCGTCGTCGTACGCGAGCCGCCGCCGTACGACCTCGACCCGCTGGTCGGTCTCGCGCGACGCGGCGACCTCGACGGTGAGGCCGAACCGGTCGAGCAACTGCGGGCGCAGCTCGCCCTCTTCGGGGTTCATGGTGCCTACGAGCAGGAACCGCGCGGCGTGCCGCACGGACACGCCCTCGCGCTCGACGTACGAGGCGCCCATGGCGGCGGCGTCGAGCAGCAGGTCGACCAAGTGGTCGTGCAGCAGGTTGACTTCGTCGACGTAGAGGATGCCGCGGTGGGCGTCGGCGAGCAGCCCCGGCTCGAAGGCCTTCACGCCCTCGGCGAGCGCCCGCTCGATGTCCAGGGCTCCGACGAGGCGGTCCTCGGAGGCGCCGACGGGCAGTTCGACCATGCGGGCGTCCCGCACCGATGCCCCGCCCGCCTCGTGCGGACCGTCGGGGCAGGCGGGGTCCGGGGCGGCCGGGTCGCAGGAGAAGCGGCATCCGGCGACGACGGGCACCTGCGGAAGGAGCGCGGAGAGCGCCCGCACGGCGGTGGACTTGGCGGTGCCCTTCTCGCCGCGGACGAGCACACCGCCGACGGCGGGCGAGACGGCGTTGAGCAGCAGGGCGAGCCGCAGGTCGTCCTGTCCGACGAGAGCGGTGAACGGATAGGGGGTGCTCACAAGGCCTCCAGTACGTGGTTCCGGGCGGGGCAGCGGGCAGCGGATCTCGCCCGCCCCGCTCCGCCGGTCATGAGGGCGCCCCGGGTGCGATGAAGGGGAGGCCGGAGGGGGCGCCGGTCTCGATCAGGCGCAGCAGCGCGTCGGTGTCCGCGTGGTGCTCGATCAGGTCGCCGAGCAGGTCGAGCTGCTCCTCGCGCAGCGCGCCGAAGCTGGTGTCGGGCGCGGGCACGAAGCGGCGGCCCGCGGCGCGGGCGACCTCGGCCAGGAAGCGGCGCCGGAACGCGTCGCTCTCCAGGGAGCCGTGCCAGTGCGTGCCCCACACCTCGCCCACCCGGCAGCCGTCCAGGAAGGGCTCTCCGCCCAGGACTTCGGCGACGCCGTGATGGATCTCGTACCCCTCGACGGGTTCGCCGAGGGCCTCGCCGACCGGCCTGGCGAGGGTCTTCTCCCGCTCGAAGCGCACGCGCACGGGCAGCAGACCGAGCCCGTCCACCGCGCCCTCGCGTGACTCCACCTCGTCCTCGATGTGCTCGCCGAGCACCTGGAAGCCGCCGCAGATCCCGAGCACGGGGCGCCCCTCTGCGGCGCGCCGCGCGATGGCGTCCGCGAGGCCCCGCTCGCGCAGCCACTCCAAGGCGCGGACGGTGCCGCGCGTGCCGGGTACGACCACGAGATCGGCGTCGACGAGTTCCTCGGCGCGGTCCACGAACCGCACGACGACACCGGGTTCGGCGGCCAGCGCGTCCACGTCCGTGAAGTTCGACATCAGCGGCACGGCACAGACCGCGACCCGCAGCACGTCCTCGCCGACCGGGGGAGCGACGACGGACTCCCGTACGGCACCCCGCAGGGACACCCGCAGGCCGTCCTCCTCGTCGATGCCGAGGCCGTGCTGGAACGGCAGCACGCCGAACGTGCGCCGCCCGGTGAGGTCCTTGAGCATGTCGAGCCCGGGTTCGAGCAGCGAGACGTCGCCCCGGAACTTGTTGACGAGATACCCCGCGACCAGCTCCTGGTCCTCGGCGCTCAGCAGCGCTGTGGTCCCGAAGAAGGACGCGAAGACGCCCCCGCGGTCGATGTCGCCGACGACCAGGACGGGGAAGCGGGCGGCCCGCGCGATGCCCATGTTCACGATGTCCGTGCGCCGCAGATTGATCTCGGCGGGACTGCCCGCGCCTTCGCAGATCACGGCGTCATAGCTGCCCCGGAGTTCTTCGAGGCATCCCACGACGGTGGAGAGCAACTGCTCCTGGCGCCCCCCGTGCAGCCCTTTCCCGGGGGACGACCCCCCAGACCCCCCGAAGAACCCGCGCGCGCTCATCTCGCCCACGGGCTTGCCCATGAGGACGACCTGGCTGCTGCGGTCGCTGCCCGGCTTGAGCAGTACGGGGTTCATCAGCGCGCTCGGCTCGACCCGGGCGGCCTGCGCCTGCATGGCCTGGGCCCGCCCGATCTCCGCGCCCTCGCGCGTGACGAAGGAGTTGAGCGACATGTTCTGCGCCTTGAACGGCGCGACGGAGACCCCTTTACGGGCCAGCCACCGGCAGATCCCGGCGGTGATCACGCTCTTGCCGGCATCCGACGTGGTGCCGGCGACGAGCAGCCCACCCCTCATCACGCCCCGCCCTTCCGTATGGTGCTCACCGCTGCCGCGACGCCCAGGGCAAGGAGCCCCACCCGGCGCGACAGCTTCACGGCCCGTTCGATGTCGGCGACTTCGACGCCGCGCCCGTCCCCGTTCAGGACGGGCCGGTGCTCGACCCGGCCTCCGTACGAGAGGCTCCCCCCGAGCCTTACCCCCAACGCCCCCGCGAAGGCGGCCTCCACGGGCCCCGCATTGGGGCTCGGATGCTTGGCGGCGTCCGCACGCCAGGCCCGCACGGCGCCCCGCGGCGCATCCCCGGCGGCAGCGGCGAGGACGGCGGTGAGCCGGGCACCCGGCCACCCCAGGACGTCGTCGAGGCGCGCGGAGGCCCATCCGTAGCGCCGGTACTTCACGGACTTGTGCCCGACCATGGCGTCGAGCGTGTTCACTGCCCGGAAGCCGACGAGCCCCGGCACCCCGCCGAGCGCGCCCCACACCAGGGCGCCGACCACCGCGTCGGAGGTGTTCTCGGCGACGGACTCGACCACGGCCCGCGCGATGCCGTCGGCGTCGAGGGCCTGCGGATCCCGCCCGCACAGATGCGGCAGGCGCTCCCTGGCGACCTCGACGTCTCCGGCGGCGAGCGCCCCGCCGATGGCCCGCGCCTCGCGTCCAAGGGAGGTCCCGCCGACCACGGCCCAGGTGGCGGCGGCGGTCAGCGCGACGGAGGCGGCGCGTGAGTCGCGTACGAGAGAAGAGGCCAGGGCGGCGGCACCGGCCGCGCCCCCGGCGCACACCACGGCATGCAGGGCGCCCCACCCGCGGTGGTCACGCCACAGCACACGCTCGACGGCACCCGCGGCCCGACCGAACACGGCGACCGGATGCCCGCGGCGGGGATCGCCGAGGAACAGATCACCGAGGAGGCCGGCGGCGGCGCCGTACGCGAAGTCGCGATCGGCACTCATGGCTTCAGCCGGCCGGTACGAGGAAGGGAGCGAGGAGCCCGACCCGGACGGGCAGGGGCACAGAAACCGGCAACGGGCGGCCGCGCATGGCGATATGTCCTCACTCAGGGTGTCCGCGCCCTGATTCGACGAGATCGGCGGCGAGAGTTCCTGGCTTTCGGGGGACCGGCTGAGCAGTTCCTCGATGACAGTGGCGGGACCGCGCCGGATTCGCACCGGCTTCCTCTTCTGCCGCCGTAATGGCTCGGGGAAGTCCACCACGCCCGCGTACGCCCGTCAACTTGCCGTTGACCTGGGACGGGAGAGTGTGCCGAGGCCCACAGCCGGGCCCACCGCCGGGCTCGCGGCCGGGCCCACGCACGAAGGCGGGGTGCGGGTCGCCGAAGCGTCCCGCACCCCGCCCGGAGCTGCGATCGTCAGGCGACGATCAGATAGATCCCGTACGCCACTGCCGCCGCGCAGAGCGCGAAGCAGGCGTACGCTCCCGCGCGCGCCGTCGCGGGGGAGCCGCCCGTGGCGGCGGTCGCGCCGGATGTCGCCGCCTCGTGCTTGGAGAGGCCGACGATGCCGAGGGTGAACAGACCCACCAGGGCCACCGTCACCGCGAGGCTGACTCCGAAGACGGAGCCGAGAGCTGCCCAGTCGATGTTCATGCTGAGTCCTTACACCGTGGCGGGCCGGGCGGGGTCCGCCACGGTGCCGGTCGGGGCCGGGGCCGGGATGGTGGTCTTGACGTGGTCGACGTCCGAGGTCGTCACGGCCGAGCCGGTGGGCGGCGGCGTGACGGCGGCCATCGCGGTGGTCACGACACCGGCGGGCTCGGCGGCAGGGGCGCCGCCGATCTCGTCGTCGGCGACGTTCGTGTGGTCGACGGCGTTGCGCCGGGACAGCGTCCAGATGACGGCGGAGCCGATCACCAGAAGCGCCGCGGTCGCCCCGACGCCCCAGGGGCCCTGCTTTGTGAGGAACTCGGCGCCCGCACCGACCAGACCGGCGGCGGGGAGCGTGAGGCCCCAGGCGACGAACATGCGGGTCGCCGTGGACCAGCGGACCACACCGCCCTTGCGGCCGAGGCCCGCGCCCATCACGGCGCCCGAGCAGACCTGGGTGGTGGAGAGCGAGAAGCCGATGTGCGAGGAGGCGAGGATCGCGGTCGCGGCGCTGGTCTGGGCGGCGAAGCCCTGCTGCGGCGCGAGGTCGGTGAGGCCCTTGCCCATGGTGCGGATGATGCGCCAGCCGCCGAGGTAGGTGCCGAGCGCGATGGCGACACCGGCCGAGACGATGACCCACATCGGGGGGTTGGCGCCGGGGTTCAGGACGCCGCCGGTGATCAGGGCGAGCGTGATGATGCCCATGGTCTTCTGCGCGTCGTTCGTGCCGTGGGCCAGCGAGACGAGGCCCGCGGAGGCGATCTGACCGGCGCGGTAGCCCTTGGCGGTCGCCTTGGTGTCGGTGTTGCGCCCGATGCGGTACGTCAGGCGCGTGGCCAGCGTCGCGGCGATGCCGGCCACCAGGGGCGCGGCGATCGCGGGGATCAGGATCTTGGTGACGACGGTGCCGCCGTCGATCGACGACCAGCCCATCGACATGACCGCGGCGCCGATGAGGCCGCCGAAGAGTGCGTGGGAGGAGCTGGAGGGCAGGCCCACCAGCCAGGTCAACAGATTCCAGAGGATCGCGCCCACCAGGGCGGCGAAGATCACCTCTGTTTTGAGCCCGTCCTCGTTGACGATGCCGCCAGAGATCGTCTTGGCGACTTCGACCGACAGGAATGCGCCGACGAGATTCAGCACGGCGGACATGGCCACCGCCGTCTTGGGCTTGAGGGCGCCGGTCGAGATGGTTGTGGCCATCGCGTTGGCTGTGTCGTGGAAACCGTTCGTGAAATCGAACACGAGAGCGGTAACGATCACGATCCCGAGGAGAAGCGTGATGTGTTCCATTTACCCAGGCTTCTGTTGGACGTCAGTGGCAAGTGGAACGTAGGCAAGCAGGGTGAACGGAAAGTGAACTGGGTCGGGCCGTGCGGTGACCCAATCTGGGGCGCCGCCACTCCGGTTCCGTCATGGCCCTGACGAAGATCGACCGGAGCGGCGTCACGAGGCCCGGAATCCGGGCTTCCAGCGGGTCGGCGCGACCCCTCGGACTACCCCCGGGCGAACCTCTTCAACTGTGTCATCGAGCCGTTGAAGAGATCCTGGTCACCCGGCAGTCTGCCGCCGTTGTCGTGCTGCCAGAACGTGAGGTACGACCAGCCCCTCGGCAGCTTCCCCGACGTCGGCGACCAGTGCGCGAGCCACAGCGCGTGCGTCGATCCGAAGGCGCGGCTGCCGCCTGTGCAGTCGTTCCACCAGTTGGTGGTCGTGTAGATCACGGGGCGCCGCCCCGACTGCCGCTTCACCTCGTCGCTGAAGGACTTGATCCAGTTGACCATGCCCGCCTTGCCGATGCCGTAGCACTTGCGTTTGCCGTACGGATTGCGCTCGATGTCGAGCGCGGGCGGCAGCGTCCGGCCGTCCGCCCGCCACCGCCCGCCGTGCTTCATGAAGTACCTGGCCTGCTTCTTGCCCGACGACTTGCTCGGCACCGCGAAGTGGTACGCGCCGCGGATGAGGCCCGCGTTGCGGGAGCCGTTGTACTGGTGCCTGAAGCGAGGGTTGCGGTACGTGTGGGACTCGGTGGCCTTGACGTAGACGAAACGTGCGCCTTTGGCCTTCGCCTTCTTCCAGTTGACGTGCTTCTGGTGCGAGGAGACGTCGTGCCCCCTCGGCTTGCCCGCCGCCGAAACCGGAATCTCGGCGGCGGCACTCACCCCCAGAGCCAGAGTCGCCGCCGAGGCCGCGATGACGCGGGCGCGACGGCGGGACGGTGTGTGGTCACGAGCCATATTTCCCCCTATGGCGACGTGCGGGACAAATCTTCCGGAGAGTACTGGAAGATCATCGAATGCCGGTCGATCACCGGCCAATCACCCCCAGGGGGGTATGTATGCGTATTTGGCCCTTACGGACTCCCGGGCTCCGCACTACGGTGCCGCGGCCCCTGGCTGGCAGGATCGCGGCATGACGGAGCAGCGGGGCGTGACGGGCCGGCGGGGCGATGACCGGCAGGAGCGGGGCGATGACCGGCCGGAGGCGATCGGGCGGGCGTGGGGCGAGCTGGTGGCCGCGGCCCGCAGGACGGTGACGGACGGCCTGGTGGTCGGCACGTCGGGCAACGTCTCGGTACGCGTCGGCGGGACGATCCTGGTCACCCCGAGCGGAGTGCCGTACGACCGCCTGGGACCGCAGGACGCGGTCGGCGTCGACGAGGACGGCAACCAGCTCTTCGGCCACCTCGCCCCCACCAGCGAACTGCCCATGCACCTGGCGGTCTACCGCACCACGCACGCCGGAGCCGTGGTTCACACCCACGCGGTGCACGCCACCGCCGTCTCCACCCTCGTCCCCGAGCTCCCGCCCATCCACTACATGGCGGCCGCACTCGGCGGCCCGGTCCGGGTCGCCCGGTACGCCCCCTACGGCTCCGACGAGTTGGCCGAGAACATGCTCCGGGCCCTCGGGGAGCGCACGGGCTGCCTGCTCCAGAACCACGGCACCATCACCTACGGCGACACCCTGGACCAGGCCTACGACCGCACGGCCCAGCTGGAGTGGATGTCCCGCCTGTGGCTGACGGCCAGCGCGGTGCCGGGCCACGCCCCGACCCTCCTGTCCGCGGGACAGCTGCGGGAAGCGGAGGACAGGCTGCGGGGATACGGCCAACGGTGAGGGGCCGCCGCCACGGCGGTCTCGTCCCGCGCGGCCACGGATTCAGCGCATCACCTGCGGGTAGCCGGACGACATGACGTCACCCCGCGGGCTACGCCCACTGGCCGTGGCCACCCGCCCGCCGGACACTGGGCAGGTGCGCCCAGCCAAAGCGACGGCAACGGCCGTCACCGCCGTCACGACCGCCCTCCTGGGCGGCGCAGCCGCCGTCGCCGCGGGCCGGTTCGCCAGCAACGCGGCCCTGAAGCCGCCGGCGGGCCGGCCGCTGCCGACCGAGCCCCGCCTCACGGTCCACGCGATCGCCGCGGGACAGATCACCCTGACCCGCGCCCTCGCGAGCCTGCGCCCCGGCACGTACGGCCTCAGCGGCAACGGCAGCCACGCCGTGATCGGCCCCGTCCTGGACCACGTACCGCACGAGGCGGACACCGTCGTACGCCGCCTGGAGCGCGTCACGCACGGCACCCTGGAACCCGGCGACAAGGTCTGGCTCACCCCGCAGGTCCACATCGGCGACCCGCACGCCGCCCTGGACATCGACCACGCGGACATCGACATCCCCGGCGAACTCGGCGGCCTGCCCGCCTGGTTCGTGCCGGGCATCCGCGACACCTGGGTGATCACCGTGCACGGCCTCGGCACGACCCGCGAGCACCCCATGGTCGTCATGGACTTCCTGCACCACCAGCAGTTCCCGGTGCTCGACATCGCCTACCGCGGCGACATCGGCGCGCCCCGCTCCCCGGACGGCCTCGGCCACCTCGGCGAGACCGAGTGGCGCGACCTGGACGCCGCCATCCGCTACGCCGTGCGGCACGGAGCCCGGAACGTGATCCTGCACGGCTGGTCCACGGGCGCCGCCATGGCCCTGCACGCCGCCGCGCACTCGGCCCTGCGCGAGAGGATCAGCGGACTCGTCCTGGACTCCCCGGTCCTCAACTGGGAGACCACCCTGCGCGCGCTCGCCGCCGCCCGGCGCACGCCGGGGCTCCTGCTGCCGCTCGCCGTGCGCGCCGCACAGGGCCGCACGGGGCTGCGCGGCGACCGCATCCTGGAGACCGCGGACCCCGGGGTGCTCACGGTCCCCACGCTCCTCTTCCACGGCCCCGACGACGTGATCGCCCCCTGGACGCCGTCGCGCCAACTGGCGGCGAGGCGCCCGGAACTGGTCACTCTCCACACCGTTCCGGATGCGCCCCACGGAGCCATGTGGAACGCCGACCCCGCAGGGTATGAAGAGGCGCTGCGGCGCTTCCTCACGCCCCTCATGTAGCGCGCGGGAGCCCCACGGGGCAGCGCTCCGAAGCCCCGCGGAAGCATTCCGTTTGGGTTTTCGGACCGTCAACAGGAAGACTGCTCCCGTGACGTCCCGTATCCCGCGCGACTCAAGGCTCCGACTCGTCCGCGCTCAATCCCCCAGGGCCGAGAGGCGAGCGGGGACGGAGCGCGGTGCGGCGCGGCCCCTGACCACCCCCGGCGCCGTGACGCAGCAGCGCGCACGCCGTCCCGCACCCCGGCCGCCCGAGGGCACACCCGCCCCCGGCGAGCTGGCCAGGATGGCGCGGGGGCGCCTCGCCGACGCCGTCCGCGTCGCCCGCTGGGCCGACACCTCGCTGCGCCCGGGACGCGACCGCGCCGGAGCCGAGCCGGACGGCAGGGGCACCCTCTCCGCCGCCACCGCCGAACGCGCGGCGCAGGAACTGGCGCTGACCCCGGATCAGGTGCGCGCCGACTGGGACACCGCACGCCTCGCGGGCCTCATCGAGGTGCACGGCGACAGCGCCCGCCCCGGCTGGCGGCTGCGTGCCTGGGACCGCGACGACGCCGCCGTGCTGCGCGGCTGGGTCGCCCTCTTCGACGCCTGGTCGCTCGCGCACGCCGCCTCCCGCGACTTGGCGCCCGCCACCGTGGCCGAGACCGTCGAGGCCATGCCGCAGCTCCTGACCCTGCTGCAGCTCTCCGCGGGCCCCGTGCCCGTGCCGCAGCTCCTCGACCTCCTGGACCAGCGCGTCACCGAACTGCGCACCGAGCGCTGCGAGATCCCCTACGGCCCGCAGCCCGAGCCGGTCGACCCGGAGGACACCCCCTCCCTTTCCGCCCTCCTGGACTGGGCGCTGCGCGGCCTCGCCGCCGTCGGCGCGCTGACGTACGCCGAAGGACAGGCCACGCTCACACCGCTCGGCAGCTGGGCCGTCTGGGTCAAGCTGGAGCAGATCTGCGTGGCCGCGCAGAGCCCGGCGGGCAACATCGAGCAGTCCGCCGACGACATGCTCCGCGGCTGCGCACGGCTGCGCCCGAACGCGGCCCGCTCCGAGTACCGCGCCTGGCTGGCGGCCCGCCCCGTCGGCAGCGCCGTCTCCGAGCTCCTGGACGCCGCCCGCGGCGAGGACGCCCTCCTGCGCGGCCTCGCCTTCGAGGCCCTGCGGGTCGTCGGAGCCCCCGCCGAGGCGGAGGTGCGGGCCGTCGTGGACGAGACCTCCCTGCGGCCCTACGCCCTCATCTGGCTCGCCGAGCAGGAGGGCGCCGACCCCGAGGACGTCCATCTCGTCCTGACGCGGGACGAGTCGACGTGGCTGTGGGTCGACACCGCGGCGGCGGTCGCCGACCACGGGGAGACCCATCTGCTCGTCCGGCACCTGGAGTCCGCGGTGCAGCCCACGGTGCCCGCGCTCCTGGACGAGGTCCGGCGCATCGGGCATCCCCGCACCGTGCAGGTCCTGGTGGCGCTTGCCGCGGCCCACCCCGACCCGGCGCTGGCCAAGGCCGTGCGCCGAGCGGCCTTCCAGGTGCACACCGGGGGAGTCTGACCCGCGGTCGGGCGCCTCACCGGAAGGTGTTGCACTGCCCCATGTCGCCGGTGCGGTAGCCCTGGTAGAACCACTGCTGCCGCTGCTCGGCCGAGCCGTGCGTCCAGGACTCCGGGGTGACCCGGCCCTGGAACTTCTCCTGGATGCGGTCGTCGCCCACCGCGGCCGCCGCGTCCAGGCCCTCGCGGATGTCCGCGTCGTCGAGGCTGGTGATCAGCGGCTTGCCCGTCTTGTCGTCGGCGGTACGGGTCGCGTGCCGCGCCCAGACACCCGCGTAGCAGTCGGCCTGCAGCTCCACCTTCACGGCGTTGCTGTTCTGCCCCGTACGCCCGTCCTGCGAGCGCTCAAGGGTCCCCATCAGGTTCTGCACGTGGTGCCCGTACTCGTGCGCCACGACGTACGCCTGCGCGAAGGGGCCGCCGCTGGAGCCGAACTTGGTCCGCAGCTCTTCGAAGAAGCCCAGGTCCAGATAGACCTTCCGGTCACCGGGGCAGTAGAAGGGGCCGACCGCCGACGACGCGGCGCCGCACGCCGTGCCCACCCGGCTGGTGTAGAGGACGGTCGGCGCGGGGGAGTAGGTCCCCTTCCTGCGCTGGAACTCGGGGCGCCAGTAGTCCTGCACGCTGTTGACCACGGCCACCATCCGGCAGTCGTCCTTGGTGTTCGCGTCCTGGCCCGTACGGCAGCTCTGCTGGACCTGCGCGAGGGACGAGGAGGTGGCGGCGGGCTCCTCGTTGCCCGAGGAGAGGCCGAGCTGGTCAGGGCCGACCCCGAAGAGCAGCCCCAGGACCAGCGCGATCAGGCCCGCGATGCCGCCGCCGACCGTCGCCTTGCCGCCGGGAATCCGGCTGTTCCGCACGTCCTGCACCTCGGACGTGTCCAGATCGGCGTCGTCGTCGAACTGCATGGGCGCACCACCCTCCGCCTCGCATCCGGGGCGGCGTCTCGTCGCCCTGTGCCGAGATGTCGGCGCCTTCATCCTGATATGCCCGACCTCGCGCGGCGCCGGACGGGGGTCCGAACGGGGGACCCCGGCCGATCCGCGCGCCGTGTCGCGGCCGCCGCCCGGGCCCGTACGGTGACGCCGCCGCTACGCTCTGCGCCTGTCGCGTGGGCAGAGGTACCGGCAGAGATGCCGAAGAGGGGGGCATCGTGTCCGTAGTGCCGTTCGGGACGTCCGGATCCGGGCCGGTGCGACCGATGCCCGCCCGCCGCGGTTCCCGGCTCGCGCTCCCTGTGGTCCTCGGCCTCCTCGCCCTGCCGCTCATCACCGCCGCCCACCACTCACGACCGGCCCCCTACGGAGACCACGTCAGCGTCCACGCGCGCGTGGACGCCGGTGCGGCCGACCCCGGTCTGCGCACCAGGGGCCGCGCGGTCGAGGCGTACGACAGGGCGACGGGCCGCCCGCGCTGGACGTACCGGCGCGAAGGCGCCCGTCCGCTCGCCCTGCTGCCCGCCCCGGAGCACGCCGTCACGCTCTGGGACGACGGTTTGGTCACCGACACCGTGCGCGCCGACGGCAGCGCGGTGCGCTGGCACCGCGCCATTCCCGGCAGCGCCGCCTGGCTGCGCACCCCGGCCGCCCGCGGAGCCGCCGGGGTCCTCAACCGGCTCGATCCCCGCGGCCGCATGCTGGCCGTCGTCACCCCGCAGCGCATCGCCGCCTACCGCAGCGCCGACGGTGACCTGCGCTGGGTGCTGCCCGCCGAGCCCGGCTGCGCCTTCGAACCCGCCCGCTCCGTGCGCCACCGCGACGCCCTGATGGTCGCCCAGCCCTGCGGCGACGCGGCGACGCCGTGGACCTCACAGCTGATCGCCGTGGACGACCTCGGCCGGATCGTGCCCCGGCGAACGCCCCTGGGCAACGAGCTGCCGGGCGGCGGCTTGGGCGACGTACGAACCGGGGCAGAAAAAGAGCTTGCATCGCACCGTTAGAATTGGGCCATGGCCATTCTCCTCGTGCATTAGACGGCGTGATCGCCTTCATAACGTCCGCCGTCCATACCCACCCCTGCCCAGGAGTCTGTCCGTGATCACCGCTTCCGGCATCGAGCTGCGCGCCGGCGCCCGCATCCTCATCGAGAACGCCACCTTCCGTATCGCCAAGGGCGACCGCATCGGCCTGGTGGGGCGCAACGGAGCGGGCAAGACCACGCTCACCAAGTGCCTCGCGGGCGAGGGCGTCCCGGCCGGCGGCACCATCAGCCGCGGCGGAGAGGTCGGCTACCTCCCGCAGGACCCCCGCACCGGCGACCTGGACGTGCTCGCGCGCGACCGCATCCTCTCCGCCCGCGGCCTGGACACCCTGATCCGCAAGATGCGCGAGAACGAACAGCGCATCGCCAACGGCTCCGGCGCCACCCGCGACAAGGCGATGAAGCAGTACGAGCGCCAGGAGACGGAGTTCCTCACCAAGGGCGGGTACGCCGCCGAGGCCGAGGCCGCCACCATCGCCGCCGCGCTCAGCCTCCCCGACCGCGTGCTCGGCCAGCCCCTCCATACGCTCTCCGGCGGTCAGCGCCGCCGCGTCGAGCTGGCCCGCATCCTCTTCTCGGACGCCGACACGCTCCTGCTCGACGAGCCGACCAACCACCTCGACGCCGACTCCATCGTCTGGCTCCGGGACTACCTCAAGTCCTACCGCGGCGGCTTCATCGTGATCTCCCACGACGTCGAGCTGGTCGAGACGGTCGTCAACAAGGTCTTCTATCTGGACGCCAACCGCGCCCAGATCGACGTCTACAACATGGGCTGGAAGCTCTACCAGCAGCAGCGCGAGTCCGACGAGAAGCGCCGCAAGCGCGAGCGCCAGAACGCCGAGAAGAAGGCCGCGACGCTCCACTCGCAGGCCGACAAGATGCGCGCCAAGGCCACCAAGACCGTCGCCGCCCAGAACATGGCCAAGCGCGCCGACAAGCTCCTCGCGGGCCTGGAGGAGGTGCGCCAGAGCGACAAGGTCGCCAAGCTGCGCTTCCCGGACCCCTCGCCCTGCGGCAAGACGCCGCTGATGGCCGAGGGCCTCTCCAAGTCGTACGGCTCCCTGGAGATCTTCACCGACGTCGACCTGGCCATCGACAAGGGCTCACGCGTGGTCATCCTCGGCCTCAACGGCGCGGGCAAGACCACGCTCCTGCGGCTCCTCGGCGGCGCCGAGAAGCCCGACACCGGGCAGGTCATCGAGGGCCACGGCCTCAAGCTCGGCTACTACGCCCAGGAGCACGAGACCCTCGACCCGGACCGCACAGTCCTGGAGAACATGCGCTCGGCCGCCCCCGACCTCGACCTGGTGGCGGTGCGCAAGACGCTCGGCTCGTTCCTCTTCTCCGGCGACGACGTCGACAAGCCCGCGGGCGTCCTGTCCGGCGGCGAGAAGACCCGCTTGGCCCTGGCGACCCTGGTCGTCTCCTCCGCCAACGTGCTGCTCCTGGACGAGCCCACCAACAACCTCGACCCGGCGAGCCGCGAGGAGATCCTCGGCGCCCTGCGCACCTACAAGGGCGCGGTCGTCCTCGTCACGCACGACGAGGGCGCGGTGGAGGCGCTCCAGCCGGAGCGGATCATCCTGCTGCCCGACGGAGTCGAGGACCTGTGGGGCCAGGACTACGCCGATCTGGTCGCGCTCGCCTGATCCCGGCGGTGCCCGCGCGGGGCTCCGACGTGTCCGCCGATGTGTCCACATTGGTTGATCGAATAACTGATCCACTGCGTATGGATCATTCGGCCGATCCGTGATCCTTCATCTGTGTGAGGTCTCCTCGTACCGAAGTGTGGGATACACGGATTTCCTCGCGGCTCGTGGCCTCGGCGGCGTTTCTCGCCCGGCACCTCGCTGACCTGGTACTTCTGCGCTCAACCCATTCAGCCGTATGGAATTCGGCACACGGAATCGTTAATTCCGCTCGTGGTGTCGCTTGCCCTGGCGGGAAACCTCGTCGTACGGACCTTGCCGAATGGGTGGCCAGGAAGCCCGAGAGGGGTGATCATGAGAAGTCCAGAGCGCACTTCCCATGAGGAGGCACGGGTGGCCGAGACTCTGAAGAAGGGCAGCCGGGTAACCGGCGCCGCGCGCGACAAGCTCGCGGCAGACCTGAAGAAGAAGTACGACGGCGGTGCGAGCATCCGGGCGTTGGCCGAGGAGACCGGCCGTTCGTACGGTTTTGTGCACCGCATGCTCAGCGAGTCCGGAGTCACGCTGCGGGGACGCGGCGGGGCGACGCGAGGCAAGAAGGCCGCAGCCGGCTGACGGCTGCGGGCGGTTCACCGGCTCCGACGGTGACCACCCGGTCGATCCACTGATCGGTCGGGTGGTTACTGTGCAGTCACTTAAGGGCGCGTCCGCGCGTCCCGACCGACTGCACACCACCATCGGAGGCTCCTATGGTTTCGCCCGGCAGTGAACTCGGCGGATCCGCACCGGTACTCGACAAGGACGGCGTACGCCTGACTGTCGACGAGGCCGTCGCCACGGTGACGCTGGCCAACCCGGCCAAGCGCAACGCCCAATCTCCCGCGCTGTGGAGGGCGTTGGCCGAGGCAGGCCGGTTGTTGCCGGGCAGTGTCCGTGTCGTCGTGCTCCGCGGTGAGGGCAAGTCCTTCTCCGCGGGCCTCGACCGCCAGGCGTTCACGCCCGAGGGCTTCGACGGTGAGCCGTCGTTCATCGATCTGGCGCGCGGTGAGGACGACGTCCTCGACGCGACGATCGCGGAGTACCAGGAGGCGTTCACCTGGTGGCGGCGCAGTGACATCGTGTCCATCGCCGCCGTGCAGGGCCATGCCATCGGTGCGGGCTTCCAGCTCGCGCTCGCCTGCGACCTGCGCATCGCCGCCGACGACGTGCAGTTCGCCATGCGCGAGACCAGCCTGGGCCTGGTGCCCGACCTCACCGGCACGCACCCCCTCGTGGGGCTTGTCGGCTACGCCCGCGCGCTGGAGATCTGCGCCACCGGGCGCTTCGTCCACGCGCCCGAAGCCGAGCGGGTGGGCCTGGCCAACCTCGTCGTGCCCGCCGACCAACTCGACGCGTCCGTGCGCGACCTGGCGGCGGCACTGCTCGCCGCGCCGCGCGACGCCGTCATCGAGACCAAGGCCCTCCTCCAGGGCGTCGCCGGACGCACCTACGAGGAGCAGCGCACCGCCGAGCGTGCCGCGCAGGGGCGCCGCCTGCGGGACCTGGCGGGACTCGGCGACTGACGACGCCACTCCACCGCGGTCGCGTGTTCCTCACTCCACCGCGGTTACCTGTTGCTCACTCCACCGCGGTGACCAGAACGGCCACCGAAGGGTGGTCCCGCAGCGCCTCGCCGACCGCCGTGCGGACCGCGAGCGCCACGTCCAGGGCGCGGTGCCCGCGGTCCGTCGCCACCTCCACGCGCGCGTGGCGGCGCGGCAGCGCGGTGTCCGTCGTCGGCAACTCGTCGATGTGCACCGCGCGGCCCAGCCCGCCCAGGGCGCCGGTCAGCCGCCGCACGCCCGGCACGGCCAGCGCCGCACTCGCCGCGCGGGCCTCGTCCCCGCTCTTGGACGCCGCCCGCGACCCGTCCGGCGGAGCCTGCGCCTCCGGCGCGTCCAGCGGTACGCCGACGGGGGCCTGCCCCGCGTCGAGCAGCGTCGTCACGCTGAGGTCCACCTCGTCGACGACCAGGCCCAGGTGTTCGTCGGCCGCCGCGAACAGCGCCTTGCGCAGCCGGGCCGCCGCCGCGGGAAGCGGCTCGGTCGGCTCGGCCGCGAACTCCGCCGTGATCCGCAGCGGGCCCGGTGGCAGCGCGCTCGGCGGTGACGGCACCGAGGAGACGTCCGCCTTCGACGGATCGGCGAGCGCGAGGCGCAGGTCACCGACACGTACACCGCTCACTTGATCCGCCGCACGGCGCAGCACCCCGCCCGCGCATGCCTCGGTCAGCCAGGCTCCGTCACCGGGGCCGCCCAGAGGAAGAACTCGCCCGAGGCCGAGTTGCCGCCGTACCGCTTCGGTCCATCCGTCACCGGTCATTGGGCCAGCCTGCCGCATCCCGGGCGCGCGCGGACGGAACCGCACTTAGTGTGGGCGAAGGAGCAGATCCCCTTTCGAAAGGGACAGACGGCGATGAGTGACACCGGACAGCGGAACCGGCCCCAGGAGACCCTCGCGAAGGAGTCACCCGACGAGGCGACGGGGAAGAGCGGCTCGACCAGGAGGGGCGGCGGCGACCCCGCCACCCGCGGGCGCACCACCATCGCGGACGGTGTCGTCGAGAAGATCGCCGGGCTCGCGGCCCGCGATGTCGTCGGCGTGCACGCCATGGGCGGCGGACTCGCCAGGACGTTCGGCGCCGTACGCGACCGGGTGCCCGGCGGTTCGAGCTCCAAGTCCGTCTCGCGCGGCGTGAAGGCCGAGGTCGGCGAGGTGCAGACGGCACTCGACCTGGAGATCGTCGTCGAGTACGGCGTCTCGATCGCGGACGTCACGCGCGCCGTGCGGGAGAACGTCATCTCGGCGGTCGAGCGCATGACGGGGCTCGAAGTCGTCGAGGTGAACATCGCGGTGAGCGACGTGAAGCTCCCGGACGAGGAAGACGATGAGCCGCAAGGCCGCCTTCAGTAATGCTGTCGCCGTGAGCGCAAACTCTAGGAGCGCACGATGAGCATGGCCGTGATCGGCATGGTGGCCGGAATGGCACTCGGCTTCGCCGGGTACTTCGGCGGGTTCGGGGCGTTTCTGCTGGTGGCCGCGTTGGGCGCCATAGGGTTTGTCGCGGGCCGGTTCCTCGAGGGGGACCTGGAGCTCGGCGACTTCTTCCGTACCCGTGGCGACGACCGGCGGCGGTGAGCCGTGGGGGCGCAGATCGCGCCGGGGGAGCGCGGCGCGACCAGGATCGCCGACCGGGTCGTCGCGAAGATCGCGGCACAGGCGGCACGTGAGGCGCTGAGCCGGGTCCCCGCGAACGGCTCACCGCCGCACGCGACCGTCACCGTCCGCCACGATGTCGCCCGTGTACGCGTCAGCGTCGATCTCGAGTACCCCTCGGACATCGGCGGGCAGTGCGGCGCGGTGCGTCGCCAAGTCGCCGAGCGGGTAAAGGCGTTGGCGGGAATGGAAGTGCCCGAGGTCGCGGTCCAGGTCGAGCGGCTGCACTCGGCACACGTGCACGGCGCCGCACAGGGGAGGACGCGATGAGCGAGGCCCAGGGGGCTCATGCGGCGGGGGGCGCGGGCGGCACACAGCCGGTGCCCGTCGTCGAACGCGCCGAGAGCGAACTCGACCAGTCGGCGTCCGCGGCGTCGTACGACCCGCCGCCCACGCTGGCCGACGACACGAAGGCGACCCGCTTCTGGTCGCCGCGGCGCGTGCCCTCCGCCGTCCTCGCGCTGCTGCTCCTCGGCGGCGCGGGGCTCCTGCTGTACGACATCGCGGCGGTGCGGGCCGGGCACTCCGCCATGGCGTGGCGCGGCGACCTCGCCCGCGAACTCGCCGAGCGGCCGCTGAAGGACACCTGGGTGCTCGTTGGCGCCGGGGTCGCCGTGGCCGCCGGGGTGTGGCTGATCGTGCTCGCCGCGACCCCCGGCCTCCGGGCGGTCCTCGCGATGCGGCGCGAGCACCCCGACGTCCGCGCGGGGCTGCACCGGGGCGCCGCCGCGATGGTGCTGCGGGACCGGGCGATGGACGTGTCCGGCGTGCAGTCGGTGCGGGTCCGCATGAAGCGCTCCAAGGTGGACGTCCGCGCCGTCTCGCACTTCCGTGAACTCGACGACGTACGCGGCGACCTGGACGCCACGCTGGCCGACGGCATCAGGGACCTGGGTCTTGGCCGCGGTCCCGCGCTCTCGGTGCGGGTGGCGCGACCCGGCAGGAAGGGGTGAGCGCGATGCTGAAGACGGTCAATCGTGTGGTCCTCGGCCTGATCGGCCTGGTGCTCGTGCTCGGCGGCGGCTCGGTGCTCGCCGTCGGGCTCGGGGTGTCGCCGCCGTCGTGGTGGATCCACGACGGGAAGCGTGACGTCCTGCTCAGCGACGCGGACCGGGACCGGTGGCGGGACGAGGGCTGGTTCTGGCCCACGATCATCGCCGTACTCGCGGTGTGTCTGCTGCTCGCCCTGTGGTGGCTCGTTGCGCAGTTCCGGCGGCGGAGGCTGGCCGAGGTGCTCGTGGAGACCGGGGACGGCGAGGGGGCGCTGCTGCGCGGGCGGGCCCTGGAGAACGTGCTGGTGGGAGAGGCGGAGTCCCTGGAGGGCGTGCAGCGGGCCGCGGTCTCCCTGACGGGGCGCCGCAACGCTCCGGAGGCGCGGGTGTCCCTGCAACTGGAGCCCCACGCGACGCCGGGGGAGGCGCTGCACCTGCTCTCCGCTCAGGCGCTGGCCCACGCGAGGGATTCGGCGGGCCTCGACCGGCTGCCCGCGGTGGTGCAGCTGAGGGGTGTGAAGCATCGGGCGGAGCGGGTCAGTTGACCTCGTCCTCAAAGGCCGGGCGGGCCGGATGTTCCGGCCCGCCCGGCGCTCGAAGTCATCGGGTACGGGGGTGAGTACGGGGGTCAGAACCCGTGCCGTGCCCCGCCGTCCACCGGCAGCATGATCCCCGTCAGGTAGGACGCCGCGGGCGAGAGCAGGAACGCCGCGGTCTGCCCGAACTCCTCCGGAGTTCCGTACCGCCGCAGCGGAATGCGCGACTCGTTGCCCGCCCTGGTCGCCTCGGGGTCCGCGGAGAGACCGTCGAGCTGCCGCACCCGGTCGGTGTCGATACGGGACGGAAGCAGCCCGACGACACGGATGCCCCGCGGCCCGACCTCGTCGGAGAGCGACTTCGCGAAGCCCGCGAGCCCGGGCCGCAGCCCGTTGGAGATGGTCAGCCCCGGAATCGGCTCGTGCACGGACGCCGAGAGGACGAAGCCGATGACGCCTCCCTCGCCGAGCTCCGCCGCCGCGCCGCGGGCAAGACGGACCGCCCCGAGGAAGACCGACTCGAAGGCCGACTCCCACTGCTCGTCCGTGTTGTCGGCGACAAAGCCCGGCGCGGGCCCGCCGACACTGATCAGCACACCGTCGAAACGCCCGAAATGCTCGCGCGCCGCGGCGATGAGCCGGTCGGCGACGGCCGGATCGGCGTTGTCCGCCGCGATGCCGCGGGCGTTGTCGCCGAGCTCGCCCGCCGCCTCGGCGACCGTCTTCTCGTCCCGGCCGGTGATCACTACCTTCGCGCCGTCCGCGACCAGCGCACGCGCGGCGGCGTTGCCCAGGCCACGGGTGGCGCCGGTGATGACGTAGACGCGGTCCTTCAGTCCAAGATCCATGGCCCTATCCTGCCGCCTCGCGAGGGCGGAACGCGAGGCCGGAACGGGACGGCGGAACGCGAACGCGGCGGAGCTACACCGAAGCGGGCGCGGCCTCCGGCGCCGGCGCCTCCGCGGCGGCCGCGCGGCGGTCCCGCACCTCCCTGCGCACCAGGACAACCCAGCCGATGGGGACGCCCGTGCAGAACAGCCACCACTGCACGGCGTACGCCATGTGCGGGCCGATGTCACCGTGCTCGGGCTCGCCGATCAGCTGGGGGGAGTCCCCCGCGGGCTCCGGCGCGGTCAGCTCGACATAGCCGCCGAGCACCTCCTTGCCGAGGCTGTGCGCCTGCTGCCCGCTGCTGATCAGCATGATCTGACGGTCCGGCAGCCCCTGGACGTCCTTGATGCCGCTCTGCGCGGACGTCTCGTCGGCCATCAGGCGGCCGGTGACGGTGATCTTGCCCTTGGGCGCCGCGGGGGCCTTCGGGAACTCGGTCTGCGGCCCGTTCGCCGGGATCCAGCCCCGGTTGACGAGCAGGACCTTGCCATTGTCGAGGACGAACGGGGTCAGGACGTGGAAGCCGATCTCCTCGTCGGAGTTCGTGCGGCGCCGCACGACGACCTCGTCCTTCGTGTCGTACGTGCCGTGCGCGCTCACCCTGCGGTAGCGCTCGGAGTCCTCGATGGAGTGACCGGGTGAGGTCAGCTGCTCGGCCGGGACCGGCTCGGCGTCCAGCGCCTTCGAGATCTCCGCGTTCTGCGCGACGCGGTGCTCGTGGCGGTGCAACTGCCAGAAGCCCAGCTCGATCATCGTGGGGATGAGAACGAGGCCGATGAGGGTAAGGATCACCCACTGCCGGGTCAACAGGAAGCGGTACACCCCATGACGGTACAACTCGGCCATGGGGTGCGGGGGAGTGGGGTGCTCCGGGCAGTGAGGGGGACCGGTCGGTCGGAGACCGGGGTCACACCCTGTCGACGATGCCCACCTCCCCCTCCGCGCGCGAGCAGTGCGCACCGCAGTACCACTTCTCCTGCACCTCCACGCCCTGGCCGATGATCCGGCACCGGCAGTGCTCACAGATGGGCGCCATGCGGTGAATGGCGCAGGAGAAGCAGTCGAAGACGTGCACCGCGCCTTGCGCGTGCACCTCGAAGGACATGCCGTAGTCGTTTCCGCAGACCTCGCAACGTGCCATGCGCCACAGGGTGGGACGCGAGACGCCCGCATGCGAGCAAGCAGGCGGGAGCCGGGCCGACAATCACCCGTCTGACACCCGCCGGGCGGCTCAGCCCTCCGCCGCCGGAGCGACGTCCTGGAGGAGCTGGCCGAACGCGGCCTCGTCGATGACGGGGGTGCCGAAGGAGCGTGCCTTCACGGTCTTGGAGGTGCCCGAATCCGGGTCGTTCGTGACGAGGAGGCTGGTCAGCCGCGACACGCTCGTCGCGATGTGCAGACCGGCCTCGACCGCGCGGTCCTCCAGGAGCTCGCGCTCGACGGAGGTGTCGCCGGAGAACGCGACACGCATGCCCTGCTGGAGTGGTTTGCCCGTTTCATACCGACCCGGGTTGGGGTACGGGCAGGCGGGCCGCTTGCGCGAGGGGCGCCAACTACCCGGCCCGTACGAGGAGTATGAGGAGGAGGCGGAACCCGGTCCGGTGGGCTGGCGGACGATGCGGGGCGCCCCGTCGGACCACTCGGTGAGCGGCAGGCACTCCAGGAGCGGCAGCCGCACCCCGCCGCTTGCCGCGGCCTTGAGGCTGGGGCGGAACGCCTCGGCGAGCACGCGGGCGTCGTCCAGGGCGTTGTGCGCCTGGCGCTGTTCGACGCCGAAGTGCGCGGCGAGCGACTCCAGCTTGTGGTTGGGCAGCGGGAGCCGCAGCTCCTTGGAGAGGGCGATGGTGCACAGGCGCTGGCGCACGGGGGCGGTGAGCTCCGCGCGTGCGTACTCCCTGGCGATCATCGACCAGTCGAAGACGGCGTTGTGCGCGACCAGGACGCGGTCGGCGAGGCGCGCCGCGAACTCGGCGGCGATGTCCTTGAAGAGCGGCGCGTCGGCGAGGAGCTCGCTGGTGAGGCCGTGGATCCAGACGGGTCCGGGATCGCGCTGGGGGTTGACCAGCGTGTACCAGTGGTCCTCCACCTCGCCCCGGGCGTCCACGCGGTAGACGGCAGCCGACACTATGCGGTCGTCGCGGGCGAGGCCTGTGGTCTCGACGTCGACGACCGCGTACCCCGTTGGGTACGCGGCCGGCCAGGTGGCTGCGGACGCTGCGGTCGTCTGGTCTTCGAGCATGGTCCATGAGGATACGGGCCGCGACTGACAGTCAGGTCCCCGGTCCGGTGCGCGGGTCGGTCGCGTGGCCGGTTCCGTCGCCGGCGGGCGCGGGTCCGGGGCCCAGAAGTCCGGACACCAGTGCGTTGACCGACATGGTGAACAGTGCCTCGGGGTCGGCGGGACGGGCGAGCGCGCGGGCGAGCGCCGGGTCCTGTTCGGCTGTCCGCGCGCCCCACAGCTCCTCCTCGCCCGGCCGTTGCACGGGCGCGCGTTCGCGGTACCGCTCGACCAGGAGGTGGCCGACGACGTGGACCTGCACGGCGCGTACGGCGTCGGCCGCGCGGGTGCCGCGCAGGCCCGCCGCGTGCACCTCGTGGACCAGGACCTGCTGGGCGGGCAGGAACATCCGCTCGGTGAGGCCGCGTTCGTGCACCATCGCGACGAGGTGCGGGTGGCCGCGCAGCTGCCGGCGCAGGGCGCGCGCCACGGAGACGATGCGCCGGTCGGGGGTGCGGCCGGTGGGGCGGATCGCGCCGAGGTCGGCGAGGGTGCGCTCGACGAGGGCGTCCAGGAGCGATTCGCGGTTGCCGACGTGCCAGTAGATCGAGGTGACGGCGGTGCCGAGTTCGGCGGCGAGCCTGCGCATCGTCAGGGCCGCCGGACCGTGCTGCTTCACGAGGGCCGTTGCGGCGTCGAGGACCTGTTCCCGGTCGAGATGCCCGCGTTCCCGGTCCGGATGCGTACGCGTCTCTTCACTCTTCACGCCTCCTGTTGTAACTGTGTTACAGAACCGCCCGCAAGACCTCTTGTAGTCCTGACGAAGGGTGGTACGACATGGCACGCGTACGTTACGGAGCGCGCACCGAGGCGGAGATCGCCGCCGCGCGCACCGCGAGTTCGAAGCTGCCCGACATCTGGTCCACCGGTGTGGTGGCCGTCTGGGAGAGCGATCCGGACGCGGTGGCGGCCGTCCTGCCGCCCCCGCTGAAGCCCGGCAGTCGGCCGCTGGTGCGGGCCAACATAAGCAAGGTCGACCTGCCCGGCTATCCGCTCGGCGCGGGCTCGGTGGCCGTCGCCGCCGAGCACGGCGGGGTGGCGGGCTGGTATCCCCTTGTCATGCCGATGACGCACGAGCGGGCGCTGATCGGCGGGCGTGAGGTCTTCGGGGAGCCGAAGAAGCTGGGCGAGGTCGAGGTGGAGCGCGACGGCCTGGTCGTCCGCGCCCGGCTTGCCCGGCACGGCATCGCCTTCGTGGAGGTGCGCGGCGCGGTCAGCGGCGCCCTGCCGATCCCCGATCCGGTCCAGAAGACGGACTTCTACTTCAAGTTCCTGCCCGCGGTGGACGGTTCGGGTTTCGACGCGGACCCGGTGCTCGTGCACTGCGTGCGCAACGAGAAGGTGCGCAAGCTGGAGGGCATCACCGGGGACGTCGTCCTGCGCGAGTCGATGTACGACCCGGTCGCCGACCTCCCCGTACGCGCGGTCGTCGAGATCACCATCGGCGAGAAGACCAGCGACCAGCAGGGCCGGGTGGCCGAGCGGGTCAGCGCGCAGGCGCTCCTTCCGTACATCCACCAGCGCTACGACGACCCGCAGCAGATCCTCGACGGTCCGCCCGAAGGGAGCGTCTGAGATGGAGTTGCGGGAAGGGCAGGTCGCCGTCGTCACGGGCGCGGCGAGCGGCATCGGTCTCGCCATGGCGCGGCGGTTCGCGGCGGACGGCCTGAAGGTGGTCCTCGCGGACGTGGAGGAGGGCGCCCTGGAGAAGGCGGCGGCCGGTCTTCGCGAGGACGGGGCGAGCGTGCACGCGCGCGTGGTCGACGTCGGCTCACGCGAGCAGGTCTTCGCGCTCGCCGAAGCGGCGTACGAGAAGTTCGGCGCCGTCCATGTGCTGTGCAACAACGCGGGTGTCGGCTCGGGCGCCGAGGGCCGCATGTGGGAGCACGAGCCGAACGACTGGAAGTGGGCGTTCGAGGTCAATGTGTGGGGCGTCTTCCACGGCATCCAGGCCTTCGTGCCCCGGATGATCGCGGGCGGCGAGCCCGGCCATGTCGTCAACACCTCCTCCGGTGACGGCGGCATCGCACCGCTGCCGACGGCGTCCGTGTACGCGGTGACCAAGGCGGCCGTCGTGACGATGACGGAGTCCCTGTACGCGCATCTGAAGGCGGAGCACGCGCGGGTGGGCGCCTCCGTGCTCTTCCCGGGACCGCACATGCTGCGCACCGGGCTGTGGGAGTCGCACCGCAACCGCCCCGACCGCTATGCCAAGTCCCGCCCCCGCAAAACCCCTTACCGCAGCCTCGACCAGTGGGAGTCGGCGATGAAGGACGCGGGCAAGGAGGTGGCCTTCACGCCGGTCGAGGAGGTCGCGGACTTCGTGGCGGAGGGGATCGAGGCCGGACGTTTCTGGCTGCTTCCGCGGAGCGAGCACAGCGACCGGCAGATCAAGGCCAGGTCGCAGTCGATGCTGGACCGCGCCGACCCGGCGTACCTGGAGAGCTTCATTCTGGACTGAAGGGCACGTGATGACCGACCAGGATCCCTACCTGATCATCTCCTCCGACTGCCACGCCGGGCTTCCGACCGAGGAGTACCGGCCCTATCTCGACAAGCGGTTCCACCGCGACTTCGACCAGTTCCTGGGGGAGCGCGGCGCCCGGCGCGCGGAGGCGACGCGGCTCGGCATCCGCAACGACGCGTTCGCCGCCAAGTGGTTCGAGGACAACGAAGAGGGCCTGCGCGGCGGCTGGGAGACCGCGCAGCGCCTCAAGGAGCTCGACGGCGACGGAGTGGCCGCCGAGGTCGTCTTCCCGGACGCGGACGCCGTGGACAGCCAGACGGCGGCGCCCTTCGGGGTAGGCCTCGGCCTCTCGGGGGACCAGGACCCGGAGCTCGGCATGGCGGGCGCGCAGGCGCACAACCGCTGGCTGGCCGAGTTCGTCTCCGAGCACCCCGAACGACACTGCGGGGTCGCCCTGTTGCCGGTCACCGGGGAGGTCGACCGGGTCGTCGCCGAGATCCACCGGGCCAAGGAGTCCGGACTCGGGGCGCTGATGATCCCCTCCATGTGGGTCGACAAGGCGCCCTATCACGACCGCCGTTACGACCCGGTGTGGGCGGCGGCGGCCGAGTGCGCGATGCCGATGGTGACCCACTCCGGGGCGGCGCCCCGCCACGAGTACGGCGACCACCTGGGGATCTACGTCTCCGAAGTGACCTGGTGGCCCGCGCGGCCGCTGTGGTTCATGCTCTGGTCGGGCGTCTTCGAACGCCATCCGGGGCTGAAGTTCGGCGTCGCGGAGTCCGGCTGCTGGTGGCTGCCGAACCTCCTGTGGTTCATGGACCGGCTCTACCTGGGCGCGCACGGCGGCAAGAAGCTCTCCCCGTTCGCGGAGCTCAAGCGGCCCCCGCACGAGTACCTGGACCGGCAGATCTTCATCTGCGCCACCAACACCAAGCGCCGCGAACTCGCCCAGCGCTACGAGATCGGCGTCGACAACATCCTCTGGGGCAGCGACTTCCCGCACCCCGAGGGCACCTGGCCCGACACGCGCGCGTGGCTGAAGAAGACCTTCCACGACATCCCGGTGGGGGAGACCCGGCGGATGCTGGGTCTGGCGGCGGCCGACGTCTTCGGCTTCGACACGCAGAAGCTGGCGCCGCTGGCCCGCCGGATCGGTCCCACCCCCGCCGAACTCGGCCAGGACGACGACCAGTCGGCGGTCGAGGCGTCCTGGGCGCGCTCGCGCGACGTGGGGCGCCACTGGCTGACCGACCACGACTTCCCGGTACTGGGGGCACAGACATGAGCGAGAACATCACCGGAGGCGGGACCGAAGAGCGCTACACCGTCATCTCGGCGGACTGCCACGCGGGCGCCGACCTCCTGGACTACAGGCCCTACTTGGCGTCCGGTCACCACGACGCGTTCGACGCCTGGGCCGCCACCTACGTCAATCCCTACGAGGACCTGCTCGCCGACACCGCCGACCGCAACTGGAACTCCGATCGCCGGGTCGCCGAGCTCGAACAGGACGGCATCGTCGGCGAGGTCGTCTTCCCGAACACCATCCCGCCCTTCTTCCCGAGCGCCTCCCTGATGGCACCGGCGCCGACACGCGCGGAGTTCGAGCAGCGCTGGGCGGGCCTGCGCGCCCACAACCGCTGGCTCGCCGACTTCTGCGCGGCCGCTCCGGGGCGCAGGGCGGGCGTCTTCCAGATCCTCCTGAACGACGTGGACGAGGCCGTCAAGGAGATCCACTGGGCCGCCGACGCGGGCCTGAACGGCGGTCTGCTGCTGCCCGGCACACCGCCGGGCAGCGGACTCGCGGAGCTCTACTCGGTCACGTACGACCCGATCTGGGCGGCCTGCGCCGAGCGCGGCGTGCCCGTCAACCACCATGCGGGGTCGGCCTCGCCTCCCCTCGGCGAGGAACCTGCCGCGCGGGCCGTCTTCATGGTGGAGACGACGTGGTTCTCGCACCGGGCGCTGTGGCACCTGGTGTTCGGCGGCGCCTTCCGCCGCCATCCGGAGCTGCGGCTCGTGCTCACGGAGCAGGGCTCGGGCTGGATCCCCGGCGTGCTCGACATGCTGGACTACTACCACGGGCGTCTTGTCGCGGCGGCCTCCAAGGCGGGCGCGGGGGGTACGGCGGAGTCCAAGTTCGGTGCGGGGCTCGCCGATGCGATGGGCAAAGGTCCCTCCGAGGTCTGGCGCGACAACTGCTTCGTCGGCGCGAGCTTCATGCGTCCGCACGAGGCGCAGATGAGGGACCGGATCGGCATCGACAAGATCATGTGGGGCAGCGACTATCCGCACGACGAGGGCACGCACCCGTTCTCGCGCGAGGGTCTTCGCATCGCCTACGCGGGCCTCCCGAAGGACGAGATAGCGGCCATGGTCGGAGGCAACGCGGCCCGCGTGTACGGCTTCGACCTGGAACGGCTCGGGGAGGTCGCCGCGCGCGTGGGGCCGACGGTCGGGGAGCTGGAGGAGCCCCTCAAGGAGACGCCGGCCGGGGCGACGAGCCCGGTGTTCGCCTCGGGAGGGTCGGCGCGCGTCTGGTGACGGCGTTCCCCCGCTCGATGCGGTGACGGCCTGCCACTGCTCTATGCGGTGACGGCGTGCCACTGCTCTATGCGGTGACGGCGTGCCACTGCCGGACTCGCTCACCCGGGGGTGAGACCCTCCCCGGGTGAGCGATCAGGCGGCTGGACACGACGAACCACACGGCGGCGCGCTGGGCACGCGCCTCAACTGGCTGCGTGCGGCCGTGCTCGGCGCCAACGACGGCATCGTCTCCACGGCGGGGATCGTCGTCGGCGTGGCGGGCGCCACGGATGACCGCAGCGCGCTGCTCACGGCCGGTCTCGCCGGGCTGCTCGCCGGGTCGATGTCGATGGCTGCGGGCGAGTACGTATCCGTCTCCACCCAGCGCGACTCGGAGAAGGCCGCCCTCGCCCTGGAGCGGCGCGAACTGCGGGAGCAGCCCGACGCCGAACTGACCGAGCTGACGGATCTCCTCGCGGACCGGGGGCTGAGCCGTGAGGTGGCGCGGGAGGCGGCCGAGCAGCTCACCGAGCGGGACGCTTTGCGGGCGCACGCGCGCGTGGAGCTCGGTATCGACCCGGACGAGCTCACCAACCCGTGGCACGCGGCCTGGGCCAGCTTCGTGGCCTTCACGGCGGGCGCGCTGCTCCCGCTCCTGGCGATCGTCTTGCCGCCCGCCGACTGGCGCCTCTGGGTCACCGTCGTCTCGGTCCTCGCCGCGCTCGCCCTCACGGGGTGGAGCAGCGCGCGGCTCGGCTCCGCGAAGGCGCGGCCCGCCGTGCTGCGCAACATGGGGGGAGGGGCGCTCGCGATGGCGGTGACGTACGGGGCGGGTGCGTTGCTCGGGGCGGTGGGTGTCTGAGCGGCTGCGTTTGTCCGGGGCGACGCCCGGGTTTGAGCGTCCGCTTTTGGCGGGGATCGCCAACATCCACTTCTTTACCGCTGGTAATACTTGTCGGTAACTACGTCTAGCGGCGGCCGACGACGGGCCCTTACGGTGCACGCATGCCGCCGAACCTGCCCGATGTCGTGCTGTGGTCCATACCTGCCTTCGTGCTGCTCACCGTCGTGGAGATCGTGAGCGTGCGGATCCATCCCGACGAGGACGAGGCCGGGTACGAGACGAAGGACGCCGCCACCTCCATCACCATGGGGCTCGGCAGTCTCGTCTTCGACCTCCTGTGGAAGATCCCCATCGTCGCGATCTACACGGCGGTGTACGCGCTGACGCCGCTGCACATCCCCGTCCTGTGGTGGACGATCCCGCTGATGCTGCTCGCGCAGGACTTCTTCTACTACTGGTCGCACCGCGGGCATCACGTCATCCGCATCCTGTGGGCCTGCCACGTCGTGCACCACTCCAGCCGCAAGTTCAACCTCACGACGGCGCTGCGCCAGCCCTGGACGAGCCTGACCGTCTGGCCGTTCTACGTTCCGCTGATCGCACTCGGCGTGCATCCCGCGGCGCTCGCGTTCTGCTCCTCGGCGAACCTCGTCTACCAGTTCTGGATCCACACCGAGCGCATCGACAAGCTGCCCCGCCCCTTCGAGTTCGTCTTCAACACCCCCTCGCACCACCGCGTCCACCACGCGTCGCAGGGCGGCTACCTGGACCGCAACTTCGGCGGCATCCTGATCATCTGGGACCGTCTGTTCGGCTCCTGGGTGGCGGAGACGGACCGCCCGGTCTACGGCCTCACGAAGAACATCACCACGTACAACCCGCTGCGGGTGGCCACCCACGAGTACGTCGCGATAGCCAAGGACATCAGGAAGGCGACGAACTGGCGCGAACGCGGCGGAAGGCTTTTCCGAGGCCCTGGCTGGCAACCACAGGCATCTGAGGCATCCGGGGCGCCCGAGGCCCCTGAGGCAGCAAAGTCGGCACCGAAGCCGGCGACGGAGCCGGTGACGGAGAGCGCGGCGTGATCCCTGCCCCCGTCGCGGGCAGGGCCAAGCTGCTCCTCGTGGCGTTCGGCGTTGCCGCGCTGGGTGATCTGGCAGCACTCCTGGCCGGCTCGGACGCAGCCCACACCGTCTTCAAGCCCCTGCTCATGCCGCTCCTGGCGGGCTACGCGGCAGTCGTCAAAGGCCCGCGCCTGCTGACCGCCGCTCTCCTCTTCGGCTGGGGAGGCGACACCCTCCTCCTGCTCGACGCCGACGCCGCGTTCCTCGCCGGAATGGGCTCCTTCGCCGCGGGCCACGTCTGCTACCTCACCCTCTTCAAGCGCCACGGAACGGCACGCGCGCGTGGAGGGTGGCTGGTGGCCGCGTACGCCACCGCCCTGATCGTCACGGTCGTACTCCTGTGGCCGGACCTCCCCGCGGACATGCGCGGTCCGGTGGCGGGCTACAGCCTCCTGCTCACCGCGATGGCGTTCGGCGCCACCCGGCTGGGCCTCGCCGCGGGCGCGGGCGGCGCGCTGTTCCTCCTGTCGGACACCCTCATCGCGACCGGCATCGCCGAGTGGCCGCAGGCCCCCCGCCCCGACTTCTGGATCATGCTGACCTATATCGCCGCCCAGTTTCTGCTGACCGTCGGCGTACTGGCGGCGCAGCCCCGCCGACCCGTGCGGCTCACCAGCGAATCGGCAGCGGCAACGCCGTAAGGAGTGCCGACACCGCCACGACGGCCCCCAGGGCGATGACCTCCCAGCGGGAGGGCGCGTACGCGGAGGTCGGGTCGGCGGCCCTGCTCAACCGCAGGCGGGCGAGGAGCGCGAGGACGGCCACGGCCACCACGAGGAGCACCTTGGCGAGCAGCGTGCGCCCGTAGGCCGTCTCCGTCAGCTGATCGAGGACCGTGCTCGCCGGCATCCGACGCAGCGTGCTGCACACCCCCGTCACGGTGATCGCGGCGAACAGAACGGCCGCCACGCGCGCGTAGAGCCCCAGTACCGCCGCGCCCGCCTCCGGAGCCGACGTCCGCCACAGCCGGAGCATGCGAAGGACCTGAAGCAGGCCGCCCGCCCACAGCACCCCGCAGGTCAGATGCACCAGCGTCAGGCCGGTGCCGATGAGCGGGGAGTCCTCGGCCGGCGGGTGGGCCCGCAGCGCCTCCGCGACGATCACCGCGGCCAGCGGAAGCGCGGCGGTGGACGGGCGGCGCGAGCGCGCGCACAGCAGCGCCACGATGAAGGCGTTGACTTCGAGGAGCGCCAGTCTGCCGTCGCGCGAGGCGTAGAGGCCGCCGATGTCCATGTCGGAGAGCTGATGCGGCACGAGGTTGCCGGTGGCCACCACCGAGGCCAGGCCGAGCGCGGCGACGAGGCCCGCGCCCGCCGCGTACGCCGCCCAGCTCCGCGGCTCCCGCTCCAGCGGCGCCCCCGGCACCCGGCGGGCGAGCCGGATCGCGTACACCTCGCCCAACTGCACGCACAGCGCGGCGAACATGACCGTCCGCAGGAACGTGATCCCGGCGGTACCGGGTGCCTCGGCCTCGCCGGTGCCGTCAAGGGCCGCCGAGGGGCCGAGGAGCGGGACGACGGCGGCGACGGCCACCAGGATCAGCACGGCGACGGCATGGCCCGTAGAGGGGCGGCGGGCGGCGCGGTGCGAGGCGCGGGGCGCGGCGGCGACCGTGTCGGCCGGGGCCTCGCCACCGGGGTCGGCGGACGGTTGTATGGAGCTCACTACAAGATCTTCACCAGGCACCCCCTAAACGGGCAAGTCCTGGCAAACAACTGGCGGATTCCCATTCCGCCCGACAGGCCACTTACACCGCAGTGCCCTCGTGCGCCCCGCCGTCCGTGGCCGCCGACCACCACAGCCTGACCGAGTCCCGCGGGTCCGACGGCCGCAGTTCCCACCCTTGGGCGGTCGCGGCCTCGACCACGTAGTGGCCGCCCACGCCCCGGTAGTTGCGCCACGTGATCTCGCACTCGACGGGCGGGGCAGGCTTCTTCGGCTTCTTGGGGGCGGACGCCCGAGCCGTCCAGCGGCCCACGACCTTGTCGACCCGCGCGCGGTAGTACGCCGCGTCTCCCTCATGGCGCAGCTCGGGCCAGGTCACGCACCAGCGCGGCATCCTCAGCCGCTCCAGCATGCCGTCCGCCAGGGCGTTCAGCTTCCGCTCGCCCGAGTCGCTGACCGCCTCGACGATCTCCGACAGGAACAGGACCACGATGACCCCGGCCAGCACCACCGCCGTGAGCGCGATCCAGAACGGCACGTACACGATCATTCCGACGAAGCCGAGCACCACTTCCCACCGGGGCCGCAGACGCCCCGCCACCCAGTGTCGCGTGTCGGCGGGGACGAAGCCGGAGTCCTTGTACTCGTACATGGCACGTGATCCTCTCGCGAAGGGCCGGGCGGTCGGTGACCGCCCGGCCCGACTCCCGCCGCAGGAGGGTTACTTCCGCACGGCGTCCAGCGCGTCGATCATGCCCGCGCCGTAGAAGCCGTTCTTGTTCTTGCCGCCCGCGCAGACCGCGTCGACCTTGCCGTCACCGTCGATGTCGTACGGATCGGTGCACTTCATGGCGTCGGCCTCGCCGTACAGGAGCGCCTTCACCTTGGCCGAGGACGCGTGCGGGTGGGCCGACTTGATGAGCGCGGCCACCCCCGCGGCATGCGGTGACGCCATCGACGTACCCGCCTTGTAGCCGAACTTGCCGCCCGGCAGGGTCGACAGGATGCGGCCGTCCGTGGCCGGTGCGTCCGGCGTCTGGAACTTCGTGGAGTCGCCGCCCGGCGCCGCGATGTCGACGACGCCCTGGCCGTAGTTCGAGTACGAGGACTTGATGCCCTTCGCGCCCGTGGCCGAGACGGTCACGACACCCGGAAGCTGCGACGGCAGGTCGAAGCAGTCCGCGGTCAGAATCGTCCGCTTGGTCGGCGTCGTGTCGTCCGGGCTGGAGTCGTCCACGATCTCGTCCTGCGCGAGGTCCGTCTCGGCGTTCCCGGCCGCCGCGACGTTCACCGCACCCTTGCGCTCCGCGTACCGGGTGGCCCGCCCGACGGCATCGACCAGGGCCTTCTGGTCGGCGTCCGTCTTGCAGTTGAACAGCCACGGATCGGTGTAGTAGCTGGAGTTGGTGACGTCGACGCCGTGCTCGGCCGCCCACATGAAGCCGCAGACCACGGCCTCCGTGTAGTACATGCCGGTCGCGGGCTCGGCCACCTTCAGGCTCGCCACCTTCACGCCCGGAGCGACACCGGTGATGCCGGTGCCGTTCTTCGCGGCGGCGATCGTGCCCGCCACGTGCATGCCGTGGTCGCTCTCCCCGCTCACCGGACGCCACGCCTTGTCCTTCTGCACGGGCACGCCGCCCAGGCAGCTCGCGGACGCCTTCGCGTCGAAGTTCGGCGCGATGTCCGCGTGCGTGTCGTCCACGCCGGAGTCCAGGACGCCGACGGTGACCCTGGAGCTGCCGAGCGACTCCTTGTGGGCCTTGTCCGCCTTGATGGCGGGCAGGTCCCACTGGAGCGGCTCGAGCTCATCCTGGCCCGCTCCCGCCCGCCCGGCGGCCTTCTGGGCCTCGGCGGCGGTCAGCGGCCGGTCGGCCTCGAGGGCGTCGTCGGACTGCGCGGACAGCGGCGCGGTGCGGGTGGCCCCCGCGGACTGGACGCCCTTCGCCTTGCGGATCTTCCCGGCGAAGTCCGCGTCCGACGAGTGGACGACGATCACGCCGATCCTGTCGTACGCGATGACGACCTTGCCGCCTGCCTTGGCGATGGCCCTCTTCACGTAGGCCGACGTCTTGGCGGACGGCGAACCGCCGTGCCCGGCACGGACGTTGACGACATAGCTCATCGACGCGCCGTCCGTCAGGGACGAGCCGAGTGCGGACACGACGGAGTTCACCGGGGTGTCCGGCCGTGACGCGGCGTCGGGCTGGGCCGATGCCGTGCCCGGCAGGAAGGCGACGGCCGAGGCCACCGCCATGCCGAGCGGGAGTGCGAGCACGCGCCGGGAGCGCGTGAAAGGTGCGGTCATGGTGCGCGTGCCCCTCACTTCTTCACGGCGTCGAGCGCGTCGACGATCCCGCTGCCGTAGAAGCCGTTCTTGTTCTTGCCGCCCTCGCAGACGGCGTCGACCTTGCCGTCACCGTCCGGGTCGTAGGGAGTCGTCGGGCAACCCGGGTTGTCGGCCTGCTTCTTGAGAAGCCGCTGGATCTCGGCGGGGCTCGCCTTGGGGTGCGTCGACTTCAGGAGCGCGGCGACGCCCGCGGCGTGCGGCGAGGCCATCGAGGTGCCCTGCAGCCAGCCGTACTGGTTGCCCGGCATCGTGGAGAGGATGCGGCCGTTCTTCGAGGGGGTGTCGGCCGGGATCTGCCGCGCGTCGCCGCCCGGGGCCGCGATGTCGATGACGCCCTTGCCGTACGTGGAGTAGTACGACTTCAGGTTCTGCACGCCCGTCGCGCTGACCGTGACCACGCCCGGCAGCTGCGTCGGGATGTCGAAGCACTCGGAGGGGTCGATGGTGCGCGGCACCGGCGTCGAGTCGTCCGGGCTCGAATCGTCCAGGATCTCGTCGGCCGCGAGGTCGTGGTTGGAGTTGCCCGCGGACGCGAGGTTCAGGGTGCCCTTCTTCTGGGCGTACAGCTGGGCCCGGTTGACCGCGTCGACGATGGCCCGCTGGTCCGGGTCGTCCATGCAGTTGTAGAGCCAGGGGTCCACGTAGTAGCTGTTGTTCGTGACCTCGATGCCCTTGTCGGCCGCGAACACGAAGGCGCAGACGACGCTCTCCGGGTAGAACAGCTCGCTGACCGGGTCGGCCACCTTGATGCCCGCGACCTTCACGCCGGGCGCGACGCCCGCGACGCCCACGCCGTCGCGGGCGGCGGCTATCTCGCCGGCCACGTGCGTGCCGTGGTAGTGGTCCGGCTTCTCCGGGCGCCAGGCGCCGGGCGAGGTGTCCGCCTTGCCGCCGACACAGCTGGCCGACTGCGAGGCCGAGAAGTTGGCGGCGAGGTCCTGGTGGGTGTCGTCGACTCCGGTGTCGATGACGCCGACGGTGACCTTCTTGCTGCCGGGGTTTATCTTCGCTGCCTTGTCGGCGCCTATCGCGCGCAGATCCCACTGGTCGGCCTCGAGCGGCTCGGCGTCCGCGGCGGCCCGCGCCTTGAGCGACTTGGCCTCGGCCTTCGACAGGAGGGTCGGTGCGCCCTCCTCCGTGGTGCCCGCCGCCGTCAGGGGCGAGGTGCGGGTCGCGCCCGCGGACTGGACCCCCTTGACCTTGCGCAGCTGCTTGCCGAAGTCGGGGTTGGCCGAGTGCGCGACGATGACGCCGATCTTCGGGTACGCGACGACCACGGAACCGTCGGCCCTGGCGATCGCCTTCTTCACGTACGCGATCGTCTTGGAGTCCGTACGGGTGTTGACCACGTACGCGAGCTTGGGGGCCTCGGCCTTCGCCGACGCGGTGGCGGGAGCGTCGGGGGCCGCGGTCGCGACGCCCGGCGCGAAGCCGACCGACGCCGCGAGCGCGATACCGAGGGGCACGCTGAGCGCGATGCGACGTCTGGAACGCAGATGAGCCATGGGATCTCCACATCATCCGGATACGTGAACTGCCCGAACACATCTCGTGATCGGGCAGGTACATGACGGGTCGTGCAGGGTGAAGCTATCCCCCGAACTCCCAGGCCAGCAATGGATTCCGGAAGAAATCGGTCCGTCACCCCGCGCCGGGCGCGCCGCCGAGACGTTGAACAGGTAACGGAACCAACATCGACCCCTGTCGGATCACGTCCCGTGGCCTTAGCATCGCCATCCGTGGCTCAAGTGATCCGCGTCACTGCCGGATCAGAGAGAGTCAATGGATCAGCTGTCCGTCCCCACCGCACCCGCACCACGAGGAGAAGACTCCGTGGCCACCGATGCCTCCCCACCGTCCGAGGACGGAGAAACCCCCGCTCGCCATGCGCCGTCCACGGAAGAATTCCTCCAGGAGCAAGCGAGCCCCGAGTTCGGTGAACTCCGCAAGGCGCACCGTTCCTTCGCCTTCCCGCTGACCGTCGCCTTCATCGTCTGGTACCTCGCGTACGTGCTGCTCTCGAACTACGCGGGCGACTTCATGGGCACCAAGGTGTTCGGCAACATCAACGTCGCGCTGGTCCTCGGTCTCGCGCAGTTCCTGACCACGTTCCTCATCGCCTGGTTCTACTCGCGCCACGCCGCCGCGAAGCTCGACCCCAAGGCCGAGGCGATCAAGTCCCGTATGGAGGCCGGCGCATGAGCCCCGCGCTGAACACCACTGTCCTGGCGGCGGCGTCCGACGCCTCCGAGCACCGGGCGCTGATCATCAGCCTCTTCGCGGCCTTCGTCGTCGCGACCCTCTTCATCACCGTCTGGGCCGGGCGCCAGACCAAGAGCGCCGCCGACTTCTACGCGGGCGGACGCCAGTTCACCGGCTTCCAGAACGGCCTGGCGATCTCCGGCGACTACATGTCCGCCGCGTCCTTCCTCGGCATCGCGGGCGCCATCGCCCTCTTCGGGTACGACGGCTTCCTCTACTCCATCGGGTTCCTGGTCGCCTGGCTGGTCGCGCTCCTCCTGGTCGCCGAGCCGCTGCGCAACTCCGGGCGCTACACGATGGGTGACGTGCTGGCCTATCGCATGCGCCAGCGTCCGGTGCGCACCGCCGCGGGCACCTCCACGATCGTCGTCTCGATCTTCTACCTGCTCGCGCAGATGGCAGGCGCCGGTGTCCTGGTCTCGCTGCTGCTCGGCATCACCAGCGACGCGGGCAAGATCCTGATCGTCGCCCTCGTCGGCGTCCTGATGATCGTCTACGTCACCATCGGCGGCATGAAGGGCACCACCTGGGTGCAGATGGTCAAGGCCGTGCTGCTCATCGCGGGCACCGTCCTGATCACCTTCCTGATCCTGCTGAAGTTCAACTTCAACGTCTCCGACCTGCTCGGCACCGCCGCCTCCAACAGCGGCAAGGGCTCGTCCTTCCTGGAGCCCGGCCTCAAGTACGGCGCGAGCGGCACCTCGAAGCTGGACTTCCTCTCGCTCGGCATCGCCCTGGTGCTCGGCACGGCGGGACTCCCGCACATCCTGATCCGCTTCTACACGGTGCCGACCGCCAAGGCCGCGCGTAAGTCCGTGAACTGGGCGATCGGCATCATCGGCGCCTTCTACCTGATGACGATCGTCCTCGGCTTCGGCGCCGCCGCCCTGCTCAAGCCCGGCGACATCATCGCCTCGAACAAGGCGGGCAACACCGCCGCGCCGCTCGCCGCCCTGGAAATCGGCGGCGGTGGCGACTCCACCGGCGGCGCGATCCTGCTCGCCGTGATCTCCGCGGTCGCCTTCGCCACGATCCTCGCGGTCGTCGCGGGCCTCACCCTCGCCTCGTCGTCCTCCTTCGCGCACGACATCTACGCGAACGTGATCAAGAAGGGCAAGGCCACCGAGAAGGAGGAGATGAAGGCGGCCCGCTGGTCGACCGTCTTCATCGGCATCGTCTCCATCGCCCTCGGAGCCCTGGCCCGTGATCTCAACGTGGCGGGACTCGTCGCCCTGGCCTTCGCCGTCGCGGCCTCCGCGAACCTGCCGACGATCCTCTACAGCCTCTTCTGGAAGCGGTTCACCACGCAGGGCGCGCTCTGGTCCATCTACGGCGGACTGATCGCGGCCGTCGGCCTCGTGCTGTTCTCGCCGGTCGTCTCGGGCAAGCCCACCTCGATGTTCCCCGACGCGAACTTCGACTTCTTCCCGCTGGAGAACCCGGGTCTGATCTCCATCCCGCTGGGCTTCCTGCTCGGCTGGCTCGGCACGCTCCTGTCGAAGGAAGAGGCAGACAAGGGCAAGTACGCGGAGCTGGAGGTACGGTCCCTCACCGGTACCGGAGCCCACTGACCCGCCTCGGCTCCACCTGAAACACGCAGGTCAGCGGCCGCGTCGTAGATCGTTGGTAGATCTCTACGACGCGGCCGTGCCGCTCCTCGTGGGATCGGGCCCCCGACGCTGTCAGTCCCGTCACGTAGGCTCGTGGTATCTGAACCGAACCGGCTGAACAGGATCAGGGAGGGGGCCCACGTGCTCATCGACACCTACGGCCGAGTGGCCACCGATCTGCGGGTTTCGCTGACGGACAAATGCAACCTGCGCTGCACGTACTGCATGCCCGAAGAAGGCCTGCAGTGGCTGTCCAAGTCCGAGCTCCTCAGCGACGACGAGATCGTCCGGCTCATCCGGATCGCCGTGACGCAACTCGGCATCACCGAGATCCGCTTCACCGGCGGCGAGCCACTGCTGCGCCCCGGCCTCGTCGGCATCGTCGAGCGCTGCGCCCAGCTCGAGCCGCGCCCCAAGATGTCCCTGACGACGAACGGCATCGGCCTCAAGCGCACCGCCGCGGCCCTCAAGGCCGCGGGCCTCGACCGGGTGAACGTCTCCCTGGACACACTGCGCCCGGACGTCTTCAAGACCCTCACCCGCCGCGACCGCCACAAGGACGTCCTTGAGGGCCTCGAAGCGGCCCGCGAGGCGGGCCTGACCCCGGTCAAGGTGAATACGGTCCTGATGCCCGGCCTGAACGACGACGAGGCCCCCGACCTCCTCGCCTGGGCCGTCGAGAACGACTACGAACTGCGATTCATCGAGCAGATGCCGCTGGACGCCCAGCACGGTTGGAAGCGCGACGGAATGATCACCGCCGGTGACATCCTGCAGTCGCTGCGTACGCGCTTCGAGCTCACCGAAGAGGGCTCCGGCGAGCGCGGCTCCGCGCCGGCCGAGCGCTGGATCGTGGACGGCGGACCGCATCGCGTCGGCGTCATCGCCTCCGTCACCCGCCCGTTCTGCTCGGCCTGCGACCGCACCCGCCTGACGGCCGACGGCCAGGTCCGCACCTGCCTTTTCGCCACCGAGGAGACCGACCTGCGCGGGGCCCTGCGGGCCAACGCCGAGGACAGCGAGGACGGCTCGGACGAGGCGATCGCGCGCATATGGAAGCTCGCGATGTGGGGCAAGAAGGCGGGCTCGGGCCTGGACGACCCGACGTTCCTGCAGCCTGACCGCCCGATGTCGGCGATCGGCGGCTAGGAGTCGGAGGACTCGCCGCGCGCTTCCCACTCGGCGAGCGGCACGACGTCCTTCAACATGCTGCGCACGCCCAGGAATTGGGAGAGGTGCTCGCGGTGTTCCTCACAGGCGAGCCACGTCTTGCGGCGCTCCGGAGTGTGGATCTTCGGGTTGTTCCAGGCGAGCACCCACACGGCGGCGGCGCGGCAGCCCTTGGCGGAACAGATCGGTGTTTCGTCGCTCACAGCTAACGTCCAAGTGCGTTCAAAACAAGGCGACGCCGAGCAGCCACGGGGGGAGCTGCCCGGCGTCGGTCTGTCGCTCCGACGGGGGATGCGGAGCGCGTACGAAGTATGTCATGGGGGACCCGCTACCCGGCACCGGAACTACATGATTGATCTGAGCTTTTCTTGAGCTTGGCGCAACGTCGACGGTCAGTTCTGGTGGCCCTACGGAGCGTTGGGACCGCCCTGTCCGGGGCCCGCGCCGCCTTCCGGGACGGGTTCCGCGGCCTCGCCGGGCGCCGGCGGCGGCGGAAGGATTGGCCGGGATGGCGCCGGTACGAAGGTCGACGGCAACGAGGGGGCGTTCTCCCGGCCCGCGTTGGCGATCACGACGGAGATGTACGGCAGGAGGATGCCGAGCACCAGAGCGACGAAAGCAACGTGTCGCTCGACGTTCCACAGCACCGCCGCGGCGATGACCGAAAGGGTGCGGATCGACATCGAGATCACATACCGGCGCTGCCTGCCGCGTACGTCCTCCGCGAGACCCTGACGGGCCCCTGTGATCCGGAAGACCTGGGCGCCGCTCTGCTTCCGCATCACATTCCACCGCCTGCTCACAAGAGGCCGGGCGCTCCCCGGCCCGGACCTGCTCCACGTTACGCCGGGGCTGCGCAGCCTTCGAGACCGGGGCGGGTTCCTTCTCGGTGTCCTGACTGCGCCGTGCCACGTATGGGGGCGCCCGACATGCGCCGTATGGAGGATCGGTCGACACTGGCCGTAATGCTCATGTTGAGCCGGATGAGGAGGCAGCTATGAGCTGGTTGTGGGCCATCGTCGTCGGATTCGTGCTGGGGTTGCTCGCCAAGGCGATCCTGCCCGGAAAGCAGCACAGTCCGCTCTGGCTGACCACGATCTTCGGCATCATCGGCGCGATCATCGGCAACTCGCTGGCCTCCGGGTTCGGCATCGCTGACACCAAGGGCATCGACTGGGGTCGGCACGCCCTGCAGCTGGTGGCGGCGCTCGTCGTCGTGGGCGTCGGAGACATGCTGTACAAGATGATCAGAGGCAACAAACAGCAGCGGGCCTGACCTGCGGCTGCGCGGTACACGAAAGGGGGCCGGCCCATATGGGCCGGCCCCCTTTCGCAGAGGCAGGGGAACGCGGGCCCAGGCCCGCGTCCTTCGCTCAGCCCGCGGTGACCTCGACCGCCGCCAGGTTCTTCTTGCCCCGGCGCAGCACCAGCCAGCGCCCGTGCAGCAGGTCCTCGCGCGACGGCACGGCGTCCTCGGAGGCGACCTTCGCGTTGTTCACGTAGGCACCGCCCTCCTTGACCGTGCGCCGGGCCGCGGACTTGCTCGCCACCAGGCCGACCTCCGCGAGCAAGTCCACCACCGGGCCGAGCTCGGTGACCTGGACGCGCGGCAGCTCGGAGAGGGCCGCGCTCAGCGTCGCCTCGTCGAGGTCGCCGAGCTCGCCCTGGCCGAACAGCGCCTTGGACGCGGCGATGACCGCGGCGCACTGGTCGGCGCCGTGCACCAGCGTCGTCAGCTCCTCGGCGAGCGCGCGCTGGGCCGCACGGGCCTGCGGACGCTCCTCGGTGAGCTTCTCGATCTCCTCCAGCTCCTCGCGGGACTTGAAGCTGAGGATGCGCATGTACGTCGAGACGTCGCGGTCGTCCACGTTCAGCCAGAACTGGTAGAACGCGTACGGCGTGGTCATCTCCGGGTCGAGCCAGACGGCGCCGCCCTCGGACTTGCCGAACTTGGTGCCGTCCGCCTTGACCATCAGCGGCGTGCCGACGGCGTGCACCGTGGCGTCCGGCTCCAGGCGGTGGATCAGGTCGATGCCCGCCGTGAGGTTGCCCCACTGGTCGCTGCCGCCGGTCTGCAGCGCGCAGCCGTAGCGGCGGTAGAGCTCCAGGAAGTCCATGCCCTGGAGCAGCTGGTAGCTGAACTCCGTGTACGAGATGCCCTCCTGGGACTCCAGGCGGCGGGCCACGGAGTCCTTGGTCAGCATCTTGTTGACGCGGAAGTGCTTGCCGATGTCCCGCAGGAACTCGATCGCGGACATGCCCGCGGTCCAGTCCAGGTTGTTGACCATCAGCGCGGCGTTCTCGCCCTCGAAGGACAGGAACGGCTCGATCTGCGAGCGCAGCCGGGCCACCCAGTTCGCGACCGTCTCCGGGTCGTTCAGGGTGCGCTCGGCGGTCGGCCGCGGGTCGCCGATCTGGCCCGTGGCGCCGCCCACCAGCGCGAGCGGGCGGTGCCCCGCCTGCTGGAGGCGGCGCACGGTGAGGACCTGCACCAGGTGCCCGACGTGCAGGCTCGCCGCGGTGGGGTCGAAGCCGCAATAGAACGTGACGGGGCCGTCCGCGAGCGCCTTGCGCAGTGCATCTTCGTCCGTGGACAGGGCGAAAAGCCCCCGCCACTTCAGCTCGTCGACGATGTCCGTCACGGTCCTGTGTCTCCTTGAGAGGTTTCTGGCCGGTCGAAAGGCTGCCGGCCGGTACCGGCTGGCACCGGCCAGTCTATGGGCGTCACACGCCTTGGCTGACCGAGCTCATGTTGAAGTCGGGGATGCGCAGGGCGGGCATCGCGGCCCTAGTGAACCAGTCGCCCCACTCCCTGGGCAGCGTCTTTTCCGTGCGCCCGGCCTCGGCGGCCCGCGAGAGCAGGTCGACCGGCGACTCGTTGAAGCGGAAGTTGTTCACCTCGCCCACGACCTCGCCGTTCTCCACGAGGTAGACGCCGTCCCTGGTGAGCCCGGTGAGCAGCAGGGTGGCCGGGTCGACCTCGCGGATGTACCAGAGGCAGGTCAGGAGCAGCCCTCGTTCGGTACTCGCGACCATCTCCTCCAGGGAGCGGTCGGTGCCGCCGTCGAGGATGAGGTTGTCTATGGCGGGGGCCACCGGCAGACCGGTCAGGCCCGCGCTGTGCCGGGTGCTGGTCAGATGCGCGAGCTCGCCCGCGCGTACCCAGTCGGTGGCGGCCAGCGGAAGCCCGTTGTCGAAGACGGACGAGTCGCCGCCCGAGGCGTGCGCGAGTACGAACGGCGCGGACTCCAGACCGGGCTCGTTCGGGTCGCTGCGCAGCGTCAGGGGCAGCTCGGCGAGCCGGTCGCCCACCCGGGTGCCGCCGCCGGGCTTGGAGAACACCGTCCGGCCCTCCGCCGCGTCCCGTGCCGAAGCCGACCACAGCTGGTAGATCAGCAGGTCGGCGACGGCGGTGGGCGGCAGGATCGTCTCGTACCGGCCCGCGGGCAGATCGACGCGCCGCCGGGCCCACCCCAGGCGCTTGGCTAGCTCCGCGTCCAGCGCCGCCGGGTCGATGTCCTTGAAGTCCCGGGTGGCACGCCCCGCCCACGCCGACTTCGTGCGGTCGGGGGACTTGGCGTTGAGTTCGAGGGTGCCGTTGGGCTGGTCGTGCCGCAGGCGCAGGCCCGTCGACGTACCGAGGTAGCTCGTCACGAGTTCGTGGTTCGCGAAGCCGTAGAGCTCGCGCCCGCCCGCGCGGGCGGTGGCGAACGCCTCGCCGAGCGCGGGGGCGAAGTCCGTGAAGACCGAGGAGGACGTCTCGCCGGGCGCGTCCCTGAAGTCCGCGGACTCCTCGGCCCCGGCCACCAGCGGCTGCGCGTCCTCGGCGGGACCGGCCCCGCGCGCGGCGTGCTCGGCCGCGCGGACCAGGGGCTCCAGTTCGGCGGCGGTCACGGCCGAGCGCGATACGACGCCGGAGGCCGTGCCTTCCTTGCCGTCGACGGTCGCGATGACGGTGAGGGTGCGGCCGCGGGTGACGCCGTTCGTGGTCAGGGCGTTGCCCGCCCAGCGCAGGTTCGCGGTCGAGTGCTCGTCGGCGATGACGACGCAGCCGTCGGCGGTGGACAGTTCGAGGGCGCGCTCGACGATCTCGTGCGGCTTGTTCGTACGGCTCGTACGAGAGGTCATCGGCCCGCCTCCTGCGTGGTGTTAAGGATGTTCACGCCTCGGAACAGGGCCGAGGGGCAGCCGTGCGAGACCGCCGCGACCTGGCCCGGCTGGGCCTTGCCGCAGTTGAAGGCACCGCCGAGCACATACGTCTGCGGGCCGCCGACCGCGGCCATCGAACCCCAGAAGTCGGTCGTCGTCGCCTGGTACGCGACATCGCGGAGCTGACCGGCGATGCGGCCGTTCTCGATGCGGTAGAACCGCTGCCCGGTGAATTGAAAATTGTACCTTTGCATATCAATTGACCATGAACGGTCGCCAACCACGTAAATGCCGCGATCGACGCCCGCGATCAGGTCCTCCGTCGAGAGCCCGCCCGGATCCGGCTGCAGCGACACGTTCGCCATGCGCTGCACCGGCACATGGCCGGGGGAGTCCGCGTACGCGCACCCGTTGGAGCGCTCGAAACCGGTGAGCTTCGCGATGCGCCGGTCCAGCTGATAGCCGACCAGGGTGCCGTCCTTCACCAGGTCCCAGGACTGCGCGGCCACGCCCTCGTCGTCGTACCCGATGGTCGCAAGCCCGTGCTCGGCGGTCCTGTCGCCCGTCACATTCATGATCGACGAGCCGTACGCCAGCTTGCCGAGCTGGTCGAAGGTGGCGAAGGAGGTGCCCGCGTACGCCGCTTCGTAGCCGAGCGCGCGGTCCAGTTCGGTGGCGTGGCCGATGGACTCGTGGATGGTCAGCCAGAGGTTCGACGGATCGACGATCAGATCGTACGAGCCGGCCTCCACGCTCGGCGCCCGCATCTTCTCGGCGAGGTAGCCGGGGATGCGCTCCAGCTCGGCGTCCCAGTCCCAGCCGGTCCCCGTGAGGTACTCCCAGCCGCGCCCGGCCGGCGGCGCGATGGTGCGCATCGAGTCGAACTCGCCGCTCGTCTCGTCGACCGCGACCGCGGTGAGCTGCGGGTGGAGGCGGACCCGCTGCTGCGTGGTCACCGTCCCCGCCGTGTCCGCGTAGAACTTGTTCTCGTGCACCGTGAGCAGCGAGGCGTCGACGTGCGAGACGCCGTCGGCGGCCAGGAGACGGGAGCTCCACTCGGCGAGCAGCCCGCTCTTCTCCTCGTCCGGCACGGAGAAGGGGTCGATCTCGTACGCCGACACCCAGGTCTTCTCCGCGTGCACCGGCTCATGGGCGAGCTCCACTCGCTCGTCGGAGCCCGCCGCCTTGATGACCTTGGCGGAAAGCTTGGCCATCGCCACGGCTTGTGACGCGACCTTCGCCGCCGCGTCCATCGTCAGGTCCACGCCCGAGGCGAAGCCCCAGGTTCCGCCGTGCACGACCCGGACCGCGTAGCCGAGGTCCGTGGTGTCCGACGTACCGGACGGCTTGGCGTCCCGCAGCCGCCAGGACGCGCTGCGCACCCGCTCGAAGCGGAAGTCCGCGTGATCCGCGCCCAGGGCACGCGCGCGGGCGAGTGCCGCGTCGGCGAGAGCCCGCAGGGGCAGCGCCGTGAAGGCTTCATCGATGGAATGGGGCACGGATGTCTCCCTGCTGTCGGCACCGGTCGGTCAGATCATGTCGCGCGTGGAGGCCCGGCGGCCAGAGTTTTCTGTAGGGACCCGACAGTGAGTCCGGTACGCCACTGTCGGTCGTCGATTCTCCGTATGGAGCACCGTACCGATAGGTTTTCGAGGTACCAGACCGCTATCGAAAGGGTGATCCGTTGAGCCGCTCGGTTCTCGTCACCGGAGGAAACCGGGGCATCGGCCTCGCCATCGCCCGCGTCTTCGCCGACGCCGGCGACAAGGTCGCGATCACCTACCGCTCGGGTGAACCGCCCCAGGCCCTCACCGAGCTCGGAGTCCTCGCCGTCAAGTGCGACATCACCGACACCGAGCAGGTGGAGCAGGCCTACAAGGAGATCGAGGAGAAGCACGGTCCCGTGGAGGTCCTGGTGGCCAACGCCGGGATCACCAAGGACCAGCTCCTCATGCGGATGTCCGAGGAGGACTTCACGTCCGTCCTCGACACGAACCTCACCGGCACCTTCCGTGTCGTCAAGCGCGCCAACCGCGGCATGCTGCGCGCCAGGAAGGGCCGCGTCGTCCTGATCTCCTCGGTCGTGGGCCTGATGGGCGGTCCGGGGCAGGCGAACTACGCCGCCTCCAAGGCCGGCCTGGTCGGTTTCGCGCGCTCGCTCGCCCGTGAGCTCGGGTCGCGCAACCTCACCTTCAACGTCGTCGCGCCGGGTTTTGTCGACACCGACATGACCAAGGTGCTCACCGACGAGCAGCGGTCGAACATCGTGGCGCAGGTGCCGCTCGGCCGCTACGCGCAGCCCGAGGAGATCGCCGCCGCGGTCAAGTTCCTCGCCTCGGACGACGCGTCGTACATCACTGGAGCCGTCATCCCCGTTGACGGCGGATTGGGCATGGGTCACTGATCACCATGAGCGGAATTCTCGACGGCAAGAAGATCCTGATCACGGGCGTTCTGATGGAGTCCTCCATCGCGTTCCACGCGGCCAAGGTCGCGCAGGAGCAGGGCGCCGAGGTCATCCTCACCGCCTTCCCGCGCCCCACGCTCACCGAGCGCATCGCGAAGAAGCTGCCCAAGCCCGCCAAGGTCATCGAGCTCGACGTGACCAACCAGGAGCACCTCGACCGGCTCGCGGGCCTGGTCAAGGACGAGCTCGGCGGTCTCGACGGCGTCGTGCACTCCATCGGCTTCGCGCCGCAGGGTGCCTTCAACTTCCTCGAGGCGTCCTTCGAGGACGTCGCGACGGCGATGCACGTCTCGGCGTTCTCCCTGAAGTCGCTCACCATGGCCTGCCGCCCGCTGTTCGAGGACGGCGCCTCGGTCGTCGGCCTCACCTTCGACGCGCAGTTCGCCTGGCCGAAGTACGACTGGATGGGCCCGGCCAAGGCCGCCCTGGAGGCCACGAGCCGCTACCTCGCCCGCGACCTGGGCAAGGAGAACATCCGCTGCAACATGATCTCGGCGGGTCCGATCGGCTCCATGGCCGCCAAGTCCATCCCGGGCTTCGCCGACCTCGCGGACGTTTGGAACACCCGTTCGCCGCTGGACTGGGACATGGCCGACCCGGAGCCCGCGGGCCGCGGCATCGTCGCGCTGCTCTCGGACTTCTTCCCGAAGACGACCGGCGAGATCATCCACGTCGACGGCGGCGTGCACATGATGGGTGCCTGAGCAGGCATTACGTACGTCTCCGACGCCCCGTCCCCCGCACCGCGCGGGAGACGGGGCGTCACCCGTTCGGCTCACCGGCCAGGCGGGGCCGGGGCCAAACCGCGCACCCTGAGGTGTGCGCCCGTCATCTCCCGCGGTGCTCGCCGCTCTCACCCTGCTGATCGCCCTGCCGCACGGCGCCGCGTCGCATGCCGTCACAGAGGCGGAGCCTCCACGCGCACGCGTGGAGGCCGGTGAACCCCGGCCGTTCGGCGCGGAGTGCCGCACCGGCGTCGAGGGCTCGGAGGCGGTCGCGTACTGCCACAACCCGTACCCCGAGACCGACCGGGTGCGCCTGCACGTCGAGTGCGAGCAGTGGTGGGACATCGACAGCGACGGAGTGCCCGTCGAGGCGGGGCCCGCCTCCACGGTGCGGCTCACCGGGCGGTGCTGGAAAGAGATCCGGACGGTCTGGGTCAGCCACGAGAAGTGAGGGTCGCGGCCGGGGCGGCCCGGTGCCCCGGATCAGGCTCGTGCCGCGTCGTCGAAGAGCTCCGGGCGGCACATGAAGGGGTAGCCCGCGGCCTCCTTCGCCGCCGCCTCCGCGTCGCTCTCCCGGATCGCATCGACGAGCCTGGCGTGGTCCATGTGGCTCTCGGGGGTCAGCTTCTCGCCGACGTCCTCGCGCAGCCAGTCCCGCATGACCTCGCCGAGGTCCGCGTACATCGCCGTCATCACGTCGTTGTGGGACGCGGCCACCACGGCCAGGTGGAAGGTCGCGTCCGCCGTCACGAAGGCCTCCGCGTCGCCCGAGGCCCAGGCCTCCTCGCGGCGCTCGAGCAGGGCGTCGAGCTGCTTGAGGTCGCGCTCCGTGCGCCGCTGCGCGGCCAGCTTCGCCGCGCTCGACTCCAGCGTGCTGCGCAGCTCCGCGATGTGCCGCGGCTCCGCGTCGGCGAACCTGCGCTGCATCACGCCGGCCAGTTCGCTCGTCGCGACCACATAGGTGCCCGAGCCCTGGCGGATGTCGAGAAGGCCGTTGTGCGCGAGGGCGCGGACCGCCTCCCGGACGGTGTTGCGCGCCACGCCCAGCTGCTCCACCAGCTCGGGCTCGGTGGGGATACGGGAGCCGACCGGCCATTCTCCCGACGAGATCTGGTTGCGCAGCTCGGCGATGACCTGCTCGGAGAGCGCAGATCGGTGAGGGGTGGTCAGCGGCATGACGTTCCTTCGTGCGCGATGTGACGGAAACAGAGGCAACGGATTGGACAGCCAATCATCCCATGATTCTATGATGGCTCCATGGCTAGTGAGGAAACCAGGACGATGACACCGACACCGACGACACCGATACGTACCGACGCGGCGAACGGGGCAGCGCAGAAACAGCCCGCCACGCGCGCGTGGGCGACGCGTCTCGTCATGGTCGGCATCGTCCTGGCCGCCCTCAACCTCCGCCCCGGCATCACCAGCCTCGGCTCCCTCCTCGAAGAGGTACGCGACGGACTCGGCATGAGCGGCACGCTCGCCGGCCTGCTGACCTCCGTCCCGCCGCTCTGCTTCGCGATCTTCGGGGTGATGGCTCCGCGGCTCGCCCGCCGGTTCGGCCCCAGCGCGGTGGTCTGCGCGGGCATGGTCGCGATCGCCACGGGCCTGGCGATCCGCCCCTTCCTCGGCGGCACCGTCGGCTTCCTCGCCGCGAGCGCGCTCGCCCTCATGGGCATCGCGGTCAGCAACGTCCTGATGCCGGTGATCGTCAAGCGCTGGTTCCCCGACCGGGTCGGCTCGATGACCGGGCTCTACTCGATGGCCCTCGCCCTCGGCACCTCGCTGGCGGCGGCCATCACGGTGCCGGTGACCGACGCCCTCGGCGGCAGCTGGCAGACCGGCCTCGCGTTGTGGGCGACCCTCGCCGTCGTCGCCGTCGTGCCGTGGCTGCCGCTCGTGCGGGACCGGGGCGCCGCGTCCGCCGCCCCGGAGCACGTCAGCTCCGAGGTGCGCCAGGAGGACGCGCAGCTGCGGATCACGCGCAGTCGTACGGCATGGGCGCTGGCCTGCTTCTTCGGGCTCCAGGCCACCGCCGCGTACATCACGATGGGCTGGATGCCGCAGATCTTCCGTGACGCGGGGGTCCCGGCGGGGGAGGCCGGTGTCCTCCTCGCCGTCATCATGGCGATGGGCGTGCCGCTGGCCTTCGTCATCCCGCGGGTCGCCACCCGGCTGCCGAACCAGGGCCCCGTGGTGGTCGTGCTCGGCGTCTGCGGTCTCGCCGGGTACGCGGGCCTCTACCTCGCCCCCGCGGGCGGTGCCTGGGTGTGGGCCCTGCTGCTCGGCGTCTCCAACTGCGCCTTCCCGCTGGCCCTCACCATGGTCGGCATGCGGGCCAAGAGCAGTGTGGGCGTCGCCAAGCTCTCCGCCTTCGCGCAGAGCACGGGCTACCTCATCTCGATTCCGGGGCCGCTCCTGGTGGGCGTGCTCTACCAGCACAGCGGCGGCTGGGGGCTGCCGATCGCGCTCATGGCGGGCCTGATGGTGCCGCAGATCGTGGTGGGCATCCTGGCGGGCCGCAACCGCACGGTCGAGGACGAGATCGCGGCGGCCGGCTGACGCCGGGAGAGTACGGCCGCCCGGCCTCAGGGGCGTGCGGCCGCCTGACCCCGGGGGAGTACCGCGCACCCCGGCGGAGCCGCCCCGGACAAAGGGTGCGAGACTCTTCCCATGCCAGTGCTCGACCCGAACCCCCAGAACGGCCAGAAGAAGCTGCTCATCGTGCTTGGCTCGATGCTGGCCATCACCGTGATCATCGGGATCATCGCCTCCATCGCCTCGCCGTGAACTGACCCCGGCGGGGCCGGTGGTGGGGCTAGCACCACCATCCCCTAGGGGGTCAGTGTCAGGGTCAAGTGGGTGGATCACCGGATGTGCTGAGGGTCGCCTGATCCGTACCTTCGAGATGTGGCCGCGAAGACGCGGCACGGAGGACTCGAAGACCACGGAGGCGGCATGTCGGCCCGTTCGCACATCAGGCGCGACCCGGGAGCCACCAAGGACTCCGCGAGCGTCGAGATCCAGCTTCCGTGGTGGGCGATCGCCCTCCCCGCCATAGCCTTCGCGGCCCTGCTCCTGCTGATGCTGAACCCCGCCGACGCCCACGCCACGGCAGGCGAGCCGGTGGTCACCCACTTGCTGGAGCGCATCCAGGAGACGGTCTTCCGTACGACCGGGTGACCCGCCCCCGGCGGTCGCCGTCACCCGTGCCGGGGGAGCAGTCCAACTCCCTGCGCCCACCGGCGGGTTTCATGCGAAGCTGGGACCCATGAGCGTCGCAGAACCCCGCAGGATTGTCCTTTTCCGGCATGCGAAGGCCGACTGGCCGCAGGTGTCCGACCACGAGCGTCCGCTCGCGGAGCGAGGCCGCAAGGATGCGCCCGTCGCAGGGCGCAAGCTGGCAGACAGCGGCATCCCTCTCGACCTGGCCCTCTGCTCGACCGCCGCCCGGACCCGCGAGACATGGAAGCTCGCGGTCCATGAGCTCCCGCACAGGCCCAAGACCGTCTACGAGGACCGGCTGTACGAGGCCTCTCCGGGCGAGCTGATCGCCGTGCTCAACGAAACCCAGGACGACGTGCAGAACGTCGTACTGATCGGCCACAACCCCGGAGTGCAGGGGCTCGCCGACATCCTGGCCGGCGACTCCGAGGGTGACGCCCGTACGCGGATGGACCGCCGCGGCTTCCCCACGGCCGCCTTCGCCGTCCTGACGTACTCCGGCTCGTGGAAGGCCCTGGAGCCGGGAGTCGGCACCCTGGTCGACTACTGGTCGCCTTCCGAGTAGATCTTCCCGGCAGACCCTGAGCAGACCCTGAGCAGGCCCCGACGCACGTACGGTGATGGGCCCCGGAACCGCAGCGGTTCCGGGGCCCATCACCGTACGCCGTAAGTGCGTCAGTCGGTGTGCGTGTCCGCGGCCTCGACCTCTTCGCGGGTGACGCCGAGGAGGTAGAGGACGGTGTCGAGGAAGGGCACGTTCACCGCGGTGTGCGCGGCCTGCCGGACGACGGGCTTGGCGTTGAAGGCGACACCGAGACCGGCCGCGTTCAGCATGTCGAGGTCGTTGGCGCCGTCGCCGATCGCCACGGTCTGCTCCAGCGGGACCCCGGCCTCCTCGGCGAAGCGGCGCAGCAGACGGGCCTTGCCCGCACGGTCCACGATCTCGCCGGTCACCTTGCCGGTGAGCTTGCCGTCGACGATCTCCAGGGTGTTGGCCTGCGCGAAGTCGAGGCCGAGACGTTCCTGCAGATCATCGGTCACCTGGGTGAACCCGCCCGAGACGACGCCCACTTGGTAGCCGAGGCGCTTGAGCGTGCGGATGAGGGTGCGGGCGCCGGGGGTGAGGCGGACCTCGGAGCGGACCTTGTCGACGACCGAGGCGTCGAGTCCGGCGAGGAGCTCCACCCTGGCGTGCAGCGACTGCTCGAAGTCCAGGTCGCCGCGCATCGCGGCCGCGGTCACCTCGGCGACCTCGGCCTCGCAGCCTGCGTGCGCCGCGAAGAGCTCGATCACCTCGTCCTGGATGAGGGTCGAGTCGACGTCCATCACGACGAGCCGCTGGGCACGGCGGTGCAGGCCCGCCGCGACGACGGCGACGTCCACGCCGAGCTTGGCCGCCTCCAGGGCGAGGGCGGTCCGCAGCGGCTCGGTCTCCGTGCCGGAGACGGCGAACTCCACCGCGGTGACGGGGTACTTGGCGAGCCGGAAGATACGGTCGATGTTGCCGCCGGTCGCGGTGATGCTGGCGGCGATGGAGGCCGTCGACTCGGCGGTGAGGGGGTGGCCGAGCACGGTGATGTGGGAACGGCCCAGGCCACGCGGGCGGTTGTCGCCGATGCCCGAGATGATCTCGGCCTGCATCTTCAGGGACTCGGCCCAGCTGTGCACGGTGGACCGCAGGTCGCCCTCCAGACCGGCCGGCGGCTCGGTCACGAGCGCGCACAGCACTATGCGGCCACGGGTGACGACCTGCTCGATGTCGACGACGTCGACGGAGTAGGCGGCGAGGGTGTCGAAAAGCCCTGCGGTGATTCCGGGGCGGTCCTTGCCGAAGATCTTGACGAGGAGCGTGGGGACATCGGCGGGCTGCGGGTGATGAGGAGCGCTCATGGTGAGCCCACCGTATCCGGCGCCCCGCTCACCCCGCGGAGCCGGTCCGCGTACCGGACACCGCCTGCGGGCGGGGCCTGCCTCCGCCCGCCATGCCGGGGCCCGTCTCCACTTGCCCCCGGCGGGCCATCTGCATCCGCCGCTGCCTCTCGCGCCCGGCGTTCGACCGCTCTCGTGCGCCGCTGCCTCTCGCGCCCGGCGTTCGGCCGCTCTCATGCGCCGCTGCGCGGCGATCTTTTCCCGCCCACCCGCCCGTTACCCCGCGTTCGGCCGGTCTTGTGCGCCGCTGCGCGGCGATCTTTTCCCGCCCACCCGCCCGATATCCCGCGTTCGACCGCTCCCGCCCACCCCTCGGTGCCGCTTCTCTTCCACCCACCGGCCCGTTAGCTCGCATTCGACCGTTCCCCCGCCCGTCCTGCCCCCGTTATCTGACGCCGGGTGATCGGGTGGGTGGGTGGGTGGGTGGGAGACATCCGGCGCGAAGCGCCGGTCCCGAATGCCCCGGACGTGCAGGCAGGCGGAACGGGGCCTACCGCCCCCGGCCTCCCCGGGGCCCGGATCGAGGCCCCGGTGGCGGAGGTGGAGGGGGCGGTGGGGGTGGCCATTCGCCGCCCTCGTCCGAGGGGCGGGGCCGGGGCTTCGGGCGGGGAGGGGGAGTGACCGGTCCCGCCACCGTCGGCGCGCCGGAGACATCGCGCGGCGGCCGGAGGTAGGGGTTGGTGTCGGGGTTCGAGGGCCGGTAGGGCGCACTGGGGCTGTACGGCCCGGCTGACCCAGGTGGTCCGCCTGCCCCAGACGGTCCGCCTGCCCCAGGCGGCCCGGCCGGCCCGGCTGACCCAGGTGTCCCGACCGCTCCAGGGCGCCCGGCGCCGCCGGCAGTTCCATGCACCCCGGCCGACCCAGCAGCCCCCGCCGCAACCGCCCCTCCCCCCACACGGGCAAACACCGAAACCCGACCCCCCGCAGCCCCGCTCGCCACCGTGAGCAACGCCCCCACCGCCCCCGCCCCCGCACCCCACACCGCACCGAGAAGCAACGCCATCCCCAACTGCCCGTGCAGCTCGATGCCCGCGCCGAAGGCGTCGAAGCCGAGCACCGAGAGCGACGCGTCCGCGGATACCCCCGTCAGCCACACCAGCAACGGCAGTCCGAGCGCCGTCACCACGCCGAGCCGCACTCCACACTGCCCCGCGAACCTCAGGGCGCCCGTCTCGCCGCGTAAGTAAGGAGTGCGGACGGCGGTGAGCACCCCGGCGAACAGGATCATCAGGGCCGCGGCGACGCCGAGAAGCCACACCCGGCCGTCGATTTCCGCGAGCCGCCCCAGCGTCACCGCCTCGCTCCCGGAGGAGCCTGACCCGGTCAGGAGGTCGTCCACCGGATCCGGAAGCAGCTTCGCCAGCTGCCCCGTCGCCTCGCCGTCCCACGGCACGAAGAGCCCGACCGGCACCCCGAGCCACACCCCGTTCGGCGCCCCCAGCAGCGCCGCCCCCGCGATCCGCTTGGGATGGTCGTCGCCGATCATCGCGTACAGCGCCGCCGCGAGCCCCGCGAGCACCGCCACGAGCAAGACGGTGACCAGCGCCGACGAGGCAGGCCGCACCACGCGATGCACGACGTCCCACCCCCGCGGCAGCGGCGTGCGCCGCGAGGCGAGCAGCGCGATCAGCAGCACGACGAGCACCCACACCGCGCCCCCGAGCAGCGTCGGACCCGTCTCCACGGTGAAGCCGACCGACGCCTTGGCCTGCGCCAGATCGCCGAGACGATCGGGCAGCAGGCCCCCGATGTCACCGAGCCCACCGGGCAGTTTGTCCGTGATGTCGTCCGGAAGCTGGTCGATCCCTTTGTCGATGCCCTGGTCGATCCCCAGCTGGTCGCCCTTGATCGTGATGATGTCGTGACCCGCCCAGGCGAGCCCCCCGAGCATCGCGACAAAGAGGACGATCACCGCACCGGCCCGCGCGGCCAGTTCCGCGGGAGAGATCACAACTCCCGCCCCGCGCAGGGAACGTAGGAAAAAATACGCAAGGAGTACCGCGCCTGCGAGGCCGACACCCAGCGGTGCGACATCGATCGCGGTGGTCGCCTCCGCCCCTTCGAGGCCGAATGCCGACACGTCGCCCGACGGCGTGACCGAGCCCCCCGCGCCGAGCGCCACCACGGCCGCCGTCATCGGACCCAGCGACGCGGCCGCGTCCGCGCCGAGCAGATGCAGGCCGAGCGCCGCCGTGCCGGCCATGCCGACAAGAGCCCAGCTCACGGCGGCGATCGCGGAGAGCAGCACATCGCCCCACCGCACGCCCCGGCCTTCGGCCCGCTTATCGCCGGTCTCCATCAGGACCCCCCCGACTCGCACCGCGTCGCCCTATTCACGCGAGATATGTGCAATACGCATGATCCGTATGCACTCATGGGCGGTTACTACTCTCCGGGGCGGTTTCTGCCCAGTCAACGGGGCCGTCACGGAGGCCCGTACGCAGTCTTCACAAGGCCCGACTTTCGGTCAGAGGCCTCCGCCTGAAATAGTTCCTCCCGATGTTCGACATCCCTAGACTCCCCATGACGGGGGCTAGCTCGGGGGACAACTCAGTGGGGCTGGAGTGCCGGAACTCGTACTGGAATTGAATGGAAGGACCTGGACGCTCGATCCATCCAGGTCGTACACCCTCGGACGTGATCCGCAGGGAGATCTCGCGCTTGACGACGCCAGGGTGTCCTGGCGTCACGCCACGATCAGCTGGAGCGGCCGCACTTGGGTCATCGAGGACCACGGCAGCACCAACGGCACCTTTGTGCAGGGCCAGCGGATCCACCAGATGGAAATCGGTCCCGGTTCGGCCGTGAACCTCGGCAACGCGACCGACGGCCCGCGGCTGAATGTGTCCGGCAGCGCGTCCGGCGCCGCCGCCATGTCCGCGCCGCAGCAGGCCGCGCAGCAGGCACCGGCCCATCAGGCGCCGCAACACCAGGCACCGCAGCACCAGGCGCAGCAGCAGGGCGGACCCGGCTGGGCCGCCCAGGCACCCCAGCAGCAGGCGCCGCAGCACCACGCGCAGCAGCAGATGCCCCAGCAGCAGGGCTGGCCGCAGCCGCAACAGCAGGCCCAGCACCAGCAGCCTCAGCAGCCGCAGGTCCCGCAGCAGGGTCCCGGTGCGGGTTCCGGCGGTGCCGCGGGGGCCCCGCCGGTCTACGGCGACCGCAGCCCGACGACGTTCCACCAGCTCGCGCTCGGCCGCAAGATGCGCATCGGCCGCGCCCTGGAGAACGAACTGGTCGTCTCCGACCTCCAGGTCTCGCGGCACCACGCCGAGTTCACGGCCACTCCGGACGGCCGCTTCGAGATCCACGACCTCGGCTCGCACAACGGCACGTACATCAACGGCCAGCCGATCGCGAAGTCGGGCTCGGCCCTCATCGGCCCGAACGACACCGTCAGCGTCGGTCACTCGACGTTCCGGCTCGTCGGGGACCGGCTCGAGGAGTTCGTCGACACCGGTGAGGTCTCCTTCTCCGCCCGCCACCTGACGGTGACGGTCGACGGCGGCAAGGACATCCTCAAGGACGTCTCCTTCGGCGTCCCGGAGAAGTCGCTCATCGCGGTCATCGGCCCCTCGGGTTCCGGAAAGTCCACGCTCCTCAAGGCGCTCACCGGCTACCGGCCCGCCAACAAGGGCGATGTCCTCTACGACAACCGGAACCTCTACAAGCAGTTCGCCGAGCTGCGCCAGCGCATCGGTCTGGTCCCGCAGGACGACATCCTGCACAAGGAACTGACCGTCAAGAAGGCCCTCAAGTACGCCGCCAAGCTGCGCTTCCCCTCGGACACCAGCGAGCAGGAGCGCGAGCAGCGCATCGACGAGGTCCTGCGCGAGCTCAAGCTGGACATCCACAAGGAGAAGAAGGTCACCTCCCTCTCCGGTGGCCAGCGCAAGCGTGTGTCGGTGGCCTTGGAGCTGCTCACCAAGCCGTCGCTGATCTTCCTGGACGAGCCGACCTCCGGCCTCGACCCGGGCATGGACCGCGACGTCATGCAGCTCCTGCGCGGCCTCGCGGACGACGGCCGTACGGTCCTGGTCGTCACGCACTCGGTCGCCGAGCTGGCGATCTGCGACAAGCTCCTGGTGATGGCGCCCGGCGGTTCGGTCGCGTACTTCGGTCCGCCGGAGGAAGCGCTCAACTTCTTCGGCTACCAGACGTGGGCGGACGTCTTCTCGGCGTTCGAGAACTACCGCGACTACGACTGGGCGGGCCGCTGGAAGGGCTCGCAGCACTACCAGATGTACGCCGCCGACATCGACGCCGTGGCCGCGCAGTCGGTCCACATGCCGCCGCCGCAGGCCATCAGGCCGCCCAAGCCGCAGGGCTGGGGCTCACAGCTGTGGACCCTGATCCGCCGCTACACCTCGGTGATCGCCTCCGACAAGGGCTTCATGGGCCTGATGGTGATCCTGCCCGCGGTCCTCGGCATCGTCAGCGTCGTCATCCCGGCCGACTTCGGGCTCGGCCCGCCCAAGCCGCCGGCCAAGTTCAACGGCGACGCGGGCACGATCATGCTGATCCTCGCGGTCGGCATGTGCTTCTCCGGTGCGGCCAACTCCGTACGTGAGTTGATCAAGGAACGGGTCATCTACGAACGGGAACGGGCCACCGGCCTCTCCCGCTCGGCGTACCTGATGTCCAAGGTCATCGTCCTCGGCGTGATCACGGCCTTCCAGGGCGTCATCATCTGCGGCATCGGCTTCGCGACCCGCGACATGCCGGCGGAGGGCCTGATCATGCCCCCGGCCGTCGAGATCTGCCTGGTCATCATCGCCCTGGGCTTCACCTCGATGATGTTCGGCCTGGTCATCTCCTCGCTGGTGAAGACCTCCGAGAAGACCATGCCGCTCCTGGTCATGTTCGCGATCGTCCAGGTCGTCTTCACCGGCGTGCTCTTCCAGGTCTACGGCTCGCCGGGCCTGGAGCAGTTCGCCTGGCTGATGCCGTCGCGCTGGGCCATCGCCGGTGCGGGCTCCACCCTTGACCTGGCGCACCTCATGCCGCCGTGGGACCCGAAGAAGCCGAACGACCTCGACCCGCTGTGGGAACACTCGGCAAGCCAGTGGGGCATCAACATCACGATCCTGCTCCTGCTCGGCATCGCCTGCGGTTTCGCGGTCGCACGACTGCTGCGCCGCCACGAGCCCGAGGTCATGCGCAAGTAACCGGCTGCCCGCGGGCAGCCGAGAAGGGCGGCACCCCCGTGGGGGTGCCGCCCTTCGGCGTCTGTCGAGCCTCGGCGAAGAGGTCCGTTGATCCGGGGATCAGGCTCAGTAGGCGCTGTTCACGTTGTCCATCGAGCCGTACCGGTCGGCCGCGTAGTTGGCGGCGGCGGTGATGTTGGCGACCGGGTCGTAGATGTTCGTGGACGTGCCCTCGACGTGGTACGCGTCGAAGGTCGGCTGGATGACCTGGAGCAGGCCGACGGACGGGGTGCCGTTGATGGCGTTGATGTCCCAGCCGTTCTTGGCGTTCGGGTTGCCCGCGGACTCACGGATGATGTTGCGGTGCAGGCCCTCGTACGAGCCGGGGATGCCCTTGGACTTCATGATGTCCAGGGACTGGCGGATCCAGCCGTCGAGGTTGTTGGCGTAGACCGGCTTGCGCGCGGCGGCACGGCTCGCGGCTTCCTTGGCCTTGCGCTCGTCCTCGGCCTTCTTCTTGGCCGCGGCCTCCTCGTCGGCCCGCTTCTTCGCGGCGGCTTCGGCGTCGGCCTTCGCCTTCGCGGCAGCGGCGTCCTTGGCCTGCTTGTCGGCGTTGGTCTGCTGCTTGGCGACACTGGCGTGCACCGACTGCTGGGCGTCGGCGTTCTGCGTGAAGGCCACCGGCGCGGCGGAGACGTCGCGGGTTCCTGCATCGGCGCTGCCCGGCACGAGGGAGAACGCGAGGGCAGCGGCGCCGAGCGTGGCGACACCGGCGATCGAGAACTTCTGGGTCTTGGTCAGCGCGGGGCGACTATGACCAGGGGTGGTGTGCTGGGACATGCTGATGGACCTCTTCGAATAGCGGAGGTCGCTCCGGCCGGCGGGGACATTGCTGCTCCGGCACAAACGCCGCGGTGCGAGACCGCGGCGCCGAGCGACGGGAGCAATTGTTAGCGGCCGCAAAATTCTGTGGCAAAGCAGTGACGTACGAAGCCGGGTAGTGGATCAGGGGGTGCGTCGTACCTTTTGGCAGCATTCCTTGCCATGCGCATAAAGGGATATCTCATCCACTAGGGGTCTTCGTACGTGACGTGCACCCTATGCGCGGGCTCACATCGAACACGTAACAAACTCACCATGAGTTGCCGAAGCAACCCTGTGGGTGAGCAAACTCCTCCGGAAGTAGGAGGTGTACGTCGCCGAACTCGTGCCACAGGTAGAGACGGCGTACCGCCTCCGCGTACCCCCGGTCGACGGCGGCCCTGCCCGCGACCGCCTCCAGCATCAGCAGATGCGAGGCCTGCGGCTCGTGCAGCCCCGTGAGCAGCCCGTCCACCGCGCGCACGCCCCGCTCCGGCGTCACCACGAGCTCAGTACGCCCCGCTGCCGCCCGGACCACGCCGTCGGGTCCCGCCGCCGACTCGACGGCGCGCACGGCCGTCGTGCCGACCGCGATGACGCGCCCGCCACCGGCCCTGGCGGCGTTGACCAGGCGCGCCGACGTCTCCGGCACCTCGAAGAGCTCGGGATACGGCGGCTCGTGCGCCTCGGGCGACGCCACCCCCGTGTGCAGCGTGACCGGCGCGAACTGCACACCCCGGCTCACCAGGCGTGTCACCAGGCCCGCGGTGAACGGCCGGGCCGCACTCGGCATCTCCGCGCTGCCCGTCCCGTCGGGAGAGGGCAGCGCGAACACGGTCTGGTGGGCGGAGAGCGGCTGGTCCCTCTCCGTATAGGAGTAACGGATGGGGCGCCCGTGCCGCCGCAGCAGGGACGGCACATCGGCCGGAACCCTGGCCCACCACAGTCGCCCGCTCCCCGGCACCACCGGCTCCTCCAGGACGAGACGTACGTCTCCGGGGAGCCGCACCACTGAACCCGCGGGCCCGCCCGCACGCGCACGCGTGGTGCCCCTTCCGTCCGGATCGCGCAACTCGACCGCCCACCGTCCGTCGTCGCCCCGCGTCGAGAAATGCACCACTACGCGCGCGTGCCCGGCGGTCGCGTCGACCGCCGCGGGCAGTGTCCGCGACGTGTTCACGATCAGCAGGTCCCCGGCCCGCAGGAGCGAGGGCAGGTCGGCGAACGCGTGATGCGAGACCTCCGTCCCGCGGGACACGAGCAGCCGCACCGCGTCCCTGCCGAGGCCCTGGCCCCGCTGCTCGGCGGGGACCCGGGCCGCCAGCTCATCGGGCACCCGCACGGCGAGCGTCACCGGACGTCCACGGAGGAGGAACCGTCCGGCAGCGAAGAAGAACCGTCCGGCAGCGAGGAAGAACCGTCCGCCAAAGAAGCAGCCGAGTACCGCCCGCTCGCCGGACGCTCGTCGAGCAGCCGCAGGAAGCCGGGCACCACCGTCGCGGGCAGCGGCCGCCCCGAGGCGTCGTCGTCCGGAACGGCCGCTTCGTAGAGGTCGGTCCGCATGTCACCGGGATCGACCGCCCACACCCTGATCCCCGGCTCCTCCACGGCAAGGACCGCCGACAGATGATCGAGGGCGGCCTTGGACGCCCCGTACCCGCCCCATGTCTCGTACGCCTCGACGGCCGCGTCGGAGCTGACGTCGACCACTGCTCCCGCCCCCGAGGCCCGCAACAGGGGCAGCGCCTCCCGGATCAGCCCCAGCGCCGCCACCACATTGGTCTCCAGGGCCTGCCGCAGCCCCTCGGGCGTGAGCTCTTCGAGGCGTACGAGAGGCTCCGCGCCCAGCGCGCTCGCGTTGTTCACCAGCAGATCGAGACCGCCCAGCTTGCGCGCCGCGGCCACCAGATCCGCCCGGTGCCCGGCATCCGTGACATCCCCCGCGACGGCCTCCACGCGCGCGCCGCGCCCCGCGAGGTCGCGTGCGGCCTCCTCCAGTACCGAGGCCGTTCTCGCGTCGAGCACCAGATCCCAGCCGCGCCCCGCGAGCGCCGCCCCCAGCGCGCGGCCCAGTCCCTTCGAAGCCCCCGTGATGATCGCTACCGGCATGACATCCGTCCCCTCGGGTCGCCCTGGCAGCCGCGTCTCCAGCGGTAGACCCCACGCTAGGAACGCTCCCGCCGCCGGCGCCTCGTGCGCGGGCCGCAACGGCGAGGGTCCTTCGGCCTACGCCCGCAGCCCTAGGCGGTGGCCGCCACAGGTCCGATACGCACTGTCACACCCCGCCGGTACCGTGAGGCCATGAGTCAAGGACACCGGTCCGGCCTGAACGCGGTGAGCTCCGCGCTTCTCGCCATGAGCAGGCAGCTCGAGGTGCGCGACGTCCTCAAGACGATCGTCGCCTCCGCCCGCGAGCTGCTCGACGCGGAGTATGCGGCGCTCGGCGTCCCGGACGACCACGGCGGATTCGCCCAGTTCGTCGTGGACGGCGTCAGCGAGGAGCAGTGGCGTGCCATCGGCCCGCTGCCCCGCCAGCACGGCATCCTCGCCGCGATGCTGCACAAGGCGGAGCCCGAGCGCCTCGCCGACGTCCGCAAGGACCCGCGCTTCGAGGGCTGGCCGTCCGCCCACCCGGACATGTCCGACTTCCTCGGCCTGCCGATCCTCTCCGGCGACGAGACGCTCGGCGCGCTCTTCCTGGCGAACAAGAGGTGCCCCAAGCCGCAGGGGAGTTGCGGCTTCACCGCCGAGGACGAAGAGCTCCTGACGATCCTCGCCCAGCACGCCGCGATCGCCCTGACGAACGCCCGTCTCTACGAACGCAGCCGCGAGTTGACCATCGCCGAGGAGCGCTCGCGTCTCGCCCACGAACTGCACGACGCCGTCAGCCAGAAGCTGTTCTCCCTGCGCCTGACGGCCCAGGCCGCCGCCGCCCTGGTGGACCGCGATCCCTCGCGCGCCAAGGGCGAACTCCAGCAGGTGGCGGTGCTCGCGGCAGAGGCCGCGGACGAACTGCGCTCCGCGGTCGTCGAGTTGCGCCCCGCCGCCCTGGACGAGGACGGCCTGGTGGCCACCCTGCGCACGCACACGCAGGTCCTGGACCGCGCGCACTCCGCCGAAGTCACCTTCGAGAGCTGCGCGGTGCGCGCCCTGCCCGCCGCCCAGGAGGAGGCGATGCTGCGCGTCGCCCAGGAAGCCCTGCACAACGCCTTGCGTCACTCCGGGGCCGAACGCGTCGGCGTGACCCTGGTGCGGCGCGGAGCGGGAGCCGTGCTGCGCGTCACGGACGACGGCGGCGGCTTCGACCCGCGCGGAATCCGCCGCGCGGGACGGCACTTGGGCCTGGTCTCGATGCGGGACAGGGCGAGCGGGGTCGGCGGACGGCTGACCGTGGAATCGGAGCCCGGCAAGGGCACGACGATCGAGATGGAGGTTCCCGGTGGCTGACGGTGTGTTCCGTCCCAAGACAGGGATCCGGGTGCTGCTGGTCGACGACCACCAGGTGGTCCGCCGCGGTCTGCGCACGTTCCTCGAGGTGCAGGACGACATCGAGGTCGTGGGCGAGGCGTCGGACGGCGCCGAAGGGGTCGAGCAGGCCGAGAAGCTGAAGCCGGACGTCGTCCTCATGGACGTCAAGATGCCCGGCATGGACGGCGTCGAGGCGCTGCGCAAGCTCCGCGAACTGGACAACCCCGCGCGCGTGCTCATCGTCACCAGCTTCACCGAGAAACGCACGGTCGTCCCGGCCCTGCGAGCCGGCGCCGCTGGGTATGTCTACAAGGACGTGGACCCGGAGGCCCTGGCGGGCGCCATCCGCTCCGTGCACGCGGGCCATGTGCTCCTCCAGCCCGAGGTGGCGGGGGCCCTGCTGTCCCAGGAGGAGACCAATAACGGCCAGGGGAGGGGCGGTTCGCTCACCGAGCGGGAGCGCGAGGTTCTCGGGCTCATCGCCGACGGCCGCTCGAACCGGGAGATCGCGCGTGCGCTCGTGCTCTCCGAGAAGACCGTCAAGACCCACGTCTCGAACATCCTGATGAAACTGGACCTCGCCGACCGAACCCAGGCCGCCCTGTGGGCCGTACGACATGGTGTGACCGGCTGATTAACGTTTCTGCGGACCTCGTCAACCGGCAGGGCGGACGGATGCGTCGCAGTCTGAGATTCATACCGTCGTGTGGATGTCCCCCGATCGGCGCAACCTGTGAGCCGCCCGGCCGTTCTTCAGTGCGTGCTGCGGCGGCTGGCCGCAGCGATCGCCTAGGAGGATCCAGAAGTGAAGAACCTGAAGAAGGCCGCGGCTGTCACGATGGTGGCGGGTGGCCTCGTCGTCGCCGGTGCCGGTCTCGCCTCCGCCACGGACGGTGCGCACGCGGGCGGCAAGGCCGTCAACTCGCCCGGCGTCGGCTCGGGCAACCTCGTCCAGGCGCCGGTGCACATCCCCGTCAACGCCGTGGGCAACACCGTGTCCGTCATCGGCGCCCTCAACCCGGCCTTCGGGAACGACGGCGTGAACGTCTGACGCAACACGGTCCAGCAGTGACCACCGGCCTCCCGGGCATGCCCGGGGGGCCGGTCTGCTGTGACGCCGCAGTGACGCCCTGAAGGGGCGCGGGGAACTGCGCGACAAGCCACCAAGCACCCGCGGTCAAAAATGAAGCACCCTCACCCCCGGCCGGGGCCCCGCCGCGCAGCGGCACACCGCCGGGCACGAGACAAACCGCCAAGGCGCCCCCAGGGCTACCGCTCCCGCTCCTCCACATACGCGTTGTACGCGGCCACCTGCGCCCGCCGGGCCGTCCGCTCGACCGGACGGAGCGCCTCACCCCGCGCGGCCATCTCCGAGGCGCTCACGGCCCCGCCATGGCCGTTCTCGTACGCCACCGAGATCAGCAGGCCGACCCGCTGGGCCAGCTCCAACACCCGTACCGCACGAGGCGGGTAGCCCGGCGCGAGCACCTCGCGCCCCCGCTCGGCCCGCGCCCGATACGCGTCCACCGCCGCCTCGGCGACCGGCCCCGAACCCGCGACGTCGAGCCGCGAGAGCACCTCCGTCGCGTCCCGCAGCGCCTCGGCGAGCTCACGCTCCGCCTCGCTCAGCGAGGGCACGTCGGCGGGCGGTGCCTCCCGGACGGGCAGGCAGTGCCAGAGGACCTCCACGTGCACATCGCCCGCCGGCCCCGCCTCGGACACCTCCGGTACAAGGCCGTACGGCGCTCCGTAGGCGACGACCGCCTCCTCGGCGTCCAGGGCCCGCGCGTTGAAGTCGGGCGGCCCGCTCAGACCGAGCGGATGCCCCGGCGCGGGCAGCGCGACCCTCAGCCCGGTCACCCCGAGCGTGCGCAGTCTTCCCAGGGCAAGCGTGAGACCGACGGGCCCCGACTCGCCCGGCAGACCTTCGACCCGGTGCACGGCGTCGTCGCCGACCATCGAGAGCACCGCCTCATCCGGCGAGACAAGTCCGGCAAGCAAGGCATTTCCCCATGCCGCCAAGCGTCCTGAGCGTGGTTCCGAGAGCATGCGTACACCCTAAGGACCGGGCTAGGGGCTGGAGCGCTCGACCGGTGGCGTAGGTTTTCTCCCAGGGGACTGCGTCCACAGACGCAAGCGACAGCCGAGACTGCAATGGGAGACAACGCGCTCATGAGCGATGTACTGGAGCTGGAGGACGTATCCGTTGTCCGCGAGGGCCGGGCTCTGGTGGACCAGGTCTCCTGGTCGGTCAAGGAGGGTGAGCGCTGGGTCATCCTCGGGCCGAACGGCGCGGGAAAGACCACCCTCCTGAACGTCGCGTCCAGCTACCTCCACCCGAGCACCGGCACCGCCACCATCCTCGGCGAGACCCTCGGCAAGCCCGGCACGGACGTCTTCGAGCTCCGCCCGCGCATCGGCGTGGCCGGTATCGCGATGGCCGAGAAGCTGCCCAAGCGCCAGACCGTGCTCCAGACGGTGCTCACGGCGGCGTACGGCATGACCGCCGGCTGGCACGAGGACTACGAAGAGGTCGACGAGCAGCGCGCCCGCGCCTTCCTCGACCGCCTCGGCATGACCGAGTACCTGGACCGCAGGTTCGGCACCCTCTCCGAGGGAGAGCGCAAGCGCACCCTGATCGCGCGCGCCCTGATGACCGACCCCGAGCTGCTCCTCCTCGACGAGCCCGCCGCGGGCCTCGACCTCGGCGGCCGCGAAGACCTCGTACGCCGCCTCGGCCGTCTCGCCCGCGACCCGATCGCCCCCTCGATGATCATGGTCACGCACCACGTCGAGGAGATCGCCCCCGGCTTCACCCACGTCCTCATGATCCGCCAGGGCAAGATCATGGCCGCGGGCCCGCTGGAGCTCGAACTGACCTCCCGCAACCTCTCCCTCTGCTTCGGACTGCCCCTGGTGGTCGAGGAGCGGGGCGAGCGCTGGAGCGCGCACGGCCTGCCGCTCGGCTGAAACCGGCGCCAACGGCCGGGCCCGCTCCGGCCGGTAGATCACGTGCCCTGTGCGGGACGGTCTCGCGGTCCTACCATGAACACGTGGACATCGACGCATGGGTGTGGTGGCTGATCGGCGCCGCCGCGCTCGGAATCCCGCTCGTACTGACCGCGATGCCGGAGCTCGGCATGCTCTCCGTGGGCGCTGTCGCGGGCGCCGTGACCGCGGGCCTCGGCGGCGACACCGTGCTCCAAGTCGTCGTCTTCGCCGCCGTGTCGGTCGCGCTCATCGCGGTCGTGCGCCCCGTCGCGGCGCGACAACGCACCCAAGGACCCAAGCTGGCCACGGGAGTGGACGCGCTGAAGGGCAGGACGGCCGTCGTCGTGGAGCGGGTGGACGCCTCCGGAGGCCGCATCAAACTCGCCGGCGAGATCTGGTCGGCCCGCGCGCTCGACACCGAGCAGAGCTATGAGACGGGACGCGAGGTGGATGTGGTCGAGATCGACGGAGCGACGGCCATCGTCATGTGAATCCACCACGGGGTGTGCGGCGGTCTGACAGACTCGACCAGCAAGATCTTCGCGGGCGTTCCGGCCCTGCGGATCTTCCGGGAACACCGAGGCAAGAGGGGTACGGGGAACAACGATGCAACCAATCATCATCGTCCTGATCATTCTGGTGGTGCTGGTCTTCATCGCCCTGATCAAGACGATCCAGGTGATCCCGCAGGCCAGCGCGGCGATCGTCGAGCGCTTCGGCCGCTACACGAGAACGCTGAACGCAGGCCTGAACATCGTCGTCCCGTTCATCGACTCGATCCGCAACCGCATCGACCTGCGTGAACAGGTCGTCCCGTTCCCGCCGCAACCGGTGATCACCCAGGACAACCTCGTGGTGAACATCGACACCGTCATCTACTACCAGGTGACCGACGCCCGCGCCGCGACGTACGAAGTCGCCAGCTACATCCAGGCGATCGAGCAGCTCACCGTCACCACCCTGCGCAACATCATCGGTGGCATGGACCTGGAGCGGACCCTCACCTCCCGCGAGGAGATCAACGCGGCGCTGCGCGGCGTCCTCGACGAGGCCACCGGCAAGTGGGGCATCCGCGTCAACCGCGTCGAGCTCAAGGCGATCGAGCCGCCGACCTCCATCCAGGACTCGATGGAGAAGCAGATGCGCGCCGACCGCGACAAGCGCGCCGCGATCCTCCAGGCCGAGGGTGTCCGGCAGTCGGAGATCCTGCGCGCCGAAGGCGAGAAGCAGTCCGCGATCCTGCGCGCCGAGGGTGAGGCCAAGGCCGCGGCCCTGCGCGCCGAGGGCGAGGCCCAGGCGATCCGTACGGTCTTCGAGTCCATCCACGCCGGAGACCCGGACCAGAAGCTGCTCTCCTACCAGTACCTCCAGATGCTCCCGAAGATCGCCGAAGGCGACGCGAACAAGCTCTGGATCGTGCCCAGCGAGATCGGCGACGCCCTCAAGGGCCTCGGCGGCGCCCTCGGCAACTTCGGCCCCCTGGGCGGCGGCTCCGGCGGTTCCGGCAGCCCCGCCCCGGCCCCCGCCACCGAGCGCCGCGAACAGCCTCGGATCGACTGAACGCAGCCTCGGATCGACTGAACGCGAAGAAGCCCGCGCCCTCCGAGGGGCGCGGGCTTCTTCGCGTTCAGGGCTACGCGGCGGGCGCCGCCAGCCACTCCGGCAGCGAGGCCAACTCGTCCCGGCCGAGCGCCAGCAACATCGCGTCCGCAGGAGTCGGCTCAAAGGGCTGCCGCAACAACGGCATACCCGCCTCTTCCGGCGTACGGTCCGCTTTGCGGTGATTGTCCAGGGCGCACGAAGCGACCGTGTTCAGCCAGGAGTCCGCACCGCCCTGCGCCCGCGGCACCACGTGGTCCACGGTCGTCGCCCGCCTCCCGCAGTACGCGCACCTGTGCTGGTCCCTGACGAGGACACCGCGCCTCGACCACGGAGCCCGTCTTCGGAACGGCACCCGTACATACCTGCAGAGCCTGATCACCCGGGGCACCGGTATCTCGACCGCCGCCGCGCGCACACGGAGTCCGGGGTGGGCCTGCTCGACGACTGCCTTGTCCGTGAGGACCAGTACGACGGCACGGTTCAGCGTCACCGTCGACAGCGGCTCGAAGCTCGCGTTCAGCACCAGCGTGTCCCGCATTTCGCCCACCTCCCGTATGCACACCGACCCACCCCCTGGCGGGCTGGGATCAACTCTGGCCGGGCACGCCGAGATGGACAACGCAATAAAAAATGCCCGCCCCTGATCAATTCCATGACCAGGGGCGGGCAAACGTCCGGTGAACGCTGGACGCTCAGCTGTCGGCGGGAGCCGCGTACTCGGCGAGCACCTGAGCGCGCCCGAGCGTGTGGAACCGGAGATTGAATCCGACGACGGCGGGCGAGGCGTCCGAATCCGGCCCGAGCTTCTCCTGATCCACCGCGTACACGGTGAACACATAGCGGTGCGCCGGGTCACCGGGCGGCGGCGCGGCGCCGCCGAACTCCTTCGTCCCGTAGTCGTTGCGCACCTGCACCGCGCCCTCGGGCAGCCCCTCGAACTTGCCGCTGCCCGCGCCGGTGGGCAGTTCCGTCACCGACACCGGGATGTCGATCACGGACCAGTGCCAGAACCCGCTGCCCGTGGGCGCGTCCGGGTCGAAGCACGTCACGGCGAAGCTCTTGGTCTCCGGCGGGAAGCCTTCCCACCGCAGGTGCGGCGAGGTGTTCCCGGCCGCCTGGACCTGAGCGTCCTTAAGGACCGCCCCCGGCTCGAAGTCCTCGCTCACGACCGTGAACGACGGCACGGGCGGATGGAAGTCATGGGGAAGCGGCGGCCTCTTGAGCTCGGTCACGTCGGCACCTCCTGGTTGGTTCCTGATCAGCGGTATCTCTACGGCTCTTCCGCTCCGAGCCTAGAACCAGTTGCGCTTGCTGCCGACCTGCGACAGCCACTCGTTGAGGTAGGCCGCCCAGTCCGTGCCCTGGAAGTCGGCCAGACCGACCTTGAACGACCGGAACGAGTCGCTGCCCTCGCTGAACAGACCCGGCTTCTTGTCCATCTCCAGGATGACGTCCATCTCGCGGTCGTCGGCCACGAAGCTCAACTCGACCTGGTTCAGGCCGCGGTACTGCTGCGGCGGGTAGAACTCGATCTCCTGGTAGAACGGCAGCTTCTGCCGCGTGCCGCGGATGTGACCGCGCTCCATGTCGGCGCTCTTGAAGCGGAAGCCCAGCTGGATGAAGGCGTCCAGGATGGCCTGCTGCGCCGGCAGCGGGTGCACGTTGATCGGGTCCAGGTCACCGGAGTCCACGGCACGCGCGATCTCGAGCTCGGTGGTCACACCGATGTTCATCCCGCGCAGCTGCTGCCCGTCGATGGAGGTGACTGGCGTCTCCCAGGGAATCTCCAGGCCGAACGGCACCGCGTGCACCTGGCCCGCCTGGAGCGTGAAGGCCCCGCCGAGGCGCAGCTTGGTGAACTCGATGTCCTGCTTCGTCTCCTGGTCCTGGCCCTCGACCTCGACCCGCGCCTGCAGACCGACGGACAGACCCTCGATCTCCTGGTCGACGTTCCCGCCCTGGATGCGCACCTCACCCTGGACGACACCACCGGGTACGACGTTGGCCTCGGTCAGCACCGTCTCCACCGAAGCACCACCGGCACCCAGGCTCGCAAGCAGCTTCTTGAACCCCATGACTCTCCTCCCCAGGCCCTGCCTGTGGTTCGACTCGACTTGAATCCTTGATCGATACAAACGCGATGAACCCACGTCCGGTTCCGCGCCATCACCCTGGCAATCCGTCCCGCCTGTGGCCACCCGCCGGGCCGGACCGTCTCCAGTAGGCTCGGACGGCATGATCAAGGCCCCTGACCGTACGCCCCTCACGCACGACTTCTTCGAGCGACCCGTCCTCGATGTGGCCCCGGATCTCCTGGGCCGTGTCCTGGTGCGCAGCTCACCGGAGGGCCCGATCGAACTGCGCCTCACAGAGGTGGAGGCGTACGCGGGCGAGGCCGATCCCGGATCACACGCCTATCGCGGCCCGACCGCCCGCAACAGCGTGATGTTCGGTCCGCCCGGACACGCGTACGTCTACTTCACCTACGGCATGTGGCACTGCCTCAACGTCGTGTGCGGCCCGGAGGGCAAGGCGAGCGGTGTCCTGCTCAGGGCAGGGGAGATCACGACCGGCGCGGAGATCGCCCGCAAGCGCCGGCTCTCGGCCCGCAACGACAGGGAACTGGCCAAAGGCCCCGCACGCCTGGCCACGGCCCTTGACGTGGACCGCAGCCAGAACGGCATCGACCTCTGTACGGGAGGGGACGCACCCCTCACCCTCCTTACGGGCACCCCTGTCGATCCCGAGCAGATCAGCAACGGCCCGCGCACCGGAGTCGGCGGCGAGGGCGCCGTCCACCCCTGGCGCTTCTGGACCCTCAACGACCCGACGGTCAGCCCCTATCGGGCGCACGCGCCCCGTCGCCGCCGAACTTGACGCGGCCTTGAGCGATCCGTAATGTAGCCCGAGCCGCTTGACCCGGTGACGGCAATCTGCCAGCAGCTGGAAGCGGCCAACCACTACCTACGACTTCCCCTCAGCGGGGGCGAATTTGGCGTGCTCGCATGCCCGAATTCGAACTCGCGGAACTCGATTATGAGTTGCAGAGGGAATCCGCTAACGTAGTGAACACGCCGAAAGGCAAAGGCCCTCCAACGGCCACCGGAAATGAAATCCGAACCGGGAACGGAACGGAAAACGGATCTGGTAAGGTTGGAAACACGAAATACCGAAGGGAAGCGCCCGGAGGAAAGCCCGAGAGGGTGAGTACAAAGGAAGCGTCCGTTCCTTGAGAACTCAACAGCGTGCCAAAAGTCAACGCCAG
>NZ_JBEYWZ010000002.1:977162-1478892 GCF_040644915.1 Streptomyces sp. NPDC046925 | reverse complement strand
AACTTCGCGATCATGGTCAACGGCCAGCAGGCCGGCGCGATCAAGGCCGAGAACTGGCGCGCCTGGAACTTCTCGATCGTCGACCTGGCCAGCATGGGCCACGAGGTCATCGGGGTGGACGTCAACCAGGTGAAGGTCGACCTGGTCAACGACGGCAAGGCCCCCGTGGTCGAGGAGCGGATCGGCGAGCTCACCGCCGAGGTCGTACGGAGCGGGGCGCTGCGCGCCACCGTCGACGTCCGCGAGGCGATCATGGGCAGCGAGGTGTCGCTGATCTGTGTCGGCACACCGTCGGAGCCCAACGGCAGCCTGTGCACCACGTATTTGGAGCGGGTCACCGAACAGATCGGGGCGGCGGTGGCCGAGCGGGGCGGCCGGCACACCGTCGTGTTCCGCAGCACCATGCTGCCGGGCACCTGCCTGAACCTGCTCGTACCGATCCTGGAGAAGGCCGTCGGCGGCACCGCCGGGGTGGACATCGGGGTCGCGGTCAACCCGGAGTTCCTGCGCGAGGGCACGAGCGTGCGGGACTTCTTCGACCCGCCCAAGACCGTCATCGGCGAACTCGACCGGGCCAGCGGCGACGTCGTCGCTTCGCTCTACGACAGCCTGCCCGGCGAGACCTTCAGGGTGCCGGTGCCGACGGCCGAGGCGATCAAGTACGCGGACAACGCGTTCCACGGCCTCAAGATCGGCTTCGCGAACGAGCTCGGCGCGGTGTGCCAGGCGCTCGGCGTGGACTCGCACCAGGTCATGGACGTGTTCCTGGCCGACCGCAAGCTCAACATCAGCCCCGCCTATCTGCGGCCCGGCTTCGCCTTCGGCGGCTCCTGCCTGCCCAAGGACTTACGCAGCCTGGTCCACGCGGCGCAGCGCGCGGACATCTCGGTGCCCATCCTCTCCCACGTGCTGCCCTCCAACGCGGACCATCTGCAGCGCGCGGTGGAGCTCGTCGAGCGCACCGGCAAGCGCCGGGTGGGCCTGTTCGGGCTCTCCTTCAAGCCCGGCACCGACGACCTGCGCGAGAGCCCGCTCGTCGAGCTGGCCGAGAGACTCTTCGGCAAGGGCTACGACCTGCGGATCTACGACGCCAACGTCAGCCTCTCGCGGCTGATCGGCGCGAACCGCGAGTACATCGAGACCCGCCTTCCGCACCTCGCGCAGCTGCTCGCGGACTCCGTCGACGAAGTCCTCGACCACTCCGAGGTGTGCCTGGTCGGGACCAAGGATCCGGCCGTCCTCGCGGCGCTGCCCCACGGGCAGGCGCCGGTCCTCATTGATCTGATCCGCCTACCCGACGCCGAAGCGCGCCGGACAGAACCGGGGTACGTGGGCCTTGCTTGGTAACGCAACGAGCGGCGGCGGGCCTGCCCGTCGCGCGCTGATTTTGGTGGAAAACCTGTCGGTGCCGTTCGACCGGCGGGTCTGGCAGGAATGCACGACACTGCGCGACGCGGGCTGGGACGTGCACGTCATCTGCCCGCAGGGCACCAAGAGAGACACCGAGCCGGAGGTCGAGCTCGACGGGGTGCGGATCCACCGCTACCCGCTGCGCGCGGCCACCGGCGGGCCGTCCGGCTATCTGCGCGAATACGGCTCCGCGCTATGGCACACGGCACGCCTGATCCGCAAGGTCGGCCCCGTCCATGTGGTGCACGCCTGCAATCCGCCGGACCTGCTGTTCCTGCCGGCCCGGTGGCTGACGCGGCGCGGCGCACGGTTCGTCTTCGACCAGCACGACCTGGTGCCCGAGCTCTACCTCTCCCGGTTCGACCGCGGCGAGGACCTGCTCTACCGCGCCGTGTGCGCCCTGGAACGGATGACCTACCGGGCCGCGGACATCGTCATCGCCACGAACGAGAGCTACCGGGACGTCGCGGTGAGCCGCGGCGGCAAGAAGCCCGGGGACGTCTTCGTGGTGCGCAGTGCGCCCGCCGTCGAACGGTTCCAACCGGTGCCGCCCGAAACGGAGTTGAAGCGCGGCAAGAAGCATCTGCTGTGCTACCTCGGCGTCATGGGACCGCAGGACGGCGTCGACTACGCCTTACGGGCCCTGGCGAAACTGCGCGACGAACTCGGCCGGACCGACTGGCACGCCGTGTTCGTCGGCTCCGGCGACGCCTTCGACGCGATGGTGGAGCTGGCCGGACAGCTCGGTCTCTCCGACCAGGTGCAGTTCACCGGGCGCATACCGGACGCCGACCTGGTGCGCTACCTGTCCACCGCGGACGTGTGCCTCTCGCCGGACCCGCGCAATCCGCTCAACGACGTGTCGACCATGAACAAGGTCCTCGAATACATGGCCATGGGCCGGCCGATCGTCTCCTTCGACCTGCGGGAGGCGCGCGTCTCCGCCGGTGACGCCGCCGTGTACGCGCCCGCAAACGACGAGACCGCATTCGCCAAGCTCACCGCGCAGCTCCTCGACGACCCGGACAAGCGTGCCCGGATGGGCAAGCTCGGCCAGGAGCGGGTCGGCGGAGAGCTCTCCTGGCAGAACTCCCAGAGATCGCTGCTCGCCGCGTACGCCGCTGCCTGCCTCGACCGCACCCGTGTCGGTGGCACCCCGATCCGGAAGGGGAGGAGGCGGCACCGTTGAGCGACGACACGATACGTCTGGTCACCATCGGACGGATCTTCCGCAGGCGTTGGCGGCTGCTCGCCGTCATCACCCTGGTGGGCGCACTTCTGGGCTTCGGCGCCTCGGTGGCGGTGTTCCCGCCGCGCTACACGGCATCGGCATCCGTACTGCTTCCGGGGGCGTGGGAGGAACGCGAGCTCCTCACCCAGGTCAATGTCGCGACCAGTTCGTCGGTCGTCGACCGGGCGGCCGACGCGCTCGACTGGACGGGCGGCGACGGCAGCGAACTCATCGACCAGGTGAGCGCCAAGGCCGCGGACGGAAACATCGTCGAGATCTCCGGTACGGCCGAAACCCCGGAGCGCGCGCAGCAACTGGCCGACCGGGTGGCCAAGGAGTTCGTCACCTTCGCCACCCGGGTCGCGGGCGGCAGCACCGACCCCGCGAGGGCTTCGGGGCCCGAGGCGCTGCGCAAGAAGGTCGCGGAGACCAACCGCCGCATCACCGAACTGGCCAACGCGGCCGACCCGGGGCAGACCGTGGAGAGCGTGCAGGCCCGCACCTCGCTCGAGAAATTGCGCACGTCGCTGGAGGAGGCCATGAAGAAACTGGAAGAGGCCGACCCGGCGACCGGCAAGGCCGGCATGGTCGTCATGGGGCCCGCGGCCCTGCCGACCGGCGAGGCACCGCCGACGAGGACACAGCTCATGGCCGGCGGGGCGGTGCTGGCCCTGCTGGTCGGGGTCATCGCCCATCTCACCGCGGCCCGGTCGAACCGCCGGCTCCGCACCGGACCGGAGATCGCCGCGGCGCTGGGCTCCACGCTCATCGGCACCGTCGACGTGCCCGGTGGACGGGCCGCGCACCGGCCCGGGGGCGGTGGCCCGCGGGCCTGGACCCGCCGGTTCCTCGGCGTCGACACCCGCTGGGACATACCGACCCCCCTGGCGTCCGACGAGGCCGGCAGACAGCTCCGCTACCGGCGCGTGTGCGCTCGTATCCGGATCCAACTGCCCGGATCGCGCGGGCTCCTCGTGGTCGTACCCGACGGCGACGAGATCGGCCGCCGTGCCGCCGAGCAACTCGTCGCCGAGGCCAAGAACGATCCGCGGATGCGAATGGTGGACGTCCCGGTGAACCGGCCGATGGTGCCGGACCGCGACACCGAGTCCGGCGCCCTGGTCGTGCTCAGCGCGGGCAGTTGGACCGCGGGCGAGCTCTCCGGCATCGCCGAGGCATGCGCGGACGGCAGGCATGAGGTCGTCGGCATCGTCGTCGCCGGCCCCGTCCGGTCCCGCTCCTCGCGGCCGGCCGCCCAGCCCGAGGAGAACGCCACTCCCGTGCTCGCGGCGCGCGGCCACGCGACGGGAGGTCCGGCGTGACGACGAACACGACCGCGGAGCCGTCGACGACCGCTCCGCTCCTGAACCTTCAGGCGCTGGTGGTGTCGGTGCGCAGGCGCCGCCGCCTCTGGTGCTCCCTGGCACTCCTCGGGCTGCTGCTCGGCGCCTCGGTGGCGGTCCTGCGACCGCCGGCCCCGGCGGCCATGGCCAAGGTGCTCGTCGCCCATCAGGACGACCAGCCCAACGACACCGGAACGCTGATCCGTACCGACGTAGAGGTGCTGCAGACCACGCGGATCGCCGACAAGGCCCTGAAGACCCTCAAGTCACCCATGAAACCGGAGGACTTCCTCGAGGAGTACCGGGGCACGGGCGTGACCAACAATCTGCTGCAGATCGACGTGACGGCCGACAGCGACGCACAAGCGGTCGACCGGGCACAGGCGTTGGCGGACGCGTTCGTCGCGGACCACGTGCGCCGGATGCAGGCAGCCGCGAAGGCCGAGTCCAAGGCCCTGCGCGACCAGGGCGACCGCATGCGCAAAGAACTCGCCCGGGTCAACAAGACCATCGGCGGCAGGTCACCGGAGGCCGACCAGGGCGACCCGGAATCGTCGGCGACCATGGAGTCGCTCTTCGCCCGCCGGGCCGAACTCACCTCCCGGATCGCCGATTTCGACCAGCGCGCCGAAGACGCGCGCATGGGCACACCCCGCATCATCGCCGGCACGCAGATCGTGGACGACCCGCGCGCGGTGCGGCACTCCCTGCCCCTGGCCGTGGTCACCAACGCCGGGATCGGGCTCGCGCTCGGGCTCGTCCTCGGGCTCGCGGTGGCCGCGGTCGGTTCGGTGGTCGCGGACCGTCCCGTCCTGCGCCGGGACATCGCCGCGAACCTGGGTGCCTCGGTCATCGCGGAGCTGCGCCGCGTGCCCCGCAGGCCGATCGGACTGTGGCAGCTGCGACGGACCCGTGCGGCCCGTGAACGGCTCATATCGACCCTGGCCCGCACCGTGCGTGACACGTCGGAATCGGTGTCGCTCCTGGAGCTCGGCTCCGCGCACACCACGAGCGTGATCGCCCTGGACCTGGCGAAGGCGCTGTCGCAGGAGGGGCCCGTGGTCATCATCGACGACCTGCCGGCCCTCCAGCGCGCGGGCCGCGGCCAGGAGCCGTCAGACCCCGCCGTGGTCAGCGCCGATCGTGCCGCGACCGTCCCGCACCAGACGCGCCGGCTCGGGGTCGGCTCGGTCGCGCCCGGCACGGCGTGGACCGGCCTGCAGGACCTCGGTTCCCAGACCGTGCTCGTCGTGCGCGCCGGACACGGCAGCACCGCATGGCTGCACACCGTGGCGCGGCAGCTCGCGGACCTGCTCATTCCGGTGATCGGTGTGGTGCTTGTCGACCCCGACCCGCGCGACCGGACCGACGGCACCCTGTGGGACGGCCGGCACACCGCGCTGCGCGGCCACAACGAACGCCTCGCCCGGCAGAACGCGGCGGGCCGGCAGCTGTCGGAGCGGCCGTCGAGGGCAGTACGAGTCCCGGACAGCGACCAGGAGGCGCGGTAAGACATGTGTGGCATCGCAGGCACCTACAGATGGCCGGACGGGAAGGTCGTGACCGACCGGCTCACCGATGTCCTCGCCCACCGCGGACCGGACGCGGCGGGGCGGTACGGCCACCCCGCCGGTGACGGCGAAGTGCAGCTCGGGCACCGTCGCCTCTCCATCATCGACCTGTCCGAGACCGGCGCCCAGCCGATGGTCTCGGGCGGTCTCGCCCTGACGTACAACGGCGAGCTCTACAACGCGCCCGAACTGCGTGCCGAACTGGAGGGCGCCGGGGTGCGCTTCCGCGGTACCTCCGACACCGAGGTGCTGCTGGAGGCGTGGCGGCGCTGGGGCACCGACTGTCTGCCCCGGCTGCGCGGCATGTTCGCGTTCGGGATCTTCGACGAGCGGACCGGCGAACTGACGCTCGCCCGCGACCAGCTCGGCATCAAGCCGCTGTTCCTGCTGCGGCGCGGCGAGGGCCTGGTGTTCGCCTCCGAGCTCAAGGCGCTGGCCGCCGTGACCGGCGGATCGCTCCAGGTGGACGACGCGGCCCTTGTGGCTTCGTTGCTCTACTACTGGGTGCCGGACTCGCGTTGCGCGTTCCGTGAAGCGGAGAAGCTGCCGCCGGGCAGCTGGCTCAGGTGCAGGGCCGACGGCCGGGTGGAGCGCGGGCAGTTCTGGAACCTGCGCGATGTCGCCGCCGAGGGACAGGAGCGGGCCCGCAGCGGCGAACTGCCGGATCTGGCCGCCGTCGTCGAGGAGTCGACCCGGCAGCACCTGCTTGCCGACGTGCCCGTGGCGACCTTCCTCTCCGGCGGCCTCGACTCCAGCTACCTGACCGCGCTCGCGGCCCGCGACCGGCCCGGGATCTCCGCCTACACGATCGGATTCCGGGCCGAGGACGCCAAGTTCGAGGCGATGCCGGACGACCTGCGCTATGCCCGGCAGGTCGCCGAGCAGTTCGGCGTCGACCTGCACGAGATCGAGATCGCCCCGAACGTGCTCGACCTGCTGCCGCAGATGACGCACCACCTGGACGAGCCGATCGGCGACCCCGCCGCGATCAACACCTTCCTGATCTGCTCGGCCGCCAGGGAGGCCGGGGTCAAGGTGATGCTCTCGGGGATGGGCGCCGACGAGCTGTTCGCCGGATACCGCAAGCACCTGGCCAACGTGCTCGCGCTGCGCTACCAGCGCGTCCCGCGTCCCCTGCGGCGCGGCCTGACCAGGGCCGTGGACCGGCTGCCGGTCGCCACCGCCCGCCAGGGGTTTCGTTCGGTGCGCTTCGCGAAGCGGTTCCTCTCCTTCGCCGATCTTTCGGAGGAGGCCGCGTTCCGGCGCAGCTACACCATGTACGACCAGGACGAGCTGCTCGCCCTGGTCAATCCGGACCTGGCCGGGACGGTCGACGACGTGCTGACCGAGCACGCGGACGTCTACGAGGACAACGCACTCGATGACTTCGTCAACCGCATGTGCCTGGGCGACGCCCGGATGTTCCTGCCGGGCCTGAACCTCGCCTACACCGACCGCTCGAGCATGGCCGCGTCGACCGAGGTGCGGGTGCCGTACGTGGACGTCGAGGTGGTCAAGGCGGCGTTCGCCGTGCCCGGCGACCGAAAGATCGCCGGACGGCAGGGCAAGGCCGTCCTCAAGGAGGCGGCCACCTCGATCCTGCCGCGGGAGATCGTCTACCGGCCCAAGGGCCTGTTCAGTGCCCCGCTGCGGGCCTGGATGAGCCGGGACCTGGCACCGCTGGTGCGCGAGGTGGTCAACGACGGAGTGCTCGTCAGCTCGGGGATCCTGCGCCGCGACGCCCTCGCGCGCATGGTCGCCGAGGACGCCGCGGGGCAGCGGGACTTCTCCAAACATCTGTGGCATGTGCTGACCCTCGAGTACTGGTATCGCGGCGCGACCACCGGCTCCGGTCAGAGACAAGCGGCTTGACGGCGTTGGAAGTTGAAACAAGAGGAGCTCGGGTGAAGCAGGTTGTGCAGAACTACAAGAGCGGCGAACTGGCGCTGCTCGACGTCCCGGCGCCGGGGTGCAAGCCGGGCGGTGTCCTGGTCCGCAGCGCCTACTCGCTGATATCCACCGGTACCGAGCTCATGAAGGTGTCCGAGGCCGGCATGTCGATGGTGGGCAAGGCCCGCTCCCGGCCCGACCAGGTGGCCAAGGTCGCGCAGAGCGTGGCCACCAACGGCGTGCCCGCCACCTACCGCAAGGTGATGGGCAAGCTGGACTCCTACACACCGCTCGGCTACTCGCTGTGCGGAGTGGTCGAGCAGGTCGGCGCCGGGATCGACGACGTGAAGGTCGGCGACCTGGTGGCCTGCGCCGGCAACGAGCACGCGCTGCACGCCGAGCTCAACTGGGTGCCGAAGAACCTCTACGCCCCGGTGCCCGACGGCCTCGCGCCGCGGCACGCCGCCTTCGGCACCGTCGGGTCCATCGCGATGCAGGGCGTCCGCCAGGGCGAGCCGCAGCTCGGCGAGGTGGCCCTCGTCATCGGCCTCGGTCTGATCGGGCAGCTGGTCGTCCAGCTCCTGGCCGCAGCGGGAGTCCGCGTCGTCGGCGCCGACCCTGACCCGGCCCGCTGCGAGCTCGCCGAGCGCCTGGGCGCCGTGGCCTGCGGCGATCCCGGCTCCGCGGCCGTGGAAGCCGCCGTCGCCGAACTCACCGGCGGGCACGGCGTGGACCAGACGTACCTGGCCGCGGGCGGCGGCAGCAACCAGCCCGTCGAGCTGGCCGCCCGGCTGAGCAGGGACCGCGGCCGGGTCGTCGACATCGGCAAGTGCCGTCTGGACCTGCCGTGGAACGCGTACTACGAGAAGGAACTCGACGTCCGGTTCTCCCGCTCCTACGGCCCCGGGCGCTATGACCCGGAGTACGAACTCGAGGGGCGGGACTACCCGATCGGCTACGTGCGCTGGACCGAGCGCCGCAACCTGGCGTGCTTCCTCGACCTGGTGGCGCGCGGCCGCGTCGACGTGGAGCCCCTCATCTCCCATGTCGCCGGATTCGACGAGGCCGTCGAGACGTACCAGAGCCTGAAGGACGGCGAACTGAAGGCCGTAGCCGTGCTGTTCCGCTACCCCGAACAGACGGTGGAGGCCGAGGCCCCGGCCGTGGCCGTGCCCCCGGTGACCGTCAAGCCGGGCCCGGCCCGGTCCGTCAGGACTCCGGTGCGTCTGGCGTTCGTCGGCGCGGGCAACTACGCCACGTCGATGCTGCTGCCGCACCTGACGGGGCGCGAGGGCGTCGAGCTGTCCAAGGTCGTCACGACGACGGCGCTCTCCGCGGCCAACGCGAAGCGGAAGTTCGGCTTCACCGAGGCCACCACCGATCTGGACTCCGTGCTCGGCGACAAGTCCATCGACGCGGTGTTCGTGGTCACCCGGCACAGCTCGCACGCCGAACTGACCAAGAAGGCCCTGCACGCGGGCAAGGCGGTGTTCGTCGAGAAGCCCCTGGCCCTCACCGAGGACGAACTCGCCGGTGTGCTCGCGGCGGTGGAGGAGTCCGGCAACGACCGGCTCCAGGTCGGCTTCAACCGCCGGTTCGCTCCGCTGCTGCAGGAGGCCAAGGAGCGGTTCGGCGCCCGTACCGGCCCGGCGAGCCTGCGCTATCTGGTCAACGCCGGCCGGTTGCAGCACGGCAGCTGGTACCTCCGGCAGAACTCCGAGGGCTCCCGGTTCGCCGGTGAGGGCGGGCACTTCATCGACACGGCGAGCTGGCTGCTCGGGGCCGACCCGGTCTCGGTGTACGCAGCCGCCACGTCCGGCAACGACGACCTGCAGATCGTCCTCGGCTACCCCGACGGGTCCACGGCCACCATCAGCTACGTCACAACCGGTCCCGGCAGCTTCCCCAAGGAGACCCTCGACCTGATCGCGGACGGCAAGGTGCTGCGGCTCGACGACTTCGTGCGCGCCTCGGTGTACGCGGAGGGGGGAGTCGGCCGCAAGCGGTGGGTCAGCTCGCGGCTGCCCAAGGCCAGGGACAAGGGCCAGAACGCCGAACTGGCCTCGTTCATCAAGGCCGTGCGCACCGGCGGGCCGATGCCGGTATCGCTCGAATCCCTGGTCGCCACCACGGCGGCCACCTTCGCCGTGGAGGCCGGCCTGGCAGGCGGCGCACCGGTGGCATTGACGAGGACGCGATGACCACGAGCGCGGGCTGGTATTTGCGGCGGCTGTCCCGGATGCGGCCGCAGGAGGTCGGCGGCCGGGTGGGCGACGCGGTGCGCAGACGGCAGTGGCGGCGCTCGGCGCCGCCCGCCGGCCCGGACGTCACGGGCGCCCGGTTCACCGCCGTCCTGCCCGCCGGGACGATCGCCGCCGTGCCGCCGGACGCCGCGAAGCGTCTTGTCGCCGAGGCCGACCGGCTGATGGAGGGGCACGCCACGTACTTCGGGGTGGACCGCGACGACATGGCCGCCCCGGACTGGTGGTACGACCCGAAGACCGGGCGCCGCGCTCCGTGGGGCTACGCCTTCGACGTGCCCTACCGCAGCGAGGACACGGTCGGGGACATCAAGCAGATCTGGGAGCCGTCCCGGCATCAGTACCTGACCGTGCTCGCCGCCGCCTACGCGGTCACCGGGGACGAGCGGTACGCCGAGCGCGTGGCCGCGCACCTGCGGTCGTGGTGGGAGGTCAACCCGCCGCTGCGCGGGGTGCACTGGATCAGCGGCATCGAGCTGGGCATCCGCCTGCTGTCGTGGGTGTGGGTCCGCAGGCTGCTCGACGGCTGGCCGGGCGCGGCCGCTCTCTTCGAGGACAACCCGGTGGCGCTGCACCAGATCTGGCACCACCAGCGCTGGCTCGCCGCCTTCCCCAGCCGGGGTTCGTCGGCGAACAACCACGTCATCGCCGAGGCCGCCGGGCAGTTCGCGGCAGCCTGCGCGTTCGACTGGTTCCCCTCGTCGGAGGGCTGGCGGGCCGACGCGCTGCGGTCCCTCGAGCGGCACCTCAAGAGCAACACCTTCCCCTCCGGCCTCAACCGCGAGCTGGCCACCGAATATCACGGGCTCGTCCTCGAACTCGCTCTGGCCGCCGTGGCCGAGGCGGATGCCGCCGGTGTGCGGGTCCCCGCGTCGATCCGCCTCGTCCTGCTGCGGATGACCGACGCGCTCGCGGCCGTCGTGGACAACCGGCTGCGGCCACCGCGCCAGGGAGACGCGGACGACGGGCACGGTCTGGTCGTGGACGGCGCGGGCACCGAACGCTGGGGCTCGCTCCTGGCCACCGGGGACGCGGTGTTCGGGCGGCTCGCCTGGTGGCCCGCGGTGACCGGCACCGATGTGCGCACGCCGCTCCTTGCCGCGCTCATCACCCCGTACGCGAAGAGCGGGACCGCCCGCCCCGCGAGCCGCCCGGCGCACTTCGCCGACGCGGGCATGACCATCCTGCGCGCGCCGGGGGAGATCTGGGCCCGCTGCGACGGCGGCCCGCACGGCTTCCTGTCCATCGCCGCGCACGCCCACGCCGACGCGCTGTCCGTGGAGGTCAGGCACGACGGGGTCGACGTGCTCGCCGACCCGGGTACGTTCTGCTACCACGGGGAGCCCGAGTGGCGGCAGTACTTCCGCTCGACCCTCGGCCACAACACCCTGCGACTGGGCGGCGTTGACCAGTCCGTGTCCGGCGGCCCGTTCCTGTGGACCCGGCATGCCCGCACCCGCGTCCTGACCGCGGACACGTCCGGCACGTCCGACGCCTCCGACGGCGGCACGGCCCGCTGGTGCGCCGAGCACGACGGCTACCGGCGCGCGGAGGGCGCCGTGCACCGCCGCCGCGTCGAACTCGACGCCACCGCACAGGAGTTGCGCGTCACCGACGAAGTGCACGGGCAGGGCAGGGCCGCGCAGCTGGCCTTCCACCTCGGCCCGGAGATCACCGCGGACCTGACGGGAAACCGGGCCGTGCTCACCTGGACCAGGGACGGCGAGGACCGCTCCGCGGTGCTCGACCTGCCCGGCCGGCTGAACTGGCGCGCGCATCGCGGCGAGAGCAACCCGCCGCTCGGCTGGTACTCCGCGGGCTTCGGGCGCAAGGAACCCGCCACGACGCTGATCGGCACCGGCTTCGCGGACGGCACGCAGGGGTTCACGACCGTGCTCCGGTTCCGGGGCCAGGGGGCAGGAGGACGGTGACGGTGGGGATGAAGTGGCGGAGCCGGGCGTTACCGGTGGCGGCGCTGGCCGTCCTGGTGGCGACCGGCTGCGACGGCTCGCCGGGCGACCGGGCGGAGCCGACCTCCGCGCCGTCCAAGTCCGGGGCCGGGGCCGCCGTGGCCCGGGTGTGCGCCAAGCCCGCGGCCGGGCCGGCGCAGGCACCGGCGGGCGCGGTGACGGTCGACCCCAAGAAGGTCAACGACCTGGCCGCCAAGACCAAGAGCAGCCCCGCGAACACCACGTTCTGGCTGCGGCCCGGCACACACCGGCTCGACCCGGACCGCCACGCCCAGGTCATCCCCAAGAAGGGCAACCGCTACCTCGGTGCGCCGGGCGCGGTGCTCGACGGCCGGAAGAAGAACCAGTACGCGTTCGGCGGCGACGCCCCTGACGTCACCGTCAGCCACCTGACCGTGCGGCGTTTCGTCGCACCGCACGACCAGGGCGTCGTCAACCACGACTCGGCCGACGGCTGGCTGATCGAGCACTCGAAGATCGAGAACAACTCCGGCGCCGGACTCATGGCCGGTGCCCGCCAGCAGGTCCGCGCCAACTGCCTGCGCGACAACGGCCAGTACGGCATGAACGCGTACAAGGGCACGGGCCCCCTGCGCGACCTGGTGGTGGAGGGCAACGAGATCACCGGCAACAACACCGGCGACTGGGAGAAGCGGCGGGAGGGCTGCGGCTGCACCGGAGGCGTCAAGTTCTGGGCCGTCGACGGCGCCGACATCCGCGGCAACTGGGTGCACGACAACCGCGGAACCGGACTGTGGGCCGACACCAACAACAACGACTTCCGGATCGAGAACAACGTCCTCGAAGCCAACGACGGTGCCGCCCTGATCTATGAGACCAGCTACAACGCGGTCATCCGCAAGAACACCATCCGGCGGAACAACTGGGTCGAGGGCCGCAGGGAGGCCGCCGGCGGCGACAACTTCCCCTTCGCGACCCTCTACCTGTCCGAGTCCGGCGGCGAACCACGGGTCCGGGCCCGCACGGACAAGATCGAGGTCTACCGCAACCTCCTGGAGAACAACTGGTCCGGGATCACCCTGTGGGAGAACGCCGACCGGTTCTGCAACAGCCCCGCCAACACCTCGTCCGGTGACTGCACGCTCCTCGAGAAGAACACCGACCGCTGCGCGCGGCCGCAGATCGCCACCGCGCCGCTCTACACCGACTGCCGCTGGAAGACCCAGCGGGTGGACATCCACACCAACCGGTTCGTCCTCGACAAGTCCGTCCTCAAGTGCACGGAGAGGTGCGACCGCATGGCGGTCCTCGCCAACTACGGCACCTATCCGAAGTGGTCGCCGTACAAGGGCGAGCGGGTGGCCGACGCGATCACCCACAAGCAGGGCAACCGCTGGCGCGACAACGTCTACATCGGACCGTGGAAGTTCGTCGCCCACGACCCGAGCCGGGTGCTCGACTTCGGCCAGTGGCAGGGCGCGCCGTACGAGCAGGACGAGAACAGCACGATCCGTGTCCGGGACGGTGATTGAGATGAGTCAGGACCTGCGGCGCGACGGCCTGCCGGGCGCAGCGGCCACGGAGGGTACGGCGGACACGGCGGTCGCACGGCCCGGCGCCGACGCGCGCCCCGGCACGCCGAAGCTCGTCGGGACCGTCTGGGGGCTGCTGATCCTCAACACGCTCGGCTCGGCCGGGGCGGAGACGGTCATCCCGCTGCCCCGCTCGCTCATCCAGCTGGTCACCATGGGCTCGCTGGTCGCCGCGTTCGCCCTCGCCCTCGCGCTCAATCCGCGGCTGCGTATCCACGCCAGCGCCTTCCTGCTGCTGCTCACCCTGCTCCTCGTGCCGAGCCTGATCTCCAGCCTGCAACTGGCTTCCGGGTTCGGCGCGCTGTTCCGCTGCTCCCGCTTCGCTCTCTTCGTCGGCACGCTGTGGCTGCTCAGCCGCTGGTGGGACGGGAGCGAGACGTTCGTCCGGCACCACATCCGCATCTACTTCGCGGTGCTCGGATCGGTCGCCGCTGGCGCGGTCATCTCTCCCGGCGCGGCCATGCCCGACGTCTACGGCGGGCGGCTCGTCGGTGCGTTGTGGCCGCTCACCCCGCCGCAGATCGGCCAGTACGCCGCGGTGATCATCGGGCTCACCGTGCTGCTCCTGCTCGGGCGCAGGACCGACAAGGTCAGCGCGACGGTCGTCATCGTGCCCTCGCTGGTCCTGCTCGCACTGACCCATACCAGGACCGCCACGCTCGGCATGCTCATAGGGCTCGCCCTCGCGATCGGTTCGCTCGTCCTGACCAGCGCCGCCGCCCGCCGGTTCTTCACCTGGGCGGTGGTCGTCACCACGGTGGCGGCGGTGGGGTTCGCCCCCCTGCTACGCGCGTGGTTCCTGCGCGGACAGAGCCAGGAGTACCTCACCAGCCTCACCGGCCGGGCCAAGGTCTGGGACGCCCTCCTCGCGGCACCCCGGACGACCGCCGAGAAGCTGTTCGGCATGGGCCTGGGCGACAAGTCGTTCGGGGGCCTGCCGATCGACAACAGCTGGCTGGCCGTCTACCACGAGCAGGGCTGGACCGGCGTCACCCTCGTGGCGGCGCTCGTCACCATCCTCGGCGCCGTCGCGCTGCTGCGACCGCCGTCCCTGGCGAGGGCGTGCGCGATCTTCCTGATCAGCTACTGCGCGATCGCCTCGTACACCGAGGCCGGCCTCGGCGACGCATCGCCGTACCTGCTGCACCTGGCCCTGGCCGCCTCGCTCCTCGCGGCGCCGCCCGCGGCCACGCCCCTCGCGAAGCCCGCGGCACCCCGACGCCGTATCCCGCGCTGGGCCCAAGATCGGAGGCGACTGTGAGCATGCACGTCCTCGTGGTGCACAACCGCTATGCCTCGGCACAGCCGAGCGGGGAGAACAACGTCGTCGACCAGGAGGCGGAGCTGCTGCGCGCGGCCGGTCACCGGGTCGAGATGTTCGAGCGGCGCAGCGACGACATCGGCGCCATGTCTCTGCCGACGAAGGCCGCGGTGCCGCTGCTCGTGCCCTGGAACCCCGCGGTCCGCTCCGAGCTCGCCGCCCGCCTGCGCGCCGCACGCCCCGACGTGGTGCACGTCCACAACGTCTTCCCGCTCCTGTCGCCCGCGGTCATCGCCGCCTGCGCGGACGCCGATGTGCCCGTCGTGGCGACGCTGCACAACTACACCCAGGTCTGCCCGCCCGGCACGCTGCAACGGGACGGCCGACCGTGCACCGAGTGCGTGGGGGCGACGCCGCTGCCCGCCGTCCGGCACGGCTGCTACCGGGGCTCCCGGCTCGCGACGGTGCCGCTCGCGCTCAGCCTTTCGGTCAACCGGCGGCGCTGGTGGTCCGGCGTGGAGCGGTTCTTCTGCATAAGCGCCGCGCAGCGCGACGTCCTGGTGCGGGCCGGCATGCCCGCCGAACGTCTCGTGGTGAAGCACAACTTCGTGCCGGACCCGGACGCCCGCCGGTCGGACGCCGGAGAGCAGCTGCTCTACCTCGGCCGGCTCGCGGAGGCCAAGGGCGTACGGCTGCTGATGGCCGCGTGGGACGAGCTCGCCGAGGCCGGCGGGGTGGGCGTGCCGCTCGCCATCGTCGGCACCGGTCCGCTGAAGGACGAGGTGGCCGCCTGGGCGGCGGGCCGGGACGACGTGCGGTACCTCGGTCTGTACGACCCGGAGCAGTGCCGGCAGGCCATCGCGCGCTCGGTGGCGGTGGTGGCTCCCTCGACGTGGCTCGAGGCATTCGGCCTGGTGGTCGTGGAGGCGATGGCGGCGGGGGTCCCGACCGTCGCCGCCGGTCACGGCGCCTTCGTGGAACTCGTCGAGGACGGGGTGACCGGGCTGCTTCACCGGCCCGGTGACGCCGCCTCACTCGCGTCCTGTCTGCGCCGGATCACGGCCGATCCGGCACGGAACCAGGAGATGGGCCGGGCGGGCCGACGCCGTTACGAGCAGGGCTTCAGCCCGGCCGTCGGTCTTGAACGCCTGGTGGAGGGGTATCGCACCGCGATCGCGGTGCGGGCCGGCGGCGGGCAGAGCCCGCCGCCCGCACGGAACGGAAACACAGGCTCGCGGTGGGGCACCCGCGCGAGCAGAACTGGGGGGAACAGATGACACGATGCCGACTCTGCGGCTCGGCGGCGCTGGGGAGCGTCGTCGACCTGGGGGCGACCCCGCCGTGCGAGAGCTTTCTCGCCGCGGACCAACTCGACAAGGCCGAACCGGCGTACCCGCTCCATCTGCGGGTCTGCACCGACTGCTGGCTCGCGCAGATTCCGCCGCTGATCAAGCCGGAGGAGACGTTCACGGAGTACGCGTACTTCTCCTCCTTCTCGACGTCCTGGGTGGAGCACGCGCGCACGTTCGTCGCCGGCGCGGTGGAGCGGGCGGAGCTCGGGCCCGACGCCTTCGTGGTCGAGGTCGCGAGCAACGACGGGTATCTCCTGAAGCACGTGGTGGACCGGGGGATCCGCTGCCTGGGCATCGAGCCGTCGGTGAACGTCGGCGCCGCGGCACGCGACGCGGGTGTCCCCACGCTCACGGAGTTCCTGAGCCCGGACACCGGCTCGGCCGTCCGCGCCGAGCACGGCCCGGCGGACCTGGTCGTGGCCAACAACGTGTACGCGCACATCCCCGACGTGGTCGGCTTCACCGAGGGGCTGCGCGCCCTGGTCGCCGACGACGGCTGGGTCTCCATCGAGGTGCAGCACCTGCTGACCCTGATCGAGGAGAACCAGTACGACACGATCTACCACGAGCACTTCCAGTACTACACGGTCGCGTCCGCGATCCGGGCGCTCGCCAGCGGCGGACTCGCCCTCGTGGACGTCGAGTTGCTGCCCACGCACGGCGGCTCCATCCGGCTGTGGGCACGCCCCGCAGAGGTGGCCGGCGAGCCGTCCCAGCGGGTTGTCGACGTACTGGCCAGGGAGAAGGCCGCCGGTCTCCAGGAGCTGTCCGGGTACACCGAGTTCTCCGCGCGGGTGGCCAAGGTGCGCCGGGATCTCCTGAAGTTCCTCATCACCGCGGCCGAGGACGGCAAGACGGTCGTCGGCTACGGCGCCCCGGGCAAGGGCAACACCCTGCTCAACCACTGCGGCATCCGGCCCGACCTGCTCGCGTACACCGTCGACCGGAACCCGTACAAGCACGGCAGGTTCACCCCGGGCACCCGGATCCCGATCCTGCCGCCCGAGCAGATCGCCGTCGACAAGCCCGACTACGTCCTCGTCCTGCCGTGGAACCTGCGGGCCGAGCTGGTCGAGCAGCTGTCCTTCGTGCACGAGTGGGGCGGCCGCCTTGTCTTCCCCATCCCGGAACTGAGCATTGCCGAGGTCGCGTCGTCGCAGGAGGTCACAGCATGAAGGTCGTACTCTTCTGCGGCGGTTACGGGATGCGGATGCGCAGCGGCGCTGCCGACGACGTGCCCAAGCCGATGGCGATGGTCGGCCCGCGGCCGCTGATCTGGCACGTGATGCGCTACTACGCGCACTTCGGGCACACCGAGTTCATCCTGTGCCTGGGCTACGGAGCCCACCACATCAAGAACTTCTTCCTCAACTACGAGGAGACGACGTCCAACGACTTCGTGCTGCGGGGCGGAGAGACCGAGCTGCTCTCCACCGACATCTCGGACTGGACGATCACGTTCGCGCAGACCGGCATCGAGTCACCGATCGGGGAACGCCTGCGCCGGGTGCGCCACCACCTGGACGGCGACGAGATGTTCCTCGCCAACTACGCCGACGTGCTCACCGACGCCCCCCTGCCGGAGATGATCGACCGGTTCGCCGCACGTGACGCGGGCGCGTCGATGATGGTGGTGCCGCCGCAGTCCTCGTTCCACTGCGTGGAGCTGGGCGAGGACGGCCTGGTGGGAGGCATCACCCCCGTCAGCGAACTGCCGATGTGGGAGAACGGCGGCTACTTCGTGCTCCGCCAGGAGGTCTTCGACCACATACCGCAGAACGGTGACCTGGTCGCCGACGGCTGCGGCGGCCTCGCCAAGCAGGGACGCCTCGTGGCGCACCAGCACCGCGGCTTCTGGAAGCCGACCGACACCGTGAAGGAACGGGCCGCGCTCGACGAGGCCTACGCCCGCGGCGATCGCCCGTGGGCCGTGTGGGAGCGGGACAGCGCCGGGGTGAGCGCGTGATCGGGCTCGGCGCCGGGCGCCTGGACCGGATCGTCGCGGTGGGCGCGCACTGCGACGACATCGCCATCGGCGCGGGCGGCACGCTGCTCGCGCTGTGCCGCGCGCGGCCGGGCATCCGCGTCGACGCGCTGGTGCTCACCGGCGGCGGCAGCGAGCGCGAGCAGGAGGAGCAGGCCGCGCTCGCCGCCTTCTGCCCCGGCGCCGACCTGCGCCTCACCGTGCTCAAACTCAGCGACGGCCGGCTGCCCGCGCAGTGGGAGGAAGCCAAGGGCGCCGTCGAGGAACTGCGCGAGCGGACCGAGCCGGACCTGGTCCTCGCGCCGCGCACCGATGACGCGCACCAGGACCACCGGGGCCTCGCGCAACTGATGACCACCGCCTTCCGCGACCACCTCGTACTCGGCTACGAGATCGTCAAATGGGACGGCGACCTCGGCCGCATGCCGGCGTACCAGCCGCTGTCGCCGGAGACCGCCGAACAGAAGGTGCGGCTGCTGCAGGAGCACTACCCCTCGCAGCGGCACCGGCCCTGGTACGACCGGGAGGCCTTCCTCGGCCTCGCACGGATCCGGGGCATCGAATGCCACGCGCGATACGCCGAGGCGTTCGCCGTCACCAAACTCACGCTCGATCTCGGCACTTTCGACCAGGGGGAATGAACCTTGCGCGTACTGCTCACCGGACACCAGGGCTACTTGGGCACCGTCATGGCCCCGGTACTCACGGCCGCCGGACACGAAGTCGTCGGCCTTGACGCCGGTCTGTTCGCCGACTGCGTGCTCGGCCCGCCGCCCGCCGACCCGCAGGGTCACCGGGTGGACCTGCGCGACCTCACCGCCGAACACGTGGCCGGGGTCGACGCCGTGATCCACCTGGCCGCCCTCTCCAACGACCCGCTCGGCTCCCTCGCGCCGGAACTCACCTACGACATCAACCACCACGCGTCCGTACAGCTCGCCCGGCTGGCCCGCGACGCCGGAGTGCGGCGCTTCCTGTACGCGTCCACCTGCTCGGTCTACGGCGCCGCGGGCGGCAGCGATCTGGTGGGCGAGGACGCCCCGCTGCGCCCGGTCACGCCGTACGCGGAGTCCAAGGTGCGCGTGGAGGACGACCTGCACGCGCTCGCCGACGGCGACTTCAGCCCGGTGTACATGCGCAACGCCACCGCCTTCGGCTACTCGCCCCGGCTGCGCGCCGACATCGTCCTGAACAACCTGGTGGGCCACGCGCTCCTGTCCGGCGAGGTCCTCGTGCTCTCCGACGGCACCCCCTGGCGCCCGCTGGTGCACGCCGCCGACATCGCGCGGGCCTTCACCGCGGCCCTGGACGCGCCGCAAGAGGCGGTGCACGACCGGGCGTTCAACATCGGCAGCGAGACCAACAACGTCACGGTCGCCGAGATCGCCGAGCAGGTCGCCGATGCGGTGTCCGGCGCGAAGGTCAGGATCACCGGGGAGAACGGCGCCGACCCGCGTTCCTACCGGGTGGACTTCTCCCGGTTCCGCGCCGCGATCCCCGGCTTCGACTGCGAGTGGACGGTCAAGCAGGGCGCGCTCGAACTCGCCGACGCCTACCGGAAGTTCGGTCTGACCCGCGAGGACTTCGAGCAGCGCTTCACCCGCCTTGCCGTGCTGCGCTCGGCGTCCGAGGCCGGCACCGTCGACGACACCCTGCGGCGGCGCGGATGACCATACGGCTCGAGGAAGACACCGGCGAACAGATGCACGCGCTGGTGGAACGGCTCTACCCGCTCTGCCGCAGCATCACGGGTGACGGCGTGCGCGCCACCCTGGACATCGTCGGTGAGTACGTCCCGCTGCAGGTGCACGAGGTGCCGACCGGCACGCAGGTGCTCGACTGGACGGTGCCGCAGGAGTGGAACATCCGGGACGCGTACGTCGCCGACAGCGCGGGCAACCGCGTCGTCGACTTCGCCGCGTCCAGCCTGCACGTGCTCGGCTACAGCGTGCCGGTGTCGCGGACCATGCCCCTGTCCGAACTCTGTGACCATCTGCACACCCTGCCGGACCATCCGACATGGGTGCCGTACCGCACCAGTTACTACAAGCCGACCTGGGGATTCTGCCTGGCCCAGGAGACCCTGGACGCGCTCCCGGACGGCGAGTACGAGGTGTGCGTCGACTCCACGCTGGAGGACGGCCACCTCACCTACGCCGAGCACGTCGTCCCCGGACAGGTGCCCGACGAGGTGATCGTCTCCTGCCACGTCTGCCATCCGTCGCTGGCCAACGACAACCTGGCCGGGATCGCGGTGGCCACGTTCCTGGCCAGGGCGCTCACGGAGACAACCCCGTACTACACCTATCGGTTCATCTACGCGCCCGGCACCGTGGGCGCCATCACCTGGCTGGCCCGCAACAAGGAACGGGTGGACCAGATCAAGCACGGGCTCGTGCTCGCCTGCGCGGGGGACTCGGGGCAGCTGACGTACAAACAGAGCAGGCGCGGTGACGCGGAGATCGACCGGGTGCTCGGGCATGTGCTGCGGGTCTCCCAACGCCCGCACGACGTCAGGGAGTTCACTCCGTACGGGTATGACGAGCGGCAGTACTGCTCACCCGGGTTCAACCTCGGCGTGGGCTCGCTCAGCAGGACGCCGTACTCCGAATATCCGGAGTACCACACCTCGGCCGACAACCCGGACTTCGTGTCCCCGGCGGCGATGGCGGACACCCTCGCGGTGTGCCGCGAGGCGTTCGCCGTCCTCGACCGCAACCGGCGCTATCTCAACCTCAGCCCTTACGGCGAACCGCAGTTGGGACGGCGCGGTCTTTACGACGCGCTCGGCGGCCGCAGTGACACCAAGGAGGCCCAGATGGCCATGCTCTGGGTGCTCAACCTCTCCGACGGCGAGCACAGTCTGCTCGACGTCGCCGAGCGGTCCGGGCTTCCGTTCGACACCGTCGCCGTCGCGGCCGACGCCCTGCACGGCGCCGGGCTGATCAAAGCGTGACGCCGATGACCGCCGGGGAGGAGCCGATGACGACCGGGGAGGAGAAGACAGCCACCGGGGAGGAGAAGACAGCCACCGGGGAGGAGAAGATGGCCCGGCCCGCCGCAAGGAGGGCCATCCTCGGCCGGCTGTCCTGGGGCCTCGCCGACCAGGCCGCCTCCAGCCTGTCCAACTTCGCGGTGGGGATCTACGTCGCCCGCTCCCTGGGCCTGACCGCGTTCGGCGTGTTCAGCCTGGCCTGGGTGACGTACGGAGTGGTGCTCAGCGTCTCCCGCGGCCTGGCCACCGACCCGCTCGTGGTGCGCTTCAGCGGCGTGTCGGAGACGTCGTGGCGCGGCGCGGTCGCCCGGTCGTCGGGCACCGCGCTCGGCGTCGGCGCCGTCATCGGCGCGGCCTGTCTGGTGGTCGGCCTCGCCCTCGGCGGCCAGGTGGGGCCCGCGTTCGCGGGCCTCGGCCTGATGCTGCCGGGGCTGCTCGTGCAGGACGCCTGGCGGTACTCGTTCTTCGCCGCCGGCGACGGCCGGAAGGCGTTCGTGAACGACGTCGTGTGGGGCGTCGCGCTCGTGCCGGCCATGGTGGTGGCGGCCCGGGTGGGCAGCGTGACGGCCTTCGTGCTCGCCTGGGGCGCGTCCGCCACGGTGGCCGCGGTGTACGGCTGCTTCCAGTCCGGCATCCGGCCCCGCCTGACCGGAGGGCGCGACTGGCTTCGCGAGCACCGCGACCTCAGCTACCGGTACCTGATCGAGAACGTCGGCGTCAGCGGTTCGAGCCAGCTGCGCGCCTACGGACTCGGCGCGATCGTCGGAGTCAGCGCGGTGGGCGTGATCCGGGGCGCCGAGCTGCTGCTCGGCCCGTTCCTCGCCGTCCTGATGGGGCTGACCCTTGTCACCGTCGCCGAGGCGGCCCGGATGCTGCGCCAGGCCCCGGAAAAGCTCGGCCGGTTCTGCCTCTTCCTCGGCGGCGGGCAGGCCGTCGGCGCGCTCCTGTGGGGCTCGGTGCTGCTGCTGATGCCGGACCGGCTCGGCGAGCTCATCCTCGGCGACGTCTGGAGCTCCTCCTCGGCGATCATCGTGCCGGTCACGCTCGGCGTCGCGGGCGCCGGCATCGGCACCGGCGCGGCGGCCGGTCTGCGTGCGCTCGCCGCGGCCCGGCGCAGCCTGCGCTGCCAGCTGTTCGCCTCCACCTGCTACGTCGCCGGCGGGCTCGGCGGCGCGGTCGTGGCCGGCACGGCCGGTTCGGCCTGGGGCGTCGCCTCCGCCTCCCTCTGCAGCTCCGCCGTGTGGTGGCTGCAACTGCGGTCCGCTCTGCGCGAGCGCCGCCAGAACCCCGTACCCGAAGTGAGGACGCAATGACCGCCCATCCCCGGTTGAGCATCGGCCTGCCCGTCTACAACGGCGAGGAGTATCTCGCCGAGTCGCTCGACGCGCTGCTCGGGCAGACCTACGAGGACTTCGAGCTGGTCATCACCGACAACGCCTCGACCGACAAGACGCAGGAGATCTGCCGCGAGTACGCCGCGAAGGACTCGCGCATCCGCTACATCCGGCTGCTGCGCAACATCGGCGCCGCGCCGAACCACAACTACGTGTTCACCCAGTGCCGCGGCGAACTGTTCAAGTGGGCGTCGCACGACGACCTGTACGCACGGGACCTGCTGCGGCGCTGCGTGGAGGCGCTCGACGAACGCCCCGACGTGATCCTCGCGCACGCCGACCAGGCGGTCATCGACGGCGACGGCAAGGTGACGGTCCCTTACGAGTACACGCTCGCCACCGACTCGCCGCGCGCGCCGGAGCGCTTTCGCAGCATGCTGTTCGAGCCCGGCGGCGACGACTTCTACGGGGTGATGCGGGCCGACGTGCTGCGCCGGGTGAAGCCGCACGACAGCTACCACCACGCGGACCGCACGTTCGTCGCCGAGATCGCCCTGCACGGGCCCTTCCACCAGGTGCCCGAGCTGCTGTACTTCCGCCGCGACCACCCCACCCGCGCCGAGCGGGCCAACCCCTCCATGCGCTCCCGGTGCGTCAACCTCGACCCGCGCCGGGCAGGCGCGCTGCACCCGACGCCCCGGCTGCTCGCCGAGTACGTCTGGGGTTTCGTCGAGGCGATCCGGCGGGCCCCGCTGTCCGTGACCGACCGGCGCGCCTGCTACCGCCACCTCGCCGCATGGATGACCAGCCGGGCCCGCCCCGGCGCCGGCGAGCGGGTCGAGGACCGCGACCCGGTCGACCCGGCCCTGTTCACCGTCTCCGTCGACGACCTCGTCGCCGGCCGCGAAGGGAGGCGGGCATGACGTCCGGAGGCGAAACTCCCGTGCGTGTCGGGGTGTTCGGTCTGCTCGGCTCGGGCAACGTCGGCAACAACGGGTCGCTCGAAGCCGTGCTCGGCTTCCTGCGCGCCGAGCACCCGAAGGCGGTCGTGGACGCGCTGTGCGGCGGACCCGAGGACGTCACGACCCGCTACCGCATCCCCGCGACGCGGCTGAACTGGTACCGCGGCGAGTACCGCACCGCGTCACGCGCGGGCGCGATCGCGGCCAAGGGTCTGGGCAAACTCGTCGACGTCGTCCGCACCGCCGCCTGGGTGCGGCGGCACGACGTGGTGATCGTGCCGGGCACCGGCGTCCTAGAGACGACGCTGCCGCTGCGGCCGTGGGGCTTCCCCTACTCGTTGTTCCTGCTCTGCGCGACCGGCCGGCTCTTCGGCACCCGGGTGGCGCTGGTCAGCGTCGGCGCGGGCACGATCGGCAACCGGCCGACGCGGACCCTGGTGCGCTGGTCGGCGCGGCTGGCCGCCTACCGGTCGTTCCGGGACGACCAGTCCCGCGAGGCGATGCGGACGATGAAGGTGGACACCCGGGGCGACAAGGTCTACGAGGATCTCGTGTTCGCCCTGCCGACACCGTCCGCGAACGAGCCCGCCGGGCCGCCGGGACCCGTCTGCGTCGGCGTCATGGACTTCCACGGCAGCAACGACGAGCGCGCCAGGGCCGTCGAGATCAACCGGCGCTATCTGGAGGGGACGACCGCGTTCGTACGGGCGCTGGTCGAGGACGGCAGGCCGGTCCGCCTGGTCACCGGCGACGATCTCGACCGGCCTGTGGCCGAGGCGATCCTCGACGCGGTGGACTCGCCGCTGGTCACCGCCGCCGACACGGCCTCGCTCGACGACCTGATGAAGGAGATGGCGGCCGCCGACACCGTGGTGGCGACCCGCTACCACAACCTGATCTGCGCGATGAAGGTCGGCACGCCGACCCTCGCCGTCAGCTATTCGGCCAAGAGCGACGTACTCATGGACCGGATGGGGCTCGGCACGTACTGCCACCCGGCCCGCGAGGTGGACGCCGACCGGCTGCTCGAACAGTTCCGGGCACTGGAGCGGAACTCGGCCGAGGTACGGCACATCCTCGCCGAACAGAACCTGCTCGCCGCCCGGCGCCTGGAAGACCAGTTCACCGCCCTGACCGCGGCAGTGTTTCCGGCGTTCCCGACGACCGACCACACCCTGCGGGAGGCCACATGAAGGCGACCGACGTCCCGGCGATCCACGGCGCGTACCTGTTCGAGCCGACCCCGTACGCCGACGAACGTGGCTTCTTCTGCCGCACGTTCGACGCCGACGTGGTCCGCTCGGTCGGCCTCGACCCGGACAGCTTCATCCAGGACAGCCTGTCCCGCTCGGTTCAGGGCGTGGTGCGCGGGATGCACCTGCGCTCCGGAGCGGGCGAGGCCAAGCTCGTCCGGTGCTCGTACGGCAAGGTCTTCGACGTCGTCGTGGACCTGCGCCCGGATTCGCCGACCTTCCTGGGCCGGGCCTTCTTCGAGCTGTCCGGCGAGACACAGGTGACCCTGTACATCCCGGCGGGGTGCGCGCACGGCTTCCAGGCGCTGACCGAGACCGCCGACACCTCGTACCGCATCGACCGCCCGCACGATCCGGCCGAGGACGTGACGATCGCCTTCGACGACCCGGAGCTCGCCATTCCGTGGCCGCTGCCGGTCACCCTGATGTCCAAGCGGGACCGGGAGGCGCCGAGCCTCGCCGCGGCCCTGCAGCAACAAGAAAGCTGAGGCCGGCGTGAGCACCGAAGAATTCCGACTGCCGCAGTCGCGGAAGGCGAACGAGCGGCTGCACGCCATGATCCCCGGGGGCGCGCACACCTACGCCAAGGGCGACGACCAGTACCCCGAAGACCTGGCTCCGGTCATCAGCCACGGCCAGGGCGCCCATGTATGGGACGTCGACGGCAACCGCTACATCGAGTACGGCTCGGGCCTGCGGTCGGTCAGCCTCGGCCACGCGCACCCACGCGTGCTCGAAGCGGTACGGCGGGAACTCGACCGCGGCAGCAACTTCGTCCGGCCGTCCATCGTGGAGGCCGACGCCGCGGAACGCTTCCTGGCCACGGTGCCGACCGCCGAGATGGTGAAGTTCGCGAAGAACGGCTCCGACGCCACCACCGGCGCGGTACGCCTCGCCCGCGCCGTCACCGGGCGCCCGCGGGTGGCCATCTGCGGCGACCATCCGTTCTTCTCCGTCGACGACTGGTTCATCGCCACCACGCCGATGTCCGCCGGTATCCCGGCGGCGACCACCGACCTCACCGTCACCTTCCCGTACGGGGACCTGGCCGCGACGGAGGAGCTGCTCACCCGGTACGAGGGCGAGATCGCCTGCCTGATCCTCGAACCGGCCACCACCCACACCGAACCGCCGCCCGGCTACCTCGCGGGCCTGCGGGACCTGGCCGACCGGCACGGCTGCGTGCTGGTTTTCGACGAGATGATCACCGGCCTCCGCTGGTCCGAGGCGGGCGCCCAGGGCCTGTACGGGGTCACCCCCGACCTCTCCACGTTCGGCAAGGCGCTGGGCAACGGGTTCGCCGTCTCCGCGCTCGCCGGGCGCCGCGACCTGATGGAGCGGGGCGGCCTGCGCCACTCAGAGGAGCGGGTGTTCCTGCTGTCCACCACGCACGGCGCGGAGACGCACTCCCTGGCAGCGGCGATGGCCGTGCTCACCACCTACGCCGAGGAAGGCATCACCGCGCGCCTGCACGCCCTCGGCGAGCGGTTGGCCGCCGGGGTGCGCGAGGTCGCGGCCGGCATGGGCGTCGGCGACCACGTCCTCGTCCGGGGGCGGGCCAGCAACCTGGTCTTCGCCACCCTGGACGAGAACCGGCAGCCGTCGCAGCCGTACCGCACCCTGTTCCTGCGACAGCTGTTGGCGGGCGGGGTGCTCGCCCCGTCGTTCGTGGTGAGCAGCGCGCTCGACGACGCGGACATCGACCGCACCGTCGACGTGGTGGCCCAGGCATGTGCGGTGTACCGGAAGGCACTTGACGCCGGTGACCCCACTCCCTGGCTTGCGGGGCGGCCGGTGAAGCCGGTGTTCCGGCCTTTCGCATGAGGATTCGCGTGGGGTTTCGCGTGGGATTTCGCGTGAGTTGAGGCGACGTCAGCGGCGCTTCCACGCGCCGCTGTCGGCCACCCGGTCGACAAGGAGGCCGGTCACCGGCACCACGGCAAGCGCCGTGCACCAGCCGCCGAGAATGTCGGTCGGGTAGTGCGCGCCCAGAGCGACCTGCGCCCAGCCCATGGCGATACCGGCGACCAGCGCCGCGCCGAGCACGAGCAGCGCGCCGGCCGTCCTGCCGAGGCCGAGCGGGCCGGTCGCGAGCAGCGCCGCCACGAGGGCGAGCGCGGTGAAGAAGGCGGTGTGCCCGCTCGGGTAGGACAGGTTCTCGGGTCCGTGGATGGTGCGTCCCACCAGGAACTTGAGCAGCGTCGCCGTCACGACGGTCAGCCCGGTGGCGGCCACGACGAACACGGCCGCGCGAGGCCGCCGCCGCAGCAGACAGGCCGCCACGGCGGCCACGACCAGCACCGCCGCTCCAGCGGGCTCACCCAGGAAATCCGTGGCCAGAGCGACGCCCCGCCACGGTTGGCCCACACTGTCGTCCGTCGGCTGTACGAACCACCTGTCCACGGCGCCCGACTGGCTGTGCCCGGCGTACATGACCCCGAGCACGACGACCACCAGGGCGGCGATGACGGCGATCAGCGCGAGCCGGGCACGCAGGGGCGGGGGAAGCACCGCGAGCGGTAAGTGGTAGTCCGGATCTTGTTTCCCCCGGACGCCCGAAGCGGCGTCAGGGCGCGGCCCTTCGTCCGACCGGTGAGCAACCATGAACCTGCGGCCTCCGCTTCCCCTGCCCAAGACCCGAACTCGCCAGCCTGTCCCTCACCCTAACCAACAACCGCTCGCGGCACGTTGGAGTCGGACAGGCGGCGGCGAAGCCCCCCCCCGTCACCGACGGGCCGTGAGTCCGATCAGTGCGGCGAGGCCCGCGAGTACGGCCACGCTGGTGAGGGCGATGGGCAGGGTGAACCAGTCGGCCATGAAGCCGATCGCGGGCGGTCCCAGGAGCATGCCGCCGTAGCCGAGGGTGGAGGCGGTGGCGACGCCGTTGGGTCCGGCCATGGCGCCCGCGCGCTCGACGGCGACGGGGAAGATGTTGGCGAGCCCGAGGCCGGTGACGGCGAAGCCGACGAGCGCCAGCCAGACGGTGGGGGCGAGCGCGCCGAGGAGCATGCCGGCGGCGGCCGTGGTGCCGCCGGCGACGAGTATGGGGGTCTGGCCGAGGCGTTCGAGCAGGGTGGTTCCGCTGAGCCGGCCGATGGTCATGGCGAGCGCGAAGCAGGAGTACCCGGCGGCCGCGACGCCGGGGTGGGCGGCCAGGTCCTGTTCGAGGTGGAGGGCGCCCCAGTCGGCGAGCGCGCCTTCGCCGAAGGCCGTGCACAGGGCGATGAGGCCGAAGACGATCACCATTCGGCGGGTGCGGCCGTCGAGGCGCGCGGGGGCGGCGTCCGTGTCCGGGCGGTCGGCCGCGGGCACCGGCGCTTCGAGGCGCAGGAGCGCGCGTCCGGCGACGGCGGTGACGAGCAGGCCGAGCACGGTGAGGCCGAGCAGGTGCCGGGTGGGGGACAGGGACCCGGCGATCAGCCCGCCGAGCCCCGCGCCCGCCATGCCGCCCAGGCTGAAGGCGGCGTGGAAGCTGGGCATGATCGGGCGCCGCAGGGCGGCCACCAGGTCGACGGCGGCGCTGTTCATCGCCACGTTGATCCCGCCGTAGGCGGCTCCGAACACCAGGAGTACGAGCCCGAGCGCGAGTGCCGAATGCGTCAGCGGCGGCAGCGCGATGCTCAGCGGCAACAGGACTCCGCAGGCCACGGTCACCGGATGGCTGCCGAAGCGGCGGCAGAGCCGTCCGGTGAGCGTCATCGTGATCACCGCACCGGCGGAGACCCCGAGCAGCGCGAGCCCGAGATCGCTCGCCGACGCGCCGGTCTGTTCCTTGATGGCGGGGATGCGGACGACCCATCCGGCGAAGATGAAGCCGTCGAGCGCGAAGAAGACGGTGAGTGCGACACGGAGCCGGACAAGGTTCGGGGGAGTGGCCCGCGACGCTGCGGACGTGGTTTTGTTTAGTAGCGGCACAAAGTCAGGGTAGAGGTGTGCACCCGTGGCGGACAAGACGCCTCGTGTGAGGCGGCGGTCACCGGTGGGCGGAGAAAACCTGTGGGACTCCAGGGGAAGGGCAGTGGACGAACGGTGTACGAGCAGATGTCGGCCGAACGGCGAGACGGCGTACGGATCATGGGAGACTCGCCCTCATGAACGGCAAGGCTGCCTCCCGTACCGAGGGGGATCTGTCCACGCGTACGCGCCTGGAGCGCGGGCGCGGCGCGCTCGGTCCCGCCCTTGAGCTCGTCCACACCGGCCGCGCCCCGACCCGTGCCGTGCTCACCGCCGAACTCGGCGTCACCCGGGCCACGGCGGGCGCCGTCGCCGCCGAGCTCGAGGCGCTGGGCCTGATCAGGATCGACGCGAAGCCCAGCGCGCCCGCGGGTTCCCAGGGCCGCCCCTCGCACGGACTCTCCATCGCGGACGACGGACCTGTCGTGCTCGCCGCCCAGGTGCACTCCGACGGTTTCCGGGCCGCGCTCGTCGGGCTCGGCGGCCGGATCGTGGCCACCGCGCCCGGCTGCGAGACGATCGACGCCGACCCGGCGCAGGTGCTCGGCTCGGTGATCGATGCCGGCGCGCAGTTGCTGGAGAAGACCGGCAGGCGGTGCGTGGGCGCGGGCCTCGCGGTGCCGTCGGCCGTCGCCGAACCGGAGGGCACCGCCCTCAACCCGCTGCACCTGGCGTGGCCCGCGGGCTCGGAGGTCCGCCAGATCTTCGCCGACCGCGTACGGGACGCCGGTATCGCGGGACCGGCGTTCGCCGCCAATGACGTCAACCTGGCCGCCCTTGCCGAGCACCGGCACGGCGCCGGGCGCGGCGCCCGCGATCTGCTGTGCGTCGCGACCGGGCACCGGGGGGTGGGCGGTGCGCTCGTCCTCGACGGGCGCCTGCACACCGGCAGTTCGGGCCTCGCGCTCGAGGTCGGCCACCTCACGGTCAACCCGGAGGGCCGCCCCTGCTACTGCGGAGGCCGGGGCTGTCTGGACGTCGAGACGGACCCGCTGGCCTTCCTGACGGCGGCGGGCCGCGAGCCCGGCCCCGAGGGGCTGTTGCAGCAGGCCCGTGACCTGCTCCGTGACGCGGGCGCCGACCCCGCGGTCCGTACCGCCGCCGAGGAACTGATCGACCGCCTCGGTCTGGGACTCGCGGGCCTGGTCAACATCCTCAACCCGGACCGCATCATCCTGGGCGGACTGCACCGCGCGCTCCTGGAGGCCGACCCCGAGCGGCTGCGGGCCGTCGTCGCCGACCGGAGCCTGTGGGGGCGCAGCGGGGGCGTACCGATCCTGGCCTGCACGCTGGACCACAACAGCCTGGTGGGGGCCGCCGAGCTGGCCTGGCAGCCGGTGCTCGACGACCCCATCGGGGCGCTCGGCTAGGGCCCTAGACGCGGGCGGCCTCCTTCACGTCCGCCCCCTGTCCCTCAACTGCCGCCGGGGCGACGCCGGTTCGTCCGGCGCGCAACCGCTTCAGGTCGGGCAGCAGCGTGAGGAGGCCGATTCCGGCGAGTGCGGCGCCGATCCAGAGAGGCGCCCGCAGCCCGAACGTGTCGATGGCCGGTCCGCCGACGGACGTGGCGACGATGATGCCGAGGGTGATGAACGAGGAGTGGACGGTGTTGACCAACGGCCGGGCGTTGCCGGTGCGCTGGACGCGGGTCACGAGGGCCGGGTTCATGGTGACTCCGACCAGGCCGATGCCCATCATCAACGCCACGGCGGGGAAGCTCAGTTCGGCGAATACGGCGAAGCCCGCGAGGAAGGCCAGATTGAGCAGCAGGCCGATGAGCAGCACCGGCACGGCGTACTTGTCGGCGAACCGGCCGACGACGGTGTTGCCGACGACGGTGGCCGCTCCGTACGCGATGAGCAGCAGGGGGACGGTGCCGGTGGAGAAGCCGGTGACCTCGGTGAGGATCGGATTGAGGTAGCTGAAGGCGGAGAACGTGGCGCCGATGACGAAGGTGCTGGTGGTGAGGGTCAGCCAGAGCCGGGGGCTGCGGAAGGCGGCGAGTTCCTGGCGGAGGTCGCCGCCGTCGTCGTCGCCGCTCTCTACGCGCGGCACTCCGACGAGGGTGGCAAGCGCGGCGAGGACGGTCAGGCCGGTGATGGCCCAGAACGCGGCGCGCCAGCCCAGGTGTTCACCGATGACGGTGGAGAGCGGCAGCCCCAGGAGTGTGCCCAGCATCAGCCCGTTGAGCGCCAACGCGATGGCCCTGCCCCGCACTTCGGGCCGGGTCAGCCGTGCGCACAGGGATATGGAGATGCCGAAGAAGGCCTGCGAGGCGATGCCCGTGATGACGCGGGCCACCAGCATGGTGCGGTAGTCCGGGGCGAGGGCGGCGAGGACGTTGCCCGCGAGGAAGATGCCGAAGAGGACGAGCAGGGCGCTCTTCTGACGCATTTTCAGAAGCGCGACGGTGAGGAACGGGCCGCCGAAGGCCATCGCCGCGGCGAAGGCGGTGATCAGGTAGCCGATCTCCGGAATCGTGGCGTCGAGTCCGTCGGCCATCTGCGGCATCAGGCCGGCGACCACGAATTCGCTGGTCACCATGGCGAAGATGCCGAGGGCCAGGAGATAGACGGCGCGGGGCATGGGGGCTCCTGTCGGGGTACGTGTAAGTTATGAACTGAGCAGTACAAAATCGAGGCGCGCGGAATTGCCGGAGGAGTCCGGGTCTGGTCTGTGCGGGGAGGCGGTCTCGGCCGCGGGTCAGTGACCCAGTGAGCGTGTCAGTGGGCCAATGAGCGTGTCAGTGGGCCAGTGAGTCCAGGGCGGTCTCGGCGATGGCTGTCAGGGTGGCGCGATCGGCGCCGCCCTGTGCCGAGATCCGCATGCCGCCGATGACGGCGTTCAGGAAGCGGGCCAGGTCGCCCGCGTCCCGCGTGGAGGTGATGTCTCCGCTGCTCTGTCCTGCGCGGATGACGGCGCTGATGGCGGCGAGCCGCACCGCGAGGTCACGCGCGAGCAACTCGGCGGACTCGGGGTCGCGCCCGGCGAGCTCCACGGTCGTGTTGACGGTCAGGCAGCCGATGCTGTGCTCGTCCTCGCGGCACTCGAACTCGGAGTCGACGATGCGGGCGAAGACGGCGCGGAGGCGCTCCATCGGGGGGCGCCCGGCGTCTTCCAGGATCGCGAGCTGCGTGGCCGTCATGGTGTCGATGTAGCGGGCCAGGGCTCGCTGGAAGAGGGCGTGCTTGCTGCTGAAGGTGTTGTAGATGCTGCTGCGGCCCAGGCCGGTGGCTTCGCACAGATCCTGGGTCGAGGTGGCCTCGTAGCCATTCGCCCAGAAGGCGCGCATCGCCGCGTCCAGGGCCCGTTCCTCGTCGAAGGTTCTCGGTCGGGCCATGCCGGAACGGTACATGTTTTGGAACGCCCGGTGCAATACGAATAATGGGGGTTACCGCTTAATGAGCTCTACTGGTAACGTCGATCTCCGGAGCGTGACGAGAGAGCGGATTGATACGAGCGGGAGGCGTGAGATGACGCGGCAGTGGCGCGAGCGGTGGCCGTTGGGGGAGAAGTTCGAGACGCCGGACGGCTGTGTGAGGTGGGCGTCGTTCGGGGAGGGGGACCCGGTGGTCCTCCTGCACGGCTCGCCGTTCTCGTCGTACATCTGGCGCGACATGGCCCCCGCCCTGGCCCGCACCCGCAAGGTCTACGTCTGGGATCTGCTCGGCTTCGGGCAGTCGGAGCAGCGTCAGGGGCAGGACGTCGGCCTGGCGGCACAGGCCAGAATCTTCGCCGACCTGCTCACGCACTGGGGCCTGGGGCGCGCGGAGCGCTCAGGCCGCGCGAACCCTTCAGGCAACGCGGACCACTCGGCCCGCCCCAGCGTCGTAGCGCACGACGTCGGCGGCGCCGTGGCGCTGCGTGCGCTGCTCCTGGAAGGCGCGGAGTACGCGGACCTCACGCTGGTCGACGCGGTCGGCGGCGGCGAGTGGGGCACGGGCTACTTCAAGCTCATCCGCGAGAACGCGCACGTCTTCGAGCAGCTGCCCGACTACGCCCATGAGGCGCTGGTGGCCAGCCACCTCCGCCACGCCACGCACACGGGCTACGGGCCGGGCGTCCTGGACGCGTACATCGACCCGTGGCGCGGCACGGAAGGCCAGGCGGCGTTCTACCGCCAGTACCGTTCGTTCGCCCAGTCACAGACAGACGAACTTGAACCCCTCCTCGGCAAGGTGACCCTGCCGACCCACATCATCTGGGCCCGCCAAGACCGCCTGCTCCCAACGGAGTTCGCCGACTTCCTCCGCACCCGGATCCCGCACGCCGACCTGACCTGGGTGGACGACGCGGGCCACACCATCCAGGAGGACGCCCCGGCACAGCTGCTCTCACACGTGACGGCGGGCTTGCGGACCTCACCGATCTGAGGGCCCAGCCCCTCCCCGTGCCCACTCCACCGCGAACGCCCGCCCCGGGTTCTCGGTGAACATCCGCTCCACCACGTCCTTGCCCACGGCGAGTTCGAGCCGTGGTCGCACCCCGCGGAGCAAGTACGGCATGCCGGGTCCGCCGTCTGCCGCGCGGGCGGCCGCCGTTGTCGTGTCGCCGCCCAGGAGCAGTTGGCCGGCGAAGCCCGCCTCGGTCAGGGAGCGTACGGCTTCGGGCATGCGCCAGTCCGTGGCGTGGTGGGCGCGTGAAGGGCCGTCGAAGGCGAGGAACGCGCCTGCTTCGGCGGCCTGGTGGTGGATCGTCAGGTCGGGGGAGCGGTTCAGGTGGCCGAGGATCAGGTGGTCGGGCGGCACGTCCGACTCGCCGCACAGCAGGTCGATGACGTCCAGCGCGCCCGTGCCCAGTTCCAGGTGGACCGAGATGGGCGCCCCCGTCGCGTGGTGGGCCTCGGCCGCCGCCCTCATCGTCCAGCGGGCGTGAGCGTCCAGGCCGTGGAAGCCGCCCGCGACTTTGATCAGCCCGGCCCGTACGCCGGTGCCGGCGATGCCCTCGGTCAGCTCTCGTACGAAGAGGTCCGCGAGGCCATCGGTGCGGAGCCGGGTCAGCAACTCCGGTGTGTAGTGCGCGGCTTGGTGGAGTCCCGTCGCGGCGACGATGTGTACGCCCGACGTCCGGGAGAGCTCGGCCAGATCTCCTGCCCTGCGGCGCATCCCGTGCGGCGTCCACTGGATCAGGCTTTCGCCCCCGGCCGCCCGGAACGCCGCCAGCTCCTGTGCCGCTGCCGTGGCCGAATCCAGCTCCTGGCCGGGCAGTTGAGGGCTCGTCAGGAACAGATGGTCGTGGGCGTCGCAGATGCCGAGTGCGGACGGTGGCGTGTCCCCGAGGACCGTACGCACCGTGTGGGCGGTGGTCGGCGTGGGGCTGCTCGCTGCGTTCACCATTGCCGCCCCCGGGTGAGCAGCCCTTGCTCCGGTGCGGAGACGTGCAGCACCTGGAACACGTCCCCCGGCTCTTTCGGAGCAGTGTGGTCCCAGACGGAGAAGTGCAGTGCCTCCCAGGTGCGGGGGTCGATGGCCGTCGCCGCGCAGATCGCGCCTTCCTGACGTGCCAACCTGTCAGCTTCCAGGGCAAGTTCCTCTGCGAGGCCGCCCAAGTGGGTGCGGGCCGGGATACGCATGCGGCGCCGTATCGCGGACTTCGCGGCGGAAGAGGTCGTAGCCGACGCCGCTGACCCCTCCGCGAACGCCAGACCCGTCCAGTGCTGCACCTCCGGCCGCCCGAAGTCGTCGACGATGCCCTGGAATCCGGGGCCCCAGAGGAAGGAGTTCATGCCCTCGGGGGTGTTCCAGAGGTAGAACGGCGCGTACTGGTTCACGGGGGAGTCGTCCACGCCGCGCTCCCGGATCAGATACGCCTTGGCGCCGAGGCCCGGGAAGTCGTCGAGGAGATGGCCCTTGGTCGCCACCCGATTGCGGATGATGCCCATGTCGTAGTCGGCCGGCAGTGTGATCTCGTACTGCATCGCGTGCATGGCGGTCGTTCGCTCCTCGCGCTCAGGTCGCCGGGTGGTCGTCGGTCGCCGGGGGCTCGCCCGCCGCCGGATACTCGTCCGCGCCCACATGCGCGTCCCAGTGCGTGGTCGTGCCGTCGTCCGCAGCCTCGACGACCGCCAGATGCGTCATGAAGGTGCGGGGCGCGGCGCCGTGCCAGTGCCATTCGTCCGGCTCGATCCAGACGGTGTCGCCCGCCCGGATCGTCTGCGCCTCACCGCCCTTGCGCTGCACCAGACCCTCGCCCGCCAGCACGTGCAGGACCTGGCCGTGCGGATGGCGGTGCCACGCGGTGTGCGCTCCGGGGGCGAAGCGGACGTTGAACATCCGCAGCCGGGAGGGGGACGGCGGCGCGGCGATCTCCTCCAGCCACACCGTGCCCGTGAAGTTCTCGGCCGGGCCGGTCCGGCTCTCGGGCCGCTCGTGGTTGATGTGCACGGCTCTTCAAATCCTTTACGCAGAAGGGGAGGTGGCGGCGAAGAGGAGAGCGAGCAGGCCTTGTACGCCGGTGTCGAAGGCCGCGGGCGAACCCGAAGCGCGAGCCAGCACATAGCCGCCCTGGACCGTCGCGACGACCGTCGCCGCGATCGCCCGGGCGTCGAGCGTGGCCGCGAACTCACCGCGCTCCTGGCCCTCTTCGACGATTCCGGCGATGCGGTCCCGCAGCCAGTCGAGCGTCTCGGTGACGGGCGCGCGCAACTCGTCGCTCGCCACGACGTCCGGGTCCATCGTCAGCCGCCCGACCGGGCAGCCCCGCAGCACGTCGCGCTCGCGCAGCAGATACGCCTCGACGCGTTCGTACGCCGATCCCGTGCCGCCCAGAACGGCCTCGGCGGTGGCGCGCATCTCCTCGGCCGTGCGCCGGATCGCGGCGAGCGCGAGGTCCGGCTTTCCGGCGAAGTGGTGGTACATGCTGCCCTGCCCCGCGCCCGCGTGCTGCTGGATCGCCTTGGGGCTCGTGCCGACGTAACCGCGCTCCCACAGGAGCTCGCGGGTGGACTCGATCAGCCGCTCGGGGGTGCTCATGAACACACTGTACATACTAGTAGGTACAGAATTCCAGACGGGCCGTACCAATGGATGCCGTACCAGTAGGTACAGAGGTCCGGGAGCAGGTCCGGGAGCAGGTCCGGGAGCAGCCCCGCAGCCCCCGCGTACTCCCGCGGTGGTACACGCACTGCCGCTGGCCGTACGACGACTCGGACCCCCTCGGAGCGCGAGCCTCGAAACATCGCACAAGCCGAACCGTCGGCCGACCTCCGAGGAGATGGACACCATGAACACCCTGGCTCACTTTGACGGCGGGCCCGGCCCGTGGATCCTGTTCTTCCCGCTCATCTGGGCGGCCGTCGTGATCGGCGGCATCACCCTCCTGCGCTGCACCGTCTGGCGCGGCCGCCGCGCACCGTGGCAGCGCTACGGCGCCGAGCACCACGTACGCATCGACGAGAAGTCGCCCATCGCCGTGCTCGGCCGTCGCTTCGCCGCGGGCGAGATCGACGAGGACGAGTACTGGCGGCGCCTGTCCGTCCTGAACGAGGAGTTCGGACGCACCCCCAAGGGCGGTGCGGCATGACCACCGCGACCGGACACCCCGGCACCGGCACCACAGCCCTCGACGCCGCCCGCGTCACCAATGCCGTCAAGGTCTACGGCAGCGGCGACACCGCCGTACGGGCCCTGGACGGGGTGAGCGTCGGCTTTCCCGCCGGACGCTTCACCGCGATCATGGGCCCGTCGGGCTCGGGCAAGTCCACCCTGATGCACTGCGCCGCGGGCCTGGACACCCTCACCTCGGGTGCCGCCCACATCGGCGGCACCGAGCTGGGTACGCTCGACGACCGCCGCCTCACGCTGCTGCGCCGCGACCGCGTCGGCTTCGTCTTCCAGGCCTTCAACCTGGTGCCGACGCTGACCGTGGCCGAGAACATCACGCTCCCGATGGACCTCGCGGGACAGCGCGGTGACCGTGCGTCGGCGGAGTGGACCGACGCCCTCATCGACGTCGTGGGTCTGCGGGACCGACTCCACCACCGGCCCGCCGAACTCTCCGGCGGCCAGCAGCAACGCGTCGCCGTGGCAAGGGCGTTCGCGGGCCGCCCCGACGTCGTCTTCGCCGACGAACCGACCGGCAACCTCGACTCGCGCTCCGGCGATGAGGTCCTGCGTCTGCTCGGCCGTGCGGTGCGCCAGATGGACCGCACCGTCGTCATGGTCACCCACGATCCGGTGGCCGCCGCCCACGCCGACGAGGTCGTCTTCCTGGCGGACGGCCGCCTCGTGGACAGGATGACGGACCCGACCGCCGACCAGGTCCTCGACCGGCTCAAGGCCTTCGACACGAAGACCGCGGCCGACCCCGACGGCGAGGAGGCACCGTCATGAGCTCCCTCCGCACGTCCGCGCGCATCAGCCTCTCCTCCCTGCGCGGCCACAAGCGACGCTTCGCCGGTACGTTCCTCGCGGTCATGCTCGGCGTCGCCTTCCTGGCGGGCACGCTCGTCATGGGCGACACCCTGCGCGGCAGCTTCGACACGATGTTCGGCAACGCCACGCGCGGCACCGACGCCGTCGTCCGCAGCGCCGCCACCATCACCACGCCCGACGACAGCCAGGGCACCCGGCAGCCCGTCAAGACCTCGCTCGTCGACAAGATCGAGCAGGCCGACGGGGTGGCCGCCGCCGCCCCCGCCGTCCAGGGCGCCGGACAGCTCCTGGGCAAGGACAGGAAGCCCGTCGGCGGCGAAGGCCCGCCCACCCTCGCCGGTAACTGGATCGACGACGGCGAGCTGAACGCCTATCAGCTGGCCGAGGGCCGCGCTCCCGCCCGGTCCGGCGAGGTCGTCGTCAACCGGGGTGCCGCCGAAGCCGGTGACCTGAAGATCGGCGACACGACCACGCTACGCACCCCCGACCCCGTCAAGGTGACGATCGTGGGCCTCGCGACCTTCGGCGGCGAGGACGGCATGGCGCAGACCACCTTCACCGGCATGACACTGGCCGACGCGGAGAAGTACCTCACGCCCGAGCCCGGCGAGGCCGCGTCCATCCAGGTGCGGGCCGGCCCCGGCACGAGCGAACAGGAACTCGTCGACACGCTGAACCCCGTACTGCCCAAGGGAGTCGAGGCGATCACCGGTGAGGCGTCGGCGGCGGAGAACACCGAGAACCTCTCCGGGCAGTTCCTGACGCTCTTCACCAGCTTCCTGCTCGTCTTCTCCGGCATCGCCCTGCTCGTCGCGACCTTCAGCATCCACAACACCTTCGCGATCGTCGTCGCCCAGCGCACCCGCGAGAACGCCCTCCTGCGCGCGCTCGGTGCCTCGCGCCGGCAGGTCACCGCGTCCACCCTCATCGAGGCGAGCGTGGTGGCCGTGGTGGCGTCCGCCGCCGGCCTCGCGGGCGGCATCGGAATCGCGGCCGGACTCCAGGCGCTGTTCCCGGCCATCGGATTCCCCTTCCCCGAGGGCGACTTGGTGATCAGCGCCCTGTCGATGCTGCTGCCGCTCGCCGTCGGCATCGTGGTCTGCCTCGGCTCGGCCGTGCTGCCCGCCGTCCGCGCCGGGCGCACCGCACCGCTCGCCGCGCTGCGCGAGACGGCGGTCGACCACTCCGGGGCGTCACGCTCACGCGCCGTGGCGGGCACCCTCCTCGCACTGGCCGCCGTCGGCCTCTCGCTGACCGGCGTCCTCGTCAGCCCGTCCGTGTGGCTGGCCGGGGCCGGGGCGGTCCTCGCGCTCGCCGCGTTCGTCGTGCTCGGGCCCGTCGCGTCCTCGCGGGCGGTACGCATTCTCGGCGGGCCGCTCGACCGGCTGCGCGGCGTCACGGGCGGGCTCGCCCGGCGCAACGCCCTGCGCAGCCCCAAACGGACCGCCGCCACCGCGAGCGCCCTGATGATCGGCGTCGCCGTCGTCTCGCTCTTCACGGTCTTCGGCGCCTCGCTGAAGGCGACCATGGACCAGACGGTGAACCGCTCCTTCGCCGGTGACCTGGCCATCAGCACCCCCGGCTTCGGCGCGGGCGGCAGCGGACTCAGCCCCAAGCTGGCTCCCGCGCTCGCCGAGCGGCCGGAGGTCGCCACCGCGGTCGGCCTCGGCAAGGGCGCGGCGGAGATCGACGGACAAGGACGCGCCCTGACCGTCACCGACCCGGCCCCCTTCGCCGACTCCTTCGACCTGGGCAAGGTCGACGGATCGCTGACCGGCCTCGGCACGGACGGCATCGCGATCACCCGCGAGGAGGCCGGCAAGCAGGACCTCGAGGTCGGCTCCACGACCGAACTCGCCTTCGCCGACGGCAAGAAGAGCACCTTCACCGTCCGTGCGCTGTACGGCAGGTCGGAGCTCGCGGGGGACTACGTCATCACCCGCGAGGCATGGGCGCCGCACCGCATGCAGGACGCCGACAGCCTCGTCTCCGTCACTTTCAAGGACGGCGTGAGCGCGGACGACGGCAAGGCGGCCGTGTCCAGGACCGCGCAACAGTACGGCAATCCGGACGTGCAGACGCGTAGCGAGTACGCACAGTCCGCGGCGGGCGGCATCGACATGATGCTGACACTCGTCTACGCCCTGCTGGCGCTCGCCGTCCTGATCGCGCTGCTCGGCATCGCCAACACGCTGACCCTCGCGATCCACGAACGGACCCGCGAGCTCGGCCTGTTGCGTGCCGTCGGCCAGACCAGGGCGCAGCTGCGGGCCATGGTCCGCTGGGAGTCGGTGCTCGTGGCCGCCTTCGGCACGGCCGGTGGCCTCGCGCTCGGCGGCTTCCTCGGCTGGGTGCTCGTCAAGGCCTCTGACGGCGCGACGAGCAGTGCCTTCGCGTTCGCGGTGCCACCCGTGCAGCTGGCGGTGGTCGTCCTGGTGGGCCTGGCGGCGGGAGCCCTCGCGGGTCTGCGTCCGGCACGGCGGGCCGCACGCCTGGACGTGCTGCGTGCCATCGCCACCGAGTGACGTAGGACGCGGAGACGCGGGACACCCGGTTGCCGGAGCCCGGCGGCCTTCGCCCTCCGGAGCCCGGCACGCCTCGCCCCGCGGAGCCTGTCACCGCCCGGTCAGCCGACAACGGCCGACCGGGCGGGAGCATGTCCGGGCGCGTGCCCGTCGGCGAGGGACTGCGGCCCGGCGCCCAGGTCCGCGAACGGGCCGGGCGTGGCCACGCCGTACGCCGGATACCTGGACGGCATGGCGACGGCAGGCGTAGGGGCCGGAAGGGTGAACCAGACGACTTTGCCCGCGTCACCGCGGGGCCGTACACCCCAGCTCTCGCTGACCGCGGCGACCATGGCGAGCCCGCGGCCGCACGTCTCGAAGGGCTCCGCGTCGCGTACCTCGGGCAGTCGCGGATCGTGGTCGTGCACGGAGACGGTGAGGCGGTCGAGCAGCAGCTCGATCTCCACGGTGCACACCTTGTCCGGCTGTGCGTGGCGGTGCACGTTGGTCAGGAGCTCGGTCACACCGAGCGCGGCCTGGTCTATCAATGGATCGAGATGCCAGTAGCGCAACTGCGCCGATACGATTCTGCGGACCTGGCCGATCCGCGACGGCAGGGCCTGAAGCTCCACCGTGCAATACCTGCTTGGCTGGCTGATCACGGTTGCGACTCCCCGAAATGCGTCCGGAAGAAGGCGACGATCGGATTCAGCAGCGGCCGCGGGGTCTGCCGGCTGCTGTTGGTGCCGGCGGGCTGGTTCGCAGCGTCATCGCCGATGAACCCAGAGTGATGTGACACCAGAGTGACTCAGGGGGCGCGGGCATGCAACTCGCACCGCACCCCGGGCGTGCCTGGTCTCTCAGGCGCGTGCCCTGTGGCCTCCGGCCCTGCGAACCGCGTCGATGAACTTGCCTACCGTGGGCGGCCCCGACTTGCCGGGCGCCGGCTCATGCTCGGAGAGGGTGAGCCGGTAGCGGGTGCCGTTCAGCTCGGCGAGGGCGCGGTCGTCGGCGGCGAACCACGGCTTTCCGGCCCGCACCGTCTGCACCGGCGCGCTGTCGATCTCCCGGCCGTAGCTCGTGAGGAGTTCGAACCTGCCGTCGGTGATGCGGATTTGACCGGCCCGGGTGAGTGAGCGCAGTCGTCGTCCGATGCGCACGCCCGTGGCCGTGAAATCCGGCTCCGCCATGACGTTCCGCCCCCTTGAGCGATTCGGTTGGTCGTTCCGTACGAGACCGCGGTCCCGTGCGGTGCAGTCTGCACGCACAAGGCGTCGAGCACCAGTGCGTATGAAGACGGGGTCACAAATGGACCCCGTCAACTTCACAGTGTGCCGTGCCGCTGTGTCAGCCGACTGAGCCAGGTGTTCCTTTGAGGTGCTCAAAGGTGTGTTTATGCAGGTGAGGAGCGTGTGGAAGGTGCTTATGATCGAAGCGTACGGCCCGCGCCGAGCGCGGCCAGGTTGACGCCCAAGGAGCCGCGCGGTGAGCACCACACAGCATCATCAAGCCGATGACCCGATCGCCACGCTCGACGTGGACCGCAGCGACGCGGAATACCGGGCGTGGCTCAATGAAGCCGTACGCAAGGTCCAGGCGGACGCCAATCGCTCCGCCGACACCCATCTGCTGCGCTTCCCGCTGCCGGAGCAGTGGGGCATCGACCTGTATCTCAAGGACGAATCGACCCACCCGACCGGCAGCCTCAAGCACCGGCTCGCCCGCTCGCTCTTCCTCTACGGCCTCTGCAACGGCTGGATCCGGCCCGGACGGCCGGTCATCGAGGCATCCAGCGGCTCGACGGCCGTCTCCGAGGCGTACTTCGCCAAGCTGATCGGGGTGCCCTTCATCGCGGTGATGCCCCGCACGACCAGCGCCGAGAAGTGCCGACTGATCGAATTCCACGGCGGTCAGTGTCACTTCGTGGACGATTCGCGCATGATGTACGCCGAGTCCGCCGCCCTCGCCGTCGACACCGGCGGCCACTACATGGACCAGTTCACCTACGCGGAGCGGGCCACCGACTGGCGCGGCAACAACAACATCGCCGAATCGATCTACCAGCAGATGCGTCTCGAACGCTATCCGGAACCCGCGTGGATCGTCGCCACGGCGGGCACGGGCGGCACATCGGCGACCATCGCCCGCTACGTCCACTACATGCAGTACGACACCCGGCTCTGCGTCGCCGACCCCGAGAACTCGTGTTTCTTCGACGGCTGGACCAACCACGACCCGGACGCCACCAGCGACTGCGGCTCCCGCATCGAGGGCATCGGCAGGCCCCGGATGGAGCCGAGCTTCGTGCCCGGCGCGATCGACCGCATGATGAAGGTGCCGGACGCGGCGAGCGTCGCCGCCGTACGGGCCCTGGAGCAGGCGATCGGCCGCAAGGCGGGCGGTTCCACCGGAACCGGACTGTGGAGCTCCTTGAAGATCGTTGCCGAGATGGTGGCCGCGGGCCGCACCGGCAGCGTCGTCACACTCATCTGCGACCCCGGCGACCGCTATCTGGACAAGTACTACTCGGACGCGTGGCTGGCCGAGCAGGGCCTGGACATCACGCCGTACGCGGCCGCCATCAAGTCGCTCCTCGCTAACGGCACTTGGACCTGAGAGTCCTCAACTACCGGCCGCAGTTCAGGCGTTGGCCGCGGCGAGGCGTCGGTCCAGGGCCGTGACGGCGTCGCGGAAGGCCCGGCCCATGCCGGCCCTGCCGAGCTTCAGGGCGAAGCGGAAGGGCGCCGCGCCGTCCGCGGCGAACGTCCACTGCACGCGGGTGCCGGTACCGGCCGGGGTGAGCCGCCACTCCTCCAGGAGGGCGCGCAGGCCGGGGGCGTTCGCCTCGTCGACGCGGTAGGCGTACCGCTCCGCCGGCTCGGCCGCGACGATGGTCTCCCAGAAGCGCGTACCGCCCTTGAGCCGCACCTCGCGGCCCTTGCCGCCGTCCGCGGTGTCGATGGGGCGGCACAGCGTGACCGCGGTGAACCACTTGGGCCAGTCGGTCACGTCGTCGGCCAGGGCGCGGTACACCGCCTCCGGGGATGCGCTGACCTCACGGGCGAAGACCAGTCGCACTGGAGCGGTCTCGGCGAACTCAAGGCCCACGGGCCCCAGTCGGCGTGCCATCGAAATCGGCCCCCAAGCGGAATCGGGTGGTTGACCGTCCACCGTCACCATAGCTGGCGGGCCGTCAGATGTCTGCGGTGCCTCCGGCGCTCTCCGCCCGCTCCGCGACCATTCCCCGTCTCTCCGGGCCCTGCTCCGCGGGTTCGTCCGTGACCACCAGGCGCCGCAGATGCTCGGAGATCTCCGCCCGCGCCTCCGTCGGCAGCCCGGCATCGGTCACGAGCGTGTCGACCTGCTCCAGGGTGGCGAACGAACTCAGGCCCACCGTCCCCCACTTGGTGTGGTCGGCGACCACGATGACCCGCCGCGCCGACTGCACCAGACGCCGGTTGGTCTCCGCCTCCGCGAGATTGGGCGTGGACAGACCGGCCTCCGCCGATATGCCGTGCACACCCAGGAAGAGCACGTCGAAGTGCAGCGCGCCGATCGCCTGGTCGGCGACCGGGCCGACCAGCGAGTCCGACGGAGTGCGCACCCCGCCCGTGAGGACCACGGTGGCCGCGCCCTGCCGCCGCCCGGACGTGCGCTGCGCGGAGTGGAAGACGTCCGCGACCCGCACCGAGTTCGTCACCACCGTCAGGTCCGGCACGTCGAGGAGATGATGGGCCAGAGCGTACGTCGTCGTGCCGCCGGAGAGCGCGATCGCCGTGCCCGGCGCCACCAGGGAGGCCGCGGTGCGCGCGATGTCCTCCTTGGCGTTCAGCTCCAGGCCCGACTTCGCCTCGAACCCCGGCTCGTGCGTGCTCGCCTCGACCACCGGCACCGCCCCGCCGTGCACCTTCTCCAGGACACCCTGGCGGGCGAGGGCGTCCAGATCCCGGCGGACCGTCATGTCCGAGACACCCAGCTTGCGGGTCAGCTCATTGACACGGACGCCGCCCCGGCGGCGCACCTCGTCGAGGATCAAGGCGCGGCGCTGCTCCGCGAGGAGGTTCTGATTCTCGCTCACGTCCGTCCGGCCTTTCTGCCTCGTCACGCCCGTCGCGCCCGTCAAATGCGCTGCCTCATCCTCGCATGCGCCACTGACGGGCGGCCCACCGCCCGATGCCGTGCGTTCACCCCGAACGGGGAGATTACGTGTGGAGAAGTGTGGGCGGGGCCGTGAGCGGAGATCCTACTTGCCTGACCACGCGCACATTCGGGGGAAGCGGAACGGTGGCAGCAGACCAAAGAGAAGAGACGGCTCTCGAACTCCTCGTGCACGGAGTCGGGGGCACGACACCCCAGGCGATGCTGGACGACCCCAGGACCGTCCGCATCTCCGGCGACGACACGGCGGCCGTCTTCCGCCGCGCCGAGGACGCCGACGCCGAGAAGCGCCCGGACGACTACCGCGGCAAACCGGTCCCCGAGGCGTACGTCTGGTGCAACCTCACCTCCGGAAACGGCTCGCGGGCCCTGTGGCTCCTGCTCCTGCCGTTCATGGTGGTCAACCTCGCGCACTGGATGCGCCCCACGTCACGGCGCATGAAGAAGACGGTCCGCACGTACGGCCTCCTGGTGCGCCTCATCGGGCTCAGCCTCACCGTCCTGCTCGTCGCCGCCGCCTGCGAGGTCGCCGTCGACCTGACGGCCTGGCAGTGCGCGGGCACCCCCGAGTGCGCCGCCGAGCGCTCCTGGCTCGGCTTCCTGGCGCCCGACGCCTCCGGACACGGCGGCTGGTGGAGCCAGCCGGGCCGCCGCCTCGCCCTCGCCGCCGTCGTGCCCGCCGCGCTCACGGGACTGCTCTGGTACCTCTCCCAGCGCACCTGGAGCGCGTACGAATCCCAGACACCGCTGCCCCACCAGACGGACCCGGAGGAGGAGCCCGGACGAACCGCGCTCGGCAAGCCCGGATTCTGGTACGGACGCCGTCTCGTGGCCCGTCTGCGGGCCGCGCACACGGCCGCGGGATTCCTCACGGTGGCCGCCGCCGTCGGCACGTCGGCCGCGCGCCACGACCGGCGCCCCGGCGGATCCCCGCTGCTCGACGTCCTCGGCTGGGTCCTGGACGTGACGCTCGTCCTGGGCGGGGGCATCGTCGTCCTGGTGGTCTGGCGCAGGGGCCGCAGCGAGAACAAACTCGACCAGCACCTCGACGAGAAGCTGATCCACCGGCTGCCCCTGGCCGCACTCGCCCTGCTCGCCCTGACCCTCGTGTACGCCGGGTGGTCACGCCCCGAGTGGACCTCCGAGGGCAGGCTGCCGGGCAACGCGAGCTTCGGGGCCATCGCCCTGGGCCAGGGGCTCCTGGTCGTCGCCCTCGCGGTCGTCGCCCGCGCGCTCTACCGCACGGCGCCCGATCCCCGCACCGCGCTGCGGGGCTTCGCGGGACCGGCCGTCGCCATGCTGTCCTGCGCGCTCGGCGGCGTGATGTCCGGAGGCGGCGCCCAGCGCGTCGCCGACTGGCTGGACGGTGCGGGGGAGCCGGGGTCCGGCGGCACCATCGACGGCCCGCCCGTGCTGCTGACCTGGCAGGCGTCCGTGATCCCGCCCCTCCTGGTGGTCGTCGCGGCGCTCTGCGGCTGGCTCGGTGTCCGCACCTGGCGCCGTGCCCGCGCCGACCGGGCGACCATCCCGGCCGAGTACCCCGGCGAGCCCGAGGACGCCGCACGCAGCCGCCGCATCGCGGGCACACGCGCGCGGGCCGCCCTCACCGACCGGGCGCCGCTCCTGGTGGGCATCACATCGGCGGTGACACTGCTGCTCGGCGCGGGGGCGCTCGTCGGCGCCTGGGTGAGCGAGGAAGTGCCCAGCGAGGCCGCGCAGGGGCTGCCCGCCTTCTTCGAAGGAGTGGCCGAGACCTCGCAGGCCCTCGGCTCCTGGCTGATCGGCTTCGGTTTCATACTGTTCGTGACCTGGGGCCGCCGCGCCTACCGCGACGCCTCCGCACGCCGCACCATCGGCATCCTGTGGGACGTCGGCACGTTCTGGCCCCGCGCCGCCCACCCCTTCGCACCCCCCTGCTACGCCGAGCGTGCCGTCCCCGACCTCACCTGGCGCATGCACACGTGGACCCGCGCGACGCGCGCCACGGGCGGCAGGCTCGTCATCTCCGGTCACTCGCAGGGCAGTGTCCTGGCCGCCGCGGCCGCCTGGCAGCTGTGGCCCTCGGTCCGCAAGAGGGTCGCCCTCCTGACCTACGGCTCACCCCTGGAGCGCCTCTACGGACGCTGGTTCCCGGCCCACTTCGGCCCGGCCGCCCTCAACTCCCTGCACCGCGAGGTCGACTGCTGGCGCAACCTCCACCGCACCACCGACCCGATCGGCGGCCCCGTCAGGGTCGTCCCCGACGGCGACGGGCCGCAGGTCGACCGCGAGGCGCTCAAGGACCCCCTGGTCTACGGCCGCACGGAGGAACACCCGCTGCCCGCACCGATCCTGGGCCACTCCGAATACCAGGCGGACCCGGCCTTCGCGCAGGAGCGCGCAAAGCTGCTCGCCCGCCTCAAGCCCGCCGTGCCCGCCCCGCGCCCCCGGACGACCGAGGCCGCGGAGCCCGCCGAGCCCGCCGCCGTGGTCACGGCAGCTCCGGTAGATCCTCCGGATACAGCAGCGTGAGGTCGTCCGTGCTCGGCTCCTCGAACTGGGCGACCCGTCCCGCGTGCCGCTCCACCATCGCCTCGAACGTCTGGCGCGCGGTGCGGCCGTTGCCGAACGCCGGGCCCTTGGGAAGCACCGTGAAGTACTTCAGGAGGGCCTCGCCCGTCCCCGTGTCGAGGCGGTACTCATGCTCCTCGGCCTGCTGCTCGACGATCCGCAGCAGCTCCTCGGGGGCGTAGTCACCGAAGGTGATGGTCCGTGAGAAGCGGGACGCCACACCGGGGTTGACGGACAGGAAGCGCTTCATCTCCGCCGTGTAGCCCGCGACGATCACCACCACCGCCTCCCGGTGGTCCTCCATCAGCTTCACCAGCGTGTCGATGGCCTCCCGGCCGAAGTCTCGCCCGGAGTCCTCGGGCGAGAGGGCGTACGCCTCGTCGATGAACAGCACACCGCCGCGCGCCCGGTCGAACGCCTCCTGGGTGCGGATCGCCGTCGAACCGATGTGCTCGCCCACCAGATCGACGCGCGAGACCTCGACGAGGTGCCCGCTCTCCAGGACGCCGAGCGACGCCAGGATCTCGCCGTACAGCCGCGCCACGGTCGTCTTGCCGGTGCCGGGAGAGCCCGTGAACACCAGGTGGCGGCGCACGGACGCGGCCTTGAGCCCCGCGAGCTGCCTGCGCCGGCCGACCTCGATCATGTCGGTCAGGGCGCGCACCTCGCGCTTGACGCTGTCCAGGCCGACCAGTGTGTCGAGTTCACCGAGCACGTCCTTCGACGAGCGGGACGGCGGCTGCGGGGCGGAGGTGTCCGCGGCCGGGTCCGTGGGGCGCGGCCCCGGGACCGAACCGAGCAGGCCCGCGGTCTGCGTGGCCGTCTGCGGGGCGGGCTCCTGCGCCGCGGAGGCCGCGGTCCGCACCCCGCCGCTCTCGTCGCTGGTGCAGTCCTCGACGAGCGGCCCGTCCTCGGCGAACTCGAAGCCGCCGCGCGCGCACCGCTCCGTACGGCACTTCTTCAGCGTCGTACGGCAGCCGTCGATGACGTGGAAGCCGTAGCCGCCGCTGTCGTTGACCCGGCAGCCGTGCAGGCTGCCGCGGCCGCCCGCCGATACGTAGAAACCGGCCTCCGCGGGTGAAGTGACCGTGCAGCGCTCGATGGTGGGGTCGGCGCCCTTGGTGACGATGACGCCCGTCTGCACGCCGTCCACCGTGCAGTTGGCCAGGGTGCCGCCGCTGCCGTGATCGCGGAACCACGCACCGGTGGCGGCGTCGCGGATACGGCAGTCGTCCAGTTGCGCCGTCGCGCCGTCGCTCACGGAGACCGCGGTGTTGCGCACCTGGGAGAGATCGCTGTCGACGACGTCCGCGCGCGAGCCGCGGTCCAGGACGAACAGCGCGTCCGGCACGTCGTGCACCCGGCAGGACTCCAGGACCGCCGTGGCGCCGTCGCTGACCCACACCGCGGGGTAGTCGCCGGTGCTGTCGTGGATCTCGCACTGGTTGGCGTCCACGCGCGTGCCCGGGTCCCACACCGACAGGCCGTTGCGCCCGAACCGGCTCACCGTGGAACGGGTCAGGGTCAGGACCGAGCGGGAACGCAGATCGATCGCGTTCTCCGGGATGTCATGGATCCGGCAGTCGGCGAGCGTGAGCACCGCGTCCGTGTCGAGCGTGACGCCGTCCGACGTCGTGCGGTGCACGTCGCAGTCCGTCAGATGCGCGGCCGCCCGACCGGTGACCTGCACGCCCGAGCCCTTGACCTCGTACACCTCGCAGCCGAGCGCCTCGAGACCCGAGTGCTCGCCGGTCACCGAGAGCCCCGAGCCGGACGCGTGATGCACCCGGCAGCGCTCGAGGCGGGGATGCGCGCCGCCGCGCACGGCGACGCCCGACTGTCCCGCCGACACGACCTCGCACTCCTCGAAGACACCGCCCCCGCCGTCGAGCACGGCGATGCCGATGCCGCCGGGGTTGTCGACCGTGCAGCGCCGCACGGTCGGGCGTGCGCCGGCGCGCACCTCGATGCCGGCCGCGGAGCGCGTCACCACGCGTATGTCGACCAGTTCGGGTGCGCCGTCCTCGACGAGCAGCGCGGGCGCCGCCGAGTCCTGCCCCTCGACGTGCAGGTCCTGCACCACGGCGGACGAGCGGACGGTGAGCGGCACCCCGTCCGACGGCGCGATGCGTACGGAACCGGGGGAGCCCTCGCCGCGCAGCGTCACCGCCCGCTGGACGACGAGGTTCTCGCGGTACGTGCCGGGGGTGATGGTGAGCACGTCTCCGTCGCCCGCGGCCTCCAAGGCGGCAGCGAGCGATGCGTACTCACCCGTGCGGCGCCGCCACCGCGAGGTACCGGTGTGCGTCACCTGGACCGTGCCCTGTGCCATGGAGTTGCTCTGCCCCCACCTTGTCGTACGCGGGACCTCACGACCTCGCGCAAGGCGCCGAAGAGTTCGGCCGGTCCACCGTAGCGCGCGCGGGGAGGGGGAGTTGACCCGATCGCCAGGCTCTCACCTGGTCATCGCCGGTCTCTCACCGCCACCGGGAACCGGTGGCGGCGGCTCAGGAGCCGGTGCCGGTGCGTCCCCAGTCCGGTCCTGCCTTGTCCCAGGCCTGGTCCCAGCGGTCATAACGCCGCAGGACGATCCGCCAGACGACGAGCCGCCGGGTGCCCTCGACGAGGCCGGCCACTGCCGCCGCGACACCGAATCCGGCGAGGGCGGCGTGCGTGCTCGCGGTCGCGTCGTCCAGCGGGCGGCCGACCACCTGGCCGTGTTCGTCCGTCCAGAGCTTGAAGCGGTCGCCCGGGTCGGGGGACCGGAGGTCGGCGAGGACCGTGCCGGAGTGCGCCGTGCCGTCCGGGGCCGTCCACTGGGCAAGCACACGGCTGTGCCTGTCACGCGCGGACGACGTCTCGGGATCGGGGTCCACGGGAGGTCTGGAGACCTTCTTGATCACCGTGCCCGCGACTTCGTGACGCACCTCGCGCTGCTGGCGCACGGACTCCTGCAGGGCGTCCTTGGAGAGTCCGCCGACCGCGAATCCGGCCAGTGGCGCCGCGAGGACGATGAGGAGCAACGCCGCGCAGGCCACCCAGGCCTCGACGAGGTCGGTCTTCCGGCGCAGCGGATTGTGCCGCCAGCGCCAGAGTCCGACAAGTGCTCGCACAGTCCTGCACCCCCTTCCGCGTCCGTCATAACCGCGACCGGCACGGCCCACGCGTCGGCGGGGAGAAGAGAGAGCGAAATCACCCTTCTCCTCTCCGCCCAACGTCCGGACCGGGCCTTCGAGTTCCCCGCTCCGGGGCCCTCAGTCGAGAACGGTGAACGGGTCACCGATCCTGATCGATCCAGTCGTCTCCGGCACCAGATTCTGGCCGAACACCAGCTGGTCGCCGAAGCGGCGGTGGTGGGCGAGCGTCCGCAGCGGCTCCTTGCCGCGCTCCGCGGTGCGCTGGTCGGTGGTGGTCACGACACAGCGGCCGCACATCTTCGCCACCCGGAAGGTGATGTCACCGATCGCGACGCGCGACCAGTCGTCCTCGGCCCAGGGCGCCGTCCCGTCCACGACCACATTCGGCCGGAAGCGGTTCATGGGCAGGGGGCCCTCGTCGGAGTGGTCGCCCTGCGCGATGAGCGAGTTCAGGGCGTCGAGGGAGGAGAGCGTGGTCAGGAGCAGGGGATACCCGTCGGCGAAGGAGACGGTCTCGCCCTCCCTGGCGTACGCGGGGTCGACGGGGCGCCGGGTCGCGGGCTCGGCGAGGTGGACGAGTCTGACGTCCGTGTCCAGATAGGCGCTGAACCACGCGTGCGCCGCGTCGTCGGCGGGCTCCGCCTCGACGAGGTCCTTCCAGATGTCCACCGTGACGGTCTTGCCGGAGGGCGGCACGGCGACCGTCAGTGCTTCGAGGCCGGGCGCGGACATGCGTATGCCGCCGCCGGGCAGGAGCTCGGCGGCGGCCAACGCGAGTTTCGGATGGGGCCGTTGCGTGACGATCTGCCCGTCGCCGTCCACCAGTACCCACCGCCGGTCACCCGCGAGCCCCCAGGGCTCGACGACGGCCTCACGCGGAGCGTGTCCCCCGACCGCCTTGAGCGGGTAGTAGTGGATCGAGTGCAGTACTGGATTCGGCATGCGGCCATCCTGCCAGCAGACACCGACAGAGGTGCCTGCGGGCGAATCAGTAGCCGCGGTACGGGCGGTTGTACGGATCCTCGTACGTCGCCGGGGCCGGGCGGGGTGCCGCGGGGCGCATGGCCTCGTAGCCCGTACCGGCCGGGGGACGCTGTTGCTGTTGCTGGGGGCCCGGATATCCGCGCGGTGCCGAAGGCTGCTGCGGGATGTACGGCGCGGGCGCCTGTTGCATCTGCTGCATCGGCGCGGGCTGCTGGGCGTAGCCGTACCCCTGGTTGTGATGGGACGGGGCGGCCGGCAGCGCGGGCAGGGCGGCCGGGAGCGCGGGCAGATGACTGCCCGTGTCGTACGCGGAGGGGACCCGGATCGGGGCGATCTGAGGAGTACCCCGCTCGGCGACAAGGGAGTCGTAGATCGGAGTGTCCGGGAAGGACGGCGCGGAGTAGTAACCGCCGCCATAGGTGGAGCGGGGGGAGGTCATGACACATAAGTTAAGCCCTTGATGTGCTGGTTGGGGAGACCGATAAGAGGGTTGTTTTACGCGTCGGTAGTGACTCCGCGTCCTCAATTTGAGCGAACTCGGTAAAAAACGGTCGCAAGGCGGCGTACGGATCGTGTAAAAGCCGACCTCCCCACGGGTTACCGGCGGTTGACGCGCGGTTGACCGGAGGCCGCGCGCGAGGGCGTCGGCGGTGGGCGTGGGCCTCTCGGGGGTCCGGGTAATAGGTTGGTCATGAACGGGACGGCGGCCCGGCCGGACGTGGCGACTTGTGATGGGGGCGGACATGACAATGGCTAAGGGATCGAATGTTCCCGTGCCGGCACCTGCCGTGCGGATCGAACTGGGGTGGACCTCGGGAGCGGGTGTGCCGGACGCCGACGCGTCGGCGCTGCTGCTCGCCGGTTCCGGGAAGGTCCGCTCGGACGACGACTTCATCTTCTACAACCAGGCGGTCCACTCCTCCGGCGCGGTGCGCCACGAGGGCAAGAAGACCGAGGGCGGCCGGGTGACCGACGCGCTCCTGGTGGACCTCGCGCGCGTGGAGGCCGCCGTCGAGACCGTGGTGCTCGCGGCCTCGACGGACGGCGGCACGTTCGGCCGGGTTCCCGGTCTCTTCGTCCGGGTCGTCGACGCGGCCAACGGCGCCGAGATCGCCCGCTACGACAGCGAGGACGCGACCGTGGAGACGGCGTTCGTCCTCGGCGAGCTCTACCGCCGCCAGGGCGCGTGGAAGTTCCGCGCCGTCGGACAGGGATACGGCAGCGGCCTTGAGGGACTGGCCACGGACTACGGCATCTCGGTGGACGAGCCGCAGCAGGCGCCGCCCGCTCCGGCCGCGGTGCAGCACCCGCCCGCCCCCGCGGCCCCGGCGGCTCCGGCCGCCCCCCTCCAGGCACCGCCGCCGCCCGCCCAGGCGCCCGCCGCCGCATCCGGCCAGCCCGTGCGCCTGACCAAGGTCACGCTCACCAAGGAAGCGCCGACCGTCTCGCTGACCAAGCAGGGCGGCACCTCAGGGGCGATGCGCGTGAACCTCAACTGGGAGGTGCGCAAGCAGTTCAAGGGCTGGGCCAGCAAGCTCGGCCGGGCCGTGGCGATGCACGCGGACCTCGACCTCGACCTGTGCGCCCTGTACGAACTGTCCGACGGACGCAAGGGCGTCGTCCAGGCCCTGGGCAACGCCTTCGGCTCCCTGGACCAGCCCCCGTACGTCCTGCTCGACGGCGACGACCGCACCGGAGCCGTGGCCAGCGGCGAGAACCTCACGATCAACCTCGACCACATCAACGACTTCCGGCGCATCGTCATCTTCGTGACGATCTACGAAGGCGCGCGCAGCTTCGCCGACCTGAGCGCCACCGTGACCCTGCAACCGCAGCACGGCGCCTCCATCGACTTCTCGCTCGACGAGTGCACGGTGCCCTCCACGGTCTGCGCGCTCGCCCTGATCACGAACAACAACGGCGACCTCTTCGTCCAGCGCGAGGCCCGCTATCTGGTGCCCGAGCGCGGCGTGAGCCCGCAGCGCACCATCGACTACGCCTACGGCTGGGGCATGAACTGGACGCCCGGCAGGAAGTGACTCAGCGCTGCTCGGGAGCGGGATCGGGGCGGGCGTACGTCCGCCCCTTCCACGCAGCCCCGCGCCCCCGGTAGTGCTGCACCGCCGAATCCACCGTCATGAGGAGATAGAGGAACGCGGTGAACGGCAGCAGGGGAGCGAGCCAGAGAGTCTGCCGGTAGTAGCGCAGCATCGGGATATAGGTAGCCGTCATCACGAGCCACGCGAGCCCCCCGAGCACGGCGGGCACCGCGCTGCCGGTGGCCAGACCGGCGGCCAGCGCGGCCGGGGGCGCCAGATAGATCAGGGCGAGCCCCAGTACCGTACCGATCAGGACCAGGGGATTGTGCCGCAGTTGGGCGTAGGCGCTGCGGGAGACCATCCGCCATAGGTCGCCGAGCCCCGGGTAGGGGCGCACGCTGTCGACGCGTTCGGCGAGGCCCAGCCAGATGCGGCCGCCCGAGCGCTTCACGGCCCTGGCGAGCGACACGTCGTCGATCACCGCGTGCCGGATGGAGTCGGGGATGTCCGCGCGTTCGGCGGCCCGCGCGCTCAGCAGGACACAGCCCCCGGCGGCCGCGGCCGTGCGCGAGCCCTTCGCGGCGATCCGGCGGAACGGATAGAGCTGCGCGAAGAAGTACACGAACGCCGGGACGACGAGCCGCTCCCACGCGCTCGTGACGCGCAGCCGCGCCATCTGTGAGACGAGGTCGAATCCGGCCGTTTCCGCCGTCGCGACCAACTCCCGCAGACTGTCCGGCTCATGGGCGATGTCCGCGTCGGTGAGCAGCAGATACCGGGGCGCACGCGCGCGTGCCAGGCCGATGCCGTGCCGCACGGCCCACAGCTTGCCCGTCCAGCCCGGCGGCGGCTCACCCGGTGAACCGACGGTCAGCTCGAGACCGCCGTGCCGGTCGGCCAGGGACCGGGCCAGCGTGCCGGTGCCGTCCGAACTCCCGTCGTCGACAAGGAAGATCTCGGCCTGCCCCGGATAGTCCTGGGCGAGCAGCGAGGGCAGGCTCAGGGGCAGGACGGCGGCCTCGTCGCGGGCGGGCACGACGACGCAGACGGAGGGCCAGGTGTCCGGGTCGCGGCGCGACGGCAGACGCAGGTCCGTGCGCCAGAAGAAGCCCTGTCCCAACAGCAGCCACAGCCAGGCGGCAAGCGATCCGGCGGCGATCCACACAACGGCGCTCATCCGCCGCAGTCTGCCCCACGCCACCGGGCGCAGGAGGCCGATCGACTATGGTGACCGGGTGAAGATCGCGCTCATGGACTCCGGTATCGGCCTGCTCCCCGCCGCGGCGGCGGTACGTCGTCTGCGGCCCGACGCCGATCTCGTCCTCTCCTCGGACCCGGACGGACTGCCCTGGGGACCGCGCTCGGCACAGGACATCACGGAGCGCTCGCTGGCCATCGCGGAAGCGGCCGCGGCGCACCGCCCCGCGGCGCTGATCGTGGCCTGCAACACCTCGTCCGTGCACGCCCTGCCCGCGCTGCGTGCCCGGTTCGAACCCGACCTGCCCGTCATCGGGACCGTACCGGCGATCAAGCCGGCCGTCGCGGGCGGCGGCCCCATCGCCATCTGGGCCACCCCCGCCACCACCGGGAGCCCCTACCAGCGCGGCCTCATCGAGGAGTTCGCCGGCGGCGTCGAGGTCGCCGAGGTGCCCTGCCCCGGCCTCGCGGACGCCGTGCAGTACGCCGACGAAGCGGCCATCGACAGGGCGGTCGCCGCGGCGGCGGCCCTCACTCCGCGTGACGTAAGGGCCGTCGTCCTGGGCTGCACCCATTACGAGCTGGTCGGCGAGCGCATCCGGGCCGCCCTCCAGCAGCCCGGCATGCCGCCCCTGGTCCTGCACGGCTCCGCCGGAGCGGTCGCCGCCCAGGCGCTGCGCAGGACCGGAGAGCTCCCCGGCCCCGGCACCGGCGGGGAAGGCGGCCTGACGGTGATCCTCAGCGGGCGCGCCGCCGAGCTGCCGGCCGCCGCCCACACGTACGCCGAAGGCCGGCTGCTCGCGGCGGTCAGCTCCGCGCACTGAGCCCCCGCCTCCGCCCGGAGGCCGGAAAGCCACCGGTGGCCGCCGCGCCGCAACAGTGACGCTCCGCGACGCGATGCCTTCCCTCCGGAACGTGAGTAGTCTCGGACGCATGACGGACCACACCCACGGCGAGCGGGGCAGCACAGCCGACGCCCCGCCGGAAGTCTGGACCGGAAGCGCGACCAACCGCGTGCAGTGGCTGCTCGCGCTCGCCGGCGCACTCTGCCTGGCACTGGGCATCGAGCTGGCCGTCGACAACATGTGGACGTCCGGGATCGCCGCACTGGCCATGTCCGTCGTCGGGTGCATCGCCGCGGGACTCCTGATCCTGTTCGGCACCCTCGCCTTCGTCCATGTCGCCGTGAAGGTCGACAAGGACTGCCTGGAAGTGCGCTGCGGTCACATGGGCCTGCCGCGCCGCCGCATCCAGCTCTCCCACGTGGTGGGGGCCGACTTCGCGCAGGTCGTGTGCCCCAGGCAGTGGGGCGGATGGGGTTACCGCTCGCGGCCCGAGCTCGGCACCGCCGTCGTGGTCAGGCGCGGTGAGGGTCTGGTGCTCAGCCTGGGCGACGGCCGCAAGTTCACGGTCACCGTCGACGACGCCGAAGCTGCCGTACGGATCATCCGGGACCGGCTGACCCCGGCGAAGAGGCCGACGGTCTGAGCTGCGCCGGTTCGTCGCCGAGCGGTCGCGCCGTGGCGATGCCCGCGAGGTAGCCCGCGCCCGTCGTCACCGCCGTGACGCTCAGCGCGTTGCCGACCGAGGCGACGGCGGCGAGCGCCGTCAGGGCCGCGCCCGCCGACAGGACGACCTGGGTGGAGCGGGGCGAGCGGTACAGCGCGTACAGCAGCCAGCAGAACACCGCCGCCAGCAGCAGTACGCCCGCAAGCCCCTGCTCGGCCGCCTGTTGCAGCAGCGCCGAATGGGGTCGGCCGTCCGTGAGGAGATGCTCGGCCACCGTGGGGCTGGAGTCGGCGAACCGGCCGGGACCCACCCCGAGCGCCGGTTCCTGGCCCGCGAGCGCGAGCGCGTCGTGCCACAGCTCGACCCGGTATCCGTCGAGCTGGCCCTCCAGGGACGCGCTCAGCCCCTCGGGCAGTACGTCGTCGGCGATGGCCCAGGTCAGGCCGGTCACCACCGCTGTCGCCAGGGCGAGGCCGACGAGGCCGAGCACCCTGCCGCGCATCAGGGCGGTCGCCAGGGAGCAGAGCAGGATCCCGACGCACGCGATGACACCGGCCATCGACCCGAGCGCCACCGCGGCCACCACGATCCCCACGGCGAGCAGGCGCATCGCGAGCCGCGTCGAGGGCCTGCGGGCCGCCCACGCCGCACTGCAGGCCGCCCCCGACGCCAGGATCAGGAGCGCGGCGGCCGCGCCGGTGTGGCCGAGCGGCGCCGCGCTGACGGGCCCCGGCGAGAGGTAGGGGGCCGCCGCCGCGAGACCCACCCCGGCCAGCGCACCGGCGCAGGGCGCGGCGACCGGCAGGAGTGCGCCGCAGATCCGGCCGCCCGCGTACCCCGCGGCCACGGCGAGCACCGCGAGGAGCACGCCCTCGGGCTGTCCGCCGTGCACCCCCGCGCTGATCAAGGTCCAGGCCGCGCACACGCCGAGCAGCGCGATGCCCGTCGCGTCGGACGCGCTGCGCCGTTCGTATGCCCCCGGTGGCCCGGCTGTCGCGGCCATCCCCGTTGTCCCCACCCCGTTGCCCCCCGCCGTGTGACGGGCCCCGAACGCTGTGGCTTGATCCGGCCGCAGGTCAGGGACTCGGGCACACCGTAACCGGTGAAACCGTGAGATGTGGATATCTTGCGCAGGAACGATCCGGCAAACGCGTGCCCACGACCGTCCTGTCGGTGCCCGGGGGACGCGCCGTACACTCCCCGAGTGACCGCCACCACCACCTCCGCGGCCGAGTCGGAGCAGCTCGGGGCGCAGCCCGCGCCCGTCTCGCGCAAGGCCCGTTTCCTGCGAGCGCTCGTCCCGGCCGCCGCGGCGGCACTCTCCGGAGTGCTGCTCTACGTCAGCTTTCCGCCACGCACCTTGTGGTGGCTGGCCCTGCCGGCCTTCGCGGTGTTCGCCTGGTGCCTGCACGGCCGCGGCTGGAAGGCGGGCCTCGGGCTCGGCTACCTCTTCGGCCTCGGCTTCCTGCTGCCGCTTCTGGTGTGGACCGGTGTGGAGGTCGGCCCCGGCCCGTGGCTGGCGCTCGCCGCCATCGAGGCGCTGTTCGTCGCCCTCGTCGCGGCGGGCATCGCCGCCGTCTCCCGGCTGCCCGCATATCCGCTCTGGGCGGCGGCCCTGTGGATCGCCGGTGAGGCGGCACGGGCGCGCGTGCCGTTCAGCGGATTCCCCTGGGGCAAGATCGCCTTCGGACAGGCGGACGGCGTCTTCCTGCCGCTTGCCGCGCTCGGCGGCACCCCGGTGCTCGGCTTCGCGGTGGTCCTGTGCGGCTTCGGCCTGTACGAGATCGTCCGCCAGGCACGCGACGTGCGCTCCACCCGCGTCCTGCGCCGTGGCGCGGCCGCGGCGGCCCTGCTCGCCGTGGCCGTCCCGGTCGCCGGTGCCTTCGCCGCGCGTCCGCTGGTCAGCGACGACGCCGAGGACGGCACCGCGACCGTCGCCGCCATCCAGGGCAACGTCCCGCAGGCGGGCCTGGAGTTCAACGCCCAGCGCCGCGCGGTGCTCGACCACCACGTACGCGAGACGGTACGGCTCGCGGACCGGGTGAAGGCGGGCAAGGCCGAGCAGCCCGACTTCGTCCTGTGGCCGGAGAACTCCTCCGACATCGACCCGTTCACCAACCCGGACGCCCGCGCGGCGATCGAGCGCGCGGCCAAGGCGATCGACGCCCCCGTCTCCGTGGGCGGAGTCGTCGAGAGCAAGGACGGCAAGCTCTTCAACGAGCAGATCCTGTGGGACCCGGTCAAGGGCCCCACGGACACCTACGACAAGCGGCAGATCCAGCCCTTCGGCGAGTACATCCCGCTGCGCGGCATCGTGGGCTTCTTCAGCAGCGACGTCGGCATGGTGCGCCAGGACTTCAGCCGCGGCACCAAGCCCGGCGTCTTCACCATGGCGGGCACGAAGGTGGGCCTGGCCACCTGCTACGAAGCCGCCTTCGACTGGGCCGTGCGGGACACGGTCACGCACGGCGCGCAGCTCATCTCGGTGCCCAGCAACAACGCGACGTTCGACCGCAGCGAGATGACCTACCAGCAGCTGGCCATGTCACGGATCCGCGCCGTCGAGCACAGCCGTACCGTCACCGTCCCGGTGACCAGCGGCGTCAGCGCGATCATCATGCCGGACGGGCGGGTCTCCCAGAAGACGAAGTGGTTCACCGCCGACTCGCTCGTCGAGGAGGTGCCGCTGCGCTCCTCGCAGACCCCGGCCACCCGGCTCGGCACCCTGCCCGAGGGCATCCTCGTCCTGATCGCCGCGGGCGGCCTCGGCTGGGCGGTCACCGGCGCCGTGCGGGCCAGGCGCACCCCGCAGGCCCGTTAGGGTCGACGGCATGGCTACCCCTGACTTCATCCACACGATCCGGGCCGACGCGGGCCACCAGCTGTTGTGGCTCCCCGGGGTCACCGCCATCGTCTTCGACGACGAGGGCAGAGTGCTCCTCGGGCGGCGCGCCGACAACGGCAAGTGGTCGGCCATCGGCGGCATGCCGGACCCCGGGGAGCAGCCCGCCGCGTGTGCCGTGCGCGAGGTGTTCGAGGAGACCGCGGTGCACTGCGTGCCCGAGCGCGTGGTGCTCGTCGAGTCCCTGGACCCGGTGACGTACCCCAACGGCGACATCTGCCAGTTCATGGACATCACGCTGCGCTGCCGGGCCGTCGGCGGCGAGGCGCGGGTCAACGACGACGAGTCGCTCGACGTGGGCTGGTTCGCCCTGGACCAGCTGCCCGACCTGCACGAGTTCAGCCTCTTCCGGATCAAGCAGGCCGCGGCGGAGGAGCAGCCGACCTGGTTCGACCGGACGTGATCCCCAGCGCGGCCCGCCCCGCCCCGCTCAGGTCGCCTTGAGCATGTCCGCGCACTTCTCGCCGATCATCATCGTGGTGATGCACGGGTTGACCGCGGGCAGGAACGGCATGACCGACGCGTCGGCGACGCGCAGACCGGTGACGCCCTTGACCCGCAGCTGAGGGTCGAGCGGCGAGTCAGTGTCGTCCGCAGCGCCCATCCGTACGGTGCCCGCCGGGTGGTAGACGGTGTTGTGGGTCTGGCGGATGTAGGCGAAGAGCTCGTCGTCGGTCGTGGCGTCGGGCCCCGGTGCCAGTTCGGCGCCCGCCCAGCCGGCCATCGGGGCCTGCGCCGCGATCTCGCGGGCGAGCCGCAGTCCGTACGTCATCACGCGGATGTCGTGCTCGTCGGTGAAGTAGCGCGGGTCGACCTTCGGCTTGTCCCGGAAGTCGCGCGTGCGCAGCCGGACCGTGCCCATGGAGCGGGCGCGGGTGACGTTCGGGGTCAGGCAGAAGGCGTTGTCGGTGGTGGGATAGCCGCGCCGGTAGGTGTTCATGTCGAAGGGCACCGAGCCGTAGTGGAACATCAGGTCCGGGCGGTCGAGGCCCGGTTCGGTGTCCGCGAAGATGCCGATCTCCCACCACTGGGTGGAGGAGGTGACCATCGGCTGCTTCGCCTCCCACATGATCACGCCCTCGGGGTGGTCCTGGAGGTGGGAGCCGACGCCGGGGGAGTCCGCCCGCACCTCGACGCCGCACTCCCGCAGATGCCCGGCGGGGCCGATGCCCGACAGCATCAGGAGCTTGGGCGAGTCGATGGCCCCGCAGGAGACGATCACCTCGCGGCGCGCGAAGACGCTGCCGCTGTGGACGGTGTCGGGCTCCAGGTACTCCACACCCGTGCAGCGCTTGCCCTCGTCGAACAGCAGCCGCTTGGCCTGCAGGCCCGTACGGATCTCCAGGTTGGGCCGCTTGCCGATGATCGGATGCAGATACGACACCGAGGCGGACGAACGGGTGCCGTCCGGACGGGAGTTGATCTGGAACCAGTGGGCGCCGCGCTTGACCGTCGTACCGGTGTTGAACGGCGTGGTGGGGATGCCCGCCGCCGCGCACGCCTCCAACAGGGCCGCCCCGCAGGGGTCGTTGGGCGGGACGCTCATGATGTTCACCGGGCCCGAGCGGCCGTGGTGGTCGCCGGGCGCGTCGTTGGTCTCCAGGCGCTGGTACAGCGGGAAACAGTCCGCGGCGCTCCAGCCCGTACAGCCCAGGGAGCCCCACTCGTCGAGGTCCTCGGCGGGCGCCCAGAAGGCGATGCAGGAGTTGTGCGACGAGCAGCCGCCGAGCACCTTGGCGCGGGCGTGCCGCATGAAGTCGTTGCCGTTCTCCTGCGGCTCGATCGGATAGTCCCAGTCGTAGCCGGACTCCAGCAGGGCCATCCACTTGGTCAGCCGGAGGATGTTGTCGTCGCCGACGTCCGAGGGTCCTGCCTCGAGCACGCAGACGGTGACGTCCGGGTCCTCGGTCAGCCGCGCGGCGACGACGGCGCCTGCCGTGCCGCCGCCGACCACCACGTAGTCGAACTCGGCGTTGGGGCTCTCTGCGGGCATGGTGACTCCAGATCAGCGACGGATCGGCGACGATCGGCGGGGTTCAGGGGGCGGCCGGGGGCGACGGGGGAGTGGTGGGGTCGACGGGAGGCTCCTCGAAGCGGTGCTCGGCGAGGACGCCCGCCTTGTGCCGCTGCACGAACCAGTAGTAGGCGAAGCCACCGCAGGCCACGATTCCGATGAAGAGGAACGCGCCCCAGCGCAGGTACCAGTGCTGCGGTCCGGTCGCGTTGTAGACCTCCGCGCGCGGCCAGGCCAGGTTGAGGGACATGGCCGCGCCCCAGAGCACGGCAAGGATATTGACCGGCAGACCGAACTTGCCGAGCGAGAACTTGCCCTCGGCGGGCTCCCACTGGCCGCGCAGCCGCCTGATCAGCATCGGCAGGGTGACCAGGAGATAGGCCAGGTAGATCATGATGATCGCGATGCTCGTGATCACGGAGAAGATCTGCGGCTGGTTGATGTTGATGACCAGGATGCCGACGCCGACGAGCCCGATGATGATCGCGGGCAGTACGGGCGTCTGGAAGCGCGGGCTGACCTTGGCGAGCAGCGAGGACGCGGGCAGGCAGCCGTCGCGGGCCATGGCGAACGCGAGGCGGATGCCCGCGGCCTGTACCGCGAGTTCGCAGACGGTGATGGCGATGACCACGCACCACAGGACGATCTCGCCGATCGTGGAGCCGAGCGTGCTCAGGACCACGTACTGCAGACCGTCGACGGACAGTTCCTTCGCGTGCAGGTCCGGTACGGCCAGGAGCGCGAACAGCAGGATGAGCCCGCCGATGAGGAACGAGAAGATGAGCGCGCGCAGGATGGCCCGCGGCGCGTTGCGGCTCGGGTCGAGCGACTCCTCGCCGAGCGAGGACGCGGTGTCGAAGCCGTACATCACGTACGCCGAGGCGAGTGACGCCGTCAGGAAGGCGCCGAAGTAGCCGAGGTTCTGGCCCTCGCCCAGGCCGCCGGTCTCGGTGATGGCGCTGGGGCCGCGCGTGATGTGGGCGGCGAGCAGCACGATCAGGACGACGGCGGCGATCAGTTCGATCAGGACGCCCGCGGAGTTGATCCGGGCCATCAGCTTGACGCCGAAGGCGTTGACCAGCGTGGTGAACAGGATGAGGACCGAGCCGAGCAGCACGGCGTTCTTCGCCGCGTCGGTCGTCCCGCTGCCGTCCCCGATGAACTGGAAGAAGTCGGAGATCTGCGGCAGCGTGATCTGGTACGCGAGGGCGACCGCCGCCAGGGACACCATGGTGGCCGTCAGCATCATCCAGCCGCCGAGCCAGCCGATGTGCTTGCCGCCGAGCTGCTTGCCCCAGTTGTAGACGGACCCCGCGACGGGGTAGCGGGCGGCCAGCTCGCAGAAGCAGAGCGCCACCATCAGCTGGCCGACGAAGACCATCGGCCAGGACCACCAGTAGGCGGGGCCGCCGAAGCTGACGCCGAAGTAGAAGAGCTGGAAGGTGCCGGTCAGGATCGAGATGTAGCTGATCCCGGCCGCGAAGGTGTGGAAGTTGCCCAGGGTCCGCTTGAGTTCGGGACGGTATCCGAGCTCGCCGAGCGCGGCGTCGTCGTCCTGGTGTGGGTTCGGGGCGGCATCGGCGCCCTTGCCTGGATCGGTGCTCATTCGAACCACCTCTGCGGTGTCGCTGCCAGGTTGCGCCAGATGTGCTTGGCCTCCTGGTACTCGGCAAGACCTGCCGGGCCCAGTTCACGGCCGAATCCGGACTGCTTCATTCCACCCCATTCGGCCTGCGGAACATAGGGGTGGAAGTCATTGATCCAGACAGTTCCGGCGCGCATCCGGGCCGCCACGCGCTGGCCCTTGCCGGTGTCCTCGGTCCAGACGGCGCCCGCGAGACCGTAGACGGTGTCGTTGGCGAGACCGATCGCCTCGTCCTCGGTGCGGAACCGCTCGACGGTGAGCACAGGACCGAACGACTCGTCGGTGACCACGGACATGCCGGGGGTGCACTCGTCGAGCACGGTCGGCGGGTAGTAGTAGCCGTCCTTCAGCGCCGGGTCGTCGGGGCGCGCGCCGCCGCAGCGGAGCACCGCGCCCTCGGCGATCCCGGCCGCCACGTACGCCTCGACCTTGTCGCGGTGCGCGGCGGAGATCAGCGGCCCCGTGCGGGCGTCGTCGTCGAAGGGCCCGCCGAGCCGGATCCGCCGCGCACGCTCCACCAGTTCGTCGACGAACCTGTCGTGCAGCGCGTCCTCGACGAGGAGCCGCGCCCCGGCCGAACAGACCTGGCCCGAGTGCAGGAAGATCGCCATCAGGGCGTAGTCGACCGCCGTGTCGAAGTCGGCGTCGGCGAAGACGATGTTCGGGTTCTTGCCGCCCAGCTCCAGGGCGACCTTCTTCACCGTGGGCGCCGCGGCGGCCATGATGCGCCGCCCGGTGACGAGCCCGCCGGTGAACGACACCAGGTCGACCCGCGGGTCCTCGCTGAGCGGGGCGCCCGCGGTGGGCCCGGCGCCCAGGATCAGATTGGCGGCCCCGGCGGGCAGCCCGGCCTCGGTGAGCAGCCGCATCAGGATGATGCAGGTGTGCGGGGTCAGCTCGCTGGGCTTGAGGACGAAGGTGTTGCCCGCGCCGAGCGCCGGGGCGACCTTCCAGGCGGTCTGCAGGAGCGGATAGTTCCACGGAGTGATCAGCGCGCACACCCCGACCGGCTCGTGCACCACCCGGCTGTCCACCTCCGGGCTGCCCGCGTCGACGACCCGGTCGGTGCCGCCCGCCGCCGTCAGGTTGCCGAAGTAGCGGAAGCAGTTCGCGATGTCGTCCATGTCGTACTCGCTCTCCACGAGCCGCTTCCCGGTGTCCAGGGATTCGGCGCGGGCGAGTGCGTCCTTGTCGCGTTCGAGGAGGTCGGCGACGCGCAGCAGCAGACGGCCGCGTTCCGCCGCGGGGGTGCCGGGCCACGGGCCGCGGTCGAAGGCCTCCCGGGCCGCGGAGATCGCCGCCGCCGCGTCCTTCGGTCCGGCCTCGTCGACGGTCGCGACCAGGGTGTTGTCCGCGGGGCAGCGGATCTCCCGTACCTGCCCGTCCTGGGCAGTGGTCCACGTTCCGCCGATGAACAGCTCCGGCATGACAGCTCCTCGGGGGGATGGAAAGCGCGGGTGCTCCAGAATGGACGGTAAGGAGCAGGGGCCCGGCCCGCACCACAAGAGCCGCTATTCGGCGCAGGCCCTGGCTCAGGCGCAGGCGCGGCGGTCGGGCGGTCGGCTGGTGCTCTCCCCTCCGTTAGCCTGAGAGCACGATGAACCGGCTGATCACGTCATGGGGCGCGTACGACCTCACACGATTCCCCGAGGACCCCCGCGACCCGCTGCGCGCCTGGTCCGCGGCCGACGCCTACCTGCTGCGGCACCTCGCGGGGGAGACCGGCGACACGGGTGACACGGAGGAGGCGGCGGCCAAGCCCGTCGACCTCTCCGGGACCGTGGCCGTCGTCGGCGACCGCTGGGGTGCGCTGACCACCGCGCTCGCCGGGCACGCCGGGCACGCGCCGACGCTGATCACCGACTCGTTCCTCGCCGGGGAGGCCACGCGGGCCAACGTGGCACGCGCCGGATTCGCGCCGGACGCCGTGCGGATCTCGACGACCGGCGACGCCCCGCCGTCCCGGATCGACGTACTCCTGGTCCGGGTGCCGAAGAGCCTCGCGCTCCTGGAGGACCAGCTGCACCGGCTCGCCCCCGCCCTGCACGCGGGCACGGTCGTCGTCGGCACCGGAATGGTCACCGAGATCCACACCTCGACCCTCGACCTGTTCGAGCGGATCATCGGCCCCACGCGGACGTCGCTCGCCCGGCAGAAGGCGCGGCTCATCTTCAGCACCCCGGACCCGGAGCGCACGGCCGGGCCGAGCCCCTGGCCGCGCGACTACGTCCTCGACGGTGACTCCGGAGCGGGCGCGGGGCTGACGGCCGTCAATCACGCGGGCGTGTTCTGTGCCGAGCGCCTCGACATCGGCACCCGCTTCTTCCTGCGCCATCTGCCGACCGGTACGGGCGCCGCGCACATCGTGGACCTGGGCTGCGGCAACGGCGTGCTCGGTACGGCCGCCACCGTCGCCGATCCGCGGGCCACGGTCACCTTCATCGACGAGTCGTACCCCGCCGTCACCTCGGCCGAGGCGACCTTCCGCGCGAACGGGCTCGATCCCGCGCGGGCGGAGTTCGTCGCGGGCGACGCGCTGTCGGCCGTACCCGCCGGATCGGTGGACCTCGTCCTGAACAATCCGCCGTTCCACAGCCACCAGGCCACCTCCGGTGCGACCGCCTGGCGGATGTTCTCCGGGGCGCGCGCCGCGCTGCGCCCCGGCGGCGAACTGTGGGTCGTCGGCAACCGCCACCTCGGATACCACGTGAAGCTGCGCAAGCTCTTCGGTAACTCGCAAGTCGTCGCGAGCGACCCGAAGTTCGTGGTCCTGCGGGCGGTCAAGCGCGACCGCTGAGGCGGCTGTGGCGGCTGTGGCGGCTGAGGGGCATGCAGAGCCTCAGGCGTCGAACGCCGTCGCCCGTGCCACCTTCTCCCATGTGCCGATCTCGGAGCGGACCGCGTCGAGGTGGCCGATGACCGCGTCCACGGAGTCCTCGCCGAGCGGCAGGCGCAGCGGAGTGTCGTCCGCGTCCAGGGCGGCGATGATCGCGAGGGCGGCCTTCGCCGGGTCGCCGGGCTGCTCGCCGTCGCCGCCCGCGACCATGGCCCGGGTGGCGCCCGCCGTCCGCGCGTAGTCCGGGATCTCGGCGGGGCTGGCGGTGGTGTTGCCGAACAGCCCGGTGCGGAACGCGCCGGGCTCCACGACCAGGACCTTGATGCCGAGCGGTGCCACTTCTTGGGCCAGCGCCTCCGACATCCCCTCCAGGGCGAACTTCGTTCCGCTGTACGCCGAGAAGCCCGCGAAGGACATCTGCCCGCCCATGCTGCTCATCTGCACGATCGCTCCCGAGCGCCGGGCCCGCATGTGCGGCAGGACGGCGCGGGTCAGCGCGGCCGGGCCGAAGACGTGCACGTCGAACAGGGCGCGCAGTTCGGCGTCCGAGTCCTCTTCGAGGGCGCCGACGTGGCTGCGTCCCGCGTTGTTCACCAGGACGTCGATGCGCCCGTGCCGGTCGGTGACGTCGCGTACGGCGGCCTCGATGCCGGCCGTGTCGGTCACGTCCAGGGTGAGGGCCTCGACCTGGTCGGGGTGGGCGGCCACCAGGTCGTCCAGGGAGGAGGCGTTGCGTGCGGTGGCCACGACCACGCCGCCCGCGGCGACGGCGGCCTCGGTGATCGCCCGGCCGAAACCGCTGTTCGCGCCCGTCACGAGCCATACCTTCGACATCTTGAACTCCCTCGTCATATCCGCCGGTTGGTTCGTTCCCGGCTCTGGTGTTCATCCTGTGGCGCAGGCGGGTGGCCCGTCCAAGACCTGACGTGATAGCTGATGGTTATGGACCTTCACGGCAGGGACGTGCACAGCAGGGATCTTCGCTACTTCGTCGCGGTGGCGCAGGAGTTGCACTTCACGCGGGCCGCCGAGCGGCTCTTCGTCTCGCAGCCCGCGCTGAGCAAGCAGATACGGGCACTGGAACGGCAGTTGGGCGCGGATCTCTTCGTGCGCGACCACCGGGGGGTGCGGCTCACCTCCGTGGGTGCCGCTCTGCTGCCGCATGCCCAACAGGTGCTCCAAAGTTGGCAGTTGGGCAATGAAGCGGTGGAGCGCGCGAAAACCGAGGAGCGGGCCACGCTCTCCGTGGGCATGAGCACGCGACCCGCCCGTGGCGGCCTTCTTCCGGCGGTGCGGTCCCGCTTCAGCGAGGCGCATCCGGCGGCCGTGATCCGGCTGCGGCAGGTGGGCTGGGACGACGCCAGCGCGGGCCTCGCCGACGGCACCGCGGACGTGGCCTTCATCTGGCTGCCGCTGCCCGGCATGGAGCGCTACGAGTGGGTGGTGGTCGCCGAGGAGCCGCGTCGTGTCGCCCTCCCCGAATCGCACCGCCTCGCGGCCCTGGACGAGGTCGACTTCGCGGACCTCGCCGACGAGCCCTTCCTCGCGCTGCCCGAGAGCGCGGGGGCGCTGCGGGACTACTGGCTCGCAACCGACGCCCGCGCCGGGCGCCCGCCCCGGATCGGCGCGGAGATCGCCAGCACCGACGAGACGTACGAGGCGCTGGTGGACGGCCGCGGCATCTGCCTGGTGGCAGCGGGCAACGCGCCGCTGATCACCCTCGGCGGCGTCGTCACGCGCCCCGTCCGCGGCATCACGCCGAGCCGGTTCGCGCTCGCCTGGCGCGCGGGCGAGGACCGCCGTCCGCTGGTCGGCGCGTACATCAAGGCGTGCGGGGACGCGCTCGGGCGGGCGGAGTAGGGGCTCGGGCGGGCTGAGGCCACGGCACCGCGTGACTCACCGCAGGAAGGGGCCGAGGAAGGAGCGCACGAACGCGTTGCGGAACTTTCCGCGCGGGTCCAGGCGCTGGGCCAGGGCGGCGAAATCCGCCGCGTGCGGATAGCGGGCACCCAGCTCGGAGGGGTCTGCGCCGAACACCTTGCCCCAGTGCGGCCGGGGCGCGAACGGTGCCAGGCTCTCCTCCACCCGCGCGACCACCGGGAGCACGGCCGCCGCATCCGGCACCCATGTGAAGTGGAACGCCACGCTGTCCCGGCCGTGGGCGGGGCTCAGCCACTGGGTGTCGGCGGCGACGGTGCGCACCTCGCAGACCTGGAGTACGGGCGCCACCTCGGCCCTGAGGGCGTCCAGTGCGTGCAGCGCGGCGAGGGCGTGCTCGCGCGGCAGCAGATACTCCGATTGCAGCTCGGCGCCGCTGCTCGGCGTGAACTCGGCCCGGAAGTGCGGGAGTCGCTCGTGCCACGAGCCCGGCACGCCCAGCTGCTCGGTGCAGTTGACGGCGGGCATGCCGGGGACCGGATGCCGGGGCTCGCTCACCGGCGCCGACCAGGGGAAGCCCACGGCGGCATCACCGCGGTGCTTGAGCCACACCTGGTTGAAGCGCGGCCTGCGCCAGTCCGTGAACAGACTCACGCTGTACGCCGCCGACGTCACCGCGTCGAAGTCGAGCCCGGACAGGGGGAGTTCGCCGAACACGTGCTGGCTCACCGTGTAGAGCGGCTCCAGGTCGAGGGTGAGGGCGAGGACGACGCCGAGGGCGCCGAGGGAGACCACGGCGCCGTCGAAACCGTCGTCGCCGCGGCTCAGTACGCGCGTATCCCCGTCGGCGGTCAACAGCTCCACCGAGCGCACGACCTCCGCGAGGGACTGGTTGTTGTTGCCCGAGCCATGCGTCCCCGTGGCGACCGAACCGGCCACCGAGATGTGCGGAAGGGATGCCATGTTGGGCAGGGCAAGGCCGTACGAGGCGACGTGCCGGGCCAGTTCGGCATACCGCACGCCGCCCGACACTCGTACCGTGCGCGCCTCGGTGTCCACGTCGACGGACGGTTCGAGGGCGGCGAGGGACACCAGGGCGGTGGCCCCTCCTTCGACCGCGCCGCCGTCCACGTCGGCGATCCGGTTGAAGGAGTGGCCGCTGCCGAGTACCCGCACCTGGCGGCTGCCGGCGACAAGGGACCGCAGGGCGGCCTCCGACGCGGGCCGGTGCAGCTCGCGGGCGGAGAAGGTGATGTTCCCCGCCCAGTTGGTGACGGCACCGTCGCGTCCGGTGGCCGGGGCGTCAGTCATGTCCGGGTCCCTCCCTCAGGGCAGCGAGGGCGAAGTCCCCGCCGCCTCGTCCTCGTACGTCAAACCGATCCGCTGTCAGGCCGATCCGCGGATCACGAGCTCCGTCGGCAGAATCACCGCGGCCGGGTCCTCGCCGCCGATCTGGGCGAGAAGCACCCGCACCATCTCGGCGCTGATGCGGTCCCAGGGCTGGCGGACCGTCGTCAGCTCCGGGCGGGCGGTCAGGGCGGCGGGCGAGTCGTCGAAGCCGCCGACCGCGATGTCCTCGGGGACGCGGCGGTCCGCGCGGTCCAGGGCCGCAAGGACGCCCTGCGCCATGAGGTCCGAGGCCACGAACACGGCGTCCAGGTCCGGGGCCCGGTCCAGGAGCAGGGTTGCCGCGGCCTCACCGCCCGCCCGGCTGTAGTCGCCGGACACGATGAGCCGGTCGTCGACCGCGATGCCCTCCTCGGCCAGGACCTCGCGGTAGCCGGCGAGCCGTTCCACGCCGCCGGGGGTGTCGAGCGGCCCGGTCACCGTGCCGATGCGGCGCCGCCCGAGGGACAGGAGATGGCGCACCATGTCGCGGGCCCCGTCCCGGTCGTCCGCGGCGACATAGCTGACCTTGGACGCCTGGCCGATCGGCTTCCCGCACGCCACCAGGGGGACCCCGGCGTCGCGCAGTTCGTCCGCGACCGGATCGCCGGAGTGGCTGGAGACCAGGAGCACTCCGTCGACGTGGCCCGCGGTGATGTAGCGCATGATGCGGCGCCGCTCGTCCGGGGTGCCCGCCAGCATCAGGAGCAGCGGGATGTCGTGCGCGGCGAGCGCCCCCGTGCAGCCCCGCAGCAGCACATTGAAGTTCGGGTCCTCGAAGAAGCGCTCCTGGGGTTCGGTGAGGAGGAAACCCACCGAGTCGGAGCGGCCGGTGATCAGCGAGCGGGCGTGCCGGTTGACGACGTAACCGGTCTTGCGGATGGCCGCGGTTACGGCCTCCTGGGCGGCGGGGCTCACATAATGCCCGCCGTTCAGCACGCGGGACACCGTGCCGCGCGAGACGCCGGCCTCGCGGGCCACGTCGTGGATCGTCGGCGGCCTGCGCCTGCCCCCCGTAGCGTTCATGGTCACGACTTTACGGCTCCGGACAGCAGGTCGAGGCTCCAGAAGCGCTGGATGACCAGGAAGAGGGCGATGAGCGGTACGACGGCCAGGAGCGCGCCGGTGATCACGAGGGTGTAGAGCGCGGGGGTGTTGGAGCCCTGCTCCAGGAGCGTGAACAGACCCAGCGTGATGGGGAACTTCTCGTCGTCGCTGAGCATGATGTAGGGGAGCAGGAAGTTGTTCCACACCGCCACGAACTGGAAGAGGAACACCGTCACCAGGCCGGGCACCATCATCGGCAGCGCGATCCGCGTGAAGATCCGCCACTCGCTCGCCCCGTCCATCCGCCCCGCCTCCACGACATCGCCGGGCACGGCGGCGGAGGCGTAGATCCGGGCGAGGTACACGCCGTAGGGGGAGAGGACGAGGGGCATGAGGACCGAGGCGTACGAGTCCGTGAGATCGGCCTTCGCGAGCAGGAGGTACTGCGGCACGGCCAGGATCACCGGCGGCATCAGGACGCCCGCCATCAGGATGTTGAAGACGCTCTCGCGGCCGCGGAAGCGGTAGACCGCGAGGGCGTAGCCGCTGACCGCGGAGACGGCCGTGGACAGGAGCGCGCCGAGACCTGCGTAGAGGGCGGAGTTGCCCATCCACCGCCAGTAGATGCCGTCGCGGTAGGCGGCCAGGTCCGTGATGTTGTCGGCGAAGCCGCTGCCGGGCCAGAACGTGAACGTGGAGAACAGTTCGCGGCCCGACTTGGTGGAGGCGATCACCACCCAGAGCACGGGCAGCAGGCAGTACAGGGCGCCGAGCACGAGCACGGCGGTCGGCAGGACGGCGATCCGCCGTGGCGGGGGCGGGCCCTGTGCGGTGCCGGGCGTGGTGCCCGCGGCGGGCGCGGCCTTGCGGACGGCGAGCGAGGTCGGCGAGCTCATCGGGTCGCCTCCTTCTTGGTGCGGGAGTTCGCGGCGCGCAGGAAGCCGAAGGACAGGACGAGCGTGACGACCGCGATGATCACGGCGGTGGCCGCCGCCGAGTTGATGTCACCCTTGCCGAAGGCGTCCTGGTAGACCTTCATCAGCGGACTCCAGGTGGTGGAGACGGAGTTGGTGAGCGGCTTGAGGGTGGTGGGCTCGCTGAACACCTGGAGCGTCGCGATGATCGAGAAGAAGAAGGTGAGCACCAGCGAGGGCGCCACCATCGGGATCTTGATCCGCAGCGCGATTTGCAGCTGCGAGCAGCCGTCCAGCTTCGCCGCCTCGTGGACCTCGGCCGGGATGGCCCGCAGCGAGGTGTAGATGACGATCATGTTGAAGCCGGTGCCGCCCCAGACGGCGATGTTGGAGAGCGCGAGATAGAGCGGCCCTCCGTCGAGCAGATCGGGCTGGGGCAGGCCCAGCTTGTCGAGGACGAAGAAGAAGGGGCTGACGTCCTGGAGGTAGAGGAAGCCCCACAGGAGCGCGGCGATGACCCCGGGCACGGCGTACGGCAGGAAGATCGCCAGGCGCGTGAAGGGGGTGAGGCGCACCCGCTCGGTGTCCAGGAGCAGCGCGAAGAGCAGCGCGAGGCCGAGCATCACCGGGATGACGATGGCGCCGTAGCCCAGGACGCGCAGCGCGCCGTGCAGGAGCTCGGAGTCGGCGAGGGCGTCGGTGTAGTTGCCGATGCCGGCCCACACCTCGTGCCGGGCGTCCTTGCCCAGGCCCAGGCCCTCGACCTCGACCTTGTGGAGGCTGAGCCAGAGCGCGTAGCCGATGGGCAGCGCGAAGAAGAGCGCGAAGAGCAGCGTGGCGGGGAGCAGGAAGGCGTACGGGGCGCTCTTGACCCCGTACCCCTTCCTGCGGCGGGGGCGTGCCGGGGTCACGCGGCCGGGGCGTGCACGGGTCACGGCGCGACTCCGAAGCCCTGCTTCTTCAGGTCGGCGACGGTGGTGTCCTGCATGGTCTTGAGGGCGGCGCCGAAGTCGGACTTGTTCTTGGCGGCCGAGCCGAAGGCGTCCCTGAACGTGGTGTACGCGACGTTCACGTTCGGGCCCCAGGCGCCGGGCGCGGCGGTCTTCGCGATCTCGGCGGCCTGCGGGTAGAAGTCCTTCTGGCCGGCGAAGTATGCCGGGGGCTCGGCGAACGCGCCGCTGGTCTGGGCGGCGGTGGCGGCGGGGTAGATGCCGCCTTCCTTCGCCAGCGCGTCCAGGGCCTTGGGGTCGGTGTTCAGCCAGGCGGCGAACTTGGCCGCGGCGCCCTTGTGGTCGCTGTCGGTGGTGACGGCGGTCGATGACCCGCCCCAGCTGCCGGTGGTGTTGTCGCCCTTCGACCACTGCGGCAGGGGGGCCATGGCCCACTTGCCCTTGGTGTCGGGGGCGGCGGTGGTGAGGGTGCCGGGCGCCCAGACGGCGCTCACCCAGGCGAGCTGCTTGCCGGTGTTGAGGGCCTTGTTCCAGGCGGGGGTGTACATCGGCTGGTTGTCGATGGCGCCCTCCTCGACGAGGCCGCCCCAGAAGTCGGCGACCTTGCGCGTGGCGTCGTCGTCGATGCCGACCTTCCACTTCTCGCCCTCGGTGGTCCACCACTTGGCGCCGGCCTGCTGGGCCAGGCCCGCGAAGAGCCCGGAGTCGTTCGCGGAGAACGTGGTGAGGTCCTTGCCGGGGGCCTTCTTCTTCAGCGCGCGTGCGGTCTTCGCGAACTCGTCCCAGGTGGCGGGGACCTTGAGGTCGTACTTCTTGAAGAGGTCGGCGCGGTAGTAGAACATCATCGGCCCCGAATCCTGCGGCACCGCGTACACCGCGTCCGAGCCGAGCGTCGTCTGCTGCCAGACGCCCTCGGGGAACTCGCCCTTCGCCTTGCCCACGTCACCGGATATGTCGGCGAGCGCGTCGTTGCTGACCAGGGTCGGCAGCGCCTGGTACTCGGCCTGGACCAGGTCGGGGGCCTTCTTGGCCTTGTGGGCGGTGAGGATCTTGGTGACGAGGGTGTCGCCGGACGCCTGCTTCTTGACGGTGACCTTGATCTGTTCCTTCTTGCCGGGGCCCTTGTTCCACAGATCGACGACCTTGTCCATGCCGGGCGTCCAGGCCCAGTACGTCAGGGAGGCGGGGCCGGACTCCGCCTGGCTGTCGTCGTCCGACGAGCCGCAGGCGGTGAGGGCGGCGGCGCCGAGGGCGAGGGCGAGCGAAGTGGCGTAGAAGCGGCGGTGCTTCGTGAACGGCATGGATGGTCTCCCCTTACCGGGTGGCTGTGCCGACTGCGTCGAGCGGCCTGCCACGCATCTGTGAGCGTTCACAGTAGAGAAACATCCAGGACACTTGTCAATGGTTGTTGCTGTGCGGTTATGTTGAGATCAGACCCGCGAAAGTGTGTGTGCACGTTCCCAATTGATGTTCCAGACTGTTGCTTTCAACGATCGATGACTCGGGAGAGATCCATGCCGGAGAACACCCCCAGGGGCCTGACCGGGCTCGCCTTCGGTGGGGACTACAACCCCGAGCAGTGGCCGGAAACCGTCTGGCGCGAGGACATGGCGCTGATGCGGGATGCCGGCGTCACGATGGTGAGCGTCGGGATCTTCTCCTGGGCCCTGCTCGAACCGTCCCCCGGCGTCTACGAGTTCGGCTGGCTCGACCGCGTCCTGGACCTCCTGCACGAGAACGGCATCCGCGCCGACCTCGGCACCCCCACGGTTGCGCCGCCCGCCTGGTTCTACCGCGCGCACCCCGACGCCCTGCCCGTCACCGCCGAGGGCGTCCGCTACGAATTCGGCTCACGCGGCGCCATCTGCCACAGCAACAGCGCCTACCGCGAGGCGTCATCGCGCATCACCGAGCAGCTCGCCCGCCGGTACGCCGACCACCCGGCGCTCGCGATGTGGCACGTCCACAACGAGTTCGGGGTGCCGGTCTCCGCCTGCTACTGCCCGTCGTGCGCCGGCCACTTCCGCGACTGGCTCCGGTCCGCGTACGGCAGCGTCGAGGCCGTCAACGAAGCGTGGGGCACGACCTTCTGGGGCCAGCGCTACGGCTCCTTCGAGGAGATCGAGCCGCCGCGCGTCACGCCCACCGTCGGCAACCCGGCCCAGGCCCTGGACTACCGCCGGTTCGCCGACGCGACCCTGCGGGAGAACTTCGTGCGCGAACGCGACATCCTGCACCGCCTGGCCCCCGGCGCCCCCGTCACCACCAACTTCATGACCGCGCTCAGCCAGTGCGACTCCCTGGACTACTGGGCCTGGGGCCGCGAGGTCGACCTCGTCACCAACGACCACTATCTGATCACCGACGGCCGCCGCACCCACGTCAACCTCGCCATGGCCGCCGACCTCACCCGCTCCGTCGCGGGGGGCGCCCCCTGGCTGCTCCTTGAGCACTCCACGTCCGGCGTCAACTGGCAGCCCCGCAACCCCGCGAAGGCGCCGGGACAGATGGCCCGCAACTCCCTCGCTCATGTCGCCCGCGGCTCCGAGGGCGCCATGTTCTTCCAGTGGCGGCAGTCGCGGCGCGGCGCGGAGAAGTTCCACTCGTCGATGCTGCCGCACGCCGGGACGGACTCACGGGTCTGGCGCGAGGTCGTCGAACTGGGCCAGTCCGTAGGGCAGTTGGCGTCACTGAAGGGCACCCGGACCGTCGCCGACGTGGCGGTGCTGTGGGACTGGCACTCCTGGTGGGCGCAGACCCTGCAGTGGCGGCCCAGCGAGGACCACGACGCACGCGAGCGCGCCGACACGTTCTACGAGACCCTCTACGACCGCCACCTCACCGTCGACTTCGCCCACCCCGAGGCCGACCTGTCGGCCTACCCCCTGGTCGTCGTACCCGCCCTGTACCTGGCGACGGAGGCCGCCGCGCGCAACCTCGAGAACTACGTGGCACAGGGCGGCACCCTCTTCGTCTCCTACTTCTCCGGCATCGTCGACGAGCACGACGCCGTGCACCCCGGCCCCTGCCCCGGCGCCCTGCGCGACGTGCTCGGCCTGACCGTCGAGGAGTTCTCGCCGCTGCTCGACGGCCAGACGGTGCGCGTCACGGGCCCGGACGGCGCCGAACTCACCGGCGACGTATGGGCGGAGTTCGTCGTGCCGCGCGGCGCCGAGACCGTCTGGACCTACGCGGACGGCCTGACCGCAGGGCACCCGGCCGTCACCCGGCACCGGCTCGGCGAAGGCACCGCCTGGTACGTCTCCACACGCCTGGCCGCCCGCGACCTCGACACCCTGCTCGCCGCCGCGTGCGCCGACGCGGGCGTCAGCGAGCGGCCCGAACTCCCACGTGACGTCGAGGTGGTGACCCGGCAGGGCGACACCGGAAGCTACGCCTTCGTCATCAACCACTCCGAGTCCGACGCCAAGGTGCCGCTCGACGCCCACGGCACCGAACTCCTCACCGGCGAGCGCGCCGCGGGCCGCCTCGCGGTGCCCGCGGGCGCGGTCCGGGTCGTCCGCCTCGACGGCTGACCCGGCCCCCAGACGCCGGGCGGGTCCGTGGGGGACCCTGCCCGGTCCGGTGGCGTCGCGCCGATCGCTTCGGGCGCGGCGCCACCACCACCCTTCACACCCCTCTCAGCACCCCTCCCACTCCACGTACCGCGAAGTCGAAGGGACATCGACGATGCACGGAAACGGAAGATTCAGATCAGACGGGACACCCAGGCCGGACGGGACGCGCGGCTCACGCGCCACCCGCAGAGCCGTCCTGGCGGCGGCGCTCGGCAGCGCCGCCCTCACGGCCCTGCCCGCTCGGCCGGCGAGCGCCGCTGCCACCCTCGCCAACGGGGGATTCGAGAGCGGCACCACCGGCTGGAACACCTACGGCACCACGGCCGCCTCCTTCGCGGAAGCGGGCGGCCGTACCGGCGGCGGGCGTCTGTCGCACTGGTCGGCGTCGGCGTACAAGGTCGAGACGTACCAGTACCTCACCGGCCTCCCCAACGGCACGTACACGCTCACCGCCTGGATCCGCTCCAGCGGCGGGCAGAAGTCCGCCTACCTGGCCCTCAAGAGCGGCTCCGCCGAGCAGCGCACCGACCTGCCGCCCACCCCGAACGGCCAGTGGCTGCGCCTGGTCACCTCGGTCAGGGTCACCGGCAACGCCTGCACCGTCCGCCTGTACTCCGACGCGAACGCGGGGAACTGGGCGAACTTCGACGACATCACCCTCACCCCGGGATCGACGGGGCTGCCCGTCAAGGGCGCCGACATCTCCTCGCTCAAGAAGAACGAGGACTTCGGCGGCGTCTACCGCACCTCCTCGGGCGCCACGGCGGACGCGCTCGCCGTGCTCGCCTCGGCCGGGATGAACTACGCCCGCCTGCGCGTATGGGTCGACCCGGCCGACGGCTACTGCAACAAGGCGCGTGTCCTCGCGGTCGCCAAGCGCGTCAAGGCGCGGGGCATGAAACTCCTCGTCGACTTCCACTACTCCGACACCTGGACCGACCCCGGCGCCCAGACGATCCCCTCGGCCTGGGCGGGGCACTCCTACGCCCGGATGAAGACCGACGTTTACGACCACACGTACGACGTCCTGAACGCGCTCAAGGCGCAGGGCACCACCGCCGACATGGTGCAGATCGGCAACGAGTTGAACGGCGGCATGCTGTGGCCCACCGGGTCGACGTCGAACTGGGCGCAGCTCGCGGGTCTCCTGACGGCGGGGGCCACGGCGGCGAAGGCCGTCTCGTCGAGCACGCTGGTCGCCCTCCACCTCGCCAACGGCGGTGACAACGCCCTCTATCGCACGTGGTTCGACAACGCGGTCTCCCACAAGGTGCCCTTCGACGTGATCGGCCTGTCCTTCTACGGCTACTGGCACGGGGCCCTCTCCGATCTCCAGGCCAACATGGACGATCTCGTGGCGCGCTACGACAAGCCGCTCTACGTCGCCGAGACGGCCTACCCCTTCCGGCTGGACAGTGACGACGACTGGGAGAACGTCATCGACAAGGCCGACGAACTCGTCGGCGGCTACCCGGCGACGGAGGCGGGCCAGGCGGCGTGGTTCCGCGACGTCCAGAGCGTCGTCGAGGCGGTTCCCGCCCGCCGCGGCCTGGGCGTCTTCTGGTGGGACGCCGTCTGGACCGCCGTCGAGGGCAACGGCTGGGACCCGGCGGACCCCTCGACGGGCAACGCCTGGGAGAACCAGGCGCTCTTCGACTACGACGGCAGGCCGACCGAGGCCATGAGCGGGTTCGCCCACCGGTGACGCGGCCCGCATGACTCAGGCCCGCATGACTCAGGCCCGCATCACCAGCCGGTCCACCGCCGGGTTCCCCGAGCCGTAGGGAACCGGCAGAAGTCCGCCGCCTCCGGTCGCGTACAGCGCCTGTTCGAGTCCGCTCACCAGGTGCTGTACGTCGACCGGCGGGCGGACCACCAGGCGCAGGAAGCGGCTTGAGCTGCCGATCTTGTTGCCGCACTCGCGGACCAGGATGCCGTGTTCCGCGAGGAGCCGATCCCGCAGAACCGCCCCGTCGACGCCGTCGGGCAGCCGCACGTACACGAAGTTGCCCTGCGAGGGATAGCTGGTGAGTCCGGGGAGCCGGCCGAGGTGCCAGATCATCTCCTGGCGGTCGCGGCGCACCTGACGCAGGCTCAGGTCATAGGCGTGGCGGTGCTGCTTCAGCATGAACACCACCGTCTCCGCGAAGGAGTTGAGGTTCCACTTCGGCAGCGCGGCGCGCACTCTGCCGGCCAGGCCCGGATTGGCGACGAGATACCCGAAGCGCACGCCGTGCAGGCCGAAGTTCTTGCCGAGGCTGCGCAGGACGATGACATTGGGCCGCAGGACCGCCTCGTCGGCGACGCTCGACTCCGGCCCCGCGTCGGCGAATTCCAGGAACGACTCGTCGACGACGACCAGATCGAGGTCCTGGAGCGCGTCGAGCAGCGCGAGCACGGAGCGGCGCGGCAGCATGCCCCCGTCCGGGTTGTTGGGGTTGCAGATGACCGCGGTGCGAGAACCCCGCGAGCGGACGAAGTCGACGAAGGCCCCCGGATCGAGCACGAATCCGTCGGACTCCGGGAGCAGGAACATGTCGACGCGCTTGCCGGTCTCCATCGACTGATCGGTCCACCGCCCGAACGTCGGCACGGGCACGGCGAGCGCGTCGCGCACCAGCAAGTGGTCGATCCAGGTGATGAGTTCGGTCGAGCCGTTGCCCATCACGACGGTCTGCGGATTGAGCCCGAGCACGGCACTGAGCTCGGCGGTGATGGTGTCCGCGCCGCTCGGGTAGTACGTGAGGATGTCGCGAAGCCGCCCGCCGAGCTCCTCGTACATCTCGGGAGTGGGGAAGTACGGATTGCACGGGATGCAGAAGTCGACGAGCGGCTGTCCGCCGTCCGCGGCCGCCCTGTTCAGCGCGGAGTACGAAGGGGTGTGCGCGGTGGACGCGCGGAAGAGAGCGGTGACGTTGCCCGCGTCTGCCATGGGAGGCCTCCGGATGGGGGAGGTGGTGTCCCCCGTACATACGTACGCGGGCGCGCGCATGCTCAACCAGGGGGGCGCGAGAGGAGATTGAGCCGGCTTTCGGAGCCCCGGAAGGGGGCACGGGTCAGCTCACCGGGATCCAGACCCGCATGGCCCCGTCCTCCCGGTTCGCCCACGCGTAGTACGGCACCGCCGTCAGACGCGTCTCCCGCCCCTGCGAGCGGAGGCGGCCGACGGCGGTCACGACCGTGATGCCGCCCAGCAGGTCCGGGCGGTTCTCGGCGACGGTGCGCGCGGTCGGCGCGAGCGTCACGTCGTCGAGGCGCAGGCCCGCCTCCTGGTCGACGCTCTCCAGGCAGTACACGAGGGGCCCGCGCTCCACGGCCAGGCAGCCGCGGACCGCGTCCACCCGCGGGTCGGGCTCCCTGAGCCGCACGTCCAGGGCGAGGTCGAGGACGACGCGCTCGCCCGGCAGCCAGCGGCGGCGGATCCGCAGCCAGCCGGGGTCCGTCTCGGTGCGGTCCTGCCGGTCGGGGGCGGTCACCGTGAACTCGGCGCACCAGGAGGGGATGCGCAGCGACAGGGTCCAGTCGCGGTCCGCCGGTGCCGCGTCGACGGTGACCGTGACGCGGCCCTTCCAGGGGTAGTCCGTCTCCACGGTGACCGCCCCGGCGCCCGCCCCGTCCGTCGCGTAGCCGCCCGGCGCGTACTGGTGCAGTTGCAGGCCCTCCGTGTCGCCGCTCGCCACGTAGTGGGGGAGCGAGGCAAGCAGGCGCATCATGTTCGGCGGGCAGCAGGCGCAGCGGAACCAGGGCGTGCGGCGGGCCGTCCCGTCGCCGGGAAGGGGCTCGTGGTCGTCACGGACCTGGAGCGGGTTGACGTACAGCCAGCGGTCGCCGTCGAGGGAGACGCCGGACAGGAAGCCGTTGTAGAGGGTGCGCTCGATCAGGTCGGAGTAGCGGGTCTCGCCGGTGAGCAGCGCCATCCGCCAGGACCACTGCACGGAGGCGATGGCCGCGCAGGTCTCCGCGTACGCCCGGTCGGGCGGCAGCTCGAAGGGTTCCCCGAACGCCTCGCCCTCGTGCCGTGCGCCGACCCCGCCGGTGACATACGTCTTCTCGGCGGTCATGGCGTGCCAGAGCCGCTCCAGGGCTTCGCGCAGCGACGCGTCACCGGTCTCCATGGCCAGGTCGGCGGCCCCGGCCAGGAGGTAGAGCTGCCGCACGGCGTGCCCGGTGACGGTCGGCGCCTCCCGTACGGGCAGGTGGTCCTGCCAGTACGCCGGCCCGGGATCGGGGCGGTCGGCGTTCCCGGCGAGCAGTCCGTGGCCGCGCCGGTGCGTGAAGTGCCCGGCGAGATCGAGGAAGCGCCGCTCCCCGGTCTCGCGGTACAGCTCGACCAGGGCGGTCTCGATCTCCGGATGCCCGCAGATCCCGTCGTCCTTCTCGCCGGGCCCGAAGACGGAGTCGATGTACGTGGCGAACCGTATGGCCACGTCGAGGAGTTCGCGGCGGCCGGTGGTCCGGTGGTGTGCCACGGCCGCCTGGATCAGATGGCCCGCGCAGTACAGCTCGTGGCCCCAGTCGAGTTCGCTCCAGCGGCGTCCGGGGCGGGCGACCTGGTAGTACGTCTGGAGGTAGCCGTCGGGGTCCTGGGCCGCGGAGACGAGCGACACGAGCCGTGCCACGTCCGCGGCGGGACCGTCGTCTCCCGGATCGTCGTCGCCGGAGTCGTCGGCCGGCTTGCCGGAATCGTCGGCCAGCTGCCAGGAGGCGGCTTCGAGCCACTTGTGGACGTCGGAGTCCTGGAACGGGTAGTCGCCGCTGAAAGTGCCCGAACCCTCCGCCGCCGCACGGAGGTTGGCCAGGTTCCCCGCCTGTTCGAGGCGCTCGGGGCCCTGCGGGATGCTCACCGAGGCGTTGATGTGCCGCCGGGCGGCCCAGAAACCGCCGGTGATCCGTGCCGCGGCCGCCGGACGCAGGGCGGTGTGCGCGTGCGCACGCAGGCGGATCGGTCCCGGCGGTGTGGGCGGGGGCGTGAGATCGGGCATGCGTGCCATTCCCTCGGTGCCATGGTGCTGTGCCACGGTCGTTCGATATATGGAACATCGTTCGGCTTACGGCTGCTGCCGCCGACGGTACCTCGGGGTGCCCGGCGCGGGGGAGGGGTCGGCCGCATCCGGGACGTTCACGTCACTGCGGCCGCCGCCCGGCGCGGGCTTCTACGCTCGGATTCCATGAGCCCCCGCCTGCTGATCTACAGCCGAACGACCGCCTACCGGCACGCGTCGATCCCCGCCGGAATCGCCGCCCTGCGCGAGCTCGCCGAAGAAGACGGCTGCCGTGCCGACGCGACCGAGGACCCGGCCGCCTTCGAGCGGGACCTGTCCGGCTACGCGGCGATCGTCTTCCTCTCCACCAGCGGCGACGTCCTCACCCCCGCCGGACGGGCCGCGCTGATGGCGCACCGCTCGGCGGGCGGCGGCTTCCTGGGCGTCCATGCCGCGGCCTGCACCGAGTACGACTGGCCGTACTACGGCGAACTGCTCGGCGCGCGCTTCGCCCGCCACCCCGCCTACCAGCCCGGCCGTCTGACCGTCGAGGACCACGCACACCCCGCCACCCAACACCTCCCCGCCACCTGGGAGTTCACCGACGAGTGGTACGACTTCCGGACCTCGCCGCGCGGCGACGTCCGGGTCCTGGCGTCCGCCGACGAATCCTCGTACGAAGGGGGAGGTATGGGCACCGACCACCCCCTGGTCTGGTGCCACGAACTCGGCGGCGGCCCGGTGTTCTACACGGCCCTCGGCCACGCCGACGAGGCCTACGCGGACCCGGACTTCCGCGCCCACCTCCAGGGAGCCCTGCGCTACGTGACCGGGCGCTAGCCGCCTCCCCGCCCGAGAGGCAGGAAGGCGGCTGTCGCTCTCACCGTCAGATCTGGTTCTCGCCGCCGTCCACATAGACGTTGGCGCCGAGCGTGAAGGTGCTCTGGTCGGAGGCGAGGAACGCCACGACCGCCGCGACCTCCTCGGGGCGGCCCATCCGGCCGAGCGCGGTGTCCGTGGCGAGCTTCGCGTGGACGTCGGTCGCGTTCTCGGCCCCGAACAGATTCGTGATCCCGGGGGTGTCGACCGGGCCCGGCGAGACGGCGTTGACCCGGACGCCGCGACCCTTGAGCTCGTTGGCCCAGGTCCGCGCGAAGGTCCGGACGGCGGCCTTGGACGCCGCGTACAGGCCGAACGCCTCCGCGCCGTTGTCGGCGGCCGTGGAGGCGTTGAGGACCACCGATGCGCCGTCGTTGAGCAGCGGCAGCGCCTTCTGGACGGTGAACAGCGTGCCCCGCACGTTGATGCCGAAGATGTGGTCGAAGTCCTCCTCGGTGATCTTTTCAAGCGGTACCAGCGAGGCGGTCGCCGCGTTCGCGAAGACCACGTCCAGGCCCCGGCCGCGGGCGCGGACCGCGTCGTACAGCCGGTCCAGGTCCGCCGCGTTCGCGATGTCTCCCGCCACCGCGGTCACGCTCGCCGCGCCGATGGTCTCGACGGCCGCGTCCAGTTCTGCCTCGCGCCGGCCGGTGATGAACACGTGCGCCCCCTCCGCCGCGAGGCGCGCGGCGCTCGCCAGGCCGATCCCGGTACCGCCGCCGGTGACGACCGCTGTCTTTCCTTCGAGCTGTCCCATGCGAATGACCTCCACGAAGATATGTATCGATCGGTACTGAACGAGACCGTAACACGGTTCGGGACCGGTCGGTACAGAAGTAGTAGGATGCAGCTCATGGGAACGCAGCGGAAGGCGCCGATCGGTCGGCCGAGGGGATTCGACGCCGAGGAGGCCCTCGAGCGGGCCATGCGTGTGTTCTGGGAGAGGGGCTACGAGGGCGCAGGCCTCACCGACCTGACTCAGGCGATGGGCATCACCCGCACCAGCATGTACGCGGCCTTCGGCAACAAGGAGGCCCTGTTCCGCAAGGCCCTCGAGCGCTATACCGAGGGGCCCGCCTCCTATGTGGCCCGGGCTCTGCGCGAACCGACCGCCCGGCAGGTGGCCGCCGCTTTCCTCGACGGCTGCGTGCGGGTCACCACCCGGCCCGACTGCCCCTCCGGGTGCCTCGGCGTCCAGGGTTCCCTCGCCGCGGGGGACACCGGGCGAGGCGCCCGCGACGCCCTGACCGCTTGGCGCAACGAGGGCGTCGATCACCTGCGCGAGCGGTTCGAGCGAGCCGTCGACGAAGGCGATTTGCCCCCGGACACCGACCCCGGACTCCTCGCCCGCTACCTCATGACCGTGGCCAACGGCATCGCCGTCCAGGCCACGAGCGGCGCCCCGCGTGACGCTCTGCGGCAGGTGGCCGACATGGCCCTGCGGAGCTGGCCGCCCGCCTGACGGGCGCCGCACCCCGGCACCGGATGACGGGGCCGGCGCCCGGCGCGCATGCGTGAGCCCCCGCCTCGATGAGGCGGGGGCTCACGTCAGACGCTTTAGAGCGTGCCCGAGGCGGCGATGGTGACCTCGGCCTTGGTGGCGCCGGACTGCGAGCCGAAGCTCTCGATCTTCTTGACGAGGGCCATGCTCTCCTCGTCCGCGACCTCACCGAACACGACGTGCTTGCCGTCGAGCCAGCTCGTCACGATCGTCGTGATGAAGAACTGCGAGCCGTTCGAGTCGGGGCCCGCGTTGGCCATCGAGAGCAGGCCCGGCTTGGTGTGCTTGAGCTGGAAGTTCTCGTCGGGGAACTTCGCGCCGTAGATGCTCTTGCCGCCGGTGCCGTTGCCGGCGGTGAAGTCGCCGCCCTGGAGCATGAACTCCGGGATGACGCGGTGGAACGACGAGCCCGCGTAACCGAAGCCCTTCTCGCCGGTGGCGAGCGCGCGGAAGTTCTCCACGGTCTTCGGCACGACGTCGTCGAAGAGGTTGAACGTGATGCGGCCCTCGGGCTTGCCGTCGATGGTGATGTCGAAATAAGCCTTGATTGTCATGGTCCTCATCCTGTCATTGCTCTGTCCCCACCTGCCAACCGAACCCCCCTCTAATTCGCTCACAGCCGAGCTGACCAGGCATGATGCCATCCGGTCAGTCGGTCTTGATCCTCATGAACGTGATCGAGTCCGCCGGGAAGGTGTACGAGAAGGACTCGGACACGCCCCTGAACGTCGAGGTCACCGGCTTGACCGGGGTCGCGTCCTTCGTGTTCTCCGCGGCCGGGTCGGCCGCCAGCGTGGTCACCTTCGCGGACCGCCCGACCCGTGCGCCCCGGCCGAGGTCGATCTTGGTGCGCGCCTCGGAGCCCTGCGCGTTGACGACCTTCACGATGAGGTCGCCGGTGGCCTTGTCCCGGGTGACGACCTGGCGGAACGGCTCGGCGGGCTTGTCGTCCGTGAAGGAACCCCACTTCTCGCCGTCGAGGAAGAGCGTGACCTGGCGGCCGCGCACCTCCACGCGCAGGTCGTAGGTGCGGCCCGTCTCGATGGCCGTCGTGTCCTGGACCATGGTCTGCTTCGCGCCGTCGACGCTCTTCTCGACGGCCGACTGCGTGTTGTTCCAGCCGCCCAGGTTCCACCAGTAGTGGTTGCCGGAGTCCTTGACGCCGAAGGCGACCAGGAAGCCCTCCTTGCCGGACTTCTTGGTGGCCTTCACGTTCAGGTCGTAGTTCTGCCAGCCCGTGTCGCCCGCCGTGACCAGGGTGTTCTCGGCCGCCTCGTCGGACTGGACGTACGCCCCGTCCTCGACGGCCCAGGTGCCCTTGTCCGCCGCCCTGCTCCACCGGCCGTCACCGGCGGAGAAGTCGTCGGTGAACAGCGTCCTGCCGTCCTCGCCGGTGACCTTCACGTCGTCGTACGCGGCGCTGGTCGCCCAGGTGGACAGGCCGACGGCGCCGGTGATGGGGCCGGACGTGGCGGGGGTGCCGGATGCCGTGGAGGGCACGACCTCGTCGCCGACGTTGCGCATGAAGAGCTTCTGCGTCTCGTAGTTGGCCGAGCCCCATGACTGGTCGTTGTCGTACCAGATCATGTTCGGCTTCCACTGCACGTAGTCCTCGTTGGCGAGCAGCGGGGCGTACGAGGCGAGCTTGACGACGTCCGCGTTGCGTTCGAGGCCGGTCATGAAGGCCGCTTCTGACAGGGCGTTGGAGAACGTGTTGCCCTGCGACGCGTACTCGCCGAGGAAGACCTCGGGGCCCTCGCGGTCGTAGGAGTCGTAGCGGTCGTTGTTCTCCAGGAACCACTGCGGGCTGTTGTAGTAGTGCTCGTCGACCATGTCGACGTCCGCGTCGCGGTTGAGCTGCCAGGCCTTGTCGAAGGTCGAACCGCTGTCGTCGGGGCCGGAGTTGGAGATGACGGTGATGTCCGGGTACTTCGCCTCGATGGCCGCGCGGAACTCCTTGAAGCGGGCGAAGAACTCCTCGGGGAGGTTCTCCTCGTTGCCGACCTCCAGGTGCGTGAGGCGGAAGGGCTTGGGGTGGCCCATCGCCGCCCGCTTCTTGCCCCACTCGCTGGTCGCGGGGCCGTTGGCGAACTCGATGAGGTCCAGGGTGTCCTGGATGTGCCGCTTCAGCAGGGCGGGGTCGTCGGTGGCCTTGTTCTGGCCGCAGCCGGTCACCAGGGCGGGCACGACGGGCAGCGGCATGGCGCCGGTGTCCTCGGCGAACTGGAAGTACTCGTAGTAGCCGAGTCCGTAACTCTGGTTGTATCCCCAGAAGTTGGCGTTGGTGGCGCGCTGCTCGACGGGGCCGATGGTGTCCTTCCACTGGTAGGAGCGCTTGCGCTGCCAGCCGGACTTCTCGTCGTACGCCTCGTGGGAGCCGGTGTTGACCAGACAGCCGCCGGGGAAGCGCAGGAAGCCGGGGTCCAGGTCGGCGATCTTCTGGGCGAGGTCCTTGCGCAGGCCGTTCTCGCGGCCCTTGAAGGTGTCGCGGGGGAAGAGGGAGATCTCGTCGAGCGAGACGGGGGCGGTGTCCGACGCGACCGTGAGCCGCCCGGTGGCGGAGGTGCGTGACGCGGTGAACGTGGTCTCGTACTTCGCCCAGCCGCCGCGTGCGGTGACGCGGCGGGCCGGGGCGAGGTCACCCGAGGCGTCGCGCAGGCCGATGGTCAGCGGCGCCTTCCGCGCACCGCCGGTGCGGGCCCAGACCGAGAAGTCGTAACGCTTGCCCTTGGTGACCGCGAGACCGGTGTTGTAGCCGGTGTTGGTGACGGACGAACTTCCGCCCAGCGCCAGGTAGTTGCGGTTGCGGGCGTTGAGGCGGCCGTCGTCGTCGACCACCTCGGCGGATCCCGACGTGTCCCACGACGTCAGCGGCTTGTAGGCGGCGTTGTCCGCGGTGCTGTACTCGAACGAGCGGTTCTGGACGAGTTCGGCGTAGAGCCCGCCGTCCGCCGCGCGGTTGATGTCCTCGTAGAAGACGCCGTACATCGAGTCGTCGATCTTCGCGCCGGTGCGGGTCGGGTCGACGTCGATGGTGTAGTCGGTGGGTTCGGCCGCGGCGGTGGGTCCCGCGGCGAGCGTTCCGGCGAGCAGGGCTCCCAGGGTCAGCCCGAGTCTCCATCGTCTGCGTGCCATGCGTACCCCAGTCCTGTGCGGTATATCGAACGGTGATCAGTGGGTCGAACGGCAACTTAGGTAGCCGGGAGCGGCGCGTCAACGGCTTGCGCAGGAAGTGGCCGAGGCGATCGCCGGGGTTCGTGATGTCGAACAACTCCCATGAAATTCCTGGGACTTCGCCGCCGACTCTGTCCGAACCGTTGACGCGCCCCGTCTCCGACCTTACGGTCCGTTCGAAGTTGCGAGCAGCATTCGAAATATCGAACAGAAGTGAGCCGCAATGCCACCACCCCTGCCGAGCCGACGAGGTGTTCTCGGCTCCGTCGGAGCGCTCGCCGTCGCGGGCAGCTTCGGACTCGCCGCCGCGAATCGCAGCGCGTCGGCGCTCGCGTCGGACGCGGACGTACGGGTCCGCTACTGGAATCTGTTCTCCGGCGGCGACGGCGCCAACATGATCGCGATGCTTGACGCCTTCCGCGCCGCGAACCCCCGCGTCGACGTCAAGGACTCGACCCTCCAGTGGGGCAACCCGTACTACACCAAGCTCGCCATGGCGGCGTCCGGCAACCGCGCGCCCGACCTCGCGGTGATGCACATGGGCCGGATCCCCGGCTTCGCGCCCGGCCGGCTGCTCGACCCCTGGGACGTGCGGCTGCTCGCCCGGTACGGCGTGCGCGAGGCCGACTTCGACCCGGTGCTGTGGAAGCGCGCCGTGGTCGACGGCAAGCTGTACGGCGTCCCCCTCGACATCCACGCCCAGCTCTGTTTCTACCGCAAGGACGTGTGCGAACAGGCGGGACTGCTCGGCGCGGACGGCGACCTGGCGGAGGTCACCTCGCCCGAGGACTGGTTCAAGGCGCTCAAGGCCGCCAAGAAGGCGGTCAAGTCAGGGGCCGCCCACACCATCGGCATCAAGGCCGACGAACCGAACTTCTCCTGGTGGTTCTTCCTGTCCTTCTACACCCAGCTCGGCGGCACCTGCCTCAGCGCCGACGGCCGGGACGTCACCCTCGACACCGACAAGGCCACCGAGGTCCTTGAGTTCCTGCGCCGGCACCTGACCGACGGCTACTCCACCGCGATCGGCATCGCCGACGGCGAGGCCTTCGTCAACGGCTCCGCCTTCACCTGGGAAGGCAACTGGTCGGTGCCGGTCTTCAGCGGCGCGAAGCTCAAGTACGGCGCGACCCCGCTGCCGGCCGTCTTCGGCAAGCCCGCCACCCACACCGAGTCGCACTGCTTCGTCCTGCCGCACCAGTCGCAGCGCGGCGGCGCCACCAACGAGGGCGCGCACCAACTGGCCGCGTACGTCGTCAAGAACGCCACCGCCTGGGCGCGCGGCGGCCACATCCCCGCCTATCTGCCGACGCTCGACGACAAGAAGTACCTCTCGCTCGAACCGCAGTCGGAGTACGTCTCGGCGATGGACCACATGGCGGTCGAGCCGCCCGCCTGGTTCGCGGGATCCACCGGACTCCTGGCCCAGCGCATCGGCCCCGTCATCGCCTCCTCCAACGTCGGCTCCGCCAAGCCCGATGCCACGGCCCGCCGCATGAAGGACGTACTCGAAAAGCTGGTCGCCATGAAGAACCCGATGGAAGGCAGATCCGCCACCGAGGGAGGGTCCGCCGCGTGAGCGCACTCGACACCGCGGTCGCCCCGGCCGCCGTACGCCACGCCCCGGCGACGGACGTCGATTCACCCCGGGCGCGATTGACCCGCCGCCTCCAGCACGGCGGCTGGTTCGTCGCCCCGTTCCTGGTCCTGTTCGCGCTGTTCGTGCTGCTGCCGATCGGCCGCGGCCTGTGGCTGAGCTTCACCGACGCCAACATCTCCGGCACCGGCGAGCGCTTCGTGGGCCTGGACAACTACCGCGAGGCCTTCGACAACCCGCTCATGTGGGACGCCCTCGGCCACAGCGCGTACTTCACGCTGCTCGTGGTGCCCTGCATCGTCGTCCTCGCGTTCCTCCTCGCGATGCTCGCCCACCACATCGAGCGCGCGAAATGGCTCTGGCGGCTCTGCTTCTTCGCCCCGTTCCTGCTGCCGTCGACGGTCGCGGGCAATCTGTGGCAGTGGCTGTTCAACCCGGCCACCGGCATGATCAACCATGTCTTCGGCCTCGACACGCCCTGGCTGACCCAGAAGTCCACGGCCCTGCTCGCCGTCGTGATCACCACCCTGTGGTGGACGGTCGGCTTCAGCTTCCTGCTCTTCCTCGCGGCGCTGCAGAACATCCCGCAGCATCTGTACGAGGCCGCCGCGCTCGACGGCGCGAACGCCTGGCACCGTCTCGTGCACATCACCCTGCCGATGCTGCGCAACATCACCGGCCTCGTGATCACCCTCCAGATCCTCGCCTCGCTCCAGGTCTTCGACCAGGCCGTGGTGATGCAGGACTTCGGCCCGGGACCGGAGGAAAGCACCCGGACCTTCGTGCAGTACACCCTCGAAGAGGGCTTCACCGCCTACCGCGTGGGCTACGCCTCCGCGATCTCCATCATCTTCTTCGTGCTCATCGCGGCCGTCGCCCTCGGCCGGATGTGGCTCCTGCGCAAGCGTGAGGAGGGCGCCCGATGAGCGCCGCCGTCGACGTACCCCAGAATCGCAAGAAGAAGTGGACCCCGAGCCAGATCGTGCTCACCGCGCTCGGTGCCGTCGTCTCCGCGCTCTGGATGACGCCGCTCCTGTGGGCCCTGTTCACGTCCCTGAAGTCGGAGACCGAGGCCGTCGAGGTGCCCACCCACTGGGTGCCCGAAGAGTGGACCGGCCAGGCGTGGAAGGCGCTCTTCGAGACCGGCAACATCACCAACTGGTTCGTGAACTCCTTCGTCGTCTCGGTCTGCGTCACCTTCATCGTGGTGCTCGTCAGCGCCCTCGCGGGCTACGGCTTCGCGCGCACCGAGTTCCGGGGCAAGAACGCGCTGCTCGGCCTGGTGATGGCCGGTCTGATGGTGTCGCCCGCCGTGCTCGGCGTCCCGCTCTTCACGACCGTCCAGTCCATGGGGATGGTCGACACCTACTGGGGCATGATCCTGCCGCAGTGCGCGCCCGCCGCGATGGTCTACATCCTCTACAAGTTCTTCCAGTCGATCCCGCACGAACTGGAGGAGGCCGCCCACATCGACGGCGCCGGACGCTGGCGGGTCTTCTTCACCATCGTCCTGCCGCTCTCCAGGCCCTCGCTCTCGGCCGTCGGGATCTTCACGTTCATCGCGTCCTGGAACAACTTCCTGTGGCCCTACATGGTGACCAACAACCCCGACCTGATGACCATGCCGAACGGCATCGCGACCGTCATGAACTCCTACGGCATCCAGTGGGCGCAGCTCATGGCGGGCGGCCTGATGGCGGGCCTGCCCCTCGTCGTCGTCTTCGTCTTCTTCCAGCGGCAGATCATCAGCGGCGTGGCCCACACGGGCCTGGCCGGCCAGTAGCACCCCGCCCGGACGCTCTGTCGAAAGGCTCTCCATGGCTCCCCGCTCCGCCCGCTTCACGCTCGATCCCGCCTTCGCCGTCGGCGATGTCGACCCCAGGCTCTTCGGCTCCTTCGTCGAGCACCTGGGCCGGTGCGTGTATACCGGCATCTATGAACCGGGCCACCCCTCGGCCGACGAGGCGGGGCTGCGCACCGACGTGCTCGGCCTGATCCGCGAACTCGGCGTGACGGCCGTGCGCTACCCCGGAGGCAACTTCGTCTCGGGCTACAAATGGGAGGACTCCGTCGGGCCCGCCGAGGAGCGTCCGCGCCGCCTGGACCCGGCCTGGCACTCCACGGAGACCAACCGCTTCGGGCTCTCCGAGTACATCGCCTTCCTGCGCAAGATCGGCCCGCAGGCCGAACCGATGATGGCGGTGAACCTCGGCACACGCGGCGTCGAAGAGGCCCTGGACCTCCAGGAGTACGCCAACCACCCCTCCGGCACCGCATGGTCGGACTTGCGCGTGGCACACGGCGACAAAAGCCCCTTCGGCATCCGCCTGTGGTGCCTGGGCAACGAGATGGACGGGCCGTGGCAGACCGGCCACAAGACCGCCGAGGAGTACGGGCGCCTCGCGGCGGAGACCGCCCGCGCGATGCGCCAGATCGACCCGGGCGTGGAGCTCGTCGCCTGCGGCAGCTCGGGCCAGGCCATGGAGACCTTCGCCGCGTGGGAGGCCACGGTCCTGACCGAGACCTACGACCTCGTCGACCACATCTCCCTGCACGCCTACTACGAAGAGACCGACGGCGACCGGGACTCCTTCCTCGCCTCCGCCGTCGACATGGAATCCTTCATCGAGAACGTCGTCGCCACCTGCGACCACGTGGGCGCCCGCCTGAAGTCCAAGAAGAAGATCAACCTGTCCTTCGACGAGTGGAACGTCTGGTACCAGTCCCGGCCGCACCCCGAGGTCGAGGAGAGCCTGCGCGACTGGCCCGAGGCGCCACGGCTCCTGGAGGACAACTACACCGTCACGGACGCGGTCGTCGTCGGCTCGCTCCTGATCGCGCTGCTGCGGCACGCGGACCGGGTGGCCGTCGCCTGCCTGGCGCAGCTGGTCAACGTGATCGCGCCGATCCTGACCGAGCCGGGCGGCCCCGCCTGGCGGCAGACGTCCTTCTTCCCCTTCGCGCAGGCCTCGCGGTACGGCCGCGGTCAGGTCCTCGACGTACGCGTGGACTCACCCGCGCACGCGACGCGGAAGTTCGGCGAGGTGCCCCTGCTGCACGCGACAGCCGTCCGCGCCGACGACGGCACCGTCACCGTCTTCGCCGTCAACCGCAGCCAGAGCGAGGATCTCTCGCTCGAAGTCGCGCTCCAAGAGATGGAGTTGACCGAGGTCATCGAACACAGCGCGCTGTCCGACGCGGACCCGGACGCCCGCAACACCCTCGCGGAACCGGAGCGCGTCACCCCGCACGGCGTGAGCGGCACGGCACTCCAGGACGGCACGTTGAGTGCCGTCCTGGAGCCGCTGTCATGGAACGTGATCCGGCTGGGCTGAGTCCCTGCCGCCCCGGTTCAGTAGGCGACGGGCCACCCGGAGCTCCAGTTCAGGAGGTTGACGCCGAGCTTCGGGGTGCCGTTGTCCTGGCCGTCGTAGTAGTGGTAGACGAGCAGGTCGCCGTCGGTGTCCTTCATGACCGACTGGCCGCCGGGGCCGATGTAGTGGCCGTGGCTCTCCTGGACCGGGGTCCCGCCGTTGTTCATCATGCCGACGCCGTTCTTGTCGACGTAGGGCCCGGTGACACCGGTGGAGCGGCCCACCTTGATCTTGTACGTGGAGCCGGTGCCCGCGCAGCACGTGTCGTACGAGGCGAAGAGGTAGTAGTAGCCGTTGCGTTTGACGATGTAGGGCGCTTCGACGGCCTTGGTGCCGGTGGGGCGCGAGGCGAGGGAACGCCGGGCGGTGTCGCCCGCGTACTGCTTGCCCGTCGAGGGGTCGATCCGGATCATCTTGATCCCGGTCCACCAGGAGCCGAAGGAGAGCCACCACTTGCCGTCGTCGTCCACGAAGAGGTTCGGGTCGATGGCGTTGTAGTCGCTGGACGTGGTCGAGGTGTACACGGCGCCATAGTCGGTCCAGGAGCCGGGCTCGCCGGTGGGGGAGCCCGCCAGGCCGATGGCCGACTTGTTGGAGCCGAACGACGAGACGGAGTAGTACATCAGGTACTTGCCGCCGTGGTACGAGATGTCGGGCGCCCAGACGTCTCCGGTGGAGTTGTAGTTGTTCCACCAGCTCGGCCGGGTGGGGAAGGCCGAGCCGTTGCGGCCGAAGGCGATCCGGTCGGCGGAGGTGCGCAGTTGCAGGCCGTCGCCGGTCGAGTAGAGCAGGTACTTGCCCGACGCGGTGCGGGCCAAGGTCGGGTCGTGCACGACGATGTCCCCGGTGACCCGGCCGGGGTTGGGGTAGGCGGTGGCGCTGCTCGGGACGAGGGCGAGCAGGGCGGCGGCGGGCAGCGCGACGAGGGCTCTGCGCCGGAAAGCGGTGGGGGTGCGGCTGGAAGTGCGGTCGGGCGTGCGGTGGGGAGTGCGGTGACGAGTGCGGCTCATTCCTGTCTCCTTGGGGGCGGGGGCTCAACCACGGGATACAAAGGGGCCCCGCGGGGTCGTTACCGCGAGGCGCAGCCGGCAGGAAGTCGCCGCCGGGAACAGAAAGGTTGGCGTGTTTTCGATATTTCCCGGATTCTCCGGATCGGCGCCGTCGAATTCATTCGACAACTCCCTTTCGTGTGCGACCTCTTGACATCAAGGCGATTCGGTTGAACTTTGGGAGCGCTCCCATTGCTGCTCCCGCTGCTCTCCCGCTGGTGCTCCCGTTCCCCGAGCCGAGCACGCCCCCCATCGAGCCGTCAGGAGACCTCCCGGCATGTCCGCATTCCCCCATTTCCCCAATCCCCGCCATTCCCGCCGCTCCAGCCCTTTGAGTACGAACAGCGTTTCCTCGCCCTGGACGCGAAGATCGCAGATTCCGCGAACGGCTATTTCCCGCCGGACGGAATTCCGTAGCACTGGGTCGAAACCCTCATGGTCAAAGCCCCCGACAACCGGGGTCGGGGTCACGGTGACCGCCCGTACGCCGCGCGTCGGGAAACTGTTCGGCGCCCTGTGCCTGATACCGGGGCTGCTCCTCGTCGCCGCCCCCTCCTCCGGGGCCGACGACGTCAGGGAGAAGACCCGGGCCGCGTACAGCTGGAAGAACGTCCGTATCGACGGCGGCGGATTCGTGCCCGGCATCGTCTTCAACCGCACCGAGAAGAACCTCGCCTACGCCCGTACCGACATCGGCGGCGCCTACCGCTGGCAGGAGAAGTCCCGGTCCTGGACCCCGCTGCTCGACTCGGTCGGCTGGGACGACTGGGGCCACACCGGCGTCGTCAGCATCGCGTCCGATGGCGTCGAACCGGACAAGGTGTACGCCGCCGTCGGCACGTACACGAACGACTGGGACCCCGGAAAGGGCGCCGTCCTGCGCTCGGCCGACCGGGGCAGGACCTGGAAGAAGACCGATCTGCCCTTCAAGCTCGGCGGCAACATGCCGGGCCGGGGCATGGGCGAACGCCTCGTCGTCGACCCGCACGACAACCGCGTGCTCTACCTCGGGGCGCCCAGCGGCCACGGCCTGTGGCGCTCCACCGACTCCGGCGCCACCTGGTCGCAGGTGACCGCGTTCCCCAACCCCGGCACCTACCGGCAGGACCCGGGCGACTCGACCGGCTACGCCTCCGACAACCAGGGCATCGCCTGGGTCACCTTCGACGAGCCCACGGGCGTCTCCGGCTCGCGCACCAAGACCGTCTACGTGGGCGTCGCCGACAAGGAGAACGCCGTCTACCGCTCGACGGACGCCGGAGCCACCTGGTCCCGTCTCGCGGATCAGCCCACCGGATACCTCGCCCACAAGGGCGTGCTCGACGCGGAGAACGGCTACCTCTACCTCGCCTACAGCGACAAGGGCGGCCCGTACGACGGCGGCAAGGGCCAGGTGTGGCGGTACGCGACCCGCAGCGGCGAGTGGAAGAACATCAGCCCCGCCACCGACGGCGACACCTACTACGGCTACAGCGGCCTGAGCGTCGACCGGCAGCATCCGGGCACCGTCATGGTCACCGGATACAGCTCGTGGTGGCCCGACACCCAGATCTTCCGCTCCACCGACAGCGGCGCGAACTGGACCGGCGCCTGGAGCTACACCGCCTATCCCGAGCGCACCGACCGCTACACCATGGACGTCACCTCCGTGCCGTGGCTGGCATGGGGCGCGAACCCGGCGCCGCCCGAACAGGCCCCGAAACTGGGCTGGATGACCGAGGCCCTGGAGATCGACCCCTTCGACTCCGACCGGATGATGTATGGCACCGGAGCCACCGTCTACGGCACCAGGAACCTCCGGAAGTGGGACAGCGGCGGCACGTTCACCGTCACCCCGATGGTGAAGGGTCTGGAAGAGACCGCCGTCAACGACCTGGCGGCACCGGCCTCCGGAGCGCCGCTGCTCAGCGCGCTCGGCGACATCGGCGGCTTCCGGCACACGGACCTCACCAAGGTGCCGCCCCTGATGTACACGGGGCCCAACTTCACCACCACGACCAGCATCGACCACGCCGAGTCCCGCCCGGACACGGTGGTGCGGGCCGGCCAGCTCGACAGCGGGCCGCGCATCGCCTTCTCCGCCGACAACGGCGCCACGTGGTCGGCGGGCAAGGAACCGCCGGGCGTCTCCGGCGGCGGGACGGTCGCCGCGTCCGCCGACGGCAGCCGCTTCGTGTGGAGCCCGGACGGCGCGGGCGTGCACACCAGCGGTGACCGGGGCGCGAACTGGACGGCGTCCACCGGCATCCCGCAGGGCGCCGTCGTCGAGTCCGACCGGGCCGATCCGCAGACGTTCTACGGCTTCAAGTCCGGGACCTTCTACGTCAGTACGGACGGCGGGGCCACCTTCACCGCGAAGGCGTCCACCGGCCTGCCCGCCGACGGTCCGGTGCGCTTCAAGGCCGTACCCGGACAGGCGGGAGAGATCTGGCTCGCGGGCGGGAAGTCCGGCGCGGCGTACGGCCTGTGGCGCTCCACGGACTCCGGGGCGAGCTTCACCCGCGTCCGGGGCGTCGAGGAGGCCGACACGATCGGGTTCGGCAAGGCCGCGCCCGGCTCCGACCGCCAGACCCTCTACACCAGCGCGAAGATCGACGGCGTGCGCGGCATCTTCCGCTCCACCGACGGCGGCGAGAGCTGGCTGCGCATCAACGACGACGCCCGCCAGTGGGGCTGGACCGGCGCGGCCATCACCGGTGATCCGCGGATCTTCGGGCGGGTGTACGTGTCCACGAACGGCCGTGGCATTGTTTATGGTGACGACAACTCCCGTGGATGAACAGGGCAGTCGAAGCGCTTCGACGGGCCTATGGACAGCACATGGGTGTCCCTCTAGGGTCGAGACGGCCACAAGTCGAAGCGCTTCGCCACCGCCTCACACCCCCCAGGAGAGCCGTATGGTCACGCTTGCCGAGGTAGCCCACCACGCCGGAGTCTCGGCCAGCACGGTGAGCTATGTACTCAGCGGCAAGCGGTCCATCTCCGCCTCCACCAAGGACCGCGTCGAACGGTCCATCCAGGAGCTCGGCTACCACCCGAACGCCGGCGCCCGCGCCCTGGCCAGCAGCAGATCCAACATCATCGCGCTGATGGTGCCGCTGCGCACCGACATGTACGTGCCGGTGATGATGGAGATAGCCATCGCCGTCGCCACCACCGCCCGCACCCACGGGTACGACGTCCTGCTGCTGACCGGCGAGGAGGGCCCCGAGGCGGTCCGCCGCATCGAGGGCAGCGCGCTCGCCGACGCGATGATCCTGATGGACGTCGAGCTGCACGACGAGCGGCTTCCGCTGATCCGCCAGACCGAGAGGCCCGCCGTCCTCATCGGCCTGCCCGCCGACCCCACGGGCCTGACCTGCGTCGACCTCGACTTCGTGGCGACCGGCGCCCAGTGCGTGGAGCATCTTTTCGGGCTCGGCCACCGCGAGATCGCCGTGATCGGCGAGGCTCCCGCGGTGTACGAGCGGCACACCGGCTTCGCCGAGCGCACCCTGGACGGGCTGCGCGCGCGGGCCGGTGAGCTGGGCGTGCGGGTGCTGCACCGGCCCTGCGAGGGGACGTACGACGCGCTGGCCGCGACCCTGGCCCGCATCTTCGACGAACGCCCCGGCACCACGGGCTTCGTCGTGCAGAACGAATCCGCCGTGGAACCCCTCCTGAGCCTGCTGCGCCGGCAGGGCCGCGCCATCCCGGAAGACGTCTCCGTCATCGCCGTCTGCCCCGACCAGGTCGCCACGCAGGCCTCGGTGCGGCTCACCTCCGTCGCCATCCCCGCACAGGAGATGGGACGGCAGGCGGTGGAGCGCGTCGTCGCGAAGCTGCGGGGCCAGGGAGCCGACGAAGTCGCGCTCCTCGTACCGGAGTTGACGGTGCGGTCCAGCTCGGGCCCCGGCCCCGCGCAGGGCTGACGAGGACCGCGGGGCGACGGGGAAGCGGCCGGTGGCGGGACGGGGGAGCTGCCCTGCCACCGGCCGCGCGGAACCCCTCAGGGGGCTCCTCAGGGAGTGGTCACGGCGGGACGCGGTGCCTTCGCCATGCCGGAGCCGATGAAGAAGCTCGGGTGCGGGGGCTGGTTGTAGGCCGTATTTTGCCAGGCGAGCGCCGTGCGGTACTGGATGTCGTGGAGCAGCGTGGTGATCTTCGTGCTCGTCTCGTGCGGGGTGGAGTAGATCCGCAGCGCCTTGTTGTCCGACGTGCGCCACACGACCTCCTCGCGCCAGTCGCCGAGGATGTCCCCGGAGAGCGCGGGGGTCGCCTTCGTGCCGTTGTTGGACGCCACGGAGGACCCCGTAAGGAGCCGGGTCTCGCCGCCCGTGCCGTATTTGTCGATGCGGGTGCCGTCGAGGAGTTCGCGGGTGGTGTCGCCGTCCCACCAGTTCACGAAGTTGACGCTGGAGGGCTCGCGGCCGACCGAGGCCCCGGACGGCGAGCGCAGGGTGCTGTCGGCGGCGGACCATGACTCGGCGCCCGCCGAACCGGCGTAGATGTCGGCGGACACGCCACGGCCGTTGTCGGAGCCGGACGCCGTGGTCCACAGCCGCTGGCCCGTACGGGCGTCGGCCATCCAGGAACCGGGCTTGGAGCTGTCCTCGGACACCTTGAAGTACTCCAGGCCCGGGCGTGACGGGTTGAGGTCGCCGACGTGTCCGGCGTCGCCGTGCCCGAGCTTCGTCGTCCACAGGCCGCTGCCGTTGTCGTCGACGGTCATCGCGCCGTACACGATCTCGTCCTTGCCGTCGGCGTCGACGTCGGCGACCGACAGGCTGTGGTTGCCCTGGCCGTCGTACCCCTTGCCGGTGTTCGTCGAGGAGTTGGTGTCGAAGGTCCAGCGCCGGGTGAAGGCGCCGCCCCGCCAGTCCCAGGCGGCGATGACCGAGCGCGTGTAGTAGCCGCGCGCCATGATCAGGGACGGCCTGCTCCCGTCGAGGTAGGCGGTCCCCGCGAGGAAGCGGTCCACGCGGTTGCCGTAGCTGTCGCCCCAACCGGAGACGGTGCCGCGCGCCGGGACGTAGTCGACCGTGTCGAGAGCGGCGCCGGAACGGCCGTCGAACATGGTCAGGTACTCGGGCCCGGCGAGGACGTAGCCGCTGGAGTTGCGGTGGTCGGCGGACGAACTGCCGATGACCTTGCCCGCGCCGTCCTTCGTGCCGTCCGCCGTCTTCGCGGCGACCTCGGCCCGGCCGTCGCCGTCGTAGTCGTACACCTGGAACTGCGTGTAGTGCGCGCCCGAACGGATGTTGCGGCCCAGGTCGACGCGCCACAGGCGGGTGCCGTCCAGCTTGACGCCGTCGATGATCGTGTTGCCGGTGTAGCCGGACTGGGAGTTGTCCTTGGCGTTGGTGGGCTGCCACTTCAGCACGAAGTCCAGGGCGCCGTCCCCGTCGAGATCGCCCACCGACGCGTCGTTCGCCTCGTAGGTGTACGCCACGCCGTCCGGGGTCGTGCCCCCGGCGGGCGGCGTGATCGGCACGTCCTTGTACCCGGCGCGGAACTGCACCGCGTGCACGGAGTCGCCCTGTTCGGTGCCGTCGACCACCGCGCGCACGGTGTAGTCGGCGCTGTTCGGTGCGCCCGCGTGGAAATAGTTCGTCGAACCGGTGACCGGCGACGAGTTGACCTTCGTACTGCCCCGGTAGACGTTGAAGGCCACGTCGTCGTCATCGGTGCCGAGCCAGCGCCAGCTGACCAGGTTCCCGGCGTCGGTGTGCACGCTGACCACACCCCGGTCCAGCGCCTCCGCCTGGCGGGTGGTGGCCGCGGACGAGGTGGACGACAGGGCGATGAGCCCGCCGGCGGCGAGGGTGCCCGCGACGACGGCGGTGAGCAGGACCCGGCCGCGGGCCCGCCGTGCTCTTCGGCCGCGACGGCGGCGCGGTGCGGTGTACGGGTGATGGGTCATCGGGTGCTCCTGCGGGGGAGAGGGTGCGGGCGAGGGACAGTGCCTCGGGTGTGTCGCCGCAGGTGCGCGGAAGGTTGCCGCCCCCGCGATCCGGACCGGGCGGGTCGGCTGCGGAGATCACCCGATCCCCGGACGCCGCGCGGGCCTTGGCTCAGATCTGACTGGGATTCCGGACGTTGTTCGATCTCTCGCACGTACGTTGCTATGCTCGCGCACCGCACTTCGGCGGCACGGGGGCCACCAGCGCGTGTGCACAGCCGCGCAAGCACAGAGAGAGGTGACCCGTGGGGACAGCCGTCGACGACGCGGCCGCCGCGGAGTTCCATGACTTCTTCGAGCGGCACTACGCCGAACTCGCCCGCTTGGCGCACATGTTGACCGGCGAGAAGGACGCGGCGGACGACCTCGCGGCGGACGCCCTGGTCGCGCTCTGGCACCGCTGGGACCGCGTGCGCGCGGCCGATCACCCCGCCGCGTACGCCCGTGGAGTCGTCGCGAACATGGCACGCAGCCGCATCCGCAGCGCCGTCCGCGAGCGCCGCCGCGTGGCGCTGTTCTGGGGTCAGCGGGCGGAGGGCGTCGACGATCCCGACATACCGGCGGTCGTCGACGTCCAGGAGGCGTTGCGTACGCTGCCGTTCCGTAAGCGGGCCTGCGTGGTGCTGCGGCACGCCTTCGATCTTTCGGAGAAGGACACCGCGCTCACCCTCGGCATATCGGTCGGTACGGTGAAGAGCCAGACGTCCAAGGGAATGGCGGAGCTGCAACGGCTCCTGGGCGAGCTGGCCGCGTCGCAACTCGTGGGAGGGAGGCAGTGATGGACGACGTACGCAAGCAGTTGCGCGATGCCGCGGCGGAGCACCGACCCGACCGGGAACGGATGCTCGCCCGGATCGAGCGCGGCATGGAGCGCGACGCCGCAGGCCCCGGCGCCCCGTCCCGCGGCAGGCTGCCACGGCCCGCCCCCTGGCTGCGGATCGCGGGCGCCACCGCCGCCGTCGCCGGAGTCTTCGCGCTCGGCGGTTACGCCGTCGCCTCCGTCGTCCGCGGCGATGAACCGCCGCCCCGCACCGTGGGCACACCCGCCGCCCCCCAATCCCCGGCCGGGCCGAGCCCCTCCGCGTCGGCGCCCGACGACGAGAACGCCGAGCCGAGCGCACCGACGGGGCCCGCGCACCCTTCGGGCAGGGCCACGAGCGGCGCGCCCGAGAAGGACAAGGACCGGGACACGGACCGGCCGCCGAACAAGTCCGCGTCACCGCCCGCCAACCAGCGCGTCGCCCCGGGCGCCAAGGACGTCGAGGACGGCTACCTCTGGAGCGACGGCTCCATCGACCCGCAGAGCAACGACTTCTGGGCGCAGAGCACCCTCACCTTCAAGACGGAGAAGCCTCTCGGAGCGCTCACCGTCGAACTGCGTGTCGCGCAGACCGGCGGGGTTACCGACGCGGGCAACTGGCGCTCCCTGCCCGCCGAGGACTTCACCGTCTCCGTACGCGAACAGGACGGTGCGCTGGTCTACCGCTGGACGCTGAAGGCGGGCCGGACCGTCCCCGCGGGCGAGCATGTCTTCGCGGGCCAGTACAACCACGCCGAGGGCGGCAGGGACGCGGGCGAGGACTCCTACGCGGCGGAGGCGACCGCGTCGGGCCAGAAGGCCGCCGTACGCGGCGACTTCGCCCGCACCTCGTAGACCGCGCGCGGGGCCGCACGCGGGGCCGCTCGCGGACCGGGGGGAGAATTTCCCGGCGGAGCGGCAACCTTCCGCATCCGGGCGGAGACCAGCAGACGCAAGGTCATCTCCCCAGCGAAAGAGCGGTCCCCATGACCACGCAAAGAGCCGAACTGCGCAAGAGCCGCAAGCGCCGCCTTACCCGCCGCCGCGCCGTGGGCGCGGCGGGCGGCGCGCTCCTGCTGACCGGCGCCACCCTCGGCGCCAACATGCTGCTCTCCCCGGCGGGAGCGGCGACCACCGCGGCCTCCTGGCCCACGCCCACCGGCAGCAAGGCCGTCTCCAAGACCATCGAGGTGTCCGGCACCTACGACGGCGGACTCCAGCGCTTCTACGGCAGCGGAGACCTGGGCGGCGACGGCCAGGACGAGGGCCAGGACCCGATCTTCAAGCTGAAGGACGGCGCCGTCCTGAAGAACGTCGTGCTCGGCTCCCCGGCCGCGGACGGCGTGCACTGTTCGGGCAGCTGCACCATCCAGAACGTGTGGTGGGAGGACGTCGGCGAGGACGCGGCCAGCTTCAAGGGCACCTCGTCGAGTTCCGTCTACACCGTGACCGGCGGCGGCGCGAGGAAGGCCGACGACAAGGTCCTCCAGTTCAACGGCGCGGGCAAGCTGAACATCTCCGGATTCCAGGTCTCGGACTTCGGCAAGCTGGTCCGTTCCTGCGGCAACTGCTCCAAGCAGTACAAGCGCACGATCAGCATCAACGACGTGGACGTGACCGCGCCGGGCAAGTCCCTGGTCGGCATCAACACCAACTACGGGGACACCGCGACCCTGAGCAAGATCCGCATCCACGGCGACAGCAGCAAGAAGATCAAGCCCTGCGTCCGCTACACGGGCAACTCCTCGGGCGACGAGCCCAAGGAGACGGGCAGCGGCCCCGACGGGACGTACTGCAAGTACAGCGCGTCGGACATCAGCTACCAGTAGCCGCTGTCCCGCGTGTGCCGGGGCCACCAGTGAACCGACCGGTCACTGGTGGCCCTTCGCGGTGGGCGTGACCCGGGCGAGCAGGCCGTCGACGAACGCGCGCAGCCCCTCGGCGTAGGTGTCCCGTGCCGCCAGTTCGGCCCAGCGGTCGCCGAGGGCGGCAAGGCGCGGAACCTGCGACGCGTCGAAGGTGAAGCTGCGGTCGGGCAGCCTTCCGTCGGGCCGCCGGTGCGGGGAGCGGGCCCGGACGAGGACCTCGCCCGCGGTGTAGTACCAGAGGCTGCGCATGATGTGGACGGTCTGTTCGGGGGTGCAGCCGTAGTCGTCCGCTCCGGCCAGGATGGCTTCGATCATCCACAGGGCCGATTCGTCGAGCAGCCCGATGAATCCGTCGGCCGTGACGACCTCCGCGGCCCATGGCCAGGCCGCGAGGGCGTCGTGCGCGGCGAGGGCACCCGCGACGATGCGTTCGCGCGGGTCGGCGGGCAGCTCGGGGCGTTCGATCTCCCCGATGTAGCCGTTGAGCAGGAGGATCAGGAGATCCTCCTTGTCCCGGATGTGGTGGTAGAGGGTCGTCGCCCCGATGCCGAGCTCGGCGGCCAGACGCCGGATGGTCAGCTTCTCCCAGCCGTCCGCGTCGATCAGCTCGCGGGCCGCCACCAGGATCTGCGCGCGGGAGGTCAGGGGCGGTCGGCCGGTGCGGCCGTGCGGTGCGGGGGATCGGGCCATCGCACCATCATGCCGCCCTCTCCTCGCCCGCTCCGATACCGGCCCGGATACGGCTCCGGATTCTGCTTCGTGTTCACAGCGGGCCGTCTCGGTGCTACTTTCGGAACATGTTCCGAAAGTCGAAAGTCGGATGGCGGCGGCGCCGATGGAGTTCGCGATGACGAATAGCCCGGACAGCTCGAACAGCCCGGCCGGCTCGAACAGCTCGAATGGCTCGGATGTCAGGCCAGGTCTCACACTGGCCGTGGTGGCCGTGGTGCAGTTCATGGTGTCGCTCGACCTCTCGGTGGTGAACGTCGGACTCCCGCAGATCGCCACCGGTCTCGGCTTCGGCGCGGCGGGCCTTACCTGGGTCATCCACGCCTACGCCCTCACCTTCGGCGGGCTGCTCCTGCTCGGCGGCAAGGCCGCCGACCGGTACGGCCGCAAGCGGGTCCTGCTGCTCGGCCTCGCCCTGTTCGGCCTGGCCTCGCTGGCCGGCGGCTTCGCGCGGGAGCCCGGCCAGCTCGTCGCGGCCCGCGCCGCGCAGGGCATCGGAGCCGCCATGCTGGCCCCGGCCGCGCTCGCGCTGCTCACCGCCACGTTCCCCGCGGGCAGGGCCCGCGTCCGGGCCTTCGGGGTGTGGAGCGCGGTCAACGCCGCCGGAGGCGCCCTCGGTGTCCTGATCGGCGGCCTGCTCACCCAGTACGCCGACTGGCGCTGGGTGATGTTCGTGAACGTACCGATGGCCGCCTGCGCGCTCGCCCTGGCCTGGCGCGGCATCACGGCGGGCGGGCCGGCCGCCCGCGGCGGCCGCCCCGACGTGCTCGGCGCCCTCCTGGTCACGGCGGGCATGACGCTTCTCGTGTTCGGCGTCGTGCGCACCGACCGGTACGCGTGGACCTCGCCGGTCACCCTGACGACACTGGCGGTCGCGCTCGCACTCCTCGCCGCGTTCCTCCGCGTCGAGCGGACCACGACCCGTGACCCGCTGGTCCGGCTCGGCCTGTTCGCCAACCGCTCGGTCGCCGGCGCGAACGCCTGCAATCTCCTGGTCGGCGCGGGCATCGCCTCCGCCTTCTACTTCATGTCCCTCTACCTCCAGCACGTCCTCGGCAGGGGACCGGCGTCGACCGGCGTCATGTTCCTGCCGCTGGCTCTCGCCGTGGTCGCCGGATCCGTGCTCGCCGTCAAGCTCGGCTACCGGCTCGCTGCCCGCACCCTGCTGGCCTCCGGCGCCCTGCTGACCGCGACCGGGCTCGCCTGGTTCGGCCTGATCGCCGCGGACGGCTCGTTCACCACTGACGTCCTGGGGCCCTCGATCGTCGTCGGCACCGGCTTCGGGCTCTGCCTCGGGCCTGTCGTCTCCCTCGCCACCGCCGGTGTCGCGCCCCACGAGACCGGCACCGCGTCGGGGCTGCTCAACAGCTCACGCCAGATCGGCGCCTCCCTGGGACTCGCCGCACTCGGCGCCGCGGCACAGCACCGCACCGGCCATGGCACCACCCCCGATGCCCTCAACGACGGATACGCGCTCGGCCTCACCCTCGGCGCCGCACTCCTGGCCGCCGCAGCCCTTATCGCCCTCACCGTCCTGCGCCGGACCGGCCGCCCGACGGCACGGTCCGGGAATAACAGATCGCTTGCACCGGCGGCGAGTGATTGAGTCTCCGTGTCATGAAGCAGACCTCAGGGAGAGCGAGTTGCTCCGCTTCCATCTGACGGCCGCCACGCTGCTCAGGGTGTCCGCCGAAGGCGTCGCGACCGCGCTGGTGCTCACCGTCCAGGCGCGCACGGGGGACGCGGCGAGCGCCGGGTTCGTGCAGACCGCCATGACGCTTCCGTATGTGCTCAGCGGCCCGGTCATCGGCCACGCCCTGGACCGCACAAACCGGCCGCGACGGCTCGTGACCGCGCTGGCCTGCGGCTATGCCGTCGCGACCGCGCTGCTCATGGCGTCGGCGGGGCGCTCGCCGCTGGTGTTCGTGCTGATGGTGGCCGCCGTGGTCGGCTGCGTCGAGCCGGTCGTGGCGGCGCTGACCGGTCTGCTGCCGCGGTTCGTTCCCGCCGAGCGGCTCTCGCGCGCGTACGGCCTTGAAGCGTCGAGCTACAACGTCGCGGCGATCGCGGGGCCCGGCCTCGCCGCGCTGGTCGCCTCGTTCGCGGGCGCGGGGCACACCGGGATCGTGATCGTGGCCGCCGCCGTGCTCGGCCTGCTCGTCCTGCCCCTGGTGCGGATCCCGCCGCCGGAAGTCCGGCCCGAGCGGAAGAGGACGGGGCTCGCGCAGGTCGTGGGGGGCGGGTTCTCGGTGCTCGGGTCCCACCGGGTGCTGCGGGCCCTGACCGTCTCGACGATGTTCGCCTGGTTCGGGTACGGCGGGTTCGCGGTGGCGGCGGTGCTGCTCGGCCAGGACATCGGCGCGGGGCCCGCGGCAGGCGGACAGCTCCTGGCCTGCTTCGCGCTGGGATCGCTCGTGGGGGCGCTGGCCTCGTCGCGCTGGCTGACACCCCGCCGTGCCGAACCGGTCGTGCTCGCGGGCCTGGTCGGGTTCGGCACGTCGCTCGCCGCGCTGGCCGTGGTGCCCTCGCTGCCCTGGGCGTGGGTGGTCTGCGCGGCGGCGGGCCTTGCCGAAGGGCCGCTGTTCGCCGCGACGTTGATGCTCCGTCAGCGCGAGTCGCCGCCGGACCGGCTCGGCCAGGTCAACACCACCGGCGGCAGCCTGAAGATCGGCGCTTCGGCGGGCGGCGCGGCGCTGACCGGGGTGTGCGCGGGCAAGCTCGGAGCGGACGGGATGATGCTGGGCATCGCCGCGTGCCAGTTGGCGGGGGCGGTGCTGTGGCTCGTGCTGCGACGGCTGCCCGCGTCCGCGGCGGCGGCTTCCCGTATCGCGTCCTGAACCGGGGCGGTGGTGTCGGCCCCGGTACAGGAAGCGGCGATGTGTCTCAGCGGTCCTTTCGTCGCGGGGTCCAGTCGGTGAGGTAGGCGGCGCGCGTCGCGAACGCGGCCTGGCGGCGGGTGAGTTGGGGTCGGTTCCGCGAGACCGTGACGGCCGCACCCGGACCCGTGTTGCGGTACTCGGCGAACCGCTGGTCCTGCCAGGGATAGGCGTCACGCATGTTCGCGTACGGGGCCACCGCGTCGATGCCGCGCCCCAGATGCGTGTCGCGCACCGTCAGCATGGGGCGGGCCGTGGTGTCCGAGCTGGGCACCCAGGGGCGGGCCAGCTTGTAGTACGCGTCCGGGGCGCCGCTCGTCACCCGGCTGCGGCTGACCAGGTAGCCGCGCGGATTGGCGACGGCGGTGGACGGCGCGAACACGAAGCCGTACGGCGCCGCCGCGAGGTCGCCGCGGGTGAGCGTGTGGAAGCGGCAGTGCTCGAAGACCGCGGTGGCCCGCCCGAAGACGAAGTCGACGTCACCCTCCACGTAGCAGTCACGGAAGTACTGGCGGGCGAAGGAACCCTGGTCCGCTGTGTCGGCGTAGAGCGTGTCCTGGTGGCCCAGGAAACGGCAGCCGAAGAACGCCGAGCGGTCGCCCGTCACCTTGAGGGCGACGGCCTGGGTTCCCGTGTAGTCGGGGTGGTCGGCGCGCAGCCAGTCGTTGGCGAACGTGACGGCGTGGGCGGTGAACCCGGCCGCGCGCACGGTCGTGGTGGCCGAGCCGCTGGTGCCGTAGGTGCCCGAGCCGTCGGGCTTCGGGGTGCCCGCCGCGTTGTCGTACACGATGACGGTGTCGCGCGCGTCGCCGCTCGCGCCGATGAGCGTGAGCCCGGCGCTCGCCTCGGGCACGGTCACCGTCTCGCGGTACGTGCCCGGCGCCAGGACCAGGGTGAAGCCCGGGCCGGACGCGGCGTCCACGGCGGCCCGGACGGTGGTGTGGTCGCCGCCGCCCGCCGGATCGACGTACAGGGTCCGGCGGCCCGGACGCGGCCCGGCGGCGCGGGCGGGGACCGCCGCGCCGAAGAGCAGGGCGGCTCCGGCGCCGGCGCCCGTGGTGAGCAGCGAGCGCCGGCTGAGGGGTGTGCGGGAGTAGTGCGAGGGCATGGCTGATCCTTCGCTGTGCGGCTCGGTTTCGCTGTGCGGCTCGGTTCGGGAGATGCGGGACGGGAGGGGGCTCAGCGGCGCTTGCCCGCGCCCGCCTCACGCGCGAGCAGCTTCGGCAGCCCCCGCGGGTCGTCCACCCGCGTCCGCAGGACCGGCCTCCAGCCCGCGTCCGACTGGAGGGTCTCCTCCGGGATCTCCGCGTTGTGCACGGCGATGAGATCGACGCGCTTGCCGTTGACGTAGTTGGCGTCGGCGGTGACCGGCGCGTCCTTCCACTTCTTCAGGATCTTCCCCGCGCCGACCCCGGAAGGCAGCGTGAACGCGTTCTTCTGCGCGACGAGTCGCGACTCCTGGCCGATGCCGAAGGAGTACTGATAGCCGCCCGCGGGGACCACGTAGTGGTTGTTGTACGTGTCGACCTGCCCGAAGCGGACGCGCGGCGCCCGCTCGACGATGTCCCTGAAGACGTTGTGGTGGAGGGTGACCCGCAGCTTGCCGCGGTCCGTGTCGCCCGCGCTGTCGCTGTTGCCGATCATCAGCGTCTTGTCGTGGTCGGCGAAGACGTTCCAGGAGACGGTGACCAGGTCGGCGCCGCGCACGACGTCGAGCTCGCCGTCGTGCTGCTGGTAGATCTCGCCGTAGTAGGACGGCAGCGAACTGTCGGGGTGCTCGCCGTCGGTGAACGTGTTGTGGTCGACCCACACATGTGTCGAGCCGTACACGACCATGCTGTCGTACTCGGAGTTCCAGGCGCCCTTGTCGCCGTCCGTCGGGTCCCACTGCGGGAAGCAGTCAAGGGGGCTCTCCAGCGTGAGATTGCGGACGACCACGTTGTCCACGCCCTGGATCTGCAGGCTGCCGCCGACGATCCCGGCGTTCCTGCCGACGCCCACGATGGTCGTGCGGGCGGGCACGTACGCCTTGATCGCCGCTCCCTGCCGGGTCGCCGAAGCCGCCCGCAGATCCTCCTGCGCACCGCTGACCGGCGTGTCGTACCCCCACACCGCGGGGTCGTAGTCCGCGAGGTAGCGCTCGAAGTCGTACCCCTCGGCCTCGAAGGCGGCGCAGCCCTCCGCCGTGGCGTTCAGCGTGCCCTTGACCTTGACGATCCGGGGAGCGCCGGGATCGTCCGCGAGCGCGGCCCGCAACTCGTCCCAGGTGGTGACCGTGTAGGTGTGCGCGGCGTCGGCCTTGGCGCCGCCGGTGGTGCCGCCGTCGGCGGAGGCCCAGCCGTCGCCGCGCGGCAGCACGTCGTGGGTGCCCGCGGCCGCGGCCGGTGCGCTCGTGACGGCCACGACCAGGGCGGTGCACCCCGCGAGCAGGGCGAGAGATCTGCGTACGGGGGATCTGCGTACAGGCATGTTCGTCCTCACGGTTCGGTCGGCCAGGTGATCCAGGAGTCGGGTATCGCGTCGTCGAGCCGCCGCACGTCCCGCGGCGCGAACACCCCGCGGCGCAGCAGCTCGCCCGCCACCAGACGGGCCACGGCGATCGCGCCGGGCGGATTGAAGTGCGTGTTGTCCTGCTCGGCGGCACTCCAGTTGAAGTACGCCTTGGTCTCCTCGGCGCCGAGCCTCTGCCACAGGGCAAGCGACAGGGCCTGCACGTCGAGCAGCGGCACGTCCTCGGCGGCGGCGAGCGCCCGCATCGCCGCCGGGTAGTCGCCGTGGGTGGGCAGCGCCGTGCCGCCCGCGTCGAACTTCCTGCGCTCGACGGCGGTGGCCAGCACCGGCCGCGCGCCACGGGACCGCGCCCCGTCGACGTACCGCATCAGATACTCCTGGTAGGTGGACCAGGGTTCGGTGTAGCGCGTCGGGTCGGCGCTCTTCTCGTCGTTGTGCGCGAACTGCACGAGGAGGCGGTCGCCGGGCCGGATCGCCTCCAGGATCACGGCGAGGCGGCCCTCGTCGGCGAAGCTCTTCGAACTCCGGCCGTTCACCGCGTGGTTGGCGACCCTCAGGCGGCGGCCGTGGAGAAAGAAGGGCAGCGCCATGCCCCAGCCGGTCTCGGGCGCCGCGTCGGCGTACTTCTGCGCGGCGGTGGAGTCCCCCGCGATGTAGAGGGTGCTCGCGCGCGTCGCTCCTCCCGGCCTGGCGAGCGCCGCCGGGGCCGCGGCCACCGCGAGCGGAAGGCTCGCGAGGGCCGCGACCGCACGGCGTCGTCCGACGCCGTGCGCGGGGCGCGATGTCACTTCTGCTGGTCTTTCCACTCGGCCTGAGCCTTGTTGAGCTGCTCGGCGAGCGTGTCGAGGAAGTCCTTCGCTGACATCTTGCCGAGCAGGACCTTCTGGTAGTTCGGCTCGTTGTCGGCCTTGCTGATGGTGTTCCAGTCGGGCAGGTAGTACGGCAGCTGCACGACCTTCAGGGAGCCGTCGTTGAGCGCGGCGGCGGCCAGCTTGGTGGGCTCGGCCTCGTTGACCCAGGCGTCCTTGGAGGCCGCGGTGTTGGCGGGGATGGCGCCCGCCGACTTGTTCCACTTGCTGTTGGACTCGTGCGAGGCCGCGAACTCGATGAACTTCCAGGCGGCGGCCTTCTTCTTGCTCGACTTGAACAGGCCGAGCCCGTCCACCGGGTTGGAGACCTGGACCCGGGTGCCCTCATCGGTCGTCGGGTTGGGCAGACCGCGGAACTTGCCCTCACCGAGCGCCTTCACGTGGTCGGTGTAGGAGCCGAGATTGTGGCTCAGCATGCCGATCTGGCCCGTGTCCCACTGGGCGTTCATCTTCTTGAAGTCGTTGTTGACGTCGGCCGCGGGGGTGTTCTTCTTGTAGAGCGCGACGTACTTCTTCAGCGCCGCGACGTTCTTCGGGTCGTTGACGGTGGTCTTGTCGCCGACCCAGAACGATCCGATGCCGGACTGGCCGTAGGCCGCGTCGAGCGCCTGGGCGATGGAACCCTCGCCGCCGCGGATGGTGTACCCGAACTTGTTGTCGCCCTTGGCGGTGAGCTTCTCGGCCGCCTCGTAGAACTTGCTCCAGTTGGTGGGGGCGTCCAGGCCCGCTTCCTTGAACAGGTCGGTGCGGTAGTAGAGGACGCCGTTGCTCGCCGACGTCGGCACCGTGAAGAGCCGGTTGCCGCCGCCCGCCGCCCGCACGCTGAGGATCATGCCCGGGTTCAGCTTGCCGTCCAGGGAGCTCCCGCTCAGCCGGTCGTCCAGCGGCTCGAGGGCGTTCTGCGCGGAGATCCCGGCGAGCATCGCGGCGCCGACACCGCCGACGTCGGGCAGGCCGCCGCCCTGGATGGCGGTGTCGTACTTGGACTGGACACTCTCGGCGGGGATCGGCACGTACTTGACGTGGATGTCCGGGTTCTTCGCCTCGAAGTCCTTGATGATCTCCTTCCAGACCTCGGTGCGGACACCGCCGTTGTTGTCCCAGAAGGTGATCTCGCCCTTCCCGGAACCCTCGTTGCCTTCGTCGCCGCCGGCCCCGCTGCCGTCGTCGCCGCAGGCGGTGGCGGTCAGCGCGAGCGCGGCGGAGAAGGCGACCGCGGCCACCGCGCGACGGCTTCTGCTTCTGCTTCTGTCTCCGCTTCTGTCTCTGTCTCTGTTTCCACGGATGGTGATGTTCATGGTCGGCTCTCTTCTTCTGATGAACGGATGTGCGTGGGTACGGGTACGAGCGGGGTGACGCGGAAGCGGGTGAACAGGGCCGTCCCGGCCCCGTTGCGTCCCGCAGGAGCAGTGGCGAACAGGCCGAGCAGGGCGCCCACCCACCGCCACGGCGACGCGGCGAAGACCTGGCCCGAGGGCCGGAATCCGTCGCCGGTGTCCGCCGAGAAACGGCAGCGTGCGCCGTCCGTGACGTCGATGCGCAGTCGTGCGGTGCCGTCGGGGGCGGGGCGCGGATGCTCGGCGTCGCGCTCCCGCTCGGCGACGGACTCGGCGAACCGGTGCACGAGGCGGACCGCCCCGTCACCGTCGCGTTCCAGGCCGATCCACTGGAAGGCATCACCAAGGACGGCGAGCCCGGCCCTGGCATCGGCCGACGTGGCGTCGAGCCGCAGGCCGACCTCGACGGTGCAGGGCATGAGCGGCAGGCGCTGGGTCAGGACGTGCGGCAGGCGGCGCAGGTCGTGGGCGTCGGCGGACCGCACGCAGGCCAGGCGCAGACCGTCCGCGCCGTGCGAAGTCGCCCAGCCGTCACGGGGGTTGGCGGACCACTGCCACTGGCGGCCGTGGCGTCCGCCGGGGAAGTCGTCGTCGGTGGCGGGCGCGGACGCGGGCTGCGGGGGCAGGTCCGGCTTTTGGTGTACGACGACGGGGGCGCCGTCGTCCCCGATCACCGGCCAGCCGTCCGTGCCCCAGCGCAGCGGCTGGAGGTGGACGACACGGCCGTAGGCCCCGCGCTGCTGGAAGTGCAGGAACCAGTCGTCGCCGGTCGGGGTGCGCACCCAGCCGCCCTGGTGGGGGCCGTTGATGTCGGTGCCGCCCTGCTCCAGGACGATCCGCTGCTCGTAGGGGCCGTGGAAGGTCCGTGCACGGAAGGCGCCCTGCCAGCCGGTCTCCACCCCGCCCGCGGGAGCGAAGATCCAGAACCAGCCGTCGTGGCGGTAGAGCTTGGGCCCTTCGAGGGTGAACCAGCCGGGGATCAGGTCGGCGTCGATCAACACCTGTCCGTCGTCAAGGAGTTCACGGCCGTCGGGGCTCATGCGGTGACCGGTCAGCCGGTTCTTGACGCCGGAGCGCGACTTGGCCCAGGCGTGCACGAGATACGCCTCGCCGCTCTCCTCGTCCCACAGCGGGCAGGCGTCGATGAGTCCCTTGCCCGCCTTGACGAGATGCGGGGCGCTCCAAGGCCCTCGGATATCAGGGGAGTTGACCTGGAACACGCCGTGGTCGGGGTCGCCCCAGAAGATCCAGAACCGGTCGTCGTGGTACCGGATCGAGGGCGCCCACACCCCGCAGTCGTGCCGCGGCGAGGCGAACGACTCCGCGGGCTCCAGGCGGTCGAGGGCATGCCCGATCAGGGTCCAGTTCACCAGGTCGCGGGAGTGCAGGAGCGGCAGGCCCGGCGCGCGCCCGAAGCTGGAGGCGGTGAGGTAGAAGTCGTCGCCGACCCGCACGACGTCGGGGTCGGACCAGTCGGCGGCGAGCACGGGATTGCGGTATGTCCCGTCACCGAGATCCCCGAAGACCCCGGGCGTGTGGTGGCCGTCCGTGCCGGGCGCGGTCACGCGGTCACCGCCTTGCGGACGAGCCCCGCGCACTCCGCACGGCCCGGGCTCCCGTCGCAGACGACGGTGATGACACGGCGTACGACGGTCTCGCCCGGGCCGATCGGCAGGCGCCGGGAGTGCGCGAGCGAGGAGCCGACGCCCGGATACTCCGCGGTGCGCACGAACCACGGGTCGCGCCGCGTCCCTGGCGTCGCCCCGGCGAAGACGAGGGTCCAGCCCTGGCCCGCGAGCGCCAGCCAGTCGGCGGTGGAGCCGTGCACGGCGGCCTCGCCGTCGGCGTCCGCGGTGAACACACCGGGCGACCGGGCCTCCTTGGGGGCGCGCCAGAAGAAGCCTCCGTAGGCGGCGCCCGGGCGGCCGTTGGTGGCGGGGCTGCCGATCGAGATCTCCGTGCCGGCGGGATTGGTGAGGGAGAAGGTGAAGTCGAGGGCCCAGGCCGACGTGCTCAGGGGCGTGACGGCGACGGTGCGCCGCTCGCGCAGCAGCTCGCACTCCCTGTCGAGCCAGCCGATCTCCTCGACGAACCCGTCCGGGTCGCGCAGCTTGAACTCCAGATGGCGCTGCTCGCCGTGGTTGTCGAGCTCGGTCGGCCCCTGGTCGCGCACATAGGTGCGTCCGCCCCAGAAGTTGCGGCCCGCCGCGTCGGGCACGGCGACGCCCACGCCGAGGTGGTGCGGGTGGTCGGCGGGAGCGGACTCGGTGACGGGGAGGCCGCCGAAGGTGCGGACGGGGTGGAGGTAGGGGCGGGGCGCGAGCCGCGGGGCGGCCGAGGGGTGGATGACGTACCGGCCGACGGGGCGGCCCAAGCAGCGCAGCATGAGCGCGGTGTCGGTCGCGGTTCTGTTCATGGCGTTCTCACCTCGGTGGGGTCTCGGCGGTGGGGGAGCGAGAGGTGGAGGGGGCGGCGGGGAGCCGGGTGCCGGGGGAGTCGGGCGCGGACCCGGACCGCTCGTCGGGCAGCGCCCAGAACGTGCCGAGCTCCGCGTAACCGCACAGCGTGTCCGCGCTCGCCGCGACCAGCCCGTCGATGCCGGGCACGACCCGGCGCCGTACGCCTTCGTGCTCGCCGGGCACGGAGCGCCAGGCCTCGACCGGCAGGGGATGCGGATCGGGCGCCGTGCGCACCGCCTCGACGACCTTCATGAAGGCGCCCGTCGAGGCGGGCGGGACCAGCAGTTCGGCGCGGCCAGCGACATGCTCGACGAGGTTTTCGAGGAGGTCCGTCCGCCCGTGCAGGATCTCCTCGGGCCCGTGCCCGGCGCGCTGGACGAGCACCCGGTCCTGCTTGTACCAGAACGTGATGCGGCCCCGGCTGCCGTGAGCGATGACGTAGGGCTCGTCGGGGCGCTCGGCGCACAGGGTCGCGGCGACCCCGACGCGGCCGCCGCGCGCCGTGGTGATGCCCACGAACGAGGTGTCGTCGGACTCGATGGCGTTGGCGCGGAACAACTCCGTGTCCACCCGCGTGACGTCATCGGCCCGGGCGGACCCGTCGATGGCCAGGGCGGTGGCGACGGCGTGGGCGAGGGGGTTGGTCAGGACCCCGTCCACGACGTCCGCGCCGTTCATCCGGCGCCGCCCCGCCCAGGGCGCGCGCCGGTAGTACGCCTCGTCACGCGCCCAGGCTCCCGCCGCGCCCACCCCCATCGGCTCACCGATCGCCCCTTCGGCGATCAGCGCGCGGATGGCGGGCACGGCGTGCGAGCCGAGCGACTGGAAACCGACCTGGCAGGCCACGCCCGCGGCGTCCACCGCGTCGCTGATGCGCTCGAAGTCGGCGTACGAGGGCGCGGGCGGCTTCTCCAGGAGCAGGTGCACGCCCCGCGCGGCGGCGGCCACCGCCAGGTCCGCATGGGTGGGGATGGGCGTACAGATGACGGCGACGGCGGCTCCGGTGGCGTCGAGCAGAGCGGCGAAGTCCGCGGACTGCGCGGGCTCGCCCAGGCCTTCGAGCTCGGCGCCGGTCAGCGGATCGAGCTCGCAGATCCCCACGAGCCGTACGACTCCGGCCTGTTGCAGGCGCCGGATGTTCTCCAGGTGCCATCTGCCGTGCCCGCGCGCACCGGCCAGGACGAGCGGCAGTGGCGTCCTCGGCGCCGCAGGGCTCATCCCTTCACCGCCCCGGCGCTGAACCCGGTGACCAGCCACTTCTGGATGAAGGCGAAGACGATCACGACGGGGAGTGCGGCGATGACGCCACCCGCGGCGAGCGCCCCGAGGTCGACGCTGTCGGCGCCCATCAGGGTGGCCAGGCCGACCGGGATCGTCTGCTTGTCCTGGTTGGAGAGGAACATCAGGGCGAACAGGAAGTGGTTCCAGCTGTGCACGAAGGCGAAGGAGCCGACCGCGATCAGACCGGGCCGAAGCAGCGGCAGGACCACCGCGCAGAAGGCGCGGAAGCGCCCGCAGCCGTCGACCCAGGCGGCCTCCTCCAGGGAGTACGGCACGTTCTTGATGAACCCGCTGATCAGGATCATCGAGAGCGGCAGCTGGAACACGGCCTCGGCGATGATGACGCTGCCGAGGGAGTTGATCATCTGGAGGTTGGCGAAGGTCTGGAAGAGCGGGACCAGCATCAGCGCGCCGGGGATGAACTGCGAGCAGAGCAGCGCCAGCATGAAGCCGCGCTTGATCTTGAAGTCGAAGCGGGCCAGGGCATAGCCGCCGGCGAGGGCGACGAGCGTCGTCATCAGCATCGACAGGAGACCGACGATGACGCTGTTCTGGAAGAAGAGCGCGAAGCTGCGCTCGGTCCACACCTTGTCGAAGTGCTCGAACGTGATCGGCCAGGGGAGCAGCGAGGTCGAGCCCGCCGGGCGGATCGCGAAGAGCAGCATCCAGTAGAAGGGGATGAGGGTGAACAGGAGGTACAGGCCGAGCGGGACATAGATCTGCCAGCGGGGGGCCTCGTCCCAAGGGCGTCGGCGGGCCGTGCGCGGGCCGCCCGTGAGGGGCCCGTCGGGTGCGGTGGGTTCCGCCGTGGCGGCTTCCCTGTCCAGGTGCTGGGTGGTGCTCACTTGTCCTGCCCTCCGAACTTGCTCAGCCGCAGATAGACCATCGAGCAGAAGAGGAGGATCACGAACGCGATCGAGGTCAGCGCGGAGGCGTACCCGAAGTCGTGCGAGTCGACGGCGATGGACGCGATGCGCAGCGGCAGTGTGGTCGTCTCACCCGCGGGTCCGCCGCCGGTGAGGGTGTAGAGCAGGTCGACGTTGTTGAACTCCCAGACCGCGCGGAGCAGCGTGGAGAGGATGATCGCGTCCTTCAGGTGCGGCAGCGTGATGTGGAAGAACTGCCGGAAGCGGCTCGCGCCGTCGACCTCCGCGGCCTCGTACAGGTCCTTCGAGACGGACTGCAGGTCGGCGAGGATGAGGATCGCGAAGAAGGGGACTCCGCGCCAGAGTTCGGCGACGACGACGGCCGGGAAGACGGTGCTGGTGTCCGAGAGCCAGGACGTGCCGTACGAGCCGATCCCCATGTCCGCGAGGTAACGGGTGATGCCCGTCTGCGAGTTGAAGATCAGCAGCCAGATCGTCGAGGTGAGCACGCCGGAGACGGCCCACGGCGAGAAGACCAGGGCGCGGGCCATCGCGCGGCCGATGAAGGTCTGGTTGACGATCAGTGCGAGCCCCAGGCCCAGGAGCAGTTGCAGGACGACCTCGACGGCCACCCACTGGAGGCTGAAGCCGAGCGTCTGCCAGAACTGCAGGTCGTCGGTGAACGCGGTGACGAAGTTGTCGAAGCCCGCGAAGCCGTCACGCCAGGGCTTGGTGGGGTTGTAGTGGCGCAGGCTGTAGTAGAAGACGCTGATGACGGGGTAGGCGATGAAGCCCACCATCAGGAGTCCGGCCGGCGCGATCAGCAGATACGGGAGGCGGCGCGGGTTCGCTCCCGTTCGGCGCCGGTGCGCACCCGGCGTGCGGCGCCGGGGCGGTGGCTGCGGTGGCGATTTCGCCACAGCTGAGGCCATGTCTGCTTCTCCGTTCTCATGGGCGGCACACAGTCGGCGAGATGAAGCGCTTCGCAGACGTTGTTCGAAATCTCGTACAAGATGTGCTCGTGCGGAAAAATCGTGCGGAGCTCGTGCGGAGGGGGAGCGGCGGGTGCCGGGCTCAGCCCGCGTACGGGTCGGGGACCTCGCCCTCGCGGGCCAGGAAGGCGAAGTCGCAGCCGGTGTCGGCCTGCGTGATCTGCTCGCTGTAGAGCGCGCCGTAGCCGCGTCCGTAACGGGCGGGCGGCGGCGTCCACGCCTCCCGGCGGCGCTCCAACTCCTCGTCGGACACGTCGAGATGGAGCGAGCGCGCCTCGACGTCCAGGGTGATCAGGTCGCCCGTACGGACCAGGGCGAGCGGCCCGCCCACGTACGACTCGGGCGCGACGTGCAGCACGCACGTGCCGTACGACGTGCCGCTCATCCGCGCGTCGGAGATCCGCACCATGTCGCGCACCCCCTGCTTGAGGAGGTGGTCGGGGATCGGGAGCATGCCGTACTCGGGCATGCCGGGCCCGCCCAGGGGGCCCGAGTTGCGCAGCACGAGGACGTGGTCGGCGGTGATGCCGAGCGCCGGGTCGTTGATGGTGCGCTGCATCTGCCGGTAGTCGTCGAAGACGACCGCGGGGCCGGTGTGCCGCAGCAGGTGCGGTTCGGCGGCGATGTGCTTGATGACGGCGCCGTCCGGGCAGATGTTGCCGCGCAGGACCGCCACGCCGCCCTCCTCGGCCAGGGGCTTCTCGCGGGGGCGGATGACCTCGGGGTTGTGCACGACGGCGTTCGCGAGTTGTTCGCGCAGGGTGTCGTGCGCGACGGTCGGCCGGTCCAGGTGCAGTACGTCGGTCAACTGGGCCAGGAACGCCGGGAGTCCGCCCGCGAAGTGGAAGTCCTCCATGAGGTACTGCCCGCCGGGCCGCAGATTGGCCAGGACCGGCACGGTCCGCGCGATCCGGTCGAAGTCGTCGAGCGTGAGCCGCACGCCGCTGCGGCCCGCCATCGCGATCAGGTGGATCACGGCGTTGGTGGAGCCGCCGAGCGCGAGGACGGTGGCGACCGCGTCCTCGTACGCGTCCGCGGTGAGCAGCCGCGACAGCTTCAGATCCCGGTGGACGAGTTCGACGATCCGCAGCCCGGAGGCGGCCGCCATCCGGTCGTGCCCGGAGTCCACCGCGGGGATGGCGGAGGCGCCGGGCATCGTCACGCCGAGCGCCTCGGCCGCCGCCGTCAGCGTGGACGCCGTGCCCATGGTCATGCAGTGACCGGGGGAACGCGCGAGGCCGCTCTCCAGCTCGGCCATCTCGCAGTCGCCGATGAGACCGGCGCGCTTGTCGTCCCAGTACTTCCACATGTCGGTGCCGGAGCCGAGCACCTCGTTGCGCCAGTGCCCCGGCAGCATGGGCCCGGCCGGCACGAACACGGTCGGCAGATCGGCGCTCGCGGCGCCCATGAGCAGGGCGGGCGTCGTCTTGTCGCAGCCGCCGAGCAGCACGGCACCATCCACCGGATACGACCTGAGCAGCTCCTCGGTCTCCATCGACAGGAGGTTGCGGTAGAGCATGGGGGTCGGCTTCTGGAAGGTCTCCGAGAGGGTGGAGACGGGGAACTCCAGGGGGAAGCCGCCCGCCTGCCACACCCCGCGCTTGACCGCCTGCGCGCGGTCGCGCAGATGGACGTGGCACGGGTTGATGTCCGACCAGGTGTTGAGGATCGCGATGACGGGCTTGCCCAGGTGCTCCTCGGGCAGATAGCCGAGCTGCCGGGTGCGGGCCCGGTGGCTGAAGGACCGAAGCCCGTCCGTGCCGTACCACTGGTGGCTGCGCAGCTCTTCGGGCGGCTTCATATCGCCCACGCCTTCACCAGCGCCGCGATCTCGTCGCGCCGCTCTTCGGGCAGGACCCGGCTCGGCGGGCGCACCTCGCGGCGGCACAGGCCGAGGGCGGCCAGGGCCTCCTTGACGACGGTGACGTTGTCCGCGGAGCTGTCGGCGGCGCGCAGCTCCTCGAAGCGGCGGATGCGCTCCCAGACCTCCATGGCCGCCGGATAGTCGCCCGCCCGCAGCGCTTGGAGCATGCTCAGGGACACCTCGGGCGCGACGTTGACCAGGCCCGACGTGAACCCGGTCGCGCCCACCGCCCAGTACGCGGGGGCGTACAGCTCGGCGAGCCCCGCCACCCACACGAAGCGATCGAGCCCCGCGTCCCTGGCGAACGCGGCGAACGCGGCGGCGTCCGGCGTCGCGTACTTCGCGCCGATCACATTGGGGCACAACTCGCCGAGGTCGGCCAGGCGCCGGCCGTCGAGACGGGGATTGCGGATGTAGGGGACGACGCCGAGCTCGGGCACGGCGGCGGCGACGGCACGGTGGTAGTCGACCCAGCCGTCCTGCGACACGTACGGGTGCACCGGCTGATGCACCATCACCATGTGCGCCCCGGCGTCCCGCGCGTGCCGGGCGGCGGCGATCGCGGTCGGCAGGTCATGGCCGACGCCGACGAGCACGGTGGCCCCGCTGCGGCCCGCCTCCTCCATGGTCAGCTCGGTGACCAGGCGCCGCTCGTCGGGGTCCAGGGCGTAGAACTCGCCGGTGTTCCCGTTCGGGGTGAGGGTGCGCACGCCGCCGTCGGTGAGGCGTCGCACCAGGGCGCGGTAGGTCTCCCGGTCCACGGTGCCGTCGTCGGCGAACGGGGTCACCGGGATCGCGACGACGTCGGCGAGCGCGGACCGCAGGGCAGCGAAGCGGGAGGTGTCGGCAGGTGCGGTCATGAAAGATCCCCCTCCGGGAACGCCCGCTGCACGAACGAGGCGATGTGGTCATGGAGTCCGCGGGCCGCCGCGTCGGCTTCCCCCGCGAGCGCGAGCCGCAGGATCTCCCGGTGCTCGGCCGCCTCCCGCTCCCAGGAGGGCAGGGTCGCCCAGGCGACGGCGGAGACCAGGGCCGCCTGGTCGCGCACGTCGTCGAGCATCCGGGAAAGCAGCGGATTGCCGCACGGGAGGTAGAGCGCCCGGTGGAACTCACGGTTGGCGAGCGAGCGTTCGGCGGCGTCCGCAGCGGTGTCGGCCCGCTCCAGGGCGTCGCGCGCCTCCTCCAGGAGCGCGCCGCTGCGCACGGTGCGCCGCAGGGCCTCCGGTTCGAGCAGCAGGCGGACGTCGTAGACCTCCTGTGCCATGGCCGCGTCCACCGTGCGCACGGTGGCGCCCTTGTACTGGCTCATGACGACGAGCCCGGTCCCGGCGAGTGTCTTGAGCGCTTCCCGTACGGGCGTCTTGGAGACCGCGAACTGGGCGGCGAGCTCGGTCTCCACGAGTGGCTGGCCGGGGGCCAACTGCCCGGTGAGGATGCGGTGCTTGACCGCCTCGAGCACATACTGCGTGCGCGAGGGGATGGGGTGGGGCGCAAAGTTCATCGATGCTCTCAGTCGTCGTGCGGCCAGGATCGTGGCGGCCATCGCGTATCGCGTCTCATATATGACGTACGAAGTACGACGCGATGAAGTTAAGTGGCCGACCGGCCCGCGTCAATGTTTCGCGCAGGAAAATCCGTTCGAGATTGCGGAGTTGGCGGCTCGGAGTCGAAGCGCTTGCATGCGGGCGTCAACGACGAACACCGCCAGGGCGGCCTTGGCTGGCCACCGTGGCGGTGTGGTCTGCGACGATTTATCCGGCTAGCCGCCCGACACCGTCAGGGAGTTGGTGGTGAAGTCGAGGCCGCCGGCCGAGCCGCTGATCTCGTAGCCGAACTGCACGTCACCGATGGTCTCGTTGCCCATCCAGCCCTTGGTGTTCTTGATCCACTTCAGGATCGGCAGGATGTCGACGGTCCCGGACGAGGAGTCGGAGGTGCGCAGGAACGAGAAGACCTCGTTGGCGCCGTTGGTGCCCTTGTGGACCGCCCAGGTGTGGCCGCCCAGGCTGACGGTGCCCTGAGCGGTGCCGAGGGGGCCGACGTTCCCGTTGTAGTTGACCCAGAGCATGATCTCGTAGTCGTAGTCGGTGTCCCAGATGTCGTACGAGGAGTTGTAGTCACCGGCCGAGGGGACCTTGACGTTGTACGAGCTCTTCAGCGAGGACAGCGAGTCGACGGGCTTGCCGATGACCTTCTTGGAGTTCGGGTACGACTTGATGCCGCCGGTGTTGGGGTGGTCGGCGCGCACGCTCCACTTGGTGCCGGAGTCCGCCGATATGCACTGGCTGCCCGCGCCCGAGCCCCAGATGTTGTTGTAGAGGGTGTAGCCGTTGAGGCTGGTGTTGCCCCACTGGTCGCAGGAGCTCCAGACGGCGGCCTGCGCGGGGGCGGACGCCAGCCCTAAGGTCGCGCCCGCCGCCAGTGCGGGGGCGAGCAGCAGGCGGGTCAGGGTGCGGCGGGGGTGTCGTGTCATGTGTCGTCTCCAGGGTGGGGCGAGGAGTGCCGCGGGTCCGGGGCGGGCCCGCGGTCGTCGTCGGCGCGGCGCAGGACGGCCACGCCGTGGCGGCCGAGGGAGATCACGTCCTCGGCCTTGCTGCCGGTCAGCAGATCGAGGTGCCTGCCCGGCACGGGCACGGTCACCTCCTGTTCGCCGTGGTGCAGGAGGAACAGGAGATCGCCGCGGCGTACGGCCTCCACTCCGCGGGGGAGGCCTGCGAGCGAAGGCCGTACGCCTGCTTCGGCGGCCACGCGCGACAGCAGTTCGCGCAGGGCCCCGGGTTCGGGAAGCGTGGACAGGTACCAGGCGCGGTCGCGGCGCAGGACCGCGGGAAGGCCGTCGAGTTCGCCGCCCCGGTAGACGGCGACCGTCTCGGCGTCTTCATCCGCGAGCAGCTCTTCCGACCAGAGGGTGCCGGTGAAATCGCCGCAGTCCACGTGCTGCCCGGCATCGAGGGGCCACCACTCGTGCACGGTGCGGATGCCGAACAGGGCGCGCAGGCGGGCGTCCATGCCGCCAGGACGCACCCGGTCGTCCCCGTCGGCGACGCCGGTGAGGAAGCCGCAGACGAGGGTGCCGCCGCCGCGTACGTACGTCAGGAGGTTGTCGATCGCGCTGTCGGTGAGGAGATAGAGATGCGGGACGACGACCATGCGGTACGCGGTCAGGTCGTGCTCGGGGTGGGCGAAGTCGACGGGGGTGTCGGCCTCCCACAGCGCCCGGTGCCAGGCGCTCAGGATCTCCGTGTGGTCGACAAGCGATGAGGGCCTGCCGTCCTGCTGGCTCGCCCACCAGGAGTTCCAGTCGTGCAGGACGGCCACCTCGGCCGTGACCCGGGTGCCCGCCACCTCGGGACCGACCGCCGCGAGCTCGGCGCCCAGCTCCTTGATCTCCTGGAAGGTGCGGCCGTGCTCGCCGGCGTGGCTCACCATCCCGGAGTGGAACTTCTCCGCGCCCTGCCGGGACTGGCGCCACTGGAAGTAGCAGACGGCGTCCGCGCCGCGGGCCACCGCCTGCCAGGTCCACAGACGGTTCAGGCCGCGCGGCTTGGGATGGTTCACCCCGCGCCAGTTGACGGGACCCGCCGCCTGCTCCATCAGCATCCACGGGCCGCCGCCCGCCTGGGAGCGCGTCATGTCCTGCACCAGGGCGCCCTGCTGGGCACCGAGCGGATCCCGCGGGTCGGGGTAGATGTCGACGGAGACGACGTCCTCCTGCGCGGCCCACGTCCAGGCGTCCTGCCCCGACCACAGCGGCATGAAGTTGGTGGTGACCGGCAGGTGCGGGGTGTGCGCGGTGACGATGTCACGCTCGGCGCGGAAGCATGCGAGCAGGGCGTCGGACGTGAACCGCTTGAAGTCCAGGACCTGGGCGGGATTCTTCAGGTAATGGGCGCGGCGGGGCGGCAGGATCTCCGTCCAGCTGTCGTAGCTCTGCCCCCAGAAGGCCGTCCCCCAGGCCGAGTTGAGCGCGTCGAGCGAGGCGTACCTCGCCACGAGCCAGCGGCGGAACGCGACCGCCGCCTCCTCGCCCCAGTCGTAGGTGCAGTACTCGTTGTTGATGTGCCACATCGTGAGCGCGGGGTGGTGCGCGTACCGGGCCGCCAGGTCCTCGGTGATCGCGGCGGCGAAGGCGCGGTAGGCGGCGCTGGAGTGCGCGAAGTGCTGGCGCGAGCCCCACCACTCGACCTGCCCGTCCTCGTCGCGGGGCAGCGTCTCGGGGTGCAGGAGGCCCAGCCACGGCGGGGGAGCGGAGGTCGGCGTCGCGAGAACGACGCCGATGCCGTTCTCGTGCAGCAGATCCATGAGGCGATCCAGCCAGCCGAAGTCCCGCTCTCCGGGCCGGGGTTCGAGCCGCGCCCAGGAGAAGACGCCGAGCGTGACGGTGGTGACCGAGGCCTCGCGCATCAGGCGTACGTCTTCGTGCCAGACCTCCTCGGGCCACTGCTCGGGGTTGTAGTCGCCGCCGAACAGGATCCGGCCGCGGGTGGTGTCGTCGAGGGAAGGCATCGTGTGGATCAGCCCTTCACTGCGCCGGTGAGCATGCCCTGCTTGAAATGCCGCTGCACGAAAGGCGAGAGGACGGCCACCGGCAGCAGCGCCAGGACCATCACCGCCATCTGGATGGCGAGCGGCGACAGATGCCCGGTGTTGATGGCCTGGGACAGGCCCGTCGGCTTCTGCTGCTTGATGACCAGCTGCTGCATGACGTTCTGCAACGGCATCATGTCCGGGTCGCTGAGATAGATCGACGCGTTGAACCACGCGCTCCAGTAGCCCACCGCGTAGAAGAGGGTGATGACCGCGATGACCGCGCGGGACAGCGGCATCACGATCCGCCACAGGATGCGCAGGTCCCCGGCGCCGTCGATGCGGGCGCTCTCGATGAGCTCCTGCGCCGTGCCCATGAAGAACGCCCGCAGGACGAGGATGTTGAAGACGTTCAGGGCGCTCGGCAGGATCAGCGACAGATAGGTGTCCGTGAGCCCGAGGCCCTGCACCACCAGATAGGTGGGGATGAGCCCGGCCCCGAAGAACATCGTGGCGACGATGACGAGCAGGACCGGACGGTGCAGGACCGATCCGGGGCGCGAGAGGCCGTACGCGCACAGGACGGACACCACCATGCTGAACAGCGTTCCGGCGACCGTGACGACCACGCTGACCAGGGCCGCGCGCGACACCTGGCCGCCGCCGAGCAGCTCCTGGTAGTGGACGAAGGTGACGCCGCGCGGGATCACCACGAGGCCGCCCGTCTCGGTGATCGTCCGGACCGAGGAGAGGCTGGTGACGACCACCACCCACACCGGGAAGAGGACCGCCAGACACACCAGGGTCAGCGTCACGCCCTTGGTGGCCAGGCCGGCCCGGGTCGGCGGCTCCTCCCACACCGGGCGAAGCCCCGACCTGCTGCCGGGCCTGATGCCGAAGTTCAGGACGCTCACCGCTTGTACACCCCCTGCTCGCCCATCAGATGGGCGGCCTTGTTGGCCCCGAGCACCATCAGGAGGCCGAAGACGCCCTTGACGATGCCGATGGCGGCGCCGTAGCCGAAGTTGCCGTTGTCCAGGCCGGTGTTCCACACATAGGTGTCCAGGACCTCGGAGGCCGTGGGGCCCACGGCCGTGCGCTGGAGCAGGATCTGCTCGAAGCCGACCGTCAGCGCGTTGCCCACCTGGAGCACGAGCAGCAGGGCCACCACCGGGCGCAGCGCGGGCAGCTGGATGTGCCACATGCGCCGCCAGCGGTTCGCCCCGTCCATCGCGGACGCCTCGTACAGGTCCGGGCTGACGGCGGCGAGCGCGGCGAGGAAGACGATGACGCCCCAGCCCGCGTCCTTCCAGACCATCTCGAACGTGACCAGGAACTTGAACAGGGCCGGGTCGGTCATCAGGTCGAAGCCCTCGTGACCGTGGTCCCGCAGGACCTGCGCGACCAGGCCCGCGCCGCCGAACATCTGCTGGAAGACCGTGATGACCAGGACCCAGGAGAAGAAGTGCGGAAGGTAGAGGATCGCCTGGGCGACCGCCCGCACCCTCGGCCGCACGAAGCTGTGGACGAACAGCGCGAGCGCGATCGGCAGCGGGAAGAACAGCGTCAGCTGGATCGCGAAGATCGCCAGGGTGTTCCTGACCGCCTGCCAGAACAGCCGGTCCTCGACCATGTGCCGGAAGTGCTCGACGCCGATCCAGGGGCTCTGCGTCATCGCCTGGAACGCGTTGTCGGCGATGTAAGGGTCGTAGTCCTGGAAGGCGACGATGTTGCCGATCAGCGGCACGTAGGTGAAGACGAGCAGGAGCAGCAGGGCGGGCAGCACCATCAGGAGCAGCACGCGGTCGCGGCGCAGCCGGTGCCGCAGCGGGACGCGGGCAGGGGCTCTGTGCGGCGGGGGCACGGCTTCGGTGGGTGCGGCGGGCGCCCGCCCGCTGGTGGTCTCGCGTGCGTGAGTCGTGCTCTGGGCCATGTCAGGACGCCGCGTCGCCGGACTCGTCAAGGAGCTTCTTGTACCAGTCGCGCAGCTTGTCGCCGCCGCCCGACTTCCAGTCCGACGCCGCCTGCTGCATGTCGCCGACCTTCTTGCGGCCGCGCACGACGTCCTTCTCCAGGTCCTCGAACTCGGCGTTCAGCTCGGTGTACCGGGTCGGCTCGATGATCTGCATGCCGTGGAAGAGCGGCTTCTTCGTGTGCGCGCCCTGCCGCTGCTGCCACCCGACCATGCCCTCGGTGACGTCCGGCAGATCGGGGTAGGCGACGAACGGCGCGGGCGACGCGAGGTACTCGTACGTCGAGAAGACCTCGTTGTTGCCCTTGCCGTTCTTGGTGAGGACGCCGTCCTTGAACGTGTGGTGGACGCCCTCGACGCCGTACATGCGCAGGCGCTGCTCACTCGAACCGTAGGGAGCGGCCGTGAAGTTGGCGAGGGCGAGGATGTCGCGGACCGTCTTCTCGTCGGCCTTCTCGCTGATGAACGTCCAGATGTCGGCCGGCGGACGCGCGTACAGGGTGGGCGCGCCGCCGTCGGCGGCGAAGTAGTCGAAGGCCTCCATGCGGAACTTCTTGTTGTCCACGCGCTGCACGGCCGCCTTGCCGTACCAGTCGGAGAGGTCCTGGCAGTACATCCAGACCTTGCCCGCCGCGCACAGGTCGCCGATGCTGCCGGTCTCGGCCTTCGCGTCGGGGTGCACGAAACCCGCCGAGTACAGCTTGCGCGACCACTCCAGGGCTTCGAGGTACTCGTCGGTCTCGTAGCGGTTGACGAGCTTGCCGTCGACGAGCTTCCAGTAGTACGGCTTCTCCGGCAGCACCCCGAAGATGTGCCAGGCCGCCCAGGTCATGTCGCCGCACGCCCACACCTTGCTCTTGGGGGCGTTGAGCTCCTTGCACAGGTCGTAGAACTCCTGCGCGCTCGTGGGTGCTTCGAGCCCTTCCTTCTCGAAGAGGTCGGTGCGGTAGAACGGCGCGATGTTCACCGTGGTCGCGGAGGGCATCGGCAGGCCGCGCAGCTTGCCGCCGAAGATGGAGCGCTGCCAGGCGCCGGTGGGGATCGCCGCGAGGTTCGGGTACTCCTTGACCTTGTCGCCGCTCAGATAGGGGCCGAGGTCGGCGAACTTGTTGGCGACGGCGCTCGGTATCTTGCCGGTCAGCTCCCAGCCCGGCACGACCACGGCGTCCGGGACACCGCTGGAGGCGAGGACCGCGCCCAGCTTCTGGCCGTACGTGTCGCCCTGCTGGTTCTGCCACTTGACGCGGACACCGGCGGCCTCGTCCATCGCCGTCCAGTAGGGATTGCCCTGCTTGGGGACGTTCCCCCAGATCGGCGCCATGACGGTGAACTCGCCGCCCTTGCCGAGCTTCTTGGGCACCGACTGCTTCAGTCCGGACGCGGGAAGCGCCTTGGTGAAGCCCGCCGCCGAGCCGTTCTTGGCGGGGATGTCCGGCGCCGCGAGCTCCGATGCGACGTAGGCGGGAAGCAGGTCCTTGAGCTTCTTCCCCGTCGTGGTGCCCTCGTTCTTCGACCCGCTGCCTCCGCAGGCCGTGAGCAGCGGGGCCCCGCCGGCCACGACGAGCGCGGCGAGGCCCGATGAGGCGAGGAAGGATCTCCGGCTCGAACGAGAGCTGTCGGAGGAGGAGTTCGGCGTCATGGCGTCAACCCTTCGTGGCGCGTGCCCAGACATACGGCGGTCACCGCCGGTCGGCATTCGAAGCGCTTCGATGTTGCAGCGAGGTTAAGTGAAGGGTCGGGCCGTAACAAGACTCGGATCCGAATTCCTCGGAGGGGTTCTCCCGAACCGTGTGCGCAGCAACTCCCGCCCGGTTGAGGGTTCTTGGTGGTCCACCTCCTTGACATGAGCGCCAGTGACACCCAGCATCGAAGCGCTTCGAATCTTGTGCCGTTCTTCCGTGCCCACCGTTCGCCGCCCGCCAAGGGGATCCGTACGTGACCGCAAGCCCGCCGCCCTTCCGTGACCCCGAACTGCCGCTGGACCAGCGCGTGGACGACCTCCTGTCCCGGCTGACCACCGGCGAACGCATCGCACTCCTGCACCAGTTCACTCCCGGCGTCGAACGGCTCGGCATCGCCCCGTTCCGCACCGGGCAGGAAGCCCTGCACGGCGTCGCCTGGATGGGCCCCGCCACCGTCTTCCCGCAGGCCATCGGCCTCGGCGCCACCTGGAACGACGACCTCGTGCGCCGCATCGGCGAGGCCGTCTCCACCGAGGCACGCGCCATGCGCGCCGAAGACGACCGCGTCGGCCTCAACCTCTGGGCGCCGACGGTGAACCTGCTCCGCCACCCGCTGTGGGGCAGGAACGAGGAGGGCTACTCGGAGGACCCGCGGCTCACCTCCGCGATCGCCGTCGCCTACACCCGCGGCCTGCGGGGCGACCACCCGCACCACTGGCGCACCGCCCCCGTGCTCAAGCACTGGCTGGCCCACAACAACGAGATGCGCCGCGACACGTCGTCCGCCTCCGTACGCCCCCGCGTCCTGCACGAGTACGACCTGCGGGCCTTCCGTGCCGCCGTCGAGGCGGGCGCCGTGGCCGGGGTGATGCCCGCGTACAACCTGGTCAACGGCCGCCCCAACCACCTCTCGCCGTACCTGCGCGAGCACCTGCGCACCTGGACCGACCAGGACCTGCTCGTCTGCTCCGACGCGGGCGCGCCCAGCAACCTCGTCGACTCCGAGAAGTACTTCGACACCCACGAGGAGGCCACCGCGGCGGCGCTCGCCGCGGGCGTGGACAGCTTCACCGACCACGGCACCGACGCGAGCATCATCACCGGACGCATTCAAGGGGCCCTGGAACAGGGCCTGTTGAGCGAGGCCGACATCGACACCGCCGTACGCCGCCATCTCTCCGTACGCTTCCGGCTCGGCGAGTTCGACCCCGGCCAGGGCCCGTACGCCGACCCGGCCACCCACGCCTTCGACACCCCCGCACACCGCGCACTGGCCCGGGAGGCCGCCGAGCAGGCCGTCGTCCTGCTCAAGAACGACGGCCTGCTCCCGCTGCCCGAAGGCACCCGGATCGCGGTCGTCGGACTCCTCGCCGACGCGTGCAAGACGGACTGGTACAGCGGCACCCTGATCCGCCGCAGCACACCCCTCGACGGGCTGCGCGAGCGATTCGGCGCCGACCGGGTCACCTTCACCGAAGGCGTGGACCGGGTGCGCCTGCGGTGCGGGGCCGGCTGGCTGAGGGTGCCGGACGCCGACGAGGACGGCCCGCTCCCGGCCGCCGGGGTCGCCCTCGACCCGGCCCTGCTGAGTGGCCGTACCGACCTGCCGCCGCTGACCTGCGGCCCCGAGCCCACCGAGTTCGCCCTCGTCGACTGGGGATGCGGCGCGTGGACGCTGCGCGCCCCCGACGGCCGCTACCTCTCGGTCGCCGACGACGGATTCGTGCGCGCGTCGGCCGACCAGCCCGGCGGCTGGGTCGTACAGGAGACGTTCGCGCTGGTCGGGCACGGCGACGGGTACCTCATCGAGCACACGGGGACGGGTGGGTACGTCTCTGTCGCCGCCGGCGGCGTGAAGGTTGCCGACGAGCCGGAGGTCTTCGCCGTCGAGTTCGTGGAGCGCGGCGAGGACGCCGTGGCCCGCGCCGCCGCGCAGGCCGACGCCGTGCTCGTCGTCGCCGGGAACGACCCCCACATCAACGGCCGCGAGACCGAGGACCGCTCGACGCTGGCCCTGCCGCCCCACCAGGAGCGGCTGTGGCGCGCGGCACGCGCCGCCAACCCCCGCACCGCCCTTGCCCTCGTCTGCGCCTACCCGTACGCGGTCGCCGACGCCCACGACCGGCTCCCCGCACTGCTGTGGACCGCGCACGGCGGCCAGGCCGCGGGCACCGCCCTCGCCCGGATCATCGCCGGCGACGTCTCCCCGGCCGGACGCCTCCCGCAGACCTGGTACGCCGCCGACACCGACCTCCCCGACCTGCTCGACTACGACGTCATCGGCTCCCGGCAGACCTACCTCTACTTCGACGGCACCCCGCTCTACCCGTTCGGGCACGGCCTGGGCTACTCCTCCTTCGCGTACGACGATCTGGTGGCCGTCCGCGAGGGGGATACGATCCGGGTCTCCTTCACCGTCACCAACACCGGGCCCGTCGCAGCGGACGAGGTGGCCCAGCTCTACACCCGGGCTCCCGCCGATGCCGCCGGGGCGCTCGCCCTGCCGCACCGGCAGCTCGCCGCGCACCGCCGCATCCATCTCGCGCCGGGGGCCGCGCGCCGCCTGGAGTTCCTGCTGCCGGTCTCCGAGCTGGGGTTCTGGGACGTGCGGCACGACCGCTGGGCCGTTGCGCCGGGCGCGCACGAGGTGCAGGCCGGTGCATCGAGCAGTGACATCCGGCTGGCGGCGACCGTCGACATCGAGGGCGCGCCGATCGCCGCACGGCCGGTGCGTGTCGCCGGCCTGGCGGCGACCGGCTACGACGAACAGAGAGCCACCGAGATCGTCGACCGCGCCCGGACGAGCGGCGACGCCGTGCGGGCGGTCGACGGCGGCACGGGTGAACTGCTCTTCCGTTACTGCGACTTCGGCGAAGGAGTGTGCGCCGTCTCGGTCGAGGTCTCCGGCACCGGAGCCGTCGACCTCATCTCGGGAAGCACCGCCACCACCGTCACCGTCCCGGCCACCGGAGGCGTGTACGACTACGCCCCGCACACCTCAGGCTTCACCGCATCGGGCGTGCGCGACCTGCGCGTACGGCTGCGCGGCCCCTTGCGGCTCGCGCGGCTCGCCTTCACGGCCACCGCCCGGCGGGGGTAGAGCGCACGAAGGAAACGGCGCTGCGGCACGACCGGGTGAGGCCGCGCCGCAGCGCCGTGTCACGTGTACGAGGTGTCTTCCCGAAGGCCGGGGCGCCGCTCAGCGCGCCGAGAAGCTGTGCACCGTGCTCGACCGGTAGGTCTGGCCGGGACGCAGCACCGTCGAGGGGAACTTCGGCTGGTTGGGGGAGTCCGGGAAATGCTGCGTCTCCAGGCAGAGCCCGTCGCCCTGCCGGTAGGTGCGCCCCGAAGGCCCGGTGAGGGTGCCGTCGAGGAAGTTCCCCGAGTAGAACTGCACGCCCGGCTCGGTCGTGGCGATCCTCATGCCACGCCCGGACTCCGGATCCCGCAGGGTCGCGAAGTGCTCGGGGCGCTTCGTGATGCCCTTGTCCAGGACCCAGTTGTGGTCGAATCCCTTGGCGGTCACCAGCTGCGGATGCGAGACCCGGATGTCCTCGCCGACGGTCTTCGCGCGCCGGAAGTCGAAGGGCGTCCCCGCCACCTTCGCGAGCTCGCCGGTCGGGATGAGACCGGCGTCGGTGGGCGTGTACCGGGCAGCGGCCAGGGTCAGTTCGTGGCCCAGGATGTCGCCGCTGCCCTCGCCCGCGAGGTTGTAGTACGTGTGGTTCGTCAGGTTCACCACGGTGGCCTTGTCCGTGGTCGCCGCGTAGTCGACGCGCCAGTCGCCGCGCGCGTCGAGCGTGTACGTCACGGTCACCCGCAGAGTTCCGGGGTAGCCCATCTCGCCGTCGACGCTCGTGTAGTGCAGGCGCAGGCCGACCCCGGAGGAGTCCGTGAACGGCTCGACGTCCCACACCCGCGTGTCGAAGCCCTTGGCCCCGCCGTGCAGGCTGTTCTCGCCGTCGTTCACGGAGAGCTGGTACGCCTTGCCGTCCAGGGTGAAGCGGCCCTTGGCGATGCGGTTGCCGTAGCGGCCGATCGTGGCGCCGAAGAACGTGGTCCCGGCGACGTACTCCTCGATGGTGTCGTAGCCGAGGGAGACGTTGGTGTACCGGCCGTGCCGGTCGGGGAGTTCGAGGGACTGCACGATGCCGCCGTACGAGAGCACCTTCATGCGGGTGCCGCCGTTGGCGAGGGACCAGCGGTACACCTTGGTGCCGTCGGCCAGCTTCCCGAAGAGCTCCTTGGCGGGCGTGCGGCCCGCCGAGGCGTACGACGTGCCCGCGACGGCGGTGGTGAGGCCGACCGCGGCGGCCGAGGCCAGAACGGTGCGTCTGCTCGTTTCCATGTGCGGCTCCAGACGTATCAGCTGACGGAGAGGACTAGCGACCGACCTTGCGCTTGTTCCAGACGTCGAAGCCGACCGCCGCGAGCAGCACCAGGCCCTTGATGACCTGCTGGTAGTCGGTTCCGATGTTGACCAGGGACATGCCGTTGTTCAGGACGCCGAGCACCAGACCGCCGATCACGGCGCCCATCACCGTGCCGACGCCGCCGCTCATCGACGCACCGCCGATGAACGAGGCCGCGATCGCCTCCAGTTCGAAGTTCAGACCGGCCTGCGGAGTGCCCGCGTTCAGCCGCGCCGCGTACACACAGCCCGCGAGCGCGGCGAGCACACCCATGTTCACGAAGATCAGGAAGGTGACGCGCTTGTCCTTGACGCCGGAGAGCTTCGCCGCCGCCTTGTTGCCGCCGAGCGCGTACACATGGCGTCCGACGACCGCGTTGCGCATCACATAGCCCAGCGAGATGAGCAGGCCGCACATGATGAGCAGCACCACGGGCACGCCGTGGAAGCTGGCGAGGGTCAGCGTGAAGGCGATGACGGCCGCGGAGATCGCCACCAGCTTCGCCGCCCACAGGCCCGTCGGCATCACGTCGAGGTCGTAGGCCAGTTGCTGCTTGCGGCTGCGCCACTCGCGGAAGACCAGGAAGACGACCGTCACGAGACCGAGCACCAGGGTCGGGTTGTGGTACTGCGTGTACGGGCCCATCTCGGGGATGAACCCCTTGGCGATGTTCTGGAAGCCCTCGGGGAACGGCGAGAGCGACTGGCCCTCCAGGACGATCTGCGTGAGACCGCGGAAGAGCAGCATGCCGGCGAGCGTCACGATGAACGACGGGATGCCGACATAGGCGATGAAGAAGCCCTGCCACGCTCCGGCGACCGCGCCGATGAGGAGCGAGAGGACGAGCGCGAGCACCCAGGGCATGTCGTGTTTGACCATCATCACCGCCGACATGGCGCCCACGAAGGCGACCAGTGAGCCGACGGACAAATCAATATGACCGGCGATGATCACGATCATCATGCCGATGGCCAGGATGAGGATGTAGCCGTTCTGCTGGATCAGGTTGGAGACGTTGTTCGGCAGGAGCAGCGTGCCGTCGGTCCAGATCTGGAACAGGATGACGATGAAGGCCAGGGCGACGAGCATGCCGTACTGGCGCATGTTGGAGCGCACGCTCTGCAGCAGCAGGGCGCCGGTGGACTCCTTGGCGGACGGCTTGGACGAGGTGTCGCGTGGCGGCGTGGTCGTGGTGGTCATGGCGGAGGCCTCAGCTTCTGTTCTTGGTCATGTGGCGCATCAGGAGTTCCTGGGTGGCGTCCGCGCGGTCGACCTCACCGGTCAGCCTGCCCTCGGCCATCGTGTAGATCCGGTCGCACATCCCGAGCAGCTCGGGCAGTTCGGAGGAGATGAACAGCACCGCCTTGCCCGAGGCCGCCAGCTTGTCGATGACGGTGTAGATCTCGTACTTGGCGCCGATGTCGATGCCGCGCGTCGGCTCGTCGAGGATCAGGACCTCGGGGTCGGCGTGGATCCACTTGCTCAGGACGACCTTCTGCTGGTTGCCGCCGGAGAGCCGCCCCACCTGCTCGAAGACGGTGGGGGCCTTGATGTTCATCGACTTGCGGTAGCGCTCGGAGACGGAGCGTTCCTTGTGCTCGTCGACAAAGCCGTCCGTGCGTCGCATGTCCGTGAGCGAGGCCAGCGAGATGTTGCGGTTGATGTTGTCGATCAAGTTGAGGCCGTACTGCTTGCGGTCCTCGGTGACGTAAGCGATGCCGGCGTCGACCGCCGCGGGCACGTTCTTCGTCACGACCTCGCGTCCGCCGACGGCCACCGTGCCGGTGACGTACTGACCGTAGGAACGCCCGAAGACGGACATCGCGAGCTCCGTGCGGCCCGCGCCCATCAGGCCCGCGATGCCGACGATCTCGCCGCGCCGCACGGTCAGCGACACGTCGTCGACGACCTTGCGCTGATGGTCGACCGGATGCCGCACCGTCCAGCCCTCGACGGACAGGGCGAGGGATCCCGCGTCCTCGCCCTCGTAGGGCGTGCGGTCGGGGAAGCGGTTGTCGAGGTCGCGGCCGACCATGCCGCGGATGATGCGGTCCTCCGACAACTGCGGTTCGGCGGACGGCGTCTCACGGACCGTCAGGGTCTCGATGGTCTGCCCGTCGCGCAGGATCGTCACCGAGTCGGTGATGGCCCGGATCTCGTTCAGCTTGTGCGAGATGATGATGCAGGCGATGCCCTGATCGCGCAGCTCCAGGATGAGGTCGAGCAGCTTCGCGCTGTCCTCGTCGTTCAGGGCCGCCGTCGGCTCGTCCAGGATGAGCAGCTTCACCTCCTTCGACAGGGCCTTGGCGATCTCCACCAGCTGCTGCTTGCCCACGCCGATGTCCGCGACCGGAGTCTGCGGCTTGTCGCGTAGGCCGACCCGCTTGAGCAGCGCGCTCGCCCTGCGCAGCGTGTCGTTCCAGTCGATGAAGCCCCGGCTGCTCTGTTCGTTGCCGAGGAAGATGTTCTCGGCGATGGACAGATACGGGACGAGCGCCAGCTCCTGGTGGATGATGACGATGCCGTGCTTCTCGCTGGCGCGGATGTCCTTGAAGGCCATCTGCTTGCCCTCGAAGTGGATCTCGCCGTCGTAACTGCCGTGCTCGTGGACGCCGCTGAGCACCTTCATCAGCGTCGACTTGCCCGCGCCGTTCTCGCCGCAGATCGCGTGGATCTCCCCGGCACCCACGGTCAGATTCACGTCGGAGAGCGCCTTGACGCCGGGGAACGTCTTGGTGATGCCCCGCATCTCCAGTACGGGGGCGCTCACTTGAGCTGTCCTTCCTTGAAGTAGCCCTCGTCGACCAGGAGCTGGGTGTTGGACTTGTCGATGCTGACCGGGTCGAGCAGGAAGGACGGCACGGTCTTCTTGCCGTTGTTGTAGTCCTCGGTGTTGTTGACCTTCGGCTTCTTGTCGTTGAGGACCGCGTCGCCCATGGACACCGTCTGCGCCGCCAGCTTGCGGGTGTCCTTGAACACCGTCTGCGTCTGCTCGCCGCGGATGATGGACTTCACCGACGCGAGCTCCGCGTCCTGCCCGGTGATCACCGGCAGCGGATCGCTCTTGGTGCCGTAGCCCGCGCTCTTCAACGCCGAGATGATGCCGATCGAGATGCCGTCATAGGGCGAGAGGACCGCGTCGACCTTCGCGGAGCCGTAGTTCTTGCTGATCAGGTCGTCCATGCGCTTCTGCGCGGTGCCGCCGTCCCAGCGCAGCGTGGTGGCCTGGTTCATCTTCGTCTGCTTGCTGCGCACGACGAGCTGACCGCTCTTGAAGTACGGCTGGAGCACCTTCATGGCGCCGGTCCAGAAGTACTTGGTGTTGTTGTCGTCCGGCGAGCCCGCGAACAGCTCGATGTTCTTCGCGTCGCCGCCCTTCTCCGGCTTGCCCAGCTTCAGCTTCTCGACGATGTACTGGGCTTCGAGACGGCCGACGCGCTCGTTGTCGAACGACGCGTAGTAGTCGACGTTCTCGGTGCCGAGGATGAGACGGTCGTACGAGATCACGGGGATGCCCGCGTCGGCCGCGCGCTGCAGGACCTCGGTGAGCGCGGAGCCGTCGATGGCGGCCACCACCAGGAGGCTGCGCCCCTTGGTGATCATGTTCTCCAGCTGGGCGATCTGGTTCTCGACCTTGTCGTCGCCGTACTGCAGATCGGTCTTGTAGCCGGCCTTCTGGAACTGCTTGGCCATGTTGTTGCCGTCGGCGATCCACCGCTCGGAGGACTTGGTGGGCATCGCGAGTCCGATGGTGCTGCCCTTGCCCTCGTCCGGTTTGTAGCGGCTGCCGCCCTTGGCCTCCTGGCCGCAGGCGGTCAGCGAGCCCAGCAGGACAACGGTGGCCATGGCGGCGGTGAGTCGCACGCGGGATATGCGGGTTCTCATGGGTCAGTCCCCTTCCGGGACGGGGAAGCGCTGGAGCTCGCCGGGCAGCCGTGCGCCGAGCGGCGACATGCCGCCGTCCGCGCCGTGCCGGGCGAGCAGATCGAGGGTGAGGCGTCCGCGGCGGACCCGCTCGCGGGCGGTGGCCAGGGTGTGATCGCGCAGGTGGGCGCCGTAGGGATAGATGCCGGGTGACTTGCTCAGGCCGAACTTGAGGTACAGCGGGGCGCCGCGCCGGATCAGCTCGGCCGCCTCGTACATCCGGACGTAGCCGCCGAGGTCGTCGGGCGCCTCGACGTACAGGTCCATCGGGGCGCGGCTCGCCCGGCGGATCTCGGTGAGGTGGGCGAGGGTGAGGTCGGAGGGAATGTTGAGGGAGTCGGCGCCGAGCCGCTCGTAGACCGCGTACGAGGCCGGGTTGACCGGGCCGATCAGGGCCGAGACCTTGAACGTGGTGTCGGCGGGCAGCACACCGGCCGCCCGCAGCCGGTGAAGGGTCCACAGCACGCCCTCGTCGGCGACGAGCAGGCACTTCACGCCCAACTCGGTGGCGCGCACGGCGTCTTCGACGCAGCCGGCGAGCGCGTCGTGGCCGCGCGAGCGAAGCCCCGCGCCGCCCGAGTCGGTGCGCGTCGCGGCGCCGATGTCCCAGGTGCCGCGCGGACCCGTGAACAGGCAGAGCTCGATGTCCCGTTCGGCGCAGGCCTCCACCATCTCGGTGATCTCGACGTCGGAGAGCATCCAGATGCCGCTGCCCTGGCTGATCCGGTGGATCGGCACATCGAGCCGCGAGCTCTCCTTCAGGACGACGGCGAGCGCCTCGGGCCCCTCCACGGAGGGAATCTCGGTGCGCCAGGTGCCGCCGTCGGGGAACACGTGCGGGGACGCGTCGGCCGGATCGACGGCGGGTACGGGGTGCCCGATGCGGGCTAGGGCGTCGACGCCGGGGCGGCGGGGTGCTGACGGGCTGGTCACGGGACTCCCATACGCAGTGAATTCTGCTGTGTTCGATATTTCGTACGTCGGTCGGTTCGGTGGGCGTACTTGGCGGACGCCTCGGAGGCGTCTCAGGGGCGCAAGAGCACCTTTCCTGTCTTCGGATCGCCGCCGCCCACCAGCGCGACGGCCTCCCCGAACTGCTCGAGCGGGAACTCGTGCGTGATGAGCGGGGCCGGGTCGAGCAGCCCGAGCCCGAACGCCCGCACCGCGTCCGACCAGGCGGAGGACGGCGCGCCGAAGACGCTGCGCACCTCCAGCTGGCTCAGCGAGAGATGCACCGGATCGATGCCGACGGCGCCGGGCGTGAACATGCCGGTAAGGACCACCCGGCCGCCCCTGCGCGCGAGCAGACAGGACGAGGCGGCCGTGCTCGGCGCCCCCGCGGTCTCCACGACCAGGTCGAAGCGGCCGTGGTACGCCTCCGCCTCACCGGGCGTCAGGCTCTCGCTCGCCCCGAATTCGAGCGCCTGCCTGCCGCGCTCGGCCCGCGGGTCGATCACGACGAGCTCGCCGGGCGACGAGGCGGCGAGGAGCTGCACCGCGAGCATCCCCAGGGTCCCCGCGCCGACCACCGCGATCCGCTCGCCGGGGCTCGGCCGCCCCGTCCGCACCGCGCCCGCGATGACCGCGGCGGGTTCGAGGAGAGCGGCCGCGGCGAGATCCGCGTCCGGGTGCAGGAGATGCAGGAGCCGGGCGGGGACGACCACGTGGTCGGCGAAGGCGCCGGGCTCGGTGAACCCGGTCTCCGCGTACCCGCCGCCGCACAGGCTCGTCTCGCCGCACCGGCAGCGCTCGCAGGTGCCGCAGGCGCGGAACCCCTCGGCGACCGTCTTGTGCCCGGCGAGCGCGGGGTCGACGCCCTCGCCGGTGGCCTCGACGGTGCCGGACCACTCGTGCCCCGGGATCACGGGATAGCGCACGTAGGCGGCGTCCCGGTGACCGTCGTAGACCTCGCGGTCGCTCATGCAGATTCCGGCCGCGGCGACCTTGACCAGGACCTCGCCGGGGCCCGGCTCTGGCCGCGCGCCGACCGTGAGCCGGTGCGTGCCCGGCCGGTCGACGACGATCGCGCGGGATTCGGTGCTCACTTCGCGGCTGCCTTGGGGGAGCGCTTCTCCCAGCCCTCGGCCCACAGGTCGAACCGCGCCTGCTGCTGCGGGAACTCGGCCGCCGCTTCCGTGTCGAGCTCGACGCCGAGGCCCGGCTCGTGCGACACCTCGAAGTAGCCGTCGACCACCTTGGGCGCGCCCTTGACCACCTTCTTGATCTCCGCGTCCGCGAAGTCGTTGAAGTGCTCCAGGATCTTGAAGTTCGTTGTGCAGGCGGCCAGTTGAAGGGAGGCCGCGGTGAGCACCGAGCCGCCGACGTTGTGCGGCGCGATCAGCGTGTAGTGCGTCTCCGCCGTCGCGGCCAGCTTGCGGGTCTCCAGGATGCCGCCGATGTGGCCGAGGTCCGGCTGGATGATGTCGGCGGCCTGGGACTCGAAGAGCTCGCGGAACTCGATCCGGTCGTGGATGCGCTCGCCGGTGGCGATCGGCATGTCCACCTTGGCGGCGACCTTCTCCAGGGCCTTGAGGTTCTCCGGCGGCACCGGCTCCTCAAGCCATGCGGGCCGGAACGGCGCCATCTCCCGCGCCAGGCGCACCGCGGTGGACGGGCTGAAGCGCCCGTGCATCTCCAGCATCAGCTCGGCGTCCGGACCGATCGCGTCCCGGACCGCCTCGATCAGCGAGACCGCGTAGTTCGTGCCCGCCTGGTCGAGCTCGAAGTGCCCGGTCCCGAACGGGTCGATCTTCAGGGCGCGGTAGCCGCGCTCGACGACGGCCAGAGCGGCCTTGTGGTACGCCTCCGGGGTGCGCTCGGTGGTGTACCAGCCGTTCGCGTACGCCTTGACCTTGTCGGTCACCTTCCCGCCGAGGAGCTGCCAGACCGGCACGCCCAGGGCCTTGCCCTTGATGTCCCAGCAGGCCATCTCCACGCAGGCGATGCCCGACATGACGATCTCGCCGGCCCGGCCGTAGTCGCCGTACTTCATCCTCCGCACGAGGTCCTCGACCGCGAACGGGTCGGACCCCACGATGTGGTTGGCCGCCGCCTCCCGGAGGTAGCCGATGAGCGCGTCGGTGCGGCCGAGCATGCGGGTCTCGCCGACGCCGGTGAGGCCTTCGTCGGTGTGGACCTGGACGTAGGTGAGATTGCGCCACGGCGTTCCCACCACGTGCGTGCTGATTCCCGTAATACGCAAGGCAGTTGCCCCTTGGTTGTTCGGTATTTCGTCACACGTTCGAAATGTTGGCGTGACCGTATTCATGCAGGCGGCAGGGTGTCAATGGGTCGCGCAAAACGGTCTTGGGCGCGCGGTCGGACCCCGGGCCGTTGCGCGCCGAACGCGGCAATGGCTAGCCTGTGTTCGTCATATCGATCGTTGACCGAAGTTTCGGACGCCTCTGGGGGCGGACTTCGGACGCACGGGGTGGGAGGCCGACCATGGGACGACTGGTTCCTGCGGTGACCAGGGCGCTGGACATACTGGAACTGTTCCTGGAGGGCGACGGCACGCTGTCCGCCCCCGAGGTGACCCGCAGACTCCAGCTGCCGCGCACCACCGTGCACGAACTCCTGACCACACTCGCCGCCCGCTCCTACCTTGTCCAGATCCCGGACCAGACAGGGCGCTACCGCCTGGGCGTACGCGCCTACCAGCTCGGCAGCCGGTACGCCGAGCAGCTCGACCTGGCCGCGGAGGGGCAGCAGGTGGCCCGCGAGGTCGCCGAGACCTGCGACGAGACGGTCCATGTGGCCGTCCTGGAAGGCACGGACGTCATCTACATAGCCAAGGTGGACTCCACCCACGCGGTGCGCATGGTCTCCGCCGCGGGCCGCAAACTGCCCGCCCACTGCACGTCGGTCGGCAAGATGCTGCTCGCCTCACTGCCCCCGGCCGAGCTCGAAGGCCGCCTGGCGGGACATGAGCTGGTGGCGATGACCCAGAACAGCATCACGGAGCCCGACGCGCTGCTCGCCGCGCTCGCCGGCATCCGGGAGCGCGGGGTCGCGGCCGAACACCGCGAGTCGAACCCGGACGTCAGCTGCGTGGCCGCCCCGGTCCGCGACAGCTCGGGCCAGGTCGTCGCCGCCCTCTCCATCTCCGTGCCGATGATCCGCTGGAGCGAGCAGCGCGAGGACGAACTGGCCGAACTCGCCGCCAAGGGCGCGGACGACCTCTCGGAGCGCCTGGGCCACCGGGGCGTGCGTTAGGTCGTCTCTTGCCGCTGCGGCCGGTTCGCCGACTCCAGGTCCAGGAGCCGCCGCTTGGCGTCGAGGCCGCCCGCGTACCCGGCGAGCGAGCCGTCGGCGGCGACGACCCGGTGGCAGGGGCGCACGACGAGCAGCGGGTTGCGCCCGATCGCCGTGCCCAGGGCGCGGACCGCGGCGCGCGAGATCCCCAGTTGCTCGGCGAGCTTCCCGTACGAGGTGGTCGTGCCGTACGGGAGCGAGTCGAGGGCGTGCCAGACGCGCCGCTGGAAGTCGGTGCCGACGCCGCTCGTGTACTCGACGTCGAAGTGCCGGCGCGTCCCCTCGAAGTAGCCGCGCAGCTGCCCGGCGATCTCGGCGAATGCCCCGTCGTCGCGCACCCACCCGTCCCGGACGACCGCGCCGCCCTTCTGCCCCGGCAGGGACAGCGAGGCAAGGGCGGTGCCGCCGTGCGCGGTGGCCGACTCCTCACCCACCAGCAGCAGCTCGCCCAGCGGGCTCTCGACGGTCGTGTAGACGGCCTTCGCCATGACCTCGGTCATCAGACGCTCCCTGTTTCCCCGGTGACTTTTCCCCGGTGACGCTCCCCAAGTCTGCGGGGTGCGCGGGCGCGCGGCTGGCGGGATTCGGACGTGGCGCTCATGCGGGTGACAGGGTCAGGCGGGCGCCGCTGGTGCGGTCGGACGAGGGCCCGGTCTCCAGAAGGACCTCGCCGGGCTCCACGGCGTGCTCCAGGGCGCGGTCCAGCGACGCCAGGGTATCCGCCCCGACGACGAAGGCGACCTCGGCCTCCTCACCGGGGGCCAGCTCGACCCGGGCGAAACCGCGCAGCTCACGCACGCGCGGCCAGGAGGTGGAGCCCGACACCCGGCGCACATAGAGCTGCACGGTCTCCCGCACCGCACGCGCCCCCGTGTTCGTGACGGCGACCGTGCAGGTGAGCTCCGGATCAGTGACCGGGACCCGGGTGCGCGAAAGCCGGGGCTCCCCGTACGCGACGCTCGTGTACGACAGGCCGTGGCCGAAGGCGTACAGCGCGGTGGCCGGCTGGTCCACGTAACCCCGGTAGCCGTGGTCCTTGGCGTTGTAGAACACCGGAAGCTGGGCGGCCGAGCGCGGCACGGACACGGGCAGCCGTCCCACGGGCTCCGCGCGCCCGAAGAGGATGTCGGCGACGGCCCGCCCGCCCCACGGCCCCGGGTACCACGCCGAGAGTACGGCACCGGCCCGCCCGGACAGCTCCGGCACGGCATGCGGCCGCCCCTGGACGAGGACCACGACGACCGGGGTGCCGGTGGCGGCCACGGCATCGAGGAGCGCCGACTGCCCCTCCGGCAGGCTCAGTTCGGCAAGGTCGACGCCCTCGCCGCACGTCATGCCCGCCGGGGCGCCGGACGCCACGACGGCGGCCCCGTTGCTCTCGAAGCGGGTGTCGGCCTCCCGCGCGCTCGACCCGCCGAGCACGAGCACGGCGGTATCGGCTGCGGCGGCAAGCGCCACCGCCTCCGGGATGCCACCGAGGTCGCCGCCCACCAGCTCGCAGCCCCGCGCGTACGTCACCTCGCTGCCCGGCGGCGCCACGGCCCTGATGCCGTCCAGGACGGTCAGGCCGGTGCCGGGGCGCTGCGGCGCGGTGTAGTCGCCGAGCTGCCGGGGGAGCGAGGCGGCGCCCGGGCCGATGACGGCGACGCGGGACGCGGCAGTCATGGGCAGCGTGGTCCCGTCATGGCTCAGGAGCACGACGGACTCGCGGCCCAGACGCTCGCTCAACTCACGCAGTACGGGCGTGCGTTCAGGCTCCTCGTCCACGTACGGCCGCTCGAAGAGACCCAGGCGGAACTTCAGCGTCAGGACACGGGCGACGGCCGCGTCCAGGGCCTGCTCGGAGACCAGGCCCCGCTCGACCGCCTCGGCGATCCGCGGGAACGCGGCGTCCCACAGACTCAAGTCCGTGCCCGCGTCCAGGGCGAGGGCGCCCGCCGCCACCGGGTCACCGGCGAGGCGTACGAGACGGTCGAGTGCGCACCCGTCCGCCATGACCACGCCCTCGAACCCCCAGCGCTCGCGAAGGAGGCCGGTGAGCAGGTCGCGGTTGGCCGCGCACGGCAGACCGTCGTACTCGTTGTAGGCGGCCATGACGCCCGCCGCCCCGGCGCGGATGCCCGCCCGCGCCGCCACCAGGTGGATCTCGTGGAGTTCCCGCGGTCCCAGCTCGGTGGCCGCGCTGTTGCGGCCGCCGATCGTCGCGCCCTGCCCGGCGAAGTGCTTGAGGACGACCGCCGCCCGGTCCGGGGCGAACACGGCGTCGTCGCCCTGCATGCCCCGCACCAGCGCCCGCGTGAACCGCGCCGCGAGATACGGGTCCTCGCCGAAGCACTCCTCCGCACGTCCCCAGCGCGGATCGCGCACCAGGTCGAGCGCCGAGACCAGGGCGACATGGCCGCCGCGGGCGCGCAGCTCGGCGGCCGCGCCCGCCGCGGCGGCCTCGTACAGCTCCGGGTCCCAGGTCGCGCCCACCGCGAGATTCACCGGCAGGACCGTGCCGTCCAGGGCCTGATGGCCGTGCGGCACCTCCTCGACCAGCAGGACCGGAATGCCGAGCCGGGTGCCCGTCACGACGTGCCGCTGCACCGCGTTCGCGACGCGCGCCGCGTCCGCGGCGGTGATGCCGTCCGCGAACGTCACACCCGACCACGGGTCGGCGCGCTGGAGGCCGTACAGCGCGCCCATCCCGTCGAACGCGGCGACCTCGGCGCGGAAGGCGTCCGTCAGACGGTGACCGCCCTGTGCACCGGCCGTCCGCTCGTACGCGTCCCAGCCGTACATCCGCTGGTTGACCTGGCCGGCCTTCTCGGTGAGCGTCATCCGGGAGAGCAGGTCGCGCACCCGGTCGGCGACGGGAGCGCCCGCGTCCCGGTACAGCGGCGCGCTCATCGCACTTCGAGGACGCACACGCCGAACGGGACGAGCCGTACCTCCGCCACCGCCTCACGCGTGTCCAGGTCGTGCAGCGAACCGTCCACCGCCGGGCGCACCGTCACTTCCTCGTCCGACTGGCTGACCAGCCACACGAACCGCCGCCCGTCCTCGTGCACCAGGACGTCCGCGGAGACGTAGGGGCTGTCGACCGTCACCGACCGCTCCACGCCCGCGATCTCGGCCAGGGCCGCGTACAGACGGTGGGTCTGCTCCGGGTTGACGCGGGCCGTGCGCGCGGCCATGTGCTCAAGGGGGTAGGTGGCAAGGACCGTACGGCCGCTTCCCGTCTCGTTGACCAGGAGCGCGGGACGGCCGTGTGCGTCCTTGGCCACGACCCGCGCCCCCGTCGGGACGACCGGCAGGTAGGCGCGGCTGTCCTCGTTGCCCGCCACGGGGAAGCGCAGGGTCTCGCCCGCGGGGATGCCGCCGAACTCCTCGGTGAAGGTCATCTCCAGGACGTCGTCCTCGATGGGCTCGGCCACCCCGTAGGAGAGCTGGAGCTCGACGCCGAAGAGCCCGTCCAGGTCGTCGAACCACGGGCCGCGCGTCCCCGGGTGCTCGCCGGAGCAGAACGACAGGTACACCGTGGCGCCCTCGCGGGCCCGCCGTTCGAGCTCGCGCCGGGTGCGGGTCGTGAACTGCCGGGTGGACGGCAGGAGATACAGCGCCGCATCCCCCGGAAGCCCGTCCGCCTCCCGCGTGAGGGCCACCGGGAGATCGGCGCCGCGTGCGGCGACGTACCCCTGGTGGAGGGAGGTGAAGATCAGCGGGCGGTCGGCGGGGCGGCTGTAGGGGTAGCCGCGCTCCAGGAACGCGGGGACGACGAGCGCCGCGTCCGCGTCCGAGCGGCGGCAACGCGCGAAGTCGACCTGCTCCAGGATGTCGGAGAACGCGGCTATCTCGACGAGCGGGGTCTTCGGGGCGCCGGTGCTGTCCGTGATGCCGAAGTGCATCTCGAAGGGGTGATGGTCGTAGGGCGACTGGTCCCACAGATCGTCGTAGTCGGTGTTGTTCCAGGCCATCCAGCCGGTCGCGCCGCCGAGCAGGGAGTTGTGGAGCGTCTGGCGGTAGTAGATGCCCGCGTTCTCCGCCGAGACGGTGTCCGTCGAGAGCCCGAACTCCTCCAGGATCACCGGCTGTTCGGTGACGCCCGCCAGTTCGCACTCGAAGGCGGCGCGGTAGTGCTGACGTACGCGGTCCGTGTCCGACCGGTAGACGTGCGGGCCCACGAAGTCGACGTACTCGGCCGTGTCCCGCAGCGAGAAGCCGTTGTCGCGGCCCGTCACCTCGATGCCCCACGCGCCGTCGCCGAGCGACACCGGCTGGGTGCCGCCTGCCGCGCGCACCGCGTCGCACATGAACTGCGCCCAGGCGGTGACGACATCGCTGGAGGGCGGGTCCACTTGGTAGATGCGGCCGTAGCCCGGCATCTCGTTGGTGATGAGCCAGCCCGTCACCGCCGGGTGGACCTTGAAGCGGCGCGTCATCTGCGACACGAACCACGACTGGCGGCCGACCAGCCACACGTCCTCGTAGAGGTCGCGGTCCCCGCGCCACGCCGGGTCCCAGTTCTCGCCCGACATGTGGCCGACGATGAAGGTGGGCACCGTGCCCATTCCCAGCTCGGTGTGCGCGTCGAGGAAGTCGCGGAAGCGCTCGCACAGCTCCTCGTCGATGCGGTGCGGCTCGGGGTGGAAGTCCGGCCAGTAGAAGAAGGAGCGGGTCATCGTCATGCCGTGCTCGCGCAGCACGGACAGTTCCTCGCGGACCGTCTTCGGGTCGTAGTTCCGCCACATCAGCGGACCGCCGGTGCGGGACCAGAAGTTGGCGCCGATCCAGGGCAGGATGGCGGAGTCGTGGGTGAGCCGGGCGCTGTGGCGTCGCATGGTGGTACTCAGGTCTTTCCGTACGGGGGTGGAGAAGTGATCAGAAGCGGAGGCGGTCAGCGGGCGGGACCCGTCGACTCGCGGACCACGAGCCGTGGCCGTTCGTCGAGCGCGACGGGCGGCACGTCCTCGCCGCACTGCGCGAGCAGCGCACGCGCGGCGGCCGCACCGACCCGCTGCACCTGCTGGTCGACGGTCGTCAGACGAGGGTGCAGCCAGTGGCCGATCGGCAGGTTGTCGTAGCCGACCACGGACAGGTCGTCGGGGACGCGCAGTCCCGCGCGCTGGGCGGCGCCGATGCCGCACACCGCCATGGAGTCGTTGGCGTACATGACGGCGGTGGGACGCTGCTCCATGCCGAGCAGCTCCTCGGTCGCGGCGACGGCCGCGGCCTCGGAGAAGTCGGTGCTCAGAACGGCGGCCGGGGCAAGTCCCTTGAGCAGCAGGGTCTCCTCGAAGACCGCGCGGCGCAGCCCCGTGTGCAGCAGTTCGCCGGGCCCCGACACATAGGCGATGCGCCGGTGACCGAGCTCGATGAGGTGGTCGACGGCTTCGTGTATGCCGGCGCCCTGGTTGCCCAGGCCCACGGTCGGCACGGGCGCGTCCGGGTGGGGCGCGCCGAGCAGCACGGCGGGCAGGCCGAGGCCCCGCAGGAGCGGCGGGCGCGGATCGTCGGCGCGGGCGTCGGTCAGGACGGCGCCGTCGACGCGGCCCTCGGCGGCGAGCCGTTCGTACAGCGCGCTCTCCTCGGCCACGTCCGTGACCAGGTGGAGCAGCAAGCCGTAGCCGCGCGGGGCGAGTTCGCCCTCCAGACCGGTGATCAGCTCGGTGAAGTGCGGGTCCGCGCCGAGCACGTCCGTGGGGCGGCGCACCACCAGGGCGAGCGTGCGGGTACGGGCGCTGCGCAGGGCCGTCGCCGTGGCGCTCGGCGACCAGCCGAGCTCGGCGGCGGCGTCCTGGATGCGGCGCCGGGTCGCCTCGGAGATGCGGCCCTTGGCGTTGAACGCCTGGGAGACGGCGGCCGTGGAGACCCCGGCCGCCGCGGCGACCGCCTTGATGGTCGGACGTGCGCCGCTGTCCCTGCGGGGTGCCTCGCTGTCCCTGCGGGATGCTTCCGGAGTGTTCACATCTTCACCGCCCCACTGACGAGGGCCTGCTGCATCCGCTTCTGCAACACCGTGTAGACGGCCCATACCGGTACGAGAGTCAGTACCGTACCGGCGGTCAGGACCCCGTAATCCGTCCCCGTCAGGGACTTGAGGGTGGGCAGGGCGACCTGCACGGTGCGCTGGGACGGGTCGGGGCCGATGATGACGAGCGAGTACAGGTACTCGTTCCAGAACGTCAGGAAGTTCAGGAGCAGCACCGTCGCGATGCCGGGCATGCACATCGGCGTATAGACGTGCCGCAGGACCCCGAACGTGGAGGCGCCGTCGATGCGGGCCGCCTCCTCCATCTCCTTGGGGATGGTCCGCATGAACTGCACCAGGATGACCACGGACAGCGGCATCGCGGTGGCGGGCAGGAAGAGCACCATGAACAGGCGCGTGTGGAAAAGCCCCGTCGCCGCGGCGAGCAGGAACGTCGGGAAGAGCGCGGCGAACGTCGGGATGAGGAAGCCGAGCGAGAAGACCTTCTCCACGAAGGCGCCGAGGCGGCCCGTCGAGCGGGCGATCGCGAACGCCGCCGGGATCGCGAGCACCAGGGTCAGCGCGAGCGAGAAGAACGTCACGAGCGCCGAGTTGACGACCGCGAGCCCCAGATCGGCGCTCTCGAAGGCCGTGCCGAAGTTGCCGAAGGAGAACGAGGTGGGCAGGGAGAAGGGGCTGGCGAAGATCTCTTCGTTCGTCTTGAAAGCCGAGGCCAGCAGGTAGTAGAGGGGCACGACGAGCAGCGCCGCGTACGCCCAGGCCAGGATGTGCGCGGGCAGCCAGGACTTTCCGTGCTTCATGGTGACCGGCTCCAATCGGGGGTCAATCGGGGGCGTACGGCGTCAGTAGTTCTGGCGGAACGCGCGGCGGATGGTGAGCAGGCCGACCAGGCCGACCAGGAAGAGGATCACGCCGACGGTCTGGCTGTAGCCGAGGTCGGCCGCGATGAACGCCTTCTGGTAGACGAGGAACGACAGCGTGGTCGACGAACTGCCGGGACCGCCCTGCGTGAGCAGCAGGACGTGCTGCGCCGACCCGAAGAACGTCCAGAGGAACTGGAGCATCGTCACCACGCCCACGTAGTCGCGGATGACCGGGAAGTGCACGCCCCACATCGTCCGCCAGTGCCCGGCGCCGTCCAATTGCGCGGCCTCGCCGATCTCCTCGGGCACACTGCCGAGCCGGGCCGCGAACAGGACGGCGGTGAAGCCGATGCCGCCCCAGATGTCGAGCACGATCAGACAGGCCAGCGCCGTCGACGGAGAGGCCAGCCAGGCGTCGGTCACCGAGCCCAGACCCACCGACTTCAGCGCGCCGTTGACCAGGCCGTCGGGGGAGAGCGCCGCGTAGAAGACCATCGCCTTGGCCGGGGTGGAGATCAGGCCGGGGATGAAGAGCAGATAGCGCAGGACGCGGTGGCCCGGCGGCTTCTGCGCCACGTAGTAGCCCAGCATGTACGCGCACACGATCATGATCGGCAGCGCGATGGCCAGCTGGACCGCCGTATTGCGCACGGCGTCCCAGAACACCGGATCGTCGAAGACCGTACGGACGTTGTCCCACCCGGCGAACGAGACCGGCTGCAGCATGCCCGGCCAGTGCAGGGCCGCGATCACGAAGATCGCGATCATCGGCCCGACCATGAAGACCAGGTACCAGACCAGGGCGGGGACGGCGAGGATCGTGCCGCCCTCGCGGCGGCGCTTGCGCACGGGTGGCTCGGAGGGGGCGGGGCGGACCTCGGTCCCGCCCGGCGTCGACAGCGTTGTCGTCATCTCGGGTGACTCCCAGGAAGCTCGGGCGGCTCGGGCGGGCGGCTCATGCGGTGCGGTACGCGGCTTCGAGCACGGAGCGCACCCTGGCGGGGCTCGTGCCCCGGGTGAACGCCGTGCTGGTCGCGGTGATCAGCGGCTGTGTCGCGGCCGGCGGGACGCAGACGTCGGGCAGCAGGGCCTCGCTGACGTCGTCGCCGAGCTTCTGCGCGTCGGCGACCAGCGGGAAGTCCGTGCTGAGGGTGTCCGAGCGCAGGGCCATGTCGCGCCCGCTCTCCTTGATGAAACGCGAGACGGTCTCCGGCCGGTACATGAAGCGCAGGAACTTCTCGACGGCGTCCAGCTTCTTCGTGCCGTTGGGGCTGATCCAGAAACCGATGAGGGTGTAGGTGCGCAGGATCGTCGGCTTGTCGTGCGCGGCGTGCGGCGCCAGCGGCCAGCCGCCGACCTCGGTGTGCCGGGCGATCTTGTCGGGGACCTTGGCGAGCGCCGAGGACATCGCGGACTGGATGGCGGCGTGGCCCGTGTTGAACTGCGTCGTCATCGTGTCGGACGTCAGGCCCTGCGCCTTGTCGGCGAAGACCCCGGCGTCGCGCAGGGCGGTGAAGTACTCGATGCCCTCGCGGGCGCCCCGGCCGCCGAAGTCGCCGCTCGTGAAGACCTTCTGCGCCTCCTCGGGGGTGAGGAAGGTCTGGATGATCTGGGCGAGGAGCTTCTGGCCCGTCCAGTCGTTGCCGCCGACGGTCACCGGGGCGATGCCCTTGGCGCGGAGCTTGCGTGCCGCGGAGATCAGCTGGTCGCCGGTGGTGGGGATCGCGTCGACACCGGCCCTGTCGAGCAGCGCGGTGTTGTAGGCGACCGGCCAGTTGGTGGCGAAGTAGGGGAAGGCGCGCAGCCGCCCCTTGCCGTCGGTCCAGGCGTCCAGGGCGACGGGCAGGACGCGCTCGCGCAGCCCCCAGTCGTCCATGTAGCCCTTCACGTCGACGGTGGCCCCGACATCGGTCCAGGCCAGCGTCTTGTCGTAGAGGTTCACCATGACGACGTCCGGCTCCTTGCGGGCCAGGCGCGAGGTCTCGTAGACCTGCGCGAGATCGTCGCCGTTCACGAGGTTCTTCACCTTCAGGCCGGGGTTCTCGTCCCGGAAGGTGTTCAGGGCGGACAGATAGGTGGGCGAGCCCGGCGCGGTGGTGCCCAGCTGGCTGTGCACCACGAGCGTGTCGGGATCGGAATCCGCCGACGCCAGCGTGGAACAGCCGGCGAGGGCGGGCAGGGTGGTGGCGGCGGCCAGGCCTGAACCTGCGGCGAGGAAGCCGCGCCGACTCATCGTTGAGCGCACAGCGGGATGTCTCCAACCAGGGCGATGACAACCAGGGGTTAATCGATATACCTGCGGGGGTGCGAGGAGACTAGAAGCGCTTCGTTGAATGGTCAATCCCCTGTTGCGCACCGCGAATCTTCCGACAAAACCGGCAAATCACTCAGGATCGATCGCGATCGATCACGGTGGGTCACGAGATCTGCGTCTCGGTTTTTATGCAACTAGTTGCACAAGGGGTCGGCGTCCTCTAGAACTGTCCTGACGACACACGCCGTACGGAGGGCCCGCATGAGCCGCTACCCGAACCTGCTGAGCCCGCTCGACCTGGGCTTCACCACGCTGCCCAACCGGGTCCTGATGGGATCCATGCACGTGGGCCTGGAGGAGGCGCCGAACGGTTTCGAGCGGATGGCGGAGTTCTACGCGACCCGCGCGCGCGGCGGTGTCGGCCTCATCGTCACCGGCGGCATCGCCCCGAACGAGCTCGGCCGCCCCTGGGACGGCGGCGCCAAGCTGACCACCGAGGCGGAGGCCGAGAAGCACGCGGGCGTCACGGCCGCCGTGCACGCGGCGGGCGGCAAGATCGCCATGCAGATCCTGCACTTCGGGCGGTACGCCTACCACGAGGGCCTGGTCGCGCCGAGTGCGATCAAGGCGCCGATCAGCCCCTTCGTGCCGCGCGCCCTGACCGACGACGAGGTCGAGCAGACCATCGAGGACTTCGTGCGCGCCGCGGAACTTGCCAAGCGCGCGGGCTACGACGGCGTCGAAGTCATGGGCTCCGAGGGCTACTTGATCAACGAGTTCATCGCGGCCCCCACCAACCAGCGCGAGGACCGCTGGGGCGGCGCCTACGAGAACCGCATCCGCTTCCCCGTCGAGATCGTCCGGCGCATACGCGAGCGCGTCGGCGCGGACTTCATCATCATCTACCGCCTGTCCATGCTGGACCTGGTCCCCGGCGGCTCCACCCTCGAAGAGGTCGTCCACCTCGCCAAGGAGATCGAGGCCGCGGGCGCCACGATCATCAACACCGGCATCGGCTGGCACGAGGCACGCATCCCCACCATCGCGACCTCGGTGCCGCGCGGCGCGTACACCTTCGTCACGAAAAAGGTCATGGGCGAGGTCTCCGTGCCGCTCGTCACCACCAACCGCATCAACACCCCCGAGATCGCAGAGCAGTTGCTCGCCGACGGCGCCGCCGACATGGTGTCCCTGGCCCGTCCGCTCCTCGCCGACCCGGACTTCGTCGCCAAGGCGCAGGCCGAGCAGCCCGACGCCATCAACACCTGCATCGGCTGCAACCAGGCCTGCCTGGACCACACCTTCAACCTGCAGATCACCTCCTGCCTGGTGAACCCGCGCGCCTGCCACGAGACCGAACTCGTCCTCGCGCCGACCCGGCACAAGAAGCGCGTCGCGGTCGTCGGCGCGGGCCCCGCCGGGCTCGCCTTCGCGGTGTCGGCGGCCGAGCGCGGCCACGACGTCACGCTCGTCGACGCGGCGTCCGAGATCGGCGGCCAGCTCAACGTCGCCCGCAAGGTCCCCGGCAAGGAAGAGTTCGACGAGACCCTGCGCTACTACCGCACGCAGCTCGAACTGCACGGCGTGAACGTCCAGTTGAACACTCGCGCCACCGCGGACGACCTCGCGAAGGCCGCGTACGACGAGGTCGTCGTCGCCACCGGCGTCACCCCCCGCACCCCCGAGATTCCCGGCATCGACCACCCCAGCGTGGTGGGCTACCTCGACGTGCTGCGCGACAGCGCGCCCGTGGGGGAGCGGGTCGCGATCATCGGCGCGGGCGGCATCGGCTTCGACGTCGCCGAGTACCTCACCGACAGCGGCGACAAGGCGAGCCTGGACCCGGCGACGTACTTCCGGCAGTGGGGCGTCGACATGGACTACAAGGACCGCGGCGGCCTGACCGCGCCCGACCGCCCGGCCCCGCCGCGCTCCGTGCACCTCCTGCAGCGCAAGACGTCCAAGGTCGGCCAGGGCCTCGGCAAGACCACGGGCTGGATCCACCGCACCGAACTGCGCTACCGCGGCGTCACGATGGTCGCGGGCGCGAGCTACGACCTCATCGACGACGCGGGCCTGCACATCACGGTCGACGGGCAGTCCACGCTCATCCCCGTCGACACGGTCGTCCTGTGCTCCGGCCAGGACCCGCGCCGCGACCTGTACGAGGAGCTGCTCGCCGCCGGGCTGAGCGCGCACCTCATCGGGGGCGCGGACGTGGCCGCCGAGCTGGACGCCAAGCACGCCATCAAGCAGGGCACGGAGCTGGCCGCGGCGCTGTGACACCGGGTGTTCCGTGACGCCGGGCGACCCGTCGCGCGGGGCGCCCGGCGCGGACGCCGTACTTAGGATGGCCGCCATGTCACTCCCGCACGCGATCCTCACCGCCCTGCTCGAGAAGCCTTCGTCGGGCCTTGAGCTGACCCGCAGGTTCGACAAGTCGATCGGCTACTTCTGGTCGGCCACGCACCAGCAGATCTACCGCGAGCTGGGAAAACTGGAGCGGGAGGGGGCCATCCGCGCCCTTGAGCAGCAGCAGGCCACCCGCGGGCAGAAGAAGGAGTACGAGGTCCTGCCCGCGGGCCGCGCCGAACTGGCCCGCTGGACGGCGGCGAGCCAGGACCCCAAGCCGCTGCGGGACACGCTGCTGCTGCGCCTGCGGGCGGCGGCGGTCGTCGGCACGGACGGCATCGAGGCGGACCTGCGCCGCCATCTCACCCTGCACCGAGAGCAGTTGGCCGAGTACGAGGAGATCGAGAAGCGGGACTTCCCGCCCGGCAAGGACACGGTGGAGGACCGGCTGCGGCATGTCGTGCTGCGGGCCGGGATCGACCTGGAGACGTTCTGGACGCGGTGGCTGGAGCAGACACTGGAGGAGCTCGGGGCGCCGGAGGCCTGACGCCCGCCCGGTTCCGGCGTGCACGACGGCTGCCGCCCGCCCCGACGCGCGTCGGAACCGGCGGCAGCCGCTCGTTCGTCACCTGCAACAGAGCCCGTGGCCCCCGATCGGAGCCCGTGGCCCGGGTCAGAGCCGGTGCTGCGCCCCGCGCCGGCGCAGATACCAGGCGCCGCCACCCGCGGCGGCCAGGGCCAGGAGGGCACCGCCCCCGACGAGGGTGATCGTGCCGCGGTCCTCGCTGCCGCCGCCGAGACCGCCCCGGACGCCCCGCGCGGGCGACGTCGTGGACGAGGTGGTCGGCGAGGCCCCGACGGTGACCGTCTGGGACCCGGCCGTCGTGCCGTCCTCGCAGATCACGGCCACCGTGTGCCTGCCGCTGCTGACGTTCTGCCAGGAGGCGCTGCCGCCCGACAGGGGCACTTGCCTGCCCTGGGCGAAGCTCGCCTGGCCGTTGCTCATCAGCGCGGCATTGCCGCCGTCGGGGCACGCCGACGTGGTGACCGTGACCGTCGATCCCCTGGTGCTCACCGAGATCCCCTCGGCGGCGAACGCCGACGGAGCGGTCAGTACCAGCGGCAGCGCGGCTGCGGCGGCGACGGTCAGGCCGGAGCGGACGAATATCTGGGTAGTGCGCATGAGTCTGCCCTCCGGCGGCACGGGAGGCGGTACATCCCATGCGCCGCCGGGGGTCGGGAAGCGCCCGTGCTACCTGCCGACGAGCCAACGTGCCATCCGCCGGGGCCGCATGCGGACGGCGACCGGGCAGGTGACGGAATCCTTCGTACGGCCGACAGGGGCGGCGGCTGACCCGCCGTCACGGGCGTCAGCCGGTGGTGACCTTCCGTTCGGCGGACCAGCCGCCCCACGTCCCGTCGGGAAGCTTGGCCCTCAGCTTCACGCGGTGCGCGTCACCCGGCTCCTTGCCCACGTAGAAGCTGTGCGTGGCCTTCTCGCGGGGAGCGGTGCCGCCGAACACCAGGGAGGTGGCGGTCTTGCCGTCGAGGTGGATCTGGTACTCGGCCACCGCGCCGCCCGTGTGCGGCGGCGTCCACGCCAGGTCGATGTAGTACGCCCCGTCGGCATGGCGGGTCTTCGCGCGGAAGTCCGCAGGGGCGGTGGCACGGCCGTCGTCCCGGCCCGCCGCGGTGGTCAGGCGGACGGCGCGGCTCGCGGGCGACGCGTTGTCGGCCGCGTCGAGCGCCTTGACGGTGAAGCGGTAGGCCGTGCCCGGCCGCAGTCCGGTGACCAGGGTCTCGTGCTCGCCGCCGTCCACACTGTGGATCTTCGAGGTGCCCTGGTAGATCTCGTACGAGGCGACGCCCTTGGCGTCCTTCGAGGCGCCCCAGGACAGCCTCACCGCCCGGCTTCCCTCGACCGCGCCCCGCGGGGAGCCGGGCCGTGAGGGCGGCTCGTGGTCCGCGGCGGCCGCGGCGGGCGTGGTCACCGTCAGCTTCTTGCCGGCCGGGCCGACGTTCCCCTCGGCGTCGCGGGCCCGGACGGTGAAGGTGTAGGCCGTGGACGGCTTCAGGCCGACGACGTCCACCATGTGCTTGCTGCCCGGCACGCGCTTGACCCTGGTGGCGCCCCGGTACACGTCGTAGCCGGTGACCCCGGTGTCGTCCGTGGCCTGGTTCCACATGACGTGCGCGGTGGTGGCGCTGCCCGCCTGGACGGTGATGCCCCGGGGCGCGGTCGGCGGCTGCACGTCCTTCGCGTCCTGGTCGCCGCCCCAGGAGCAGGCGGTCAGGGTGCAGGCGGTGAGGGTGCAGACGGTGAGAGCGAGGAGGGCGGACAGGTGGGGGGTCCGTCGCACGGGCGTGCCTTCCATTCGGGCGGCATTGGTCCGGACCTATTTGACACAGGTGTCGGGTGCACATCAAGGGGTGTGCGCGTGCGTCTCAAGGGATGTGCACGTCATCGGGGGTGCGTGCGCCCTCCGGTGCCGGGCGGCGGCCGAGGTGTACGACCCGGAACAGCCCGGGATGTCTGGTCACGTACTTCCGCCCGACGGCCGCCGCTCGTCCCACCGGGCCGCCGTCGGACCCCGCCCCCAGGAAAGGCCCCTTCCCCGTGCGTACCAGGAACACGGCGCTCGCCCTCGCCGCCGGAGCCGCCCTGCTCGTCCCCGCCCCCCTGTCCGCGTCGGCGTTCCCGCAGCGGAGCGAGGCGAACGGCAACTCGGCACAGATCCCGCTGAGTTCACCGCCCCGGCCCGAGGCCTCCCGGGCTTCCCGGGCGCCCGGAGAAGGCTCCGTGTCCGCCGCCGCGCTCCTCGCCAAGGCCGCGGGACCCTGTAAACAGGTCTCGCGCGGCAAGTACCGTACGGACGACGGGGCCGCCGAGAACATCCCCGTCTGCGCCAAGCGGGGCGCCGTGCTGTGGACGGCCGACATGGACATCGACTGCGACGGGCGGCCGAGCACGGCCTGCAACCGGCGCACGGACCCCCTGTTCCAGAACACCACCGCGTTCCAGGAGTCCAACGGCCGCCAATTGAGCTCGGAGTACCTCCCGTACATCGTCGTGCCGGGCGCGAGCAGCCGCTGGAACCACACCAGGCACGGCATCACGGGCGGCTCGGTGGCCGCCGTGATCCACCGGGGCAAGGTCCTGTACGCCGTCGTCGGCGACACCGGCCCCACCGACCTCATCGGCGAGGCGTCCTACGCGGCGGCGAAGTCGCTCGGCATCAGCCCCGACCCCCGGACCGGCGGCACCGGTGCGGGCGTCACCTACATCGTCTTCGACGGTCCCAAGGCGTCCCCGATCGAGAACCACCGGGCCGCGGTCACCCGGGGTGACGCGCTGGCCCGGCAGTTCCTGAGCCGGAACTGAGCGCCCGGTCTCACTCCTTCCGGTAGGAGTACGCGTCCGCCGCCGCGGCCTCGACCGCGTGGACGTCGGAGCCCGCCGACGCGGCCACGACCGCGGCGATCGCACCCTCGACGAACGGGGCGTCCACCAGGCGGGAGCCCTCCGGGAGCTCGTCGCCCTCGGCGATCAGGGCTTTCACCGTGAGGACCGCGCTGCCCAGGTCGGTGAGGATCGCGACGCCCGCGCCGCGGTCCACCTTCGCTGCGGCCCGGGCGATGAGTTCCGAGCTCGTGCCGAAGCCGCCGTCCTCGGTGCCGCCCGCCGCGGCCACGGGCGCGGTCGACCCACCGCCCGCGAGACCCGTGGCCAGCGCGGCGACGGACTCGGCGACGGCGCCGCTGTGCGAGACGAGAACGATGCCGACCAGCTTGTCGTCACTCACGGCCGGCCTCCGCGGTCTGTACGAGCGCGTCGAAGAGCAGCGCGGAGGATGTCGCCCCGGGGTCCTGGTGCCCGATGCTGCGCTCGCCCAGATAGCTGGCACGCCCCTTGCGCGCCTGCAGCGGCGTCGTGGCCAGCGCGCCTTCGTTGGCGGCGGCACGCGCCGCATCGAACGACTCCCCGAGCGCGTCGACCGCGGGCACCAGGGCGTCCAGCATCGTCTTGTCGCCGGGAGCGGCGCCGCCGAGCGCGCTGACCGCGTCGACGCCGGCGCGCAGCGCGTCCGCGAACTCCTGCTCGCTGACCTCGGCGGCGTCACCGAGCGTCTTGCCGGTCCGCCGCAGCAGCGTGCCGTACAGCGGCCCCGACGCACCCCCCACGGTCGAGATCAGCTGCCGCCCCGCCAGGGTGAGCACGGCTCCGGGCGTGGCGGGCGCCTCCTTCTCCAGGGTGGTCACCACGGCGGCGAACCCGCGCTGCAGATTGCTGCCGTGGTCGGCGTCGCCGATCGGCGAGTCGAGCTCGGTGAGCCGCCCGGCCTCCCGGTCGACGAGTGCGGCGGCCGAGGTCAGCCAGTGTCGGAAGAATGCGGCATCGAGCACGGAAACTCCTTGCGCGGTAGAACAACGGTAGAACAGCGGTAGATCGGTCGGGTACGGATGCGGACGCCCCGGTCGCGGGCCCGGGGCGGCCGGTGGATCAGACGCCCCAGCGAAGCCCGGCGGTGCGCACCGGAGCGTTCCAGAGCCGCAGCAGCTCCTCGTCGACCTGACACAGGGTGACGGATGCCCCCGCCATGTCCAGCGAGGTGACGTAGTTGCCGACCAGTGTGTGCGCGACGACGACACCGCGCTCGGCGAGGACACGCTGGACCTCGGCGTTGAAGCCGTACAGCTCCAGGAGGGGAGTGGCCCCCATGCCGTTCACGAGCACGAGCACCGGATTGCGTGGGTTGAGATCCTCCAGTACGGCGTCCACGGCGAAGTCCGCGATCTCACTGGACGTCATCATCGGGCGCCGCTCACGACCGGGCTCGCCGTGGATGCCGACGCCCAACTCCAGCTCGCCGGTGGGCAGATCGAAGGTCGGGCTGCCCTTGGCGGGAGTGGAGCAAGGGGACAGGGCGACCCCGAAACTGCGTGCGTTCTCGTTGACCTGCCGCGCGATCGCCTCGACCCGCTCCAGGGGCATGCCCTCGTCGGCCGCCGCCCCGGCGATCTTCTCCACGTAGAGGGTCGCGCCGGTACCGCGCCGCCCGGCCGTGTACAGACTGTCCGTGACCGCCACGTCGTCGTTGACAAGCACTTTGGCGACCTGAATGCCCTCGTCCTCGGCGAGTTCGGCGGCCATGTCGAAGTTGAGGACGTCCCCCGTGTAGTTCTTCACGACGAACAGCACCCCGGCCCCGCTGTCCACGGCGGCGGCCGCCCGCACCATCTGGTCCGGCACGGGCGAGGTGAACACCTCACCGGGACAGGCGGCCGACAGCATCCCCGGCCCCACGAACCCGCCGTGCAGCGGCTCATGCCCCGAGCCCCCTCCGGAGACGAGGGCGACCTTCCCGGCGACGGGGGCGTCCCTGCGTACGATCACGCGGTTCTCGACGTCGATCGTCAGATCGGGATGCGCGGCTGCCATGCCCCGCAGCGCGTCCGCCACGACCGTCTCCGCGACGTTGATCAGCATCTTCATGGGTACCTCCTGGTGGGGTGGGCAGTTAAGTTTCGGCGCCGGGTATTTCCGGGTCAAGCAGCGCGTTTGCGGATCCGGGGCCAAGGGCCGGGGGGCCGGTGCGCCAAGAGGCACGGGAGAAGCGGCGGGCTTACGGTGAAGTGACGGGAGACCCGACCCGGCCTTCCCGTCCGTACCGCCCCGCATGCCCGGACCCGCGAGGAGAGCCGCCCATGCCGATCGCGACCTACACGCTGGTTGCGCTGGACTGCCCCGACCCCGAGTCGCTGGCCCGCTTCTATCAGGCCGTGCTCGGCGGCGAGGTCCGGCAGTACAACGACATCTGGTACGACCTCTACGCCCCCGGCAACCACCGGATCTCCTTCCAGCGCGCACCGGACCACCGGCCGCCCAAGTGGCCGCAGGGCGGCTCGGACTCGCAGCAGCTGCATCTCGACTTCACCGTCACCGACATGGACCGGGCGCAGGACGCGGTGATCGCCCTCGGCGCGACCCCCCTCGACCTCGACGACAACGGCGGAGAACGCGGCTGGCGGGTCTACGCCGACCCGGTGGGCCACCCCTTCTGCCTCTGCGTGGAGGAGTGAGAGGCGCACGACCCGCATCACCCCGGATGGCCGGGGTCGAGGTCGGTGACGTCGCTGAGGCGGAGCAACTTCTCGTGCGCTGACCCGTCCCCGCCCGTCTTCACGGGCGTGAGATGGAAGCCCACGTGGTCTCCCCAGTCGGCGTAACGCTCCACCCTGCCGACCCACCAGGAGCAGGAGTCCGTGAGCACCGGAGCCCCTCCCGTGCCCGGCTGCCACCGGACGCCGGCGAATTTGTCGACCCGTGCGCCGCACGCGCCGCCGAACCGGCGCGCCAGGTGGTGCTCGTCCCGTCTGAGCAGATGCACCCCGAGGAACTCGGCGCGCCGCGCCACTTCATATGTGTGGTTCGCCCGGGAGAGCCACACCGCGAAGCGTGCCGGGCTGAGCGAACACTGCGAGGCGAAGCCGACCAGGCAGCCCTTCGGCGTGCCGTCATCGGTCGCCGCCGTCACCACGAGCATCGGGTAGTCGAGCCGGCCGGTGAATCCGTCCACGGTCACCAAGGCGACCACCTCTCCTGTGTCCATGATCTGTCCGCGTCTCCACCGTCACATACCGCGAGGGGCGTACCCAAACACCTGGGTACGCCCCTCGGAACATCGCGTCCTGTCAGTTCCGGTCGACGTCGGTCAGCTTCCAGCGCTGGTTGGCGCCGGAGTTCGGTGTCCAGGTCGTGACGGCGGCTCCGTCGTGCGTGGCCTGGCCGCCGACTTCGAGGAGCCGTCCGGTGGCCGCGTTGACGAGGGTCCATGTGCCGTCACCGGTCGTGGACATGATCCACTGGGCGGCCCTGCCGCGGGGGCCGGTGTCGGGCTCGACGACCGGGGCGCCGTCACGGACGGCGAGGCGCCTGTCTCCCGCCGGGTCGGTGAAGACGTACCGCCGCTGGTTGCCGGGCTCCCCGCTGATCTGCCGCAGCCGCCACCGCTGGCCCGCCGTGTCCGCGGCGTTCCTGATGACGAGGCCGGTGCCGTCGTCGGCGACGGCGAGGTTCTTGCCGCTCTGGGCGCCGGTCAGCTCGTACGTGTGGTTCTTCCGCAGTTCGGCGGCGTCCTTCGCGACACCGGAGACGCCCTTGACGAGGAACGAGGTCACCGACTGGGCGGGCACCTCGAAAGTGGCTTTCCTGTCGCTGACCTCGATGGCGCGGTGCCGTTCGAGCTTGCCTCCGGCGCTGGTCACGACGGGCGTGACGGTGGCTCCGCGGCGCACCTGCCCGAACTTGGACAGGTCGACCGTGACCGTGCGCGCGGCAGTGGTGCCGTTGACGTGGACGACCGTCGCGCCGTCGCCCTTGCGGGTCACGGCGGCGGCGCTCGACGTGTCGTCGACCTTGACGAGCCGGTCGCCGGGCTTGATGAAGTGGGTGAAGTTGCGGGCCGTGTCGAACTTGGTGTTCGTGCGGACCGGGCAGGTCTCCAGGGTGTCCTTCGAGGTGCAGCTGAACGGCAGTTGGATGCTGCCCCAGTTGCCGCCCTTGGCGGACTCGCCGCCGGGCTTCATGTTGTCGTAGTCCTCGACCGGCTGCCAGAACACCCAGGCCTTCGGCTCCAGTTCCCGCAGGTCGTCGACCATCCGCTGGGCCAGGCCGAGGCCCGGCCGCATGTCGTCGAAGTCCTGCCCGTCGCCCCAGTCGCCCTCGACCTCGCTCATCCACAGCGGCTTGTCGGCCGCCTTGGCCAGGTCGCGGACGCTGGTGCGGCCGTCCGTGCCGTAGGTGTGGACGTTCATCTGACCGACGGCGTCCCTGACCTCCTGCGGATAGGTGTTCCAGTTCCGCGTGAAGGTGGAGGGGTTGGTCTCGTCCATGGCGGAGATCGCCGCGCCCGTACCGGACTTCTTCAGGGCCGGGTCGAGGGCCTTGATCACCTTCTGCTGGAGCCCGGGGCCGATGTGTGCCCCTTCCTGCCGGCCGCCGACCGGCTCGCCGTCCGCGCCCAGACGGGTGCCCCAGTAGTCGGTGTTGGGTTCGTTGAACGGGTCGAGGGTGTCGACCTTGATGCCGTGCGCCTTTTCGAGCCGTTCGGTCGCGCCCACGAGGTAGGAGGCGAAGTCGTCGACCGACTCGGTCTTGAGCTGGTCGCTGCCCGCGTCGAAGTTGCCCGACACGTAACCGCTCTCGGTCATGAACCAGGGCGGTGAGTTGCTGAACGTCTCCCAGTGGTCGACGTCCTTCTTGATGCGGTCGACCCACCAGCGCTGGGTGGCGTCGGCCTTGGGGTTCCAGTCGGCCTTGTCCGCGGCGCTCCACCAGTCGGTGTCCTCGCGGGTGGTGCCCGCGGGGGCCTTCCACCAGCCCTCGACCGCGCCGCCGGGCCGCAAGTAGTCCTTGACGTCGGGGGCGTTGCCGCCGCCGATGTTGTAGCGGGCGATGTTCAGGGCCAGGCCGTCGTCGCCGAAGAGGAGCCGGGCGAGCTTCTCCCGTATCTCCTTGGGGTAGTCGCCGGTGGCGTTGGCGAACCAGACCAGGCTGGTGCCCCAGCCCTCGAACTTCTCGTGCCGGTAGGAGGGGTCGGGCCGGACGGTGACCGACGCGGAGGCCGCGGCGGCCTGCTGCGGCGGGGCGGTCAGCAGGGCCGCCCCGGTGGCCAGGGCGGTGATGCCGACGAGGCCGACCAGTCGTCTCGTGCGGGTACGAGGTGCCAACGTGTGCTCCCAACGTAGGTGACGGGATGGCGCCGAACAGGAGGGAAAGACATCAGGGGTGGGGCTGCCGCAGGACGGCGACGTCCCTCGGCGGCAGGACGAGACCGCCGTCGGCGGCAGCACGGGACCCGCCGACGAGGACGTCCCCGGCCAGTCCCGGCAGTGGCACGGGGTCGTCCGTCCGGTTGACCAGGAACAGGTAGCGGCCCCCGGCATCGCGGCGAACGGCCAGTTCGACCCGCCCCCGCGCGGGCTCGGGCAGTTCGCTGCCGACCCCGGCCGGGGCGAGGAGCCGCGGCAGCAGCGCGGCCAGGCCCTGCGCGCCGAGCCGCGTGGAGACGTACGCCGCCGAGCCCGCCCCCGCCGTACGGCGGGTGACGGCGGGACGCTCGGCGTAGGCACCGGTGCCGTACCGGGACAGCACCTCCACCTCGGCGCCCGTGACGGTGATCCGGTCGGTCCACACCGTGCCCGTGGTGGCGTCGTCCAGGGCGACCGTGTCGCCGTCGAGCAGCGGCCCGAACTCCTCGACGCGGATGCCGAGCAGATCGCGCAGCGCTCCCGGATAGCCGCCGAGCCAGACATGGTCGTTCTCGTCGACGATGCCGGAGAAGTACGTCGTGACCAGGTGGCCGCCGCCCTCGACGTACCGCGTGAGGTCCTTGGCAAGCGCCTCGGGGACCACGTGAAGCACGGGCGCGATCAGGACGTCGTAGGGATCGAGGTCGTTCCGCGTGGTCACGACGTCGGCGCGAATACCGAGGGCCAGGAGCGCGGAGTACCAGTCCAGGGCCTCCTGGTGGTAGTCGAGGCGCGATGTGGGGTGGGAGTCCTGCTCGCTGGCCCACCACGAGTTCCAGTCGAAGAGGACGGCGACCCGCGCTGGTTCGCGCCCGGCCCCCGCGACGGGCGCCAGCGCCTTCAGGGTCTGCCCCAGACCGGTCACCGCGCGGAACAGATCGCTGTCGGCTCCGGCGTGCGGCACCATCGCCGAGTGGTACTTCTCGGCGCCGGCCGCCGACTGGCGCCACTGGAAGAAGCACACGGCGTCCGCGCCGTGCGCGACGTGGAGCAGGGAGTCGCGGGCGAGTTCGCCCTCGCCCTTGGCCACGTTCACGGGCTGCCAGTTGACGGCGCTGGTGGAGTGCTCCATCAGGAACCACGGACGGTGGCCCGCCAGGGAGCTGGTGAGGTTGGCGGAGAAGGACAGCTCGTCCCTGGCCTGCGGACCCGGCACGACGTAGTGGTCGTTCGAGACGAAGTCGATCTCGCCCGCCCAGTCGGCGTAGTCCATGCCCTTGGTGCCGCCCATCACCATGAAGTTCGTGGTGACGGGCACCTGCGGGGTCAGCTCGCGCAGGACGTCCCGCTCCGCCCGCAGATACTCCTTCAGGGCGTCCGAGGAGAACCGCTTGAAGTCCAGCTGCTGGGTGGGGTTGGGGTGCGACGCCGCGAGCCGGGGAGGCAGGATCTGCTCCCAGTCGCCGTAGCGCTGGGCCCAGAACGCCGTGCCCCAGGCGTGGTTGAGGCCGTCCAGGGTGGTGTAGCGGGCGCGCAGCCAGGAGCGGAAGGCGCGGGCCGCGTCGTCGGAATAGTCGTAGATGTTGTGACAGCCCAGCTCGTTCGAGACGTGCCAGGCCACCAGCGCCGGGTGCTCGGCGTAGCGCACGGCCATCGCGCGGACCAGGCGCAGCGCGTGCTCCCTGAAGACGGGCGAGGTCGGCCGCCAGTGCTGCCGCGCCCCCGGCCACACCGTCTCACCGGTCGCGGTCACCGGGAGGATCTCCGGGTGCGCGGCGGTGAGCCAGGGCGGCGGGGACGCGGTGGCGGTGGCCAGGTCGACCCCGATGCCGCCCGCGTGCAGCAGGTCCATGACCTCGTCGAGCCACGCGAAGTCCCAGGTGTCCGCGTCCGGTTGGATGCGGGCCCAGGAGAAGATCCCCACGGAGACGATGGTGACGCCGGCCTCCCGCATCAGCCGGACGTCCTCCTCCCAGACGGCGCGCGGCCACTGCTCGGGGTTGTAGTCGGCGCCGTACGCGAGAGCGGGGGTGACGTCACCGTCCGGTCCGCGCAGCAGCCGGGACGGGAGGGTGGGGGGCATGGTGGTCCTTCCGGAGCGGTGCTCGGGGTGTAGGGAGGTACGGGCGCGCCGCGTCACTTCCGGACGCTGAAGCCCTGCTCGGAGCCGTACTTGACGGAGGCGTCCTGCCAGGACTTCAGGCCCTTGGCCAGGGGAGTGCCCGAGACGTACGCCTTGCCCGCGGTGTCGTTGAAGATCGAGTTGGCGTACACCTGGTAGGGCAGGTACGTCCAGTCGTCGGCGACGTTGGCCGCGGACTCGGCGAAGACCTTGTTGGCCTTCTGGCCGCCGAAGTAGGCGAACTCGGTCTCCTGGAACGCTTTGGACTTCAGGTCCTTGGTGGTCGCCGGGAAGGCGCCCTCCGAGATGCGGGTCTGCACGCCCTTGCCGGAGTTGGCGTACTCGACGAAGGCGTAGGCCAGTTCCTTGTTCTTGCCGAGCTCGGGCAGGGCCAGCGAGCTGCCGCCGTTCTCGGCGCTCGCCCTGTCGCCCGCGGTCCACTGCGGCAGCGGCGCCGCGCGCCAGTCACCGGCGGCCTCCTTGACGCCGGAGGCGAAGTTGGCGGGCATCCAGGCGCCGGACGGCAGGGTCGCGATGGTGCCGTCGCCGAAGGCCTTGTACCACTCGTCGGTCCAGGGGTTGATCGGCGCGACCAGCTTCTCGTCGATGAGCTTCTGCCAGGTCTCGGTGTAGGCGCGGGCGCCCTTGTCGGTGAAGTCGATGCCCACCTTGGTGCCGTCGACCTTGTAGGGCCGCGAACCGGCCTGCCACAACAGGCTGGTGGTGAGGCCCGCCTCGCCCGTGTCGCTGGTGATGTACGCCTTCGGGTCGGCCTTGTGCAGCTTGCGGGCGGCCTGGAGGTATTCGTCCCAGGTCGTCGGCACCTTGATCTTGTGCTTGTCGAAGACCTTCTTGTTGTAGAAGAGGGCCATGGGACCGGAGTCCATCGGCAGGCCGTAGACGCCGTCACCGGACTTCACCGCGTTCCACGGGCCCGGCGAGTAGGACGCGGCGAGCTTGTCCGCGCCGAAGGGGGTCAGGTCGGTGACGGACTTCGTCAGGGCGTACTGGCTCAGCGCGTAGTACTCGACCTGCGCGACGTCGGGGACGCCCTTCTTCGCCGAGATGGCGTTCTGCAGGGCCGTGTACTGCTCCTTGTTGGTGCCCGCGTTCACCAACTCGACGTCGACCTTGGGATGTTCCTTCTCGAAGTCGGTGACGACCTTCTTCAGGGTGGGCTCCCACGCCCACACCTTCACCTTGCCGCCCTTCTCGAGGGCCGCCTCGATGTCCGCGGACGAGACCTGCTTCTGATCGGATCCGCCGTCGTCGGAGCCGCCGCAGGCGGTCGCCCCCAGGGTGAGGGCGCAGAGGATTCCTATGCCGCGCAGCACGCGGCGGGTGTTCTGGGGCATGGCGATGCTTCCACTTCTTCGTGGTCGACGGGGGATCTGCGAGGGTTACGGGTCAACTGGCAGCCGGGGACTACTCCTTGACGCTTCCGGCGGCCAGTCCGGACTGCCAGTGCTTCTGGAGCAGCAGGAACGCGGCGATCAGCGGCAGGACGGTGATCAGCGAACCGGTGATCACCAGGTGGAAGACGGGATCGCCGCCGGCCGTCGCGGCCTGGGCGTTCCAGCTGTTCAGGCCCAGGGTCAGCGGATACCAGTCCGGGTCCTTGAGCATGATCAGCGGCAGGAAGTAGTTGTTCCAGGTCGCGACCATCGTGAAGAGGAGGACGGTCACGGTGCCGGGCGCGAGCAGCGGCAGCGCCACCCGGAAGAAGGTGCGCAGCTCGCCCGCCCCGTCGATGCGGGCGGCCTCCATCAGCTCGGCGGGAATGGCCTCGGTGGCGAAGACCCACATCAGGTAGAGGCCGAAGGGCGAGATGAGCGAGGGAATGATGACCGCCCAGGGGGTGTCCGTCAGGCCCATCTTGCTGAACATCAGGAAGGTGGGCACCGCCAGTGCCGTACCGGGTACGGCGACGGCGCCGATGACCACGGCGAAGACGGCGCGCTTGCCGGGGAAGTCGAACTTCGCGAGCGCGTAGCCGCCGAGGACCGCGAGGAAGGTGGCGCCCCCGGCGCCGACCACCACGTACAGGACGGTGTTCAGGAGCCAGCGGGTGAAGACGCCGTCGTCGTACGTGAACGTCTGGCTGATGTTGTCCCACAGCGCGAAGTCGCCGCCGAACCACAGACCGAACGAACCGGCCAGGCCCTCCTGGGTCTTGGTGGCGCTGATGACCAGCCAGAGGAGCGGCACCAGGCTGTAGAGCAGGACGAGGCCGGTGAGCACGGTGAGCGGGACGCTGCGCCGGGGACGGTCCGCGCTGTGCCGGCGTGACGTGCGGGCGCGGGGTGTGCGCAGGCGGGGTGCGGTGCGCGGAGCGCGGGCGGGTGCGGGCACGGCGGGGGATGCGGTGGTGGCGGGGCTGCTCGGTCCGGTCATCGGGTCACGCTCCCTTGCGCATGCCGCGCAGCTGGACGGCGTAGGCGATGACCATGGTGATCAGGCCCATGACGATGGCGACCGTGGCGGAGTAGTTCTGCCGCTGGCCCGCGAAGGACAGCGAGTACGTGTAGAGGTTCGGGGTGAAGTCGGTGGTGATGGAGTTGCGCGCCAGGTTCTGCAGGATGCTCGGCTCGTTGAAGAGCTGGAAGCTGCCGATGATCGAGAAGATCGTCGCGATGACCAGGGCGCCGCGGATCGCGGGGAGTTTGATGGCCGTGATGACGCGCAGCTGACCGGCGCCGTCGATCTGGGCGGCCTCGTACAGGGAGTGCGGGATGACGCGCAGCGCCGAGTAGAAGATCAGCATGTTGTAGCCCACGAACTCCCAGGTGACGATGTTGCCGATGGAGGCAAGGACCAGATCCGGCGAGAGCGGGTCGGGCAGCGAGACGCCCAGGGCGTCGTTGATGTCCCCCACGAGCCCGAAGCGGGTGCCGTACAGGAAGCCCCACATCAGCGAGGCCACCACGGCGGGCACGGCATAGGGCAGGAAGACCGAGATCCGGAAGAAGTCCTTGCCGTACAGGCGGCCGCTGTCCAGGGCGAGCGCCACGAGCAGGGCGATGCCCAGCATGATCGGGACCTGGACCGCGAGGAACAGCGAGACCCGCCCGAGCGAGGCCCAGAACTGGTCGTCCTTCAGGGCCTCCTGGTAGTTGTCCAGGCCCACGAACGTGGTGCCGCCGATGAGCTGGTCGCGGAAGAGGCTGAGATAGACCGAGTAGGCGAGGGGAGCCAGGAAGACCAGCGCGAAGACCGCCACGAAGGGGCCGATGAATCCCCAGCCCGTCCAGGAACGGCGCCTGCGCGGTGACGGTGGTCGGGACGTGCGCCGCTCCGCGGCTCCCTGCAAATGAAGCGTCGTCATGTCGTTCCTCGCTCGTCCATCTCGGAGCCGGCGTCGCACGGCCGCCGATGTTTGCGTAAACATCGCGGCGCGACAAGGGCCCGGGCAGGGCGTCGCGGGGTGTTATGTTTACGTAAACATTCGGTGGCGGAATGTCTACACTGCCTCGACGGCGACGGTCAAGGGTCGCCCGGAAGACGGTCGAGGCCGTCCGAAATCACGGACAGAAAGCCGTCCGCGACGGCTGATTCACGCGGCGAGGGAGACAGTGGAACCAACCGAAAGCACCCCGGCGAACGGCACCCCGGGGGAACGGGCTCCGCGCCGCGGGCAGAGCGCGTCCATGGCCGACGTGGCGCGGGTCGCCGGCGTCTCCTCGCAGACCGTCTCCCGTGTCTCCAACGGCTTTCCGGGCGTCACCGAGGAGACCCGGCGGCAGGTGCTCGCCGCCATGAAGGAACTGGGCTACCGGCCCAACAGCGCCGCCCGCGCCCTCAAACGCGGCGAGTTCCGCACCATCGGCCTGATCACCTTCACGCTCTCCACCACGGGCAACGTCCGCACCATCGACGCGATCGCCACCTCCGCGGCACAGGAGGGGTACGCCGTCACCCTGCTCCCCGTGGCCGTCCCCACCCAGGACGAGGTGCGCGGCGCCTTCTCCCGCCTCGGGGAGCTCGCCGTCGACGCCGTCATCGTCATCATGGAGAAGCACCTGCTCGACGCGGCCGCCCTCGCACTGCCGCCCCACGTCCAGGTCGTCGTGGCCGACTCGGACGCGGGGGACCGCTACACCGTGGTCGACACCGACCAGGCGGGCGGCACCCGCGACGCCGTCCGGCACCTGCTCGACCTCGGCCACCGGACCGTGTGGCACCTCGCGGGGCCCGAGGACTCCTACGCCGCGCAGCGCCGCGCCGACGCCTGGCGGGCGACGCTCGAGGAGGCCGGGCGCGTCCCGCCGCCGCTCGTGCGCGGCGACTGGTCGGCCGAGTCCGGCTACCGCGCCGGACTCGGCATCGCCGGACAGGACGACTGCACCGCGGTGTTCGCCGCCAACGACCAGATGGCCCTCGGCCTGCTGCGCGCCCTGCACGAACGCGGCCGCAAGGTGCCGGACGACGTCAGCGTCATCGGCTTCGACGACATCCCCGAGTCCGGCTCCTTCCTGCCGCCCCTGACCACCGTCCACCAGGACTTCGCCGAAGTGGGACGCCGCTGCGTCGAGGGAGTGCTGCGCCAGATGCGGCAGAGCACCCCGGAACGCGGCACCACGCTGGTGCCCACCCGGCTCGTCCTGCGCCGGAGCACCGCACGGCCGCCCGCCCGCTGACGCCGCTCCCGTCCCTGACACACCTCGCTGATCGCGCGCTACACCGCACAACCGGGGGAAGGTGGGAAGGCGAGAACATCGTTCGAGGCCGGAGGTACCGATGGACAGCGGCGAAGGTGCGCAGGGGCTGCGCTGCCTGGTGACCGGAGCGACCGGATACATCGGAGGGCGGCTCGTCCCCGAGCTGCTCGACGCCGGACACCAGGTGCGATGCCTCGCCCGCACGCCCGGCAAGCTGCGCGACCACCCCTGGGCCGGGCAGGCCGACGTGGTGAAGGGCGATGCCTCCGACGCCGAGTCCGTCGGCTCGGCCATGCGGGACATCGACGTCGCGTACTACCTCATCCACGCGCTCGGCACCGGATCCGGATTCGAGGAGACGGACCGCGAGGCGGCGCGGATCTTCGCCGAGCAGGCCCGCGCCGCGGGCGTACGGCGCATCGTCTACCTCGGCGGACTCACCCCCGCGGGCATCCCGCAGGAGGAGCTCTCGCCGCACCTGCGCTCGCGCGCCGAAGTGGGCCGCATCTTCCTGGAGTCCGGCGTACCGACCACCGAGCTGCGCGCCGCGGTGATCATCGGCTCCGGCTCCGCGTCCTTCGAGATGCTGCGCTATCTCACCGAACGCCTGCCGGTCATGGTCACGCCGAGCTGGGTGAGCACCCGCATCCAGCCGGTCGCCGTGCGCGACGTGCTGCGCTACCTCGTGGGCAGCGCCACCATGCCCGACGACGTCAACCGCGGCTTCGACATCGGCGGCCCCGACGTCGTCACCTACCGCGAGATGATGCGCAGGTACGCGGTCGTGGCGAAGCTGCCCCACCGCCTCATCCTGCCGGTCCCCATGCTGAGCCCCGGCCTCTCCAGCCACTGGGTCGGCCTGATCACCCCCGTACCGGCGTCGATCGCCCGGCCGCTCGCGGAATCGCTGCGCTACGAGGTCGTCTGCCACGAGCACGACATCGCGCGGTACGTCCCCGACGAACCCGGCGTCCCCATCACCTTCGACAGGGCGCTCGCCCTCGCCCTGGAACGCGTGAAGGAGGCCAAGGTCAGCACCCGCTGGTCGTCCGCCGCGCTGCCCGGCGCCCCCAGCGACCCGCTGCCCACCGACCCCGACTGGGCCGGCGGCAGCCTCTACACCGACCGCCGCGAACAGACCGTGGACGCCTCGCCACAGGCCCTGTGGGACGTCGTCGAAGGCGTGGGAGGCGACAACGGCTGGTACTCCTTCCCGCTCGCCTGGGCCGTACGCGGCTGGCTCGACCGGCTCGTCGGCGGGGTCGGTCTGCGCAGGGGCCGCCGTGACGCCCAGCGGCTGCGGGTGGGGGACTCGCTGGACTTCTGGCGCGTCGAGGAGATCGAACGGGGACACCTCCTGCGGCTGCGGGCGGAGATGAGGCTGCCGGGCCTCGCCTGGCTGGAGATGTACGCGGAACAGGACGAGAAGGGCCGCACCCGCTACCGGCAGCGGGCGCTCTTCCACCCGCACGGCCTGCTCGGGCACGCGTACTGGTGGAGCATCTCGCCGTTCCACGCGATTCTCTTCGGCGGCATGGCACGCAACATCACACGGACGGCCGAACAGCGCACCGCCAAAACCGCGCAGAAAACGTGACCCACCGGCAATCCGACGACGCACCGGCTCCGAATCACCTCTGAAGGCGACCAGCGTCCAGGAGGATCACCGGGTGAATGAAGTAGTGCACATCAGCGGGGCGGCCCCCTCGGCCGGCCCCGATCTGGCCGAGCTGCTCGGCCGGGTCGCCCGCGGCGACCAGCAGGCCTTCGCCTCGCTGTACGACGGGGTGTGCTCTCCGGTCCTCGGCGTGGTGCGCACGGTACTGCGCGATCCGGCCCAGTCGGAGGAGGTCGCCCAGGAGGTCCTCGTGGAGGTGTGGCGCAGTGCCGCGCGCTACCGGCCGGAACGGGGGAGTGTCATGAACTGGGTCCTGACGATGGCTCACCGCAGAGCGGTGGACCGCGTGCGGTCCGTGCAGGCCTCGGCCGAGCGCGACCACAAGGCGGCGCTGCTCGAACGCACCCCCGCCTTCGACGAGGTGAGCGAGCAGGTCGAGAACCGCCTGGAGCGCGAGCAGGTCCGGCGCTGCCTGCGCAACCTGACCGAACTCCAGCGCCAGTCGGTCACCTTGGCCTACTACCGCGGGCTGACCTACCGCGAGGTCGGGGAGCTGCTCTCCGTGCCCCTGGGGACGGTCAAGACGCGACTGCGCGACGGCCTGATCCGCCTGCGCGACTGCCTGGGGGTGAGCGCGTGAGCGCCGCCGACCTGCACACGATGACGGGCGCGTACGTCCTGCACGCCCTCTCGGACGAGGAGCGCACGGAGTTCGAGCGGCACCTGGAGGTGTGCGAGGCCTGCGGCCAGGAGGTGCGTGAACTGGCCGCGACGGCCGGGCGTCTGGCCCGTGCCGTGTCGGTCGCCCCTCCGGCGGACCTGAAGGCCGACGTGCTGCGGCGCATCGCCACGGTCCGCCAGCAGCCGCCGCACACACCCCCGCCGGGGAAGACCGGCGGCGGCGCGGGCCGCGGCCGGCAGCTGTCCCGCTTCGCCCTCGCCGCGTGCCTGGCGGCCGCAGCGGCCTTCGGCGGGATCGCCGTGTGGCAGCACGAGCGGGCCGACGACGCCGGCGAACGGGCCCAGCAGGCACAGCAGCAGTCCGAGAAGCTGGCCCTGGTGCTCGCGGCACCCGACGCCAAGGCCTCCACCGGGCGGCTCACCGACGGTGCCACCGGCACGGTCGTGGTGGCCAAGAGCCTCAACCAAGCCGCCTTCGTGGCGGCCGGGATGCCGGGACCGCCCTCCGGCAAGGTCTACCAGCTGTGGTTCAACGACGACGGGACGATGCGCTCGGCCGGTCTGATGGACCCGGCCCACAGCACCGAATCCGTCCTCCTCGACGGCCCGGTCGACCAGGCATCCGGCATCGGCATCACCGTGGAACCTGCGGGCGGCTCCAAGGAGCCGACGTCCGACCCGGTCGCCCTGATGAATTTCCCCACCGCATGAGGATGCGCAGAACATGAGGAGCCGCAGAAAGTGACCGTATCGATCGTCCTCTTCACGTCCGACCTGCGTCTGCACGACAATCCGGTGCTGCGTGCCGCGCTGCGCGACGCGGACCGGATCGTCCCGCTGTTCGTGTACGACGACGGGCTGCGGGCCACCGGCTTCGCCGTCCCGAACCGCCGTGCCTTCCTCGCCGACTGCCTGGAGGACCTGGACTCGGAGTTGCGCAAGCGCGGCGGTCGCCTGGTGGTCCGCAGCGGTGACGTCGTCGACCAGGTCCGCACGCTGGTGAAGGAGACCGAGGCGGTGCGGCTGCACGTCGCGGGCGGGGTCAGCCGGTACGCGACGCGGCGCGAGGAGCGGCTGCGGGACGCGCTCGAAGACACCGGCTGCGAGTTCGTCGTGCACGACGCGGTCATCACGGCCGTCACCCCGGGGGAGCTGCTCCCGGCGGGCAAGGACCACTACGCCGTGTTCACCCCGTACTTCCGGCGCTGGACGGCGGCAGGCGTACGGGACGTCCTTGCCGCACCGCGCAAGGTGCGGGTCGCCGACGTGACGTCGGATCCGGTGCTGCCGCGTGCGGAGATCACCGGCGTCTCGCCGGGACTGGGCAAGGGCGGCGAGAGCACGGCGCGACGGCAGTTGAAGTCCTGGCTGTCCGGCGGCATCGCGGGGTACGAGGACGGCCAGAACGACGTCGCGGGCGACGACACGTCGCGCCTCTCGCCCCACCTCCACTTCGGCACCCTGTCGGCGGCCGAAGTCGTCCACCGGGCGTCGCGCGAGGGCTCGTCGGGAGCGCAGGCGTTCGTACGGCAGCTGGCCTGGCGGGACTTCCACCACCAGGTCCTCGCGGCCCGCCCGGACGCGGCGGCCCGCGACTACCGCTCGCACGGCGACCGGTGGCGCACGAACAAGAAGGAGACCGCGGCCTGGCTGAGTGGGTGCACCGGCTACCCCTTCGTGGACGCGGCGATGCGGCAGCTGCGCCACGAGGGCTGGATGCACAACCGGGGACGGCTCGTGGTGGCGAGCTTCCTCACCAAGACCCTCTACGTGGACTGGCGGGTGGGCGCCCGGCACTTCCTGAGTCTCCTGGTGGACGGCGACGTCGCGAACAACCAGCTGAACTGGCAGTGGGCGGCGGGCACCGGCACCGACACCCGGCCCAACCGGGTCCTCAACCCCGTCATCCAGGGCAAGCGCTTCGACCCGGACGGCAGCTACGTGCGGCGCTGGGTGCCCGAACTCGCCGACGTTCCCGACCGGTACATCCACGAGCCGTGGAAGCTGGCGGACAAGGACCGCGCGGAGCTCGACTACCCCGACCCGATCGTGGAACTGACCGAGGGCAAGGCCCGCTTCGAGGAGGCCCGCGGGGCCTGAGCGGTGCGGTGGGGCGACCGACTGCCGTGGGGACAGATGTGCCGCAGCTTGCCTGATCGGGTGAATGTAGATCTCTGACCAAACCACGGCGCGCACCGTGACGAATTCCCCTTGTGAGCGAAGAACGGCGGCGGCCCGCATCCCCCCACCTCATGCCGCCGGCTCACGGTCACCCCACGCACATGCAACGACGCAAGGAGCAGACCATGTCCGCCACCTCCACGTACCCCAGCCGCCTCCGCCGTGCCGCGGTCGCCGTCGCCGCCGCGGCGGTTCTGCCGATCGCCCTGACGGCGTGCTCGGACAGCGGCGACAAGGACACCAAGGCCGGCGACTCCTCGCCCAGCGCGAAGGCGAGCAAGTCGGACGACGCCATGACCATGGACGAGCCGTTCGGGCCGGCCTGTTCGTCGGTGCCCAAGGACGGCAAGGGCAGCTTCGACGGGATGGCGAAGGACCCGGTCGCCACCGCCGCGTCGAACAACCCCGAGCTGTCCACGCTGGTCACCGCGGTCAAGAAGGCCGGCCTGGTGGACACCCTGAACAACGCCAAGAACATCACGGTGTTCGCGCCCACCAACGACGCCTTCGCGAAGATCCCCAAGGCCGATCTGGACAAGGTTCTGGGCGACAAGGCCATGCTGACCAAGGTCCTCACCTACCACGTGGTGGGCCAGAAGCTCGCGCCCAAGGACCTGGAGAACGGCTCCTACGAGACGCTGGAGAAGAGCAAGCTCACCACCGCGGGCTCCGGCAAGGAGTACAAGGTCAACGACACGTCGAAGGTCGTCTGCGGCAATGTCCCCACGGCCAACGCCACCGTCCACATCGTCGACACCGTCCTGATGCCCAAGAGCTGACGGACACCGCCGAGCGCCTCCGCCGCCCCACAGGGCGCGGCGGGGGTTTTCGGCGTTCGTGCGATGGTGGAGGTCTGTCGCGATGATCGCGAACCCTGCCCCGCCCGGTATCCGATCACCTCGATGATCCCGGCGACCATGCTCTGCGCCGGGGTGAGAGCCTTTGCTCGACGAAAGGACAGCTCCACATGACTCCCCCCACCGATCTGGTGCCCGCCCAGGCGGCCGCCCGCCTGGACCGCTACACCGTCATCGACGTCCGCAGCCCCGGCGAGTACGCCTCCGGCCACCTGCCCGGAGCGCACAACATTCCCCTCGGCGACCTGCACCAGGCGCTGCCCGAGCTGAAGGCAGCCGCCGCCCGCGGTGAGCTCCTGATGGTCTGCGCCTCCGGGAACCGCTCCGCCACCGCGGGCACCGAGCTCGCCGCCGCCGACATCCCGGCCGCCACCCTCGTCGGCGGTACCACCGCCTGGGCGGCGCAGGGCCACCCGCTGCAGCCCTCCGAGGGCGCACCGGCGGGCTGGGCGATGGAACGCCAGGTGCGGCTGGCCGCCGGGTCCCTCGTCGTGCTCGGCCTGGCCGCCGGAACCCGCTTCAAGGGCGCACGCTGGCTGGCCGCCGGTATCGGCGCCGGCCTGGTCTTCTCCGCCGTCACCAACACGTGCGGGATGGCGGCCGCCCTCACGCGGCTTCCCCACAACCGCCCGCGCCCCGCCGACCTGAGCGCCACGCTGGAAGCCCTCCAGCAGGAGCAGTAGCGGCGGCCCTGTCCACCGGTGTGCCGGGCGCTCAGCGGATGCGGGGCGCCCGGTGCGGCCGGGTGGTGAGACGCACGTCCGCCTCCAGGGCGCGCGGCGCCGCCGCCGCCCGTGCCTCGGCCACCGTGCCCCCGGCCAGCTCGCGCAGCACCGCTTCCGGGGACGCGTCCGGGTCGAGGACCAGGGTGATGCGGGCCCGCAGCCGGCGCGGGCGTCCCAGCAGGGACACGTCGGCGCGGGCCACGCCCTCGACCGCCCGGGCGCGGTCGGCCATCACGGAGGCCAGCGCCGTCGCGGAGAGGGTGACACCCGGCTGCCCGAGCGGCAGCTCGCGCAGCCGGCCGGTGCGGAACTGGGCGAGGGCCCAGCCGAGGAACAGGACGGCACCTGCCGCCAGCCCGGCGATGACCACCGGAGTCCACCAGCCGTGATCGCGCCAGCGGCCCAGCATCTCCTCGTCCAGCCACACCCGGTCGGCGCCGATCCGGGGCCAGGCCGCCGGAATCCGCTCGCGGACCGGGGCGGTCGTGGAGGCGAGCACGGCGCCCGCGCCGAGCAGAACGGCCGCCGCGCAGACCAGAGTCGAGCGGTTGGCGCTGCTACGGAGTCGACTCATCAGGGGGTGCACCTCTCCACGTGGGTTCCGTCTTCAGCCGTACGCGCAGCCGCAGCGGTCTGGCCAGGCCGAGCCCGGCGGCCGCCGCCCCGGCCGCCTCGGTCACCGCCCGCCGCGCGCCGTCCGGTTCGCCGAACGCGAGACCGGCGCGCACCCGCGCGGTGCGGCGGCCGACCCGGACCGCGACCCTGCTGACGCCGGGCACGTCGGTCACGGCGTCCCGCAGGAAGACCGCGACCGCCCGCCGCTCCAGGACCGCGTGCACGTCCCGCAGCGGCGGCCGCATCGGGAGACGGCCGCGGCGGCCCGGCGTGAGGGCGAGGACAAGCAGCCACACGCCGAGCGCGAACACGGCGATCGCGGCAGGAACGCTCCAGGCCGCGCCGCCGTCCGGGCCGTGCGTGGCGAGCCACTCCACCGCCCGGACCCGCCACCGCGCGGGAGCGTGCCCGGCCGCGTGCACGGACACCACGTCGTACAGCACGATCCCGCAGACCGCGGCGGCGACAAGCGCCAACACCGCCACGGGAAGGCGGCGTTGGGACCACGGGCGGCGTGCACGGGCCCCGGCGTCCTCCGTGGCCCCGGTCTCCGTCGCCGGCGGGGCGGGCTGCCCGGCGGTCCGCTCCCGGGGGGACAGACCCCGGACGCGGACGCGCGCCGACGGCACGGTGAGCCCGGTGAGCCGGGCGGTGCGCTCGGCCACATGTGCCCGTACGCTCTCGCCCGCATCGTCCAGCACCGCGGGGTAGGGCAGCGTCACGGTGACACCGACCTCGGCCCGGCGCCCGCGTACGGTCGCCGACGCGCGGCCGGCCGAGATCGCGCCGGGGGCCGTCGCCTCCGTCGCGGCGCGCTCCGCGATCCGGCGCACCGCGCGGTCCGCGATGGTCGTCGTGCCGCGGTCCGCCGCGGGCGTGGTCATCGCCGCTCCCGGTCGCGCCCGCCGAGGAAGGCGCGGATGTCCGTGCCGTCGTCCACCAGGCGCCCCAGGACGAAGCCGACCGCGCCGAGCGCGGCGACCAGCAGGAACGCCCCGAAGCCGCCGAACCACCCGGCGAATCCCAGGGCCATGCCCGCCATCAGACCGACCAGAGCTGTGCTCACCACTCACCTCACACCAGAGACCGAAAGAAGGGGGACGATCTACTCCGGTGCGTTACTCGACGCGCGTCTCGCCGCCGGCGTCCGCGGTGTCCTCGTCGGGCAGGCGGACGTCGTTGACGGCGACGTTCACCTCGACTACCTCCAGGCCGGTGATGCGCTCCACCGCGGAGATGACGTTCTCGCGCACGTCGTGCGCCACGTCCGTGATCGGCACGCCGTACTCGACGACGATGTCCAGGTCGATCGCCGTCTGCCGCTCGCCGACCTCGACCTTCACGCCGCGGCCGACGTTGGGGCGCCCGCCGGGCACACGGTCGCGCACGGCGCCGATGGTGCGGGACAGACCGCCGCCCATGTCGAACACGCCGGGGATCTCGCGGGCCGCCATGCCGGCGATCTTCACGACCACGACATCGGCGATGGACGTCTTGCCCCGAGTCGCCGCCGGTTCTGCCGCGCCCGTACCTCCCGTGACGGTGGTGGCTCCGAGGGTGTTCTTGCGCGCCCCGCCGGTGAGGTCCTTCTCGCCGCTGACGGACACGGCCGTGTTCGAAACGTTCGAAGTGAGGTCCTGCGTCGCCATGGTGGCATCTCCTAGTGGTCGTCAGGGATTTCCCGGTGACTGTGCCGTCGGCCCGGGCCCCTGTGAGGGGCCCGTCCCCGGCTCTTCTCCTTCTCTGACCCGGCCGCAGTACGCCTGTTACGCGCCTCGCGGGAATTTCTTTCCCGGGCATGTAGCGTGCCGGGGCCGCGTAACGCGGAGGGTCCTTCGTGTGTCGTACGAGCACGATCGAAAAGAGAGGAGCCGCGTGTGCCGGGCGACCGGGGCGGAACAGCAGAGGAAGCGGACGCGTCATCGAGACGTGAGGACGGACTGCTCGCGGTGCGGGCGGCGGAGGGTGACGAGGAGGCCTTCGAAGCGCTGATGCACCGCCACGCGCCCTCGGCCCTACGTCTGGCCACCCGCCTGCTCGGCAGCCGTCCGGAGGCGGAGGACGCCGTGCAGGAGTCCTTCGTCAGCGCCTGGCGCAAACTGCCGGAGTTCCGCGGCGACGCCCAGTTCGGTACGTGGATCTATCGCATCGTCACCAACCGCTGCCTGAACGTGCTGCGTTCGCGGCGGCCGGTCGTGACCCTGGACGGCCTGCCCGAGCCGCCCGCACCGGAGCACGAGGTCTCGCCCGCGCGGGCGGCCGAGGCGCACGCGGCCGTGCAGGATCTGGCGCGGGTGATGGAGGGCCTCTCGCCGGAACAGCGGGTGTGCTGGGTGCTGCGCGAGCTGGACGGGGCGTCGTACGAGTCCATCGCCGATTCGGTCGGCATCAGCCCGGAGGCGGTCCGCGGCCGGGTCTTCAGAGCGCGGCGCTATCTGACGGAGGCGATGGCGGCATGGCGGTGAACGGGGAATCCGGGCCGGACGGGGAGACACCGGGCAACAGGACACCGGGCAACGAGACACCGGGCAACGAGACACCGGGCGACGAGACACCGGGCGACGAGCGGGAGGCGGGCTTCGAAGTGCTGCCGGATGACGAACTGCTGCCCTGCGGACGCAAGTTGTCGTATGTGTGGGAGCAGTCGGAGGCGGGCGTGCCCGACCCCCACATCGAGAGCTGCCCGCACTGCACGCAGGCCGTGGACGCCTTGCGGCACCTGGAGGGGATCGTCACGCAGGCGCGCGACGCGGCACCGCGGGAGCCGGATACCTCCGCGCTCACCGGCCGTGTCATGGACGTGGTGCGCCTGGAGCTGCGGCCGGGCCGGACGCTGCCGCTGGGCGACGAGGACGAGGACGCGTGGATCGTCGAGGCCGCGGCGGCCAGGACCATCCGGGCGGCGGCCGAGTCCCTGCCGGGCGTGCGCGCGGGCAGCTGCCGTATCGATCCGCTGGCCCCGGGCAGCGCCGCGGCGCCCGCGGGACGCCTCGCGCGGGGCCCCGTCAAGGTGCGCATCGAGGTGCAGGTCCCTCTTACGTGGAATCTGCCGGAGGCCGCGGACCTGGTGCGCGGCCGGGTGATCGAGGCGGTGGACGGCGAGCTCGGCATGCGGATCGCGGGCGTCGACGTGACGATCACCGATGTCATCGACCCCGACAGCCACGACAACAACGGAGGGTGGCAGCAGTGAGCGACCGAGACATGTCCCGCGCGCTGGCGGACGCCGTCATGGAGGCGGTCCTCGACACCCCCGGAGTGGCCTTCCTGCGCCCCGGCCTCGTGGACCTCCTGCGGTCCTCCGCCCTGCTCGGGCGCGGACTGCCCGGTGCGCCGAAGGGCTCCGGCGGGGTCCAGGTGCGCAGGCAGAAGGGGGCCGCGGCCTGGAGCGTGGAGGTGCACGTCGTCCTGCACCGGGGGCGGCGGGCCCTGGACGTGACGCGGGAGGTGCGGTCGGCCGCGGCGGCGGCCGTCGAGCGGACGAGCGGGGACGCGACCGAGGTGACGGTCACCGTGACCGGGCTCGTCTGAGACGCCCTCGTGGCCGCGGCCCGCTCCCGGGGCGGGGGAGGGGAGTGAGGGAGGGGGCTGACATTCAAGCTACTGGTAAGTAAGGTCGCGGGACGAGGATCGGAGTGGTCATGACCCGCACGTTCACAGTGTCCCGCAGCATCCTGGTCGAGGCGTCACCGCGGTCGGTGTACGAGCAGGTCAGCCAGCCCGCCCTGATGGGGCGGTGGAGCCCGGAGAACCTCGGCGCGACCGTGCCCGGAGGCGAAGAGCCCGCCGCCGTCGGCCTGGTCTTCGAGGGGCACAACAAGCGCGGCCCGTTCCGCTGGACCACGCGCTGCACGGTGACCGAGGCCGACCCCGGCAAGCGCTTCGCCTTCCGCGTGCACGCGATCGGCCTGAAGCGCCCTCGCCTGCGGGCCCCGATCGCCACCTGGGAGTACCGCTTCGAGGACAAAGGCGGCGCCACGAAGGTGACCGAGACCTGGACGGACGACCGGCGCTCCTGGCCCGCCTTCGCGGCCAACGCCTTCGACCGCGTCGCCACGGGCGGCAAGACCTTCGCGGTCTTCCAGGTCGGCAACATCGACCGGACGCTGAAGAACCTCAAGCGGGAGTTCGAGACGGCTCGCTGACCCGGTCCCCGCCGGGAGGCCCGGTGATCGGCGCGATCGGGGTGTCGGCCGCCCGCACCCAGCGCGGCCCCTCGGGCCCGTACACCGCGCGCGGCTCCGGGAAGGCCGCGAGCAGGGCGAGGTAGACGACCGCCGCGACGGCCGCGCCCAGCGGGAGGCTGATGTCGGCGCCGTTCGCGAGGTCACCGAGCGGCCCGACGAACTGGCCGGGAATGTTGGTGAAAAGGACGCCGGTCACCGCTCCGGTCCACCAGGCCGACATGCCGCGCCAGTTCCAGCCGCGCGCGAACCAGTAGCGGCCGCCGTGCTGCCTGCGGGTGAAGACCTGCAGCGCCTCGGGGTCGTACCAGCCGCGCCGGGTGACATAGCCGAGCATCATGACGATCATCCACGGCACGGTGCAGGTGATGATCATCGTGGCGAAGGTGGAGATCGCCTGGACCAGGTTGAAGCCGAAGCGGCCCACGAAGATGAACGTGATGGACAAGGCGCCGATCAGGACGGTGGCCTGGACCCGGCCGAGCCGCGGGAACACCGAGGAGAAGTCGAGGCCGGTGCCGTACAGCGCGGTCGTCCCGGTCGACATGCCGCCGATCAGCGCGATCAGGCAGACCGGCAGGAAGTACCAGCCGGGCGCGATCGCGAGCAGCCCGCCGACGAAGTTGGGCGCGGCCGGGTCCATGTACTGCGGCGCCCGCTCGGCGATGATCGCCGCGGTCGCCAGGCCGAAGCCGAACGGCAGCACGGTGGCGATCTGCGAGAGGAAGGCGGCGCCCATCACCTTGCGGCGCGGGGTCGCGGCGGGGATGTAGCGCGCCCAGTCCCCGAGGAAGGCGCCGAAGGAGACCGGGTTGGAGAGGACGATCAGCGCGGCGCCGACGAAGGACGGCCAGAACAGGTCCCGCGTCGCGCGGTCGGCGTCGGCGGTGAAGATCCCGGCGTACGAGGGATCGAAGTCCCCCGCGAAGGCGATGAGCCCGAGGACGAAGAGCAGAGTCGCCGCCACCACCGCGATCTTGTTGACGAGCAGCATGAAGCGGAATCCGTAGACGCACACGGCGAGGACCAGCGCCGCGAAGACGGCGTACGCGCAGCCGTAGGCGATATCGCTCTCCGGCACGCCGAGCAGCCGGTGCGCACCGCCGATGAGCGCGTCGCCCGAGCTCCACACCGAGAGCGAGAAGAACGCCACGGCGGTGAGCAGGGAGAGGAAGGAGCCGACGATCCTGCCGTGCACGCCCAGATGCGCCGACGACGAGACGGCGTTGTTCGTGCCGTTGCGGGGCCCGAACACCGCCATCGGGGCAAGCAGCAGGGAGCCGACGAGCAGTCCGAGGAGCATCGCCGCGAGCCCCTGCCAGAAGGAGAGGCCGAACAGGATGGGGAACGCGCCGAGCACGCAGGTGGCGAACGTGTTGGCGCCGCCGAACGCGAGCCGGAACAGGTCGAGCGGACCGGCCGAGCGGTCCGCGTCCGGGATGCGTTCGACTCCGTGCGTCTCGATCTCGGTGACGGACGGCGATGACTCCATGGGCACAGGCAGCTCCCGGGGGACGGCAGCACCACGGCGTTCGAGGTGCTGTGCGGCAAACGCAGGGACCGTAAACGCCGTGCGCCCCACCACGCCAGTGCCCGATTCGCACTGCGCCCGGCGCGGTGGTGGATGATTCGCACATTCACCGCCGCGATCGGCCTGCCGTACGCCATCACCGCGCCGTACGCGATCGCCCCGCCGTCGAGGGAGAGCTCAGTGTCGAGGGAGAACTCAGTGACGCAGACCGAGGACACCGTTCGCCTGGTGCGCGAGACGCTCGGCGGGAACGTCATCGGCGTGTATCTGTACGGCTCCGCCTGCCTCGGCGGCCTCCGTCCGCACAGCGACATCGACGTGTTCGCCGTCGTGGAACGGCCGTTGACGGCCGCGCAGCGGGGGCGACTCGTCGAGGGGCTGCTCGGCCTGTCCGTCTGGCCGGCCCGGGGAGAGGGGGCGCGTCCCGTCGAGCTGACGATCGTCGTCCGGCGCGATGTCGTGCCCTGGACCTGCCCGCCGCGCCAGGAGTTCCAGTACGGGGAGTGGCTGCGCCAGGAGTACGAGCGGGGCCTGTTGCCGTCGCCGGTGCCCAGCCACGACCTGGCGCCCCTGATCACGATGGTGCTGCTCGCGGACACCCCGCTGGCCGGGCCGCCGCCGGGTGAGGTCCTTGCTCCCGTACCTGCCGCGGACCTTGCGCGTGCGATCGTCGCCGGTGTGCCCGAGTTGCTCGCGGAGCTCGCGTCGGACACGCGCAACGTCGTCCTGACGCTGGCCCGGATCTGGATGACTCTGGCGACCGGAGCCATCACGTCCAAGGACGCCGCGGCCGACTGGGCCCTCGCCCGGCTCCCGCGGGACCACCGGCCCGTGCTCGCCCATGCGCGCGCCGCGTACGTGGCAGGGGAAGCGGGCGAGGGGGAGGAGGGGGCGGAGAGGGCAGAGAGGGCGGAGGGGGAGCGCTGGGCGGAACTGGGTCCACGGGTGGGTCCGTTTGCCGCGTTTGTCGTCGGCGAGATCGAGGCTCTGGGCGGGGCGAGTTCGGCCTGAGGGGCCCGGCAGGGCCTCTCAACTGGCCTTATCCGTCGACCTCTTGACGTGAATGCGTCACTCGGTATGGTCTAGTCCAACGGCGGGAGACGTTCCGGAAAGCCGCAGTTCTGGTGTGCCGGTGCGCCTCCTGGCCGCACATCCCCCCACCGCACGGCGGTCGGTCGCGCATGCGCCGGTCGCCCAAGGAGTGATCCCTCATGCGTCCTCGTGTACTTGCCGCGCTGACCGCGACCGCGTCCGTCGCAGCCCTCACCCTCCTGACCCTCGCGCCCAGCGCCTCCGCCGAGAAGGCCGACAAGACGGAGGGGACGCGCGCCGCGGCGGCCGAGTTCCCCGTCAGCGAGTCCCAGTTCAACCAGATGTTCCCGAACCGGAATTCCTTCTACACCTACAGCGGCCTGAAGGAAGCGCTCAGCGCCTACCCCGACTTCACCGGCACCGGCAGCGAGACCGTGCGCAAGCAGGAGGCCGCCGCCTTCCTGGCGAACGTCAGCCACGAGACGGGCGGCCTGGTCCACGTCGTCGAACAGAACACCGCCAACTACCCGCACTACTGCGACAGTTCCCAGCCGTACGGCTGCCCCGCGGGCAACGACAAGTACTACGGACGCGGCCCCATCCAGCTCAGCTGGAACTTCAACTACAAGGCCGCGGGCGACGCCCTGAACATCGACCTCCTGAACAACCCCGACCTCGTGCAGAACGACGCGGCCGTGGCCTGGAAGACCGGCCTGTGGTACTGGAACACGCAGAACGGCCCGGGGACGATGACGCCGCACAACGCCATGGTCAACGGCGCGGGATTCGGCGAGACCATCCGCAGCATCAACGGCAGCCTGGAGTGCGACGGGAAGAACCCCGAGCAGGTCCAGAGCCGGATCAACAACTACACCCAGTTCACCGGAATCCTCGGCGTCGAGACGGGCGACAAGCTCAGCTGCTGAGTGCCACCGGCGGCCGGTGTCGCCGCTCCCCCTCGCCCCGCCGTCTTCGATCCGGTGGGGCGAGGGGTGATTTTCGGCCAACATTAGTGTAGCGCTCAACGATCGGCCAAGAGGGACTGGTTGGGTCAGGAAGTGATCAATAGCCTGGTGAGCATTGCTGTTTTCTGACCTAGGAGCTCCATGTCCACCGCGCAGCAGGTCCCCGACATCCTCTCGCCCGAGTTCGCCAAGGACCCGTATCCCGCCTACCGGGTGATGCGCGAGAACGCGCCGCTCTACTGGCACGAAGCGACACAGAGCTGGATCGTCTCGCGGTACGAGGACGTCGAGCGCGTCTTCAAGGACAAGAGCTCGCAGTTCACCACCGACAACTACGACTGGCAGATCGAGCCCGTACACGGCAAGACGATCCTCCAGCTCAGCGGCCGGGAGCACTCCGTGCGCCGCGCGCTCGTCGCACCGGCGTTCCGCGGCAGCGACCTCCAGCAGAAATTCCTGCCCGTCATCGAGCGCAACTCCCGCGAACTCATCGACACCTTCCGGCACACCGGCAGCGTGGACCTGGTCGCGGACTACGCCACCCGCTTCCCCGTCAACGTGATCGCCGACATGCTGGGCCTCGACAAGTCCGACCACGCGCGCTTCCACGGCTGGTACACCACCGTCATAGCCTTCCTCGGCAACCTGTCGGGCGACCCCGAGGTCGCGGCGGCCGGTGAACGCACCCGGGTGGAGTTCGCCGACTACATGATCCCGATCATCCGGCAGCGCCGCGACAACCTCGGGGACGACCTGCTCTCCACGCTCTGCGCCGCCGAGGTGGACGGCGTACGGATGAGCGACGAGGACATCAAGGCCTTCTGCAGCCTGCTGCTCGCCGCCGGCGGCGAGACCACCGACAAGGCGATCGCCAGCATCTTCGCCAACCTCCTGCTCCACCCCGAGCAGCTCGAAGCCGTCCGGCAGGACCGCAGCCTGATCGCCCGCGCCTTCGCCGAGACCCTGCGCCACACGCCGCCCGTCCACATGATCATGCGGCAGTCGGCGACCGACGTGGAGGTCACCGGCGGCATCATCCCCGCGGGCGCCACCGTCACCTGCCTGATCGGCTCGGCCAACCGTGACGAGAAGCGCTACGGCGACCCGGACCGCTTCGACATCTTCCGGGACGACCTGACCACGACGACCGCGTTCTCCGCCGCCGCCGACCACCTCGCCTTCGCCCTCGGCCGGCACTTCTGCGTGGGCGCGCTGCTCGCCAAGGCCGAGGTGGAGATCGGCGTCGACCAGCTCCTGGACGCGATGCCCGACGTGCGGCTCGCCAAGGGCTTCGACCCCGTCGAGCAGGGCGTGTTCACCCGCGGACCGCAGTCCCTGCCCGTGGAGTTCACCCCCGTCTCCGCCTGACCCCACCGGGGGCGCCGCCCGAGGGGGCGCCCCCGGCGCCGTGTCAGTGCCCCACGGGCGTGAACTGCACCGGAAGCGACGCGAGGCCCCGCATCCAGATGGACGGGCGCCAGGTCAACTCGTGCGGCTCCACCGCCAGAACCAGGTCGGGCAGCCGCTCCAGGAGCGTCTCGACCGCGGTCCTCGCGATGACGTCGGCGAGCAGCGGAGCCGGGTAGGGGCAGCGGTGCTCGCCGTGGCTGAAGGAGAGATGCGCGGAGTTCTCCGGGCCGACGTGCGACTCCGGCCAGATCTGCGGGTCGGTGTTGGCCGCGGCGAGGCCGAGCACCAGACAGTCGCCCGCCCGGATCTGCCGCCCGCCCAGCTGCGTGTCGCGCACCGCCCAGCGGCCGATGAAGTTCTGGGTCGGGGTGTCCAGCCACAGCACCTCGTTGAGCGCCTCGCCCACGCTCAGCCGCCCGCCGGAGACATTGAGGGCGAACCGCTCGTCGGTCAGCATCAACCGCAGCGTGTTGCAGATCCAGTTGGCCGTCGGCTGCTGCGCCGCAGCGATGACCGAGATCAGGTCCTGGACGATCTCCTCGTCGGTCAGACCCGCCGGGTGCTGCAGCATCCGCGAGGTGATGTCCGCACCCGGCTTCTCCCGCTTCTCCTTGACCAGGAGCTGGATCCGCTCCCCGACGCGCGTGTACGCCGCCACGGGGTCGTCGCCCTCGTGCGCGTCGAGGGAGATCCGCAGGTCGTCCACGAGCTGCTGCGTGTCCGTGCTCGCGTCCGGCATGCCGCACATCTGCACCGCGGCGATCATCGGCAGCGCGTGGGCGTACGCGTCCATCAGCTCCGCCTGGCCGCTGCCGGCGAACGAGGCGATCAGACGGTCGGCGATGCGGGCGCTGTCACGGGCGAGTTCGAACTGGTCGATCCCCTCCAGGGCCTCGGTGATCACCCCGGCCCGCCGCTGGTGCTCCGCGCCCTCGGTGAACAGGACCGAGGGCTGGTAGCCGACGAACGGCATCAGCGGCCAGTCGGCGGGAATGTGCTCCCACTGGTTCCAGCGGCGCGAGTCACGGGCGAACAGCTCGTCGTGTCCCGTCACATAGCTGACCTCGGAATAGCCGAGCACCAGCCACGCGGGCACGTCACCGTCGAGCAGGACCGGCGCCACCGCGCCGTGCTCCCTGCGCAGGCTGCGGTAGAGCTGCGAGGGCGTCTGCTGGTACTCCAGACCGCCCAGGCGTACCGCGCCCGGAACCCCGCCCGCGTGGGCCGGGCACCCCGGCGGAGGGCTCTGCTCGGAAGGGAATCCGGTCGGCTCGGTCACGGTGTCATCTCCTGGGCCATGGCCAGCGTGTACAGGTGGTCCACGAGGGTGATCAGGACGTCCTTGCCCGACGACCTCACCCGTGCGTCGCACTCGATCAGGGGCACGTGGTCGGGCAGCGCGAGCGCCTGGCGGATCTCCTCCAGGGAGTGCGCGGAGCCGTCGTCGTCGAACCGGTTGACGGCCACCACGAACGGCGTCCCGTGGTGTTCGAGACGGTCGATGGCGTACCAGGAGTCGTCCATCCGCCGCGTGTCGACCAGGACGACCGCACCGAGCGTGCCGGAGAAGAGCCGGTCCCACAGGAACCAGAAGCGCTCCTGGCCGGGAGCGCCGAACAGATAGAGCACCACCCGTTCGTTGAGGCTGATCCGGCCGAAGTCGAACGCCACCGTCGTGGTGGTCTTGGCGGCCACGTCGGACGTCTCGTCGACGCCTATGCCGGCCTGCGTCATCACCTCTTCGGTGTTCAGCGGCCGGATCTCGCTGACCGACCGGACCAGCGTGGTCTTGCCGACCCCGAAGCCGCCGACGACAACGATCTTCAGGCCAGTCTCGGCCGTGTCGGACAGGGGCGTACGGGAGGGCAGCTCAGATGTTGCGGAGCCCATGGAGCACCTCCTTGAGAAGGGCGGAATCGGGTATCGAGGCGGCCGAGTCGGCCGCGCGGGGATGGCGGGCGGTGATCCGGCCCATCGCGAGCAGGTCACCGAGCAGAATCCGCACCACCGTGATCGGCAGCTTCATCTCCGCGGCGATCTCCACCACGGCCGTCGGGTGCTTGCACAGTTCGAGGATCCGTACGTGCTCCGACTGCATTCCGGCAGTGGGCTCGCACTCGCTCACCACCAGCGTGACCAGGTCGAACGAATCGTCGTCGGCCCGGCTGCGGCCACCGGTGACCGTGTAGAGCCGGTCCGGATCACCGATGTCCACCGGCCTGCGCGGCGTCACGAGGAGCCGCTTCCTTCGCCCTGAGCGCGCGGTTCGGCGCGCAGGTGCTCACCGATCTGCTCGACCAGTTCGGTCATCTGATGGCCCACCACACCGGGATCGGCGTTCTCCTCCGCCACGACCGCCAGGTGCGCTCCCTGCCCGGCCTCGACGATGAAGAGCAGCCCGCCGTGGAATTCGGTCATCGAGTGCCGCACGCCGCCGGTCCCGTCGCCGAACTCCACCGACGCGCCCTGGGCCAGTGCCTGGATGCCCGAGCAGATCGCGGCCAGCTGGTCAGCCTGGTCGAGCGTCAGATGCTCGCTCCAGCACAACTTCAGGCCGTCCCGCGAGAGAACCAGGGCGTGCCGCGTACCGGGGGTGCGCTTGAGGAGGCTCTGCAGGAGCCAGGTCAGGCTGTTGTCAGTGGTCTGCATGGTAGGCGGGGCGAGATGCGCCGGTTCTCCGGTCACCTGCCCGTCCCTCCAATCTCACGATCTTGAGCGGGGAAGGGGGCGCCAGAGCCCGGGCGCCGTGCGGGAGGCTGCGGTCTACTCGCCGGGCGGCGGCCCGGAGTCGGCGGGGAAATCGGGGGTGGCGGGGGAGCCGGGCACCTCGCCCGCCGCCCGTCGTCCGCGGTGGAAGGCACCGAAACGGGAACCGGCGTCACGGGGCGGCAGCCCCGCGTCACCGGAGAGCGCACCGGCCCCGGCCGCCGCGTCGGACGCCGCCCTGCGCTGCTGTCGCTCACGCTCGGCCTCGGCCATGGTGCGACCGGGGGCGCGCACGGGCAGGCCGTTGGTCGTGGCGGCGGCGGGACGGGGCGGGGCCGGCGGGGGCGTGACCTCGGCGGCGGGCGCGGGCACGACGGGAGCCGCGGGTGCCACGGGAGCCGCGGGTGCCTGAGGAGCGGCGGAGCGCTCCGGGGCTGCCGGGCTTTCCGGGGCCTGCGGTGCGGACGCTGCCGGGGCCTGCGCGGGCGCGGACTCGGCGCTCCGGGGGGCGAGATGCTGCGGGGCGGGGTCGCGCTGCTGGGCCAGGAGCTGCGGCGGCAGGAGCACCACGACGCCGGTGCCGCCGCGCGAGGAGGGGCGGAAGTTGACGCTCATGCCGTACTTGGCGGCGAGCCGCCCGACCACGGCGAGGCCGAGGCGGGTGCCCTGGAGCGAGGCCAGGTCCGTCACGTGCCCGGAGACCGACTCCTCCGCACGGCGCATCGCCGCGTCGGCCATCTTCAGGCCGCTGTCCTCGATCGTCACGACGATCCCGGCGCTGCGCTCCTCCACATAGACGTGCACCTCGTCGATGGGCGGGGAGAAGTTCGCCGCGTTGTCCATGAGCTCGGCGAGCACGTGCATGACGCCCTCGGCGGCGAACCCGGCGATCGCCACGGTCGTCGAGCAGTGCAGCCGCACCCGCTGGTACGCGGAGATCCGGCCCACCGCACCCCGCAGGATGCTCTCCATGACGATCGGCTTGTTCCAGGCGCGGCTGGAGCGGCCGCCCATCAGCAGGGCGAGACGGTCCGTCATCAGGCCCAGCTGGGAGGTGCTGTGGTCCAGGCGGAGCAGGTCGCCGAAGACCTCGGCGCCGTGCCGCTCCTGCATGTCCCGCAGGTCGGCGAGCATGCCCACGGACTTGGCTTGCACCCGGCTCAGGGCCTTGGCGGAGGCTGCCTGCGCGGCGGCGGCACGCCGCTCGCTGTAGGCCAGCTCCCGTACGAACGATTCTGCGGGCACCCGCAGCAGGGGATTGTGCGGCCAGTCGAGTCCGGCGAGGACCGTGTCCGCGGACGAGCCCTCGCGCAGCCGCTCGATCGCGGTGGGCAGTGTGACCGCCGTCAGCTGGTCCAACTCCTCGGCCGCCTGCGCGATCTGCCCCTGGGCCTGGTCGCGCCGGGACTCGACGACGGCGGCGTGCCGCACGGTCTCCTCCACCACGGACGCGAATTCCTGCACGACCTGACGCAGCTGCGGATCGGACGGCGGCGCCGTCTGCGCCAGGGTCTGGTTCGCGCTCGCCCCGTCACGCAGCCGCTTCACGACCGTGGGCAGGGTGACGGTCACCAGATGCGCGGACTCGGCGCCCTGGCGTGCCAGCTGCGCCTTGAGGGAAGCGGCCTCGGCGTGGTCCGCGGCGGCGGCCCCGCGGACCCGCTTGAGGATCTGAGCACCGGTCACGAGGGCGATCGCGAGACAGAGCCAGCCGGCCGCGACGGAACCCGCCGTCCAGACGCGGGCGTTGTCGGGCGCCGCGAAGCAGGCGGCGACGCCGGCCGCGGCGGTCACCACGAGCACGATCAGGGGGACGGCCGACGCGCGCCGCCGCGCCTTCGCTATTCGGTGCGGGCTGGGGGGAGCAGGCACGGGCATTCAGCGGTCCCTCGGTCCTTGGGGTGCAGGTGAGCAACGAGCCGACCGACTACGCATCGGCCGCGGGCCCGGCGAGAACACCAAAGAGGACGGCGATCTTCCGGACCACACATCGCGCCATGCTAGTCACCCCGCGGGGTTGCGCGGACGGAGAGGCAGAACAGTCCCCCGTGGAGAGGACTTAGTCTCGATCCCGTCCCCTCGAACATGGCTGCGTGGTAGTGGAGTTCGACTCTGTGCCGGTGATCATACGGCGAATTTCCCGGAGCGGAGACGTCCGTTCAGGACGGGGGAGGGCACTGGCCTGCGAGGCGCATGTCTGCGGCCGGGCGGGGCACTCGGACAGTCGCGAGGCGGCGACGGAAGCGAACAGAAGAGGATCCCATGCCTATACAGAAGACCCCCGTCCTTGTCCTGGACTGCGCCCAGCCCGAAGACCTCGCGGAGTTCTACGCGGGGCTGCTCGGAGGCACGGCCCGCCTGAGCAAGGACCCCGACTATGTCGAGGTCTTCGACGGTGACGGCATCCGCCTCGCGGTCCACCGGGATTACGGATACGCGCCTCCGAGCTGGCCCCGCCCGGAGGACTCGCAGCAGGCGCACCTGAGGATCCTGGTGGCCCGCGGCGACATGGACGAGGCGGAGCGCGAGGCGGTCGGCCTCGGCGCCCGGCCCGTGGACACCAAGGACAACTCGGGTCCCCACGACACCCGGACCTACAGCGATCCGGCAGGCCACTCGTTCACCCTGGCCGTCATCCCCGACTGACCGAGGTCCCTGCCCGGCCCCCGGGGCGCTTCAGTCGGCGGGCTCGTCCGGCACCGGCTGGTCCGGGCGCACCCCGCCCGTGTGCGGTGCGCCGCGTCGGCCGGTGCCCGCCTCGTCCGTGTCCGGCACGTCGTCGTCGGCGTCCGGGGCGTTGCCGGTGGTGGCCGACTCGTCCTGCGGCTCCCAGTCGTCCTGTTCGTCCGACGCCTGCTGATCGGGCAGATCCCTCGGGACGGGCATCTCGTCCTCGCCCCGCGTCTCGGGCAGCTCCTCGCCCATGGTGTTCCTCCAGTGCTTCGTCACGTCGTTCCGCGCGGTTCTACGGCGGCTTCCGGTGCGCTGCCCCGGCTACCCGCCGTCGGCGCGGCAACACCTCGTACGGGTTCACGGTGGACCGCGGACGCCGTGCGGGCCACACGAGCGGGGCCGGATGCCCGGCGGTGCCGCGGCGCCGCCCGACGGGCCGGGGGCGTCACGGGCGCCAGTACAGGGCGGGGTCCGGGTGGTCGGCGAAGCCGAGGTCGCGGTAGAGCGGTTCGCCCTCGTGGGAGGCGTACAGATCCACGCGGGCCACCTCGCGCTCCCGGAACCAGTCGAGCAGGCCCCGCATGAGCGAGCGGCTGTGTCCGCGCCGCCGGTGCGCCGGGTCGGTGACCACGCCGATCACGAGCCCCACCCGGCCGTTGCGCAGATGGGGGCCCGGCAGCCGCTGCTCGACCGAGCCGACGGCGCAGGCGGCAAGGCCCCGTTCGCCGTCCACGACGAGGATCCGCATGCCCCCGCTGGCCACGCACTCCTCGAGGACCACGGCCAGGGCGTGCCGCCAGCCGGTGTCACCCGACGGCGGGTCGAAGTACGCGCCGCCGAGGTTCTCGAACAGCAGCGCCCGCAGGCGTACGAGCTCCGCGATGTCGTCCCGCGTCGCCTCCCGTACGGGGGTGAGGTCCCCCCGCTCTCCGTGTTCTCCGTGCCCTCTGCCTCCGTGCCCTCTGCGGATGTCGCGGTCTGCGGTGCGTCGAGTCATGCCCGACAGCCTGATGTAATGGTCTTATGCACCTCAACCCTTACGGCGAGGAGGTCGTGAACCTGGCCGCCGACCTCGCCAACCGCCGTCCCGGCACCGTCGCGGAACTCGCGGACCGCTGCCGCGCCGCCGGGCTCGTGCTCGAACACCAGGTCGTGACGGAGGACCTCGGCCGCACCCTGGAGGCGCTGGACGCGTGGGAGAAGGTCGTCGACGCGGGCGGCGAGGAGGAGCGCGCCGAGCTGCTCAACGGGATGCTCGCGGCATCGGCCGCCCATCCGCGGCTGACCGACCACGCGGGCTCGGGCTGGCACCTGCACTACCGCGACGACCGGCTGCCGCTGGGCGCCCTGCTGTACCAGCTGATCTCCATCGGTACGGCGCTGCATCTGTCCGGGCGGGGTATGCACAGGCTCCGGCGGTGCGCCGTGACCGAATGCGCCACGATCTTCGCCGACACCTCCCGCACCGGGCGGCAGCGCTACTGCTCCGGACGGTGCGCGAACAGGGACGCGGTACGCAGGCACCGCGCGCGCTCCGCTGATACGGGGTCAGAGCCCTGTTTTCCGGCCTGACTTCTGGTATTCACTCCTGGGATCGATCTCCGTCCGCACGCTCGCGTTCGCTGCGGGTGTCCCTACGCGACCCAGGAGTTCCCGTGGCCCGTGCCCGCCGTCCGTTCAGAGCCGCCGTTCAGGTGTCGGTGGTCGCCGCCGCCACGGCGGGGCTCCTCGTCCCCGGTGTCGTCGTCGACCGGTACGCGGACATCGCGGCCGCCGCCGCTCCGACCACCGCGGTTCCCCGGCCGCTCGCCGACTGGCAGCACGAGCGCCTCGCCTCCGGGGTCGACCTGTACCAGGGGGTCGTTTCGGGCCGCCCCGGCGCCGACCATTGGACGGTCACCGTGCGCGCAGGCGGCGCCCATCTCGCCGCCCGGCAGGACGCGGAGGCGCTGGAGCGGCGGGTGCGGGGTGCCGGGTTCGGCGCGCGTGCCGAACCGGTGTCGTGGCCGCGGGGTTCCGACCGGACCGGCGTGATCGGGGTGCGGGTCCGGGTGGGGGAGTACGCCGCGCGGACCGACGCCGACGCCACGCGGAAGGCCCTCGTCGATGCCGGGTTCGACGCGGTGAGCGAGTGGACCGGCGCCGATGGCGTGCCTGGCACCGGAACGGCCCGGGTCAAGGTGGCCGTCGTCGACCCGAAGCGCTACCACGGCGCGCTGAAGGGCACGTACGGAAAGGGTGTCGCGGGACGCGAGACGGTGAGCGACATGGCCGCGGACGACGACGCGCTCCTCGGCGTCAACGCGGGTTTCTTCGTCATGGAGGGCAAGGACGGCGTGCCGGGCGCGGCGGCGGGCATCGCCGCCTACGACGGCGAGCTGCAGAGCGCGGCGACCGACGGCCGGATCGCGGCGGTGCTGCGCGGCGACGGCCTGCGCCCGGAGTTCAAGAAGCTCAGCACGGAGCTGAGGGTCGGCGCGGGCCCGGCGACCGCGGTCGTGGACGGCATCAACCGCGTACCCGGCCTGGTGCGCAACTGCGGCGGCGTCGGCGGCGACGCCCCGACCCAGCGCCCGCAGCATGACGTGACCTGCACCGACCCGGACGAGATCGTGAAGTTCACCGACGAACTCGGCGCGGACACTCCGGCGGGCGACGGCGTCGAGGCGGTCCTCGACGCGGGCGGACGCGTACAGGAGCTGCGGCCGCGCGGCGGCGCCGTGCCGGCGGGCGGAAGCGTCCTCGCGGGCATCGGCACGGGCGCGTCCTGGCTGCGTACGCACGTGAAGCCGGGCGGCGCGGTGAAGGTGCGCGAGCGGATCCTGGACGAGCGGGGCCGGGAGCTGAAGCTCGGGCCCCGGGACGACATCGTCAACGGCGGCCCCGAGCTGGTGCGCGACGGCCGGGTCGCGGTGAACTACGCCGCCGACGGCATCGAGCGCGCCGGTGACCGTTCCTTCGCGTACACCTGGGGCATCAAGCGCAATCCGCGCATGCTCCTGGGGGTCGACCGGCAGGGCCGCATGCTCCTGGTCGGCGCGGACGGACGGCAGCCCGGCCGGAGCGACGGCTTCGGCCTCAACGAGGGAGCGGAGCTGATGAAGTCGCTCGGGGCGGTGCGCGCCATGGCCCTGGACGGGGGCGGCTCCGTCACGATGGCGGTGAACGGCAAGGTGATCAACTCGCCGTCGGACGGTTCCGAGCGCGCGGTGGGCGACGCCCTGCTGCTGACGCGCTGACTGCGCAGCCCACACGGTCCGCCACGGAGCGTCAGGGGCGCTACGGAGTGTGACGTACGGAATCGGGCCCGCTTCGTGGCGCAGGTCGATCACGAGATATCTTGATGTCGAGCAATGTTGCAGACGTGGAGCGGAGCACCCGGTGACTGACTCGACCATCATCTACACCCAGACCGACGAGGCCCCGGCCCTCGCGACGTATTCGTTCTTGCCGGTGGTCAGGGCCTACGCCTCGACGGCCGGGGTCGGCGTGGAGAGCCGTGACATCTCCCTGGCGGGGCGCATCATCGCTCTCTTCCCCGAGTTCCTCGAGGAGAGCCAGCGCATCGACGACGCCCTCGCCGAGCTCGGCGAGCTGGCCAAGACGCCCGGCGCCAACATCATCAAGCTGCCGAACATCTCGGCCTCGATCCCGCAGCTGAAGGCGGCCGTCGCCGAGCTCCAGTCGCAGGGTTACGCACTGCCGAACTACCCGGACGACCCGAAGACCGACGCGGAGAAGGACATCCGCGCCCGTTACGACAAGGTCAAGGGCAGCGCCGTTAACCCGGTCCTGCGCGAGGGCAACTCCGACCGCCGCGCCCCCGCCTCGGTGAAGAACTACGCCAAGGCGCACCCGCACCGCATGGGCGCCTGGACCGCCGACTCGAAGACGAACGTCGCCACCATGGGCGTCGACGACTTCCGCTCCACGGAGAAGTCGACCGTCATCGCCGAGGCCGACACCCTGCGCATCGAGTTCACCGGCGAGGACGGCGCCACCACTGTGCTGCGCGAGTCCGTACCGGTCCTCGCGGGCGAGGTCGTCGACGCCTCCGTCCTGCGGGTCGGTCCGCTGCGTGAGTTCCTCACCGCGCAGATCGCCAAGGCCAAGGCCGACGGCGTGCTGTTCTCCGTGCACCTCAAGGCCACGATGATGAAGGTCTCCGACCCGATCATCTTCGGCCACGTCGTGCGCGCCTTCTTCCCCAAGACGTTCGCCGCGTACGGCGAGGCGCTCGCCGGTGCGGGCCTGACCCCGAACGACGGCCTCGGCGGGATCCTCAACGGCCTCGGCGCGCTGCCCGAGGGCGAGCAGATCAAGGCGTCCTTCGAGGCCGAGCTCGCCGAGGGCCCGGAGCTCGCGATGGTCGACTCCGACAAGGGCATCACCAACCTGCACGTGCCCTCGGACGTCATCGTCGACGCCTCGATGCCCGCGATGATCCGCACCTCCGGCCACATGTGGGGCCCGGACGGCGGCGAGCACGACACCCTCGCGGTGCTTCCCGACTCCAGCTACTCCGGCGTGTACCAGGTCGTCATCGACGACTGCCGCGCCAACGGCGCCTTCGACCCGGCGACGATGGGCTCCGTGCCCAACGTCGGCCTCATGGCGCAGAAGGCCGAGGAGTACGGCAGCCACGACAAGACCTTCGAGATCGCCGAGCCCGGTACGGTGCGCGCGCTCGACTCGGCCGGCAACGTCGTCCTGGAGCAGACCGTCTCCACCGGTGACATCTTCCGGATGTGCCAGGCCAAGGACGCCCCGATCCGCGACTGGGTCAAGCTGGCCGTCAACCGTGCCCGCGCGACCGGCTCGCCGGCCGTCTTCTGGCTCGACGAGACCCGCGCGCACGACGCGCAGCTCATCGAGAAGGTCAAGGCGTACCTGCCCGAGCACGACACCGAGGGCCTGCAGATCGAGATCATGTCGCCGGTGGACGCGACCGCGTTCTCCCTGGAGCGCATCCGCCGCGGCGAGGACACCATCTCGGTCACCGGCAACGTGCTGCGTGACTACCTCACGGACCTCTTCCCGATCCTGGAGCTGGGCACCAGCGCCAAGATGCTCTCGATCGTCCCGCTCATGAACGGCGGCGGCCTCTTCGAGACGGGCGCGGGCGGCTCCGCCCCCAAGCACGTCCAGCAGCTGGTCCGCGAGAACTACCTGCGCTGGGACAGCCTGGGTGAGTTCCTCGCCCTGGCCTCCAGCTTCGAGCACCTCGCGCAGACCACGGACAACGCGAGCGCCCAGGTCCTGGCCGACACCCTCGACCGCGCCACGGCGACCTTCCTGGAGAACGACAAGTCGCCGACGCGTCGCCTCGGCGGCATCGACAACCGCGGCAGCCACTTCTACCTGGCCATGTACTGGGCCCAGGAGCTGGCCAAGCAGACCGCGGACGCCGAGCTCGCCAAGGAGTTCGCGCCGCTGGCCAAGACGCTGGTCGAGCAGGAGCAGACCATCGTCGACGAGCTGAACGCGGTCCAGGGCTCGCCCGCCGACATCGGCGGCTACTACCAGCCCGACGAGGCCAAGGCGGCGGCGGTCATGCGCCCGTCGGCCACCCTGAACAAGGCCCTCGGCCTCCTCGGCTGAGCCCCCGCCCGTCACCGGCCCGCCCCGGCAGCCCCCCGGCTGCCGGGGCGGACCCGTGTCCGGGCCCGCCGAACGACTCCGGCAGGATCAGCCCATGCCACCCTCCCCGATCACGTTCCCCTGGCCCACCACCCTGATCACGAACCGCCTCGTGCTGCGCCCGATCGAGGCCGGTGACGTCCCCGCCATGTCCCGGCTCTGGACGGACACGGACGTCCGCCGCCACCTCGGCGGTCCGGTCGACGCGGCGACGCTGCGCCTGCGCGAGCAGCACTGTGTCGGTGCGCGCGGTGCCTTCAGCGTGGTGCTGCGCGAGGACGGGGCGGTGGTCGGCGGTGTCCAGGTCGAGGCCGATCCGCGTCGTGCGGGGCGGGTCGAGGTGTCGTATCAACTGCTGCCCGAGCACTGGGGTTTCGGGTACGGGCGGGAGGCGGTGACCGCCGCGGTCGGCTGGGCGCGCGAGGCGACCACCCCCTGGGGCGCGGAGGTGGTCGCGGTCACGCAGGAGGCGAATGTCCGGTCGCGCAGGCTGCTCGAATCGATCGGGATGCAGCAGGCGGAGAGCTTCGTCGAATGGGGCGCGGCGCAGGTCCTGTACGTGGCCGGTCCACCGTCCTAGCCGAAGTCGGCGCGTACATGTGCCGCCGCCATTCCCAATTACTGAAACGCGTTCTACTGTGTGCGCCGTCAAGCTCGAGCCGGGAGAGCCAGCGAAAGCAGGAGGGGCCGTGCACCTCGAATACACGCCTGAGCAGCGGCAGTTGCGCACCGAGCTGCGCACGTACTTCGCCGAGCTGGTGCCCGACAACGCCTACGCGCGATACGCCGATCCCGCCGCGCAGAAGCGGTTCTACCGGGAGACCATCCGAAGGCTCGGCGCCGACGGCTGGCTCGGGGTCGGCTGGCCCGAGGAGTACGGCGGGCGCGGGCTCTCCCCGATGGAACAGTTCATCTTCTTCGACGAGGCCGCCCAGGCCGGTGTCCCGCTGCCCCTGATGGCCCTGAACACCGTCGGGCCGACCCTCATGCAGTTCGGCACCGACGAGCAGAAGGCCTACTTCCTGCCGAAGATCCTCTCCGGCGAACTCGACTTCGCGATCGGCTACAGCGAGCCGGATGCGGGCACCGACCTCGCGTCACTGAAGACGAAGGCGGTCAGGGAGGGCGACGAATACGTCGTCAACGGCCAGAAGATCTGGACCACCAACGGCGACACCGCCGACTGGGTCTGGCTCGCGGTCCGCACCGACCCGGACGCCCCCGCCCACAAGGGCATCACCATGCTCCTCGTGCCGACGTCCGACCCCGGATACTCCTGCACCCTCATCAACACCCTCGCCTCGCACGACACCACGGCCAGCTACTACGAGAACATCCGCGTCCCCGTCTCCCGCCGTGTGGGCGAGGAGAACAAGGGCTGGCGGCTCATCACCAACCAGCTCAACCACGAACGCGTCACCCTCGCCGCACACGGCACCATGGCCATCCGCGCCTTCCACAACGTGCAGCGCTGGGCCGCCGACACCAAACTCGCCGACGGCCGCCGCGTCATCGACCTGGGCTGGGTGCGCCAGCGCCTGGCCAGGACGCACACCAGGCTGGACGCGATGAAGCTCCTCAACTGGCAGATGGTGAACGCCGTCCAGGAAGGCACCCTCACCCCCCAGGACGCCTCCGCCGTGAAGGTCTACGGCTCCGAGGCGCGCAGGGACGCGTACGCCTGGCTGATGGAAGTGGTCGGCTCGGCGGGCGTCCTCAAGGAAGGCTCCGCGGGCGCCGTGCTCCACGGCGAACTGGAACGCGGCTACCGCAGCGCCGTCATCTTCACCTTCGGCGGCGGCAACAACGAGATCCAGCGCGAGATCATCTCCTGGATCGGCCTCGGAATGCCCCGGGTGCGCCGCTGACCTGGTGACCCTTACCCTGCGGGGATGAATCCGGCCGACAGCAGCGCAGCAGCCAGCCCCGAGACGCCGCTCGGCCGACTCGTCGCGGCATTCAACGGTGCCGTGGTCCGCGCCGACCCGCGTGCGGCCGAGGTCAGGGGCGTGATCATCGCGGAACCGGGGGAGACCCTCGCGGACGCCGGGGGCGCGCTGGTCCTGGCCATCGGGGCGCGCGGCGCCGACGCGGTCGCCGTCGTCGCCGCCGCGGGCAGCGCGGGCGCCGCCGCCGTGGCGGTGAAGTGCGCGGACAGCGAGGAGGGGCTGCCCGAACTCCTGCGCGCCGCCGGCGAGAAGGCCGGCGTCGCCGTCTGCGCCGTCCCCGTCGCCACCCGCTGGCACGAGGTCGAGTCCGCGGTGCGCGGCGCGACGGAGCGCGGCGCCGCGGGGCCCGACACCCGCGGCGATCTCTACTCCCTCGCCCAGACCGTCGCCACGCTCACCCACGGCGTGGTCAGCATCGAGGACAGCGCGCACCGCGTCATGGCGTACTCGGACTCGGGCGACGAGGCCGACGAACTGCGCCGCCGGTCCATCCTCGGCCGCAACTGCCCCGAGCCCTACCTCGCCCTGCTCCGGCAATGGGGCGTCTACCGGCGGGTGCGCACCGACGAACTGGTCGAGGTGGAGGAGCGACCGGAGATGGGCATCCGGCGGCGGCTCGTCATCGGCATCAACGCGGGCGCCCGCCCGCTGGGCACCATCTGGGTACAGGAGGGCGAGCGGCCGCTCGCCGAGCGCTCCGCCGAGGCGATGCGCGGCGCCGCCCGGCTCGCCGCCTCCCAACTGGTCGACCACTACTACCAGGGCGACTCGGCCGCCCGGCTGCCCTCCAGGGCCGACCTGGCCCACGGCCTGCTGACCGGCCGCTTCAACTCCGGGGCGGTCGCCGTCCACCTGGGGATCGCGCCGTCCGCCGCGGTCCGCGTCGTCGCGGTCGACCTGCGCGAACCCTTGGGCGACGACGGCGACTCCAGCGGAGCGGACGTGCGCCGCGCCGAGGCGGCCGAGATCGTCTCCGTGCACGCCGCCGCGTACCGCACGAACGCGCTCGTCGCCCAGGCGTGCGGGCAGATCTACGCGATGCTGCCCGAATCGGCACGCCCCGATCCCGCGCACCCCGATCCCGCACGCCCCCAGAGCGGCGAGCCCGACGACGAACCGGTGTTGCGCTGGGCCGCCGACCTCGTGGCCGCACTGCGCCGGCACACGAGAACGCCCGCCCAAGCCGTCCTCGCGGGCACCGCGACCCGGCTCGACGACATCCCGGCGGTCAAACTGCGCGGCCACCACGCCCTGCGCCTCCTGGCCCGCACCCCCGACCGTGCCGTGGACACGCACAGCCGCCTCACGGCCCCGCTCATGGTGCGCGATCTGCTCGAACTCCTCGACAAGCACCGGGAGATACGCCACCCGGCCGTGGCGGCCCTGGTCGCGAGGGACGCCGAGCACGGCACCGATCTGGCCCGCTCCCTGCTGCTGTACCTGGATGCCTTCGGGGACGTCGCCCGGGTGGCCGGGCAACTGAACGTGCACCCCAACACCCTGCGCTACCGGGTCCGCCGGGCCGCCGCCCTGACCGGCCTTGACCTCGACGACCCGGAGCACCGCCTGGCCGCCATGCTCCAACTGCGCCTGACCTGCTCCACCGAGGGCGGAAGTCCCTTCCCCGTCTCCTGAGGGCAGTTGTCCGTGCGGACAGGGCGCCGGGGTCGAACGCTGTCCGGACGGACAAGGAGAGAGGGCCCGGCGCGGGCTTAGGTTCACAGCCCGTTCGCGTTCTGCGGCGGCCAGCCTCTCCCACATCCCGGAGCAGACCATGAGCACCCCTGCCCGACGCGCCGCCGGCCAGGCCGCGACGCCACAAGCCGCCGAGTCCCCCGGCGGCATGCGCCGCATCGCGTCGGCCAGCTTCATCGGTACGGCGATCGAGTTCTACGACTACTACATCTACGGAACCGCCGCCGCCCTCGTCCTCAACGAAGCGTTCTTCCCCGACCTCTCGCCTACCGCGGGCACCCTGGCCACCCTGTCGACCTTCGCGGTCGGATTCGCGGCCCGCCCCCTCGGCGCGGCGATCTTCGGCCACTACGGCGACCGTGTCGGCCGCAAGACGGTACTCGTGGTCTCCCTCCTGATGATGGGCCTGTCCACCGGCCTCATCGGACTGCTGCCCGGCTACGACACACTGGGCGTCGCGGCTCCGGTCCTGCTCGTGCTGCTGCGGGTGGTCCAGGGCCTCGGCCTGGGCGGCGAATGGGGCGGCGCGGCACTGCTCGCCGTCGAACACGCCCCCAAGGACAAGCGCGGCCTGTACGCGGCCGCTCCCCAAATGGGCTCGCCCGCGGGCTACTTCGCGGCGACGGTCACCTTTCTGCTGATGTCCGCGGTGCTCGACGACGACGCGTTCGACAGCTGGGGCTGGCGCATACCGTTCCTGCTGTCCTTCGTCCTGGTCGCCGTCGGTCTCGTCATCCGGCTGAAGGTGGCCGAGACCCCTGCCTTCGCGAAGGTCATGGACGAGCGCGAGACCGCCAAGGCACCCCTCGTCGAAGCGTTCCGCCGGCACCCCCGGGAGATGTTCCTCGGCGCGGGCATGATCACTGTGGTGTACGTGATGTTCTACACGGCGGCCACCTACTGCATGACGTACACGACCGGCACCCTCGACATCCCCAAGAACGACATGCTCGCCCTCACCCTCGTCGCCGTCGTCGTGCTCGGCCTCTCCACCTTCTTCGTGGCCCGCTGGTCGGACCGGGTCGGCCGCCGCCGCCTCATCATCGGGGGCGCCGCGTTCGGCGTGGTCTGGGGCGCGGTCCTCTTCCCGCTCCTCGACACCGGCAACTACGTCCTGATCGCCGTCGCACTGAGCGGCGCCCTGCTCTGCATGGGCATCATCTACGGCCCGGCCGGTGCCTACCTGCCCGAACTCTTCGGCACGAAGATGCGGTACTCCGGCGCCGGCTTCTCGTACAACCTCGGGGGAGTGCTCGGCGGCGCGGCGGCTCCGCTGATCGTGACCGCCCTCGCCGAGACCTACAGTCCGGCGGTCGGGGGCTGGTTCATGAGCGGCATGGCCCTGCTCTCGCTGCTCTGTGTGCTCGCGCTGCCGGAGACCAGGGAACGGGACCTCGACCACGTGTAGGGCACGTGCGGTGATCGGCGACCGGTCGGTGCGGCCTCCAGCGGCCGGGCCGGCCCGGCCGTCACCGGTCGTCGAGGGTGATGCTGACGGTGATGCTCTTGCCGCCCGTCTCCTGGCGCGCCTCGAAACGCCGGGCGACGGCCAGCACGATCTCAAGCCCGTGCTGCCCCACCCGGCCCGTGTCGGCGGCGCGGGCGCCGGGCAGCTCGGGACCGGAGTCCCGCACCGCCACCTCGACCGCCCCGGCGCTGATCCGCAGGTTCACCAGGACGGGGCCGGGGGCGTACTTGAGGGAGTTGGTCACCAACTCGCTGACGACCAGCTGCGTCAGATCCGTGGCACGCCGCGAGACCGCAACGCCGTGATCGGTCCGCATCCGCAGGAGGAAGCCCGCGGCCAGCCGCCGCGCCCGGGCGATGCAGGTGCTGGTTCCGTCGAGCTCGAAGGCGAACTCCGTGGCCGCCGCGTTCCCGGCACGGTCCGGCGCCGGTTCCTCCGGCGGCTCGCCGTCGTCACGCATGGCCTGGCTCGCAGATCATTCGCCCCATGTACCCGTTCCCGATCGTGCCGGCGATTCCCTGCCCGCGATGACGGCCCGATGTGTCTCTTCCGTGCGTCCTGTCCGAACTGCCGGGCATCGTGCGTACGTTACCGTCGGCACAACACACGAGGCCCCGGATGTGCAAGCATCATCTGCATGGCTGAGGAACGCATGGCTGGCAGCGAACGAGCCCAGCAGACCGAAGACTTCTCGGTCGTGTCGACGCCGCTCGACGACGTCACGGTTCTGACGCTCTCGGGTGAAATGGACATGGACACCAGTGCCCTCGTACAGCAGGCACTCGAAGCCGCCGAGGCGCCCGGCGCCCGCGTCGTCGTCGACCTGCGCCGGGTCTCCTTCATAGATTCCAGCGGCATCAACGTCTTCATCGCGGGCCACCGGGCGTTGAGCCGGGTCGGCGGCCTGCTGCGTCTCGCGGGGCCCGCGGAGTCCGTGAGCCGGACGCTGGAGATCGTCGGCATCGACACCCTCATCGACATCTGCCCCACACTCGACGCGGCCCTCGACGGGTGACCCCTCCCCGACCCCCTCGTCGGCCCGGCCGCTCATGATCAGTGCAGATCCGCGGCGAGCAGCGCGATGTCGTCGTCCTTGCCCCTGCCGAACCGGTCCAGGAGGTGGTCGCTGAGGTCCTGCAGCCCGGCAGGTCCGGCCGCGGCCGCCGCCATGAAGGCGTCGAGCGTCGCGTTCAGCGACGTGTTGCGCACCTCGACCAGGCCGTCGGTGACGAGCAGCAGCCGGGTGCCCGGTGGTGTGCCCAGGGTCGTCGGGGCCGGGTGGGGCGCACGCAGTCCCAGTATCGGTCCGTGCGGAGTGTGGAAGCGCGCGCTGCCGTCCGGGCCGATGACGAGCGGCGGGATATGACCGGCGTTGGCGACCTGCAGACGCCGTCCGCCGGGCTCGACGAGGACCAGGCAGAGGGTGGCGGTCACGGTCGGCTGCGAGTGGGCCAGGAGGGTTTCGAGGTGGCCCAGCACCTGCTGCGGCGGGTGCCCTTCAATGGCGTAGGCGCGCAGCGCGTGGCGCAACTCGCCCATCACGGTGGCCGCCCCGAGCGAGTGGCCGAGCACATCTCCTATCGCCAGGAGCAGCCCGTTTGCGGTGGGGATCGCCTCGTAGAAGTCGCCCCCGATCTCCGCGTTCTCGGAGGCGGGCAGATAGCGGAAGGCCAAGTCGACGCCGTCGACGACGGGCAGGTCGCTCGGCAGGAAGGAGCGTTGCAGGGCCAGGGCGAGCGTGTGCTCCTCGTTGTAGGTTCTCAGCGCCTCCAGGGCCAGCGCGCAGGCGTGGGCCAGCTGTTGGAGAAGATGCTCGTCATCCGTTCCGGTGAGTGCGTCGGCGGGGACGGCGAGGCAGACAGGGGGGCGTCCGCGCTTGGTCCTCGCCACCGCCACGGCGATGTTCCCGCCGAAGTGGCGCGCGCTCAGCAACGTCTGCCACTGTCCCCGCGGGATCCGGGCGACCGTCGCGCCGGTCCCGTCGCCCAGGCTCTGCTGGAGCAGCCGGTCGAGTACGTCCGGCCGTGCCACGTACGTCCGGGTCGTGGCGGCCGGTCCTTCGCTCGTGCTGTGGACCGCCTGCCCTTCGGGCGAGAGGAAGACCGCGCTGGCCGGCGACGACAGCAGCCGGGCGGTGCCCCCGGTGGCCGCGGAGGCGAACGAATGGAACCCGACGGCGCTGTAGACGGACATGGTCGCTTCGTTGAGGGTGAGGAGCTGCCCTGCGAGTTGCTCGGCCCGGTGCCGTGCCCGGGTGTAGCGCAGCGTGGCCGTGACCGTGGCGAGCAACTCGCCGGGGTCGAGAGGCTGGTTGAGATAGGCGTCCGCGCCCCGTCGAAGCCCCTCGGCGTGATCCTCCGGGCTGACGGCCGACGCGGAGATGTGGATGACGGGCAGGGCGGCCGTGCGGGCGTCGCTCTTGATCTTCTCGCTCAGCTCGAAGCCGCTCATGTCCGGCAGCCGCACGTCCACGATGGCGATCTCCGGCAAGGGGCCGTGTGCCGCGGCCAGATGGTCGAGGCCCTTGGCCGCGTTCTCCGCGCCGATCACGAGGTGCCCCGCGCGCTCCAGCCAGCTGGTCAGGAGATACAGATTGGTCTCGCTGTCCTCGACGACCAGGATGGTGGCGGGAGCGGTGTCCCGCGCGTTGTCGGTCATGGTGCGCCTCCGCCGGTTTCCTGGCCGGGGCCGTCCGGCTCGTGCACCGGGACGCACACCTCCACGCGTGTGCCCGCCCCGGGAGTGCTGGAGAGTGTGAGGGTGCCCCCGAGGAGTTCGGTGAGGGTGCGGGCGTAGGGCAGCCCGAGTCCGGTTCCCGCGTGCCCGCTCTGGTGGGGCCCCCGGACCTGGTAGAACTCCTCGAAGACCCGGCCCAGTTCCGCGGCCGGGATGCCGACTCCCGTGTCGGTGATCGTGACGCGCAGCGACGGCGCCGACCGGTCCTCGCTCACGTCGACCACGTCGACGTCCAGCCGCACTTCACCCTCGTCGGTGAACTTGCAGGCGTTGGACATCAGGTTGCGCAGGACCTGCGTGAGGAGCTTCTCGTCCGTGATCACCGTGGGGAGTTCCTTGAGCTCCGGGGTGACCAGGGGGACGCCCTTGTCTCCGTAGGTGCCCTCGAAAGTGGCGCTCAGCTGCGACACGAGCAGCCGCAGGTCGACCGGGGCGCGCCGGACGTCGAGCAGACCCGATTCGGCCTTGACGACGTCCAGCAGATCGCCGACGAGGGACAGGACCGTCTGCCCCGACGCCTCGATCAGCGTGATCTGCTGCCGCTGCTCGCGCGACACAGGCTCCGAACCGGGGTCGAGCAACAAGCGGGCCAGCGCGACGACGGAATTGATGGGTGCGCGCAGTTCATGGCTGATGTTGGTCCAGAACCGCGTCTTCGCCTCGCTGGCCTCCCGGATCTGCCGGGACTTGTCGTCCAGCTCCGAATGCAGGGCGAGCACACCGGTGTTGGTGGTCTCGAGCTCCTTGGTGAGCTCCGAATAGAGGGCGAGCACCCCTTGGTTGGTCTCCTCAAGCTCCTTGTTGAGGCGGAGCAGTTCTTCGCGCTGGGCTCGCGTCTCCTCCAGTGTCGCGATCAGGTCGCGCGTCTGCGCCCTGAGGAAGTCGGCCTCCGTGGTGGGACCTGCCTGACCCAGGGCCCGGGCCAGGCACTCGTCCATGGCGGTGACCGTGAGCCGGTTGGGCGGCAGCGGCTGGCGGATGGTGACCCGGCCGCGTGTGCCGTGCTGCTCGTACGCGATCACGACGAGCCGGGAGACGAGTTGCAGGGTCGCCGGGGCCGGCTCCGTGCCACCGGTCCATTCGAGCGTCACGACGAGCGTGGGCCGCTCGCCGGACTCGGAACGGAAGGAGACGGTGCTCGCGCCGCAGCCCAGCCGCTCCCGGCCCAGCTCGCTGAGCGCGGTGGCAAGACGGACCTGGTCCTGATGGTCCAGGCCCAGTGCCGAGGCGGCCCGCTGCGCACCCCGTCTGAGCCGGAACACGTCCTGCGCCGAGGCGAGACCGAGAGAAGCCGCCGTGCGCAGCTCGGAGGCCGCGTCGGCGACACCGGTGCCGGGCGCCCGTCGGGGAGAGTCAGCAGGCACGTGGGTCCCGCCTTTCGCTGGTCACCAAACCCCCTTGACCACCACCACGCTGGCATCGTCCCGGCGTACCCCGGCTTCACGCAACAGCTGCCCGGCGATGACGAGCGGCGAGTGGTGCAGAAGTCCGGACAGAGCCGTGTGATCCCATCGCTCGGTGAGTCCGTCGGAATGCATGGTCAGGGCGCCGCCTTCGGGCAGCGTTTCCTCGAAGGTCCGCAGGCGGCGCATGTTCGCGCCGACGATGCCGGGCACCGAGAGGAGAGCCTTGCGGGAGGCATGATCGACGAGGAAGCCGCTGATGTTGCCGATGCCGCAGTACTGGACCCGCCCCGCCGCCGGGTCGATCCGGGCAACCGCCGCCGCGCCGCCGCGTGTTCCCCGCAGAGCACGGTGGATGGCTCTCATGACTCCTTCCGGATCGGTGGCGGTGGTGGAATGGAACGCCTCCACGGCCGCCGCGCTGGCGCGGGCCGCCAGCGGGCCGTGCCCCAGGCCGTCGCACACCATGACGAGAACGGCGGGGCGGTCGGGGCCCGTTCCGCCGGCCGTGACGTCGTCGAGTCGGGCGCTCCAGGCGTCACCGCAGGTCATCTCACCGCTGATGGGCCGTGTCAGACCGGATACACGCTGGCTCCCGGCCGCCCGGGCCGGCGTCACTCCCTCCTCGTCCGCCTGGCGGGACCAGAACTGTGCCGCCATGACCGTCCCCTTGCCGGGCACGGAGTGGACGTCGAAATGATCGGCCAGCCTGGCCACGGCTCCGAGCCCGATGCCGAGTGTGCCGGTGCTCGACGCTCCGTCCGCCAGCGCGGCGGACACGTCGACCATGCCGGGCCCCGAGTCGACGGTGACGAACTCGACCGCGGCCTCGTCGTCCGTGTGCAAGGTCCGCAGCAGCAGCGCACCGTCCGTGGCATGCCGCTGGATGTTGGTGGCGGCCTCGGTGACGGCCAGGCCGACCTCCGCGGCTCGATGGGTGTCGAGACCGACCCGCCGGGCCAGCGCGGCCGCCGCTCCGCGCGCCGAGGTGGACAGGGAAGGGCCGTCCCGGAACCAGCTCATGTCCCTGCTGGCCAGTATGGTCCGGGTGTTCACCGGGCCCACTTGATGATGGTGACCGTGGTGCCCACGCCGACCTCCGATGTCAGGTCGAACTCGTCGACGAGGCGGCGGGCGCCACTGAGTCCGAGGCCCAGCCCGCCGCCCGAGGTCCAGCCGTCCGTCATCGCGAGACCTACGTCCTCGATACCCGGCCCGCTGTCCTCGAAAAGCGCGGCAATTCCCCGGCGGCCGTCCTTTTCGACGAGCCCCGCCCTGACGACGCCGCCGCCCCCGTACACGAGGGTGTTGCGCGCAAGTTCGCTCGCTGCCGTGATCATCTTCGTCTGATCCACGAGCGAGAGCCGGCACTGCTGCGCCAGGACGCGGATGGTCTGCCTGATGCCGACGACATCCCTGTTGTGTGTGATGGAGTAGACCTGCGGCGCCTCACCAGGCAGCCAGGGCGCGTTCACGCCTCGTCCGCAGAGGAGGAGCGCCGCAGCCGCGCCAGTCCCTTTTCCAGGTCCAGAGCCGTGCGCACGCCGCCCAGCGAGAGTCCGAGTTCGACGAGCGTGATGGCGACGGCGGGCCGCATCCCGACCACCACGGTCTCGGCGTCGAGCATGCGGGAGATGTCCGCGATCGTCGCCAGCATGCGCCCGACGAAGGAGTCGACGATCTCCAGCGCCGTGATGTCGATGATGACACCCCGCGCGGAGCGGTTCACGATCTGCTCGGCCAGGTCCTCCTGCAACTGCAGGACCGTCTGGTCCTCCAGGTCGAACTGGATGGACACCACGAGCACTTCGCCGATCCGCAGGATCGGCACCCGTTCGGTCACAGCTGACCGGCCTTACGGGCGACCATCTCGACGCCCGACCTCTTCAGGGCCAGCTTGAGCGCGTCCGCGAGGCTCGCCTTGGTGACGATGCCCTCGAACTCGATGCCGAGGGCCACGATCGTCTGCGCGATCTGCGGACGGATGCCGGAGACGGTGCATTCGGCGCCCATGAGGCGGGCCGCGACGATGGTCTTCAGGAGATGCTGGGCCACCTGCGTGTCCACCGCCGGTACGCCGGTGATGTCGATGATGGCCTGCTCGGAACCGGTGTCCACCAAGGCCTGGAGCAGCTTCTCCATGACGACCTGGGTCCGCGCGGAGTCCAGCGTGCCCACCAGGGGCACGGCGATGACGCCGTCCCACAGCCGCACCACGGGGGTGGACAGCTCCATCAACTGCTCGGCCTGCGCGGAGATGAGCTCCTCACGGGTCCGGGTGTACGTCTCGATCGTGAACAGGCCGAGCCCGTCCAGTACGCGGCTGAGGCGTCCGAAGGCGCGGATCTCGTCGGCGGAACCGTCCTGGAGCACGGGTTCGAGGACCTGTTTCAGCGCGAAGACGCTCACCGCCGTCTCCGTGGGGGAGAAGCCCTGCCGTGCCCGGTTCCTCGACAGCTCCGTCAAGAGGGCTCGTACCTCCGACATCTGTTCCCCGTGCACGTCGGCTGCCCCCTGGGTCAGCGCCTGCACCAGCGCCTCGTGCAACTCGCCCAGCTCACGGCCCAGTTCGGCAGCACTCACGCGGCCCTTCAGCGTGCCGAGTACCTGCTGCACCCATCCCCCAGCCACGTCACGGCCCTTGACCGACAGCAACCCCACCAGCTCGCCCGCACTGCCCTGTTCAGCCACGTGACTACTCCCCATTTTTAGTCATATCCGACCTAGCGCCGCAGCGTACGGCACGGTGCTGCGGCGAGTGTCCCGATCCGGGGAAGCTCACCGATCCGGGTTCCGCCGTCTCTGCCGTCTGTTACGGCGTGATGTATTGACACGGCCCGGGGGGTGGGGCCAGCATCACTTCCACGTTAATTAACTATCTAGTGCGTTAACTACAGCACGTGCCGGGTGCGCACCGCTCGCCACCCGTACCGGCGCCCCCTCCACGGCGCCCACCCCCGTCCCCCGCTGCCCGTCGAAACCCCCACCCGGCCGGGCCGCTCTCCACCGAGGAGTTCACGTGTCCGCTCACCCGCAGGACGACCGGGCCCCGGCCGTGCCGCCACGGGGCAGGCCGCGCAAGGCCGCCTTCGCCGCCTGGATCGGCAGCGCCCTGGAGTACTACGACTTCTTCATCTACGGCAGCGCCGCCGCCCTGGTCTTCCCCAAGGTCTTCTTCGACCCGGACGACCCGGCCACCGCCACCCTGATCTCGCTCGCGACCTTCGGCGTCGCCTACGCCGCCCGCCCCCTGGGGGCGCTCGTCCTCGGCCACTTCGGCGACCGGCTCGGCCGCCGAAAGATCATGGTCTGGACGCTCGTCCTGATGGGGCTCTCCACCTTCCTCATCGGCTGTCTGCCCACGTACGCGCAGGTCGGCACCGTCGCTCCGGTGCTGCTCGTGCTGATGCGGGTTTTCCAGGGCCTGTCCGCGGCAGGCGAGCAGGCCAGCGCCAACGCGATGACCCTCGAGCATGCGCCCGAACACCGGCGCGGCTACTACACGAGCTTCACCCTCAACGGGACCCAGGCCGGCCAGCTCCTGGCGACCCTGGTGTTCCTGCCGGTCGCCGCGCTCCCCGACGAGCAGCTCTACAGCTGGGGCTGGCGCATTCCCTTCCTGCTGAGCGCCCTCGTCGCCGTCGCCGGATACGTCATCCGCCGCACCCTGGAGGAGACCCCCGTCTTCCAGCAGGTGTCGGCCGACCAGAAGGTCGCGAAGATGCCCCTTGCCGAACTGCTCAGGGACCACTGGGCCGACGTGCTGCGGGTGGTCGCGGCGGCACTGATCGCGACGGTCAGCACGATCTTCTCCGTCTGGGCCCTCTCGTACGCCACCAGTGACGCGGTCGGCCTCGACAAGACGGGCATGCTCTGGGTCGCGGGCAGCGCCAACGCCGTGGCCCTGCTCGCCATCCCGCTCTGGGCCAGGCTCTCGGACCGGATCGGCCGCAAGCCCGTCTTCCTCGTCGGCGCGCTCGGCAGCGGAGTGATGATCTTCGTCTACCTGTGGGCGATCTCCACCGGCAGCTACCCGCTGGTCTTCGTCACCGGAGTGCTCCTCTTCGGCGTCGTCTACAGCGCGGCCAACGGCATCTGGCCCTCCTTCTACGGCGAGATGTTCCCCGCCAGGGTCCGGCTCTCCGGCATGGCCGTCGGCACCCAGATCGGGTTCGCCGTCGCCGGCTTCGCGGTGACCTTCGCGGCGCAGATCGCGGGCCCGGACGGCGACAACTGGCTCGGCGTCGCCATCTTCACCGCCGTGTTCTGCGCGATCTGCGCGATCGCCGTGGCCACGGGGCGCGAGACGCACCGCGTGCCCACGGCCGGACTCGGGCTGCGCGGCGACGGGACGACGACGCCGGCGAAGGCGCCGGAGGCGGCGGCCCTCTGAAGCCACCGAAGCCCCCCGAACGGTCGCGCGGAGCGCGACATCGTGACCCACAGCGCCACGCCGACCCACAGGAACACTTGATGACCTCGTACCTCACCGGCCTGATCGGCTCCGGTATCGGACCCTCCCTGAGCCCCGCCCTGCACGAACGGGAGGCGGACCGGCACGGTGTGCGCCTCGTCTACCGCACCCTCGACATCGACGTGCTGGGCGTGGCGCCCGAGGCCGTCGGCGAACTGCTGCACGCCGCGCGCCGTTTCGGCTTCGACGGGCTGAACATCACCCACCCCTGCAAGCAGTTGGTCATCGAGCACTTGGACGAGCTCGCCCCCGAGGCGGCCCGGCTCGGCGCCGTGAACACCGTCGTCTTCAGGGGCGGTCGCGCCATCGGGCACAACACCGACGCCACCGGCTTCGCCCAGTCCTTCGCCCGCGGCCTCGCCGACGCGCCGACCGGTGACGTCGTGCAGCTCGGGGCGGGTGGGGCGGGCGCCGCCGTGGCGCACGCCCTGCTCAACCTCGGTGTCGACCGCGTCACCCTGGTCGACACCGATCAGGGCCGGTCCGCCGCCCTCGCCGCGGCGCTGGCCGCGCGCTTCGGGGAAGGGCGTGCGGTGTCCGCCGCGAGCGGTGCGATCGCCCGGTGCCTCGCCGCCGCGGACGGCCTGGTCCATGCCACACCAACCGGCATGGCCGCCCATCCCGGCCTGCCCCTGCCGGTCGCGCTGCTCAGGCCGGATCTCTGGGTGGCCGAGGTCGTCTACCGGCCCCTGGAGACCGAGCTGTTGCGCGAGGCGCGCGCCGTCGGCTGCCGCACCCTCGACGGCGGCGGCATGGCCGTCTTCCAGGCGGCCGACGCCTTCCGGCTCTTCACCGGACTCGAACCGCACACCGGACCGATGCTGGCCGACTTCGGCGACCTCGCCGCCTTTCCGGCCTGAGGCCGGCCCTGCGCTGCCTCGCCGGCCCGGCGGCGCCGGGTCAGGCCGGTACCGGGTCAGGCCGGTACCGGCCTGGCGGGCTCCGCTCTGGCTGCGGCCGGCCCGACGGCATCCGCTCCGGCCGGCTCCCGCCCTCCCTGCGTGAGGACATCCGGCTCTGCCCTTGCCGGTCTGGCGGTGTTGGGTTCGGCCGGTACCGGTTTGGCGGGCTCCGCTCTGGCCGTGGTCGGCGCGGCGGCATCCCGCCCGACTGGCTTACGCCCTCCCGGCTCCCGCTCTCTTGGCCCGTCGCCCGACGGCATACGCCCCGACCGTGGGACATCCCGTCCGACCGCTCCCACCCTCCCAGCTCCCGCCCTCCCCGGAGCCCGTCGCCCGACCGCATCCGCTCCGGCCACCCCCCTACCTGACGATTCCGGCCCGACCGAAGGACACCATGCGTAAATCCATCGCCACCGTCTCGCTCAGCGGCCCGCTCTCCGAGAAACTCATCGCCATCGCCACCGCCGGGTTCGACGGTGTGGAGATCTTTGAGAATGATCTTCTCGGCGGTCCGCTCAGTCCCGAAGAGGTACGGCTGCGCTGTGCCGATCTGGGCCTTGGCATCGACCTCTACCAGCCGTTCCGTGACTTCGAGGCCGTCCCCGCCGACGTCCTCGCCCGCAATCTGCGGCGCGCGGAACGCAAGTTCGCCGTGATGGAGCGGCTGGGCGCCGACCTGCTCCTCGTCTGCTCCAGCGTCGCCCCCGACGCGGTAAACGACGACGAACTCGCCGCCGAGCAGCTGCGTCTGCTCGCCGACCGGGCGGCGGACCACGGCATCCGTATCGCCTACGAGGCGCTGGCCTGGGGCCGGCACGTCAGCACGTACGACCATGCGTGGCGGATCGTCGAGCAGGCGGACCATCCGGCCCTGGGCACCTGCCTCGACAGCTTCCACATCCTCTCCCGCGGATCCGACCCCAAAGGCATCGCGGACATCCCCGGCGAGAAGATCTTCTTCCTGCAACTGGCGGACGCGCCGCTGATGGCGATGGACGTCCTCCAGTGGAGCAGGCACTACCGCTGCTTCCCCGGCCAGGGCGGGTTCGACCTCGCCCCCCTGGTCGCGGCCACGGTACGGGCCGGATACCAAGGGCCCCTGTCGCTCGAAGTGTTCAACGACGTCTTCCGCCAGGCGGGCGCGGCCTCCACCGCCGTCGACGCGCTCCGCTCGCTGCTCCTGCTCGAGGAGTCGGCCGGCCTGTCCGCGCTGCCCGCCGCCCCCGTGCCCTCCGGCTTCGCGTTCGCCGAGCTGACCGCCGCCGACACCGAACCGCTGCGCGCCGTACTGAGCGCCCTGGGCTTCGCCCACACCGCGCGGCACACCTGGAAGCCGGTCGAGCTGTGGGAGCAGGGGGAGGCCCGGATTCTGCTCAACACCGGTGTCAGCGGCCGCCGTCAGGATCCGGCGCTCACCGCGATCGGCGTGGAGACCTCCGGCCCGGACGAAGCCGCACGGCGGGCCGAGGCGGTACTCGCGCCTGTGGTGCCGCGCCGCCGGGCCCCGCGCGACGCCCCGCTGGACGCCGTCGCCGCACCCGACGGCACCGAGGTCTTCTTCTGCCGCACCGGACAGCCCGAACACCCCAGCTGGACCGGCGACTTCACCCGTATACCACCGCGCACCCCGCCGGGGGAGCATGCACAACCGGCCGGGACCGTCCGGCACATCGACCACATCGCGCTCACCCAGCCCTGGCACCAGTTCGACGAGGCATCGCTGTTCCACCGGGGCGTGCTCGGCCTGGAGGCGGACGACAGCCTCGACCTGGCCGACCCCTACGGACTCGTGCGCAGCCGGGCCGTCGCGTCGCCCGACGGCGGTGTGCGCATCGTCCTCAACGTCGCGCCCGCGCCGGACGCCGACGGCACCCGCCTCCAGCACATCGCGCTCGCCACGGACGACATCGTCGGCGCCGCCCGGCGCCTGAAGGAACAGGGCGCGAGACTCCTGCCGATCTCCGCCAACTACTACGACGACCTCGACGCCCGCCACGCCCTGGATCCGCGGCGTCTTGCCGTCCTCGCGGACCTCGGGATCCTCTACGACCGGGACGCGAACGGCGAGTTTCTCCACTGCTACACCGCCACGGTCGGGCGGGTCTTCTTCGAGCTGGTGCAGCGGACCGGCGGCTATCGGGGATACGGGGCGTCGAACGCGGCCGTACGGCTCGCAGCCCAGCATCTTCACCAGCCATGGCCCGCACTAGACTGACCGGCCGGAGAGTCCGCCCTGAGGAGCTGCATGGCCGCCGCCGTACCCCAGCCGTCCCCGCCCGCCAAGCGCACCAGGGACGCGGCCCGTACGCAGGGCGAGATCCTCGACGTGGCCACCGAGGAGTTCGCCCGCATGGGATACGCGGGGGCCAGGGTGGACGAGATCGCCGCCCGCATGCGCACCACGAAGCGGATGATCTACTACTACTTCGGCAGCAAGGACCAGCTGTTCACCGCGGTCCTGGAGCGGGCGTACAAGGTCATCCGGGACGAGGAGCAAAAGCTCGACGTCGGACATCTGGACCCGGTGTCCGCCATCCGCCGCCTGGCCGAGCTGACCTTCGACCACCACGAGGCACACCCGGACTTCATCCGCCTCGTCAGCATCGAGAACATCCACGAGGCGCAGCACATCGCCGCCTCCGAGAGCCTCGGTTCACTCAGCTCCCCGGCGATCGACGTCATCGCCTCCATCCTCGAAGCCGGACGTGAGCAGGGCGTGTTCACGGCCGACGTGGACGCCGTCGACCTGCACGCGATGATCAGCTCCTTCTGCTTCTTCCGGGTCTCCAACCGGCAGACGTTCCGCGCGCTCTTCGGCCGCGACCTCACCGAGTCGGCGCGCCGCGAGCACTACCGGACGATGCTGGGAGACATGGTCATCTCCTACCTGACGTCCCCTGCCTGACCTCTCCCGCCTGATCCCGCCTCATCCCGCCTGATCCCGGCCGCTCCCGCCTGCCGTCTGGTTCCGCGTCGGCACCACCAGCACCTCGGTACCGGCCGCGCGCACCGCCCGCACCTGCTCCGGCGCGAGGCCGTCGTCCACGACCAGCAGATCGAAGTCGGTCAGCGGGGCAAGCGAATACAGCCCGTCCTTGCAGAACTTGGTGTGGTCCGCGACCAGCACCCGGCGCGCGGCGCACTCCATCATCGCCCGCTTGACCTGCACCGTCTCCGGTGACGTGTGGTAGCAGCGGCCGTTGGTGACGGCCGTCGTCGACATGAAGAGGACATCGGCCCTGAAGGCGCGGACCGCGTCCGCGGTGTGCAGGCCCATGAACGCGTCGTACGCCGGGAAGTACGCGCCGCCCAGCGTGATCAGCGAGATGCCGGGTTCCTTCGCGAGCGTGGTGACGGCCGGCAGCGAGTTGGTGATGACCGTCAGCGGGGTGTGCTCGGTGGCCTGGTGCGCGAGCAGCAGACAGGTCGTGCTGTCGTCGAGCAGCACCGTCTGACCCGGCACCAGGAGCGTCGCGGCGGCCCGCGCGAGGAGCTGCTTGGTCTGCGCCATCGTTGCCATGCGCTCCGCGAAACCGCCGTGGAACTGCGCCGAGGGAAGCCCGGTCGCGCCCCCGCGTACCTTCCGCAGCCACCCCTGGGCCTGCAGTGCGTCCAGGTCGCGGTGCGCGGTCATCAGACTGACGCCGAACTCCCCGGCGAGGTCCGCGGTGCGCACGAAGCCGCGCCCGACGACGGCCTCGCGCATCTGGCGCCGCCGCTCCTCCTGGGCCTCGACCCGGTCCATCGCAGCGCTCCCTCCGGTGTCCGTGCCCCGTGCTGTACGCGGCACGTGTGTGAACTCGCCGCGTTATGTTCCCACGGATGTAACGCGGCTCTCCCGTGGAGGACGGCGTCCACGAGCGGCCGCGGTCCGATCGAACACGGCAGGTCGCCGCCCTGATGGGAAGATTCCGGCCGCCATTGACTCGCCTTTGAGGCCACCTGTTCCATCGGCTCGTCCGTCCCTCCTGCCCCCGCCGCAGAAAGGGGAGCGTCGATGCCGACACCCCCGCCCTCTCCGCCGCGTTCACTGATCACACGCCTGGGCATTCCGCCGACCCTCGCATGGGGGTACCTCGGGCTGCTCCTCTTCATGATCGGAGACGGGGTCGAGTCCGGCTATCTCTCGCCGTACCTGATCGACGAGGGCATCTCGCAGCCGCGGGTCGCGCTGCTCTTCACCGTCTACGGCGCCGCGGCGGCCGTCGCCGCCTGGCTCTCCGGGGTGCTGTCCGATCTGTGGGGCCCGCGCCGCGTCATGTGGACCGGCCTGGGTATCTGGGGCGTCTTCCAGCTCCTCTTCCTCGTCCTCGCGATCCCCATGACCAGCTATCCGCTGATGATGCTCGGGTACGGCCTGCGCGGCCTGGGCTATCCGCTGTTCGCCTACGGGTTCCTGGTGTGGATCGCCTCGGTCGCGCCGCGCGCCCGGCTCGGCACGGCCATGGGCTGGTTCTGGTTCGCCTTCACCGGCGGTCTGCCCACCCTCGGCTCCCTGGTCGCCAGCGGGCTCATCCCGCGGATCGGCGCGTACGCCACGCTGTGGTCGGCGCTGGCCCTGGTGACCGCGGGCGGGCTCATCGCCCTGCTTCTCGTCCGTGACGAGCGGGGCGCCAAGCAGCCGCGCGGCGCGGGAGAGGGGCCGCTCGCCACACTGCTCGGCAGCGTCACCGTCCTGTGGCGCAATCCCCGGGTCGGCGCCGGATCGCTCGCGCGGGTCATCAACACGGCCTCGCAGTTCGGCTTCTTCGTGATCATGCCGATCCACTTCACGAAGACGGTCGGCTTCAGCCTCACCGAGTGGCTGCACCTGCTGAGCGCGATGTTCGCGACCAACATCTTCGCCAACCTGCTGTTCGGCGTGGTGGGGGACCGGTTCGGCTGGCGCAGGACCATCGCCTGGTGCGGCGGCGCCGGTTGCACCGTCAGCACCTTGCTGCTCTTCTACGTCCCGGACGCGGCGGGCGACAACTTCCCCCTCGCCCTGGCGGCCGCCGCCCTCTACGGCGCTACGCTGGCCGGATATGTACCGCTTTCGGCATTGGTGCCCTCGCTGGAACCGCGGCACAAGGGGCAGGCGCTCGCCGCGCTCAACCTGGGCGCGGGAGCCAGCACCTTCGTGGGTCCCGCGATCGTCGCCGCCTTCGTCGGACCGCTCGGCGTCACGGGGGTGGTCTGGATTTTCGCGGGGATGCATGCGGTGAGCACCGTGCTCGCGCTCTTCCTCAGGCTGCCGGACGTGCCGGATGACGCGGGCACGGCGGAGAAGGTCAGTGCCTCGCCGGGCGCCGCGCCCGCCTCCGCATCGGCCCCGGCGTGACCTCGACGTGCTTCCGACGCGCTTCCGACATGAAAGGACTTGGCCCGTGTCCGTACTGACCATCGACGTCGGCACCACCATGATCAAGTCGGTCGTCTTCGACGACCAGGGCACGGAGATCGCCGTCTCCCGGCTGGCCACCGAGGTCCTGCGGCCCCACCCCGGCTGGGCGGAGCAGGACATGGACGCCGTCTGGAACGCCGTCGTCCACACCGTCCGCGGCGCCCTGTCCGGCCTCGACGACCCGGTCTGGCTGGTGTCCTTCACCGCCCAGGGCGACGGCGCCTGGCTCGTCGACGCCGACGGCCGCCCCACGGGACCCGCGATCCTGTGGTCCGACGGCCGCGCGGGTGACCTGCTCGCCGACTGGCAGCGCGAGGGCGTCCTCGAAGCGGCCTTCCGCCGCAACGGCTCGCTGACCTGTGCCGGCATGCCCAATGCCCTCTTCAGCTGGCTCGCCGCCCACGATCCGGACCGCCTTGCGCGCTCCCGCACCTCGCTCACCGCCGCGGGCTGGCTCTTCCTGTGCCTGACCGGGGTCCGCGCCTGCGACGAGTCGGACGCGTCGGCGCCCTTCCTCGACCACACCACCGGCGACTACGACCCGCGGATCCTCGACCTGTTCGGCCTGAGCGCCTACCACCGCCTCCTGCCCACCGTCCTCGGGGAGTCGGAGCGCATCGCCGAGATCACCGGGGAGGCCGCGGCCCAACTGGGCCTGCCGGCCGGGCTGCCGGTCGTGATGTCGCCGTACGACATCGCCGCCACCGCCCGCGGCGTCGGCGTGGTCAACCCCGGCCAGGCGTGCAGCATCCTCGGCACCACCCTGTGCACGGAGATCGTCCGCACGGACGTGGACACCAGTGGCGAACCCTCGGGCATCAACATCGCCTACCGCGGCCGCGAACGGGTCCTCCGCGCCTTCCCGACCCTCAACGGCGCCGAGGTGCTCGGCTGGTCCGCGCAGATGCTCGGCCTCGCCGGGCCGCCGGAACTCGCGCGCCTCGCCTTCGAGTCGGAGCCCGGCGCCCGTGGCCTGCTGTTCCTGCCCTACCTCTCCCCGGCGGGCGAACGCGCGCCGTTCCTCGACCCGCACGCCCGCGGCTCCTTCTGGGGCATGTCCCTCGAGCACACGCGCGCCGACCTGGCCCGCGCCGTCTTCGACGGACTCTCGCTGGTCCTGCGCGACTCGCTCGCAGCGGCCCGTACGGAGGTGAGCGAGCTGCGGCTGTGCGGCGGGGGCGCCAACAGCGACGCGTGGTGCGCGCTGATCGCCGATGCGACGGGCGTGCCGACCGCCCGCTCCGGCGACACCGAACTGGGCGCCAAGGGAGCCTTCCTCACCGGCCTCGTCCGCACCGGCGCCGAAAGCAGCATGCACACGGCCGCCGCCAAGTACGTCCGCATGCAGCGCGGTTGGGAACCCGACCCGGAACGCGCGCAGTTCTACTCCGCCCTGTACGAGGACTTCACCGACCGGCGGGCCCTCGCGCGCGAAGCCGGTTGGCGCGGCAACGCGGTCTGGCGGGGGACAAGCGCCCCGGGCCCGGAAGCGACCCCGTACGACGGCGACGGTATCCGCACGACGCCGGGAGGCACCCATGTCTGAGACCCGCTCCGCCGACCGCCCGCCCGAATCCCTCGACGGCATCTGGCTGGGCCTCGACCTCGGCACCCAGAGCGCACGCTGTGTCGCCGTCGACGGCACCGGACAGCTTCTGGCCGCCGCCTCCCGGCCGCTGACCAGCCACCGCGACGGCGTACGGCACGAACAGGACCCCGAGCAGTGGTGGAGCGCCCTGGCCGCCGCCTGCCGCGAGGCCCTGAGCGGACTCGACGCGGGCCGCGTCCGCGGGCTCGCGATCGACGGCACCTCCGGGACGATCCTGCTCGCCGACGCGGCGGGGCGCCCGCTCACCCCCGGCCTGATGTACGACGACGGGCGCGCCGCCGATCAGGCGGTCACCGTCAACGAGGCGGGCGGGGAGGTCTGGCGGGACCTCGGCTACCGCAGCATGCAGCCGTCCTGGGCGCTGCCGAAACTGCGCCGGCTCCTGGACCACCACCCTGCGGCGGCCACCGCGGGCGTCCGGCTGCTGCACCAGGTCGACCTGATCACCTGGCGGCTCGCCGGGCATCAGGTGGCCGCCGACGCAAGCCACGCCCTCAAGACCGGCTATCACCTCGTCGAGGAGCGCTGGCCGCACAAGGTCATGGCCGAACTCGGCGTCCCCGAAGACATGTTGCCCGACGTCGTACGCCCCGGCAGCGTCCTCGGCACCGTATGCGCCGCGGCCGCGCAAGCCACCGGCATCCCCGAGGGCACCACCCTCGTCGCCGGAATGACCGACGGCTGCGCCGCCCAGATCGGCGCCGGAGCCCTGGAACCGGGCGCCTGGAACGCGGTGCTCGGCACCACCCTCGTCCTCAAGGGCACCAGCACGCACCTGGTCCGCGACCCGGAGGGCGTCGTGTACTGCCACCGCGGCCCCGGCGACACCTGGCTGCCGGGCGGCGCGTCGAGCAGCGGCGCGGGAGTCGTCTCCCGGTACTTCCACGGCGAGGATCTGGAAGCGCTCACCCGGGAGGCCGCCGCGCTCGACCCGGACGCGGTTGCCTACCCCCTGGTCTCCACCGGCGGCGAACGCTTCCCCTTCCGCGCCCCGGAAGCCGAACCCTTCATCCTCGGCGAAGTCCCCTCCCGCGCGGCCGAGTTCCACGCGTACCTGCTCGGCGTCGCCTGTCTGGAACGCCTCTGCCTCGACTATCTCGACCACCTCGGCGCCCCCGTCGACGGCCCGCTCACCCTCACCGGCGGCGGCGCCCGCAACCGCTACTGGTGCCGGCTGCGGGCCGAGGTCCTCGGGCGTCCCGTACGCCTGCCGGAACAGGCAGAGGGCGCCGTCGGCATGGCGGTCCTCGCCGCCACCTCCGGTGGCGCGAGCCTCCAGGAAGCAGCCGCCGCCATGGTCAGGGCAGGCGAGGAGATCCGCCCGTCACCTGCCCGCACCGCCCGCTACCTCCCCCTCTACCTCCGCTTCACCGACGAACTCACCCGCCGCGGCTGGCTCAGCCGGGCCGTGGCCGATCACGCCCGCAGGAGGGCAGCCCAGTGACCGACTTCATCCTCGTACGCCACGGCGAAACCGTCTGGCACGCGGAGAACCGCTACGCGGGACGCACCGATGTGCCCCTCACCGACCTCGGCCGCGGGCAGGCCGCCGCGCTCGCCGAGTGGGCCGCCACCGCGGGGCTCAGCGCGGTCTGGAGCTCCCCGCTCTCCCGGGCCCGGCTCACCGCCGAGCCCGCCGCCGCGGCCTGTGGGCTGCCCGCGCGCGTCGACGAGCGCCTGAGCGAACTCGACTTCGGCCGGGGCGACGGACTGACCAGGGACGAGATGCGCGAGCAGTTCCCGGAGGAGCTCGCGGCCTTCCTCGACGACCCGGTCGACCACCATCTGCCCGGCGGCGAGGACCCCCGCAAGGCCGCCGCACGCGCCGCGGACTGCCTGGCCGGGATCGCCCGGCAGGAGCCGCACGGCAGGGTCCTCCTGGTCGCCCACTCCACCCTCGTACGCGTCCTGCTCTGCCACCTCCTGGGCATCCCGCTCGGCGACTACCGCCGGGTCTTCCCGCAACTGTTCAACGGCGCCCTCACGGAGATCCGGGTCGAGGACGGCCACACCGCGCTGCTGCGGCTCAACGCCCCCGCGACGACCCACACCTCCGCCTGCCACTGACCCGGCTGCCACCGACCGGCCACCCGCACCGCCCCTCAGGAGACACCCACCCATGAGCACCACCGTCCTCGCCGCCGGCAACCACTTCATCCGCCCGGGCCTGTTCGCCGAGGCCGTGCGCGCCGCCGCCGGGGAACTCCCGCTGGACGTCCGCGAGCTGCAATTCCCCTGGCCGCACACCCCCTTCGGCCCCGTCGCCGAGGTCATCGAGGCATCCGGCAGCGAGGAGGAGATGATCGAGGCGCTCCGGGGCGTCCGGATCTGCGTCACCGAACACGGCCCGCTCACCGAGCGCATCCTCGCCGCCTGCCCCGACCTGGAGCTCTTCTGCACCAGCCGCGGCGGCCCGGTCAACGCCAACCTCGAAGCGGCGACGAAGCACGGCGTGGCCGTCTGCTACGCCCCCGGCCGCAACGCCACCGCCACCGCCGAACACACCCTCACCCTGCTGCTCGCCGCCGCCCGCGGTGTCGGCGACACCCACACCGACCTGCGCGAGGGCACCTGGCGCGGCGACTACTACGACTACGACAACTGCGGCATCGAGATCGAAGGCGCGACCGTCGGCCTGATCGGCTACGGCGCCATCGGCAGCCGCGTCGCCAAGGTCCTGCGCGCCCTGGGCGCCGACATCCTCGTGCACGACCCGTACGTACGGCCCGACGCGCTGGAGGGAGTGGCGGAACAGGTCTCCCTCGATGAACTGCTGCGCCGCTCGCGCGTCGTCTCCCTGCACGCCCGCGTCACCGACGAGACCAAAGGCATGATCGGCCGCGCGCAGATCGCCGCGATGCCCCGCGGCTCGATCCTGGTCAACTGCGCCCGCGGTGCGCTGCTCGACTACGACGCCGCCTGCGACGCGCTGGAATCGGGGCACCTGGCGGGGGCGGGCTTCGACGTCTTCCCCGAGGAGCCGCTGCCCGCGGACTCCCGCCTCCTGACCGCCCCCGGTGTCGTCCTCACCCCGCACATCGCGGGCGGCAGCAGGCAGGTCGCGCACAAGGCGGCGGGCATCGCGGCGGCGGAGGTCGGCCGCTTCCTGCGCGGCGAACCCCTCGCGCACTGCGCCAACCCCGAGGTCATCCGGGCGGGTTGAGGCGGGCCCCGGCGGCGTAGCCTGCGATCAGGAGGTGGTTGTATGCGCGAGGCATCCTCATCGGGGCACCCGGCGCCGGGAGATCCGGGCCTTTTCGGCCCCACGTCCGTGACCTGGCAGATGCACGGCGACCCGATGATGTGGGTCGCCGGGATACGCGCCCTGTATCTGCAGGCCCTGCACCCGCGCGCGGTCCGCGGCGTCATGCAGAACTCCGACTTCCGCAAGGACGCCTGGGGCCGCCTCATGCGCACCGCCAGCTTCGTGGGCACCACCACGTACGGCACCACCGAGGTCGCCGAGCAGGCGGGCGCACGGGTGCGGAAGATCCACACGATGCTGACGGCCACCGACCCCGACACGGGGGAGCGGTACGGCGTGGACGAGCCCGGGCTGCTGCTCTGGGTGCACTGCGCCGAGATCGACTCCTATCTGCACGTCGCCCGCCGGTCCGGTTTCCGCCTGACCGGCGAACTCGCCGACCGGTACGTCGACGAACACCGGCAGAGCGCCCGGCTCGTCGGCCTCGACCCCGACGGCGTACCGGCGTCGACCGCGGAACTCGCCGCCTACTTCGAGCGGGTCCGGCCCGAACTGGCCGCCGGGCCCGAGGCACGCGACGTCGACGACTTCCTGCGGCGCCCGCCGACCCACCCGCTGCTTGTTCCGGCGCGCGCCCTGCTGTGGCGGCGCGTCGCGAATCTGGCGTACTCCTCGCTGCCGCCCTACGCCCACGAGCTGTACGGCAGAACGGCCCCGCCGCCCGCCACCGTGACCCGGCGACTCGTCACCACCGGCACCATCCTGCGCACCGTCCCCGCGCGTATACGCTGGCAACTTCCCCCGAAGCACATTCTGCGCGCCATGGCCAGGCTCGGGCCCGGCGCCCGGCCTGCCCCGTACAAACTCGACAGGCGGGCAGCCATACTGGACGGGCCGGGGAGGGCGAAGCGAAGCAACGGGGGCGACGGCGGGAGATGGCGGACACCAGGCTGATCCAGGGCCGCTACAGGCTGCTGGACCTGATCGGGCGCGGCGGCATGGGCGAAGTGTGGCGTGCGCGCGACGAATCCCTCGGACGCAGGGTCGCCGTGAAGTGCCTCAAGCCTCTCGGGCCCCAGACCGACCAGTCCTTCACCCGCGTGCTGCGCGAGAGGTTCCGGCGCGAGGCACGCGTCGCGGCGGCCCTCCAGCACCGCGGCGTCACCGTGGTCCATGACTTCGGGGAACACGACGGCGTCCTGTATCTGGTCATGGAACTGCTCGAAGGCCGCAACCTCAGTCAGCTCCTGGAGGACAACCGACAGCATCCGCTGCCCGTCGCGGACGTCGTGGAGATCGCCGACCAGGTCGCGGCGGCGCTCGCGTACACCCATGAACAGGGCATCGTGCACCGGGACCTGAAGCCCGCGAACATCATGCGGCTCACGGACGGCACGGTGAAGATCTGCGACTTCGGCATCGCCAGGCTCGGCGCCGACATCGGCTTCACCTCACGCCTGACCGGCACGGGCATCGCCATGGGCACCCCGCACTACATGTCGCCCGAGCAGATCAGCGGCGCCCCGGTCGACCAGCGCAGCGACCTCTACTCCTTCGGCTGCGTGCTGTACGAGATCGCCACCGGCGCGCCGCCGTTCGACCTGGAGGACGCGTGGGCCGTCCTCGTCGGCCACCGCGACACGACTCCCGAGCCGCCCCGCAGGCACCGCGGCGAACTGCCCGAGTACTTCGAGCGGATCGTCCTCGACCTGCTCGCCAAGGAACCGGACGAGCGGCCGGGCGACGCCCGCGAACTGGGGCGCCGCATCGTCTCGGGCCGCAGCGTCGTCCCCGTTGTCCCTTCGTACGTCCCTACCGTCGTCACCCCGCCCGTGCGCCGCCCCGAGCAGCCGCCCTCGCACGAACCGCGGCTGCCCTCGTGGACCCGCGGCATGACCACCGGACACAAGGCGAACGGCGTGTCCGAACTGCGCACGACACCGCCCGACGCGGCGGCGGGCCTGACCGGCGAGTGGATCCCGCGCACCGACGCGCGCCGTGCCGCCACCCCGCGGCAGCCCGAACGGCCCACCCCGTCCCCGGAGGTGGTGGCCACCCTCCTCAGCCGGCACAACGCGGGCCTGAGCCTGGGGCGCCTGGGCCGCTGGGCCGAGGCGGGCGAGGTGCACCGCGCGGTGGCCGCCGAGCGGGAGCACGCCCTTGGCCCCGACCACCCCGACACCCTCGCGAGCCGCTACGAAGTGGGCTTCACCCTCAGCCGCACCGGCCGCGCGGCCGACGCCCTGCGGGAGTACGGCCGCGTCGCGCAGGGCAGGGAGCGCACGCTCGGCCCCGAGCACCCGGACACGCTCGCCGCCCGGCAGGAAATGGCGTACGTCATGGGGCAGTTGGGACGGCACTTCGAGGCACACCAGATGTACACCTCGGTGCTCGCCGTGCGGGAGCGGACCGCGGGCGCCGATCACCCCGACACCCTGCGCTGCCGCCACAACCTCGCATACAACCTCAGCAGGCTCGGCCGTCTGGAGGACTCCTACCGGCTGGCCCGCGAGGTCGCGACGGCCAGGGCCCGCGTCCTCGGCGCCACCCACCCCGACACCCTGGTCACCCGCTACGAAGTCGCCTACGCCCTGGGGCAGTTGGGCCGATGGCCCGAGGCGCTCCAGACGTACCGCGAGGTCGCCGACGCGCGCGTGCGGGCGCTCGGCGCCGACCACCCCGACACCCTCGCCGCGCGCTACGAGGTGGGCATCAGCCTGGGACGGCTCAGCCGCAGCGGCGAGGCCCTCGAGCTGTACCGCGACCTGATCGACGACCGCACCCGGGTCAACGGCCCCTCCCACCCCGAGACCCTGCGCGCCCGGCACGGCCTCGGCGTCAATCTCGGCCGTCAGGGCCGCTGGGAGGAAGCCCTGGCCGAGGCCCGTGACGTCTGCGCGATCCGCGAACGCGTCCTGGGCGGCGACCACCCCGACACCCTGGTCAGCCGCCGCGAGGTGGCCGTGGGCCTGGGCTGGCTCGGCCGCTGGGCGGACGCCCTGACCGAGTACCGCCGGGTCGCGGCCGCCCGCGAACAAGTCCTGGGCGCCGACCACCCCGACGCCCTGGCCAGCCGCAACGACGAGGCGCACTGTCTGGAGCAGCTGGGCCGGGGCACCGAGGCGGTCGAGCTCTACCGGCGGGTGGCGGCGCTTCGCCAGCGGCGGGCTTGACCCGCGGGGGCGTCCCGGGTTCGTGGCCGCCTGCCGGTGCGTCGTGGCCGGGCGCGCAGTTCCCCGCGCCCCTTGGGGGCGCTCGGCGCCCCCGCGTGTTACCAAGGGCTATGCCTCCTCGCGATCGTTACGACGCCGTCATCGTCGGCGGTGGTCACAACGGCCTCGTCGCCGCCGCCTATCTCGCCCGTGCCGGGCGCTCCGTCCTGCTTCTGGAGCGGCTGTCCGGGACCGGCGGCGCGGCCGTGTCCAGCCGGCCCTTCGCCGGCGTCGACGCCCGCCTCTCGCGCTACTCGTACCTCGTCAGCCTCCTGCCGCGGAAGATCGTCCGGGATCTCGACCTGGACTTCCGGGTGCGCACCCGCACCGTCTCCTCCTACACGCCGACCGAGCGCGACGGGCGCCCGGCGGGACTGCTCGTCGGCGGGGGCGAGGCACGTACCAGGGACGCGTTCGAGCGGCTCACCGGCGGCCCGCGGGAGTACGAGGCGTGGCGGGAGTTCTACGCCATGACCGGGCAGGTCGCCGAGCAGGTGTTCCCCACGCTCACCGAGCCGCTGCCCACGCGCGAGGCGCTGCGCGAGCGGATCGGCGACGAGGACGCCTGGCGGACGCTCTTCGAGGAGCCCATCGGCGCCGCCATCGAGGAACGGTTCCACGACGACCTGGTGCGCGGGGTGGTGCTCACCGACGCCCTCATCGGGACGTTCGCCGACGCCCACGACCCGTCCCTGCGCCAGAACCGCTGCTTCCTCTACCACGTCATCGGCGGCGGCACCGGCGACTGGAACGTGCCCGTCGGCGGCATGGGCGCGCTCACCGGCGCCCTCGCGGACGCGGCTCGCGCGGCGGGCGCCGAGCTCGCCACGGACCACGAGGTCACCCGCATCGAGTCGGACGGACGGAGCGCCGAGGTCACGTACCGCACGCCCGGGCGCGAAGCCACCGTCGCCGCGCGGCACGTCCTGGTCAACGCGTCCCCGCAGGAGCTCGCCGCCCTCGTCGGCGACGCACCGCCCGCCCCCGCCGAAGGCGCGCAGCTCAAGGTCAACATGCTGCTCGAACGGCTGCCGAAGCTGCGCGACACCTCGGTCGACCCGCACGAGGCCTTCGCCGGGACCTTCCACATCGGGGAGGGGTACGGCGAGCTGGCCACCGCGTACGCCCAGGCCGCGGCCGGTGAGCTGCCCGCCGCACCGCCGTCCGAGATCTACTGCCACTCGCTCACGGACCCCAGCATCCTCGCCCCCGAGCTGGTGGAGCGCGGCTGCCAGACCCTCACCCTCTTCGGACTGCACACGCCCGCCCGCCTCTTCGCCCGGGACAACGACACCGCACGGGCCGAACTGTTGAAGTCGACCCTGGCGCAGCTGGACGCCCACCTGGCCGAGCCGCTCGCCGACTGCCTGGCCACCGACGAAGACGGGCGCCCCTGCATCGAGGCCAAGACCCCGCTCGACCTCGAACGCGACCTGCGCCTTCCCGGCGGCAACATCTTCCACCGCGACCTGGCCTTCCCGTACGCGCAGGAAGGCACCGGGCGCTGGGGCGTGGAGACGCGGCACGCGAACGTCCTGCTGTGCGGGGCGGGTGCCGTGCGCGGCGGCGGGGTCAGCGGCATCCCCGGACACAACGCGGCCATGGCAGCGCTGGGGGAGTAGGCCCCCGCCAGAGTCCCGCCAGGGCCCCGCCCCGCCTCAGTCGGCCGAGGGGGCCCAGCCCACCGCCTCGATGCGGGCCGCGTCGGCGGGCCGCGCCTCGTCGAAGGCGGTACGGCCGCCGTCCTCGACCCGCAGCCCGTCGGCGTACGCGCCGCGCCCCACGTAGAGCTGGTCGGTCGCGTAGCGCCAGCGCAGCCGCACCAGCTCGCCCCGCAACCCGGAGAGGTCGGCGGTGAGGCGGTGCCAGACGCGCCCGGACCAGCCGGAGGCGGTGCCGTCGGGGTGCGGGCGGGGATCGGAGCCCCGGTGCTGCGTCGTGAACGGCACCGGCTGCCACGTCGCGCCGTCGTCCCGCGAGGCCTCCAGGCGCAGTTGGTCGGAGCCCGGCTCGGTGTCCCACCACAGCTCGCAGCGCAGCCTCGCCCGGTCGGTGGCGAGGGTGAGCGGCGGCAGGGTCAGGGTGGCCGATGCCGCGTTCGCCATGCCGGAGAACCATGCGGTGCGGCCCCGCGCGGGGCGTACCGGAACGGCGCGTGCCATGCGGTTCGCCGCCGCCACCCTGGGGGCCGAGCCGGAGCGCCAGCTGCGCACCGGGTGGACCGAGTTGCCGAGGACGACGAGGAAGGAGTCGGTCGTCGGGTCCAGGACGAGGGAGGTGCCGGTGAAGCCCGTGTGGCCCGCGGTGCGCGGCGTCGCCATCGCGCCCATGTACCAGTGCTGGTAGAGCTCGAAGCCCAGGCCGTGCTCGTCGCCGGGGAAGTCGGTGTTGAAGTCGGTGAACATCAGCTTCACGGACGCGTCGGACAGGATGCGGGAGCGGCCGTAGACGCCGCCGTTGAGCAGGGTCCGGCCGAGGATCGCGAGGTCCCAGGCGCAGGAGAAGACTCCCGCGTGCCCGGCGACCCCGCCGAAGCCGAAGGCGTTCTCGTCGTGCACCTCGCCCCACACCATGCCGCGGTCAAGGCCCGACCAGGGCAGGCGGGCGTCCTCGGTGGCGGCGATCTTCCGCTGCCAGGAGGCGGGCGGGTTGTAGCGGGTGCGGTGCATTCCGAGCGGAGCGGTGATCTCGTCGCGGAGCAGGGCGTCGAGGCGGCGGCCCGTGATCTCTTCGAGGACCAGCTGGAGCGAGATCAGATTCAGGTCCGAGTAGAGATACTTGGTGCCGGGCGGGTTGAGCGGCTTCTCCTGCCAGATGAGGCGCAGCTGACCCTCGCGCGTGGGTTCCTTGTAGAGGGGGATCCAGGCGCGGAAACCCGAGGTGTGGGTGAGGAGCTGGCGGATCGTGACGTCCTGCTTGCCCCCGCCCCCGAAGTCGGGGATGTACGAGGCGACCTTCGCCTCGAGGTCCAGCTTGCCGCGCTCGATCTGCTGCACGGCGAGCAGCGAGGTGAACAGCTTCGAGACGGAGGCGAGGTCGAAGACCGTGTCCTTGGCCATCGCGATCTGCCGGTCGGCCGGCAACTCGGTGCCGGTGTCGGTCTTCTCGTCGTACGCCGCGTAGCGCACCGCCTTGCCGATGGGCTGGTGCAGGGCGACCGTGCCGCCGCGGCCCGCGAGCAGGACGGCGCCCGCGTACCAGGGGTGCTTGGGCGAGGGGCCGAGGAACTGCTCTGCGTCGGCGACCAGTTGCCGCAGGTGCCCGGCGAGGAGCCCGGCGCGCTCGGGGGTGCCGGGCCGCAGCGTCGGATGCCCGGCGCCGGACGCCGCACCCGCCGCGGCGGCAGCGGGACCCGCGGGGAACGGCACGAGCGCGAGCGCCCCGCCGAGGGCCACGGCCCGCGCTCCCAGTTGGCGTCGGCTCAGACCGCCGCCCGCTCTGCCCGCCGCCCCGCTGTCCTCGGCCATGACCGCGCCCCCTCCTGGAACTCTTCTGAGCTGAAATTATCTTTCGGGATCACAAGAGACTGCTGAAACTTTCATGTCAGCGCCCGGCCCTGTCAACCGAGCGCGCCCCGTAAAGATCTGACACTGCATCAGAAAATCTCTTCCGTCGTCCGGACGGCTGCGGCATCCTGCGCCCATGCAGACAGAGCTGAGCAGGAAACTGGGGATCGAGCACGCCATCTTCGGCTTCACGCCCTTCCCGGCGGTGGCGGCCGCCATCAGCAGGGCGGGCGGATTCGGTGTGCTCGGCGCGGTCCGCTACACGGCGCCCGACGAGCTGGCCCGGGACCTCGACTGGATGCAGGAGCACGTCGAGGACCGGCCCTACGGACTCGATGTCGTGATGCCCGCCAAGAAGGTCGAGGGGGTGAGCGAGGCCGACGTCGAGGCGATGATCCCCGAAGGCCACCGCCGGTTCGTCGAGGACACCCTCGCCAAGCACGGTGTACCCGAACTCGCCGAGGGCGAAGCCTCCGGCTGGCGCATCACCGGGTGGATGGAGCAGGTCGCGCGCAACCAGCTCGACGTCGCCTTCGACTATCCGATCAAGCTGCTCGCCAACGCGCTCGGCTCACCGCCCGCCGACGTCATCCAACGCGCGCACGACAACGACGTCCTGGTCGCCGCGCTCGCGGGCAGCGCCCGGCACGCGCAGAAGCACGCCGACGCGGGCATCGACATCGTCGTCGCGCAGGGCTACGAGGCGGGCGGGCACACCGGCGAGATCGCCTCCATGGTCCTGACCCCGGAAGCCGTCGAGGCCGTCGCGCCGCTGCCGGTGCTCGCGGCGGGCGGCATCGGCAGCGGCGAGCAGATCGCGGCGGCGTTCGCGCTCGGCGCGCAGGGCGTGTGGCTCGGCTCCCTCTGGCTCACCACCACGGAGGCCGACATGCACTCGCGGGCCCTGACCGAGAAACTCCTGGCGGCGGGCTCGGGCGACACGGTCCGCTCGCGCGCCCTCACGGGCAAACCCGCACGCCAGCTGCGCACCGAATGGACCGACGCCTGGGACGACCCCAGCGGGCCCGGCACCCTGCCCATGCCGCTGCAAGGGCTCCTGGTCGCCGAGGCGGTCTCGCGCATCCAGAAGTACGAGGTCCAGGCGCTGCTCGGCACGCCCGTCGGGCAGATCGTCGGCCGGATGAACAGCGAACGCAGCGTCCAGGCGGTCTTCGACGACCTGACCCGCGGCTTCGAGCGCGCCATCGACCGCGTGAACCGCATCGCCGGACGCGACTGACGCTCCGGACGCGACTGACGAGACGACGGAGGAGAGGCCCTTATGAGCAGCATGCCGGACAGCGCGCCCCCCAACGGCTTCTGGGCGCAGGCCCAGGCCGACCCGGACCGTGCCGTACTGATCGCGCCCGACGGCGAGGAGTGGACCGCACGGCGCCTGCACGCGGCCGTCAACCAGCTCGTCCACGGGCTGCGCGCCGCGGGCCTCGAACGAGGCGACGCCTTCGCCGTCGTGCTGCCCAACGGCGTCGAGTTCCTCACCGCGTATCTGGCCGCCTCGCAGGCCGGGTTCTATCTCGTGCCGGTCAACCACCACCTGGTCGGGCCCGAGATCGCCTGGATCGTCGCCGACTCCGGAGCGAAGGTGCTCGTCGCGCACGAGCGCTTCGGCCGGGCGGCGACCGACGCCGCCGACGAGGCGAAGCTCCCGGCCACCCACCGGTACTCCGTGGGCGCGATCGACGGCTTTTGCCCGTACGCCGAACTCCTGGCCGGGCAGCCGGAGTCCGTGCCGGAGGACCGCACCCTCGGCTGGGTCATGAACTACACGTCGGGCACCACGGGACGCCCACGCGGCATCCGGCGCCCGCTGTCCGGCAAGCTCCCCGAGGAGTCCTACCTCGGCGGTTTCCTCGGCATCTTCGGCGTCAGGCCCTTCGACGGCAACGTGCACCTCGTCTGCTCGCCGCTCTACCACACGGCCGTCCTCCAGTTCGCCGGCGCCGCCCTGCACATCGGCCACCCCTTGGTCCTGATGGACAAGTGGACGCCCGAGGAGATGCTCCGCCTCATCGACACCCACAAGTGCACGCACACCCATATGGTGCCGACCCAGTTCCACCGCCTCCTCGCACTGCCGGACGCGACGAAGGAGGCGTACGACGTGTCATCGATGCGGCACGCCATCCACGGCGCCGCTCCCTGCCCCGACCACGTCAAACGGGCGATGATCGAGTGGTGGGGCGAGTGCGTCGAGGAGTACTACGCGGCCAGCGAGGGCGGCGGCGCCTTCGCCACCGCGCAGGATTGGCTGAAGCGGCCCGGCACCGTCGGCAAGGCCTGGCCCATCAGCGAACTGGCCGTCTTCGACGACGACGGCAACAAGCTGCCCGCCGGTGAACTCGGCACCGTCTACATGAAGATGAGCACCGGCGGATTCTCGTACCACAAGGACGAGTCCAAGACGAAGAAGAACCGCATCGGCGACTTCTTCACGGTCGGCGACCTCGGCTATCTCGACGAGGACGGCTATCTCTATCTCCGCGACCGCAAGATCGACATGATCATCTCGGGCGGGGTCAACATCTACCCCGCCGAGATCGAGTCCGCCCTGCTCACCCACCCCGCCGTGGCGGACGCCGCCGCGTTCGGCATCCCGCACGACGAGTGGGGCGAGCAGGTCAAGGCGGTCGTGGAGGTCGCGGACGGCCGCACGGCGGACGACGCGCTGGCCACCGAGATCCTCGACCACTGCGAGCGCCGACTGGCGGGCTACAAACGCCCCAAGAGCGTCGACTTCATCGAGACGATGCCACGCGACCCGAACGGCAAGCTCTACAAGCGCAGGCTGCGTGAGCCGTACTGGGAGGGAAGGGAACGCGCGCTGTAGTCCGCACCCGCAGGTCACCCCGCGTCGGGCAGGACGCGGGGTGACCCTGTGGCGATCGGCGTGGCGGGGGGCCTCAGCGGCGTTCGCGCACCTTGACCACCTTCAGCTTCGGGTCGCGCATGATGTCCTTCTCGCAGAACCGCGAGGTCACCCACCGCTCACCGGAGTACAGCCGTGTCTGGTCGCTGTAGTGGGGCGAGTTCGGGTTCGACGACTGCGAGTAGGTGAGCAGCGTGCGCGCCTGCGGGCAGCGGCTCTTGTCCCAGCCGACCGCCTGGATGTGGCTCGAACCGTGCGCCACCTCGGTGTAGCCGCCGCCCTTCGCGTCCCAGACCGGCTCGACCTTGTTCCACACGCCGATCGACTCCGTGCCGCCGTGCACCGGCAGCCGCTGGGAGCCGCGTACGACGAACTGGTTCTTGCCCAGCGGGGCGTCCAGGGCGATGCCCGCACCGCCCAGCTCGGACACCGCGTCGGCGAGCGCGGGCGCGAAGCCGGGCGCGTCCGTGTCGAGGGTGTTCGGGGTGCGCACCGGGTCGGCGGCGGAGAACGGCACCTTCCACAGCCGGGCGTTCGGCACGGAGGCCACCAGCTTGCGCCAGAACCGGTCGAAGAGCAGGGCGCCCCTGCTGTCCGTGTTCATGCTGTGGTCCCAGGTCTTGAGGACGTCACAGGCCTTGCGCACGTCGACGGCCTTGCCGTCCGTGCCCGTCGCGGTGCCGCCGGGCAGCGCGGCACACGCGCGCGCCGCGTCGTCGGCGGCCAGATCGCCCGCCGGCGCCCGGTTCGCGAACTGCTGCTTCTGGAGGTCCCTGACCGTCAGACCGCCCTCCTTCGCCATCGCGGCGACATCCTCGATCGCGCCGCGCGTGCGCATGGAGCGCTGGGTGCCGATCGTCCCGAAGACCCGCTCGTAGCCCGTGATCGGCTTGTCCGCGTTGGTGAGCCAGGCGCTGTCGTTGGAGTTCTCCGCGTACGGGGCGTCCTTGAGGGTGGGCATCTTCGACGGACCGAAGACACCGGGCTGTACGGCGTCCTTGTCCGAGCCGATCTTGCAGTCGCCGCGCGAGCCGTCGAGCACGGCCACACCCGACGCCGGATACGTGACCTTGCCCAGATCGGTGGAGCAGCGCTGTGCGAGGTCGTCGGTGATGCGGGGAAGGACCTGCGACTGGCTGAGCAGCGAGTGGCCCTTGCGGTCGGCGGCGATGGTGTTGACCCAGGGGAGTCCCTGCGTGTCGCGCAGCGCCTTCAGGATGCCGTCGGTGGAGCGCGCCTTGCCGAAACCGAGGTCGGTGTCGCTGCCGCGCATGTTCCTGGCGTTCGGGTCGTTCAGGGCGTACGCGGTCTTCGCCGACCAGGGCAGCGGGAGCTGCGCGCCGAGGCCGTTGGTGACCGGGCCGTACCGGGTCCACCACTGCGTGCGGGTCACCGGGGCGCCGCCCTTGACCGGCACCTCGACCGTCCGCTTCGTCATCTTCTCCGGCTTGCCGTCCACCAGATAGGCGGTCGGATCGGCCGGGTCGAGCGTGAGCTGGTGCAGATTGAGGGTCACGCCCGTGGCCACCGTATGGCTCCACGCCACATCGCCGTTGAAGCCGATGTTGACGACGCTCGTGCCGAGCAGCGAACCGCCCGAGACGTTCAGCTCGCCCGGGATGGTCTGCTGCGACTGCCAGAAGCGGCGGCCGCCCTGCCAGGGATAGTGCGGATTGCCGAGCAGCAGGCCCTTGCCGTTCGCGGTGGTCTTCCCGCTGAACGCGACGGCGTTGGACCCCATCACGGCCTCGTCGGCCGAGAAGAGCTTGCGTGCCTCCTCGGCGGTGCGCCCGGGGTCGGGGGCGCGGTCCGGGGCCGACGCGGCCGGGGGCTGCGCGGCGGTGATGCCGTCGATGCCGCGCCCCTGACCGCCGAGGACCTGGACGGCGAAGCCCTGCCTGGCCACGTCCAGGGAGGTGATCGGGCGCAGCCACGCGGCGCCCTTGCAGGCCGGGTCGGTGACGCGGTTCTGCTTCAGCCAGGCGTTGTAGCCCGCGGCGAAGCCGCGCATCAGCTTCTTCGACGTGGCGCTCGGCCCCGCGGGCGCGGGCTGCTTCAGAAGCTTCTCCACCGTGTGCGTGTCGCGGACACCGCCGAAGTAGAGGTCGCTTGCGAGGTTCGTGGTCGCCGAGGACAGCGAGCCGTCGGGCTTGCCGTCGGCGCCGAAGTGACGTGACCGCTCCCCGCGCACGGTCACATATCCCTCGGCGAGGGTGCACACCTGGTCGGCGGCCTGCGCCCAGCCGGTGCCGAAGCCGAGGTTCTCGTAGTCCCTGGCCAGGATGTGCGGAATGCCGTACTGGGTGTAGCGGACGGTCGCGGACAGGCCGCCGCCCGACGGGTGGGCGTCACGGTCCTCCGCCGCGCCGGCCGATGACGGCAGCAGGGCTCCGGCGGTCAACAGGCTGATGCCCAGAGCCATGAGGCGTCTGGTGCGGCTGCGCATAAAGCCTCCCAACGGGGTTGAGGGAAGGGGCGGTTGAGCGTACCAACCGGTATGTGAATTCGAGTACCGGAACGGACCTGTTCGTGCCCCGTCCGGAGCCTTGACCGCCGTGACGCGTGCGGCACAGGATCACGCCATGACGGGTGTACGCAGCAATACGGTCGACGATGTCCTCCACCGCAGTGCCCGGCGCGTTCCGGGGCGCGTGGCCCTGCGCTACGGCGAGCGGGTGTGGACCTACGCGGAGCTCGACGCGGCCGTCTCGCGCGCGGCCCGGGTGCTGCGCGACGCGGGCCTCGGCGCGGGCGACCGGGTCGGCGCCTACGCGCACAACTCCGACGCGTATCTGATCGGCTTCCTGGCCTGCTCGCGGGCGGGCCTCGTCCATGTGCCGGTCAACCAGAACCTCGTCGGCGACGACCTGGCGTACATCGTGAGCCAGTCCGGCAGCTCCGTGGTCCTCGCCGACCCGGATCTCGCCGGGCGCCTGCCCGGTGACGTACGCGTGCTCACCCTGCGGGACACGGAGGACTCGCTGCTCGCGCGGCTCGCCGTCGCACCGGCCTTCGACGGGGACGCGCCCGGCGACGGCGACCTCGTCCAGCTGCTCTACACCTCCGGCACCACCGCCCTGCCCAAGGGCGCGATGATGACGCACCGTTCGCTCGTGCACGAGTACGTCAGCGCCATCACTGCCCTCGACCTCAAGGAGACGGACAAGCCCGTCCACTCGCTGCCGCTCTACCACTCGGCGCAGATGCACGTCTTCCTCCTGCCGTACCTCGCGGTGGGCGCGGAGAACACGATCATCGACGCGCCCGACACCGAGCGGATCTTCGAGCTGGTCGAAGCGGGCCGCGCCGACAGCCTCTTCGCGCCGCCCACCGTGTGGATCGGCCTCTCGAACCACCCCGGCTTCGCCACCCGCGACCTCGGCGGGCTGCGCAAGGCGTACTACGGGGCGTCGATCATGCCCGTCCCCGTGCTTGAGCGCCTGCGCGAACGGCTGCCGTCGCTCGGTTTCTACAACTGCTTCGGGCAGAGCGAGATCGGCCCCCTCGCCACCGTCCTCGGGCCCGACGAGCACGAGGGGCGGATGGACTCCTGCGGTCGGCCCGTCCTGTTCGTCGAGGCACGGGTCGTCGACGAGCACGGCCTTGAGGTGCCCGACGGGACAGCCGGAGAAGTCGTCTACCACTCGCCGCAGTTGTGCGAGGGCTACTGGGACAAGCCCGAGGAGACCAAGGAGGCGTTCCGCGACGGATGGTTCCACTCCGGGGACCTCGCCGTGCGCGACGAGGACGGCTACTTCACGATCGTCGACCGGGTGAAGGACGTCATCAACTCCGGCGGCGTCCTCGTCGCCTCGCGCCAGGTCGAGGACGCGCTCTACACCCATGAGCGGGTCGCGGAGGCGGCCGTGATCGGGCTGCCGGACGAGCGCTGGATCGAGGCGGTCACCGCGGTCGTCGTACGCAACGGAGCTGTCACCGAAGCCGAACTCATCGACCACGCACGCGAGAAGCTCGCCCACTTCAAGGCACCCAAGAAGGTCCTCTTCGTGGACGAGCTGCCGCGCAACGCGAGCGGGAAGATCCTCAAGCGGGAGCTGCGGGACCGCTTCAGCGCCTCATAGGCACCCCACCGGCTATTTGCCCCGCAGGTCCACGATCCGCTTGAACTTGCCCACCGACCGCTCGATCGTCTCCGGATCGACGATCTCGACCGCCACCGAGACGCCGATCCCGTCCTTCACCGCCGTCGCGATCTCCCGGGCCGCCGCCTCGCGCCGCTCGGGAGTCGTGTCCGCGCGGGCCTCGGCCCGGACCGTCAGCGCGTCCATACGGCCCTCGCGGCTCAGGCGCAGCTGGAAGTACGGGGCGACGCCCGGCGTGCGCAGGACGATCTCCTCGACCTGGGTGGGAAAGAGGTTCACGCCGCGCAGGATCACCATGTCGTCCGAACGGCCGGTGATCTTCTCCATCCGGCGGAACGTCCGCGCGGTGCCGGGCAGCAGGCGGGTGAGATCGCGGGTGCGGTAACGGACGACGGGCATGGCCTCCTTGGTGAGGGAGGTGAAGACCAGCTCGCCGCGCTCGCCGTCCGCAAGGACCTCGCCGGTGATCGGGTCCACCACCTCGGGATAGAAGTGGTCCTCCCAGATGTGCAGACCGTCCTTGGTCTCCACGCACTCCTGGGCGACTCCGGGGCCGATGACCTCGGAGAGCCCGTATATGTCCACCGCGTCGATCGCGAACCGCTCCTCGATCTCGCGGCGCATCTCCTCCGTCCACGGCTCGGCGCCGAAGATGCCGACCTTGAGGGACGTCGTGCGCGGGTCGACGCCCTGGCGCTCGAACTCCTCCAGGAGCGTCAGCATGTACGAGGGGGTCACCATGATGATCTCGGGGCGGAAGTCCTGGATCAGCTGGACCTGGCGTGCCGTCATGCCGCCGGACGCGGGAATCACCGTGCAGCCGAGCCGCTCGGCCCCGTAGTGCGCGCCGAGGCCGCCGGTGAACAGGCCGTACCCGTACGCCACATGCACCTTGTGCCCGGGACGGCCGCCCGCCGCGCGGATCGAGCGCGCGACGACGTCCGCCCACATCGACAGGTCCTGCTCGGTGTAGCCGACGACCGTGGGGCGCCCCGTCGTGCCGCTGGACGCGTGCAGGCGCCGCACCTCGGACTGCTCGACCGCGAACATCCCGAAGGGGTAGTTGTCCCGCAGATCACTCTTGGCCGTGAACGGGAAGCGGGCCAGATCGGAGAGCGTACGGCAGTCGTCGGGGTGCAGCCCCGCCTTGTCGAAGGCCGCCCGGTAGAAGGGCACGTTCTCGTACGCGTGCAGCAAGGTGTCCTGCAAACGTTCCAGCTGCAGTGCCTCGAGCTCCTCGCGCCCCAGGCGCTCCGCCGCGTCCAGCATCGCCGTCATATGCGGTTTCTCCCGTCCCAAACGGGCGACCGATCATTCGGTCGTCGATCTTCCGTCGAGCTCAGTAATCCAGCCCCCGGGGGCGGTCGTCAAGAGATCTCGCAGCCCGGCCTTGAGCTGGGACACCTTGGCCGAACAACGTTGTCCGGGTGTGGCGCGAGATGTGATGATCACCTTCATGCCGACCTTCACCGCATACGACGGGACCGAGCTGGCCTACCACGAGAAGGGGCAGGGCGAGCCGCTGCTCTGTGTGCCGGGCGGCCCCATGCGCGCCTCCGCCTATCTCGGAGATCTCGGCGGTCTGGCGGCGCACCGCCGCCTGGTCATGCTCGACCTGCGCGGCACGGGCGACTCCGCGGCGCCTGCCGACCCGGCGACGTACCGCTGCGACCGGCTCGTGGACGACGTCGAGGCGCTGCGCGAGCACCTGGGGCTCGACGGGATCGACCTGCTCGGCCATTCGGCGGCGGGCAACATCGCCACGCTGTACGCGGCACGCCACCCCAAGCGCGTCCGCCGCCTCGTCCTGATCACTCCGGCCACGCACGTGCTCGGCCTCACGCCGGGCCCCCGGGACCACCGTGACGCCGCGGCGGCCCACCGGGACGAGCCCTGGTACCCGGCCGCCGAGGCCGCGCTGGACGAGATCGAGGCCGGGCGCAGCCCCGCCGAGGTGTGGGACGCGCTCGCGCCCCTGGGGTACGGCCGCTGGGACGCCGCGGCGCAGGCGCACCAGGCGGCGAGCGCGCGGGAGAAGAACGCCGGCGCGGCAGCCGTGTTCTACGGCGACGGTGCCTTCGACCCGCCCGCCACGCGCGCCGCCCTCACCGCGCTCACGGCGCCGGTCCTTGTCCTCGCGGGGGAGCACGACGGTGTCCCCAACCCCGCGCACGCACAGGAGTTCGCCGCGTTCTTCCCGGGCGCCACACGGCAAGTGCAGCCGGGCGGCGGGCACTTCCCGTGGCTGGACGACCCGGAGTGGTTCGCGCGACGGGTGGCAGGATTCCTCGCGCAGGACTAGAGCTACCAGAGGAGTCATCGTGCGTATCGGTTCGTCCGCGGGACGTCTGTTCACTGCCGGGGCCGTGTGTGCGGTTCTGCTGGCCGGGAGCGGGGGCGCCGTCGCCGCTGCCCCCGCGCAGCCGTCCGCGGTTTCCGTCGCCGGGGGTTCGTACGCAAAGCTGCGTTCCCTGGCCGATCTCGCCGCCCAGCGCCTGGCCACCGCCGATCTCGTCGCCGCCGCGAAGTACGGCACGGACAGCCCGATCGACGACCCTGCCCGTGAGCAGCAGGTGCTCGACGACGTCGCGCGGCAGGCGCGGGAGCTGGGCGCCGACCCCGAGGCGACCGTGCGGATCTTCCGGGACCAGATCGAGGCCAACAAGGTCGTGCAGCGCGAACTGCACCGGCGGTGGGACGCGGACCCTTCGCAGGCGCCGACGCCGGAGGAGCGGCCTGACCTCGCGGAGGTCCGCAAGGAGATCAACCGGGTGAACGGGGAGCTGGTGCGGGGCATCGCCGGGTCGCCCGGCGCGCGTGCCGCGGGGTCCTGCCGCGGGCTCGTGACCCTCGGCGCCCTGCATGTGCGGCATGACCGGCAGCTTGACGCTCTGCATACGGTCGCTCTGGAGCGGGCGCTGCGGTCCGTCTGTGCCGGTTGAGCCCTCCTGGCCCGCCGCTTCGCGGCGGAGTTTTTCCCGCCCGCCCACCCGATTACCCCGCATCCGACCCGGTTGCGATCAACCCCCCGCCGCCACCGCCTTCGCCCACCGGTAGTCCGCCTTGCCGCTCGGCGAGCGTTGGATCTGCGGGGTGAAGACCGCGGCGCGGGGGATCTTGTAGCCGGCCAGGCGCGTGCGGCAGTGGGTCTGGATGGCTTCGAGGTCCAAGGGGGCCGCGCCGTCGCGGAGTTGGACCACCGCGGCGACGCGGTTGCCCCAGCGCTGGTCGGGGACCCCGGTGACCAGGGCGTCGTACACGTCCGGATGTGACTTCAGCGCCTGCTCGACCTCCTCCGGATACACCTTCTCGCCACCGGTGTTGATGCACTGCGAACCCCGGCCGAGGACGGTGACGATGCCGTCCTCGTCGACGGTGGCCATGTCGCCGAGCAGCACCCACCGCTCGTCGCCCTTCTGGAAGAACGTCTCGGCGGTCTTCGCCGGGTCGTTGTAGTAGCCGAGCGGCACATGGCCGCGCTGGGCGAGCCGGCCGATCTCGCCCACCGCCACCGGCTCGTGCGTGACCTGGTCCACCACCTGCGTCCGTTCGTTGACCTCCAGGCGGAAGCCCTTCTCCGGACCCGAGTCGTCCGTGGCCTTGCCGTTGGAGCCGGACTCGGAGGAACCGAAGTTGTTCAGGAGCAGGACGTTCGGAGCGAGCTCCTGGAACTGGTCGCGCACCGTCTCCGACATGATCGCCCCGGAGGACGAGACGCTGAAGAGCGACGACAGATCCGTGCCCTTGAGCGGGCCGTGCAGGGCGTCGATGAGCGGCCTGAGCATCGCGTCGCCCACCAGGGACACGCTGGAGACCTTCTCCCGCTCTATGGTGCGCAGCACCTCTTCGGGGACGTATTTGCGGTGAATGGCCACCCGCTGGCCGTAGTTGAAGGCGATGAACGACGTCAGCGTCGACGTGCCGTGCATCAGCGGGGGAGTGGGGAAGAACGTGATGCCGGGTCCGCCCGCCGCGACGCGCTCCGCCAGCTCGTCGGGCCGCTTCACCGGCTCCCCCGCGGGCTCGCCGCCGAAGAGACCGGCGAAGAACAGGTCCTCCTGGCGCCACATGACACCCTTGGGCATGCCCGTGGTGCCACCGGTGTAGATGATGAACAGGTCGTCGGGCGAGCGGGCCCCGAATCCGCGCTCCGGTGAACCCGCCGCCTCCGCGTCGGCGAAGGCCACCACGTCGAGCGCGGGCGCGTCGGCCGGCGGGGTCCCCACCCGCACCAGATGCCGCAGCTTCTCCGTCCGCGGCAGCGCCGCCGCGACCCGCTCGGTGAACTCCGCGTCGAAGACGAGCGCGGCGAGGTCCGCGTCGCGGTAGAGGTAGACCAGTTCCTCCTCCACGTAGCGGTAGTTGACGTTGACCGGCACGAGCCGCGCCTTGAGGCAGGCGAGCACGGTCTGGAGGTACTCGACGCCGTTGTAGAGATGGAGCCCCAGATGTTCGCCGGGCTCGAGCCCCCTGTCGATCAGATGGTGCGCGAGGCGGTTGGCGGCCCGGTCGAGCTCGGCGTACGTCAGCCTGCGTTCCGCCCCGGTACCGGGGTGATCGATGTACACGAGCGCCTCGCGGTCGGGGACCACGTCGACGACCGACTCGAACAGGTCGGCAAGGTTGTACTCCACCGCTCCTCCTGACCCCGGCGTCATCTCTTCTGGCGGTCATCAGAGCAGAGGCACCCACAAGTGGGAAGGGTCCTCGTGGAAGAAATCTGACTGCCTGTCAGAAAACTCTTGAACTGGCTCCCCGCCTACTGCAACCTGTTCCAGGTCCGAAGCCGACGGCAAGAAGGAGCACGGCCATGGGTGGGACGGAACATCTCGCTGTGCAGCGCGAGGGCGCCACACTGATACTCACGCTCAACCGGCCGGAAGCGAAGAACGCGCTCTCGCTGCCGATGCTGGTGGGCCTCTACGACGGGTGGCTCGCCGCCGACGAGGACGACGCGATCCGCTCCGTCGTGCTCACCGGCGCGGGCGGCGCGTTCTGCGCCGGGATGGACCTCAAGGCCCTCGCGGGCAAGGGGATGGACGGGGAGCAGTACCGGGACCGGATGAAGGCCGACCCCGATCTGCACTGGAAGGCGATGCTGCGCCACCACCGCCCCCGCAAACCCGTCATCGCCGCGGTCGAGGGGTACTGCGTCGCGGGCGGCACCGAGATCCTCCAGGGCACGGACATCCGGGTCGCGGCCGAGTCCGCGACGTTCGGGCTCTTCGAGGTCAAGCGCGGCCTCTTCCCCATCGGCGGCTCGACCGTGCGCCTGCCTCGCCAGATTCCCCGTACGCACGCCCTGGAAATGCTGCTCACCGGGCGGCCCTACTCGGCGGCCGAGGCCGCGTCGATCGGCCTGGTCGGTCACGTCGTCCCGGACGGCACCGCGCTGGAGAAGGCCCTCGCCATCGCCGAGCAGATCAACGCGTGCGGGCCGCTCGCCGTGGAGGCGGTCAAGGCGTCCGTGTACGAGGCCGCGGAGATGTCCGAGACGGACGGTCTCGCCGCGGAGCTGAAGCGGGGGTGGCCGATCTTTGACACCGCCGATGCGAAAGAGGGCTCCAGAGCCTTTGCGGAGAAGCGGCCCCCGGAGTTTCGGCGGGCCTAGGTCTCATTTCGGCTGCGGGGCCGGTGTGGCTGGTCGCGCAGTTCCCCGCGCCCCTGCGGGGCGCTCCCGCTCCCCCCGTCGTCGTCGAGAAACGGAGTTCTGCTCATGGCATCCGCTCCCTCACCCGAAGTGTTGCGTGCGCCGCTTGTACTGGAGTTTCCCTTCACCCGGTCCCTCGGGCCCGTGCAGAGTGCGTTTCTGACCGGGCTGCGCGAGCGGACCGTGCTCGGCGTGAAGGCCGAGGACGGCAGGACGCTCGTCCCGCCCGTCGAGTACGACCCCGTGACCGCCGAAGAGATACGTGACCTGGTCGAGGTCGGCGCCACCGGCACCGTCACCACCTGGGCCTGGAACCACGAACCCCGCAGGGGACAACCCCTGGACACCCCCTTCGCCTGGGTCCTGGTGAAGCTCGACGGCGCCGACACCGCCCTGCTGCACGCCCTGGACGTACCGGGACCCGACGCCGTCGGGACCGGCATGCGGGTACGGATCCGCTGGGCCGCCGAACGCATCGGCGCCATCACCGACATCGCCTGCTTCGAGCCGGACGACGGACAGGCGGAAGCCGAAGTCCGCCCGCACAGCGGTGAGTTCGCCGACCCCGTCACCGGCATCGTCGCCCTCGCGCGCCTCGACTACACCTACGCGCCCGGCCGCGCCCAGACCGCCTACATCCGGGCGCTCTCCGACCAGCGGACCGTCGGCGAGCGCTGCCCCTCCTGCCGCAAGGTCTACGTCCCGCCGCGCGGCGCCTGCCCCACCTGCGGCGTCGCCACGACCGAGCGCGTCGAGGTCGGGCCGCGCGGCACCGTCACCACGTACTGCATCGTCAACATCAAGGCGAAGAACCTCGACATCGAAGTGCCCTACGTCTACGCGCACATCGCCCTGGACGGCGCCGACCTCGCCCTGCACGCGCGGATCGCGGGCATCCCCTACGACCAGGTGCGGATGGGCCTGCGCGTCGAGCCGGTGTGGACCGAGGGCGCCCGCTTCCCCGATCACTACCGGCCCACGGGCGAGCCGGACGCCGACTACGACACGTACAAGGAGCTGGTGTAGATGCCGTCCGCGAAGCCGTCCGTGATGCGGCCCGTCCGGGACATCGCCGTCGTGGCCTTCGGGCAGACCGACCATCTGCGCTCCACCGACGAGCTCTCCGAGGTGGAGATGCTCATGCCGGTCCTGCACCAGGTCCTGGCGGCCACCGGCCTGAAGACCAGCGACATCGGCTTCACCTGCTCCGGCTCCTCGGACTACCTCGCGGGCCGCGCCTTCTCCTTCACGATGGCGCTCGACGGGGTCGGCGCCTGGCCGCCGATCTCCGAGTCGCACGTCGAGATGGACGGAGCCTGGGCGCTGTACGAGGCATGGACCAAGCTGCTCACCGGAGACGCCGACACCGCGCTCGTGTACTCCTACGGCAAATCGTCCCCCGGCTCGGTGCGCGACGTGCTGACCCGGCAGCTCGACCCGTACTACGTGGCGCCCCTGTGGCCGGACTCGGTGGCGCTCGCGGCCCTCCAGGCGCAGGCCCTGATCGACGCGGGCGACGCCGACGAGCCCGCACTCGCCGGGGTGGCCGCGCGCAGCCGCCAGGACGCGTCCGCCAACTCCCATGCGCAGCTGAGCGGTTCCGTGCCGCAGGGCGACTACGTCGTACGGCCGCTGCGCACCGGCGACTGCCCGCCCGTCGGCGACGGGGCCGCCGCCGTGATCCTCGCGGCGGGGGAGCGGGCCCGCGAGCTGTGCGAGCGGCCCGCGTGGATCCGCGGGATCGACCACCGCATCGAGGCGCACGGCCTCGGCGTGCGCGACCTGACCGACTCGCCGTCCAGCCGCCTGGCCGCCGAACGGGCCGGCGCCTTCGAACGGCCCGTGGACACCGCCGAGTTGCACGCTCCGTTCACCTCCCAGGAGGTCGTCCTGCGCAAGGCGCTGAAGCTCGGCGACGACGTCGCGGTCAACCCGTCCGGCGGCGCCCTCGCCGCCAACCCCGTCATGGCCGCCGGCCTGATCCGGCTCGGCGAAGCCGCCGCCCGCATCCACCGGGGCGAGTCCGACCGGGCCCTCGCCCACGCCACATCCGGCCCCTGCCTGCAGCAGAACCTGGTCGCCGTCCTGGAAGGAGATGCGTGATGAGTGGGGTGATGAGCGGCCGCCCGGGCAAGGAGCCCGTGGCCGTCGTCGGGATCGGCCAGACCAAGCACGTCGCCGCCCGGCGGGACGTGTCGATCGCGGGGCTCGTCCGGGAGGCCGCCCAACGGGCGCTGAAGGACGCGGAGCTGACCTGGGCCGACATCGACGCCGTGGTCATCGGTAAGGCGCCGGACTTCTTCGAGGGCGTCATGATGCCCGAGCTGTACCTCGCCGACGCACTCGGCGCGGTGGGCAAACCCATGCTCCGCGTCCACACGGCGGGCTCCGTCGGCGGCTCCACCGCCCTGGTCGCCGCCAACCTGGTCGCGGGCCGCGTCCACGGCACCGTACTGACCCTCGCCTTCGAAAAACAGTCGGAATCCAACGCGATGTGGGGGCTCTCCCTGCCCATCCCGTTCCAGCAGCCGCTCCTCGCGGGCGCGGGCGGCTTCTTCGCACCGCACGTGCGTGCGTACATGCGGCGCACCGGCGCCCCCGACTCCGTGGGCTCGCTCGTCGCGTACAAGGACCGGCGCAACGCCCTGAAGAACCCCTACGCCCACCTCCACGAGCAGGACATCACTCTGGAGAAGGTGCAGGCGTCGCCCATGCTCTGGGACCCGATCCGCTACTCCGAGACCTGCCCCTCATCCGACGGGGCCTGCGCGATGATCCTCACCGACCGTGCGGGCGCGAGCCGTTCGCCCCGCCCGCCGGCCTGGATGCACGGCGGCGCGATGCGCAGCGAACCCACCCTCTTCGCGGGCAAGGACTTCGTGTCGCCGCAGGCCGGCAAGGACTGCGCGGCCGACGTCTACCGGCAGGCGGGCGTCACGGACCCGCGGCGCGACATCGACGCGGTCGAGATGTACGTGCCGTTCTCCTGGTACGAGCCGATGTGGCTGGAGAACCTCGGCTTCGCCGCGGAGGGCGAGGGCTGGAAGCTGACCGAATCGGGCGTGACGGAGCTGGACGGCGATCTGCCCGTCAACATGTCGGGCGGCGTCCTGTCCACCAACCCCATCGGCGCCTCCGGCATGATCCGCTTTGCCGAAGCGGCACTTCAGGTGCGCGGCCAGGCGGGCGAGCACCAGATCGACGGGGCCCGCAGGGCGCTCGGACACGCGTACGGAGGCGGCTCGCAGTTCTTCTCCATGTGGCTGGTCGGAGCCGAGCCGCCCAGCACGTGACGGGTGCGTCGGGCCGGACGGGCGGGCGTCCTCGCTTCCGCGGCCTGTCCGGCACCCGAAGCGAAAGCTAGGCTGGCGGGCGGACGACGCATCGGGAGGAGCACGGACGTGGCCGAAGGCACCATTCAGCAGCATCCGCTCGCAGGTCAGCAGCGCCCGCTCGCGGGCTGGGACAAGCCGGAGCTCGACCTCAGCACAGCGGACTGGCAATCGGGCAGCGAGGGGCGGGGTGACGTGGAGATCGCCTTTGTCGAAGGTTTCATCGCGATGCGCAACGCCGGCCGGCCCGAGAGCCCGTCCCTCATCTTCACTCCGGCGGAGTGGGGAGCGTTCGTGCATGGTGCGCGCTCGGGGGAATTCGATCTGACGTAGGCCGTGCGGGCGTTGTGGACCCTCGTCTCCGGCTGTCGCGACCGTTCGCGGCGCCCGCCGTGCTGACCTGGTCGTCCCGGACTCCGGAAGCGGAGCCGGTCGACCTCGGCACTGCGCCGGAGACGAGGAAGCCATGAGTGACGATGCGCCCGCCGGACCCGTAGTGGTGGCCGTCGACGGATCATCGGGCGGCGACCATGCCCTGGAATGGGCGCTGCACGCGGCGCGGCTGCGGCAGGCGCCGCTGCGGATCGTGCACGTGCGGCAGTACGCGATGCCGCTGGCCGACGGCCCGTACATGCCGACCATCGACCACCGCCCCGACGCGGACCCGGTCGTCGACCGGGTGCGCCGGAGCCTGGAGGGGCGGGCGGATCTGCCCGAGCTGACGGTCGAGGTGGTGGACGGGGCGCCGGGGCACGCCATTCCGCGGCTCGGCGACACGGCGCAGCTCCTGGTCCTCGGGTCGCGCGGCCGGGGCGGCTTCACCAGCCTGCTGCTCGGCTCGAACGGGCTCGCGAGTGCGCGGGACGCGGCGTGCCCCGTGGTCGTGGTGCGGCCGGGCGAAGAGGTCACTGCAGGGGCCGGGCCGTGCGTGGTGCTCGGGCTCGACGCGCTCACCCCGCACGAGGACACGATCGGCTTCGCCTTCGCGGAGGCGGCGCTGCGGGGCGCGGTGCTCCGGGTCGTCTGCGCCTACCCCGGGCCCGTACTCGTCTACACGGCCACCGGCGACTTCGTGACCTCGGCCGAAGCGGACGAGGCGAGTTCGAAGGAGTACACGCGGCTCGCGGACGAGCAGCTCGCGCCTTTCAGGGAGCGGTACCCCGGTGTGCGTGTCGAGCAGGAGATCCTGCCGGGCGATGCGGCGGGCCTCCTGGTGGACGCGTCGAGGGAGGCGGAACTCGTGGTGGTGGGACGCCATCGGCGGGGGAGGTCACTGGGGCGCCTGATGGGATCGGTGACCAACGCGGTGCTGCTGCACGCGCGGGGAGCGGTGGCCGTCGTGCCGCCGGAGCCCCGGTAGGGCCGCGCGGGCTGGCTCGGTAGGGCTGCACGCACCGGCTCGGTAGGGCTGCACGCACCGGCGCAGTCGGGTCTCACGTACCGGTCCGGTAGGGCCCCACACCTGTCCGGTAGGGGCCCCACACACCGGTCCGGTAGGGCCCACGCACCGGTCCGGTCGGGGCGTCTCACCGCAGCACCACGCACCCCCGCCCCTCCAGCCTCCGCAGCAGCGCCTCCGGCACCGCGACCTCGTTCCAGCGAAGGTCCAGCTTTTCCAGCGACGGCAGGTCGCCGATCCAGAACGGAAGCTCGCGCAGCCGGTTGGACCGCAGGTCGACGCGCCGCAGCAGCGGCAGACCGCGCAGGGCCGCCGGGACCGTCGTGAACCGGTTCTCGCGCAGCTCCAGTTCACGCAGCGCCCCGAGACGGCCGAACGCGAGGGGCAGCGACGTGAGGCGGTTGCCGCGCAGCCAGAGTTCGCGCAGCGAGGTGAGGCCGCCGAGCGAGGCAGGCAGCGAGGTCAGACGGTTGTGCTGGGCGCGCAGCTCCACCAGGGCGGTGAGCGAACCCAGGCTGTCCGGCAGCGCCGTCAGCCGGTTCTCGCCCACGTTGAGGTACGCGAGGCGCTTCAGCCTGCCCAGGGAGTACGGCAGTGCGGTGAGCCGATTGTCGTGGACGTAGAGGAACCGGCTCAGGCCCGTCAGGTCGCCCAGCTCGCGCGGCAGCTCGGTCAGCCGGTTGTGGCCCAGGTCCAGGGTGTGCAGCGAAGCCAGGGTGCCGATGCGGGCGGGGAGCCGCGTGAGCGCGTTGTCGGGCAGGAGCAGGGACTCCAGGGACGGATGGTGCCAGACCTCGTCGGGCACCTCGCTCAGGCCGCCGCGCCAGTAGGTGAGTACGTTCCCGGTGCCGTTCGCCACGCCAGGGTCCCTTCGTCCGAGGTGCATGCCCCAGCCAACCGCACCGCTGTGGCCGAACCGGCTCCCGGCGGCCCCCGCGGGCGTAATCTGAAGTGGCCAAGAGCCAAGGCACGCGCCGCGGGAAGTGCCCGGCGCACCACCGTGGCGGGGGGTGTCCCATGGTGCATCATGGCACCGACGGCAAGCGGCCCCTCTTCGAGCGCGAAAGTGAACTCGCGGCCGTGGAAGAGGCGTTGAGCGAGCTGTGCGCTCTGTCACGCGACGGATCCGAGCCCGTGGACCGGTCCCGGGGCGCCCTCATCGCCTTCGCGGGGCGCGCGGGCCTCGGCAAGACCTCCCTCCTGGCCGAGACCAAGCGCCGCGCCGCCGCCAAGGGCTGCACCGTGGCCCTCGCCCGCGGCGGCGACCAGGAGCAGCGGGTCGCCTTCCACGTGGCGCGGCAACTGGTCCAGCCGCTGCTCGCCCCCGTCCCCGACGCGGAACTGCGCGAAGTCCTCGGCAGCTGGTACGCCATCGTCGGCCCGGCCCTCGGCCTCTGCGCCCCGCCGGACGACGCGCCGCCCGACCCGCAGGGCCTGCGCGACGGGCTCGACTGGATGCTCACCCATCTCGCCGTGCAGCGCGCCCCGCTGGTGGTCGTGATCGACGACGCGCACTGGGCCGACGCCGAGTCCCTGAGCTGGCTCTCCGCCTTCGCGCCCCGCGCGGAATCCCTGCCGCTGCTGCTCGTCGTCGCCTACCGGCCCGAGGAACTGCCCGCCCACGCCGAGGAGTTCAGAGATCTGCCCGGACGCGCAGGGCAGCGCCCCATCGGACTCGAACCGCTCAGCGCGGGCGCCGTCGCCCGCCTCGTGCGCGACACGCTCGGCACCCGCGCCGACGACGCGTTCTGCCGCGAATGCTGGGCGGTCACCGCGGGCAACCCCTTCGAGGCGGTGGAACTGACCGCCAAGGTGCACGACCGCGGGCTCACCCCCGACGAGTCAGGAGCGCGCCTGCTGCGCGACCTCGCTGCAGCCGTCAAGGGCAGCGGCCTCGTCGCCCGCATGGAGCGCCTTGGCACCTCCACGGTCCGCTTCGCCTGGGCCTGCGCCGTCCTCGGCACCTCCATCTGCCCCTCGCTCGCCGCGGCCGTCGCGGGCATCGGCGAGCGGGAGACCGCCGACTGCGCCGACCGGCTGCGCCGCGCCCGCGTCCTGACCGGCGGCGTCGACACCCTGGAGTTCGTGCACCCGCTCATCGCCACCGCCGTCTACCGCGCCATCCCCGCCGGTGTCCGCGTCGCCCTGCACGGCCAGGCCGCCTGGGCCGTGATCAACGCGGGGCTCGGCGCGTCCGCCGCCGCCCGTCACCTCCTCGAAGTCCACCCCGACGGCGACACCTGGGTCGTGCGGCAACTGCGCTCCGCGGCCCGCGAGACCGTCCGCGCGGGCGCCCCCGACGCAGCCCGCCGCTATCTCGCCCGCGCCCTGCGCGAACCCCCGCCCTGGGAGGACCGAGCCGCCGTCCTCTACGAACTGGGCTGCGCCTCCCTCCTGACCGAACCGGCGACCACCGTCAACCATCTGCGCGCCGCACTCGAAGAGCCCATCACCGACCCCGCCCTGCGGCAGGGCATCGTCTACCGCCTCTCCCAGGTCCTCGCCCACTCCGACCGCCTGGGCGAGGCCTCCGACACCCTCGCCCGCGAGATCCGCGTGACCACCGAGCCGCGCGTACGGATGCGGATGCAGGCCGAGCAGTTCATGTGGGACGCCTTCCGGGCCGACGAACCGGACTCGCCCGCCCGCTCCCGGCGCCTGGCCCGCCTCGCCGACCGGCTGCCCGGCCGCGACCTCACCGAGCGGTACATCATCGGGCTGCGCGCCTGGGACGCGACACTGCGCGCCGAACCCGCGGCCACCGCCGTCCGGCACGCCGAGCGCGCCCTGGTCGGCGGGCTCGGCTGGGCCGAGGAGGACCGCGGCTTCGAGGTCCCCGTCCTGGTCGCGCTCACCTTCCTGTACGCCGACCGGCCGGGGCGGGCGGAGCAGCTGTTCGCCGCGGGGATCGCCGACTTCGAGAGCCAAGGCTGGCGCGGCGCCCACCTGTCGTTCGGGTACACCCTGCTCGCCTACATCCGCTACCGCCGCGGACGCCTCGCCGAAGCCGAGGACTTCGTGCGCGCCGGACTGCGGATCGCCGAGCGGGTGGGTTCCGGAACACCCGCGCACTGGTACGCCGTCGGCATCCTCATCGAGATCCTGCTGGCCAGGGGCCGCGTCGCCGAGGCCACCCGCACCGCGCACGAGTACGGCTTCGGGGCACCGTTCCCCGCCGCCGTCGTCTTCCCCGACGCGCAGGCCGTACACGGCGAACTGCTGCTCGCCCGCGGCCTCACCAAGGACGCGGCCGCCGAACTCGCCGCCGCCGGGCGCCGCCTCGACCCGCGGGGCATGCGCAACCCCGCCTGGTGCCCCTGGCAGCTGCACCTCGCGCTCGCCGAGGCCGACGACGCCCCCGAGCGCGCGCTCGCCACCGCGCACGAGGCGGTCCGGCGCGCCCGCAGGTACGCCACCCCGTCGGCGGTCGGGCAGGCCCTGCGGATCACCGCCGAGGTCGCCCCGGGCTCCGAGCGCGGCAAGCTCCTGGAGGAGTCCGTCAGCCACCTGGAGCGGTCGCCCGCGGCGTACGAACTCGCCTGCGCGCTGGTCGCTCTGGGCGCCGAACTGCGGCGGGCGGGCCGCCCCAAGGACGCCGCCGACCCCCTGTACCGCGGGCTCGAAGCCGCCGTCCAGTGCGGCGCGGACGGCCTGGTCGAGCGGGCCCGCGACGAGCTGTCGGCGGCCGGTCTGCGCCCCCGCCTGCTGCACGGCACCGAGACGGACGCGCTCACAACGCGCGAGCGCACGGCCGCGGCGCTCACCGTCCGCGGCGAGCCGGCCGCCCGTATCGCCGAGGAGCTGCGCACCGACGAGCCGGCCGTCGTCCGGCTGCTCTGTGCCGTCTACCGGAAAGTGGGAACGGACCACTCCGGTCTCGCCGCCGCACTGGAGCCCCACGACCCCCGCTGACCTCGCGCGGAACACCGGCGACGCCCGCCGTACGCCGTGCGCGGACCGGCGCCGCCCCCGCGCCGGGAACCACCGCGGGACACGTACCATTGGCGCATGTCCTTCCTCCGCCGCCGCAGCTCCGCCACTCCCGCTGGCCCGGACTTCGATGTCCTCGCCATGGACCCGGGTGACTGGCCCGGCAACCTCGGCGCGGGCCTGCTGCCCGCCCCCGACGGCAGCTGCCAGGGCGTTTTCCTGCGCTATGACCTCTTCGGCGGGCGCGGCCCCGCGATGATCATCGGCAATCTGCCCGAGGGCTCCCCGGCGCGTGAGACCGCCGACGACGAGGTGCCCTTCGAGGTGGCCCAGCTGCTGCTCGCGCTGGAGAACGACGAGGAGATCACCGTCGTCTCCTCCGAGGACATGCCGGTGATGCAGGGCGACAACCTCCTCATCGTGCGCCGCCTCAAGCTCTCGGAGAGCCGCATCTCCTGCGTGCAGTTCGACCGCAGCGACGGCGTCCTCGTCACCATCGCCGCCTGGGACCGGCCGATCACCGACGATCTGTACGCCCTCCTGAAGCCGCTGCCCGCCGAGCTCTTCCAGCAGGGCTGACCCGCCCCGGTCCGCTCGGCCGCCGACCCACCCCTTCTCTTAAAGGGGTGGGTTTTGTCATGCGCCTTGCCAGGCCAGTCATCGGACTTTTAACGTGACCGGTCATGACTCCCGGGATCTCGCGAAGAACCACGATGAAGTCCGCCGTAGGTAGTGCAGCCGCACTGGCATCGGGTGGAGGCGTGCTTTCCGGTGCCGCGTCCGCTGCCGAGTCCACTGCTGAGCGGCCCCGTGAAACCTCCGATGAATTGCTGCTCTGGTATGCGGCGCCCGCCGCCGACTGGGAGCGTGAGGCGCTCCCCGTCGGCAACGGCGCACTCGGCGCCATGGTCTTCGGCGCCCTCGCCTCCGAGCGGCTCCAGTTCAACGAGAAGACCCTGTGGACCGGCGGCCCCGGCTCCCGCGAGGGCTACGACCACGGCGACTGGCGCGAGCCCCGGCCCGGCGCCCTCGACGCCGTCCGCGAGGAACTGGACGAGAAGGGCACCCTCACGCCCGACGCCGTCGCCGCCGAGCTCGGCCAGCCCCGCCGCGGCTACGGCGCCCACCAGACCTTCGGCGATCTGCACCTGGACATGGCGGACGCACCCGCCGCGCCCGACGCCGCCTATCGCCGCTCCCTCGACCTCCGCAGGGGCCTCGCGACCGTCACGTACACCCACCGACAGGTGCGCCACGCAAGGGAGTTCTTCGCCTCCTGCCCCGACGGCGTGCTCGTCGGGCGTCTGAGCGCCGACCGCCCTGCGAGCGTCACCTGCACCCTGCGCCACACCTCGCCCCGCACCGACTTCACCGCGCAGGCCGCCGGAGACCGGATCACCGTACGCGGTGAACTCGCCGACAACGGGCTGCGGTTCGAGGCCCAGCTGCGCGTCGTCCAGCAGGGCGGCACGCGCACGGCGAACGCCGACGGCAGCATCACCGTCAGCGGCGCCGACCACCTCTGGTTCGCGCTCGCCGCCGGAACCGACTACGCCGACACCTACCCCGACTACCGCGGCGACGACCCGCACGCCGACGTCACCCGCACCGTCGACCGGGCCATCGCCCGCGGCCACGGCGCCCTCCGTGCCCGCCATCTGCGCGACCACGGCGACCTGTTCGGCCGGGTCGCCCTCGACATCGGCCAGGCGGCCCCCGCCGACGTACCGACCGACCAGCTGCTCAAGGGATACGGGGGAGGGGCGAGCGCCGCCGACCGCGCCCTCGAAGCGCTCTTCTTCCAGTACGGGCGCTACCTCCTCATCGCCTCGTCCCGCGCGGGCTCGCTGCCCGCCAACCTCCAGGGCGTCTGGAACAACAGCACCACACCGCCCTGGTCCGCCGACTACCACACCAACATCAACCTCCAGATGAACTACTGGCTCGCCGAGGCCGCGGGCCTCCCCGAGACCACCGCCCCCTACGACCGCTTCGTTCAGGCGCTGCGCGCTCCCGGACGGCGTACGGCGAAGGAGATGTTCGGCTCGCGGGGCTGGGTCGTGCACAACGAGACCAACCCCTACGGCTTCACCGGCGTCCACGACTGGTCGACCGCCTTCTGGTTCCCCGAGGCCGCCGCCTGGCTGACCGCGCAGCTCTACGAGCACTACCGCTTCGGCGGCTCCACGGAGTACCTGCGCTCCACCGCCTATCCGGCGATGAAGGAAGCCGCCGAGTTCTGGCTCGACAACCTGCGCACCGACCCGCGCGACGGCACCCTCGTCGTCACCCCCAGCTACTCGCCCGAGCACGGCGACTTCACCGCGGGCGACTCCATGGCCCAGCAGATCGTCCACGACCTGCTCACCAACACGTTGGAGGCCGCCCGCGTGCTCGGCGACTCCGCCGCGTTCCGCGCCGATCTCGACAAGGCGCTCGGCAAGCTCGACCCCGGCCTGCGCATCGGCTCCTGGGGCCAGCTCCAGGAGTGGAAGGCCGACCTGGACGACAGGGCCGACGACCACCGGCACGTCTCCCACCTCTACGCCCTGCACCCCGGACGCCAGATCGAACCCGGCAGCAAGTGGGCCGATGCCGCGAAAGTGTCGCTCACCGCGCGCGGCGACGGCGGGACCGGCTGGTCCAAGGCGTGGAAGGTCAACTTCTGGGCGCGTCTGCGCGACGGCGACCACGCGCACAAGATGCTCGCCGAACAGCTCAGGTCCTCGACGCTGCCCAATCTCTGGGACACCCATCCGCCGTTCCAGATCGACGGCAACTTCGGGGCGACCTCGGGGATCGTGGAGATGCTCCTGCAGAGCCAGTTCGATGTCATCGAGGTGCTGCCCGCGCTGCCCGCGAGCTGGCCCGGCGGATCGGTGCGCGGCCTGCGGGCACGCGGCGGGGCGACGCTCGACATCACGTGGTCGGGCGGACGCGCCACGCGCGTCGTGCTCACGGCGTCGCGCACCCGCCAACTCACCGTGCGCAGCAGCCTGTTAAAGGGCGGAGAGAAGACGTTCAAGGCGCGGGCCGGACAGCGGTACGTCTTCGACTGAGACCCGCATGCCGGGGCCGGGCCCGCCCCCACGCGGACCCGGCCCCGACCGTACTCGGCGGCTCTAGGAGCCCGAGCGCACCACCTTCACGTCGGCCGCGCGGACATACGCCACGCGGTGCCCGAACTGGACCTCGTAGTACATGTCCTTGCCGCGCACCACCTTGTGCGGCGCCGTGTCGAACGTCGGCGCGTAGAAGTACTCGCCCGGCACCTTGCCGCCGGTCGCGTACTGCTGTCCGGCGAGGAGCTTGTACGGCAGCGGCGTGACCGCCTGCACGGGGACGCCCGCCGGGTACGCCTCCTTCTCCGGGTAGGCGCGCCCGTACACCGGGACCTCCGTGGCGTCGCCCTTCGGCGTCACCACGAGCCCCTTGGCGTCGACGGCGGTCGGCTGCTTCTTCGGGTTCTTGAACCAGGCCTTCTGGCCCAGGTACCAGACGGCGGTCCAGTCGCCCTTGCGGTCGGCGACCGCGTACTGCTGGCCGGTGGACAGGCGCGCTCCGGTGTCGTTCACGTCGATCGTGGAGTCGCCGCCGCCGGGGCGCAGACCGATGTCCTTGATGAGCGGGGCGTCGTCACGCGGCTCGGTGTGGACGCGCACCGCGGCCGAACCGTGCGGCACGCACTTCTCGCCGGGCTTGACGCAGCCCGTGTACTCCGGCCGGTTCTCGGAGTACTCCGGTGCCACCGTCACCAGGCCGCCGTTCGGGCCCGCGGTCCGCTTGAAGGGCTTGCCCATCAGCGTGAAGTAGTGCTGCCAGTCCCAGTACGGGCCGGGGTCGGTGTGCATGCCCGCGATCGTGGAGGGCAGCGTGCCGGGGACGTTGTCGTGGCCGATGATGTGCTGACGGTCCAGCGGGATGTCGTACTTCTTCGACAGGTACTTCACCAGACGCGCCGACGAGCGGTACATGGCCTCCGTGTACCAGGTGTCGGGCGCCGTCAGGAAACCCTCGTGCTCCAGGCCGATCGACTTGGAGTTCACGTACCAGTTGCCCGCGTGCCAGGCGACGTCCTTGGCCTTCACGTGCTGGGCGATGTGGCCGTCGGTGGAGCGCAGGGTGTACTGCCAGGAGACGTACGTCGGGTCCTGCACCAGGTTCAGGACGCCTTCCCAGCGTCCCTCGGTGTCATGGATGACGATGGTGTCGATGCTGCTGCTCTTGGGCCGGTCCGCCAGGTCGTGGTTGCCGTAGTCGTCGTTGCCGTTCGGGTCCTTGAACTCCTCGTACGGCGCCGGGACCCACTCGCACGACACGGTCTTCGGACACTCGGTCTCGCCCTCGGGCGCCTTCCGCAGCCCCATGCTCCGTACCTGCGCGGCATCCGGCTTCAGCCCGCCGACCGCCGCCAGCGTCACGTGCTGCCCGGCGTCGGTGGTGCGCTCCTGGCCGTCGTGGATGACGGCGAAGACGTCATTGGCGTACGTCGCCGCGGTGGCCTGGTCGTCGGCGCCCGAGAAGCGGGCGACGGCGCCGTACCAGTCGGCGGGGTCCTCGCTCAGCGGCTTGCCGAGCTTCTTCTGCGCGGCGGCGAGCAGGGCGGCGCCGCCGCGTACGTTGGCCGCCGGGTCGGTGCGCAGCCGCTCGGCGGAAAGCCCGCTGAGCTCGGCGGCACGCGGCAACGTCTTGAGCCGTGCGGGCAGTTGCCTGTCCTCCGGCACCTCGGCCGTGAACTCCGCCGGCTTGAGGACACCCCGCGAGGAGTCGCCGCGAGGATCCTCGTCGCCCTCGCTGTGGTGCGGGGCGCCGGCGATCGCGGTCCGCGCGTCGGTGAGGTGCATCGGGCCGTAACCGCCGGTCACGCTCGGCGCGCCGCCGTGCGCGTCCCAGCGGGACTGCAGATAGGACACACCGAGCAGCACGCTCTGCGGTACGCGATATTCGGCGGCGGCGTCCGCGAAGGCGCCCTGCAACCCGTCTGCCGACGGGGAGGCGGGTACGGACGGCGCGGCACCGAGCAACGGCAGCAGCAGGCCGGCGCAGACAAGAGCACCCGCGGTCCTGACGGCGCGTCTGCGCACGGCAGGGGTGCGGGCGGTGACGGATCCTCGCAATGCAGCCTCCTGGGACGGTGAAGCGTGATGGGGCGTGCGGGGCCGGGCGTGCGTCAGTGGTACCGGCTCTCCGACGATCCGTCAATCATGCCCGGGAGAGCCAATTCCCCATGTCAGCGCCACCCCCGGCGGGTTTCGCCCCGGGAGGCCGCACGGCCTGCGGTGCGTCAGTGGATTGGACCAATGAGGTGTGGATCACCTGTTCGGGGGATCGTCCGGCGGTGCTCAGACGAAGCGGCGGATGAAGGTCAGGGCCGTGTCCGCCACCTCCTGCCAGCGGCTGTCTATCGTCAGGGCGTGGTCGCGGTCCGCCATCTCTGTGATCTCCGTGATGCCGGAGTTCTCGCGCTGCTTCTTGTACGCGCCGCTGGCCAGGGCCCAGGGCACCGCGTGGTCCTTCTCACCGGAGATGATCAGGAGGGGGCCGCGGCGGGGGTTGCGGCAGTCGACCTTCATCTCCGTGCGGGGGTTGAGGTTGGCCATGGCCGCCTGGAAGGGCGGTGCGCAGGGGGCCGGGACCGCGTACTTCTCGTAGAGCTCCCTGGCTTCGCGCTCGCTGACCGCGTTGGCGTACGCATAGCGGAACTGGTCGAAGGTCAGGGGCAGGGCGCGCTTGCGGTTGGCCGGGTTGCCGATGATCGGGCGCAGGGAGCGCAGCGTCGACAGAGGGAGCGCCATGACGCCGCGGAAGGGGACGGGGTCTATCGCCACCGACGCGGCGGAGAGGCCGCGCCCCGCGAGGATCTGCGTGAGCAGCCCTCCGACCGAGTGCCCGATGATCGCCGGTTTGCGCTCCAGGCCGTCGATCCGGCCGGCCAGGTGATCGGCGATCCGCCCCACGCTCTTGCCCGCGAGCGCGTCCGGGCGCTGCCTCGCCTCGGTGACCGTCGACGGGTCGCCGGGCCACGACAGGGCAACGGGCACATATCCGGCGGCCTCGAAGTGGGCCGACCACAGGTCCCAGCTGCTGGGCAGCATCCACAGACCATGCACGAACACGACCGGAACGCGCTCCGTGGCGGCGTTGGCGCGGTCGATCTGCTGGGCGTCATTGAGGGACATACCGAGAAGTTATGGGCGCAAGTGGCCTGGCGATAGCGGGTACTTGGCGGTATGGCCGGTGTTGCATGGAGCTTGTCCGGTCTCCGCGGACCGGGGGTGCGGGTGCGGTGTGCGCCGTGCTCGGTGCGGCTCGGCGCGACGCTTCGTTCCGGCCACTCGGCGTGCCGCGCCCGCCGACGCGCGGTCAGCGTGCAGCGCCCGCCAGCGCCCGGTCCACCTGCCGCGGGGACAGCGCGTGCTCGACCGCCAGGATGCCCGCGCCGATCGCCGCCGCGTTCTCGCCGGTGCGGCTCGGTTCGATCCGGAGTACATGGGTGGCCAGCGGGTGCGAGCGGCGGTACACCGCTTCCCGTACGCCCGCCAGGAGCTGGTCGTGGACCGCGGCGAGCGCACCGCCGACCACCACCGTGTCCGGGTTGAAGAAGTTCACCAGGCCCGCCAGCACCTCGCCCACCGCGCGCCCCGCCTCGCGCACCATCCGTACGGCATCGCGGTTGCCGGACTTCACCAGGCGTACGACATCGCTGCCCGAGGTCGCCTGCAGGCCCAGCTCGGACAGCCTCCTGGCGATCGCCGCGCCGCCCGCCACCGCCTCCAGGCAGCCGGAGTTGCCGCACCGGCAGGGGTCCTCGGTGTCGCCGACCCGGATGTGCCCGATGTCGCCCGCGCTGCCCTGCGCGCCCCGGTGCAGCCTGCCGTCCGCGACGATGCCGCAGCCGATGCCCGTGCCCACCTTGATGTAGAGCAGATAGCGCGTGTCGGGGAAGGCGCGGCGCTGCTCGGCCAGAGCCATCACGTTCACGTCGTTGTCGACCAGGGCCCGCGGTCCGAACCGCTCGGCGAAGAACTCCGGGATGGGGAACTGATGCCAGCCCGGCATGATCGGCGGATCCACCGGGCGGCCCGTCGAGAACTCCACGGGCCCCGGCACCCCGACCCCGATGGACTGCAGCGACGCGGGATCGCGCCCGGCCTCCTCGAGGAGTGTGTGCAGGGTCCGCTCGACGTGGCCGAGCACCTCCCGCGGGCCGTCCGCGATGGAGATCGGATCCTCGCGCAGGGCAAGCACCTCGCCGCCGATGTCGAGCAGGGCGACCCGGCAGTGCGAGGCCCCCAAGTCGACGCCCACGACGGCGTGTTCACGGGTACGCAGCCGCAGCCGCCGGGGCGGCCGTCCGCCCGTCGACCCGCCGTCCGCCTCCTCGGTGACGAAGCCGTGCGCGATCAGCGCGTCCACCCGCTGCGACACCGTCGACCGCGCGAGCCCCGTCATCCGGGCTATGTCGGCGCGGGTCTCCACCGCTCCCGTACGGAGCAGGGCGAGGACCTCGCCGGGTGACGACGGCGGGGAAACGGGGTGATCCGGCGCTCCAGACATGGCAGTCACCTTAGGGACGAGTTTCGCTGCTCACAAGGCCGATGGTGTTCGACGATCGACCTAAGTCACCGTCAACTTGCTTGTACGGAAACCTGCTTGGACTCTTGACAGGTCAAAGCTCCCTCATCACATTGCTCTGCAGACCGCTGCCGAAGGAGCCGAGGGTGCAGGCGATGCAGGCGACGCAAATGATGTTGGCGATGCGCGGGGTGTCCAAGAGCTTTCTCGGAGTGCGTGTGCTGCACGGCGTATCGCTCGACCTGGCCGCGGGCGAGGTACACGCCCTCGTCGGCGAGAACGGCGCCGGCAAGTCCACGCTGATGAAGGTCCTCGCGGGCGAACACGTCCCGGACGAGGGCAGCATCGTGCTCGACGGAACGGAGCATGCCTTCAGCCATCCCGCACAGGCCCAGGCCGCCGGGATCGGCATCATCCACCAGGAGTTCGCGCTGCTCGCGCACCGCACCGTCGCCGAGAACGTCTTCCTCGGCCGCGAGCCGACCCGCTACGGCCTCGTCGACCGCCGCGCCATGGAGGCCCGTACGGCCGAACTCCTCGCCGAGGTCGGCGTATCGGGCATCACGCCCCGCACGTACATCCGCGACCTGTCCGTCGCCCGGCAGCAGACCGTCGAGATCGTCAAGGCGCTCGCGTCCGACGTCCGCGTCCTGGTCATGGACGAGCCGACCGCGCCGCTCGCCGACCACGAGGCGGGCCTCCTGCACGACCTCGTGCGCCGCCTCGCGGCCCGCGGCCTCGGCATCCTGTACATCTCGCACCGCCTGCGCGAGGTCTTCGACCTGTCGCAGCGGATCACGGTCCTCAAGGACGGCCGCCACGTCACGACGGTGCGCACCGCCGACACCGACACCGACCAGGTCGTACGCGCCATGGTCGGCCGGGAGCTGAGCGCCTACTACCCGCCGCGCGCCCGCCCCGACGACATCGGCGAGGTGCGCCTGACGGTCACCGGCGGCGGCAACGACCGGCTCCGCGGCATCGACCTGACCCTGCGCGCGGGCGAGGTCACCGGCATCGCGGGCCTGGAAGGCTCCGGCCGTACGTCCCTGGCGCGGGCCCTGTTCGGAGCGGCGCCCTTCACGAGCGGGATCATGACGGTCGGCGGCGAAGCCCTGCGGCCCGGCAGCCCCCGGCAGGCCATCCGCGCCGGGATCGCCCTGGTGACCGAGGACCGCAAGGCCGAGGGGCTCGCCCTGCGCCAGTCCGTGCGCGACAACGCCCTGCTCGTGACGCGCGCCGTCCCCGCCCGCGGCGAGCCGCCCGCCGCCCGCGAGCTCACCGCCCTCCTGGAACGGGTACGCCTCCAGGCGCGCGGCGAGGACCAGGAGGCCCGCTACCTCTCCGGCGGCAACCAGCAGAAGGTCGTCATCGCCAAGTGGCTCGCCGCCCGCCCCCGCGTCCTGCTCTTCGACGAACCGACCCGGGGCGTCGACGTGGGCGCCAAGGCCGCCATCCACACTCTCGTCCGCGAACTGGCCCGCGAGGGCATCGCCGTCCTGATCGTCTCCTCCGAACTGCCCGAACTCATCGGCATGAGCGACCGCGTCCTCGTCATGGCCGAAGGCCGCATCGCCGGGGAACTGCCGGCGGGAGCGGCCGAGGAGGACGTGATGCGGCTCGCCACGACCGACCCGTCCGGTGACACGACCGCCCCGTCCGGAGAGGAGTCCGCCGCGTGAGCGGTACTACGGGAACCACCGGCACCACCGTCGTCCCACCGCCCGCCTCCCCGAAGACCCGCGCCCCCAACCGCGGCAGGCTCACCGACCCCGCCGTCGGCGTCTGGCTCGCGGCAGCGGCCGTCACCGCGCTCGGCTGGATCGTGGTCGCCGCACGCGGCGGCGACTTCCTCACGCTCTCGAACGTCGTGGGCATCCTGCAGAACTGCGTCGCCCTGGGCCTGGTCGCCGTCGGCCAGACCGCCGTCATCCTCACCGGCTCCCTCGACCTGTCGGTGGCCTACCTCATCAGCCTCGGCACCCTCGTCGCCGCCACCACCATGGAGGGCGGCAGCGTCCTCACCGCGGTCCTCGCCGTCCTCGCCCTCTCCGCGGCCGTCGGACTCGCCAACGGGCTCATCGTCACCGGGCTCAAGGTCAACGCGTTCATCGCGACGCTCGGCACCGCGTTCATCCTGCGCGGCTGGATCGAGGACAACTACACGGGCCCCGCGGGCAAGGTCCCCGCCTCCTTCCAGCACCTGGGCTACGACCGCATCGGCCCGATCCCCGTCTCGCTCTTCCTGCTCGCCGCCGTCGCCGCCGCGATGTGGCTGATCACCCGCCGCACCCGCTTCGGACACCACCTGTACGCGACCGGCGGCGACGAACACGCCGCCCGGCTCTCCGGCGTCCGCACCCGCCGCACGGTCATCGCCGCCCACGTCCTGTGCTCGCTGTGCGTGGGCGCCGCCGCCCTCTTCCTCGCCTCACGGCTCGGCGCGGGCGCCCCCTGGGCGGGCACCGAGGCCCGCTACGACCTGGAGTCGATCGCCGCCGTCGTCCTGGGCGGCACCGTCCTCGCGGGCGGGCGCGGGGGAGTGGCGGGCACCCTCGGCGGTGTCCTCGTGCTCGCCGTGCTCGACTCCGTCTTCAACCAGCTCGGCGTCGACCCGTTCTTCAAGAACGTCGTACGCGGCGTCGTCATCATTGCCGCCGTCGCCCTCTACGCCCGGCGCGGCAGCAGGAGGTCCGCATGAGCAGCCAGCCGGCCCCCACGGCCAAGACGCCAACGGCCGCCCCGTACAGCCGAGTTGCCCGCTCGCTCGGCACCGGAGCTCCCGTCTACGCCCTCCTCGTCGTCCTGCTCGTCGCCCTCGCCGCCACCGACCCCGGCTTCTACGAACCCGACCGCTTCCTCGCCTTCGTCAAACGCGCCGCACCCCTGGTGATCCTGGCCGCCGGGCAGTATCTGGTCATCGTCTGCGGCGAGTTCGACCTCTCGGTGGGAGCGATCGTCACCGCGGGCGTCGTCGCGGCGGCCGAGGTGTACGGCTCGTTCCCGGACGCTCCCTGGCCGCTCATCACGGCGGGCCTGCTGCTCGCGGGTGCGGTCACCGGCCTCGTCAGCGGGCTGATCACCACACGCCTGAGAGTGCCCTCGTTCATCACCACGCTCGGCATGATGCTGATCCTGGAAGGCGCCGTCTTCTTCTGGACGGGCGGCTCCCCGCACGGACAGCTCTCCGAAGGCTTCCGCCAGATGGGGCGCGGGACGGCCATGGGCTGGCTGCCCTGGGCGGTGCTCGCCTGCCTCGTCGCGGGCTGCGTCGCCGTCCTGCTCATGCGCTCCGACTTCGGCCGTACGCTGATCGCGACCGGCGACAGCGAACGCGCCGCCGCCCTCGCGGGAGTGCGCGTACACCGCGCCCGCGTCATCGCTTTCGTCCTGTCCGGCGTCGCCGCTGCGCTCGCCGCGGTCCTCGTCGGCGGCTTCTCCGGAGTCTCCGCGCAGGCCGGCCGCGGCTACGAATTCGAGGCGATCACCGCCGTCGTCCTCGGCGGAGTCGTGCTCGGCGGGGGCCGGGGCAGCGTGGTCGCCGCGATGGCGGGCGCCTTCTCGCTGCAGGCCCTGTTCACGCTGCTCAACCTCCAGGGCGTATCGGGCGCCCTGGAGTCCACCGTCCAGGGCGTCATCGTCATCGCCGCGGTCGGGCTCGGGGCCGCCGACTGGTCCCGGCTGCGCCGCCGTCGTACCCACTCCTCGGGAGGCAGACCCTCGTGATGCACAGCCCCGTGAACCACCTCAATCGCAGGCGCGCACTTGTACCCGCCGCCGCTCTTCTCGCCGGCGCCCTTCTCGCCTCCTGTTCCAGCGACACACCGCCCGACTCGCCCGCCGGAGCCTCGCAGTCCGCCGCTTCCGACGAGGGCGGCGACAAGCCCTCCAAGTTCTTCGAACAGGCCGAGTACGAACGCCAGTTGAAGCTCGGCAAGGAGACCCCGCAGGGCCCAGAGGCCAAGCCCTGGGAGCAGATGCTGGAGCCGGAGATGACCGACACGGCCCAGTACAAGAAGAAGGGCTCGGGCGGCACCCACCTCTGCTTCTCCAACGCCGGTGTCTTCAACCCCTGGCGCCAGGTCGGCCTGAAGAACATGAAGGCCGAGGTGAAACTCCACAAGGAGATCAGCGACTTCACCGTCCTGGACGCCCAGGGCAAGGACGACAAGCAGATCTCCGACATCCAGGAACTCGCGGGCAACAAGGACTGCGACGCGCTGATCGTCTCGCCGAACACCACCGCCACCCTCACCCCCGCCGTGAAGGAGGCCTGCGGCAAGCTCCCCGTGATCGTCTTCGACCGGGGCGTGGAGAGCGACTGCGCGGTCACCTTCGTCAACCCCATCGGCGGCTACGGCTACGGCGCGGTCGCCGCCGACTTCCTCGTCGACAAGGTCAAGCCCAAGGGCAAGATCCTCGCCCTGCGCATCTCGCCCGGCGTGGACGTCCTGGAGACCCGCTGGTCCGCCGCGAAGCTGGCCTTCGACAAGAGCGAACTGGACGTCGTCGACGCCAAGTTCACCGACGGCGACCCGGCCAAGACCAAGTCGATCGTCTCCGACGCGATCTCCCGGCACGGATCCATCGACGGCGTCTGGATGGACTCCGGCGCCACGGCCGTCGCCGCCGTCGAGGCCTTCGAGGACGCGGGCGTCAACGTCCCGCCGATCACCGGCGAGGACCAGCAGGACTTCCTCCAGGCGTGGAAGGACAAGAAACTCACCGCGATCGCGCCGACCTACCCGACCTTCCAGTGGCGCACGCCCGTCATCGCCGCCCTGCGCATCCTGGAGGGCAAGGAAGTCCCCAAGGAGTGGAAGCTGCCGCAGCCCACGGTCACGCAGGCCAACCTCGACGAGTACCTCCAGGAAGGCATGCCGCCGCTGCACTACGCGATGTGCGGCTGCCAGAAGATGCCGGGCTTCCCCGGAGACTGGGGAGGCAAGAAGTGACCTACACCGCCTGGCAGTTGGGTACGAACCCCTGGATCTGGCATTCCCCGGTCACCACCGAGGTGCTCGGCGAGACGCTGCCGCGCCTGGCGGGCTGGGGCTTCGACGGCGTGGAGCTTCCCCTGGAGCAGCCCGACGACTGGGAGCCCGCGGCGGCGGTCAAACTCCTCGACGCCACGGGCCTGACACCCGCGGCCGTCGTCGCCGTCATGGCCGACGGGCGCGACCTGGTCCGCGCCGACCAGGGCACTCTGCGCGCCACGCAGGACTACCTCCGCCGCTGCGTCGACGCGGCCCACGCGATCGGCGCCCCGGTGGTCGCCGGTCCGGTGTACGCGGCAGTCGGCCGCACCTGGCGGATGGATTGGGCCGCGCGAGTGGCGGCGTACGAGGAGTGGCGCGAGCACATCGCACCCGTCGTCGAGTACGCCGCGCGCGCCGGCGTCCGTATCGCCGTCGAACCGCTCAACCGCTACGAGACGAGCCTGTTCAACACCGTCGCCCAGACCCTCGAAGGCCTCACGGGCCTGCCCGAGGCGTCGATCGGCATCGCCCTGGACACCTACCACCAGAACATCGAGGAGCGCTCCCTGCCCGAGGCGGTCCGCACGGCGGCCGGCCGCATCGCCCACGTCCAGGTGTGCGCCAACGACCGAGGCGCCCCCGGCGCCGACCACCTCGACTGGCCCGGCTTCCTGCGCGCCCTGGGCGAATCCGGTTACCGGGGGCCGCTCTGCATCGAGTCGTTCACGGCCCACAACGACGCCATCGCCGTCGCCGCCTCCGTCTGGCGGTCCCTCGCGCCCACCCAGGACGCGCTTGCCACCGACGGGCTCGGCTTCCTGCGCCGGACCGTGGCCGCCCTCTGACGTCCGACCCGCACCACCCGCACCACCCGCACGACCCCCTGACATCCGGCGATCCCGCACGTCCGTCCGTCCTTCCCACCAGAGAGGACCAGCCCATGGGCTGTCATGAACGTGACACCAGAGTGCGCGACACAGGACCGCACGACACGAGAGGCGTACGAAGAGCGCTGCTCGCCCTGGTGACGGCGCTGCTGCTCGCGGTCGGATTCCTGCCCGCCACGTCGAGCGCCGCCGACAAGGCGCCCGCCTTCCGGGCCCTGCTGTTCACCAAGGCCGTCGGCTACGTCCACGACTCCATCCCGGCCGGCGTCCAGATGGTCAAGGAACAGGCCGCGGCGAACAACTTCGAGGTCGTCGAGACCGCCGACGCGACGGTCTTCGACGACGCGAAGCTCAAGGACTTCGACGTCATCATCATGCTGCAGAACTCCGGCATGGTCTGGGACACCGAAGCCCAGCGCGACGCCATGAAGGCGTACGTGAAGAGCGGCAAGGGCGTCGTCGCCCTGCACAACACCCTGGACATGGGCGTCGAGGACTCCTTCCCCTGGTGGGACGACCTCATCAACGCCGGCGCCCACATGCCCGCCCACTCACCGGGCGTCCTGAAGGGCACCGCCAAGGTCGCCGACCGCGCGCACCCCTCCACCAAGGGGCTTCCCGAGCGCTGGGAGCGCCCCGAGGAGTGGTACAACTTCGACAAGAACCCCCGCGGTGACGTGCACGTCCTGGTCACCGCCGACGAGACCACGTACGACCCGGGCGGCTCCAAGATGGGCGCCGACCACCCCATCTCCTGGTGCCGCAACGCCGAGGGCGGCAAGGTCTGGGCCACCGCCATGGGCCACGACAAGGCGTCCTACACCGAGCCCGCCTTCCGCGAGCACGTGCTCGGCGGCATCAAGTGGGCCGCGGGCAACCAGGCCGGCGACTGCGGCGGCACCGTCTGGTCCGGCTACGAGAAGACCGCCCTGGACGACAACACCGCCGACCCGATGGAACTGGACGTCGCCAAGGACGGCAAGGTCTTCTACGTCCAGCGCAGCGGCGAGGTGAAGATCTTCGACCCGAAGAGCCACTCCACCTCTACAGCCGGCAAGCTCGACGTCTACACCGGCGGCGAGGACGGCCTCGTCGGCATGGAACTCGACCCGAAGTTCGCCACCAACCGCTGGATCTACCTCTACTACGCGCCCGCGTCCGCGAAGGACGACGTCAACCGCCTCTCCCGCTTCACGGTCAAGAAGGACAACACCCTCGACCTCGCCAGCGAGAAGAAGCTCCTGGACGTCCCCGCCTACCGCGACCGCACCTTCCCCGAGCCCGGCCACACCGGCGGCGCCGTCGAGTTCGGCCCCGACCGCACGCTCTACCTCGGCGTCGGCGACGACGTCCCGCCCAACCTCGACCCGAACTGGCAGGGCTACGCCCCGCTCGACTGGCGCCCCGGCAAGCAGATGCTGGACGCCGCACGCACCGCCGGCAACACCAACGACCTGCGCGGAAAGATCCTGCGCATCAAGCCCACCGACAAGGGCGGCTACACCATCCCCAAGGGCAACCTCTTCAAGCAGGGCAGCGCGAAGACCCGCCCCGAGATCTACGCGATGGGCTTCCGCAACCCCTTCCGCTTCACCGTCGACCCCAAGACCGGCTACGTCCACGCCTCCGACTACGGCCCCGACCGCGGCGCCCCCGAGACCAACCGCGGCCCCGAAGGCCTCGTCGAATACAACGTGATCAAGAAGGCCGGCAACTTCGGCTGGCCCTTCTGCCACGGCAACAACCAGGCGTACGCCCCCTACAACCCCGACACCCAGGAGGTCGGCGCCAAGTTCGACTGCGCCAAGCCCGTCAACCCTTCACCGAACAACACCGGCCTGAAGGACCTGCCGACCCTGTCGCAGCCCGAGATCTGGTACGGCTACGGCGAGTCCAAGGAGTTCCCGGAGATGGGCGCGGGCGGCTCGGCGCCGATGAGCGGTCCCGTCTACCACTACGACGCCAAGAACCCCTCCAAGACGAAGTTCCCCGCCTACTTCGAGGGCGCGAGCTTCTTCTACGAGTGGGCCCGCAACTCGGTCAAGGAGATCCGCTTCGACAAGAGCGGGAAACTCCTCAAGATCAACGACTTCCTGAAGTCGGCGAAGTTCGCCAAGCCGATGGACATGACCTTCGGACCCGACGGCTCGCTGTACGTCCTGGAGTGGGGCAGCGAGTTCGGCGGCGGCAACAACGACTCCGGGCTCTACCGCATCGACTACGCCCAGGGCCAGCGCACTCCGCTCGCCAAGGCCAAGGCGTCCGCCACCGACGGCCCGACCCCGCTGAAGGTCGACTTCTCCAGCGAGGGCAGCAAGGACCCGGACGGCGACCCCCTCACCTTCTCCTGGGACTTCGACGGAGACGGCACCTACGACTCCACCGAGGCCAACCCCTCCCACACCTACGACACCAAGGGAGACTTCAACGCCCAGCTGAAGGTCACCGACTCCACCGGCAAGTCCGGCTACGCCAACGTGCCCGTCACGGCCGGCAACACGGCGCCCAAGGTCAAGGTCGAGACCCCCGTCGACGGCAAGCTCATCGAGTTCGGCGACAAGATCCCCTACAAGGTGACGGTCACCGACCCGGAGGACGGCACGATCGACTGCTCCAAGGTCACCGTCAACCCGGCCCTCGGCCACGACGACCACGAGCACCCCACCACCGACATCCCCGGCTGCGAAGGCACCGTCGACACCGGTGACCTGGGCGGCCACCCCGAGGGCGCCGACCTCACGTACGTCCTCAACGCGAAGTACACCGACAAGGGCGGCGACGGCGTCAGCGCCCTCACCGGCTACGGCCGCTCCGTCATGCACCCCAAGCACAAGCAGGCCGAGTACCACGACGACCAGTCAGGAACCCGCATCGTCTCCCAGGAGGGCGCCGAGAACGGCAAACGCATCGGTGACATCAGCAACGGCGACTGGATCGCGTACAGCCCGATGAGCGTCGAAGGCGTCAGCAAGGTCAGCTACAAGCTGTCCTCGCCGTACGGCGTCGGCTCGATCGAACTGCGCGCCGACGCGCCCGACGGCAAGCTGCTCGCCACCACGCCCGTCCCGAACACCGGGGGCTGGGACACCTATCAGGCCACACCCGACGTGCCGGTCGAAGCCCTGGCCGGGACGCACAAGCTGTACGTGGTCTTCAAGTCGCCGCAGGACAATTCCTTTGACGTAGATGCGGTGCAGTTCACCACGTCATAGTCACCCGGAAGTCGCCGGGGGCATACAAAGGTCCGCAGTGCGCCGCTGTCCAGAGCGCACTGCGGACCTTCCCCCCGTCAGCGAGTACCGACCGCCGCGCGCACGGCCCTGCGGGCCAGCTGGCAGTCGTCGTGCAGCCGCCGCAGGAGCAGCCGCTGTTCCTCGCCGGAGTGTGCGGCACCGGGGTGGGCCGGGCCCGATGACGCCGGAGCCGCGTCGTGCATCGAACGCTGCACGGCCATTTCGTACGTACGGATCTCGCGGGTGAGGACCAGCATGAGGTTCACCAGGAACGCGTCACGAGCCGCCGGTCCCTGCTCCTGCGCGAGCTGGCTGATCTCGCGGCGTGCCACCGGTGCATCACCGAGCACCGACCACAGCGTCGCCAGGTCATAGCCCGGCAGATACCAGCCCGCGTGCTCCCAGTCCACGAACACCGGGCCCGGAGGAGAGAGCAGGATGTTCGACAGGAGCGCGTCGCCGTGACAGAACTGCCACGTGGCGTGCTGCCCCGCCGAGTGCGCGATGCCGTGCAGAAGCTTCTGCAGGTCGCCCATGTCCCGGTCGGTGAGCAGACCCAGCTCATGGAAGCGGGAGATCCGCTTGCCGTAGTCCATGGGCCTGCCGAACAGCTCCTGCGGCGGGCGCCACCGGTTGAGATGGCGGATCGCGTTGAGCGCGAGGCGCACGTCCGCGCGCGGCGGCGCTTCGACGGGATGGCGGGAGAGCGCGGCGACCCGTCCCTGCATGCGCTCGATCACCAGCGTGCAGTCCTCGGGGTCCGCGGCGATCAGCCGCGGGGCCCTGACCGGGGGACGGTGCCGGACAAACGAGCGGTAGGCCGCTATTTCGTGCTGGATCCGCTCGGTCCAGACTGGCGAGTGGTCGAGTAAACACTTGGCGATCGCGGTGCTGCGTCCTGTCGTTCCCACGATGAGAACGGTGCGTCCGCTGCGGCGGAGCACCTGTACGGGATTGAACTCAGGACAGATGCGGTGCACCGAGGCGATCGCGGTGCGCAGTTGCGCCCCCTGGGGGCCTGACAAGTCGAGTCTCCCGCTGAGCGGTTGCGTGCCGGCCCCCGGAACGCGTCGCGTTCGGCCGGCGCCGAGCGACCCGGCCGCGGGGCGCGCGGGCTCCAGATACGGGCCGCTGCCCGGCTGTCGGCTGTGCAGCGGCCGGGGCGGGGCGGACACGGAGGACGATGCTGTGTACATGGGCGATACAGATCCCTTCGTGTGCCAGCGAATTGCGGCGCCTCCCGTCCCCGGCCCCCTTGTGGGAGCACCCTGGGGAATGTCCCGCGGTGGGGCCGGGTCGGGGTGGCGCATTCCTACCTGACACCCGGCGTCCCGTGGCACACCACGTAGCGCACCCTGGCGAACCCTGGCGAATAGTCGCCCAGCAACTGACAGAGGGTTACTGTCAACTCAGCCGAGAACCTGGGGGCTTGACGTGAACGGACAACCCAACACCCGACTGTCGGACCTGTTCGGCCTGGCGGGCTGGTCCAAGGGGGAACTCGCGAGACTGGTGAACCGGCAGGCGGCGGCCATGGGCCATCCGCAGCTGGCCACCGATACGTCGCGGGTCCGGCGCTGGATCGACATGGGAGAAATCCCCCGCGATCCCGTGCCCAGGGTTCTGGCGGCTCTGTTCACCGAGCGTCTCGGCCGTGTCGTGACCATTGAGGATCTTGGTCTGGTCCGGCACGGGCGCGTGGGGAAACGGCGTGGTGACGGGAGTGCGGAGCACCCCGACGGTATGCCGTGGGCGCCCGAACGGACAGCCGCGGTCCTCACCGAATTCACGGGAATGGACCTCATGCTCAACCGACGCGGCTTGGTGGGCGCGGGTGCCGCGCTCGCCGCCGGCTCCGCACTGACCGGCGCCATGCACGACTGGCTGCACACCGACCCGGCCCTTGCTGCCGACGCTCCCCGTACCGACCATCCCCTGCACGCCGACCCCGCTGGGTTCGACCGCTATGAGGCCGCCCCCATCGGGTCGCAGGAGATCGAGGAACTGGAGACCTCCGTCGAGGTCTTCCGGGCCTGGGACGCGTCCCGCGGCGGCGGGCTGCAGCGCAAGGCTGTGGTGGGGCAGCTCAACGAAGTGGGCGGCATGCTCGCCTACCGACACCCCGACCATCTCCAGCGCCGCCTGTGGGGCGTCGCTGCCAATCTCGCCGTCCTCGCGGGCTGGATGTCGCACGACGTCGGCCTGGAGCCCACGGCACAGAAGTACTTCGTGATCGCCGCACACGCGGCCCGCGAGGGCGGCGACCGGCCGCGCGCCGGTGAGGCCCTGTCGCGGGCGGCCCGCCAGATGGTGCATCTGGGGCGGCCCGACGACGCCCTCGACCTGATGAAGCTCGCCAAATCGGGCTCGGGCGAGGAGGTCCTGCCGCGCACGCAGGCCATGCTCTACACCATCGAGGCCTGGGCGCAGGCGTCGATGGGCAAGGGCCAGGCGATGCGCCGTACGCTCGGCATCGCGGAGGACCTGTTCGTCTCCGACAACGGCGATGTGCCGCCGCCCAGCTGGATGCAGATGTTCGACGAGGCGGACATGCACGGCATGCAGGCCCTGGCCTACCGCACCCTCGCCGATCATGACGCGTCCGCGGCCAACACCGCCCAGCGCCATGCGCGGGAGGCGATCGACCTGCGGTCCAAGGGCCGCGACCGTTCGCAGATCTTCGACTACATCTCGCTGGCCTCGGCCTGCTTCATCGGCGACGACCCGGAACAGGCCGATCGGTACGCACGGTTGGCGCTGGTCTCGATGGGGGCGAACTCCTCGCACCGCACCTGGGACCGGCTGCGCGAGATGTACCGCCTGACGGCGCAGTACTCGGGCTATCCGAAGATCCAGGACCTGCGTGAGGAGATCAAGCTGGCCCTGCCCAAGGCAGGGGCCAAGTCCGGAGGTGGCAGCCGGGTCAAGGCCTAGAGCCGTCCAGGCATAGAGCCGGGGCCCGGCACGTCCCGGGCGCGGATCAGAAGTTGATCCGCGCTATCAACAGGCAGGCGTCGTCCTCGCGCGGGGCCACGCCGAACTCTTCGACGACCGTACGCACACAGTCCTGCGCACCCCGCGTGTCCGTGAAGCGTGGCGCGAGCGCGAGCAGCCGGCTCGTGGCCGCGTCCCTGGCACGCCGGGGGACAAGGCCGTCGGTGTGCAGCAGCAACAGGTCGCCCGGTTCGAGGTGCACTTCGGCCTGCTCGTACGTGGCTCCGGAGGTGGCCCCGAGGATCACTCCGCCCGGCGGCGTCAGCGCGCGCCCCGTCCCGTCGCGGAACAGCAGCGGGGCGGGGTGTCCCGCCTGCGCCCAGGCGAGGGTGCGGGTGGCGGGGGTGTACTGGCAGCAGACGGCGCTGCCGAGGGCGGGTTGTGTGGTGGTGTCCAGCAATTGGTTGAGCCAGCCCATCAGTTGGCCCGGCTGCACTCCGGCGACCGCCATGCCGCGCACCGCGCCGAGGAGCATCGCCATGCCCGACGTGACGGTGACGCCATGTCCCGTGAGGTCGCCGACGCTGAGGAGGAACCGGCCGTCGGGCAGCTCCATGGCGTCGTACCAGTCGCCGCCGATCAGTGCGCTCGTCGACGAAGGGAGGTAATGCGCGGCGAGATCGAGGGCCGTGGGTCCGCCGTGCGGGAACCGCAGGGAGCCGCGCCACGGCGGCAGCACGGCCTCCTGCAGCTCGACCGCCAGCCGGTGCTCCGTCTGCGCGATGTGCCGCTGGCGCTGCAGCGAGTCACGGGTCTCGCGCACCACTCGCTGGCTGCGGCGCAGCTCGCTGACGTCCCGCAGGACCGCCCACATCGAGGCGGTGCTGCCGTCAGCGGCGAGCACGGGCTCGCCCATCATGTGCACCTGTCGTTCGCCGCCGTCGGGGCGCACGATACGGAATTCGCCGTCGATCGGCTTACCGTCGATCAGGCAGTCCGTGACCATGGCCGTCAGCATCGGCTGGTCGTCGACGTGTACCAGGGAGGGCAGTTCGTCGAGGGAGAGCGGGGGAGCCGCCGTATCCCGCCCGAGGATCTGGTACAGCTCGCCCGACCAACTCGCCTCGTCGGTCAGGAGGTTCCACTCGGCGCTGCCGACCCGGCTGAGCAGTGAGCCGTGCTGCGGGTCGAGCGGTGCGGGCACGGCCGGAGCGGCGGGCTCCACGGCCGGTTGCACGGGTCCGTCCCGTAACTGCGCGAGATGGTCGTCCAGGTCGTTGAGCTGGTGGACCGCCAGGTCGCAGAGCGCGCGCTGCCAGCGTCCCTGCGGGTCGCCGCGGTCGGTCCCGGCGTCCCGGCGCACGGCGTCGACCTGGCCGCGGAGCCGGCGCGTCTGCGTGATCAGCGCTTCGACCGAGCCGCGCTCGGGCGGCTGGGCGGAAGGGCGGTCCGCGAAGACATGGGACGGCATGAGGTGCTCCGTTGAGGATGCGGTGCGACCAAACGGGCGGGATGGACCGCTAATGACTTTCGCACAGCGCGGGGTGGCTCGTAAGGGATTTGGCAACACACGACCCGGTCTTGCTTCTGGCATATGCCTATGTCCTCCGGAGCAGTACGTTCCGGAAGGATGGCCCCATTATCCCCTCAAGTAGCGGATGACCGCCAGAACGCGTCGGTTGTGGTCATGTGACGCGGGCAGCCCGAGCTTGTCGAAGACGGCGGCGACATGCTTCTCGACGGTGCCCGCGGAGACGACGAGGCTCTGCGCGATCGCCGCGTTGGACCGGCCCTCGGCCATCAGCGAAAGGACCTCCCGCTCGCGGTCGGTGAGGGGCGCGAGCTCCTCCGCACGGCGACCGGCCCCGGCCAGCTGCGTGACGACCTCGGGGTCGAGCGCCGTACCGCCCGCGGCCACCCGCTCCAGGGCATCGGTGAACTCCGCGATGTTCGCGACCCGGTCCTTGAGGAGATACCCCACGCCCGCCGAACCCGCGGCGAGCAGTCGCGTGGCGTACTTCGTCTCCACGTACTGGGAGAAGAGCAGCACGCCCGTGCCCGGGTGATCGCGGCGGATGTCGATGGCCGCGCGCAGCCCCTCGTCCGTGTGTGTCGGCGGCATCCGGATGTCGGTCACCGTCACGTCCGGGCGATGCTCGGCGACCGCGGCGCGCAGGGTGTCCGCGTCGCTCACGGACGCACAGACCTCATGCCCGCGCTCCACGAGCATCTGTCCCAGCAACTCCCGCAGTACCGCGGCATCCTCAGCGATCACGACGCGCATGGCGGCATGCTCTCACGCGTGCAGCGGCAGCTCGACGGTGATCGCCGTCGGCCCGCCCTCGGGACTCTCGACATGCATCCTCCCGTCCACCGTACGTACGCGTTGCACGAGTCCGGTCAGCCCGCTTCCCGCACCGGGGTCCGCGCCGCCGCGCCCGTCGTCGCCGACCTGGAGGAGGAGCCGGCCGTCCAGCTGCGCCACCGTCATCGCCGCCCGCTCGGCTCCGCTGTGCTTGATGACGTTCGCGAGCAGTTCCGCCGCGCAGAAGTACGCGATGGTCTCGATCGCCGGAGTCGGACGCTCCACTATGTCCGTCACCAAGTCGACCGGGATGCTGCTGCGCGCGGTGAGCGTGGCGAGGGCGTCCGGCAGGCCGTCGTCCAGGACCGGGGGATGGATGCCGCGGGCCAGATCGCGCAGTTCGCTCAGGGCCAGAGTGGCGTTGTGATGCGCCCCGTCGACGAGTTGACGGAGCCGGGCGACATCCAGGGGCTCGGGTTGCCGGCCGCCGTCGGTGCTCTCGCTGTCGTTGAGCCGCTGCCTGATCATGTCGAGGCTCATCGCCACCGCGACGAGTCGCACCTGGGCCCCGTCGTGCAGATCACGCTCGACGCGCCGGAGCAGCGCCACCGAGTCGTCCACCGCGAGCGCGCGCGTCTCCTCCAAGTCGCGGACGCGGTCGGCCATGTGGCCCGGCCCGAGCAGACTGCCGATCAGCCAGAGGTCGGTCCGCGTCACCAGGCGGGTGACCCAGGGCGCGCACAGCAGGGTGCAGACCCCGATGGCGACCGCGAGGAACGTACCGGCGAACGTGTCCGCGTCCAGCCCGCCGAAGGGCAGCGGCGTGAGCACCGGCATGCCCTCGCCGGAACCCGGCTCCGGTTGCTGCCCGAACACCGCCCACCGCAGCGGCGCCGTGAGATTGATCAGCCCCGTGATCCACCAGAGGACGGCGTACGCCCCCAGGCAGCCGACCGGCAGCTTCGCCAGGACGTAGACCGCCGAGCGCCAGCCGGTCCCGTCCCGCAGCCGGGCGTCGACGCGGCTGACGAACCGGCCGTCCGGACGCAGCGGCGGCGGCGCGGGCGTCTCGTCCCCCAGGAGCCGGGCCGCGAGGAGACGGTGGACGGCCCCCAGCGCGCGGGCCAGCTGGAGCCCCGAGATGAACAGGAGCGCGCCGAGCACGGCGAACACCACCGACACGGTGAAGCCCGCGCCCAGAGCGAGAGCCACTGTCAGGATCACACCACCTGCGAGCCCCAGCGGGAACCCGATCAGGCAGTACGCGGCCTCGGCCCATGCCTGCCGGGTGAACGGGGCTCGCCCCACGGCGCGTGCGAAGACGCGCGCCCCGCGCCGGGCGGTCGGCGTTCGGACCCATACCGCTTGGCTGGTGAGACCTCGGGCCTCGATCATCACGACTCCTGCCGCAGACCTGGTGGGACCGGACACCTCACGTTAGATCTCGGCAAAGGCCCGTCGGAACGCGGATTTCCTCCGTCTGGCCTGGGGGTTTTCCCCCAGAGGCTTCCGTTTCCAATAACAAGCCCTTCGGCCCGTGTCAGTGGCCCCGCATCGAGCCCGCGTACGGTCTCCGCATGGTTGATCAGAGTTCTTCGCCGAGCGACGTATGCGACTTTGCGACGTGGGAGGGCGTGTTGCGGTTGCTGCGGGAAGGGCGGACGGAGGAGCTGAAGAACGGGCCCATTCGTGTCGCGGGGCGGATCGGTCGGCAGAGTTGGAGTCTGCCGCTGCGGCGACGGCAGTCGGGGGAAGGGCGGGGCGAGGCGGAGGCGGTGGAGCGAGTGCGGCGGGCGCTCGTGGAGGCCGGTGTCGACGGCGTCTCGTTCAACGTGAAGATCGCGCCGGACGGGAAAAGCACGCTCCGCCTGCTCGGGGCCAGCCCTGCCGTGCAATCCGGCGGCGGTTCGCCGGGGCCGGGGACGCTCCTCCTCGTCGAGGGCGCCGTTCCGGAACCCTGGCGCCGTCTTCCCGATCCCGTGCCCGGGGCGGTCGTGGCACCCTCGGCGGATCCGGTGCTGTTGGAGCGGACGCTGCGGGAGCGGTTGCCCGGCGCCGTCGGCGCCACGGACGCGGAGATCGCCGCTGCGGAAGCGCGCCTCGGTGTCCCCCTGCCGGAGGAGCTCAAGGTGCTCTACCGGGTGGCGGGGGCGCGGCGGGAGGACCCGGACGAAGGCTACGACGGCTACGACGGTTGCCACGAGGCCGCGGAACGCGCCTACGCGGCGGTCGGCTGCGAGCTCTTCGCGTTGGACGAGGTGTACGTGGCCGACGCGGCGTCCCGCACGTGTACCTGGGAGTTCGCGGCGAAGGAAGCAGTGGTCACCCAGCCCGGCGCCGCGGTGCAGGGCCTGGTCGGCTCGCCCGGCTGGATCGCCTTCGGGGACAACGGCGGCGGTGACCGCCTCGCGGTCGATCTGACTCCCGGCCCGTGCGGACACGCGGGGCAGATCATCATCCTCAGTCACGAGGTGGACATCGGGGCCGACCTGGTCGCCGACTCGCTCACCGACTTGGTGCTTGACCGGCCCAGCGAGCGGGATGGCAGCTCGGGCGGTGACCGGCCGCCGGTCGTGGCCCACGTCAACATCCGCGGCGTGCCGAGCGTCGAGGCGGCCGCGCACCCCGAGTTGGAGGTCCTGTCCATCGGCGTATGGGAGGCGGAGCCGCTGAGCCTCGTCCCCGTCTTCGGCCTGCCCCGCCTGCGGACTCTGGCCGCCTACCCCGGCACGCTCGCCGATCCGTCGGAGATCGGCGAGTTGACCACGCTGGAGTTCCTGGAACTCGGACCGCAGGACTGGCGCATCCTCCTTGACGCAGGGGCGGTTCCGCGCAGCCTGCTCGCCGCGACCGTCAAAGAGCAGGGCGACCAGGACCCGCTGTCCACCGTGCTGATTGCCAACGAACTCCTGGCCCTGTGGGACCGGCCCCGGATCATCCGGACCGCCATCGAAGGCGATCTCGGCCTCGTGCCCGCGTAGGGAAGGGCTCAGGGCAGCATGTCCTCGATGAGGTCGGCGGCTCGCAGGGTGCCGCCCTCCTTGTGGGCGTCGTCGCGCAGTTGTGCCGTACGGCGGGTGACTTCCGGATCGGTGGTCAGGTCGGTCAGCGCCGCCCGCAGGGTCTCGGCGGTGGCTGCGGCGGTGTCGATGCGGCGGGCCACGCCCAGTTCGACGAGCCGGTCGGCGTTCATGAACTGTTCGGCGGCCTGCGGTACGGCGATCATCGGGACGCCGGCAAGGAGCCCTTCGCCGCAGCCGCCCATGCCGGCGTGGGTGACGAAGGCGTCGGCCCGGGCCAGGATCGTCCGCTGCGGGACCCAGGAGTGCACCTCGACATTGGGCGGGATGTCGCCGAGTTCCAGCGGGTCGGTGTACTTGCCGATCTGGAGGACGACGTGCCAGCCGGGCAGGTTGCCGAAGGCCGCCAGACACTGGCGGTAGAAATCCGGTTGACGGGTGTATGCCGAGCCGAGGGAGATCAGCAGCACGTTCTTCGCGTCCGCCGGGCGGGTCCAGGAGGCCGGGTCCGTCCCGGAGGCCGGGTCCGTCGCGGAGGCCGGGTCTGTCGCGGTGTCGAAGCAGGGGCCGACGAAGGCCACCTTCCCGGCGTCCACCTGCTCGGCGTGCGGCTGCATGGCCTGTGGGATCAGCGCCAGGGTTCGTGCGGGAGGGCCCGAGAAGGCGTCGACGTCGGTGGTGGAGGCCCCGCATCCGGCGAGCCACCGCGCGAACCTCTCCCGGTAGGCGTCGGCGCCGGGCAGTGCCCGCAGGTGCACGGCGACGTCCTGGTCGTATCCGTCCCAGGCGACGAAGGTGGGGGAGAGCTGCATGAGGGGCCGGTTCTGTGACTCGGCGAGGGCCCTGGCGGCGTAGGCGCCGATGTCGTACAGGTACAGGTCGGCCGGGTCCTTGTCGTAGGCCGCGCGCAGTTGGGGCAGTGCCTGGACGGCGTCGTCGAGGAAGAGTTCCATCGCCGCGACGGGGGCGTCGGGCCAGTCGTTGTCGGCGACCGGCAACCGGGAGGTACAGGGCACGAGTTCGGCGCCAGTGGTCGTGATCAGATCTGCCGTCGTCGGGTCGTTGGCGTAGGTGACGCGATGGCCGCGGGCCACCAGTTCGCGGATGACCGCGAGGCTCGGCAGGACGTGGCTGACGGCCGGAATGCCGACCATGGCGATGTGGGCACGGCGGGGAGGCATGGGTGGTCGCTCGATTCGGGTCGGTGGTGGATGGGGGTGCGGAGTGCTGTCCGCAGTGGTTCAGGTCGGCAGCGAGCGGAAGCCCGGGCGGTACTGGAGCGGGCGTCGGGGCAACACTGAAGCGCCGCCATGACCGCACCGGAGCGGACCGTGTGTCAGGCGTGCGGAGTGACCGGTGCCGCGGCCTCCAGTTCGGTGACGCTGCCCGACATGATCGTCCGCAGGTTCAGGGTGATGTGTTCCAAGGGCCAGTCCCACCAGGCCAGTTCGAGGAACCGTGCGACATCCTCGTCGCTGTGGCGGCGGCGTATGAGGCGGGCGGGATTGCCGCCGACGATTCCGTAGTCGGGCACGTCGTCCACGACCACGGCTCCGGAGGCGATGATCGCGCCGTGCCCGATGCGGACGCCCGGCATCACCGTCGACCGGTAGCCGAACCACACGTCGTTGCCGACGACGGTGTCGCCGCGGCCGGGCAGCCCGGAGATGAGGTCGAAGTGCTCGGCCCACGAGCCGCCCATGATCGGGAAGGGGAAGGTGGAGGCCCCGTCCATGCGGTGGTTGGCGCCGTTCATGATGAACCGCACGCCTTCGCCCAATGCGCAGTACTTCCCGATGACCAGCTTCTCCGGCCCGTAGTGGTAGAGGACGTTGCGGGTCTCGAACGCGGTCGGGTCGTCGGGGTCGTCGTAGTACGAGAAGTCGCCGACCTCGATGAGAGGGGAGGTGACGAGGGGCTTGAGGAGTACGACCCGTGGCTGCTCGGGCATGGGATGCACGGTGGTCGGATCGGCGGGTATCAGCGGCATGGCGCGGGGAGTCCTTTGTGAGGTGGCCGGAGGCGGGGCGGGGAACGGCCGATTCACGATTTCAGGACCCGGGAGCCGGAACAAGATCGGAATGCGGAAGGATGCATTAGCCGGGCTAATGACGGAGGCGATGATGGAGCGGCATGAGATCGAGGCATTCCTGACGCTGGCCGGGGAACTGCACTTCGGGCGTACGGCCGAACGGCTCGGTGTCTCGCAGGGCAGGGTGAGTCAGACCGTCAAGGCCATCGAACGCCGTATCGGTGCGCCGCTGTTCGACCGGTCGAGCCGTCACGTCGCCCTGACCCCGCTCGGCCGGCAGCTGCGTGCGGACCTCGAGCCGCACCATCGGGGGATCCAGCAGGCGATCAGCCGCGCCACCGAGACCGCCCGCAGCCTGACGGGCCGGCTGGCCGTCGGCTACACCGCGGCCTGGAGCGGCAGCCTCCTTCTCAGGGCCGTCGACCGGCTGCGTGCCCGTCATCCCGACTGCCTCGTCGAGATCCACGAGGATTCCTACGGCGCCACCCTCCCGTCGCTCCGTGCGGGCAGGACCGACCTGCATCTGGCCGAACTCCCCGTCGATGAGCCCGACATCACTGTGGGGCCCACGGTTTTCAGCGACGCCCGTGCCCTCGCGGTTCCGGCGGATCACCCCCTGGCCGCACACGAGACGGTGTGCCTGGAGGACCTCGCGGTTGCGCCGCTGATCGTGCCCGCCGACATGCCGCAGGCGTTCATCGACGCCCACTACCTGCGGCACACGCCAAGCGGCCGTCCGGTTCCGCGGGGTCCGGCCGCCGCCAGCTGGCAGGACTTCCTCACGCTCGTGGGGTCGGGCAGGGGCGTCACGCTCACGTCCGTCCGGGCGGCCACCTTCTATGCCCGCCCGGACGTGACCTACGTCCCGTTCCGTGATGCCCCGCCAATCCGGTACGCCTTGCTCTGGCCCACCCGGAAGGCCGACGCCAAGATTCACGCCTTCTCGCGCATCGTCGCCGAGCTCGCCGCGGCCGACTGATCGGGTGAGCCGCCTGACGTGTACGCGTGGTTGTTCCGCGTCGACGCGACCCCGTTCACGCGCTACTTCTGGGCCTCGGGGCCGGGGGACCGGTCGGAGGGTGGCCAGACGTAGGGGAGGTCGTCGGGTACGTCGGGGAAGAGGGGGCGGTAGAACTCCGGTGCCTTGCGCAGCAGTGCCGACTGGTGGCTGCGGTGGAAGTCGCGGTCGCCGAGCCAGGGCGGCAGTTCGCCGGCGTCGGCGAGTTGCTCGCGGGTGCGTACGGCCGTGTCGGGGCGGTGGCGGGTGAAGTCGGTGACGAGGGTGGCGGCGCAAGTGTCGACGCGGCCCTCGGCCACCCACATCGCGCAGATGTCGAGGCCGTAGCGGACCAGGGCCTCCTCGTAGCCGGTCCACATGCGTACCGCCGGGTGGTGGCGCCATCCGTAGCCGGGGACGGTCAGGCCGCGCAGGACCTGGAGGGCCTCGACGCGCTGTTTGCCCAGGCGTGCCTGGTCGAGGGCCGCGGCGGACCGCGTGAAGTCGGGGTACGGGAGAAAGGTCTGCACGCACCATGCCTACCGCGGCGGGTCCGTTCCCATACGGGTACGGGTACGGGTGTGGGCGATTCGGGTGCACCCCCCGGCCGCCCGTGCAGAGCGGGGGCCGGGGGGAGAGAGCGGGGCGGCGGCGTGCGTCAGCCGCAGTGCTCGGACTTCTCCTGCTCGGTCATCGGGCGGGTGTGCTGTGTCTTGGTGCTGGGTGCGTCCGGCTTGGGGCCTGTCGCGTCGAAGGGGGCGTACCAGATGTAGTGGCCGTGGAACTTGTCCTCGAAGTGCAGTTCGTAGGTGCCCTTGACGCGCTGCATCTGGGATTCGCGGGTGACCCAGCCGACCTCGCCGGGGCGGACGTCGACGTTGGTGGTGTCGGTCTCGGTGTGCGAGCTTTCCCAGGTGTGGCCGTAGGAGGTCTCGATGCTCACCTTGAAGACCTCGGCGAAGCCGTACTCCGCGCTGAGCGAGACGCCGACGCTGTTGGACTCGCCGGTCGTGTCGGCCCAGGAGATGCTGGAACGCTGGAGGTCCTGCGTGCAGTTGTAGGCGCTGTCGCCCACCTGGTGGGCCTCGCCCATCGAGTCGGTGCCGGGTCCGTCGGGGTGGAAGACGCACGAGTCGGTGCCGTTGTCGCACTTGTCGAGCAACTCGCGGATGGTGGGGGCCTCTTCGTCGGCCTGCGCGGCCGGGGCGAGGGCCAGGCCGCCCGCGGTGGCCATGGCCGCCATCAGGACGGTCAGTCGAGTACGGGTGATCATGTGTGATCTCCAGTGGGGGGAAGGTGGAGCCTGTGGGGGGTTCTGCGTGCGCGTGAGCGCGGTGGCGTGCTAGCTGAAGCCGATGGACTGGGTGCGGTCGTTCATCATCTGGCCGACGTCCGAGGTGTTCTCGTCGAAGGGGCCGTCGCGGTCACCGCCGAGGTTAGGTTCGGGGTAGAGCCAGATCGCGCAGTTGCCCCAGGGCTGGACCGAGGAGATGCGGTTCTTCCAGTCGTCGCCCAGGTCGTACTGCCAGTTGACCCAGCCGTCCTTCTCGCAGAGCGAGGGGCCGCTGATGGTGAGCGTGTCGCCCGAGAAGCCGGGGTCGCTGAAGAACGTTCCCTGCACGACGTCCCCGGCGGCCGAGGAGTCCTCCTTGACGGCCGCGCGGAACGCGGACGAGGTGACGGCGGCCCGTGGGGTGGCCGGTGCGTCGGTGACGCGGCCGTCGGTGGCGCGGCCGATCGCTTCCTCGAAGGTGTCGAAGCAGCGCTGCTGTCCGCTGGACGCGTCCAGGACGCAGTGGCGCGCGGCCGGTTCGGCGCTCGGTTCGTCCGCTCCGGCAGGCTGCGCGGACAGGGTGCAGATCAGTCCGGTGGTGACGGCGACCGCGGCCCCGGCCGACCGGGTGCGGTGCGTGGTCCGTATCGCCATACGGATCCCTCCATTTCTGGCGTGGTCACTTCACCTCCTGGATAGTGGCTCCGGGTCCGTACCTGCGAGTGGAATTCCGAATTCCTTTGCCTGTGACGGCGGTTGGGGCAACTCGGGCGCCGCGAGAGCCCCCTTCGGGCACGGGGAAGGGGGAAACGGGCAGATGCGGAGGCGTCAGCACTGCGCGAAGACGTAGCCCTTTGTGTCCTTGGGGGTGACGTCGCGGTCCCGCAGGGTGATGGAGAGGCGGGGGCCGTAGCTGTCGCAGGCGGTGCGGTAGTCCTTGCGCGTGTACTCGACGGCGAAGACCTTGTCGTCGTAGGCGTCGGCGAAGTCGCCGCACTCCTTGTAGGCCGCGCACTCCTCGACGACGGCGAAGTCGAAGCCGATGCGGTCGCGCTCGGGCAGGAGGTCGGTGGTGTTCTTCTGCGCGATGGCCAGGCCCTTGTCGTGGGCGCGTTCGGCGAGCAACCGGGCGAAGGCGGCGGCGTGTTCGGTGCTCAGGAGGTCGTCGGAACGTTCGTAGGAGTCCAGGTTGTCGGGCTCCACGGCGTCGTAGCCCGCCTTGGCGCAGCCGTCGATCCACGGCCCGACGACCTTCATCAGCTCGGTGCGCTTGGCGGACGTGGAGATGTCCAGGAGCGGTTCGTCCCAGTCCTCGTCGACCACCAGGGAGCCGTCGTCGTCCTTCAGGAGCAGGTCGGGGTGGGTCTTCTTCCACCAGGCGATGGCGTCGCCCGGCTGGGTCTGGAAGGCGTTGACGTAGCACACGTTGTACAGGCCCTTCGCCGGCTCGGCGGAGCGGTCGCGCGAGACGGCCCGCACGGCGTCGTCGGGCGTGTAGGGGCCGCCGAGTTGGTAGTCGAAGACGGCGTTCGCCTTGGGTGCGCGCACGCTGTCCGCCCGGTCCGTGGGCGTGTCCGGGGTGTCCTTGCCGGTGTCGGTGGAGCAGGCGGCGGCCAGGAGGAGGGCTGCGGCGCAGGCGGCGATGCGGCCGGGGCGCGAGCGGTACAGGCGGTGCATGGAGAGCTTTCGTCCGGGGCGGCCGCGGCAGGGCCGCCGCCCTTGAGCACGGTGTGCGCGGCCTTCGGGAAGACCGTGCGGATATGTGGGGCGATGTCGATCTTACGTCGTATGCCGGGCGGGCCCGGGGCCAGGCCCGCGACGGCCGGCCGGGGGAGACCGGCCGCCGCGGGTGGCCGCTCACGGAGTCACGGGCCGAAGATCAGGCCAGGACCACGGAGCGGGTCAGGTGCGCGGGGCGGTCGGGGTCGCGCCCGGCGTCCTCGGCGCGCCGTACCGCCAGGCGCTGGGCGAGGACCAGTTCGGCCAGCGGGTCCAGCTGCGGGCGGCGCAGGTGGGCGCCGGTGGCCTCGATGCGGGCGGCGAGTTCCGCGGGCAGCGGGGACAGGCTCCACACGGCTCGGCCGGGGCCGGCCACCGCGATGGGGCCGTGGCGGTACTCCATCACCGAGTAGGACTCGGTCCAGTGGGCCGCGGCCTCCCGCACCTTGAGCGCGGCCTCGTGGGCGAGCCCGGTGTGCCAGCACTCGCCGAGGAAGGTGATCTGCTCCGCCGCGAGGAGCCGCTGATCCAGCGGTGTGCTCAGGGCGGTGCGCACGTCGGTCAGGGCCTGCTCGACGTCGTGCCCCAAGTGGGCCAGGAGCAGGACCAGTTGGGTGGTCGGATAACGGGTCTGCACCACGGACCCCTCGTCGGCGTGGTCGAGGATGATCACGTCGTCGGCCGCGCGCGCGGCGGGCGACCGGGGCACCGCGGTGATGGTGGTGAGCCGGGTGGCGGAGGGGGCCGTCCCGAGGGCGGAGAGAACCTCGGTGGTGGTGCCGGAGCGGGTCAGGGCCAGGATGCGGTCGTAGGGGCGGTCTAGCCGCGCCGCCGATGCGGGGAAGGCGTCGGTGGGGCCGTGCCCGAGGTCCTCGCGCAGGTGTGCGTAGGCCTGGGCCATGAACAGCGAGGTGCCGCAGCCGATCACGGCGACCCGCTCGCCCTTGGCGGGCAACACCTGCGTGTGGTCGGACAGTTGCTTCAGCGCGTGTTCCCAGCACTGCGGCTGGGAGTCGATTTCCTGACGGGTGAGCGACATGGAGGGTGCTTTCTTGGTTCGGGCGTGGAGGCAGCGAGGGGAGGGCGGGTGCGGTCGGCGGGTCAGTCGCCGAGCACCGCGCGCAGGGAGGGCTGGAGGCGGTCCGCGTGGGCGCGGACCATGTCGTCGCACAGCCGCCAGATCTGCTCCACGGTGAGGGTCGCGGCGGTGGCCGGGTCCGTCATCGCCGCGTGCCGGATGTGGCGCGGCTCGTCCTCGACGGCGGCGCGTACGACCAGGTCGTTCATGCTCAGGTAGGTGCGGTTGAGCGCGGCCAGCTGCGGGGGCAGGGAGCCCGCGCGGGTGGGCTGGATGCCGGAGGCGTCGACGAGGCAGGGGACCTCGACCACCCCGTGGCCGGGCAGGTTGTCGATCAGGCCGTGGTTGGGGACGTTGCCGTAGACGGTGCGCGGGGTGCCCGTGACGATGCTGTGGATGATCTGCGGGGCGTACTCCATGGTGCCCTCGACGGTGAGCGGTTCGCCCGCGGCCAGGGCGTCGCGGGTCTGGTGGTAGGCGGCGACGTTCTCCTCGACGATGCCGAGATAGGCGCCGACCGGCAGCCGCAGCCGCTCGATCTCGCTGTCGTGGTGCAGATACCAGGGCACGTACTCGGAGGAGTGCTCGCTGGTCTCGGTGGGGTAGTAGCCGAGGCGCCGGTACATGTCGACGCGCACCCGACGCCTCAACTGCTCGTCCTTCGCGATCAGTTCGTCGAGGCGGGGGTAGAGGTCCTTGCCCTGGTGCTCGAAGCGAAGGACCCACGCCTGGTGGTTGACGCCCGCCGCCCGGTAGGTGATCTCCTCGTAGGGGACGCCGACCAGTTCGGCCAGGTCGCGCATGGTCCAGTACACGGAGTGGCACAGGCCCACCACCTTGGTCAGGCCGGTGGCCTCGGTGAGGTACTGGATGTTCATGGCCATGGGGTTGGTGTAGTTCAGGAGCCAGGCGGCGGGGCAGAGTTCGGCGATGTCCTCGCCGAGGGCCTTGAGGAGCGGGAAGGTGCGCAGGGCGCGGAAGATGCCGCCGATGCCCAGGGTGTCGCCGATGGTCTGGCGCAGGCCGTGGCCCGCGGGGACGTCGAAGTCGGTGCGGGTGGCCTCGCCCATGCCGACCTGCACGATGTTGATGACGAAGTCCGAGCACGCCAGGGCCTCGCGGCGGTCGGCGTGGCTGGAGATGGTGGCGTGGGCGCCCAGGTGGTCGGCGATGTACTCGGCCGCGGACTGCGCGGTGGCCAGGCGTTCGGAGTCGATGTCGTGCAGGGCGATGTGGGCGCCCTTGAGCTCGGGGAAAGCGAAGAGGTCGGCGAGCAGGCCTTGGGTGAAGACGACACTGCCCGCGCCGATGAAGGTGATCTTGGGGTGGTTCATGAGGCGTGCGCTCCGCTCGGAGTGGTGTGGGCGAGGGCTTCGTCTCGCGTGGGCTGGGCCGGGGTGCCGCCGTGGGCGCGGGTCGACAGTGATCCGCAGGCGACGGCGAACCGCAGGGCCTGCTGCGGGTCCTGGCCGTCGAGGAGGGCGGCGACGAAGCCGGCGTCGAAGCTGTCTCCGGCGCCGACGGTGTCCATGGGGGTCAGGGGCAGGCCCGGTGCGGTGTGCAGCGTGCGGCCGTCGTGGCACAGGGCGCCGGCGGCGCCGTTCTTGACGACGGCCAGCGGGACGCGGGCGGCCAGGAGTTCGGCTGCCTGCCCGGGGCTGCCGGAGGGCAGTCCTGCCAGGTGCAGGGCTTCTTGGGCGTTGGGCAGCAGGACGTCGGTGTGGGCGAGGACGGCGCCGAGCGCGGCCGGGTCCCAGCGCCCCGAGGGATCGTCCTGGGTGTCCAGGGACGTCCTCGCGCCGTGGTCGCGTGCGGTGCGCAGGAGCCGGGGCAGGTCGGCGGCCAGACGGGGTTGCAGGAAGTAGGAGGCGGCGTGCACGTGCCGGGTGTCGGCCAGGAGCTCTTCGGGGACGTCGGCGCCGCTGACGGCGGTCAGGGTGCCCGGCGAGGTGAGGATGGCGCGGTCGTCGTCGCGGGTGAGGACGACGGTGAGCGGGGTCGGCCGGTCGGGGTCCAGGCGCAGGGCCCGGGTGTCGACGCCGCGCTCGGTGAGCGTGTCGCGCATGTAGCGCCCGGCGTCGTCGTCGCCGACCCGGCCGGCGAAGGCCACTTTCAGGCCCAGGCGCGCGGCTCCGCACGCCATGATCGCGGCGGAGCCGCCGAGGGTGAGGGATCCGGCGCCGACGAGTTGTTCGTGCTGCCCGAAGGCGAGCGGGCCGTCGAGCGGGCCCAGGATCACGTCGGGGTTGGCGTCCCCGATGACGAGCAGGTCGTACGTGGGTGGCATCGCGTTCCTTGGTGGCGTGCGGGTTGGTGGTGCGGGGGCGGGTCAGCCCTTGAGGCCGCTGGAGGTGACGGAGCGGATGAAGGCCTTCTGCGCGAAGAGGAACGCGAGCAGGACCGGAAGGACGGTCAGGACGTTGCCCGCCATCACCGCGGACCAGCGGGTGTGGTGCTGTCCCTGGAAGGTGGTCAGGCCCAGTTGCAGCGTGTACTGGGTGTCGTGGTTGATGGCGATCAGCGGCCAGGTCAGGTCGTTCCACGTGGTGAGGAAGGTCAGTACGGCCACCGTGGCCAGGGCGGGCCGGGCCAGCGGCAACACGATCGAGCACAGGACCCGCAGCCTGGAGCAGCCGTCGATCCAGGCGGCCTCCTCCAGCTCCCTGGGCAGGGAGAGGAAGAACTGCCGCAGCAGGAAGACCGCGAACGGCGTGACCAGCGAGGGCACGATCAGTGCGCCGAGGGTGTCGATGAGGCCCAGCTTCTTCATCACCAGGAAGGTGGGGATCATCGTCAGCTGGAAGGGCACCGCCATCGTCGCCAGCATCAGGACGAGCAGCGTGCGCGAGCCGCGAAAGCGCATCCGTGCGAACGCGTAGCCGCCCAGGGCGCCGAAGACGAGGTTGGAGGTGACCGCGACGGCGGAGACGATCGCCGAGTTCAGCAGCCAGCGCGGGAACATGGCGTTGCCCAGGACATAGCGGTAGCCGCCCAGGTCGATGCCGGAGGGCCACAGTGCCGGGGGGAAGCGGTTGATCTCCGCGTTGCTCATCACCGAGCTGAGCAGCAGCCAGATCAGCGGTACGGCGAAGAGCAGCGCCAGCGGGGCGAGCAGCGCGTGCCAGGGGCTGAAGGGCAGGCGCGAGCGGCGGCGGGGCAGTGCGGCGGGCTGTGCGGTCCGGTGTGTGGTGGCTTCGGGCGCGGTGGTGGTGGCGGTCATCAGGCGGCTGCTTTCGTACGACATCAGGCGGCTGCTTTCGTACGAAGGGAGCGGCCGCGGGCCACGCGCACCACGGCGCCGACGACGAACAGGGCGAGCGCCAGGACGTAGGCGGCCGCGGCTCCGTACCCGGCGGTGAAGTTCTTGAAGGCCTGCTCCCAGATGAAGTAGACGATCACGGTGGTGGAGCCGAGCGGTCCGCCCTTGGTGGTCACATAGACGAGGTCGAAGACCTGGAGGGACTGGATGGTCTGCCACAGGAGCAGAAAGACGCTGACCGGGGTGAGGGTGGGCAGCGTGACGTGGCGCAGCAGGTGCCACCGTCCCGCGCCGTCCAGGCGGGCGGCCTCGATCAGGGACTGTTCGACGTCCTGGAGCGCGGCCAGGTAGATGACGGTGCACAGCCCGGTGCCGCTCCACAGGGTGATGCCGACCAGCACGAACAGGGCCTGCGACGAGTCGGTGAGGAAGCCCTGCGGCGAGATCCCCAGATGGTGCAGGACGGAGTTGGCCGCCCCGAAGTCGGGGTCCAGGATGAAGGAGAACAGCACGCCCTGGGCGGTGGCCGAGATGACGAACGGCACGAAGAACAGGGTGCGGTACAGGCCCACGAAGCGGATGCGCCGGTTGAGCGCCAGGGCGAGGGCGAGCCCGATGACGATGCTCAGCGGCACGTACATGAGGGTGTAGAGCAGGGTGTTGCGCACGGCCTGGCTGAAGTTGGGGTCCCGGGACAGTGCCCGGTAGTTGTCGATGCCCACCCAGCGGCTCGGCGTGACCAGGTCGTTGGCCTGGAAGGACAGCAGCAGCGACCAGATGACCGGCAGGACGCTCAGGCCCAGGATGACGAGGACCGCGGGGGAGACGAACGCCCAGGCGGTGGCGGACTCGCTGCGGCGCCGGCGGCGCAGGGCGCGTCGGCCCGAGGGGTCCGGGGGCAGGGTCAGGGGGCGGGGAAGAGATGGCATGGCGGTGTCCTCAGCGTCCTCAGTGTCTTCAACGCGGTATCAGCAGGGCGGCGTTGGCTTCTTCGGCGCAGGAGCGCACCGCGTCGGCGGGGCTCTTGCGGCCGAGGAGCACGGCGACGACCGCCTGCCCGAGGGACTGGGAGATACGGGGGTAGGCCGGGTGCACAGGCCGTACCCGCGCGGAGGTGAGCGCCTTGGTGAACACGGGAAGGCCGGGCATCTGCTCGGCGTGCTCGCGCCAGGCCGGGCGGTCCTGGCTGCGGCGGCTCAGCGGCAGGCTGCCCGCCTCGACGGCCCAGTGGCTGTCCTGGGCGGGCTGGTTCAGCCAGGTCACAAAGGTGCGGGCGGCTTCGGCGCGGGCCGGGCCGTTGTCGAAGACCGTCCAGGTGTCGGGGCCCGAGATGGTCACGGGGCGGCGGCTGAAGCTGGGCAGGGGCACCACGTGGTAGTCGATCTTCGCCTGGGTGATGTCGGGCAGCTGCCAGGGTCCGGTGGGCACCATGCCCATCCGGTCGGAGAGGAAGACCTGGTACATCTGCTCGCTGCCGGGCTTGGGGTCGATGTAGACGCTCTTGTCGCGCGCCAGGTCCCGTACGACCTCCAGGGCGCGTACGCCTTCCTCGGCGAAGCCGATGCTGTGCCCGTCGTCGGCGATGACGTCGCCGCCCAGGTCCCACACCAGCGGCCACATCCGCCACACGGTGTCCTCGTCGCCGGTGCCGGGCCAGCCGGTGCCGAAGCGGCCCTTGGAGGCGTCGGTCAGGCGCCGCGCGGTGTCGGTGAACTCGTCCCAGGTCCAGCCCGGTTCGGGCAGCTCGATCCCGGCCTCGGCGAACAGCTTCTTGTTGCAGACCACGGCCAGGCAGTCCAGGACCGCGGGCACCGCCCGGATCTGGCCGTTGATGGTGACGGCCTCCCTGGCGGGCGCCCAGAAGTTGCGCCACGGCGTCGGCCCGCCGCGTACGTGCGAGGTCAGGTCGACGACCTCGGGGCTGCGGGCGACGCTGGCCAGGTCGGAGCCGAAGACGTACGCGATGTCGGGGTAGGAGCCCGCGGCGAGGGCGGCGGTGACCTTCTGGAGCATGGCGTCGGCGAGCACGCCGCCGCCCATGTCGACGCGGATGTCCGGATGGGCCCGGTGGAAGCGGGCGACCAGGCCCTTGATGACCTTGGCGGCGTTGTCCGTCTGGCCGTGCCACAGCTGGATGGTCACCCGTCCGTCGGGTCCGACCCCGTCGGCGGGCCCCGTGCCGCAGCCCGCGAGCGTGCCCCCGCCCGCCACCAGCGCGGCGGCGCCGCCCGCGCCGCGCAGGACCTTGCGCCGCGAGGGACCGCCCGGTGCTCGGGGTCCTGCAGCCATCACTACCTCCAGGGGGATCGGGTTGCGCCCGCGGCGCGGGAGGGCCATGGGACGAGACGTCGCACGGCGGGTGGGGGGAGGTGGAGCGGGGGGGGCGGTGTCCGGGCGCCCGCGGGAAGGAGTCGCGCGGGCGCCCGGAACGGCCCCGGGTCAGCAGGTCTGGCGGAGGTATCCGCTGCTGCCCGCGGGCGACACGTCGAGGTCGCGGCGCACGATGCTCAGATGGTCGCCCCAGCCGGCGCAGGACTTGCGCAGCCCGTCGGCCGAGTACTCGATGACCACGACGTCGTCGCCGAACGCGGAGGTGTAGTCGCCGCACTCGTCGTAGACGCCGCATTCCTCGGCGACGGCGAAGTCCAGGCCGGTCTCCTCGCGCGCGCCGGCCAGCTGGGGGGTGTTCTTCTGCGCGGCGGCCAGGCCCTGCTGGTGGGCGCGCGCGGAGAGCAGCTTGACGAAGGACTTGGCCTGCGAGGCCGTCAGCAGGTCGGGGAAGCGGGTGAAGGTGTCGTAGTTGTCCGGCTCGATGGCCTGGTAGCCCTTGTCGGCGCAGCCGTCGATCCAGCCGCCGACCTTGGCGGCGATGCGCTTTCGCTTGTCGGCGGTGCGGATGTCCAGGACGGCCTCGCCCCAGTCGCCGTCGTAGACGACGTCGCCGCTCTCGTCCCGCAGCAGCAGGTCCGCGTCCCACTCTCCCTCCGCTCCCGGCTGGGCCTGGAAGGCGTTGAGGTAGCAGATGTTGTACAGGCCGGGTGCGGGGGCGGCCGTGCGGTCGCGGCTGACGACCTTCACTCCGGCGGGCGGGGTGTACGCGCCGCCGATCTGGTAGTCGAACCCGGCATGCGCCGGGGGCAGCTCGACGGCGCTCGCGTCGGCGGCGGCGGTGGAGGGCGCGAGCAGGCAGGCGACCGCGGTGGCCGTCAGGGCCGCGGACGCGGCGATGCCCGTGCGCAGAACACGATTGAGGCTCATCTCAGAGCTCCGGTGGTCTGAGGGCACGTCCCCGCCTCGGACACGCGAAGGGTCCTGGCGACTTAGTCCGGGCTCATGGCCGAGGCCAACTACCGGCTGGGCGTACCTCTGCGCCGAGTGCTCCGCACCGGCGTGCCAGGGAGTTAAGCGAGCAGCTTCAGTCATGTCAAGGGACCCGGACTGAAGAGCACTTGGCGTATTCGCGCAGAAACGCGCAGCTATTCTGCGAAACTCTGCTCACAACGGTCGTCGCGGTCTATGCTCGCTCCGTGCTGAGAAGCGACCGCCAGGCGCGGATACTTGAGCAGGTCGCCGCCCGGGGCAGCGCGGACGTCGCGCAGTTGGCCGGGCTGCTCGGGGTCTCGCAGGCCACCGTGCGCCGCGACCTGCAGCAGCTGAGCGAGCAGCGGCTGCTCGCACGCACCCGCGGCGGGGCGGTCCTCGGCGCGCTGAGCATCGAAGTGCCGCTGCGGCACCGCGTCGACCAGCGCTCCCCGCAGAAACAGGCCATCGCGCAGGCCGCCGCCGATCTGGTGCCCGAGGGCGCGGTGGTGGGGCTCACCGGCGGCAGCACCACCACGGAAGTGGCCCGGCTGCTCGCCGACCGCGGGCCCGTCACGATCGTCACCAACGCCGTGAACATCGCGGCCGCCCTCGTCCTGCGCCCGACCGTCACCCTGATCGTGGTCGGCGGCACCGCCCGCAGTCAGAGCTACGAACTGGTGGGCCCCATCGCCGAGAAGACCCTCGCCGACCACCACACGGACATCGCGTTCCTCGGCGTGGACGGCATCAGCGCCGTCCACGGGTGCACCACGCACGACCAGTTGGAGGCGGCCACCGACCGCGCCTTCGCGGGGCACAGCAGCCGCACCGTCGTGGTCGCCGACCACACCAAGATCGGCAGGGCGACGTTCGCCCGGATCTGCCCGACCGCCGGTGTGCACACCCTGGTCACCGACGCCGGTGCGCCCGGCGGCGAGCTCGACGCCATCACCGCCGTCGGCGTGCAGGTCACCGTCGTATAGGCCCGCGCGCCGCCGTCAGTGCGCGATGGAGTCGATCAGCTCGCGGGCGCCCTGGCGCAGCAGCGTCACCGCCACGGACGTGCCCAGCGTCGCCGGGTCCAGCGGCCCGGCCCACTCGTGGGCGTTGAGGACCGTCTTGCCGTCCGGGGTGAACACCCGGGCGCGCAGGGAGAGATCGCCGCCCCGCTCGCAGCGCGCGTACCCGGCGATGGGGGAGTTGCAGTGCCCCTGGAGCACGTGCAGGAACATGCGCTCGGCGGTGGCCTCCCGCCAGGCCTGCGGGTCGCCCAGGCCCGAGACGGCGTCGATGGTGCGGGTGTCGTCCTCGCGGCACTGCAGCGCCAGGATCCCCGCGCCGATCGGCGGGCACATCGCCTCCACCGAGAGGATCTCGGTGACCACGTCCATCCGGTCGATGCGCTCCAGGCCCGACACCGCGAGCAGCAGCGCGTCCGCGTCGCCCGCGGCCAGCTTCTCCATCCGGCGCCCGGCGTTGCCGCGCATCGGCACGCACTCAAGCTCCGGGTGCGAGGCGGCGAGTTGGGCGATGCGGCGCACCGATGACGTGCCGATGCGGGTGCCCGCTGGCAGCTCGTCCAGGGTGAGGCCGCCCGGGTGGATGAGCGCGTCGCGGATGTCGTCCCGCTTGAGGAACGCGGCGAAGGTGGTGCCCGCCGGCAGCGGCCGGTCCGCCGGTACGTCCTTGACGCAGTGCACCGCGAGGTCCGCCTCACCGGCGAGCAGCGCCGCGTCGACCTCCTTGGTGAACGCCCCCTTGCCGCCCAGCTTCGCCAGGTCCCCCATCCAGCGGTCGCCGGAGGTCGTCACCGGCACGACCTCGGTACGGATACCGGGGTGCAGCGCGGCGAGTTCGGCGCGGACGCGCTCCACCTGGGCCAGCGCCATGGGGGAGGAACGGGAGACGATGCGGATCAGCTCAGGAGCGGACATGCGCACCACGATAGGCGCTCGCACCAGAGTCCCGTTAAAGGAGTCCTCGCTTCGCCCGCGGCCCCCGGGGCGGCCGGTTCCGGGGTGCGCCGCGCACCGGGCCCTCATAGCGTGAGGAGCAGCCGGCCCCCGTGCCCGCCTTCGTGCAGGTCCCGGCGTCAGTCCCCTGGGAGGTCCCATGTCCGCCCCCGCTGCCCGCCGACAGCCCCCGATCGTTCTCGAACGGATGGCTCCCACCCATCTGGCCGACGTTCTGGCCCTGGGCCGCGAGCTGTACGACACCTCGGTCAAGCCCTACACGTCCTGGTCCCTCTCGGCGATCACCGGGCACATGGACGCCGAAGGCTCTTCCTGCTGGGTGGCGCTGGACGGTGGTGTGCTGGCCGGGTTCGTCTGCGGCTCCATGGGCTTCGATCACCGTGCGGACTGGGGGAACCTGGAATGGATCGCCAGCGCCCCCGCCTACCAGGGGCGCGGTGTCGCCAGCCATCTGGTGCAGGCCTGCTGCGCGACCCTGACCGCCGCCGGTGCCGCCGCGGTGGTCACCGACGTCGAGTCGCGCAACACCGCGTCGGCCGCGCTGATGCGGCGCAACGGCTTCACCGAGAGCGTGTCGGTCACTCTTTTCGTGCGCGACGCACCCGAGACGACGGCCTGACGCGGCCCTTGTCCCCCGCGCAGGCCTTGCCCGGCTCCAACGGCGGTGCGCTGACGCCCAGATGGGAGCGGCAGCGCGGGGTGTTCCCCGCGTCCTCGTGCCAGGCGGCCGGACGCGGGCGGATGAAGACCGCCGCGGTGGCCGCCGCCAGGACGAACAGGCCCGCGCAGCCCGCAGCCGCCTTGCCGAACGCCGTGTTCAGGGCGTGCGGATCGGCGTACGCCGTGCCGGACAGGCCCACGGCCAGCGGCAGCGCGGCCACGACGAGCATCTGGGCGACCCGCGCCGCGGTGTTGTTGACGCCGCTGGCCAGGCCCGCGCGGCCCGCATCGACCGAGGCGAGAACCGTGGCCGTCAGCGGCGCCACGAACAGGCTCATCCCCAGGCCCAGGACCACCACCGCAGGAAGGACCTCGGTGACGTACGAGGCGCCGGGCTCGATCCGCAGCATCAACAGCGCGCCGGCGCCCGCGATCAACGGGCCCGCGACCAGCGGCAGGGTGGGGCCCACCCGGCGTGACAGATCGCCCGCGGCGGCCGAGAGCAGCAGCATCAGCACCGTGATCGGCAGCGACGCCGTGCCCGCCTGCAGCGCGTCGTAGCCCAGTGTCGTCTGCAACTGCACCGGCAGCATGAACAGGAGCCCGCCGATGGCCGCGTACAGGCACAGCGTCATGACGTTGGCCGCGCTGAACAGCCGGGAGCGGAAGAGCGACAGCGGCAGCATCGGGTTGCGGCGGCGGTGCTCGACCACGACGAACGCGGCGCCCGCCGCGAGTCCGCCGAGCCCCGGCAGCAGGGCCGCCGTCTTCGAGGAGTCGCCGGACGCGCCGATCAGCGAGAAGCTGATGCCCGCCAGGAACAGGGCGGCCAGGCACGCCCCCGTCACGTCGAAGGGCTTGTCCGCGGCGCCCTCGGCGCGGCTCTCGGGCACATGACGCACCGCGAAGAGCACGAGTGCGGCCAGCGGCACATTGATCAGGAAGATCCACCGCCAGCCGGGGCCGTCGATCAGCCAGCCGCCCAGGAACGGCCCGACCGCGCCCGCGACCCCGCCGAGGCCCGACCAGGCTCCCACCGCCCGCGCCTGGTCCTGCGAGCGGAACGACGTGCGCACCAGGGCCAGCGAACCCGGCGTGAGCAGCGCACCGCCGATGCCCTGCAACGCCCGCGCCGCGATGAGCATCCCCGCGTCCTGCGCGATCCCGCACAGGGCGGAGGCGGCGGCGAACCACACGACGCCGATGACCAGGGTGCGGCGCCGCCCGATGCGGTCGCCCAGCGCACCGCCGAGCAGCAGCAGCGCCGAGAGCGTGAGCATGTAGGCGTTGACGACCCACTGCAGGGAGCCGATCGAGGCGTCCAGTTCGCGGCCCAGCGTGGGCAGGGCGACGTTGACCACCGTGCCGTCCAGCATCGCCATGCCGGAGGCGAGCACGGCACAGGCCAGCACCCAGCGGCCCCGCGCCGAGGCCAGCGCGACACCGCCGTCGGGGTTCTCGCTTCCGGAGCCCTCGCCCCCGGAGCCCTCCGTCGCCGGCTCCTGCGCTGCGGATGCCATCGCCCCACCACCCCTACATGTGGACCGGGCCGCCACCCGTGGCCGAGTGGACCGGAGCTCCCCGGCGGTACAGCACGACCGTAACGAGCAGTCCGACGGCGAAGAAGACCGCCGACCACCAGTACGCCGTCGAGTAGCTCTCCATCGCCGACTGGGCCTGCACCTCCGGAGTCGGCTGCCTGCCCACGAGGTAGTTGGCCGCGGCGCTGGTGGCCAGGGAGTTGAGCAGGGCCGTGCCGATTGAACCGCCCACCTGCTGGCTGGTGTTGACCATCGCCGACGCCACGCCCGCGTCGTGTGCGGCGACGCCCGCGGTGGCCATGCTCATCGCCGGGGCGAAGACCAGACCCAGGCCGAGTCCCGCGACGAGCAGCGGCGGCAGGACGTGCGCGGCGTAGCCGCTGTGCACGTCCAGGGCGGTCAGCCAGGCCATCGCGGCCGCCGCCAGGCCCATGCCGAGCGGCACGATGGGCTTCGCGCCGAACCGCGGCACCAGCGAGTTGGTCGTGAGGACCGAGATCACCACCATCACGGCGACCATCGGCAGGAACGCGAGCCCCGTCTTGACGGGCGTGTAGCCGAGGATCTGCTGGAGGTAGTACGTCAGGAACAGGAAGACACCGAACATGCCGGCGCCGGAGATGAACATCGCGAGGAACGAGGCCGCGCGGTCCCGGTCGAGCACCACCCGCAGCGGAAGCAGCGGATGCGCGGCCCGCGTCTGCCACCAGGCGAAGGCGGCCACCAGGACGGCGCCGACCACCAGGAAGCCCCAGGTCTGGACGTCGCCCCAGGCGTGCGACTCGGCGTTGGAGAAGCCGTAGACGATGCAGAACAGGCCCGCGGAGACCAGGATCGTGCCGGGCACGTCCAGCCTGGGCCGGTCCGCGGGCCTGCCGCCGTGCAGCAGCCGGGCGCCGCCGAGCATCGCGAACACCGCGAAGATCAGGTTCACGTACAGGCACCAGCGCCAGTCCAGGTACTCGGTCAGGACGCCGCCCAGGAGCAGGCCCACCGCGCCGCCCGCGCCCGCGATGGCGCCGTAGATGCCGAACGCCTTGGCGCGCTCCTTGGGGTCGGTGAACGTCGTGGTGAGCAGGGAGAGCGCGGCGGGTGCCAGGAGGGCGCCGAAGAGGCCCTGGAGCGCGCGGGCCACCACCAGCATGGTGAAGCTGGTGGCCGCGCCGCCGAGGGCGGAGGCGAGCGCGAAGCCGCCGAGACCGGCGAGGAAGACCAGCTTGCGGCCCACCAGGTCGGCGATCCGCCCGCCCAGGAGCAGCAGGCTGCCGAAGGCCAGGGCGTACGCGGTGACGATCCACTGGCGGTTGCCGTCGCTGAAGCCGAGGTCGCGCTGGGCCGAGGGCAGCGCGATGTTCACGATCGTGGCGTCGAGGACCACCATGAGCTGGGCGATGCCGACGACGCCGAGGATCAGCCAGCGGTGCTCGTGGCGCCCGCCGGTCTCGTGCGGGGCGGGGGAGGCCGTGGCTCCGTCGGTGTGCACGGCTTCGAAGGGGTCCGGCGCGGGCGAGCGGTCCATCGGTGCCTCCAGAAGCCCCCCTGTCACGCAGGACATCCCCGTAACACCGTAGATGCGCTGCTCAGCGCCCGCGACCGGGACCCGGCCGGTCAGCCCTGCGGCCGGCTGATATTGACCATCCAGGGGATGCCGAAGCGGTCCGTGCACATGCCGAACACGTCGCCCCACATCTGCTTCTCCAGCGGTACGGCCACCGAGCCGCCGGCGGACAGCTTGTCCCAGTAGCCGCGCAGCTCGGCTTCGTCGTCGCCGCTGAGGCTCACCGAGAAGTTGTTGCCCGGTGTGTGGTTCATGCCCGGCGGGGTGTCGGCGCCCATCAGGGTGAAGCCATGGGGTGCCTCCAGCAGGCCGTGCATGATGTGGTCGGCGATCGGCGTGCCCTGCTGGCCGGCTTCGCCGAAGGTGTGGAGCGCGAGGTCGCCGCCGAAGACCTCCTTGTAGAACTCCAGCGCCTGCCGGGCGTCGCCGCCGAAGCTGAGATACGGGTTGAGCCGCGAAACCATGGAAACCTCCCGGAACGGGATAATCGGTCAGTTGCGCGGACAGTAGCGCGGCGCACTGACAACGGCCCGGCGAGCGCGGGCGTGCGGCATGCGGCACGTCGTCCCGTGGTGGACGGAAAGTCCGCTGCGTGGTGCGGCCACCTATTTGTCGCGGCTGGTTATTCAATCTTCATCAAATCCGGTCCGGCATCCGGACGGACCTCTTGTGTGCGGACTGTATGCGAAATACGTTCTGCCGTATTCCTTGATCGTCCACGATCAGTCCGGAACCACCCTGGCGGAGGTACCTACCCGTGCGCCGAAAAGCGGTTGCCCCGGCGGCAGTTGCCCTGGTGATGTCCCTGACGGCGGGCTGCGGCTCCTTGCAGTCCTCGGCCACCGAGGTCGGCGGTGAGCGCCTGACCGACGACCGTCCCGTGCGCGACGGCGGCACCCTGACCGTCGCCCTCCTCTCCGACCCGGACAAGCTCGATCCGACCCTGGCGCAGACCCTCGTGGGGCGCACGGTCTTCGCCGGGATGTGCGAGAAGCTCTACGACATCGACGAGCACGGGACGGTGATCCCGCAGCTCGCCACCGCCCTGCCCAAGACGTCGAAGGACGGCCGCACCGTCACCTTCCGGCTGCGCAAGGGCCTGCAGTTCAGCGACGGGACCACCCTGGACGCGGCCGCCGCGGTTACCTCGCTGCTGCGCCACCGCGACCTCGCGGGCTCGGCGCGCGCCACCGAACTCGCCCCCCTGGCCAAGGCGGAGGTGACCGGGCCCTACACGGTCAAGCTCACCCTCAAGCAGGCCTACGTCCCGCTCACGGCCGTCCTCGCCGACCGCGCCGGCATGGTGATGTCGCCCGCGGCGCTCAAGAAGTACGGCAAGAACTTCACCAACCACCCTTCCTGTGTGGGCCCCTTCAAGTACGTGGAGCGCGTCGGCGGCGACCGCATCGTGCTCGCCAAGGACCCCCACTATTACGCGGCCGACAAGGTCCACCTCGACAAGGTGATCTACAAGCCGATACCCGACGGCAACGTCCGCCTGGCCAACCTGCGCTCCGGCGACATCCAGGTCGGCGACCAGATGACCCCCGTCGACGTCCGCAGCGCCCTGACCGAGCCCGGCCTCCAGCTCTTCAACTCGCCCTCGCTCGGCTACCAGGGCATCGGCTTCAACGTCGGCAACGTCAAGGGCCTCGGCCAGCAGCCCGGGCGCATCGACACCCCGCTCGCGCGTGAGCCGCGGGTGCGCGAGGCCTTCGAGCTCGCGATCGACCGCGACCTCATCAACAAGGTCGTCTTCCAGGGCATGTACGAGCCCGCCTGCGGCCCCGTATCGCCCGAATCGGCCATCGCCCCCGGCGTCGAGGCGGCGGCCTGCCCGAAACGCGACGTCACCAAGGCCCGGCGCCTCCTCGAGGAGGCCGGGGTGAAGACGCCGGTGCGCATCGAGCTGAAGGTGTCCACGGCGCCCGAGTCCAGCCGCCTCGGGCAGGTCATCCAGGCCATGACCAAGGAAGCCGGGTTCGCCGTCACCCTGCGCCCCACCGAGTACGCCACGATGCTGGAGGAGACCGATTCCGGCCACTACGACGCCTTCCTCAGCGGCTGGTCGGGGCGGCTCGACCCGGACGGCAACATCGCCAGCTTCCTGCAGACACGCGGCGCGATGAACGCCTACGGGCTCTCCGACCCGGTCATCGACCGGCTCGTCCGGCGCGGCCGCACCGAGGCCGACCCGGACGAACGCGCCGCCGTCTACCAGGAGTTGACCCAGCGCGCCCGGGAGCGGCGCGGGCTCGTCTACCTCTACCGGCAGAAGAACTACGTCGTCACCGCCAAGGACATCGCCAGCGTGCGCGTCTACAGCGACGGCCTGGTGCGCGTCACGACTGCGGGGTACACCCGATGAGCCTCGACCTTCCGCGCGCGGCATCCGCCCGCCCCGCCCCCGCCCGAACGGGCTCCGTACGCCTGAGCCCCATGACGTCCTATCTGCTCACCCGGCTGCGGCAATCCCTCATCACGCTCGTCCTGGTCAGCATGGTCGTCTTCGCCGGAATCCGCGCCCTGCCCGGCGACCCGGCCCTCGCGCTCGCCGGCGAGGAGCGCACCCCCGAGGCGCTGGCCGCGATCCGCGCCGACTACGGCCTGGACGACAACATCGTCGTCCAGTACGGCCGGTTCATCGGACACGCGATCACCGGCGACCTCGGGACCTCCTCACGCACCGGCCTGCCCGTCGCCGACGCGATCACACGGGCCCTGCCCGTCACCCTCGAACTGGCCGCCCTCTCCCTGCTCCTCGCGATCGTCGTCGGCATCGGCGCGGGCATCGTCGCCGCCGTGCGGCGCGGCAAGCCGGAGGAGTGGCTGGCCAACGCCCTGGCCCTGCTCGGGCTCTCCGTGCCCACCTTCTGGCTGGGCATGGTCCTGGTCCTTGCCTTCGCCATCGCGGTGCCGGTCTTCTCCGCCTCCGGATACGTGCCCTTCGCCACCGACCCGCTGGACAACCTGCGCCGCATGGTGCTGCCCGCGATCGTCCTCGGCTCAGGACTCGCCGCCGTCGTGATGCGCCAGACCCGGGCGGCGATGCTCGACTCGCTCTCCGCCGACTACGTGCGCACCGCGCGGGCCAAGGGCCTGTCCCGGCGCGAGGTCATCGGCGGGCACGCCCTGCGCAACTCGCTGGTCACCGTCGTGACCGTGCTCGGACTCCAGCTCGGCCACCTCATCTCCGGGGCCGTGGTCACCGAGCAGATCTTCGTCCTGCCCGGCTTCGGCAAGCTGACCATCGACGCCGTCTTCACCCGCGACTACGCGACCCTGCAAGGCGTGGTGCTCTGCACCTCCGCCGCGTACATCCTCATCAACCTGCTGGTCGACGTGGCGTATTCGGTCATCGACCCGCGCATCCGGCTCGGAGGTGCCCGGTGACCACAGCGGTACTCACCACCCTGGGGCGGATACGCTCCGCGGGCGCGGGCAGCGGCAAACTGCGCGCCCTGCGCAAGAACCGCCTCGCCATGACCGGCGGCATCATCGCCGCCCTGTTCGTCCTCGCGGCGCTCTTCGCACCCCTGGTCGCGCCCTACGACCCCGCGCGCCCCGACTTCGCCGACGCCCTGGCCGCACCCAGCTGGTCGCACTGGCTGGGCACCGACGACCTCGGCCGCGACCAGCTCTCCCGCGTCGTGTACGGGGCGCGGGCCTCCATGCAGGTCGGCGTGGTGGCGGTGGCCCTCGCCTTCGCCGTCGGCGTACCCCTCGGGCTCCTCGCGGGCTACTACGGCAAGGTCGCCGACAGCGTGGTCTCGCGACTCACCGACACCATGCTCGCCTTCCCCTTCCTGGTCCTTGCCGTCGGGCTCGCCGCGGTCCTCGGCCCCTCGCTGGGCAACGCGACCATCGCGATCGGCATCTCGCAGATCCCCGCCGTCATCCGCATCACCCGCGCGGAGACACTGCGGCTGCGGCACGTCGACTACGTGGCCGCCGCCGTCGCCAACGGCGGCGGGGACGCCACCGTGCTCTTCCGGCACATCCTGCCCAACGCCACCTCCGCGCTGACCGTCCAGGCCACCGTCGGCATCCCCGCCGCGATCATCGGGGAAGCGCTGCTCAGCTTCCTCGGCCTCGGCGTGCAGCCCCCGGAGGCATCGCTCGGCGTCATGCTCTCCGGCGCCCAGTCCTTCCTGGCGCCCGCGCCGTGGATGGCCGTCTTCCCCGGGCTCGCGGTCGTCGCGGCCACCCTGGCGTTCAACTTGCTCGGCGACGGCCTGCGGGACGTCCTGGACCCCCGAGGAGCCACCCGATGACCCAGCCGGTACTGAGCGTGCGCGACCTGTCGGTGACCTTTGGCGCCTTTCGCTCCGACACCCGCACCGTGCACGCCGTCGACCGTCTCTCCTACGACGTCGCACCGGGCGAAGTGCTCGCGGTCGTCGGCGAGTCGGGGTGCGGCAAGTCCGTCACGGCGATGGCCGTGATGGGCCTGCTGCCGCCCACCGCCCGCGTCGAGGGGTCGATCAGACTCGGCGGGAGCGAGATCGCGGGCGCGAGCGAGAAGGAGCTCGGGCGGGTCCGCGGCAAGGACATCGCGATGATCTTCCAGGAGCCGATGACCTCCCTCAACCCCGTCCTGACCATCGGCCGGCAGATAGGCGAGGTGCTCCGCCGCCACCAGGGCCTGTCGAAGAAGCAGGCACGCGCGCGTGCCGTCGAACTCCTCGACCTGGTGGGCATCCCGGCCCCCGCCCAGCGCGTGGACGAATACCCCCACCAGCTCAGCGGCGGCATGCGCCAGCGGGTCATGATCGCCATCGCGGTCGCCTGCGACCCCGCCGTCCTGATCGCCGACGAGCCGACCACCGCGCTCGACGTCACCGTCCAGGCGGGCATCCTCGAAGTCCTGCAGTCGCTGCGCGAACGGCTCGGCACCGCGATCGTGCTGATCACCCACGACCTGGGCGTGGTGGCCGACACCGCCGACCGCGTCCTGGTCATGTACGCGGGCCGCCCCGTCGAACAGGCCCCGGCGGACGAGCTGTTCGCCGAGCCCCGCCACCCCTACACCCGCGGTCTGCTCGGCGCGGTCCTGCGCCCGGGCGGCAGTCCGGGCGGCAGTCCCGGCGGTCAGGGCAAGCGGCGCCTGCCCGAGATCCCCGGCCTGGTGCCCAGCCTCGACGCGCAGCCGGACGCCTGCACCTTCGCCCCGCGCTGCGCACACGCCGACGACCGGTGCACGACACGCAGGCCCGGCTTCAAGGCCGTCTCCCCGAAGGCGGGAGCCGACGCCGCGCACCGGGCGGCCTGCTGGCACCCGCAGGACGCCCCCGTGCTCACGCCCACCACCCGGGAGGCCGGACAGTGATCCCCACCCAGCCACCGCACATGCCGGACGCCGACGATCAGCCCGTGCTCGAACTGCACGACCTGGAGCGGCACTTCGCGTCGCCCGGCGGTCTCGTGCGCGCCGCGGACGGCGTCACGCTCACCGTTGGCAGGGGCGAGGTCGTGGGGCTCGTCGGCGAGTCGGGCAGCGGCAAATCGACCGTGGGGCGCTGCGCCGTACGGCTCGACGAGCCCACCGGCGGCACCGTCCGCATCAACGGAACCGACGTGACCCGCCTCTCGCGGCGCGCCCTGCGGCCCCTGCGCAGGGACTTCCACCTGATCTTCCAGGACCCCTCGTCCTCGCTGGACCCGCGCATGACCGTCGGGCAGATCATCGCCGAACCCCTGCGCCTGCACGGCATCGCCAAGGGGGACGCGGCCCGCGACCGCGTGGCCGCACTCCTCGCCAAGGTGGGCCTGCGCCCCGAGCACGCCGACCGGCATCCGCACGAACTCTCCGGCGGGCAGCGCCAGCGCATCTCCATCGCCCGCGCGCTCTCCGTGGACCCCGACCTCCTGGTGGCCGACGAACCCACCTCCGCCCTGGACGTCTCCGTGCAGGCCTCGGTCCTCAACCTCCTCGCCGATCTCCAGCGCGACCGCGGCTTCGGCTGCCTGTTCATCACGCACGACCTGGCCGCCGTGGAATTCCTGGCCGATCGCATCGCCGTCATGTATCTCGGCCAGATCGTCGAACAGGCGCCCACCGCCGAACTGTTCGCCGACCCCAAGCACCCCTACACCCAGGCGCTCCTGTCCGCCGCCCCCGTACCGGACCCGGCCCTCCAGCGCACCCGCGAGCGCATCGTCCTCAGCGGTGAACTGCCCAGCCCCCTCGCCCCGCCGCCGGGCTGCCGCTTCCACACGCGCTGCCCGCTGGCCGTCGACCGCTGCCGCACCGAGGTGCCCGCGCTGCTCGACCTGCCCGGCGGCGGGCGCCAGGTCTCCTGCCATCTGGTCGGCGACGACGGCACGGCACCGGACGCTGCCGCCGCCCCGGCCCTCCGTACGATCCCCAGTACCCGCACCGCACGCTAGGAGCAGCACTCTTGTTCACCACTAGGCCGACCCTGCAAGGCACCTTCGGCATGGTGTCCTCCACCCACTGGCTCGCCTCGCAGTCCGCGATGGCCGTCCTGGAGGACGGCGGCAACGCCTACGACGCGGCCGTCGCCGCCGGTTTCGTCCTGCACGTCGTCGAGCCGCACCTCAACGGCCCGGCGGGCGAGGTGCCGATCATCCTGGCGCCCGCCGGCGGTCAGGTGCGCGTCCTGTGCGGGCAGGGCGGCGCACCGGCCGGGGCGACCGTGGAGCACTACCGCTCGCTGGGCCTCGATCTGGTGCCGGGCACCGGTCCGCTGGCGGCCGCCGTGCCGGGCGCCTTCGACGCGTGGATGGTGCTCCTGCGCGACCACGGGACCAAGTCCCTCGCCGACGTCCTCGCGTACGCCATCGGGTACGCCGAGGACGGGCACGCGCCCGTCGAGCGCGTGGGCGAGACCGTCGAGACGGTGCGCGAACTCTTCGAGAGCGAATGGCCCTCGTCGGCCGAGGTCTACTTGCCCGGCGGCCGCTCGCCGCGCCCCGGCGAGCTCTTTTGCAACCCGGCGCTCGCCGCGACCTGGCGCCGCGTGATCGAGGAGGCGGGTGAGGGCTCGCGCGTCGAGCAGATCGAGGCCGCCCGCAAGATCTGGAGCGAAGGGTTCATCGCCGAGGCGCTGATCCGCCAGGCGGCCGTCCCCACCATGGACACCAGCGGCACCCGGCACACCGGCACCCTCACGGCCGCCGACCTCGCGGGATGGGAGGCGGGCTACGAGGCCCCGGCGACGTACGACTGGAACGGCTGGACGCTGTGCAAGGCGGGCGGCTGGAGCCAGGGCCCGGCCTTCCTCCAGCAGTTGGCCGTGCTTCCCTCCGCGCTCGCGGACCTGCCCGCCTACGGCTCGGCCGACTACGTGCACCTGCTGATCGAGGGCTGCAAGCTGGCCATGGCCGACCGCGAGGCCTGGTACGGCGACGCGGAAGGCGACGGCACGGTCCCCCTCGCCGACCTGCTCTCCCCGGCGTACAACGACGAGCGGCGCACCCTCGTCGGGGACAAGGCATCGCACGAGCTGCGCCCCGGAAGCCCCGGCGGGCGCACCGCGAAGATCTCCGCCCACGCGCGGGCCGTGGCCGACGGCGAGCCCGGCTTCGACGCGCTGGGACTGCCCGGAGCGGGCGCGGGCGAGCCGACCGTCGCCAAGAGCGGCACCTCGCCCGTGCCCGGCGAACCGTCCGTCTCGGCGGACGGCGCCACCCGCGGCGACACCTGCCACCTGGACATCGTCGACCGCTGGGGCAACATGGTCGCGGCCACGCCCAGCGGCGGCTGGCTGCAGTCCAACCCGGTCGTCCCCGAGCTGGGCTTCCCGCTCGGCACCCGCCTGCAGATGGCGTGGCTGGAGGAGGGCCTGCCCAACTCCCTGACGCCGGGCCGCCGTCCGCGCACCACCCTGACTCCCTCGCTCGCCCTCAAGGACGGCGTACCGGTGATGGCGTTCGGCACCCCCGGCGGCGATCAGCAGGACCAGTGGCAGGTGCACTTCTTCCTGGCGGTCGCGCTGCGCGAATCCGTGCGCGGCGGCCTCGACCTGCAAGGCGCCATCGACGCCCCCAACTGGCACAACGACAGCTTCCCCGGCTCCTTCTACCCGCGCGGCATGCGTCCGGGCAGCGTCACGGTCGAATCCCGCATGGACGAGGCGGTCATCGAGGAGCTGCGGCGCCGCGGACACGACGTGACGGTCGGCGAGCCCTGGTCGGAGGGGCGGCTGTGCGCCGTGGCACGCGATCCGCGCACCGGGGTGCTCTCGGCCGCGGCCAACCCGCGCGGGATGCAGGGGTACGCGGTGGGGCGGTAAGGAACCCGGAGAGCGCGACCTGCGGCCGGGCACGCGACATCGCGTACCCGGCCGCAGGACGGCGTCAGGAGCGCCCGCTCGTGTTCTGTTCGTCGAGCGACTCCTGCGAGGGCTGTTCCGGCTCCCTCGGAGCGGGCAGGGCCACCGCGGCGGCATCCCGGCGGCGCGACCTGAGGTCGCTCACGCGCGCGGCCACCGGCTGCGCGAAGCGCGCGGTCAGCGGGCCGACGACGACGAGGATCAGGACGTACGCCGTGGCCAGCGGGCCCAGTGACGGCTCGATGCCCGCGGTGACGGCCAGACCGGCGATGACGATGGAGAACTCGCCGCGCGCCACCAGCGCACCGCCCGCCCGCCACCGTCCCTTGACGGAGATCTTGGCGCGGCGGGCCGCCCAGTAACCCGTGGCCATCTTCGTGCAGGCCGTCACGACGGCGAGCACCAGTGCCGGAAGGAGCACCGGCGGAATGCTCGCCGGATCGGTGTGCAGGCCGAAGAAGACGAAGAAGACGGCGGCGAACAGGTCCCGCAGCGGCGCGAGAAGGCTGTGCGCCCCCTCGGCGGCCTCGCCGGACAGGGCGATGCCCACCAGGAACGCGCCCACGGCGGCCGAGACCTGGAGCTGCTGCGCGATCCCGGCGACCAGGATGGTCAGACCCAGGACGACCAGGAGCAGCTTCTCGGGGTCGTCGCTGGACACGAAGCGCGAGATCAGGCGGCCGTAGCGCACGGCGAGGAACAGCACGAGACCGGCCGCGCCGAGCGCGATGCCCAGGGTGAGGCTGCCCGCGGCCCAGCCGACACCGGCCAGCAGGGCGGTGATGATGGGCAGGTACACCGCCATCGCCAGGTCTTCGAGGACCAGGATGCTGAGGATGACGGGCGTCTCGCGGTTGCCGAGGCGGCCCAGGTCGCCCAGCACCTTCGCGATGACGCCGGACGAGGAGATCCAGGTGACGCCCGCAAGGACGATGGCGGCCACCGGGCCCCAGCCCATGAGCAGGGCGGCGATCGCGCCCGGCACGGCGTTGAGCGTCATGTCGACGAGGCCGGCCGGGTACTGGGTCTTGAGGTTGCTGACCAGGTCGCTCGCGGTGTACTCGAGGCCCAGCATCAACAGCAGCAGGATGACGCCGATCTCGGCGCCGATCGCGACGAACTCCTCGCTGGCGCCCAGGGGCAGCAGCCCGCCTTCGCCGAACGCGAGTCCGGCGAGCAGGTAGAGGGGGATCGGGGAGAAGCGGAACCGTCCGGCGAATCTGCCGAGCAGTCCGAGCGCGAGGATGATCGCGCCGAATTCGATCAGGAAGACAGCGGAATGCATCGAATCACTCCCGCCCGAGTATCGCGGCGGCGCTCTCCACACCCTCGCGGGTGCCGATCACGATGAGCGTGTCCCCGCCCGAGAGCCGGAAGTCCGGCGCCGGCGAGGGGATGGCCTCGGCCCTGCGCAGGACCGCGACGATGGACGCGCCGGTCTCGGTGCGCATCTGGGTCTCGCCGAGCACGCGCCCGTTCCAGTGCGAGGTACCGGAGACCTCGATGCGCTCGGCGACCAGACCGAGGTCGGTGGTGTGCAGGAGGTTCGGGCTGTGGTGCGAGGGCATCAGCGCGTCGATCAGCGCGTCGGCCTCCCCGGAACTCAGACGCAGCGAGAGCGCGCACTCGTCGGGATCGTCGGCGCGGTAGGCGCTGAGGGTACGCGCGCCGTCCCGGTGCGCGACGACCGAGATCTGGCGGTGTTCCCGGGTGGTCAGGTCGTACCGGATGCCGATGCCTGGAAGTGGCGTCTGGCTCAGGCGTGAAGCGGGCACAGCTCTTCCCCTAGGTGCTGATTGGGCTGGTGGGCGTCAATACGGCGTTAAGGTCACCCTATCGGCCCGTTCTTTGCCTGAACTTGGTGGTAGAGGGATCGCGTGCCGGACTAAGGCTGACGGTCCGCCAGCACCGTCTCGACGGAATCGGCTTCGGCGGGCGACTTGTCCTCGCGATAGCGGACGACCCGGGCGAAACGGAGCGTGACCCCGGCCGGGTAGCGGGTGGACTTCTGCAGCCCGTCGTAGGCGATCTCGACGACGAGCTCCGGGCGTACGGTCACGACGAAGCCGTCGTCGTCGACCGCGAGCTCACGCAGCCGCTCGGTCTGCCAGGCGAGCATCACGTCGGTCATGCCCTTGAACGTCTTGCCGAGCATGGCGAACGTGCCGTCGTCGCGCCGGGCGCCCAGGTGGAGGTTGGAGAGCTTGCCGGTGCGCCGCCCGTGCCCCCACTCGGCGGCCAGGACCACCAGGTCGAGGGTGTGCACGGGCTTGACCTTCAGCCAGCCGGCCCCGCGCCGCCCCGCGCTGTACGGCGCGTCCAGGGCCTTGAGCACGACCCCCTCGTGGCCGCGGCGCAGCGTGTCGGCGAAGAACGCGTCGGCGGCGCCCAGCTCCCCCTCGTCGGCGGGGTCGGCGACGACGGTGCGCCGCACCCGCATCGGCTCGGGGACAAGCCGCGCCAGGTGGCCGTGCCGCTCGGCCAGCGGCAGGTCGAGCAGATCCTGCCCGGCGGCGTACAGGACGTCGAAGAAGACGGGGGAGACGGGGAGCGCGGCGGCCGCGGTGGTGACGTCCACGCGGGAGCCGACGCGTCCGGCGATCTCCTGGAAGGGCCGGGGTCTGCCCTCGTCGTCCAGGGCGATGACCTCGCCGTCGAGAATGAACGCCTCGCCCTTCAGGTCCAGGGCGGCGGAGGTGAGTTCGGGCAGGCGGTCGGTGATGTCGTCCAGGGTGCGGGTGTAGACGCGGACGTCGTCCCCGTCGCGGTGCACCTGCACCCGGATGCCGTCCAGCTTCTCCTCGACGGCGCACGGCCCGGCCAGCTTGCCGATGCCCTCGGCGACGGAACCCGCTCCCTGCGCGAGCATCGGGAGCACCGGCCGGCCGACGCTGAGCAGGAACTCCTCCAGGGCGCCGGGGCCCCGCGCGAGAAGGGCCTCGGCGACCGGGGTCACCGCCCCGGCCAGCATCACCGCGCGCCGCACGGCGGGGGGCTCAGCCTTGGTGGCCCGGGCCAGGCCCTCCACGGCGATGGCGTCGAGCGCGCCCTGGCGGACCTCGCCGGTCAGCAGCCCGACGAGGAACCGCTGCTCCTCGGCGGTGGCCGCGCCCATCAGTTCCCGCACCAGGCGTTTGCGCTCGCCCTGCGATCCCTGGCCGGAGACGGCGCCGATCGCGGTGAGGGCGGCGTCCGTGGCCTGGACGGTGAGGGTGGGCTCGGCGGCGGGCGGGGGCGGCTCCTTCAGGAGGCTCCACCCGATCCCGAGCCGCCCCTGGGGCAGGCGGCCCGCCAGGTAGGGGATGACGATGGGCGCGTCGGCGGCGGCGGCCGAGCGGAAGAGATCGGCGAGCAGGGTGATCTTCTGGGAGCGGGCGGGCGTGGTGGCCACGGTGGCGGACACGTGTGCGAGGCGGGCTAGCAGCATGCGTTCTCCTTTCCCCGGTCCCGCGCCTTCCCGAAACCGGGGGCGTCTGTGGCGGCGGGTACCCGGCAGCCGAGGCGCAGGTGACGCAGGTCACAAAATTTGTCCCGCGTGTCGCGTAATGAATCCCCTGCCGCGGACTCCAACAGATACGGAAGAAAGCCGAGCGGGCAGCGGCAGCTGTGCGGGAAGAGGAGTCCGATCGTGGCCGACAGACTTGACCACCCCGCCCGCGCCCGCCTGATCACTCCCGAGGGGCGCGAGCGCGCGCTGCCCGTGGTCCTGCGTTACGCGTCGGCCGACCCCCTGGCCGTCCAGATCGCCTTCCCGCCGGAGGCCTCCCTCGACGGCGCGGAAGTCACCTGGATCTTCGCCCGCCGACTCCTCGAAGAGGGGATCCGCGTCCCCGCGGGCGGCGGCGACGTGCAGGTCTGGCCGTGCGGGCGGGCGCGCACGGTCCTGGAGTTCCACGCTCCGCAGGGTGTCGCCCTGGTGCAGTTCGACAGGGCGGTGCTGCGCAGGTTCCTGGCGCGCACGTACGCCCTCGTGAAAGCGGGGCGCGAGGCCGACGGGCTGGGCCTGGACCGGGATCTGGACCGCCTCCTGGGAGGTACGGAGTGCGACAACCCCCCGTCCGATCAATATTAGGTTAGGCTGCCCTAACTTAATCGCGACGGGCGGGCTCCGGCGGTCGAGGCGGTCGACAGGGTCAAGGCTGCCCGGCCATCCGCCCGCCCGGCAGGGGAGGGGCATCGAATGGGGCATGGCTGGGAGGGCGTGGTCCTCAAGCTGTTCCGCGGCAAGGACTTCGAGTTCACCGTGACCGGGGCGCAGGACGTCACCGAGCACTACCGGCGCCTGCACCTCACGGACGGCGGCATGCTCGCCCTGACCGGGGTGCATCCCACGATGTGGGTGCGCCTGTGGATCGACCAGGCGGACGGCCGGCACCACCAGCGCGCGTACACGCTGGTGGACCCCGACCCCGCCGCGGGGACCTTCAGCCTGGAGTTCGCGCTGCACGACGGCCCCGCTAGCGACTGGGCCCGCAAGGCCGCTCCGGGGGACAGGATCGAGGCCACCTTGCAGGGCACCGGCTTCGACGTGCCCGATCCGCTGCCCGCGCGGCTCGTGGTCATCGGCGACACGGCGGCGGTCCCCGCGGTCAACTCGCTCCTGACCGCCATGCCCGGCGTGCCGGCCACCCTCTGGCTCGAGACGCAGCACGCCTCGGACCACGACCTGGACCTGCGCCTGGACCCGGCCCTGCACGACCTGCACCGGGTGGAGCGGCGCGACGCGGGCGGTCATCTGGTCGACGAGGTCAGGGCCGCGCTGCCCGCCCTGGTCGAGGACCCCGCCGACGTGTACGTATGGATCACCTGCGACACGGCGACGACGCGGGCCCTGGCCTCGTACGTCCGCAAGGACCTCTCGATCCCCCGCCACCGCGTGCACGCGCTCGGCTACTGGCGCCCCGGCAAGCGCTAGACGCGGGCCCTGCGCCGCCGGATCACCACCACCGCACCGGCCAGCAGCGCCGCACAGCCGGCGGTGACCAGGAGGATCGACGTCCAGTCCGAACCGTCGTCGCCGACCGAATGGGCGGCGAGCTCGGCGTCGGGTGCGGCGGCCCGCGCCGCGTCCCGCTTCTCGCTCTCGGGGATCAGCGAACCCACCGGCCTGACGTGCGGCGCCGCCTTGAACCCCCAGTCGAGGAGCGCCCTGGCCTCCTCGTACACGCGATAGCCGCCGCCGGCCTGAGGGTTCATCACCGACACGACGAGCGTGCGGCCGTCGCGCTGCGCCGCGCTGACCAGGGTGTTGCCCGCGTGGCTTGTATAGCCGTTCTTGATGCCGAGCAGTCCGGGATAGCGGGCCACGCCGTCGGCGCCGGTCAGGAGCCGGTTGGTGTTCTGGATGGGATAAGACCAGTTGCCGTTGGGGAACTTGGCGACCGCCGTCGAGCAGTAGCGCGAGAACTCCGGGTCCGCGAGCCCCGCCCGGCCGAAGACCGCCAGGTCGTACGCCGACGAGACCTGCCCCGCCGCGTCGTAACCGTCCGGAGAGACCACATGGGTGTCGCGGGCGCCCAGCGCGCGGGCCTTGGCCCGCATCTGACGGACGGTCTGCTGCCAGCCGCCGTTGAGCTTGGCGAGCACGTGCACGGCGTCGTTGCCCGAGCTGAGGAACACGCCGCGCCACAGGTCGGCGACGCTGTAGCTGCGCCCCGGCTCGACGCCCACCAGACTGCTGCCGTCGCCGACGCCGTCGAGTTCGCTCTGGGTGACCTTGTGCCGGGCGACGGCGTCCAGGTGGGGCAGCGCGGTGAGGGCGAAGAGCGACTTCAGGGTGGAGGCGGGCGGCAGTTGACGGTGCGCGTTGTGGGCGGCGAGGACTTCGCCCGAACGGGCGTCGGCCACCAGCCAGGAGAGCGCGGAGACGTCGTCCGGCACGGCCGGGGCGCCCGTGCCGGGGCGGGCCTGGACTCCGGGCCGGTCCAGGAGGTCCGAGGAGTACGCCGGGCCCGGCTTGGGCGGTGAGGGCTCGGCCGCGGCGGCCGCCACGGGTGTGGGCAGGAGGACCAGGGCGGCGACCGCGAGTGCCGCGGTGCGGGCGGATGAGGAGCGCGAGAGGTACCTGATGACCATTCAGTCACCGTATGAGCGCGCCCCGGAGCCCGCAGGTCGGCTTGGTCCGGCTGGATGTACCGGGTGGCGTCGGACCGTGGACGCGTGCGCCCTTCCCGAACCCGCCGTCCCTGCCCACACTGCTGGCAGGGACGGCGGAGGGGGCTGTGATGACCGCTCGACGGGGATGGCGCGCGGCGGCGCGAAAGCGGCACAGGACACCGTGGAAGCCCGTGGCGGTGTGCGCCGCCGTGCTGATCCTGCAACTGCTGATGATCTGGACGGATCTGCGGCCCTACGCGACGGGAGCGTTGGTCCTTGGCGTGCTGGGGGCCGTGCTGTGGTGGCTGTGGCGCACGGACCGGATGGTGCGCGACCGCGACCGCGCGTGGCGGGAGAAGGAGGAGGTGCGGGCGGGCCGGCGGACGCTCGCCGACGCGGACGCGATGACCGGCACGCAGTTCGAGGAGCTGGTCGCCGGGCTCTGCCGCAGGGACGGGTGCACCGACGTACGCCGCGTGGGCGGGGCCGGGGACAACGGCGTCGATGTCGCCGGACGGCTCCCGGACGGCCGGAGCATGATCATCCAGTGCAAGCGGTACGCACCGCACCGCGCCGTGGCCAGCCGCGACCTGCGCGATCTCCTGGGCTCGCGCGTGCACTTCGGGGCCGATGTGGCGATCTGCGTGACGACCGCGCGCTTCAGCGGCCCCGCCCTGACGTTCGCGGCGGGCAACGGCATCGCCACCGTGCACCGCGACCACGTGGGCCTGTGGAACAGCGGGGCCGCCCTGCCGTCGCTCCTCGGCATCAGCGACGCGGGCCAGGGCGACCACCGGCACCGGGTGCGCTGGAAGAAGACGTACGGATAGCAGGCCCATCCCGCACACCGGCCCACCCCGCACGGGGGACGGCGAAGGCGCGGCGCCCCGGCAGTCGCCGGTGCGCCGCGCCTTCGCCGTGCGGCCGGGTTACTTCGGCAGGTTCGCCTCGATCGCGGCGATGACCTCGGGAGCATCCGGCTCGGTCTTCGGGCCGAACCGGGCAGCCACCTCGCCGTCGGCGCCGATGACGAACTTCTCGAAGTTATCGACTTAATTGTGTCGACTGATCAAGTCTTGACCAGCGGTGATGCGGTAGCGGTCAGGTGCGGTGGAGAGGTCGAACGAGCGCCGTGGTCTGAAGCCCGCTGTTGCGGGCTTGCCAGCTGTTGGCCGCATACCGCCGGGCGGCGGCCTCCCAGCTGCGGTTGGCGCCCCACCGTTTCCGGCCGTCGAAGCAAGCCATCACCGCGTTGCACTTGTCGCAGAGCAGACCGCGAACGAAGCTCTCGTTGCGGTCCTGGTAATGATCGATGACCAGCCGCTTGCCACCGGTTTCGTTTTGGGGAGTCCGGCATATCTCGCAGCACCCAGCAGCCCTGGCGTGCAGGGAATCGAATTCATCACAACTGAGCCGGTATTCGGCGTAGTGGTGGCAGAGCTTGCCTTCGGGGTGATGACGATTCTCGGTCCTGTAGCTGATCTCCATAGCTGCTGCCCTCTGCTCCTTCATCGCGTCTCTGACCACGGGCCGGCCGGGGGGCGTTCGGGAAGCTTGGCTCCGGGGCGCCGCATGTACCAGTTGATGAACTCGCGCAGCACCTTGGCGCGCGGGCTGCGGCCTGTCGGGTGAACCACCTTCGCTGCGTCGCCGAACGGCTCCCACTCGCTCCTGAGCGCGCGGAACTGGCGGGGCTCAAGCTCATCTGCCGTGTCGTCAGCCATGGCGCCCACGGTATCCGTTTGTAGCTACGCGGAACAAGGTCTCCCACTTCAGTTGTAGCTACGAAATCATGGTGCACGCCCCTTCTTTGTAGCTACAAGCGCCCGTATCGTTGTAGCTACAAGAGGCAAGCAGGGGAGGACATCATGTTCAACGTCTTCATCGACCACCCGGTGACGGGAACGAACATCGAGACCGTCAGCCTGGACAAGGCGTACGAGGCGTCGGCCGTCGCCAACTACTGCGCGGACGCCGGATACCGCGTCGACACCGACCTGTGGGACGCGACCGACCAGTACGCGATGGTCTCGCCCGCCCTCTTCGAGGGCCTGAACCTGGCGCGGTTCGAGAGCGATCTGTCGTGACTGATCACGGGCGGTGCGTGACATGTGGAGCGCAAGCCACGAGCCCCCGTGCTCGCGGGCGTTGCCGCCGCTGTTACGACCGCCATATCAAGGTCCTGAAAGCGTGTGGTGACTTCGTGCCCGTGCGTGGCGGTCGGCCTTCTCGCCCTCCGGCTGAACGGATCTTGAGCAAGGTGGTGCCTGGCTGGGGTGGCTGCTGGATTTACACGGGGCGCATCCGGGAGGACGGCTACGCAGACATTCGGGACGCCGCCACAGACCGCACGACGATGGCCCATCGCGTGACATACGAGGCGTTCATCGGGCCCATCCCCGAGGGACTTCAGCTCGATCACCTTTGCCGTAACAGGCGCTGCGTCTTTCCGTGGCACCTCGAACCAGTAACAGCCAGGGAGAACCTGCGGCGAACGCCGACGTCGTGGGTCGCCCGGTTCGGTGAGCGTGATCACTGCGACAAGGGCCATGAGCTGACGCCGGAGAACACGCAGTTCGGCCATCGATTCAGGAACGGCCGCAAGGTCGTCTACCGCATCTGCGCCACCTGCAAGCGCGCCTACTACAAGGCATGGCGTGCGAGCCGGAAACCCAAGGAGCCGTCATGATCCTCCCCTTCGTCGTCTGGGTCTGGAACCACTGGCTGCTGTACCTGCTGCTCGCCGCCGCGATGGTCTTGGTGGCGGTCGCGGTGACCATCAGGACGGGGCGGGCGTCGTGAGCGCCCCGGAGAAGCCGAAGCGGATCACGGTCTGGCTGAGCTCAGGCAAGGTCGCGCAGGCCTTCGCCTACCCCGGCCCTTGTTACGACGCGGGCGCCTGCGTCTGCGGAGTCCATAAAGGTGAGGGGCAGTGCGAGTTCGGCGATTGCCACAACGAGCGGTCGACCGGAGGCGGCAACCTCTGCGACGACTGCGCTTCACGCCCCTGGAAGGTGGCTCTTCCGGGTCTTCACGGGCCCAATGCGCAAGTCGATGAGCCTGCCCCGCTCGCTCCTGAGGATGCATCCGCGCCTGTGGATGAGGCGACCATGCTGCGTGAAGCGGAGGCCGCGTACACCAAATGGCACATACGCCAGTTCGGCTGCACGCCGCCCCATGAAGTCTGACCCACCCACCCCGCCCCGGCCACGGTCACCACGGACGTAGCCGCAAAGGCAGACCGGGGCACCGACTCCATCCCACCCGCAGCCCTGAGGGGGGCACACCATGCTCGAACTGCCGGATGACCTGCCCGTAGCGGTCCACTGGGAACGCACGGTCTACAGGGACGAAGAGGAACATCTCACGCTGATCCCGTGCCAGACGCACTGCGGCGAACCGGTCGGCCTGATCCTCGAAGACGCCGAAGCCGAAGCCCTCGCCCGCCGGTGAGGGCTGACCCCCATACCCCCGCTCCGGGCAGCATCCCCCCGCGCCCGGAGCGGGCTCCCCGCAGACGCCCCCGCCGCCATCCCACGCCCTGGCGGGGGCGTCTGTCTCCTCTCAACTCCCGGCCCTGGAAGGGGGCGTCATGGACCTGTTCGGAAAGATCCACACGCTGAATGAGCACATGGCTACAGCGGGCCGCGAAGGAATCGTCTTCACGTCGCGGTACAAGAAGCCGATCACGGATGACGTCCTGATCAATGCCTTCCACCCCACCACCGGTGCGGGCCGCAGCTTCCTGATGAACCGCGCTGAGGTCGAGGAGCTGCACGGCGCGCTGGGCAAGTGGCTCGACACCGGGTGGGCCGGATTCGTGGACGGAGCGCCGGGACCCGGCAAGGGCTACAAGGACGACACGGGGACGGTGACCGAGGCGCGCCCGACGCTCGATGCACTGCACCGGCAGGCCAAGGAGCGGGCTGAGAACGACAGGCGCCTCGATGAGAGCCGCAAGGCGCAGTACGCCCGGCACACACATGACGAGCTGGTCGAAGAGATCCGGCTGCTGAAGTGGAATCTCGATGCCGCCAAGCGCGACGTACAGGGGTGGCGCGACTCGGCAGACCGCGACCGCGAGGGCTTCGAGCGGCAGATCAACGCCCTGCGCAAGGCGATCAACGGCCGGAAGACGGTGCCGGTCGCCGACCTTGAGGCAGCGATGAAGGAGGCGCGCGAGTCGTGAGCGGCAAGCAGCAGTGGCACGAGCAGTGGTACGAGAACCGCGTCCGGCTGTGGCGCAACCTGTGCGACGCGCTGAACGCGCTGGAAGAGGCAGGCGAGCGTCCGGGTCTGAACACGGTCGAAGAGAACGGCGCCGTGACGCTTCGCTTCATCAACGGGGAGAACGCAGAGGTGAATCACTGCGACGGCCAGCCCTGGACGCTTGCTCTCGCGGTGAATGCCCTCAACCGCGACATCTATCAGGCGGGCGACCGCGTCACCTACGCAGAAGAGGCCGGGACGGTGAAGGAGGTCTTGCCCGCTGGCGGACTGACGCCCGTGGAGCGGCTCGATGTGCAGTGGGACAGCGGCAAGCGAAGTGCCGTGTGGGTCTCGGACATCGCGCTCACCGGACACGAGACCCCCTGAAGACCACCCTCGCGTCCCGCGGCTCCAACCGGGGCGGGAGGGTGCGAGCCCCGCCATCCCGGGCTGTTGGCGCAGCCAGGGGATGCCGCCCGTACAAGTCAGGCCGGGGCGCCCAAGACCTGATCAACACCCATCCATTCACAGGAAGGCAACGCCATGCCCGACAACACGACTGCCACCCCGCTCAAGCTGGTCAAGGAGTACTTCGGCCTGAAGCTGAACGAGATGCGGACCGAGTGGACGCCGATGCCGCAGAAGGACAAGGACGAGATCCTTGCCGGTCTGCGCGACGGCACGCTGACGTACTGACCCGCAGCGCTGAAGGAGGCGCGTCATGCACATCTGGTTCGACAAAGAAGGTCGCGCCATCGACGCAGACACCGCGAGCAGGTTGCTCGGAGACTTCGAGTACAAGCGCGTGGGCCGGACGCATGTGACCTCACTCAGCGATCCGGCGGTCGACCTCCTGGTCTCCACCGTGTGGCTGGGTCTGAACCACCAGTTCGGCGACGGCCCGCCTCTGCTCTTCGAGACCATGGTCTTCGGCAGCGAGCGGACCGAGCAGTACACCGATCGCTACAGCACCCTGGCCGAAGCCGAGGCCGGTCACGCCGAAACCGTCACTCTGGTCGCGGCCACCGTTCGCGATGACGTCATCGCCGAAGTCGACGGCGACCCGCAGCCCGTCGAAGCTGCCGGTGACGTCGTCGAGCGGATCGACGAAATCCTGAACGACAGGACGGTCAGCGGCGACGCGATGCGCTCGCGTCCGCTGCGCTGACCCGCCCGCCTCCTGCTCCCGGCCGCCCGGCGTGATAGCGCCGGTGAGGGGAGCAGGAACCCCGTGCTGCGCCAACGGCGCGGGTGCGGCACCCCGGAGATTCCTTCTCTCGGTCTCCGGGGTGTCCGCGAGCCCCCGTAGCTCAGTCAGGAAGAGCCTGCGCGCGCCAACTCCCCATGCCCCGCGCGCAGAGACCCCGGTTCGAATCCGGGAGGGGGCACCAACACCGCCGGTCCGTGCCCGGACCGACCCCAGGGCACTGGGGAGTTGCAGCACCACCCGCCGCATTGCGGTCCCTGCGGCGGCACAACTGAATAGGTAGCTCCCGTAGCCCAAGAGTGCGCGCGCCATGGCAGAGGCAGCCGATGAACGGTGTCGGTGACAGTTGCTGGTTCGACTCCAGCCGGGAGCACGCAGGGGCGGGGAGTGGACGGCTATCCACCAGCCGCCCCGCCCCTGTGCCCACGTGCAGGTCACGTCCCCTTCGGGGACCCGCAGGCGCCCCGAGACGGGCGCCGTTTCTGTATCCCGCATCACCGCCCTGAAGGGGGCGTCATGTCCATTCCCCGATCCCTGATCCATCCTCTCCGGACCCGCCGCGCCCGCCGCATGGTGGCGCTGCTGGACGAAGCCGACCCCGTCGAGCGCGCGTTCCAGGCCCTGGTCATCGAGCACCCCGAGCACCTGGTCCCGCGCCGCAAGCGCAGCAGGGGCGGTGTGCGGTGACACTCGACACCCGCGTCTACGCCCTGGACCAGGTCGACCCGCACGAAGTATTCCGCTTCTGCCGCACGCTGCTCGATGCGACCAGTCGGCACGCTTTCGACGACACGCAGGACGCCACGTACCTGAACGGCCAGCGCCTGATCGAACCCGCGAACCCGTGGACGATCAGCAACAACCCCGGCCAGGGACTGCCCGCCTGGCTGATGCTCCACTACCGGCCGAACGTGCCGCTGCGCACCCCGGAGCAGGCGGCGGAGCACGACCCAGACATCTGCAACCTGCCCGGCGTCTCCTGGTACGACGCGACCGAGGGCCCCTGTAACGGCGAGCACTCATGGCAGCGGGCGTGCTGGCTCGAAGTCTCCTTCGACACCGCGTACGGATACAGCGACGAACGCGGCTTCGGCTGCGGTGATCTGCATGCCGAATACGTCTCGCGGCTCGGTCGGTGGCTGGACGAACGCGACGTGAAGTGGGAGTGGAAGAACGAGTTCACGGGCGAGATCCACACCGGGTATTCCGAGCTGACCGAGCTGGGGCGCGGCGGCTTCGAGGCGTCCGCCTGGTTCAGGACCACCGTGCTCCCCGCCATCGCTGCCGAGCGTGGCGCCCCGTGACCCGCCGCGTGCAGCTCACCAAGACGCGGCGCGCCCGCAAGCGGGACGCCGACGACGTACCAGACCCGCAGGAAGTGGAGCGCCCGGCGCGGGCATCGCGGCGCGCCCGCGCCGTCAGCGACAGCGCAGCCGCGTGGCTGCGCAGGACGAAGGAGCAGGGATGAGCGAGCAGGACCAGCCGGCGCCCGTCGAAGTGGGTGAGGACATCGTGAAGCTGGTCGCGGAGCTGCGTGCGGCCAGCGACGCGCGGCGCCGGTGGGAGAAGCACGAGGAGAGCCTGAAGGCGCAGATCTTCGCCGCGTCCGGCTACGACCCCGAGGACCCGCGACCCGCCTCGCGCGCGGCCAGGGGGCCGGACGGCGCCCCCGTCTTCGACGTGGTGGTCACCTACCGCAAGGGCTTCGACAGGAAGCATCTCGAAGCGCGCTACCCCGCGGTGTACGCGGAGTGCGAAGTGCTCACGCCCGTGAAGACCATCAAGCCGGTCAGCAGCTGAGCCGTGGCTCTCAACATCGCGTGGATGGACTCCGCGCTGTGCGCGCAGGTCGGCCCCGAGGTGTTCTTCCCCGAGACCGGACACACCTACGAAACAGCCAAGAAGATCTGCGCCGCGTGCCCGGTCACAGCCGAGTGCGGTGCGTTCGTCGGCAACTTCGAAAGCGGCACGTCCCGCGAGCTGCGGCACGGCGGGTGGGGCGGCAAGTCGCCGCGCCAGCGCGCCGCCTGAACACACCGATCCGGGCCCCGCCGCCGCACCGGCTGCGGGGCTTCTTCATGACCAAGGGGGGAAGCGTGAACCTCGCACAACGGATGGCGCTGTACGAACTGTTCGCCAGACTCGGCGTCGTCACCTGGCTGGACGGCTTCTGCGGGGGCGGCGGATCTTCCATCGGGATTCATGAGATCCCCGGCCAGGTCGTACGCATAGCGATCAATCACTGGCGCCCTGCGATCAACATCCACGAAGCCAACCACCAGAACACGGACCACGACTGCGCCGACATGTCGCAAGTCGACCCGTGGCGCTATCCCCGCACCGACTGCGCCTGGTTTTCGCCGTCCTGCACCAAGCACTCGATCGCCCAGGGCAAGAAGCGCCCGAAGAGTTCCGAGGACCCCGGAGAGCGCAGCCGCGCCACCATGTGGGACGTCCAGCGGTTCGCCGAAGTGCACCGCTACCGGTTCATCATCGTCGAGAACGTCATCGAGGTGCGCAACTGGTGGGCCTTCCGCGCCTGGAAGATCGCGATGGAGGACACCGGGTACTGCCTGCACGAGGTGTCGCTGAACGCCGCGCACGCAGGCGCTCTGGGAAACGCCGCGAACCAGTCGCGCGACCGCTGGTTCTGCATGCTGCACCTGAAGGGAACGCGCTGCCCGGACACACAACGCTGGCTCTCCCCTCAGGCGCACTGCGAGAACTGCGGCACCGTCCAGGGGCGGCAGACCTGGAACATCGACAAGAAGACGAAGCTGCCCAAGGAAGCGGGCAAGTACCGCCAGCAGTACCGGTACACCTGCCCGGCATGCGGCAGCGTGGTGGTCCCCTTCAGCCGGCCGGCCCGCGAACTGATCGACTGGTCACTCCCCATACCGGCAATCAGCACCCGCCCCCGGACAGCGGACAAGCCGGAAGGGCTGGCAGACGCGACGATGGAGCGCATCCGCCACGGATTGCGTACGTACGGCACCGCACTGGTGCCCTGCGAGGGACGCGACGGCAAGAAGCCCCTCTCACTGGACGCGCCGCACCGCACCGTGACGACGCGCAACGAGACGGGGTTGCTGGTCCCGTACTACGGCAACGGCATCGCCCGTCCGGTCAGTGAGCCGTCGATGACGGTCACGGGCGTGGATACCGCGGGGCTGCTAGTACCGGCAGGCGGCACCTGGAACGACACGGCGTACCTGACGGATCAGCCCTCCAGAACCGTCATGACGCGCGAGACGACGGCACTGTGCGTCGCCCCGCCGTTCATGACGGAACTCAAGGGTGGCAGCTCGAAGACACGGCGCCTGAGCGATCCGCTGTCGACGGTGCACGCATCAGGCAACCATCACGGCATCACGGTGCCATCGCTGGAAGCGATACCGGATGACCTGTATTCGCCCGCGGGCCGTGAGTACGTCCAGGCCTGCGGATTCCGCATGCTCGAACCGTTCGAGTACGCGCGCTTCCAGGCCTTCCCGGACACCTATGACTGGTTCCCGGACGTGTTCAACAGGCCGCTGAGCAAGCGGCACCGCGTCCGGATGATCGGCAACGCCGTCCCGCCCAACATGGCACGCGACCTGGTCGGCTGCGCGCTGGAATCCATGGCGGCCTGATCTGCCATGTGCCGGGACGACCTGCCCGCGGGCCACCTCTGGAATTCCTCGATCGGTGTTCCCAGCAAGGTCATTGATTGCGACTGGTGCACGTGCTGCGGCATGCCGCGTCCCGGCTTTCTTGATCCGAAACTGAAATGGAAAGAGCGCGATGACCAACAGGACCGCGTGGAGCCTCATGACGCTGATGTGGCTGATCAACCTGGTGTGCTGGACGATCGTCCTCGCGAAGGGCTGAGCGATGCCGTCGAAGAAGCCCCGCTGCAAGGACTGCCCTCCCGACAGCAGGAGACCGGCCCCGAACCCGGGACCTCGCTGCGCGACCCATCACCGCGAGGAGAAGAAGCGGCGTAGGGGCGCCAAGGCCGAGAACCAGGTGCAGACGCGCTTCGGCCTCGCCCCCGGTGACTACGACAAGCTCTACCGCTTACAGGGCGGGGCCTGTGCCATCTGCACCCGCGGCAAGGGCATTTCCAAGCGCTTGGCCGTCGACCACGACCACACGTGCTGCGCTGGGCCCACCTCCTGCGGGAAGTGCGTGCGCGGCCTGGTCTGCGGGCGCTGTAACTCGCTGCTCGCTCACGCCCGCGACGAACTCGCCTTCTTCGACCGGGCCGCCGCCTACCTGATCAACCCACCCGCACGCCGACTGAGAGGCGAAGCAACGTGATTCCGCAGTTCGAGATCGGCGCCACCACGGGGGGCGGCTGCTTCTGGCTGTGCGTCCTGATCTGGGCCTGGCGCCAGAAGGAGCGCAGCCGTGGCCGCCGATAAGTACCACTGCGTCGGATGCCGCAAGAACGTCGTGGCCACGTCGGAGAACCGCTACCGCAAGCACGACCGGACCAAGGGCGAGGAGTGCGCGCGCTCGCGCCGCGACATCCCTACCTGGCTGCTGCGGCGCGGTCCCGAGACGGCGCCGGACGACGTGCGCCCCGTGGTGGGCCGCGACTATGCGCCGTGCCCCGAGTGCGAGCGCTCACCACAACTGGACCTGACGACGGGCTTCTTCGTCGATCACGTCCGGTCGGTGGCCGTACCCGCGGAGGAGCGCGAGCAGTGCCCCATGTCCGGCAAGCCCTACGAACCACCGAACGAATCCGAGGAGATGATCAGCAAATGGGCCAAGGCAGCCGCAGAGGCGACAGCCAGCAGGGAGGTGCCCCCGCCCTTCCCGGAGTCGACGACTACACCGCCCGGCTCTCCGCAGTCGCCGGACGAAGTCGCTGCGCCTCCGGAAACGTCCTCTGCTGCAAAGGGGCCCGCTGCGCGGAGTGCGAACCCCGAACCGTGCTATATCGCGGGGGACCACGGACCGCACCCGTGGGTGAAGGGGAAGCGGCAGGCACGGTGTCCGGGGAAGCCTGCGCCGACGACTGCCGCTACGGCACCTGTGCAGGAGGAGCCCCCTGCGGAGGCTGCTGCCGATGCAAGGGAGGCTGCGCCGTCCAGTACAACGAGCCTCCCGCCACCTGCCCCCACCCCGGAGAGCACGCCTGCGGAGCGTGCAGCCCCGGCTCCTGCGGGTGTCCGGGAGCGGACGGAGCTTCCTCCGGAGGAGCACACGACGACGGACGCCCAGCTGGCCAAGGTGGCGGCGGTGGTCGAGAAGAGGGCTGCGGCGCCCACCCCGACTGCCTCAGGCCCGACGGAAGCTGCGGCTGCCCTGAACGCGGCAACCGATGCCGCTACGAGCACACCGGATGCGGCACCTTCGACGGCTGCGACCCCGCCGACCCGAGTGGATGCGCCGCCTTCGAGTGAGCCGCGGTTCGCCCAGCCGGGTTCGCCGTTCGCGCAGCCCGGCAAGGTCGAGCCGGCCCCGGCCGCGGCGCCGATGACAGTCGAGGCGAAGCAGCTTGTGGCCAGGATGCGCGAGCTGTTCTTCCAGTACGTCAACCGCAAGACCGAAGACAACCGGGGCGCACAGGCGACCCTGGGACCATCCGAGATCGGTACGCCGTGCGATCGCCAGCTGGCCATGTCGCTGCTGCGCATCCCTGCGGTGAACCCCGGCGGCGACGGCTGGGCGGCCTTCAAGGGAACGGCTGTGCACGAGGCCCTGGCGGGCATGTTCCAGTGGGCCGACGGCGGGACCGGACGCTTCGCTGTAGAGGTGCCGCTGAAGTTCCCCACGGAGCTGGTGCCACGCGGCACGACCGATCTGCTCGACCGCATCCTGTTCATGATCGACGACCACAAGATCCAAGGCCGCTGGTCTCAGGAGCAGTTGCGGACAAAGGGCATGACGCCGAAGCAGCGCGTCCAGCTGCACGTGTACGGCTACGGCGCCCGGCTGCAAGGCGAGCGGGTCGATCAAGTCGCCCTGCTGTCGTGGCCGATGGAGTCCTCTTCGCTGGACGACATGTATGCGGTCATCGAGCCGTACGACCCGGCCGTGGCGCGCGATGCGCTGGCGCGGGTGGACAAGATCGCGGAGGCGACGCAGGGGCTCTCGACAGGAGAGAACGCCATACCCGCGCTCGAAGTGGCGAGCTACTTCGCAGTGGCCGACGACTGCCGCTATTGCCCGTTCTACGCACCCGGCGACGCCCATATGGAAAGGGGCTGCAATGGCCGTCAGTGATCCCGCGCTCGACTGGTGGGAGTCCGATCCGGCAAGCCCCGGAAACCTGGAGCTGTGCGAGATCGAGCGCCGGTTCGGCAAGTGGCAGATGCCGGGCGTGCACATCCTGCGGGCGCAGGGATTCGACCGTCAACGCGTCTACACCCGCCCCATGTTCGAAGTCCTGCCGCAGAGCAAGGAGGTGATGAGCAATGGAGGAGATCGAACCCCTCCTGACGACCGGCGAGGTCGCGCGGATCTTCCGGGTCGACCGCAGGACGGTGATCCGCTGGGCTGACGCGGGGCGCCTCGCGGTGACGCGGACGCCCGGCAACCACCGCCGCTTCAAGCAGAGCGAGATCCGGGCGCACCTCGATGCCAATACCCAGGAGTGTGACGCCGCATGACGCTGATCCGCGCCGCCCTGCACGGCGCCTTCCCCCGTCTGCACCGCTGGGCGGAAATGACCGGGGGGCCGCTGCGCTGGACGTGCGCCGGCTGCGGGGCGACCAGGACGGAACTGCCGCTGTGAGCTGGCACGGACGCTACGCCAGGGGCGCCATGCGCTCGCGCCGCATCGCCAAGCGCGAAGACGCGCAGCAGCGCAACGCGGCCACCGACCCGGAGCAGACCAAGGCGCACCGCCTGGGGCCGCTCGACATCAACCAACGCCGTACCGCGCGGAGCATCCGCCGGTACCTCAAAGAACGGAAGAAGGACTAAGTGAGCACACCGCAGAGCCCATTCGCGCAGCCCAGCGCCGCCGGGGCGGGCGACAACTTCAACCCGAACGAGCTGAACGGGCACCTGTTGCTGATCTATCCTGGCGCCACCAAGATGGTCATGACCCAGAGCTACGGCGAGAAGGAAGCCGTAGCGGCCGAGATCCACGTGCTGGACGTCGTCGACCCGGCAACCGGCCACCCGCCGGTCCTCACCAACACGCTGATCTTCAACGCCGTTCTGATCGGCCAGCTCAAGGGCGAGGGCGCGAAGGGCGGCATGGTGCTGGGGCGGCTGGGACAAGGTGCCAACACCAAGGGCAACGCCCCGTGGCTGCTGATGGACTACACCCCGCAGGACGAACAGGTCGCGCGGCAGTACATCGCCACGCATCCGCGCGAGCAGTTCACCCGGCCGCAGACACAGCAGCAGGCACCGGCTCCCGCGTCCACGCAGTGGGGTCAGGCGGCCACTGCGGCGCCCCCGGCCAACGACATGTGGGCGGGCATGCAGACCGTCGCCGCGCAGCCCCAGGCGGCGCCCGCGGGCCCTCAGCCGGGGCAGTGGGGGGCGGCCCCGGCTGCTACTCCTGCGGCGCCCCAGCCCGGTGGTGCGCCTGCCCAGTGGCAGAACTCCGGGCAGCACCCCTTGCCGCAGGGTGCCCCTTCCAATGGGGCTGCAACGGGCCCTGCGGGAGCTGCCCCGCCTAGCCCTCAGTGGGGGAACCCTGCCGCTTCAGCGCAGGCAGCCCCTGCCCCGATGCCCCCTGCCTCTCCGTCTGCCGTTGACCCGGCGCTGGCCGCGTTCCTGTCCGGCAAGCAGGTTCCCGCGCAGGGCATGGAGCAGGGGCAGGCACTCATGATCGCGCGCACCTTCCCGGACTGCCCGCCGCAGTTCATGCAGTAGATCCGCCGCACCACCACGCAGGACGCCGCCCACCGGGGCCGCGTCCTTTTTTCATGCCCGCAGCCGGGAGCCCGCTACATCCGGGCGGCTCCCGGCTGCGCCTGACCGGGCCCCGGATTCCGGGGCCCTTCGGCATGCGGCCAGGGGCGGGGCTTCCCCACGGAGGCGCGCTCACCCCGTCCCTGGCCGTTTGCTGAAGCACATGCGCACGAGGAGGGCAGCATGCGGAAGTACGTTTGCACCATCCGCGGGTGCACCGGCCCCCAGCTCGCCCGGACGTGGTGTGAACCCCACTACCGTCGCTGGCGGCGGCATGGTGATCCGCTCGGCGGCCGTTACCCCCGGACCGGTTGCACGGTGCCCGGCTGCACGGGCAAGCACGGCGCGAAGGGTTACTGCCTCCGGCACTACCGGCGGCTCTGCCTCCACGGCGACCCGCTGTGGGGCCGCGCCGAAGTCGATGAAGCCGCCGTCCTGCGGGCGGTTTCCGGGGACCGGGCCGGTCGGCTGACGACCGCCGAGCGCGAAGCGGTGGTACGACGACTGCACCGTCACGGTCTGCGCGACAGACAGATAGCCGAGCACCTGGACATCGGCACAACGGGCGTGTGGATGATCCGCCAGCGCATCGGACTGCCCGCGAATACGGCGCCGGTCGGAGACTTCTCCGGGCGGGTCCCATGAACCTGCTACCGGCCGCCGTCGCCGCCTGGCAGCGCGGCTGGCATGTGTTTCCCACCAATTCGTGCGGCACCCGCTGCCCGCAGTCCGGCGACGTCATCGACAAGCAGCCGCACCTGGTGCAGCCAGGGCGCCCCTACAAACTGCGCTGGGGCGAGTGGGCGACGCGCGACCTCGACCGCATCATCGCGGCCTGGACGCACTCGCCCGCCGCCAACCCCGCCATCGCCTGCGGCCCTTCGGGGCTGCTGGTCGTGGACTGCGACATCGCCAAGGGTGAGAACGCGCTGGCGGGCACCCCGTACGAATCGCTGCACGAGCGCCTGGGTCCGATGGTCGACGGCGCCGACGTCCTGCGCCACATGTGCCAGGAGTACGGCGGCGACTGGAGCAGCCTCACCGACACCTACGCCGTGAGCACCGGCTCTCTGGGCTGGCACCTGTACTTCCGGTGGCCGCCGGGACTGAAGGCGTCGCAGGCCTCGCCCGTCAAAGGTCTGGTCGATGTACGCGGCAACGGCGGGGAGCGCGGGGGGTACGTGCTCGCGGCCGGCTCGGTCACCACGAAGGGGCCCTACGTCGCAGAGAACGACCTCCCCGTGCGGGACTGCCCGCCCTGGCTGGTCGAGCTGTGCCGCGAGAAGCCCGCCCCCGCGCGCCCGCTGTTCGCGCAGCCGCGCCGCGGCGGATCGATCGGGGGACTGGTCGACACCGTCCTGAACGCCCCTGACGGAGATCTCAACTCAGCGCTTTTCTGGGCTGCCCGTGCGGCGTGCTCCGACGGCATCGCCATCGAGGACGCCAACGACCAGCTGGGGGCGGCGTACACGAGCGCCAACGGCCGCGGCGGGCAGCGCCAGGCCGAAGCGACCATCCGCAGTGCGTTTCGAAACCAACAGAGAAAGGAGGGGCTTTAGATGATGGTGCGGATCTTCAGCGCACTCTGCGCCCTGCTGTGCGCCGTAACACTCTTCATGTTCGGCGTTGCCGTCTGGGACACGTTCGGCACGGTCTCGTGGATGACCGGCAATCCCGTGTACGGCTATGTCGCTCTGCCAGGCGCAGTCGTGTTCGGAGCGGCGGCCGTGTTCCTGGGGAAAGAAGCATGACCCGCCCCGTCGTCACCTGCGCGGCCTGCGGGGAGAAGGCCACACACAAGGCCCGCGGATGGTGCAACGCCTGCTACAAGCGGTGGCTGAACGGCGGTCGACCGGAAGGCGGACCGCCGCCCCCGGCAGAAGCCAGATGCAACACGTCCGGCGGCTGGCACAAGCACAAGCGCGAGGGCACCAAGGTCTGCGACGGCTGCCGCCGGGCGCACGCCGAGGCCGCACGCGGCAGCCACCAGCCGGTGATCACGTTCGGCAACGAACGCCACTACAGCGAGCCGACCGCGCGCGCCGACTGGAACGAGGAGCAGCGGAAGGCGGCACACACCGTCGCGCTGGCTTCCCCGCTCCCGGATGACCGGCTGCTGCTGCTCCAGACGCTGGGGCTGGCGCCCGGTGCGAATGCATGAAGTTCCCGATGACGTACAGGAAGGACCCATGACAGGGATCGAAGGGATCTACCCGATCGGTGATCTGGTGCACGGGATCTGCGAGCGGCTGGGGCTCGATCCCCGGCGCGTGGCCCGGCTCGAATTCGAACCGAATCACCTCGAAGCGACGATGCGCGCCGACGTGCACCGGACAAAGGTGTCCCTGATCAAGGGACGCCCGGACCGGTACGCGTACGTGGACCCGGAGACCGGGGACGTGGCGCTGCGCACCTTCGTCTTCCGGGTGACGACGCACCCCTGAGCGCCACCTATCGCCATACCCCGCCCGCCTTGCCGCGCCACGAGCGGCAGGCGTAGGGCGGAAGAGAAGAAACCGGCGGGCCCCGGCCAGTGCTGCGAACACGCGGCCGGGACCACTTGACCAGGAGCTGCATTCTCCATGGCCCGCACACAAGGTAGCGCCGCACCCCGTGCGGTGATCAAGAGTTCTGACACGTTTCCCGTTTCCGATTCCGGCGCCGCTGGCGTCCTGATCCTGCTGGCCGTCATCGCGGCCGTGGCCACCGCCGCCCTCACGGGTACGGCGTTCTGGCTCTCCTACGAACATCTGCAAGAGGTCGCGGCGGCACACGGCCTTGAGCGCTCGGTCACACGGGCATGGGCGTGGCCCGCGACGGTGGACATGTTCATCGTGATCGGCGAAGTGCTGATCCTGCGCGCCTCGCTGATGCACCGCGTCGACTGGTGGGCGATCGGCCTGGCCGTCGCAGGCTCGCTCGGCTCCATCGCGCTGAACGTCGCCGGGGTCGGCGCAGGCGCCCGGCCGCTGGACTACGTCGTCGCCGCGGTGCCTCCGGTGGCTGCGCTGCTCGCGTTCGGCGCGCTCATGCGCCAGGTGCACGAAGCGATCGCGCGACGGGTTGCAACGCCTGCTGCAACGCACCCCGTTGCAGTGCAACGCACCCCCGTTGCAGCCATCTGCGCGGCCGTTGCACCCGTTGCAGTGCGGCCCGCCGCATGGGTCGGCGCGGCGCCCGCGGACGTCCGGCTGCTGCCCCTCGTGGCAGCGACTGCAACGGCCGCAACGCCCCCCGTGGCGGTGCCGTTGCAGGGGCGCGGCGAGATGCTGACGACCAGTGAGGTCGCGGAGCGGCTGAACGTCAGCCCCGAGACCGTCCGGTCGTGGAAGCGCCGCCACAAGCTGACTCCCGTTGCAACCGATCCCGACGGCGGCGCGCACCTCTTCGACGCCCGTGATGTGGAGAAGCTGCGGGGTGCGCCGTGAGCACCATCCCCGACGGCGCGAGCGGGGCGGTGATCAACGGCACCGAGCAGAAGGTGCGGTTCAACAAGGTCACGTCGGACGACCGCACGGACCTGTACGAACTCCAGGATGAAGCGCCGCCGCAGCCCGTCGACACCCCGGAAATCGCAGCCGACACCGGTTCGTGGATCGAGGAACGTCAGGCCTACCTGGCAGATGCGCCCGCAGTGCTGCCGTCCTGGCTGCGCAGCGCGCGCGAGTTCACCTCGAACGCCTACTGGACGCTTGCCTACGCAGCCCACTTCAGCGGCTTCCACCTGCTGCGCCTGCCCGTCTACCTGGTGCGGCTTCTGCTGTGCTCTCCGCGGGGCACGGGGCGTCTCATCATCCGGTGGGGCAAGTGGGTGGCGGACACCGAAGCACGGCCCGTAGAGGCCAGGGCGGCGGCGACAGCCAACATCGAAGCCTGGCTCGCCCTGTCGCGGGAGCATTCGCGCAGGGTCAGGCCGCGGCGCATCGCATCCCTGGCGGTGGGCGTCACCGCCGCGCTCATCCTGCTGATCGCTGCCCTGGTCGTACCTGTGTGGTGCGCGGGCGCGGTAACCGGCCTCCTGGCGCTGGCCGGGACGCAGGGGCGGCGCGGGGACAAACCGATCGTCACCCGGTACCTGTCCATCCACCTGCAACGACCGCTTGACTCCGAGGATCTGAGCCGCGCTCTGGAAGAGATCGGCATCAAGGGCGTACCGAAGTTCGTCGCGCCCATCGCCATCGACGGTCCCGGCTGGCTCGCCCAGGTGGACCTGCCGGGCGGGGTGCTTGCTGAGCTGCTGCTCGACAAGCGCAAGGAGCTGGCCGGCGCGCTGCGCCGCCCGCTTCAGTGCGTATGGCCCTCGGTCGGCAGCGAGCATCCCTCACGGGCCAACATCTGGGTGGCCAAGAAGGACCCGCGGACGATTCTGCGCCCGTGGCCGCTGCTGGCCGGGGGCACGGTGGACATGTACGGCGAGTTCCCCTTCGGCTTCACACCCAAGGGCGACAAGGTGGCCCTTGCCGTAATCGGCACGAACGTGCTGATCGGCGGGGTGATGGGCAGCGGCAAGACGTCAGCGGTCAGCACCATCGCGTGCGCCGGGGCGGTAGACCCGACCTGCGAAGAGCACCTGTACGAACTCAAGGGCAGCGGCGACATGGAGGGCCTGAAGCCCATCTGCCACCGCTACGTCCAGGGGGACGACGACGAACACTGCGAAGCCGCGCTGGACGGCGGCTACCTGCTGGAAAGGGAGCTGAAGCGGCGCAAGAAAATCGTCGCGGATCTCCCGGTGGAGGACGTGCCCACGGGGCGGAAGGTCACCCGCAAGCTGGCCTCGAAGTACCCGCGCCTGCGGCTGCACCCCATCCTCGCGATCTTCGACGAAGTACACACGCTCTTCGAGCACCCGGTGTACGGCAAGGAAGCCGAGGCGGTATTCGCCCGCCTGATCCGCAAGGCGCGGGCGTACGGGATCATCCTGGTCCTCACCACGCAGCGGCCCGACGCGAAGTCGATCCCCAAGAAGGTCAGCGACAACGCCATCGTGCGCTTCTGTCTGGCGATCACCGGACACACCGCCAATGACCTGGTGCTGGGCACCGGGATGTACAAGCGCGGGGTACGCGCCTCGATCTTCGAGCCCGCCGAGGGCGAAGACCCCAAAGACAGCGGCACCGGGTGGCTCGCGCGCTCCGCGACCAACGCGAAGATCGTGCGCGCCTACTTCATCCCGCAGTCGGACGTGCGTGACGTCGGCCTGCGGGGCCGCGCGCTGCGGGTCGCAGCCGGAACGCTGACCGGCGAAGCAGCCGGGCAGGAAGCCGAGAAGGTCGACCGCACGACCATCGCCGACCACGTCCACGCCGTATGGCCGGACGCCGCCGAAGCGGTGCACTCCCACCGCCTGGTCGAATCCCTCGCGCTGTACCTCCCGGAGCTGTACGGGGCGTGGATGGAGACCGAGAAGCCGATGGGCGAGATGAGCCCGGAGGAAGTGCGCGACGTCCAGGCGGTGCGCTCGACGGCCCTGTCCGCGGCCCTGAAGGCGCACAAGATCCCTACCCGGCAGATCACCATCCGCGACTGCTGCGGCGGGGCCAAGGGCGTGCGTTTCGCCGATCTGCCCGACCCGCGGGAGTTCGGCGATGACGACGAAGAACCGGTTTCGGGCGCGGCCTGAGGTTTCACCCGGCCCCGAAACCGGTTTCGCCCCCGATATCGCCGTGATCAAGCACCTGACGTGCAGTGATTTCGGGTTTCGACCCTGCGCCGAACACCCCGGGATCGCCCGCTGAACGCCATTTCCGAGACCCCGCACACCCGAATCCGAGAGGACCCCCATGCCCCGGCAGACAGCACGCCGAATCTGGCTCAGTGCCCGCATAGCCAAGCAGGCCGCCGCCGATGACGAACTGAGCGAGACGACCTGCGTCGACCCGAAGTTCCGGCGCGAGATCGACCGCATCGACGCGAAGGCCGAAGAGGAGAGCAACTACCAGAAGTACGCGGCGAAGCGGCAGCTGGACGAAGCACGCAGCGCACGGGCAACGGCACAGGCCCGGCTGGACGCCGCCGCGCCCAAGGACAAGCGCAAGGCGCGCATAGCCAGGAACGACGCCGACGGCGCGGTGAGGCGCGCCGAGCGCGCCGCCCGCAAAGCGGGGCTCTGAGCGCTGCCCGATCCGCCGGAACCCGCACGCCCGGCGGTGAGGGGAGCCGCATCAGCGGTCTCCGACACCCGCGAAAGGAGCCCGTCATGGGCAAGTTCAGTGACTTCTTCCTCGGCTCCGAGGAGCAGCGCGAGCACAACGCGACCTTCAACAACGGCGACACCGACCCCGACAGCGATGAGTTCCTTGCGTCGCACGACCGGGTCATCGCCGCTGAGCAGGGCGAGCAGAGCTGACAGCTCCCTGTGGTCCCGGACACCGTGCCGGGGCCGCGGGGAGCCGCATCAGCGGTCTCCGACCCGAGGACAGGGAGACACCCGTGACCGCACGTCACTTCATGAAGCCCGGAAGCATCAGCCAGTCCGACCTGATCGCCGACATCGAGGACGACATCACCTCTGCGCACGGCGCCGCGAAGGATCTGGACGCGGTCGGTTCGCCGCGGGCGCAGAGCATGCACGACGCCGCTGACGAATACCTCGACGAACGAGCCGCCGCCAAGAACGGCACCTGGCAGCCCAACCACCCCGTCTGAACTGGAAGGAGACCCGCAATGGCCGAACGATGCGGGCCCTGCGAGGCCCACGCCCAGATCCACGGCTTCTTCGACAACAAGCCCTGCGCACAGTGCGAGTCGCACGCAGCGATGCACAGCGAGGGCTGCGGCGGCCTGTTCATGACCGTCCTGGTCACCGTCGCCGTCAGCGTCCTGCGCAGCAGGAACAGGGCCTGACCATCCAACCCGCGAGGAGCGTCATGCCCAGGCCCGAAGACTTCCACTGCAAGGGCTGCGAGCAGCACTTCTATATGCACCAGGGCGGCAAGAGCCTGCCGTGCGCCTGGTGCGAGCAGCACGCCCGCGAAGGCAGCTGGTGGAAGTAGCCCACGCCCGTACCACCGACACGAGGAGCCCCATGCCCCTGATCGACCCCGAATCCGTCGACACCGAAGTCGAGGAAGACGGCGACTGCACCGTGACCTTCGAGATGACCTTCCCGCCCGCCGCCGACACCGGCGAGGGCTGAGATGCAACGCCCCCCGTTGCAGCCGTGGCAGTCACGCTACGGCACCCCGCCGCAGCCGTCGCAGTACCTGGGCACGGACGAGCACGGCAGCCCCGTGTACGGCACGCCCCCGGCGCCCCCTGCAACGGGGGGCGTTGCACCGTTGCAGCCCCTCGTTGCACGCCCGTGGGGGACCTACCTCGCGGGCGGCTGCCTGGCCGTGATCGCGCTCGCCGTGCTCGGCACCGTTGCGGTCTTCGTGATGCTCGGACTGGCTGCCGTTGCAGTGTCCGTTGCACTCACGGCGGTGGCCGTGACGATCTGCACCCTCGTTCTGCGCTCGATATGGCGCGAGACCCAACGTGAGAAGAAGTGATGATCCGTGACCACTACAACATCCTCCGCATTTGAGTCGATCATCAGCCGCCACGGCGACTTGATCGCCACCCTTGTCGCTGGTGGTGATCAGACCAGCCTCGGAGAAGTATCCGCGGAGGAGTTCATCGACAAGGTCGACTCTGCCGTCCACTTCCTCGGACTGACGCCCTTCTGGTCAGACGACCGGGAGGCCATGAGCACCGCGCACGCCTACCTCAGCGACGCCTTCCAGCTCACTGACGGCGACCCGGCCAAGTCCGTGCTGATCGACAAGGCGAGCGATCACCTGGACTACCTCGATGCAGACGACTTCATCTGCTGACCATGGGACGCCATGAATCCCGGGTCGACGACTACGAGCGATCCGGGCGGCTCCTGGACGACATCGAAGGCGCCTACGCGACCCGCACCGGCGACCTGGTCGACGGCGGTCCGCTGACCGACTTCGAAGAGACCGTCACCCTCGCCGCCTCCCCGGACCCCGGCAGCGACTACCCCCCTCCCGGCCACGGCTACCCGCGCCGGGACTGACCCACGACAAGGAGAAATGACCATGGGGTACGGCAGTTACACCGTCACCCGCAACGGAGAACGGATCGAAGCCGGGTACCTGGTCGACGCCGAATGCGACAAGGAAGGCTGCGACGAAGCGATAGACCGCGGACTCGCCTACCTCTGCGGCCAGACACCGGGCGGTGACGAGTACGGCTGCGGCTTCTACTTCTGCGGCCATCACATGACGGTCGACCAGCTGTGCGAGGCGTGCAGTGCCAAGGCCACCGAAGCCAACACCTGGACCCACCCCGGCACGGGCTGGACGTACGACCTGCGCAACCTGTACCTGCCGCCGGGGGAGCCCTACAGGCCCGACGGCTGGGTGTGGAAGCACCTGGGGGACTACCACGACGGCGTGCCGGTCCTGGTCCCCGTGAAGCAGCCGGGCCTGGAGCCCGGCGGCCATCTCGGGTGCGTGATCACTGAGTACGACTTCCGGGTTGCCGGGTCCGTCGCATGGGGTCAACAGCTGGCCGACCGGGCGGGGAACTCCCGTGGATGACTGGCCTGACCCGTTGCCCGACGACTGGTGCTGGTCTCACGGCCGTGTCGAGCACGACGACGAGAACACCTATCGAGCATGCATGGAATGCAGCCACGTCTTCCAGACCGAGGCTGATCTGATCCGCGATCACAATGCGCAGCTTGCCGACATGCGCACACGCCACTCCGAAGAAGCCAGTGCCGAGATGCACGACGCCACGTCGGCAGCGGAGATCTGGACGTGCCCTCACTGCATCCACGACTTCTGACCCCACCCGCCCGCACACCGCGCCCCGTTGCCATCCCGGCAGCGGGGCGCTCGTCATGGAAGGACCCGCACATGACAGACGTGATCACCCTGGTGTCCGTCCTCGCGTATCTGATCGCCGTACTGGTCGCAGTCCGGCTCGTCTTCGGCCGCATCCGGCAGCGGGAGATCGATGAATTCGCCGCGACAGGGCGATACGAGGAGCCGGTAGGAGCATGGAACCGGCAACTCCGGCTCCGCGCCGTCCTGAACTCCTTCACGCTCGCCGTCCTCTGGCCGCTCACTCTGGCCGCCTTCGGCGCATGGCGAATGGTCACGTCCAGCCCGCCGTCCTCCGAGTACGAACTCAAGGCCGAACGCGACGCACTTACCCGGCAGCTCAAGGCTCTTGAGAAAGAACTGGGGATCGACCCGTGACCACCTACCCCCACCGCATCCGCCTGCGCCGCGGGCACCTCACCCACCTGGCGCGCTCCACCAGAAGCGGGCTCGCCATCACGCAGCTCACCACCGCGTGCGGCCACACCTACACCGTGCTGGGCATCGCCGACCTCAGCGCCGATGACGGCCGGCTCTGCCGCGGCTGCGAGATCGGCGCCAAGAACAGCGGTGACTTCCCGGTCCTGGGCTCGATGGCTGCGACCCGGAAGGGGGCGTGATGACGTTCATGCCGCTCGTGATCGCGGAGCTGCGGATGCGCGCCGCCGAACTGGACGTGAAGGCGGCCCGGCTCAACATCGGCTACCCCGGCGAGAGCGCGGGCACCGCCTCACGCCGCTACCGCGACCGCCAGCGCCTGGAATGCCTCGCCCGCGACTACCGAGCGCTGATCGAACTAGCGGAGGGGCAGACATGACGGAGACGGATGAGGCCCCGCGCCGCATCGAATGCGGCACGTCCAGCGGCCTGGACTGGTGGTGCATGCTCCCGCCCGGCCACTCCGGCCGATGCGTCCCGCGCCGCGACATCGACCGCACAACCGATAGCGATGGCTAAGAAGAAGGCCGCCGACCGGCCCATCGGCCATGCGCCGTGGGACAGAGGCAACCCCGAGGCGCCGCAGTGCACGACCTGCAACGAGCGGTGGCCGTGCAAGATCTGGCGCCGCTGGACGCAGACGCGGCAGCACCAGGAAGCCGAGGCAGAGAAGGCGAAGATCCGCGCGGACATCGCGCGGTGGCAGCCCGGTCTCTGGGCGCAGGAAGTCGCGCCCGGCCCGGCCTGTACGTGCGGCCTCGCCCGCGAGGGGGGCCCGGACATCACGTGCCACCGGCACCCGAGGAAGGAAGAGACATGACGATTAACACCGATCTGCTGATCGAGATCCGCGAGCAGATCACCGCACACCCCGAGACGCACGACCAGCTGTCCTGGGGCAGGAAGTCCGACTGCGGCACCACGTACTGCATCGCCGGGTGGGCGGCAGTGCTCACCGACGCGTCGTTCATCTGGAGCCATGACGACGACGAAGACGACAAGATCGCCACCCTGATCGACGATCACGAAGCCCCCGACCAGTACGCGGCCCGCGTCATGGGGCTGGAGTACGACGACGCAGCCCGCCTCTTCTACACGCTGGAGAACGAGGCTGCCCTCTCCCGCCTGGACGCCCTGATCGAGAAGGGCAAGAACGGCTCATGACCCCGCGCCAGGCCAGATCCGTGCCCCTGTGTGACGTCCCCACCTGGGGGATACGCGTGTACTGCAAGGGCTGCGGCGACGTGCAGCGCAACTACGGCAAGTGGCGCCACCTGTACGGCGACCTGGTCACGCCGCACTTCCGCGAGATCGCCGACGACGCGGTGACGGGCAGGACGTTCACGGAGCCCGTCACGTCGGTGAAGTGCCCCGGCGGCACCGTTGATCTTGAGAAAGACCGGGCGCCCTAGCCCCGGAAGGAGATGACCATGACTGACGACCGTTGGTGCTGCAACGGCAACGCGGAGAGCTGCCGCTTGTGCACCGACCCGAACCCGCCCTATCCGTGGATCTGCCCCGGCCACGACGACACCCCGGAGAACCGGGCCGCGTTGGTCGCCCCTCCCGTCGTCTCATTGCAGAACCGTCGCGCCCACGTCCACAACGCGATCACCGAGGGCCTGTCGAAGGCGGGCGACTGGGTGCCGCTGAGCGTCCGTGTCGCGGCAACCCGTGCCGCACTGGCTGAGGTCGACGCCTGGCATGCGGCAGGAGACCAGCCGTGAAGGGCTGGCCCTGCCAGGTGCAGGGGACACAGAGCTGCACCCACTCCGGGTGCGACCCGCAGCCCGAAGGGTTCGGCGCCGCAACCGTCGCCGACGTCCTGCCGCAGTACCACGCAACGGTCCGTATCAGCCCGGCCGATGAAGAGGTGCTGTACGAGATCGCCGCCCACGGCCCCGCGGCCTTCGTGGCGCATGTCGTCACGTCCGTGGCCGACGCCTTCGAAGAGGACGCCCAGCGATGATCCGGATCGACTCACTGGACGAAGCCGCCGATCTGCTCGCCGTGCGCAAGGCGCAGGTCAAGGAGATCCGCGAACTGATCCGCGACGCCAACGAGCGCGGCCGGTACTTCGAGAAGGTCGCGCGGGACGGCGCCGCCCGCCTCGCAGAGATCACACAGGAGTGCATCGAGGTCACGCAGTACGTGACCGAGCAGCTGAAGAAGGAGGGAGTGGAGCTGTGACGAGCAAGGCAGAGGAGTACGCGGAGAAGGCCGCTGAATTGCTGCGATCCGCGGAGCGGCGACAGCGCAGCGGCAAGGCGCCCTGCGAATGGACGACCAGCTGTTTCAGCGAGGTGCAGGCAAACGCACTGCTCGCCCTGTACTGGCAGAAGGAAGAGGAGAAGGATCACCATGCCTGAGCACGCACGCAGGCGCCGCAGGACGGCGCTGATCACAGGAACCGCAGGGGCCGCCGTACTGGCGGCCCTTTCTCTTGCCCCCGGCGCCGACGGCGCCCCCTCGCCCCACGCCATGCCCAAGGGCGATCTGCCGGGATGGGAGCAGATCTACGCCGAGAATTTCAACAGCGCCGTAGCGGCGCCCGTACGGGTCGGCCAGGTGTCCGGCTGCAACCACTACGCCGACACCCCGCGCGCGTACTGCTCGGGGCTGTCCGGGAAGTGGCGCGAGACGCTGTGGGCCTACCCGTCCGGGTGGGAGGACACCGCCAAGAGCGGCAACGACGGCAACACCGGGGCGCCCTTCGGCGGCACGTACGAGCCGCACAAGACGGTCTCGATCGGCAAGGGCTACGACGGCACGGGCGCGCTGCGCGTGTCCATGTACCGGCCGGCGGGCGGCGGTGACAACGTGGTGGGCACCGTCGTGCCGAAGAAGTGCATGGACATGAAGGACGGGCGCTACAGCGCCCGCGTCAAGGTCACCAAGGCCGACCCCGGGTTCAAGAGCGCATGGCTGCGCTACGAGGGCGGCGGTGCGGAGGTCGACTACCCGGAGGTGGACGACTACCGCGGCGGCAACGTGGCGATGTTCAGCCACGGCCGCGGCGCCGAGTGGAACGTCCAGACCCGCGCGGTAATGACAACGGCGCACACCTACACGTGGGAGCGGCGCGGTTCGACCGTGACCGTCTACCTGGACGGCAAGAAGCTGCGGTCCGGGCCGACGACGCTCACCACGTCGTCATGGATCTGGCAGAACGAGTCGCGGATCGAGCGCGACCGCTCGAAGAGCAACGGCGGCTACGCGCTGCCGGGGGCCAAGGCCGTGATCGAAGTGTCGTGGGCCACCTGCTACAAGGCGGTGGGGTGATGACCAGCTTCCTCGTCGTGGTCGGCGTGTTCGCGCTGGCCGCAGGCGGGTGGGCGGCCCTGCTGCACTGGGCGTTCTTCGGGCCCGTGCGGCTGTCACCGGGGCAGTCCAGCGCCATTCGCACCCTCACAGATGTCTACGTGCAGCACGGCCCTGAGGCTGCCGCGACGGCGGCCCGCTCGTACCGCGAATGCATGGAGGACGACCAGCGATGACCGACGACACCGAGCCCGCGTCCTGGGACGGCGGCCACGCGCTGGTCGTCGAACTGGGGGACTGCGAGCTGCTGGGGCGCTGCCAGTGCGGCAAGCCCTTCGGCAACATCACGCCGGACAAGTCCCTGGATATCTTCGCCGCCCCGTGGGAGCGGCACGTCATGACGGAGGTGTCGTGATGACCGACGTACAGGGCCACTGCCCCGCCTGCGGGCGGGCATCGCTCTTCCTCGGAGAGGGCGGGTACGTCACGTGCTCGATCCGCGAGTGCCCGCAGCCCGACGCCGTGAGCGAGCTTCTGGCGGACCGGGAGACCGAGCACATAGTCCAACTGGCGGAAGAGGGCTGGACGGTGCGACACCCGCTGATCGAGCGCCTTGACGACGCCCTCATGGGCTGCCAGCTGAACGCCTACATGTCGACCTTCGATCGGCCGGATGAGCTGGGCACCTTCCGCGCCGAGCTTGGCAAGTACGAGGCCGGGCTCTGGAACTGGGAGAAGCTGTCATGACCGATCCCTGGACATACACCGCCGACGTCGTGCGCTGGCTGGACGCCAACCCGCCGAAGCAGGGCGACCCGGTCACGCTGCGGCTGCTGAAGATCGCCGAAGAGTACGGCGAGGCGGCGCAGGCGTACTTCGGAGTCACCGCCCAGAACCCCAGGAAGGGCGCCACGCACACGCCCGCCGACGTCGCGGACGAGCTGTGTGACGTCATCCTCGCGGCCATGGTGGCGCTGCACGATCACGTCCCTGACCCGCAGGACTTCTTCCAGGCGTTCGTGCGCTCCCACGCGCAGCGGCAGGCCGCGCTCACGGAGAGGAGCGAATCATGAAGTCCCGCACCCACGACCCTTCGTGCAACTTCGGCCTGATGGCCGCCGACGGCGCACTGCCCTGCACCTGCGGGGTGAGCCCGCGCGGCCTGACGGCGGACCAGGCGATCCGGGTCATCGCGCTGCGGGCGGCGGTGGACACGGGCGTCGGCCTGGTGTCCTCGAAGATCCTCGAAGTCGCAGGCAACTACGAGCGCTACATCAGGGGGGAGTCGTGAGCACCGTGAGGATCTTCCTGCGCGGCGGCGGGCACTTCGACCTCACCGCCGAGGACATAGAAACCCGGCGCGACCGGAGTTCCAACGCACTGACCAGAGTCAGCTGGACCAGTTCCACGTCAGGGCGCCCGATGTACCTCCGCCTCGAAGGCGTGGACGCGATCGTCGAACTGGACGGTGAAGGGACATGACCTTCCCCCGCAAGGCCCTGCACGTCACCCGCTTCGAGGCCCGCTTCGAGTCGGACTGCGAGACCTACGACGCCGACAAGTGCGGCGGACTGATCAGCGAAGGGGAGCGGGCCGGCTACATCGGCGACGATGCCGCGGGCGCTTCCTGCGAGGACTGCTGCGACGCCGCGGAGGACGCATGACGATCACTGACCGCCCGGCGGACGTCCGCGTCTTCGGGCCGCCCTACATCCCGCGCTGGCCCATGACGTTCCCCGAGGTCTACTTCTGCGCCGGATGCGGGCGCGCCGCATCAGCCGGCGAGCAGTGGGGCTACATCGAAGGCGTCTCGCACTGCGGCCCGTGCTGCGACAAGGAAGAAGGGAAGCGCACATGAGCAACGACAAGTGCCCGATCTGCGGCAACCCCTATCCCTGCCTGCGCCACGGCAGCGGACGGTGAGCGACGTCCTCACGACGGCGAATGTCGTCACCGTGGCCGCGTGCGGCGGCGTCGGGGGGCTGGTGGGCGCGTGGGTCAACGCCGCCTTCTTCAGCCCCCACGGCCGCCGCCGCGGCCCGCACCGGCGCCCCTGGCAACGGGTGCCGCCGTCCTCCGAAGCCGAGACCGAGCAACTGCCGGTCGTCGACACCCAGCAACTGCCCCGGTCCTGAAGGCCGGGGCTTTTTCCTGCCCACCCGCAACCCCCGAGGGGGAGAAATGATCATCCAGCCCGTAGCCCTCGAACTGATCCTGGACACCGGCCACCTGACGCCGCTGGCGGCCGAACTGCGCTACAGCCCCGACGACCCGTACGCGGTGACCCTGGACATCACCCGCCCGGACGACACGCACGCCGTGTGGACGTTCGCCCGCGACCTGCTCGCCGACGGCATCAGCGCCGTGGGCACGGTGGGTGAGGGCGACGTCATGGTGCGGCGCCACTCCACTGACGCTGTCACCGTGCACCTGTCCACCCCCGAAGGAACAGCCGACTTCGTCATCGACCCGGAAGCCGTCGCCACGCTGCTGTGCACGAGCTACGTCATGGTGCCCGAAGGCATGGAGCGCGATCACATGGACATGGACGCGGAGCTGGCGCGGGAGTTCGGGGAGGCGGCCTGATGCCCAGGAACACCTTTACGCAGGCCGTCGCCGCAGGGATCAGCCGCACCGACGACGACATAAAGCAGCTGGCCGATATCACTGTCGACCAGCTGATCGCCGCGTGCGACGTGCGCGCACAGTTGTCCACCGCCCTCGCGCTGCTGGACGTCGCGGACGCGATCCGGGGCGTCGGCGGGGCATCGGTCGAGCGGGCCATGGAGCGCATGACGGACGCCGTACGCGACGCGGGGAGGCGGCGGGGGTGAGCGCACGGGACGAGATCCTGGATCTGGTCGCGGCGATCTTGCCGAGCGAGCACGTCGCCCAGTACACGGGCATCTTCGGCCGCAGGCTCGATACCTACCGCGACCAGGTGCGCCGCGAGGCCGCGACCACCGTGCGCCGCACGAAGCTGCGCACGGAACTCAACTACGACGACCGGCGGGTGAACCGCGCGCTGGAACGCGCCGCCGTGAAGATCGAGGAGGGGGAGGGATGAGCATCCGCAGCCTGCTGCAACACGTCGGCATCAAAGTCGGCCCCACGATCCGGGTCAACGGTGAAGTCATCGATCACGAATACCTCTCGACCGGCTGCCTGCACGGGGAGCACGGCTACTGCCAGTACGAGGCGAGGCGGTACGACGGCAGCACCAAGACGCCCGCGCAGTGCAAGTTCTGCGCGGCGCCGTGCGTGTGCGCCTGCCACAAGGAGCAGACATGACCATCCGCGACACCTGGCAGTGGCTCGTCTTCTTCGTCACCGGGCGCGTGCCGGGGCAGGAGCGGCGGGCCGCCGAAGAGTACGACCAGCGGCTGAAGACGCCGCCGAGCAAGGAAGCGGCGGCGTACCTGCGCGAGCGGCTTGCGGCCGGGGACGAGGCGCGTCGCACGGCAGGCACGTGCGGCAGGCCGTACCAGACGATGCATCACGGCATCGCGCGGTGCGTCCGTGAAAGCGGACACCCCGGTGTCCATGAGGGGCCCGCCGACGGCGGCGTCTTCTCCACATGGCCGCGCGACGCCGACCAGCCCGTGCTGCTGTCCGAGGGCAAGCGCGTGGCCGCCCCGGAGGAAGCCGAGGCGCTGGGGCTGACGGGCGGCGCGAGGCGGATGCGTGACCCCCGCCAACCCGCCTACGACGCCGTGTACACATACATCCGCAGCAGCAACCGGGTGCCCGGCGACGTTGTCACCCGCAACGCGATGATCTGGCAAGCAGTGACAGCGGCGCTCGATGCCCTAGGAGCGGGCGGGGACGGGGCGACCGCGTGCCTCCACTACTCCGTGTACTTCGACCGCACTGTGTGCCCGGAGCCCTGCGCCTCGATGCACGACCGGTGCGCCTGGTGCGGGGAGGCAGTAGGCGGATGCCTGAACGAACGGATCGCGGACGGCATCGAGGCCGCGCGGCGCGGCGAAACGCATGACCTGGGCGACTTCACGCAGTACCTCAGCGAGGACCAGGCCCGTGCCACCGACTGCGAGCGCTGCGGCGGGCCGATCGACTGGATCGACTGCCCGACCGGCGGATGGTGGGCGCACCGCCTGCACCCCGCCGACCACCACGACGCAGAACCGCCGCTGCGCGCGCGGTACGTGGTGGCGCTGAAGAGCGAGCTGGACGAAGAGCCCAGGCCCGCTACCGCGGAACGGCTCGCGGACGCCGTAGTAGAGGTCAACGAGGCTGCCGCTCAGCACGACACCGTCCCGGTCCCCAGGGCCGCGCTGGAACGCCTCGTACAGGTCGCCCGGCACGTCGCGGCCAGCGAGCCCTACCCGGACCCCGTGCCTGCCCGTGGCGCCCTCGCAGACCTGTACCGGGCGCGGCTGATCGACCAGTTGGGGGAGGACGGCGATGGATGAAGTGCGGCAGATCGTCGTGCACCCCGCGGCGTGGGATGCGCTCGAAGCGTGGCTCAGGTCGCGCGGCCTCGTGCTGGTCAACATCGACGCCCTTCTGAGCGGCGACGACATCCCGACGTACGTCATGCAGCTCGCACGTCCCGGACGAGAGGACAACGGCCATGCCCCGAGATGAGTACGAAGAGGTGCCCGCGATCAAGGCGGGCAAGCGGTGCGGCGTCCAGTGGGCGCCCTGGATGGACGACTGGTTCACCTCCTGGTCGCCGCGCAACAGCAACAACAACGCCGAAGGGCCGTGGGACCACTGGGTGGACCTGGCCGTGAAGATCCTTGCCGACCCGATGACCGCGATCGTGCGGCCCGAGGCGCACGCGGTGGCCGTGACGCTCGATCAGCACGACTTCTACGACGAACCGCAGCGCGAGCTGACCGAGGCGGAACTGAGCGCACGTTTCCCGGAAGGAGGCAGCTGATGCGCCGCATGGGCACTTCACCGCAGCAGCGCGGCAGCGCCTCCGGGCAGTCGTGTCCGGACGTCATCGAGCTGGACGACGGCAGCTTTCTCGTGATCGGCCGGCTCACCGACCCGGCGGACATCGCGGGGCTGGACGACCTGGGCGCGTCGGTGGGCGATGGCGAAGAGGCCGTCATCGTGCCCGGCGACGTCATGCGGGCGGCAGCCCGGGATGTCACGGGCAGGGAGGGCGGGGATGAGCCGCCGCTACCGCGTCGACTGCCTCAACCCCGCATGCAGGTGGGTCGGCTACCGGATCAACGCGTACGAGTGCGAGTGCTACGACTACGTGTGCCGCGCCGAAGCGCCCGGCAGCGGCTGCCCCAACGGCGCGAACCTCTTCGCCAACTGCCCGCACTGCAAGAGCGACTGGGAGCCGGACCACCGCGACCTGTTCGCGTCCTACCTCGCGGTGCGCAAGGTCTGGTCACGGCAGGAAATCCGCCAGTTCCACGCGGGCAGGGCGAAGCTGCAACGAGAGAGGAAGGACCAGTAATGGGCACCGGCAACACGACCCCGCCGGACCGCTTCACGCCGGAACTCGAAGCGATGATCGCGGTCATGTCGGGGGACCTTCAGAGCGCGCGGCAGTGGCTCGCGCGGCTGTCCGCCCAGGAGCGCGAGGCGCTGCGTGTGCATCTGGCCACGCTGGACGGGCTGCTGGCGGGGATGGGCGGATGACTGATCACAAGAACCTGGCGGCCCCGCACGGCTGGGCGCGCAAGGGCTGGCGGCTGTGGCTCTGCCGCCACTGCTACGCCCCGAAAGCCCTGCACCCGCGCACGGGGTGGGTTGTGGCCCGCCACGCGCACATCAACACCTACCTGGGCGCGGACGCGCCGCACTTCAAGGAGGGGTGGTGACGGACGGATGACGACGACAACCGACATCGCCCGCCGCCACGGTTACGACGGCCCCACCGGGTGCCAGGACTGCGGCACCACCCGCAGCGTCCACTTCGGCAGCTGGTTCGACCCGAAGACCAAGAAGAGCGGCGACTTCCTCCTGTGCTGCGCCTGCGGTATCGCCGCAGGCGACCTTCCGGCTGATCACGCCGACTGCCCGAAAGAGGGGGAGTGATGAGCTGGTACACCGAGATCTTCCGCAACCAGGAGATGCGCCAAGTCGACCCGTTCGGCTACGGCGTGGGCCTGGCGCTCGGCTACGTGATCATCCCCGCCCTGCTGGTCGCCATAGCGGTGGTCATCGTCTGGAGTCTGGTCAAGAGCCGGAAGGAGAAGCGAGATGTGTGACTGCGACTGCGAGCTGCCCAAGCGTGAGCGCTGGGAGCAGATCCGGCGCGAGCACGCCCATGAGCTGGCGACGAAGCAGAAGGCGTACTTCGGCGACGTCACCGCCCAGGGCAACGACGGCAACTGGTACAGCGTTTCCGGCTGGATCGACCCTCAGGTGAACGACGCGGAGCCGGACCCGACTGCTGACGGCTGGGCCGCACGCATCCGTGCAGCGATCGAGGACGCCGAAGAGGCGGGCCTCACCGTGTTCTGGGTCGCAGGCCGCGACGTGCGCCTGTACGTCGTGCCGCCGGACGGCGACCTGCCGGACGCCGTACTCGCCTGGCCGATCAAGGAGAGGACCGATGACTGACCGACCCGAAGGCCCCTGCCCCAAGTGCAGGAAGTCGATCCCCCTGGTTGAGCGCCAGGGGGATCTTGTTTTGCGTGACCACCACGTCGTCACGTCCGCCCAGGGGTACGACGTGGCGCTGTGCCCCGGCTCCCAGGAGGCGCCCGCCGACACGCTGGACGACGGCAGGGACTGGGCATGGCAGCGCAAGGCGGCTGCGCGGAAGGCCGTCCGCCCGCAGGCCGCCCAGGAAGCCATGGAACGCCTGACCACGTCGGTGTACAGCACCCGTGACGCGATGCGCGTCGTGAGGCAGGGAGTGAGCCAGCTCAGTCCCGCGGACCCGGTGACCGTCGTCCTGAGGGCCGTCCAGCAGGCGTACGCGGACGAAGCAGGGCCGCAGGAAGCAGGCGTGAACATCGACGTGAGGCTCGATCAGGACAACGCGAGCTTCCTTGAGGACGGACCGCTGACGCTCTATGTGCGCATCCCGTACCGCTCCGAGCGCCTGAGCTTCGCCCTGGCCGTGGACCCCCAGGTGACGGACAACCCGATCTTGTGCGACGCGCTGGCACGCGAAGCGGCTGACACGGTGCGCAGGGCGCTACGCGAGCAGGTCGCAACCCGCTGCGCGTCCCGCTACACCAGGCCATTCGGAATCCGGCACGACTGCGATCAGCGCGGGGAGCACGCCGTGCACACCTGCGGCCTGTGCCCCGCCCAGTGGGACGACGACGGACAGGAAACATGACCATGGACCAGACAGGCGAAGGCCGCTGCCCGCGCTGCGCCCGCGGGGTGACGCTGCTGCGCACCCGGCGCGGGGTGGTGCTGGACGAGCACGAGGCGGCGCCGTTCTCGTGCGACCGGCGGCTGCGCATCCGGTGCCCCGGCTCGTGGCGCCCCGCGCGCACGGAGGACTGAGCCGTGGGACCGCCGCGGCGGACCCTGTGCGGGGCCGGCGAGCACGATCTGAGGAACCCGGACAACGTCGGCACCTACAAGCGGCGCGGGCGGGCCGACACGCATTTCTGCCTGCCCTGCAACCGGCGGCGCGGCGCCGAGCGCAGGCGGCGCGAACGTGCACAGCTGCCGCCCCTGGTACCGCTGACCCGCAGACCGCCGCGCGGCGGCGCGCTGTCCGTGCTCCAGGCGATCGCCGACGGGATGAGCGTCACGGAGATCTGCGAGCGCTATCCGGGGCTGTCCCCCGACGGCGTACGCGAATGCCTGCGCCGCCAGCGGCGGCGCTACGGAGCCGGGACCACGGCCGCGGCGGTGGGGTGCGGGCTCGCGGCCGGGGACATCTGCCCGGCGCGCGGCGCGCAGCCCTTCCCCGAGCCGTGCGAGGCCGTACAGCGCCACGTGCGCTCGCTGCTGCGGCTGCTGCGCGGCGAGCGCCGTCCCATGAGCCCGCGGCGCGCCCAGGCGATGCTGGACGACCTGTACGCCTTCAGCGAGCCGCACGCGGTGAGCGTGCTGTGGCGGGTGCGGCTCATCACCGCGGATGACGTTGTGCAATTCACGAAGAAGGAGAGCGACATGACCAGAGAAATGCAGCCCGTTTCCGCTACGCGATGACGACCAGTACAGCGAGAAAGAAGGCGCGTGCCCGTGACGGAGACCAGCGACCAGAACGGGCATGCAGCGATTGCAGCGGAAGAGGCACGGGCGCGTATAGCAAGCGCGCTCGCGCCATCCCTGGCGACGGCCTACCTGGACGCTGAACCGCCACTGCGGGAAGTCATATTCAAGCTGCTGGGCGGAGAGGCGAGCGGCCTTCCCTACGTGGACGTCGAGCACGTTTCCGCGATCCGGGAAGAGCACCAGGCGCGCGATCACCTCAAGCGCGTCACCGAAAGCGAACTGATCCGCCGAAGAGCGGGAATCGCCGCCCAGAAAGTGATCGATGCCGAGCAGGCCGGCGACATTGCCGCACGGATCAGCGAGAACCTTTATACGGCAGCCCAGCTCGATGACATCCCGCCCGTCGAGTACCTGGCGCCCTCGCTGCTCGCCAAGGATTCGCTGGCGTGGCTGTACGGCGATCCGGGCTGCTTCAAGAGCTTCGCCGCGCTCGACATCGCCGCTTCGGTGGCGCTGGGGGCAGGCATCAGCTGGGCAGGCATACCGACCACGCAGGTACCGGTCCTCTACGTCGCCGCGGAAGGCTCGGGGGGCATGCGCAAGCGCGTGCGCGCCTGGGAGGCGATGGCGGGCCGGGCGCTGGGCGACCGGATCACGTTCCTGACGACCGGGCCGAACATCACGGAGGAGTCGCATCTCAATGCGGTCCTTGAGGTGTGCAGAAACGTACAGCCCGGCCTGATCGTCATCGACACGCAGTCCAGGGTGACGCCGGGGCTGGAAGAGAACGGCTCCGTGATGACCCTGTACGTCCAGGCCGTCGACCGCATCCGCCAGGAGACCGGCGGGTGCGTGCTGACCTTGCATCACACCACCAAGGGCACCGAAGTCCTGCGCGGCCACGGCTCGCTCTACGGTGCGGCTGACACCGTGTTGTTCATGAGCCGCACGGCCAGCGAAGAGCGGTACGCCAAGATCCAGATCAAGAAGCAGAAAGACGATGACGACTCACTGTTCTGGAACGTTGGCCTGCGGGTTCAGCATTTTTGCGGCCTCCCGGGCGAGGAGGATCACAACGCTCGCGAGTGCAGCTCACTGGTCATAGCCGCGGCTCACTGGTCCGACGTGATCAACGCACAGACGACCGCTTTCGAGAAGGTGCGGCTCATGATTATGGATCTTGAGCCGGACAAAGTCGTCACGAAGCGAAACGTTATGGATCTTACCGGCGTCCCTGATTCCACCGTGAAGCGCTGCCTCAAAACCCTGTGTGAGCAGGGGATTCTCACAAAAACCGGCGCTGGGAACGATGTTGCTTACTTCCGCCCGTCGCTGACGCTTGACGACGCTGCGGCTCACCCGGCTCAGCCCGGCTCACTTACTGAGCCGCACTGAGCTTCCCTGCGGCTCACAGCTCACCCCCCTTAACGGGGTGACTGAGCCGCGGGCTTGAGCCGCGGCAGGAAAGAAGAAGGAGGAAGACCACGGCTACCGGAAACCTCATAGACACAGAGATCAAACTCGCAACCTGCAACCGCTGCGGCGGCATCGTCTTCGCGGCAACGGTCTCGGGACTGGCGACGGCCGCAGACCCCACACCGCTGGACGGAGATCGATACAGGGCCGCGCTGATCGCCGGACTGGCGACGTACGACGTGCTCACCCAGGCGGGCCGCCCCTGGCATCTGAGGCGTCGCACCGCTTCGGTGTCCGCGACGCCGTGCGCCATCGTGGCGGCCCATGCCTGCGGGGCTCTCGGACTGGACGCCACGAGGGTCACGGAGCTGGCCGCGGACCCTCCCCGAGCCCGTGTGAGCGCTACTGGGCGCCGGGAGTCCCCCTGTGCCTCCGTGACGGCTCTCACGGGCAACCGGAGCCCCGCTCCTGCGAGCGTTGCGACGTCCCGCCCTTCTGATCACAGCTGGACGTCACGGCCGCTGCGGTGCGCTACCTGCCGGAATCTGATCCTCGATCAGGAACCGCACTGGGCGATCGAGTACGACACCCACCGCTGGGCGGTCCACGACGTCTGCCCGTGACGGCCCCGTGCGGCCGTCACCGTTCGCTTCTGGCGGCCTGTGAGCCCTTCCCGGCTCCCGGAGTCCGCCCGGCCCCTGCAAGGCGCTCAGGCGCCCTCAGGGGCTTTCTTGCGTCCTCATGATCCATCACGTGAGAGGCAAATCATGATCGACATAGCCAGGCTGGCCGCGTATCTGCACCGCGAGAGGCACCCTGGGGGCCAGGTGCCGCCCCTGACGGATTGCCCGTTCCATGACCGCGCCGTCCTGACCGAGCGGGCGCGCCGGCTCGCCGTGTGGCTCGCCCGTGACCCCCGCTGAGCACGTCGCCGACCTTGTCCGCCAGCTGCTGGACGGATGGGAGGAGCGCATCGAATACCAGGTGATGATCCAGATGCATGCGCCGCTGTGCCAGATCGGCAGAGCGGCCATGACGCCGGGCAGACGCAAGCACTACGTATGCGTGTGTCCGCAGCGGCTCGAAGAACGCGCGAGATCGGCGCTTCAGCCGCCGCTTGTCGACCAGTTGCAGGAAGCCATTTCCGAGCCCGTCGCCAATGGCAGCGGATCGGGGAGCGGCGCCCGCGACAAGCCTCATTCCAACCCGCCCGGAAACGGTGAGGCGCTGGAATTGCTGATGAAGATCCAGGCGACTGCATGGCTTCATCACGGGAAGCTCCGTGCGGAGCTTTACCCGGACCACGTTCACGCTCCGCGCATTACCGCTCCTGCCGTGCTGCGGCAGATAGCGGACTGGTCCGCGATGGCCTCTGACGGGACGCTCGAATGCGGTTATTCGCTCGTGGTGGACGTGAAAGAGGATCTGCGCAAGCTGGTCAAGACGGCGCGGATCATCCTCGAATACGACTCGCCGCAGCGGATGCTGGAAGAAACCGTGTGCGGCAACTGCTCAGGTGCGTTGATCGTGGCTGAGGATGCGTCATCTGATGTGCGATGTATCGGGGCGCCGGATGCACCGGGGTGCGGTCAGAGGTACTTCAGGTGGGATTGGATCAACCTGTTGGAAGGAGAGGGTGCGTAGTGGAACTCATGCACGTGGCAGAGGACGACACGCCGATGCGTGATGGCTATGTGTACAGCGCTCAGGGTGTCGGTGTGCGCAAGGATCTCGTGCACGCCGTGCTGGATGCGTGGGCGCGAGTCAGTCCGACCGGTGACCCTTCGCTGACGCTCCGTTCGGTCGGGGACGGCTACATCAACTCCGTCGACAACATCGCGCGACTCGCAGCTGCCGCGGTCGCGGAGGTCATTGCTCGGGAGGGGAGCGAGAGCCCGTGAGTTACGACCAGCGACTGCATCTCTACGGTGCTGACGGTTACGGACGTACCGAATCGTCGCCTGACAGGCCGTTGACCGTGTATGGCAGTCGAGAGGCCATCATGGAGGCCATATACGCCAAGATCGCTGAGGAGCAACGTCCTGAGCGGGAGCGGTTGGAGCGTGAGGCGCAGGAAGAACAGAGGGTCGCTGACGAAGTCGAGAGGTTGCGCGTCGCGGAAGTCTTCGGTCGTTCGTATCCAGAAGGGCACGTTGTCTACTACCTGCGGTTCTGCTGCCGTGTGAAGATCGGCACTACGACCAATCTGACCAAGCGTCTGTACGGCATACCGCATGATGAGCTGTTGGCTGTCGAGCCGGGTGAGGTGGAGCTTGAAAGCCTGCGTCACCGGCAGTTCAACGCCAACCGGATCAAGGGCGAGTGGTTCGACATGACGCAGGAGCTGTTCCAGCACCTTCTTGATCTGCGAGGTGGTCAGCCGTGGACGCACATGCCCGATTCGTGGATACACGGCTCGCCGCCTACTACTTGATCCGGGATCAGCACGCGAGCATGAGTGATCCCCGAATGAAGTCCGCTGTGTGGACCATCTATCGGTGGTGCCGTGACGGCAAGATCAATCGGTACGGCGGTTCCGGCAAACGGCAGGCGCGGTGGGACATAGGTGAAGTGGACCGAGCGATGCGTGAGTATCTGCGCAAGAACGGCGTCCCGCCCTGGGAGCGTCCGAGAGAAGCCAACTTGTTGACAAAGGCAAATCGGTGACCGAGACTACGAACCAGCGGGCACCTCCATGCCCGAGTGTCCCAGGCCGCAGAGTGCCTGATAGAACGTCAGCCCGCCGCGCAGACAGCGTGAGCGGGCGTTTTGCTGCGCCCTGTTCCTCCTGAACCGAGGCGCCCATTCACCACTGTGGCGACGGCCACGGATTCCGGCGGCTCCGCTGTGAGCCGCCTTCTTCATGCCCGCAAACGCGGGTGGTCTGAGCGGGGGCGGACCCGACCCATCGGAGATCTCTTATGGGGCACGACCGCAATAGGCACAGGCGGCCCAAGGCCGTACGCACGAAACGCATGATCGCTTCGACGGCCGCAACATCAGTCGTCGGCGCAGGCGTTGCAGTAGTGGGGACCGGCACGGCAGACGCCGCCCCCGTCAGCGTGTGGGACGCAGTCGCCCGCTGCGAGTCCGGCAATCGCTGGAACATCAACACCGGTAACGGGTACTACGGCGGCCTTCAGTTCAGCGCGTCCACCTGGCGCGCGTACGGCGGCACCCGGTACGCGAGCCGCGCGGATCTGGCCACCAAGGCGCAGCAGATCCAGATAGCCGAGAAGGTGCTCGCCTCTCAGGGCCCCGGTGCGTGGCCCGTGTGCAGCGTCAGAGCCGGGCTCACCCGCGGCGGCGCCAAGCCGTACAAGGCGGCGCCCAAGGTGCAGAAGGCCGTGCCCAAGAAGGCGGCGCCGGCCAAGCCCAAGGCGCAGATCTCGGGCACTGCGGCCAAGGCCGTGGCGTTCGCCCTGGCGCAGCGCGGCAAGCCCTACATCTACGGGGCAACAGGGCCGAACGCGTACGACTGCTCGGGTCTGGTGCAGGCGGCGTGGCGTGCGGCGGGGATCTCCATCCCGCGTACGTCACAGGCGCAGCTGGCCGGGCTGACGCGGGTGTCCCCGTCGCAGGTACGGCCCGGCGACCTGGTGATCTACCGCGGTGGCGGGCACGTGGCGCTGTACATCGGGGGCGGCAAGATCGTAGAGGCATCGAAGCCCGGCACCCCGGTACGCGTCGCACCGTGGCGCACAGGCTGGTATGCGAGTGCGTTCACCGCTGTCGTACGCCCCGGTGGCTCGACACTCGGGGGGCCTGCACCCAAGGCCACCCCCTCCCCGTCGAAGAACCAGGGCGTACCTGCCAAGCCGAGGGCGGCTGCCCCGCAGAAGAGGGCGGCACCGCAGGACAGCAGGGGTGCTCAGCGTGAGGGCGGGCCTGCGAAGAGGGCGCCTGCTGCATGGGGTGGCAAGGCGTACAAGGTCAGGGCAGGTGACTACCTGTCACGCATCGCCGCACAGCACAACGTGCGCGGTGGATGGCAGGCGCTGTACGCAGGCAACCGCAAGGTCATCGGCAGCAACCCGCATCTGATCCACCCCGGCCAGGTGCTGCACCTGGGCTAGCCCTGCCTCGCTTGTGCTACCTGCCCCACCCTGCACCGGCACCGGTGTACCCCCACCCCATGGAGGTGCACCGTGCCGGTGACCAGGTGTGCCGGTCGCAGTGGTGCACGATGGCGTGCTGCTGTCGCGCAGCTCAAGCGCGAGGCACCACCGATCTGTCACCTGTGTGGTCAAGGTATCGACATGGCACTGCACTACCTCGACCCGATGGCATGGCAAGCGGATCACGAGCCGTCCATCGCTGTACTGCTCGCGCGCGGTGATGACCCCGATGACGTGCAGTGGCTCAGGCCCTCGCACCGGTTGTGCAACCAGAAGAAGGGCAACCGCGACGTGCGCCCGCGTGTGGCTGCCTCGAAGCGCTGGTGAATGGATCTCTGCCGCGACCTGTATAGATCTATGCAACTTCCGTGCGCTCAGGCCGTGTTGCGGCGCTGAATAGCGCTATGCAGGGCGGATGCACCGGCGACGAGGGAGGGGGCGAGCGCGATGCGCGCACCCGTGATCGCCGAGCCCGGGTCAACTCGCATAGGGGGGTGGGGGTTTGCTGCAAAGAGATCGCTTGGTGACCCGCTACGCTCCTATCTCCGGGTTAACCCTCTACTGAATTTGCGGACAAAGCCCCAGGTCAGAGCCTTGATCGATTTCAGTTGATCTGACGGAGTGTCAGCGAATGACTGATCGTTAACAAAAGTGCAGGTCAGAGCTTGATCGGTCCATTCTAAGGAGTGGATCATCGTCATGATTCACTTTGCGCTGCAAATGCACAGTGGATCATCCGCAAGATCAACCTGAGAGATCGTCAGCTCCGTGTGATCAACTGATCGTTAGCGGCGTGCGGTCCTGAATGGATTTCTGAATATCGATCTTCTCTATTCATTCAGCGGGGGTGACCATGGCCGCTTCGAATGTGTGGGAGAAGGACCCGGACGCCGTCCTGGACTGGGTATGGGACTGGTCGGACTGGCTCGAACCGGGCGAGACGATCACTGACTCCCTGGTCATCGTGTCGGCAGGGATCACGCTCGACAGCGACGCCCACAGTGCGACGTCTGCCACGGCCTGGCTGTCCGGCGGTACGCCCGGCACTCCCTACACGGCGACCAATCGGATCACGACATCCGCCGGCCGCATCGACGACCGCAGCATCACCGTCCGGGTCAAGAACCGGTGACGCTGTACGTGGTCATCGGCCCGCCCGCCGCAGGTAAAAGTACGTGGGTCAACGACCGCGCGAAGCCCGGTGACATCGTCGTCGACTACGACCGCCTGGCGAACGCCCTGACCTCGATCCATGCCACCCCGCACGGCCACAAGCGCCCCCTGGCCTCTGTCGCCTTCCGCGCTCGTGAGGCTGCCATCAGCGAGGCCCTGCGCCACGTGAAGACGCACGACGTCTACATCATCCATTCGGTGCCGAAGGCGCCCGCGATGGAGCGCTACAGCAAGCACGGCGCGGAGGTCGTCACGCTCGACCCCGGCCGCGATGTCGTCGAAGCGCGCTGCCGCGCCGAGCGTCCCGAGAACTACATGGACGGCGTCAGGCGCTGGTACCGCGAGGCCGCCCGGCTGCGCCCGCGTGACGCGCCCGCCCCGGCGCCTTCGTCCGCGGTGCCCCGCACTGCGGGCTCCCGCTCCTGGTGAACCGACTCTCCGAGAGGAACGCAGATGGCTGTCCAGTTGGCTACCGCCACGCAGAACGCGATGGCCGATGCGGCTGTCGACCTGATCGACGGGGGAGCGGGCGCCGGAACCATCAAGATCTACACGGCTACGCAGCCTGCGAATGCAAATACGGCGGTGTCGAGCCAGACGCTCCTGGCCACCTTCACGCTGGACGATCCCGCTTTCGGGTCCGCGTCGGCAGGCGTGTGCACGCTGGCCGCGGTCCCCCTGTCGACGACGGGCGTCGCGGCCGGGACCGCAGCGTGGTTCCGCTGCGCGAGCAGCACGCCGGGCACTGTCTTCGACGGCAGCGTCACGGCGACGGGCGGCGGCGGGCAGTTGCAACTTAACACCACCACAATCTCGAACGGCGTCTCGGTAGAAATTACGTCAGGGACCTTCACGATGCCTGCAAGTTGATCTGGCATATGGGCAGTTCAGGGCCATCTGTAAGCTGACGTGACGTCAAAGGCGTCGTAGAATTTAGAGATGAAGACGCCTTGCACCATTGATGGGTGCGACCGCCCTAAGGTCGCGCGTGGCTACTGCTCGACTCACTATGGAGCCGCCAAGAAGCGTGGCGAGTTCGGCGGCCCTTTGTGTAAAGAGCCCGACTGCGGTCGCCCCGTCTACGGCCGAGGCTGGTGCAACCCGCACTGGCAGAACTGGCACTACTCCACCACCAAGGGCAACGCTCTTGATCCTTCGCGCCCAGTTTGCAGTGTCGAAGGCTGCGAGAGGTCCGTTCGGAATAGGACTTGGTGCTCCACGCACTATTCCCGCTGGTACCGGACTGGAGATCCAGGGGTAGCCGAGATCAAAACCCCAGCCGTAGCCGGTGAAGGCTATATAGATGGCTCGGGATACCGCCGCTTCACGCGCGGCGGCAAGGTGGTCATCGAGCACCGTGAGGTCATGGAGAAGGCCATCGGGCGTCCCCTTGAGCCGCACGAAACGGTGCACCACATCAACGGTGACCGCCTGGACAACCGCCTTGAGAATCTTCAGCTTCGTTCGGGCCGTCATGGCAAGGGCATTGTTCACCGCTGCCAAGACTGCGGATCTTCGAATGTGACTGCCGTGGAGCTGTAGTGCATGGGGAGGCGGTGGTCTCCCCATGCCGATTGCATTTCAGAATGCAACGACGGCGACCGTCAATGGTGCCGCCACCGGCACCATCAACGTGCCCGCGGGCACGGTCAACGGCGACATGCTGGTGCTGGGCGTCTGCGTCGCTGAGTCGGTCGGCGTGGACCCCACGGTCACCGGTTTCACGCAGAAGGCCACCGCCGACGGCGGCGGCACGGAGGACAACACGGTCGTCCTGTTCTGGCGGCGCGCGTCGTCCGAGCCCGCCTCGTACACCGTCACCCTGGACGCCAGCTTCGGCGACTACGCCGCGATCGCGATGCTCCGCTATACCGGCGTGATCAGTTCCGGCGACCCGTTCCGCACGTCCGGCAGCGTCTTCCGCTCCACTCGCGGCACCCCCCAGACGAGTGTGGCACTGACCGGCGTACAAGCCTCTGACCTGGCACTTCATATGGCCGGTGTCGTCATGGGCACGTGGAACACCCAGTCGTTCGACCTGGCGGGCCCCGGCGGCTCGTGGGTGGAGCGCGGCGAGGTCTACATGACCACGAACAGCACCGCCAAGCCCGCCGTGATCTTCGTCGAGCAGTTGGGCACCGGCAGCGCACCGACGCTCACCGCGACCGGCACCGCGTCTGCCTCGAACATCATCTGGTGCTTCGCGGCCGGGGCGTTGATGGAAGAGCCTGCGGCGGTCGCCGCTCCCCCTCTCGTTCACAGCACGGCGGTGCGTCGTGCCTCTACCTGGTGAGGTGACGACGTGGCAGCTCTCGATCCCAACCGCTACCCGCTGATGTGGATGAACGGCGAGAGCGACCGCGTCGCTCTGTACGCCCTGCGCGACATCAGCGCGGGCGACACGATCGACGTGATCCAGCAGTTCACGGTGATCAAGCGTGCCGTCCTCATGGGTACGACGGTGGCGGCAGCGGCCAGCGCTTCGATCTCTGGCACTACGGTCACCATCCCGGCGGGAGCGAACCGCGACGGTGCATATCTGCTGGTCTACGGCGTGGCCGGTGTCGCGTGAGTCTGTACGTCGCCTACAACTGCGCGATCGACGCGACGACTGGCGTGATGGCGGGCACCAGTTACGCCGCGAACGCCAAGGTGGCGATCCAGCTCGCCACACCGTCAACGATCAGCATCCGCATCGTCGAGTGGGGCGTGTCCTTCAGCGGCACGGCGGCTGGCTCGCCTGCCGTGTGCACGCTCGCGCAGGCCAGTGCCGCGACGACCTCGATGACCGCGCACAGCACGTCCACCGTGATGCCCATCGGCGACAACGCGAAGGCCAGCTCGCTCACCATGGGCACCGGGTCCACGGCGTACGGCGCGGTGGCCATCACCACGAACACCACCGAGCGGCAGTTCGCGGGCGCCCTGGTCGGCCCCATGACGCAGTACGAGAAGCAGTGGCCGCTCGGTCGCGAGCCGGTGGTCAGCCCGTCGAAGTACTGCCAGCTGCGCATCAATACGGCGGCGACCCTGACCGCCATCGCCTACATCGTCTTCGAGGAATGCTGATCCACTAGGGCGGTGAGGCATGGCCAGGCTCGGACGCGGCCAGCCCGCAGGCGCCTCGATCATCGCTCAGCAGGTTCCGGCAGTCCCCGCGACCGGCGATCTGACCGTCACCGCCCCTTCAGTCGTCGTCACTGCATCAGGTGCCGCTGAGGCGGCGGGCACCGTCATGGTGACGGCTCCGTCGGCCGCGGCCAGCGTGACGGCTGCCGCCGAAGCGACGGCAACCCTCGCCGTCACGGCGCCTGCTGCGTCCGTGGCGGCGTCGGCTGATGTCACCGCCGCAGGCACGTTCGCAACTGCCGCGCCCTCCGCAGTCGTCGACCTCGCGGGCGCCGCGACAGCCGCGGGCACGCTCGCCGTAGTGGCGCCCTCTGCGGCTGTCGATGCCGACGCCGATGTCATCGCAGAGGCGTCCCTGCTCGCCGTCGCGCCGGCTGCTGTCGTGGCTCTGGACGGGCAGCTGCCGTACGCGCTGCGCGTCGTGGCCCCGGTGCCCGTGGTGATCCTGGGAGGCGGCACCACCAGGCTGCTGGACGTCACCGCGCCCTCGCCCGGCGCCGATTTCACTGCGCTCGTACGCGTCGCCGGCGACCTGGACGCGACCGCCCCCGCCCCCGCGGTGGACGCCGCCGGGGCGCTCTCGGCCGGCGCTTCGCTGCTCGCCGTCGCACCGGCAGCCTCGGTCGACATTCACGCCGAAGCGACGGCGAGCGGCACGCTGCCGGTCACCGCACCGTCTGCGGCCGTGAGCATCGCCGCCACGGTGCGCGTGACGGCCTCGCTGGCGCTCACGGCGCCTGCTGCGACCGCGTCCGCCGCCGGTCAACTGAGCCTTGACGGCGGGCTGTCGGCGGTGGCCCCGTCGGTTGTCGTGGCCCTTGCCGCTGAAGCGGTGACCGGCGGGCCGCTGTCCGCCGCGGTGCCCGTGCCGGCGTTCGCGGGCGCGGGTGTTGTCGCGGCGCCCGGTGTCGTGGCTGTCCTCGCGCCGTCCGCCGCGGTGGCCCTGGCTGCTGCCGCGTCGCTGGACGGCACGCTCACGGTGGCCGCGCCGTCGGCTGCGGTGCTCGTGTATGCCGAGACCCGCGCCACGGGGCCGCGCATCACGATCGTGTCCGAAGAGTCCCGCGTCCTGCACATCCCCGCGGAGCCCCGCACGATCGCCGTCACTGCGGAGAACCGCACGCTGGCCGTCCCCGGCGAGGACCGCACCGTTCGCGTAGAGCCGCGCCCGCAGCGGCGCCTGGTGGTGGCGGGGGAGGTGCGCGGCACGTGAGCGACTTCAGCGAGGCCATCGCCGAAGGCGACAAGCGCACCCAGTACACGGCGATGCGGGATCACCTGGCCAAGGAGATCAGCGGCGACATCGAGTGCTGCGACTGCGGCAAGCTGCGGCGCTCTTCCGGCTCGGAGACCTCAGCCCTGATGCTGCGCCTGATCAAGGTGCTTGAGGAGCTGGAGAAGATCCCCGACACGGCGCGGCGGTCGCAGCTCGATGAGCTGCGGGAGCGCCGTACTGGCGGCAGCACGGACGCCGCGCGCCGCCAGGGCACGGGACGGCGCCGCAGGGGCACCGGGGCATGAGCGGCGCGGTCATACCGGGGCGCGGCGACCAGCGGCCCCGGATTCTCGCCGCGCCGCCGCGGGTGTCCAGTGCGGGCGCCGACGTCGCGGAGCTGGCGGCCATTGCCGGGCTCCCGATGGACCCGTGGCAGCGCCTGGTCCTCGAAGAGGCCCTGGGACAGCGCGCCGACGGCTCCTGGTCCGCCTTCGAAGTCGGCCTGGTGGTCGGCCGCCAGAACGGCAAGGGCGCCGTGTTGGAGGCCATCGAGCTGGCCAGCCTCTACCTGCTGGACGAAGAGCTGTGCATCCATTCGGCCCACTTGTTCGACACGTCGCTCGAAGCCTTCAAGCGCATCCTGGGCTTGATCGAGAACACCCCGGACCTGGACCGCATGGTCCGGCGCGTCAGCCGCAGTCACGGCGAAGAGGGCATCGAGGTCTTCCGCGACGGGGCACTGCGCCGTCTGCGCTTCCGGAGCAGGACCGCGGGCGGCGGCCGTGGCTTCACGTGCGACCGTCTCGTGCTGGACGAAGCGATGATCCTTACCGACCGCGCGGTGGGCTCGATCCTGCCGACGCTCAGCGCCGTGCCGGACCCGCAGGTCTGGTACACGGGATCGTCCGGCAACAAGGACTCCACCGCTCTCGGCCGTGTCCGCGCCCGCGGTATCGCGGGCTCCGATCCTCGCTTGTGCTACCTGGAATGGTCGATCGACGCATGCACCGCTTTCTGCCCGGTGGACTGCGAGGACCACGACCGCCAGGACTTCCAGGCCGATCCGCGCTGGACGCAGGAAGAGCACGACCGGCAGCTGTCCCGCCTGTACGCGAGTTACCCGCGGGCCAACCCGGGTTTCGGCATCCGTATCGGCGGCACGCGCTCCCCGGAACGTTCGGTCGAGCACATCGAGGCGGAGCGCCGCAGCATGTCGGCCGAAGAGTTCGCGCGCGAGCGGCTGGGCGTCGGTGACTGGCCGGTCGAGGGCGAGTCGTGGCGGGTGATCGACGAAGCGTCCTGGAAGGCCTGCGTCGATGCGGGCTCGATGCCGGACGGCGAGCTGTCCTTCGGCATCGAGCTGACGCCCGACCGCAAGGCGGGCTGCATCACGGTTGCCGGGTTCAACGCCGACGGCCTGACCCACGTGGAGATCACGAGTGATGGCGAGCGCCTGCTCGACCACCGTCCGGGGGATCGCTGGATCGTGGCGCGCGTCAAGGAGCTGGCCGCGCGCTGGCGTCCGCGCGCGGTCGTCATCAACCGCGCGAGCCAGGCGGGCGCACTGATCCCCGCACTGGAGAAGGCGGGCATCACGGTGATCTCGCCAACCGCCCGTGAGTTCGCGCAGGCCTGCGGGTCCTTCGCCAGTGCGGTGGTCCCGATGCGGGGCAACTCGCCGACCCTTGTGCACCTGGACCAGGTGCCGCTGACGGCAGCCGTGGCGGGCGCCGACAAGCGCACCGTCGCCGATCTGTGGGCCTGGGACCAGCGCGGCGCGGCCGTGGACATCTCACCGCTCCAGGCCGCGACGCTCGCGATGTGGGGCCTTCAGCAGAAGCCGGCCAGGAAGCCCGTCGAAGCCGGATGCGCATGGGGGTGACCGTGGCCTGGTCGTGGAAGTGGCCGTTCTTCACCCGCAGCACCAAGTCCTTCACGCAGCCCGACTTCTGGTCGCTCGATGCCGCTCCTTTCGTCATGGGCAGCACGGCGGACAAGGAGCGGATCGAGAGTGATTTCGAGGGCTACGTCGAAGGAGCTTTCAAGCGCAACGGGCCGATCTTTTCCTGCATCGTCGCACGTCAGATGGTGTTCAGTGAAGCCCGGTTCATGTGGCGTCAGTTCAACAAGGGCAGGCCCGGCGATCTCTTCTCCAACGCAGAGCTGAACCTGCTCGAACGACCGTGGCCCGGTGGCACAACCGGCGAGCTGTTGGCGCGCATGGAGCAGGATGCTTCGCTCGCCGGGAACAGCTACTGGACGAAGACCGATGACCAGGGCCGCTACGGCGGTGCGGCGAGCGGTCCGGGGCTGCGCCTGGCGCGGCTGCGTCCTGACTGGGTGTCCATGGTCATCGGCTCGCACAGCGGCGACCTGTACGCGGCGGACGCCCGCATCATCGGCTACCTCTACGAGCCCAGGCAGTTCGGCGTCATGGCATCGGGCGGCCCCCACGCCACGGGCGGCGCGGTCCTGCTGCTGCCCGGTGAGGTTGCGCACTACTCGCCCATTCCTGATCCCGCGGCGCGCTTCAGGGGCATGTCGTGGATGACGCCCGTCCTGCGCGAGATCGAGGCAGATTCTGCTTCGACGATTCATAAGAAGACGTTCTTCGAACACGCCGCCGTGCCGAATATGGTCGTCAGGTTTGACAAAGACGTCCAGAAGGAGCAGTTCGAAGCCTTCGTCAAGGCGTTCAAGGCCGGACATCAGGGCGCTTTCAACGCCTACAAAACCTTGTTCCTTCAGGGCGGTGCGGATGTCACGCCTCTCACGCACGACTTCCGGCAGCTCGACTTCACGTCCACTGTCGGCAAGGGCGAGGCGCGCATAGCGAGCGCCGCCGGGGTGCCGCCGTCCTGGGTGGGCTTCTCCGAGGGGCTGCAAGGCAGCGCCCTGAACACCAGCAACTTCGCGGCATCGAGGCGCCGCTTCGCCGACGGCACCATGCGTCCGCTCTGGCGGATCGCCGCGGCGAGCCTCGAAGTCCTCTTCAAGCCGTCGGGCGCCAGCACGCATCTGTGGTTCGACACCCGAGACGTGGCCTTCCTGCGCGAGGACTCCCGCGACCGGGCCGACATCATGCGCGTCCAGCTCAACACCATCGACGCCGGGATCAAGTCCGGCTTCGAGCCGGACGCCGTCGTCAAGGCCGTGGTGAATGAGGACGTCAGTCTGCTGATCGGCCATCACACCGGCCTGGTCTCCGTGCAGATGCAGCCGCCGCTTGAAGCGCAGCCCGAACCCCCCGCCCTCCCCGCCGGGCAATCAGCCGATCCACCAGAACCAGATGATCCCGGTCAGCCGGAAGGACAAGATGATGGAGCGTAAGAGCCTGCCCGGCGGCCTGGAGATCAAGGACGCAGACAAGGGCATCGTCACGGCCGTCTTTTCCACGATGAATGTGCGTGATCTCGATGGGGATTTCACCCGCGAGGGCGCATTCACCGACGGCGCCAAGGTGGCCATCAGCGCGTATGGCCACAAGTCCTGGGACGGTGCACTGCCGGTCGGTAAGGGCATCATCCGCGTCAAGGGCAAGAAGGCCGTCCTCGAAGGCCAGTTCTTCATGAACACCGCCCACGGCAAGGACACCTTCGAGACCGTCAAGGCGCTGGCTGAAGAGGGCCTGGGGGAGTGGAGCTACGGCTTCGACATCGAAGAGCACTCCTACGGCAAGGAGGGCGACCGGCAGGTCCGGTACCTGGATCGGGTCAAGGTCCACGAAGTCAGCCCCGTCCTGCTGGGTGCCGGGGTCGGTACGCGCACCACGTCCGTGAAGAGCCGCCAGGGCGCCGACACAGAGCCTGCGGAGGCGAAGGCGGGCACTGCGGTCCGCGGACCCATTCCGGCGCGGGAGACGGCGACGCTGGCCCGTCAGTGGGACGGCGCCAAGACGGTGGCTGACCTCCCCGAGGACGCACGGCCGTCGCAGCTCCGCACGGTCTTCGCCTGGGTCGACCCGGACGGCGACCCGGAGCTGAAGGCGTCGTATCGCTTCGCTCATCACCACGGCATCGACGGTCCGGCGAACCTTCGCGCATGCCTTCAGGGCATCGCCAAGCTGAACGGCGCAGGGGACGCAGGTATCCCCGACGCCGACCGTGAGGCCGTCTACAGGCATCTGTCGGCGCACCTTCTGGACGCCGACAGGGACGCACCGGAGCTGCGGGACCGCGGCTCTGCGTCAGTGAAGAACCCGACCCTGAACGAAGAGCTGGTCACGGCTCTCACGCTCGTGTCGGGCGCAATCGAAAGCGCGTCAAGGGTGGTCGCTCTGCGGCGCGAAAAGGGCAAGGGCCTCTCGAAGGTCAACGGCGAAATCCTGGGCTGGATCGCCGACGACCTGAAGAGCCTCGAATCCCTGATGTCGCTGCCTGTCGAGCAGGACGAGCCGGAAGGTCCCGGCGAGGACGAGAAGGCAGAGCTTTTCCTTCGGTCCATCGCCCTGGCCAACGGCATGTAAGTCAGCGGCAGTTTCCGCCAAGCCTCCGGTAGCCGGGGGCTTTTTTCATGCCCTAAAGCAGAGGGATCACATGTACAACGACTCTGACCGGATTGTTGAATTTCCGGCTCTGAAGCAGGCACAGGAAGCGCTGGACGAGAAGCGCAAGGGGCTCGCGGCCGTCTTCGAAGAGGCCGGTGCCGAGTACGACATGACCAAGGTCAAGTCCCTGTCCGGCGACTCTACGGCGAAGGTCGAAGAGATCCGCAAGATGAACGAAGAGATCGTCGAGCGGAAGAAGAAGGTCGACGAACTCCTGATCGTGGCGCGGGCTGCGGCTGAGGCGCAGCAGGGCGGGGATGTCGAGAAGGGCGACGGCGCCAAGGGCAAGGAGCGTGAGCCCGAGCGGAAGGGTGGGCGCGGTCCGGTCCACCTGGGCAGGGCCTTCGCTGAGTCCACGGCCTTCAAGGGCTACAAGCCGGGCTCGGGTGTGGGGCCGTCCGCGCACCTGGACATCAGTCTGAAGACGCTGATGGAGACACCGGCCGGCTGGGACTCCGAGGACACGCGGACGGGCCGCCTTGAGTTGATGCCGATGCGGCCCGCCGTGCATGTGGCGTCCTATTTCCCCCACACGACCACTGGGATGTCTGCCGTGGTGTATATGGAGGAAACGACCTACACGAACAATGCAGCGGAGACCGCAGAGGCCAATCAGGCGGATTCTCAGGGCGCTTATCCCGAGTCGGCGCTTGCGCTGACCGAGCGGCAGGAGCCGGTGCGCAAGATAGCCACTTTCCTGCCCGTCACAGACGAGCAGTTCGAAGATGAGCCGCGTGCACAGGGCTACGTCCAGAACCGTCTGCCGAACATGATTCAGCAGCGGCTCGATTCCCAGCTTCTGGTGGGTAACGGTACGGCGCCGAACCTGCGTGGTACTGAGAATGTGGTGGGTATTCAGACGCAGGCACTTGGTTCTGACCCTATTCCGGACGCCGTGTATCGGTGTGCCCGTAAGGTGAGGGACAATGGATTTGCCGAGCCATCGGTAATGTTTATTGCGCCCGCCAAGTGGGAATCGGTCCGGCTTCTCAAGACGGCGGACGGCCAGTACATCTGGGGTCACCCCTCGATGGTCGGTCCCTTCACGCTGTGGGGAATCCCGGTCGTGGAGACCACGGCGGTCACTTCGACGAAGGTGGTCCTGGGCGACTACGTCAACTTCGCGGAGCTGGCAATGCGCCGAGGAATCGACGTCCAGGTCAGTAATTCGCATTCTGACTACTTCGTAAAGGGCAAGCTCGCGATTCGAGCGGACATGCGTGCAGCGGCCATCCACTATCGCCCCAAGGCGTTTGGCGTGGTCACGGGCCTGTGATCTTGCTGGAGCAAGACAGTGCAGCGGCTTTTGTAAATTGAAGATGAGCCTTGCGCCGGGATAAGCTAGGGCATGAATCAAAACGCGTCATGTCCTAGTTGTTCTGGGCCGCTGCGTGAAGTGAGGGCTGGCAGAGGGAGTTATCTCAGATGCTATTCCTGCAAGCCCGCCCGCTCGAAAACCGGCGAGGATCGGCAGTGTCTCCTCTGCGCGGGCGCCTTTTACGTCTCTGCTGCCCTCATAAAGAAGGGGTGCGGCCTGTACTGCTCGTACACGTGCCGCATAGCCGACAAAGGAGTCGCGGCCCCGGAGGGCTTCAAGCACTGCGGGGCGTGTACCACGATCAAGCCTCTGGAAGACTTTTCGATCAATAAGACGAAGGCTGATGGAAGGCAGGTCCGCTGTCGCGCCTGCGCCTCCATCGCCGGGGCGAAGCACCGCAGCAAGCCAGAGGTCGAGAAGGCTGCGTTTGCCAGGCATCTTGAGCGTAAATACGGGATAACTCTTCCTGAGTATGAATTGATGGTCCAGCAGCAGAATGGCACGTGCGCCATTTGCGGTGGCCTTCCGAACGGGCCTGGCGCGGAGAACAAGCGTTTCGATGTGGATCATTGTCACAAGACCGGCAGGGTGCGCGGTCTCCTCTGCTCAGGCTGCAATCGGGGGATCGGGTTCCTCGGAGATGATCCCGCCCGCCTTCAGGCTGCTGTCGACTACCTGAACAAATAGATACAGCACTACACCGAAGGGGTCGGGCTCCGCGTCCGGCCCCTTTGTCATGCCCGAAGAACAGCCGTGCCCGGCTGAAAGGAATGGCTATGGGCAACATTCAGCCCGGTACAGGAAAGATCGGTTCGGGGGGGTTCGTCGGCCGTGCGAAGTACGCACGGGCCTTCTACGACTTCGCCGTGGACGGCGGCGCCATCGGCACCATCACCATGCGCGGCGACACCATCCCGTCGGGGGCCATCCTGCTGGACGCCTTCGTCGAGGTGACCACCGCCTTCACGCCGACGACCACGACCACGGTCGCGCTGACCGTGCAGTCCGCGGGGGACCTCAGGGCTGCGGCGCTCACCAACGCGAGCCCCGCGGTCATCTCGACAACGGGCGTGAAGCGCCTGCTGGTCGACGCCTCAGACGCCGACCTGGTTAAGGCGACAGCCGAGCGGTCGATCAGCCTGGTCGTCGCGGCGGGTGCGGTGACGGCGGGCGTCTGCTCGGTCGTCGTCGCGTACGTGGAGCTGACCTGATGTCGGCGGGCGACTGGATCACGATCGACCGGCACTGGTGTCTTGTCGAGGACGGCAGCCGCGTGGTCCCCGAGACGGACCCCGAGGCCCGATGGCTGCACTGGTCACCGGGTGCGGTGGTTGCCCGTGACGAAGCCGAGCGTCTGGGTGCCGTCGACCCCGAGTCGGCCGCTGAGCCGGAAGAGAAGAAGGCGCCCCCGGCCGCGAACAAGCAGCGGACCCCGACCGCCAACAAAAGGCGGTGAGATATGGCCGTCTCAAGTGCGGCGGTCACCGTCGCGACGTCGGCGACGCTCCTGAGCGCTGCTGATACGGACAGCGTGGCGGGGCAGTCGATCTACGTCACGAACGGGGACGCGGCTGCGGTCTTCCTCGGTCCTTCCGGGGTGACGACGGCCAACGGCTATTCGCTCGCCGCGGGAGCCAGTCTCCCCTGGCGCGTCGACCTGGGGATCGGCGAGGCCCTGTATGCCGTATCGGCTGCCGGTACCTCAGCGGGAGCGGTGAAGGTGCTGCGGACGGGGGTCTGAGTCATGCCCCTGGGCGATCCGTACGCCACCGTCGCAGAGCTGAAGGTCCGCCTGCCCAACCTGGACGAAGTCGCCACCTATGACGACGCCCTGGCCGACGTACTGGATTCGGTAAGCAGGGAGATCGAGCAGCACTGTGGCCGCCAGTTCAACAAGGACGCCACGGCAACGACTCGCGAGTACGGGCCGGACGAGATCTACCGCCTGCGCGAGGGGCCGAGCGTCACGCAGTGGGTCCGGGTCGACGACTTCTATGACACGGCGGATCTCGTCATCGAGTCGGACGGTACGGCCTGGATGTCCGATGCCTACGTACTGCGCCCCCGCAACGGTGTGGTCGACGGAATGCCCGGCTGGCCGTTCTGCGAGGTCTACGCGGCGGGAGGGGCTGCTTTCGGCAGCACGGTCAGCGTCACGGCGAAGTGGGGATGGGCCGACGTTCCGGCGCCGGTCAAACAGGCCTGCCTGATCATGGCCGCCGAAACCTTCCAGATCAAAGACGCGCCTTTCGGCGTGGCCGGGATGGATCAATTCGGCGCTATCCGAGTCCGCGAGAACCGCATGGCGATGGCGAAGCTCTCGCGCTATTGCCGCGACCCGATCCGAGTGAGGTGACATGGCATCCCTCACGGAGATCAGGGCTGCATTGAAGGCGACGCTGAAGGCGGCTGTGCCGGATCTCAGCGTCTATTCCGAAGTGCCGTCCGTAAAACAGGTACCGGCCGTCGTGCCGATGCCTGCGCCGCGCCCGGACGGAATGACGTGCGACTTCAACGGGGCTTTCGGCCGGGGTATGGACGAATGGACTCTCGACCTCTTCGTCCTGGTCGCCTACGGCGATCCGGCTCTGGCGCAGAAGAATCTGGATCAGTACGTCACGGGCAAGGGTCCGAAGAGTATCCGGCAGATCATCTTCAATGCGCCGGATCTCGGACTGGCCGACGGAACGGACGCCCACGCGGAGGGAATCCGTGAGTACGGCGGCAGCTTTGCATCCGCCGGAATTCAGCATGTGGGCGCTGTCGTGCGCCTCACGGTGCGCACACCCAGTAATTGAGTGAGGAAGCAATGGCAGCGCTCGTTACACAGAACATCGTCGATGCGGGCACCGCGCCGACGACCGTCAATTCCTCAGCGTCCGACACTGCCGAAATCGGCAACGGACACAACACCTTCGTTCTCTACAAGAACACCGGCGGCTCACCGGCGGTCGTCACCGTCACCGTCCTGGGCAATACCTCGTACGGCCAGGCGAATCCTGATCCGCAGATCACGGTGCCCGCGACCACCGGCGAGAAGTGGATTCCGCTGCGCAAGGAGTACGACGGCGGCGACGGAACCGGCAGGGCCACGCTAACGGCCACAAATTCCGGCGCCACCCTCCAAGTCGCTGTGGTGAGGATGAGCTGATGCCCAGGGCGAGCGATCGCCCGACACCTCAGCCGCTTCCCGTACAAGACCGCCCGGCAGATCCGCCGAGGCGGTCTTTGCGTATCCCGAGGGAAGAGCCGGTGAAACGGCATTACGAGGTCATCGGGCCGAAAACCGTAGGCGGAAAGACCAGGGGCGAGCGGGTGACGCTCGCCCTTACTCATGCCCAGGAGCGGGCGCTTATCGAGGCCGGACACGTGCGGCCTGTCACGGAACGGCCATCGGTGGCCGACAAGGAAGAGGCTAGCGATGGCTAAGATCGTCCTGCGCTCCTGCGACATAGTCGTCAACGGGGTGAACTTCTCAGACCATGTTTCCAGCGTGGAAATCAATCTCGTCAAGGACGAGATCGAGACCACCAACTTCTCCGGTGCCGGACGTGAGCGCGTCGCCGGTCTCAAGGACGATTCCTTTGTCCTCAATTTTCAGCAGGACTTCGCGGCGGGTGAGGTGGACGCAACGCTCTTCCCGCTGTGGGACCTGGAGACCGAATTCGTGGTCGTCGTGAAGCCGACCGCCGCCGCGGTCTCTGCGGGCAATCCCAGCTACACCGGTACCTGCATCCTGCTCGAATACCAGCCGCTCGCCGGTGACGTCGGCGACCTCTCCGAGACTGAGGTCACGTTCCCGACGCAGCGCACGGGCATCACCCGGGCGACCGCCTGATGGCTGCCGGTCGCGCGACTTACAACGTCCGCCTGGGCGACGAGTGGAAGCGTGTCTCGCTGGCGCTGCGCGAGGTTGACCGGGATCTTCCCGACAAGCTGCGCAAGGCCATGCGGGAGGCGGCCAGGCCCGCGGCTGAGGATGCCAAGCGCCGGGTGAAGTCGCTTCCGGTGCACGGCCGCAAGCACACCGGGCTGCGCCGCCGCGTTGCCAGCGGTGTGGCGATCCAGGCAGGTGCGGGTCGCGGGCTCGGGGTGCGCATCGTCACGGGGATGCGCGACCCGCAGGAAGCGAGCCTGCCCCGCTACCTGGACGATCCGCGCGGCTGGCGTCACCCCGTCTTCGGGCAGCGCGACGTGTGGGTCACGCAGCACACGGGCGGCTCGTGGTTCCGGGCGACGATCGCAGAGCACCGGCCGCAGATGGCCCATGAGCTGGAGCGCGTTCTGGAGAACGCCGCCGAGACGATCGCCGCAGCGGGTCGCGGCTGATCGGTGCGGGCCGGCCGGGGTCCGCGGGTATCCCGGCCGGCCCCGTGCACGACAAAGCCCCCGGCATTGCGCCGGGGGCTGTTCGCCGGTCAGTGGGCCGCTTCGTACGCCTCGCGGACCGGGGCGGGGACCCGGCCCCGGTCGTTTACTTCATACCCGTTTTCCCGCGCCCACTCCCGCACCTCTGTAGCGCTGGGGCCGCTCGCGGCGCGCGTCCTGCCCGTGCTCTTGCCGCCCTTCTTCTTCCGTCCGGCCTCGATGTACCGGCCGAAGTCAGCGGCCAGTTCGTCGTAGCTCTCCGGGGTGAGATCGATTTCGTAGATCACGCCATTGAGCGAGAACTCATGCGTGGAGATCTCCGGGGATTCCTTGCCCGTGAGGTCATCGGTATAGGTCGTCACAACTTTCTGAGCCATGGCCGGATGCTACCCCATATTTCCGGTCTATTCACCATCGGATTTCTCAACCCGCAATCGAAAGGCAATCCCGCGATGCTGCTGTCTCGTGATCAGATCCTCAAGGCAAAGGATCTCAGGACGAAGGATGTCCCCGTTCCGGAGTGGGCCCCTGAGGGCGCAGAGAACGCCGGTGACTACGTGGTGCGGCTCCGGATGCTCACGGGCAAGCAGCGTGACGCATTCGAGGCATCCACGGTGGAGACGAAGGGCGGCAAGTCCAAGCAGAATTTCGCCAACTTCCGGGCCCGGCTGGTTGTCCAGTGCATCGTCACCGAGGACGGCGAGCAGATGTTCAGTACCGCTGACGTTCCGGCACTGGGCGAGAAGTCTTCGGTAGCCCTCAGCCGCGTGTTCAACGCCTGCCAGGCGATGAACGGCTTCTCCGAGGCTGACGTCGAGGAGCTGACCGAGGGTTTCGAGGACGGCCCCGAAGGGGCCTCGCCTTCCGCCTAGCGGTAGCGCTGGGCTGGCCTTCCGTGGAATGGGGGCTGGAGCACATCAGTTCTCTGGAGCTGGCCGAATGGGAAGCGTACGAGAGGTACGCGGGCCCGGTGGATTCCTCGTATCTGGCCGAAGTTCTTGCTGCCCTCCATGAGCAGATCCAGACCTTGAATCGCATGACGGGTGCTGCGCATTTCACCAGCAAGACACATAAGAAGAATCCGGCGCCCGAACCAAAGCGTTACCCCCGGCCCCGTGAGCTACACGCCGCAGACCCTTCCGACGGGGAGGGGGATGGCATCGACAACTGAATAGCGGGGTGACGGGCAATGGCAACTGTTACCGGGCTGAACTTCAACGTCAATACGACGTTCAGTGGCACAGGCATCAACCAGGCCCGTAGGTCGCTGGCGGATTTCGAGGAAGAGCAGCGGCGGCAGGCCCGCCTTCGTGCGACGACAGCAGCGGCTCAGGCCCGCCTTGACCAGCAGGAAGCCGCAGCGCGCCAGGCTGCGCTGCGGCGGGATCTGAACGCTCAGCTGCGGATACGTGAGGCCGCCTGGCAGCGGGAGCTTGCCAGGCGGCGGGCGGCACTGGCTGCACAGGCCGAAGAAGAGCGCCGTCATATGCGGCAGGTGCAGGAGGACTTCAAGTCCGGCTGGGCGAATGTCGGCAAGACAGTCATCGGCGCGGTCACCTCAGTGCGGAATGCGGCTCTTGGTCTGGGTCCCGCGCTTGTTCCGATCGTGACGGCGTCGGCAGGTGTGGCGGGCGGGCTTGTCGCAGCTTCGGCTGCGGCCGGAATTACGGCCGGTGTTTTCGGCGGCGCCCTCTTCGGTGCGATTCAGGCAACGAACAGCGCCACGAAGAGCGCACAGACGGCGCTGGAGAAGCAGAAAGAAACCCTGGCAGGGCTGACGCCCGGCACGAAGGCGTACGAAGAACAGCTCAAGAAGGTCCACGAGGCCGAGAAGAATCTCAAGACGATCATCGACGGGCTGACGCCTGCCCAGCAGAAATACGTCAAGGCGACAGCGAGCATGAAGGGCGCCTGGGGCGATTTCATCAAGGCGACCGAGAAGGACACGCTGACTCCCGTTTCGATCGTCATGGGTGCCCTGAGCCGCAATTTCGAGAAATTCGTGCCGCTGGTCAAGGCGACCAGTCCTCTGGTGAAGAGTCTGGCCAAGGACTTTGCCGCCTGGATGGACGGTCCCGGGCTTGACCGCTTTGTGGACACGATGGTCAGCCAGGGTGTTCCCGCGCTGGAGAATTTCATTCGCGCTGGAAAAGAGGTCATAGGCGTCCTCGGGCAGGGCTTCCGGGATTTCCTCCCCTACGGGAACCAGGTGGTATCGGTCCTGAGGGACGGAGCCGAGAAGCTTGGGAAGTGGTCAGCCGGCGGCGGCTTCGCCAGGTTCCTGGACAAGGCGCGCGAGGCCGCTCCGGACGTCAAGGAATTTTTCGTCGAGCTGACGAAAGCACTGGCCAATATAGCCAAGGCTGCCGCCAACCTGAGCGAGAATTCCTTCAGTGCGCTGACCGTTCTCCTCAAGGTTCTCAATTCCTTCCCTCCGGAACTGCTGGCAAATCTCGTACGGGCATGGCTCGCCTGGAATGCGGCGCTCCTGGCGTACAACATCTACGCGGCGACTGCGGCTACTGTGACGGCTGCGCTGGCCCTCGCTACCAGCGGCATCGGAATTCTCTTCCTCGGCATGGCTCTGACGATAGGCGCGGTAGTCGTCGCCCTCGCGGCCCTCGGGGTCGGGATCTATTTCCTGGTGCAGAACTGGGACACCGTATGGAATGCCATCAAGACCACGGCCATGACCGTCTGGAATTTCTTGACCAACGGTCTCGGTCAGTTGGTCCTGGTGCTTCTCGGTCCGGTCGGCGGTCTGATCCTGCTGTGGCAGAACTGGAATACGATCTGGGGCTGGATAGCCAGCAAGGTCACATGGATCTACGAAAATATTCTTACCCCTATCGGTCATGGCTTCCAGTGGCTCTACAACTTCCTTGTCGGGAATTCGGTAATCCCCGACCTTATCAACGGAATCATCTACTGGTTCAACTTCCTTCTGGCCCCGCTGAAGCTCGCGATTGACTTCGTCGTCGCCACCGTGGCAATGGCCTGGACCGGAATCCAGGCGACGTGGAATCTGTTCTGGTCCACCTTCGGCCCGGTATTCATTGCAGCGTGGACCGGGCTCGCCGCGACGGCTTCCGCCGCCTGGAATCTTCTGGTCGCGGCGTGGAACTTCCTGTGGACGACGATTGTTTCGGTCTACCAAATAGGCTGGGCAATTCTGTCCGCAGCCTGGCAGGTGGGGTGGACCGCCCTTACCGGTGCAGCGCGGGTTACCTGGACAATCCTCACCGGCGCATGGTCGGTCCTCTGGGCGACGGTCACCGGAATATGGAACGTCTTCTATGTCACCTTCAGCGCCGTTTTCCGGGGCGCGTGGACCGTCATTTCGGCCATCGCCACCGGAATCTGGAACGTCCTGAGGGCCGCCTGGCAGGCGCTGTGGACCACGGTCCAGGCGATCTTTACGACCTTCGCGGCTGTCTTCACCGGCAACTGGGGTGCGGCGTGGCGCGCCATCCAGGCCGCAGGTGTCGCCATCTGGAATCTGATGAGAACGGCCTGGCAGGCCTTCCTCAATGCCCTGTCCGCTGCGTTCTCGGCATTCGCCGGGGTCTTCACTGCCGCATTCCGGGCGATGTGGACGGCGATCCAGGCGATAGCCACAGCAGCCTGGAACGCGTTCCGTGCAGCCTTCCAGGCTTTCCTGACGGCAGTTCAGAACCTCTGGAACGCAGCATGGACGGCAATCCGGAGCATCTTCCAGACGCTCACTGCGTCCATCAATGCCATCGCTACTGCGGCCTGGAATCTGCTGCGTTCCGGCCTTCAGGCATTCATCACTGCCGTAACGTCCATCTGGAACACGGGCTGGACGGCGATCCGGACCTTCTTCCAGTCGGTGACCACCGCCCTCGGTAATGCCGCCAGCGCCCTGTGGGACCGACTGCGCGACATTTTCAGCGCCGGGTCGACGTGGCTCCGGAATACTTTCTGGAACCCGGTCCGTGACTTCTTCTCGAAGACGATCCCGAACGCATTCGATTCTGCGGTGAAGGCGATCGGTAAAGCCTGGGACGGATTGCGCAAGCTTATCTTCACGCCCATACAGGCAATCGTGGACGTGGTCTACAACGGCGGCATCCGGAAGCTGTGGAACATCGTTGCCGGTGTTTTCGGCGCCGACAAGCTGGACGAATTCAAGCTGAAGGGATTCGCCAAGGGCGGCCCGGTCGACGGCCCCGGATCGGGGACGTCGGACTCGATCGTCGCGCGGCTGTCCGCCGGTGAGCACGTCTGGACGGCGAAGGAGGTAGCGGGAGCGGGCGGCCACGACGCCGTTGCGGCACTGCGCAGCCAGGCGATGGGCGGCGCGAGCGTGCGCCCCTTCGGGGACCACGCGTTCGCCGACGGCGGCGGCATTCTCGGTACCGGATGGGGCCCGGATGTGGGTCCCGACCTGGTGCCGGACGGGATCATCAAGAACGCCCTGGGCGCCCTGAAGGACGTTGTCTTGGGCGGCGTCTACGGCGTCATCAAACCCCCGATCAACGCCGCCGTCAGTCTTGCCCAGTCGACTGTCCGGAAGGTCATCCCCGGTGAGCCGGGGCTGGAGAAATTGGCCACGGGCATCCCCCGCAAGATGGGCGACACCGTCCTTGACTGGATCAAGGAAATGGATGTCGCGCCGGTCGGCGGTGGCGGCTTCATCCCGTGGAAGGCCTGGCAGGACGGCGACGGCGAGAAGGTGACGTACCGCGGCGTCGTCGTCAACAAGCGCACGGCCGCGATGCTGCGGAACGCGGAGAAGCTTGCGAAGACGACCTTCACGGCGTTCCAGGGCTCGTACTCCAACAGCGTCGGCGCGTCAGCCGGTACGCACTCCGGGGGCGGCGCCATCGACCTGGGTCCTGCGAAGGACGCGATCGTCGGTGCCATGCGGTCGTCGGGCTTCGCGGCCTGGCGGCGCACGCCTGCCGAGGGCTTCAGCCCGCACATCCACGGCATCGCGGTGGGCGACCCCACTGCGAGCGCGGCGGCAAAGGCGCAGGTCAAAGCCTTTCATGCCGGAAAGAACGGTCTGGCCAACAACGGACCCGACACCTACAAGGGCGGCCTGGTCAGCGGTGGCAAGTCGCCGGCTGCGGCGCAGGCCACGGCCAAGGGGATGCTGGCCAGCTACAACTGGACGTCCCACTGGTCTGCCCTGAAGGCTCTTTGGAATCGCGAATCCGGCTGGCGCTGGAACGCGGACAACCCCAGCTCAGATGCCTACGGCATTCCGCAGGCGCTTCCCGGAAGCAAAATGAAGTCGGCCGGTTCGGACTGGAAGACCAACCCTGCAACGCAGATCAAGTGGGGTCTGGGCTACATCAAGGACCGTTACGGCACGCCTTCGAGAGCAAACAGTTTCCAGAAGAGCCACAACTGGTACGCGCTCGGCTCGCCCGGCGCTCCCCGCGGTCCTGCCGTCGTCGGCGAGGACGGCCCGGAGGTCATGAACCTGCGGGGCGGGGAGCGTATCGATCCGCTCTCGGACCTGGTCGGCCGCGGCGGCGGGGACGTCAGCGTCGAAGTGAATATCCCGATCACTGGTCGCGCGGATCACGGCGTCGTCGACCGCCTGGAGCGGGAGACCATCCCGAGGCTGACGATGGCGATCAAGCAGGGAGTGGGGAGGCGTCCGTGACGAGCCTGCCCCACATCTGCAACGGCGACTTCAGAAACGAAGGTTGGAGTCTGGTCGGCAGTCTCGTGACCAGGCTCTTCGAGTGCTGGAACAATGACGATGACAGCAAGTACTGCCGCAACCCTCCCCACAAGGGGAGGGCTTGCGTCAGGTTTCCGATCGACATCAGCACGGTCCCCGAGGGTGCCGTCATCACGTCCGTCACGATCTTCATTCGCGTCGCGAAGGTTGGCGGCGGCTCCCGCTCGATCACCGTGAACGTCTGCTGCCTGGACGACACATCGAGGTTCACGAGCCGCACCATCTACCCGACCACGACGCCGACCACGTACGAGATCGGCACGTACCAGCGGGACCCCCTCGGTCACCCATGGGACATCCACCGGATCAACAAGCTGCTGTGCCAGTGCTTCTCGTACTCAGGCGTCTTCGACTGCATCCGGGTGTACAAGCTCTTCGTCCAGATCAACTACCGGGTGCGGCCCACGGTCACGGTCGAGGCGCCGACGGGCACCGTCCTGACCCCCTCCCCGGTCATCTCCTGGACGTACGCGCAGGCCGACGGTGATCCGCAGGCGAAAGCCGAGTACAGGATCTTCACGGCGATCCAGGTCGCGGAGAGCACGTTCAACCCGAACTCCACCCCTCCGCAGTACCAGGCGACGGTGGAGGGCGACATCACGAGCCTGACCCTGCCGACCTCGATCAACCCGGACACCTACAGCGTGTACGTCCGGGTGTACTCCAGCTTCGGCGCCAAGTCGGTCTGGGTGGGCCGCAGCTTCACCGTGCAGGGTCCGGCGCCGGGCGTCCCCGGCGACGACAACACGGTGAGCGGCACGCCCGGTATCGGCGTCGTCAGCGTCGTCCCGGACTCCTACGCGTCGTCCGTCGCGCTCACGCTGCGGGACAGCTCGAACCTGCTCAGCGTGCAGTCTGCCGACTTCGAGACCCTGACCGACGCGCCCGAATACACGACGACCAACTGCACGGCTGCACAGGACACGAGCGTCTACTACGCGGGCGTGGCCTCGCTGAAGATGACCGCATCCAGTGCGGCCACCATGTCCGTGCTCGGTCCCTTCGTGGAACTGTCGCCGGACTCCCCGGTGACGGTGCGCGCGCAGCTGCGCGCGGCCGTGACGGGCCGCACCGTCAGCGTCCGGTGTCGCTTCTACGACGACACGTACACGGCCATCTCAGGCACCATCACGGGCACCGGTACGGACGCCACCGGGACGTGGACGGAGGTGGTGGCGAGCGACACGTCCCCGGCGACGACGGCGTACGCCCGTGTCGAGATCGAGGTGGCGAGCCCGGCGAACGCAGAGATCCACTACGCGGACCATGTCGGCCTGATGTACGGGGCCGGCGCACCCTGGTCCGACGGCGGGCACGCGAGCCGCAACATCCTGTCCGCCTTCAGCGCCACCGGCGATGACCCAGTGGGGGACAACTGGATTGCGGGCGCGGGCAGCTCGATCAGCCGCGTCGCGGTGACCGGCATCGGCGCGCACGGCATCCTGACCAAGCGCCTGACCTATACCGGCATCACGCCGTCGCTCGCCTTCCGGGCAACCGGCACCGCGTTCACGAGCCCGACGTCCGGCACGGACTTCACGCTCAACAAGCCGGCGGGTGTGACGACCGGCGATCTCATGCTGGCCTTCGTCAGCTCGAACCAGCACGGCGCCGTCACGCCCCCTTCGGGCTGGACGGCGGTCAATACGGCGAGCATCGACGACGGCAGCACGGACACGGCGCTCTTCGTGTTGAAGCGCACGGCGGGCGGCTCCGAGCCGTCGACCTGGACGGACGGCAGCCTGAGCGTGGCGAGCACCCGGCGCTACGCCTGCGTGGTCGCCTATTCCGGAGCGGCTGACGCTGCGGACCAGTTCGTCGCCGAAGGTGTTCTGACGCGAGCCACCGGCACGCCGCTGTACATGACCTCTGCGGTGGTCAGCAACTCCGACGTGAACGCGTGGCGCGTGGCTGCTTTCGCGGTCTCCGACAACGCGGGCAGCGGCAGCATGGTGGCCAACATCGCGCCCCCGACCAGCTCTGCTGACATCGCCTACGTCGGCAAGGGCACGTCGTGGCAGGCGACGTCCAACACGACGTCATACACGATCAACCGTCCCAGCGGCGTCGTCTCGGGTGACCTGATGGTGGCCACGGTGGCGATCAGTGACACGGTCATCGCGACGCTGACGGCGCCGTCCGGCTGGACGGTTGTCCGGCAGATCACGGAGTCCGACGGTACGGCGAGCCTGCGATTTGCGGTGCTCAAGCGCACCGCGGGCAGCAGTGAGCCGAGCAGCTGGACGGGCACGCTGTCCGCCACGGTGAAGCCGGTCGTGACGCAGGTCAGCGCGTACCGGAACGCGGACACTGCGGCGAATCAGTTCATCGCGGAGAACACGTCTCAGTCCGGCAGTGGCAACTCCATCAACACGGCGACGATCACGAACACCGACAGCCGCGCCTGGCGCATCAGTGCCTTCGGTGCGTCCGGCGACTACGAGACGTCGTGGGGCTACACGTCGGAGGTGACGGAGCGCTCGGACTCCACTGCCGAGTACGCCATCAGCTACTGGCAGTACCGTACGGCGACGCTGATGATGGCTGACTCCAACGGCCCGGTCGGCACCGGCTCTCACTCGCGTACCGGCGCGCTCAACCGGAACTGGTACGGGGGCGCGAGCTGGATCGGGATCATCAAGCCGCTGCCGTCGGCTCCCGCTCCGGGCGCCAACGAGACGGAGCGCAACGAGTCGACGGCGGGCTCCACCGACCCCTGGCTGACGACCGGTATCTACGACAGCAACGGCGTGGTGCCGGTGGGCGCGACCAGCGTCACCGCGGCGTTCACGCCGGGCAGCGGAACGGACATCAACAGCGCCGCGAGCTGGATCGGATTGATCAAGCCTGCGGTGCCCCTGGTCGCGGGCAAGACGGTGGCGGTGATGCCGGATGCGGTCGATGTCTCCGGGATCGACCCGGCGGTCATGCAACTGGCCGGGAATCAGGTCACGTTCACCTCGGGGTTTCTCGGGTCTACCAGCGGCACCCCGTACCTGACGCTGTACTTCTACCGCGCCAACCAGCTGATCAGCAGCCAGACGATCCAGGGCACGAGCTTCAACGCCACGACCTGGGTCAAGTCCGCGGGGACCTTCAGCGTCCCCGAGGGCACGACCCGGATCAAGGGCGAGGTCAGCGTCACCGACCGCGCCGTGAGTGATCTGGTGTATTTCGACCGGTGCGGCATCCTGCTCGGGTCGTCGTCGGTGTGGCGCAACGGCACCGGACGCTCGACTCATGCCGTGTGGCACGCGCCTGAGATCCAGTACGCGGACGACGACGGGAGCGGGTACGGCGAGTGGCAGGCCCTGCCGGGTCTCGCCACGAGCCCGCCCGTGTACGACCCGTTGTCAGGGTTCGCCACCTACACCGATCACACGGTGATCCCTCTGGTGAACCGGCGCTACCGGGCGCAGACGACCAGCTTCGGCCTGGCCGGCGACCGCTTCGTGTCGGGCTTCGGGCCGCCGTCGGATGAGGTCAGCCTGACGGCGCAGAACTGGTGGCTGAAGGACATCAGCGACCCGGACAGCGCCATCGCGCTCAGGGTCAAAGCGGAGCCGCTTCAGGTCGGGACGACCGGGACCAGCGTCATGTACCAGCCGCTGGGCGAGGACAGGCCGGTCGTCCTGTCCGAGGGCTACAAAGGCGACGCGATCGAGTTGACCTTGATCCTCAAGCGCGAGGAGTACGCGCCGCTGCGGCAGATGCTGCGCAGCGGCCGGACGCTCTTCCTCCAGACGAATGTGGATCACGCCTGGTGGGTGCGCCCGGTCGGTGACCTTCAGTCCGAAGTGCAGGTCAGCGGGCAGCGGTTCGTCGATCCGATCCGCTTCGTCAAGGTGACGTTCGTCGAAGTGGACGCCCCCTGACCGACAACGAGGCGAGGGGGCGGGGCGGTGGCAGTCCAGCGCGCATCGGCCCGCCTGCTCGCGGAGATCAGGGGATCGCACCAGATCTACAGCTACGTGGATGTCATCAGCCCGACGCAGGAGCGAATGCGTCTGCCTGCCATCGGGGGAGAGGTGAGCTGCGACCGCACCGCAGCCGTGCGGCGCACCTGCAAGGCGAGCTGCGTCGACCCTTCAGGGCTGCTGACCCCGAGCGGCCCCGGCTCGCTGCTGACGCCCTACGGGACGGAGCTGCGCCCCTACCGGGGCGTGCGCTACAGCGACGGCACCACGGACGTGCTGCCGCTCGGGGTCTTCCGCCTGGCCAAGGTCAGCGTCTCGGACGGCACCGGCGGCAGCCCGGATATTCAGCTGGACGCCTACGACCTGTCGCGCACCGTGGCGCGGGACAAGTTCATCAGCCCCTACGTGATCGCGGAGAACACGAATGTGATCGATGCGATCAAGTCGATCCTGGAGAGGACGTTCCCGGACCTGTCCTACGACGCGATCAGCACCACCAGGACGACCACGGCGCCGCGTCTGTACGACGTCGGCGATGATCCGTGGGAGGCGGTCACGGAGCTGGCGCAGTCCCTGGGCTGCGACATCTACTTCGACGTAGAGGGCTGGGTCGTGATCGCCCCGCCTGTCGACATCGACGCGCTGCCCAGCCCCGACTTCCAGTACATCGAGGGCGAGCAGTGCACGATGCTCGACCTCTCCCGCGTCTTCACTGACGAACCCGGGTTCAACGGCGTCGTCCTCACCGGCGAGAGCCCGGGCGATGAGCTGCCCCCGGTCCGCGCTGTGGCCTGGGACGAGGAGCCGACCAGCGCGACCTACCATCTGGGTCCGTACGGAGAAGTGCCCCAATTCATCACAGACCAGCTCATCAAGACCACGGAGGAAGCGCAGGCCACGGCGGATCAACTGCTGCGGAACCTCCTGGGCTTCAGTGCTCAGCTCAGCATCACCGGCATCGTGAACCCCGCCTACGAGGCGGGCGCGGTCATCGAGGTGGTGCGCGAGCGGTCGCATGTCTCCGGGCTCTACGCCGTGGACGCGTTCAACGTGCCTCTTGATGCGAAAGGTACGCAAAGTCTTACTTTGCGCCAGAAAAGAACAGCGGGGGGCTGATGAGTACCCCCGAAGAGACCGTCCCGCCAGAACCGCCGGTCGCGCCGGAAGAAGCCGCAGTGCAGGACGCCGCGGCCGAAGCGGAGGCCGCGGCGGCGGCGCAGCTCAACGCCATCCGCGAGCTGGCCGCAGAGATCGCCAAGCAGGCGGTACTGGACTTCGACCCGGCCACGATCCGCAAGGGCACCGTCACTGCGATCGCGGACACGGCCACCCCGCCCACGCTGTCGGTACAGATCAGCGGCGACACCACGACGACGATCGATGGCATCCGCTACATCGACAGCTACGTGCCGGTGGTCGGCGACACCGCGCTGATCATCAAGCAGGGCACGGATCTGGTTGCGCTCGGTCAGATCGCCGCAGCCTTCTCCGCTTCGGCCTGGACGACGGTCACGCTCGGGGCGGGCTGGACGCACAACGGCAACAGCGGCGGGAACGTCCGCTACCGCAAGGTGTGGGATCACGGCAGTCCCAAGATGCAGTGGCGCGGCGTGGCCGGGCGGTCGTCCGGAACGGTGGCAGTGAGTACGCCGCTGGCCACCGGGTACCGGCCGCAGGCGCTGGTGCCCGTCACCGTGGCGCGGTCCGCGGTGGGCGGGGCGCCCGCGGTGAAGCTGGACTTCATGACGGACGGCACGGTCGTCATGGTCGGCGGCACGGCTTCGCCCAACGGCGGCAACACGTCCTCCGAGTCGGGTCACTCCCACGGCATGGAGAACAACGAGCACAACCACGGTGGGGGCGTTTCCAGCGAGGGCAGCCACACCCACGGCATCGCCAACAACGATCACAACCACGGCTCGCCGACGGGCACGACCTCGGGGCACAGTCACAGCATCGCGACGACCACGCACAAGCACGGCTCAGCGGCGGACGGCGAGCCCGGCGGCACGACGTCGGTGAACAACCACTCGCACTCGATCAACACGACGACGCACAAGCACGGAAGCCCGACGGCCGGCCAGCCCGGCGGCACGACCGGCACAGAGTCGCACCTGCATACCTTCAACCCGACGGTTGATGATCCGCCGTGGGTCTCCTTCAACGGCATCGAGTATTTCATTGATTGACATCGCCGCCGAGGCCGCGGACCCGGCCACCGGCGTCCTGGTGCAGTACGGCGCGGTCGGCGTCGTTGCCCTGCTGGCCATCGCCGCGGTGCGGGTGCTCTACGTGCGCCTGAGCGCCGCACTGGACAGGGAGACGCAGCGCGCCGACCGGCTCGAAGAGGAGCTGCGCAAGCTGAACGAGACGGTACGCAATGACTACATCGGCACCATCACTACCGCTGCGCAGGCCCTGGCCGAGGCGGGTCGCGCGATCGAGGACGCCAGGGCCGCAGTCCGACGGAGCTGATCCCATGCCAGGCGAGAGCCGCACAGACCGACTGCTGGCCGATTCGGAAGAACTGCGCGCGGACTTGCTGCGCATGGCGGCGCGCCTGATGGCTTTCGCCGAAGGTCTCACGAGCGAGGCGACGTCACTGCGTGCGGAAGCGGGGGACGATGAACAAGGAAACGCCGGACGACCGCCTGGCGCGGCTGACGGAGCTGGCGCAGAAGCTGATCGATGAAGTGCAGGAGCTGGCGGCCGACAGCGGTACGCAGATCGTGACGCTGACGAAGCGCTCGCGCACCAACCGCCGCATGATCTGGATCGTGATCGGGTCCGTCTTCCTGGACGTCGCGCTCACTGCGGCGATGGGCTTCGGCCTGGCGCAGGTGGACCAGAACGCCGACCGCATCAACGCCCTGACCCACCGCCTGGACGTGGCGCAGACCGAGACGCGCCGCGGCGCCTTCTGTCCGCTGTACGAGATCTTCCTCAGCTCCCGCTCGGATGCAGGCCGGAAGGCGGCAGAGGACCCCGAGGCCTATGACCGGGCTTTCAAGGTCATCGAGGACGGTTACCAGGCGTTGCGCTGCCCGGAGTTCACGGAGCAGAAGCAGCCATTCAGCAAGAACGAGAAGGGATGACCGTGCACCCTGCCACCGTGGCGCTGCTGCGCTACTTCGACTACGCCCACCTTCCGCCGCATCTTCAAGCTGTGAGCCGGCCCTTCCACGATCTGGCGCACGACCTGGCCGGGAGGCTGAGCGGTGCGGAGGTGTCGGCCGGTCTGCGCAAGCTGCTCGAAGCCAAGGACTGCATGGTCCGGGCCGCACTGGACTGTGGCTGATGGCGCCCCCCATGTCCGCGAGCACGTTCCTCGATGTCCTGAAGGGCGAGGGGCTGACCGTCGTGCAGGTCGGCGACTGGCGTCACCACAACCGCAACCACATGGGCGAATGGGGCCCGGTCCACGGTGTGATGATCCACCACACCGTCACATCCGGCAGCGCCCGTACGGTGCAGATCTGCCGCGACGGACACACCAGTCTTCCGGGTCCGCTCTGTCATGGCGTCATCACCAAGGACGGGCGCGTCCACCTCGTCGGCTACGGCCGCGCCAACCACGCGGGGCTGGGTGACGACGACGTCCTGCGTGCGGTCATCGCAGAGACGGCGCTGCCTGCCGACAACGAGGCGAACACCGACGGCAACCGGCACTTCTACGGCTTCGAGTGCGAGAACCTGGGCGACGGCCGCGACCCCTGGCCGGAAGTGCAGCTGGACGCCATCGAGCGGGTGTCCGCGGCGATCTGCCGTCATCACAAGTGGTCCGAGCGCTCCGTCATCGGGCACCTGGAATGGCAGCCGGGCAAGGTCGATCCGAGGGGCTTCACCATGGCCTCGATGCGCGGCCGGATCTTCAACCGCCTGCGCGCCGTCAAGGTCCACACCGTGCGCCCCGGCGAGACGCTGTCCAGCATCGGCGCGCTGGTCGACGTTCCCTGGCCGGACATCGCGAAGGCCAACAACATCAAGACGCCTTACCGGATCTACCCCGGTCAGGAACTGAAGATCCCCAAGAAGTGAGGCAGTCATGAACGTCTCGAAGTACGCCAAGGCCATCGTCGCCGGTATCGCCGCAGGCGCCGCGTCACTGGCCACCGGACTGGCCGACGGCACCCTGTCCACCCAGGACGGTCTGACCGCCGTGGCCGCCGTGCTCGCTGCCTGGGGTCTGACCTGGGCAGTGCCCAACAAGCCGCAGGGCCCGCAGGGTCTGTAACTCCGAACAGCATGAAGCCCCCTCTGCCCTTACGGGTGGAGGGGGCTTCTTTGCGTGCCCGGCTACTTCAGCGTGCCGTCCTTCTTGAGCTGCTTGATGTACGCCTTGTCGCTGCGCGCCTTCTTGATCTTTGCCTTGTTCTCGTTGATCTTTGCTGCCGCGTCCCGGTGGTCCATCCGGGCGCGGCGCACATCGGCTGCTGGGTTGAGGCCGAAGATCCGGCGCAGCCATGTGCGCTTAGTCGCCTTCTTGTCCGGGTCGAATGTCACCATGACGTCCCCCTCGCTGTTGTGCCGGAGCGTACTGCGCAAGCCCCGCCGTGGCACGGGCTCTGACTTGCCCCGGAATTCGAACACGCGCTCTACTGGCTTGCATGTACATCGTCGACTACCAGACCGAGCGCCAGGAGCAGATCCTCCGGTGCATCCGCCAGTGGGTATCCGCGCACGGCGAGCCCCCGACCCTGGCCGAGATCGGCCGGGCGGTGGGCCTGTCCAGCAAGAGCGCCGTGCACTACCAGCTGCGCAGGATGGAGGCGCGCGGCGAGGTGGTCCGCACGGGGCTGCGCTCGCGCGCCTACCGCCCGGCGTAGCTCTGTCCACAGGCACACCAGTTCCCCGGCGCCCGGCGCTACGGTGCCCGGCATGGATCAAGAGACGCGGCTGCCGCTGCTGACCCTGGACGAAGCGCACGACGTCATCGACGTCCTGGCGCACACCGAGGCGCGCGAGGGGGAGTGGGGCGAGCAGGTGCAGCGTCTGCTGTGCGAGCTGGCCGCAAGGGTGCCGTCGCGGGATGTCAGCGGGTGGTGAGCGCCCGCCGCGCCGCGTTGATGATGTTGTGGGCGTCGGCGCCGTACACGGCGGACTCGCGCAGCACGTTCCAGGTACGCAGGTAGGTGCGCACGCTCGGGGTGTCGTCGATCCACAGCTCCGCATGCCAGGTCTCCACCACCACCTTGCGGTCGTCGTAGACCCAGAAGCCGGTGGCTGCCGGGATCTTCAGGGAGGCGGCGAGCGGGATGATCCCCAGCTCGACCGTATCCATCCCGATGGCACCGTGCAGCCGGTCCATCTGCGACAGCAGTACCGAGGGCGGGCAGACCAGGGCCCTGAGGGCCGACTCCCACATGATGATGTGGAACCTCTTCGAGGGGTCGTAGAGGGCTTCCTGCCGCTTCATGCGCGAGCGCACCGCGGCGTCGGTGTCCTGCGGCGAGCGCTGGAGTTCCGCATAGCGGGTGAAGACGGAGCGGGCGTAGTCCGGGGTCTGCAAGATGCCCATGACCATGGCCGGTTCCCAGCCGCGGAAGAGCGAGGCGGCGGCGTGCTCCGCGTTGTGGGCGTTCTGTACGGCCCGGTGCCCGCCCGCGAGCTGGCGGCGCCAGGGCCGCACGCGCGACTCGACCCCGCGCAGCATCTCCTGGAGTTCACCGGCGGCTTCCGGCGAGCCGCAGCCCTTGGCGAAGGCTTCGAGGTCTTCGGCCGTGGCGGTCTGCTGGCCGCGCTCCAGGCGGCTGATCTTCGACTGCGCCCATCCGGTACGGGCGGCAAGTTGCGGGCCGGTGAGCCGACCACCAGGGGCGTTGATACGCAGTTCCCGCAGTCGCAGTCCGAGCGCTTCGCGTGCCTGCTGGTAGTCGGCCGTCACGTCTCAGCTTCCGTCAGTCCGCCGCGGCCACCTGTGCCGCGACCAGCTCGAAGGGGACGGCATGGTGCATCGCCGCGTCCCGCACCTGGGCATACCGATTCACTGCCACCGGTTCGGTAATCAGCTCGACATCCACGAGCTGGTCGTCATCGTCGAAGTTGAGCAGGGCGACCAGCCGGGAATCGAAGATCCAGAAATCCTCTGCGGGCAGGTGGTCGGCGTCGCGCCGCCACAGATTGCGGATGGACTCGCCCACCGCTGAGTTCCGCCGCGCGTTGTCGAGCAAGTAGAGCTGGCCGGGCGTGGGCGGGCTGTCGATGATCCGTACGCGGCTGAACGTCTTGCCCAGCGCGACCTGCTCGCTGCGCTCCCGGCACCAGGCGGCATCGACGCCCGTCCAGTCGACGGGATGCCCGGCGAGGAACTGGGCATAGGTCTCCGTCGCCTCGTCGCTGGCGTAGCGGCGCCGCGTCTCCAGGCGCCACGCGGTGTGCTCGAACTGCGTGAACAGCCGGTCGAAATCGGCGAGATCGATGATGTCCGGCACGCGCTGTACCTCCTTGGGGCCGAAGTCCACCAGAAGCTCAGGCGGAACGATGATCGCTGTCTCGCCGGCCCCGAGATGACGGAGCTGGGCGAGGTCATCCGGGTTCGTCAGCGGCGGCCCGTGAACGATGACCTCCCCGGATTCGGTGTCGGTGTGGACGGCGGGGCATCCGTTGACGCCGCTGCCCGTGCCGTCGAAGCGCAGTCGCCTCATGGCCGTTCCCTTCGCTGGACGGTGATCCGACCAGCTTTGCCGGGGCTGTGCCCCTGCGGTACACAGTGGCGCGCATCCGGCTCGCATACTGCTGCATTTCAAGCCAACTCCCGCGCATAATCGCGCATATCGCGTCGCGGGACCCCTGCGGCTGTCCCTAACGTCCTGGTCATGGCCACACGACCCAAGCCCGAGCCGCCGGTGAGTCCATACACGGCGACCGAGTCCCTGCGCGCGGCCCTGAGCGATGCGGGCATCGTCCTGCCGTCGCTGGGGGCCGATCACGGATCACCTGACTACGGCCTGGTGATCCTCGGCAGCGTCCGCGCCGATGTGGCCATACGACTGGCAGATGTGATCAGGCAAGGAGGCCGCGGGGATGACGGCTGAATGGGAGACCGGCGCACTGGTCGTCGACACGGAGCGCAACAGGACCGGGCGCGTGATGGGGCACGAAGGGCCGTACGTCCAGCTGCGGCCCCCGGACGGCGGACGCGAGTGGGATGCCGACCCTGCTCGCGTCCGCCCGGCCGGTGAACGGGAGCAGGTGCGGGCGGTATGAAGACGGCGAAGGCGAGGGTCAGGACCGAAGACCTCTCTCCTCAGTGCCAGTTGGGCGAGTGCACGCTGTGCCCCGGCAACGAGGTGCCGGTGTACCGGAGCGGGAAGCGCCCTGCCGAGCCGCCGCTCTTCGTGTACCGCTGCGCCCACGACTGCTCTCACGGCCGCAGGGCCGCGCGATGACCGCCATCTGCCGCGAGTGCGACCGGGACACGGCCGATCCGGTCGCCGTCGCCCTGGAGCACGCGGCGAGCGCGGGCGGACGCGTCGTCTACCTCTGCCCGCCGTGCCGCCGTCTGCTCGGGATCATGCCGCTGTCCGAGCATCCCGAGGGCAGTCACGGCTTCGTGCGCTACGTGCGGGAGCATGCCCCCTAGACCGGACAGCGGCGGGAGACCCCCGATGCCCGCCGCTGTCTGTCAGTTGGAAGACCGTCGTGTCCTCGTTCCCCCCGTCGGGGGAGCGGGGACGCAGTCATCTGCCGTAGGGGTTTCTCATCCCCCCATTTCCTTCGCACGGGGTGTGAACGGAGTGCGCTCGTCCTGTGCGCACGGGCCGTTTCGGTCACCCCTCCTTCGCAGTTGACTCGTCTTTGTGCCGGTGCGCATGGCATATGTGCACCTCACCAAAGGCCGGGCCTTGCGCCGGGCCGGTGTCCGGTACCCCCTCGCGGAGCCGCTTCCCCAGCGGCTCCGTCCTTCGTTTCGGCACTGCTGACGCAGGTGTCATCAAGGCAGGAGAAGAAAATCATGAAGTGGACATCGCGGTACTTGTTGACACTTGGAGGACACGGAGCAATATGGACCACCTCACCGGCAGTAGTTAATTGCTTCACTCGCCGGCGAGGTCACAAAAGATCCGTTCAAGGGCGGTCGGCTAAGACCCGGCCAAGCCAGGACTGGTCGCAGGCCATACACGACCCGGACGAAATCACCGGGAGGGCCAGCCGGTACCACTAGGACCGGGCCCTGGAGAGCTGCGTGTGCGGCTGGAACCCGCAGGCGCCGCGATCAGGCGGAAGGCCCCAGCCGGAGATCAAATTCTAGGTAGCACAAGCGAAAGCGACGTACACACGCCACGGGCACCCCGGTTTCCTCACGGAAGCTGCGTCTGTGGCGTGTGTACGCCAAACGCCCCGGAGACGGCCCGCCGTGTCCTTCGATGGAATCCGGGGCACGAAGCGCACCCGCTGCGCAGGGCAGCCCAGACCCCGCCGCCCGTCGTCCGTGAAGAAGCAGCCGAAGGGAGCGCCGTGCGGACCGGGGCCGAAGACGAGAATCAGGCATGGGCGAGCGAGATGGTCAGCGGCCTGCCGCCGATGGACTGCGGAGACATCGAGGATCTGGAGAGCATCCGCGATCTGGTCGCGGGAGAGCCCCCGGTCACGCGCTGGACGGAATCGGCCTAGGCCGGGAGATCCGGCGCCGGACTTCCTCTTCGCTGTCAGTGGACGATCCGGGCGCAACGAAGATCTGAAAGCCGCGCCACACCCGCCGCAGGTCGCGGTACCGCTCGATCGGCGAGGCGGACGCCCAGCCGGTGATGATCTGCCCGATGATCTTGTCGTCGAGATCGGGGACCGGGATGGTGTCCAACTGCGCCAGGCGCCGGCGTTCGGAAACGATCGCCGCGTCCAGTTCGCGCACTGCCTCGTCATGCTGGGCGATGGTGATGACGCCGCGGTCCAGCCGCTTGTCCCAGTAGGCGCGCAGATCCTCGCGCCGGGAAATCTCCGCTTCGTGCGGCTCGCGCAGTGCGCGGTGGTCGGCCTGGATTTTCCGGATAAGGGCGAGCTGCTGCGGATCGGTCAGCCTCTTCAGCGTCATCGCGGAAATGGCTCTGTCCAGAATCCGCTGGTCCGCGATCGTCTTCCCGCAACCGCCGCCGTAGGTGGCCGAAAGGTAATGGCGGCGGACGCTGCCGTCCCCGTAGGTCTTGCCGCGCGGATGGGCTGCTGCGGTGAAGTGCCCCTTGCAGGCCGCGCACCGTATCGGCGAGTCACGGCCGCTGCACAGAAAAGGGTCTTCGTGCGGGCGTCCTCTGCGGCGCTGCGGCTGTGCAGGTGGCAAGCGATCCTCCCGGTCAGGGTCAAGGATCATCATCGTGGTGGTTCAGACATCTGGCGGCGTTGCGGAGTTGACCATAGCTGCACAGCTCCTTCACTGCACCACCATCCGGCACATCTGCCGGATCAAACGCACGATCTTGGCCATGCGCACAGTGTGAGCATGGCGGATCACGGACGGTAAAGCTTGGGCTAGTGGCTTAAGGCTAGCCGTGCATTGGCTTGCCCAACCCCGTCCGCCCGTATTTATTTCGTTAACTTCCTTTAGCTCAGGGCGCTTTGGGCGCACAGCCGAGCAGAAGTGACAGCCGTCGGTGCCGATTACGGCCAATTCAGGGGGGATGCTGTGTCATCGCCGATAGCCGACGACTACCTGTCCTGGGCCCATGAGATGAACGCCGACCTGCCGCCCATGTCGGAGGAAGCCATGGATGACGTGGCATCCACGTACGACGCGGAGCAGTTCACCGGCCTTGCAGAATCGGCCTGACGGAGATCCGGTGCCTGATGTCCCTCTCCAGGGAGCTGCCGGGCTGCACGAGAATCTGGAAGCCCTGATAGGCCTGGCGCAGCCGCTCGCGCTTCACGGGCATTGTCGCGGTGGTCCACTCGGTCCGGATGTGGTCGACGGACTCCTGCTTCAGTTCCGGGGGCACCGGCGCGAGATCGAGCCTGGTCAGCTTGGCCTGTTCGTGCTCGATCTTGGCGTGCAGGTCGTCGACCATCGCCCCGTGCTTCTGGGGAGAGACCTTGCCTTCGTGCAGCCGCTGGTCCCAGTACGCCTCAAGCTCTTCCAGGGCGGCAATCTTCGTTTCGTGCGGCGCCCGCTGCTCCTGGCGCTCCCGGCGGATGCGCTCGATCTGGGCGAGCTGGCGGGGCGTGGACAGCCGGTCGACGACCAGGGCGGAGACGGTCGCGTCCAGCGTGCGCCAGTCGGCGATCACCTTGCCGCAGCCGGGGACCTTGTCGGTCTTCCAGCAGCTGTAGACGTACCGCAGGGTGCCGTCCTCGTACGTCGCCTCGCGTGAGGCCGCGTTCCCGGTCAACTGCCCGCCGCAGTCACCGCAGCGCACCGGAGAATCCTTCTTGGTGCACAGGTAGCGATCGGCCGGCGGGCGCCCGCGGCGCGATTGCACCAGAGCGTTGAACGCCTGCCACTTGGTCGGTTCGATGATCGGCTCGCCGGGCATCCTGCCCAGGATCAGCTTCGGCCCCAGCTTCACGTAGCCCGCCATGCGCGGCGCCAGCAGCGCGGAGCGCAGCGAGACGGGCGACCACGGCAGCTGCGGGCAGTCGCACGCGTACTGCTTGTACTTCACCCCGACCAGACCGTCGCGCAGCTCCCGGCATTCGGCCGTGTGGTCCTGGGCGGGAGAGTAGAAGCCGCGGCGCGTGGCGTCGTCGCAGACGTCTTCCCACTTCGCGCCGGGCTGCATGGCCAGATCCAGCGCCCTGTTCAGCGGCGCACGCTCGCTCTCGCGCACCGTGCGCCCGTCCTCTTCGAAGCCGCTGGGGCGGTAGCGTCCCCGGCGCCCCTCGCCGCGGGCGGCCTTCTGGCGGTTGCCGCGCCGGACGCGGGTGCTGAGCCGGGCGCTGTAATACTGGGCGGCCACGGCCGCGTCGTAAAAGGCTTTCTCGCCGGACGGCGTGGTGACGTCGAACTCGCCGTCACTGTCGTAGATCAGGGCGGTCCGGCCGCTGTTCTCGCGCACTTGCTTGACCGCGGAGACGATGCGGAAAGCATCTTCGACGGTGCGCAGCAGCCGTTCCATGTCGAAGATCACGGCGCCGTCGCACTCGCCGGATTCCAGGCGTGTGATCAGCCGGTCCCAGTCGTGGCGTACGACGTTCGGCTTCCAGGCGGACTTGCCCTTGTCGTCCAGGCGTTCGCCCAGCTGGGCGCCCAGTTCCCCGATACGCCTGACGTTGATCTCGTGCTGGCCGAGGATCGAGGTGTTGCGTCTGTCGCCAGCAGCCGACTCGCGGGCGTAACTGTCCAGAATGCGCGGTGCCATGCGGCGACGCTAGAACCAACTGCCGCTGACCGGCAGGGTAATGACATTAAAAAGTCGGGAATTCCTCGAAGTTCCACCGGATGTCGCCGGTGTGGCCCTCGGCGTCCGCCGTGCCCACGAGGTTCTTGTACAGGGCGTGCCGGTCGTCGCCGTTCACGTCGACCTTCTCGGTCATCGGGAACGTCACGCCGTACGTCGCCGAGCAGAACTCCGCGATCTCCTGCGACGTACCCGGCTCCTGGCCCATGAACTGGTTGCAGGGCACGCCGAGGACGGTGAAACCGCGGTCCGCGTACTGCTCGTGCAGGCGCTCGAGCCCCGCGTACTGGGGGGTGAGGCCGCACTTGGAGGCGACATTGACGATGAGGACGGCCTTGCCCTGGTACTGGCCCAGGTCGGCCGAGCCGCCCTGGAGGGCGCCGATCTCTGCATTCTCGTAGACAGACATGATTCGGAGCCTACGCGCACACAGCCCCGCCGCTCACTCTGGTCCCGTGCGGTTCAGGCGTCCGCAGGCGACCAGCTCGACGGTCGTGGCCACCGCGATCGCCTGCACCGCCATGAGAGCGATCAGGACGAACAGCTGCACCGCGCCCGCGAGCAGCGGAGAGGCCCCGCCCAGGAGCATGCCGACGAAGGCTCCGGGCAGCGTGACCAGGCCCACCGTGCGGGTCTGGTCGAGGCCGGGCAGCAGGGCGTCCGACGCGGCGGGGCGGATCACCTCCAGGCGGGCGTCCCTCTCGAGCAGCCCGAGGGCCAGGCCCGCCTCGAACTCGCCCTTGCGGGAGTGGAGTTCGTCGAGCGCCCGGCGCCCGCCGAGCACCGTCGCCGTCAGGGCCCCGCCGATCAGGATGCCGCTCACCGGAATCATGGCGATGCCGCGCACCGGGAGCAGCCCGGCCAGGGTCAGGCAGGCGACCACCGGCACGACCGGGCCCGCGATCGGCACCGCCGCCCACCACCAGCTGCCGTTGGCGGTGATGCGCCGCCCCGCGGTGCGCGCGGCGACGGCGACCATGAGGAGCAGGAAGGCGAAGAGGGCCGCGATGTGGTGGATCACCCAGCCGATCACCAGGGACACGGCACCCAGCTGCACGGCGGCCCGCAGCCCGGCCACGCACATCTCCCGCGCCCTGCCGTACGAGCCGTCGGGGGAGAGGCGGAACACGGCGGCCGTCGTGGCCGCGACGAGCAGCAGGACCAGCAGCGCCACGCCGAGCGTCGCGTTGACCGGCAGCAGGGCCTGAGCAGCGAGATCGCGCACGCGCCCACCCTAGGGCCCCGCAGATCGGGATCGGCGGGAACCGATGATCGGAACTCGTGCGTCCGGGGTCGTCGCGGACGGGCCCGGTCTGTGAGGATGCGGGAGGAACCATGTGATGCCGGACGGGCATTTAACGCCGGAAGAAAGAAGGGCTGACCTCATGGCGCAGCAGGTGCAGGGCGTGGTCGCGCGCGCGAAGGGCGAGCCGGTACGGATCGAGACGATCGTCGTGCCGGACCCGGGACCAGGCGAAGCCGTGGTGCAGGTGCAGGCGTGCGGGGTCTGTCATACCGATCTGCACTACCGCGAGGGCGGCATCAACGACGACTTCCCCTTCCTCCTCGGTCACGAGGCGGCGGGTGTCGTCGAGTCGGTCGGTGAGGGTGTCACGGACGTCGCGCCCGGCGACTACGTGATCCTCAACTGGCGTGCGGTGTGCGGACAGTGCCGCGCGTGCAAGCGCGGACGCCCCCAGTACTGCTTCGACACGCACAACGCGAAGCAGAAGATGACTCTCACGGACGGCACCGAGCTCTCGCCCGCGCTCGGCATCGGGGCCTTCGCGGAGAAGACCCTGGTCGCCGCGGGGCAGTGCACCAAGGTCGACCCGGCCGCGTCGCCCGCCGCCGCGGGTCTCCTCGGCTGCGGGGTCATGGCCGGAATCGGCGCCGCCATCAACACCGGCAACGTCGGCCGCGGCGACTCGGTCGCCGTCATCGGCTGCGGCGGTGTCGGCAACGCGGCGGTCGTGGGCGCGCGGCTCGCCGGAGCCGCGAAGGTCATCGCCGTCGACATCGACGACAAGAAGCTCGAGACGGCCAAGAGCCTCGGCGCCACGCACACCGTCAACTCCCGTTCGGCGGACCCGATCGAGGCGGTCCGCGAGCTGACCGACGGCAACGGAGCCGACGTCGTCATCGAGGCGGTCGGCCGCCCCGAGACGTACGAGCAGGCCTTCTACGCCCGCGACCTGGCGGGCACGGTCGTCCTGGTCGGGGTGCCGACACCGGACATGCGCATCGATCTGCCGCTCCTGGACGTCTTCGGACGCGGCGGCGCGCTCAAGTCGAGCTGGTACGGCGACTGCCTGCCCTCGCGCGACTTCCCGATGCTCATCGACCTCTACCAGCAGGGGCGCCTGGACCTGGACGCGTTCGTCACAGAGACCATCGAGCTGGCCGACGTGGAGAAGGCGTTCGAGCGGATGCATCACGGCGATGTCCTGCGTTCGGTGGTGGTCTTCTGATGGCGGCGCGCATCGATCACCTGGTCACCTCGGGCACGTTCTCCCTGGACGGAGGCACCTGGGACGTCGACAACAACGTATGGATCGTGGGAGACGACAGCGAGGTCGTCGTCATCGACGCGGCGCACGACGCGGACGCCATCGCGGCCGCCGTCGGGGAGCGCCGGGTCGTCGCGATCGTGTGCACGCACGCCCACGACGACCACATCGACGCGGCCCCCGCGCTCGCCGACCGCACCGGCGCGCCGATCCTGCTGCACCCCGCCGACGCGGAGCTGTGGAAGCAGACCCACCCCGACCGCGCCCCCGACGGCGAGCTGGCCGACGGGCAGGAACTGACGGTGGCGGGCACGCGGTTGCAGGTCCTGCACACCCCGGGACACTGCCATGGTGCCGTGAGCCTCTACGCTCCCGCGCTGTCCACGGTCTTCACCGGGGACACCCTCTTCGCGGGCGGTCCCGGTGCGACGGGGCGGTCGTTCAGCGACTTCCCGACGATCGTCGACTCGATCAGGGACCGGCTCCTGACGCTGCCGCCCGAGACGTCGGTGCGCACCGGGCACGGCGACAGCACGACCGTGGGCGCGGAGGCCCCGCACCTGGAGGAGTGGATCGCCCGCGGTCACTGACCGCACCGACCCCGCCGTCCGACATGGGGGACATCAACTGACGTACGGGACCGGGCACCTGTCCGGTGGCCGTCCGAAAGATCCGACCGGTCTCCCCGGCCCCGCGCGATTCGCCGCGCGGGGCCTTCTCCGTACTGGCCCTGCTCCGCGATCTCCGATAAGTTAGGCAAGGCTTACCTAATGGAGGTTCAAGGATGGGTGTCCGTCACGCCAGCACGTCCGTGCCCACCGCAGCGGCACGCGCTCGCTCGCTGCTCACCACCGCGTGGTCCTGCGCGGTGACCACGGAGATCGGCAGGGATGAACTCGTCGGCGCGCACAGCGTCACGCCGGAGGGCATCCTCCTGCTGACCCCGCCCCCCGACAGCGCGCTTGCCACCGCGATGATCTGCGCGCCGCGCGGCGAACCCTCCACCCTGGTGGAGTTCGCCGACGTCGCCCCCGTGCCGGTCAGGGACCGCGTCCGGGCCCGCCTGTGGCTCTCGGGTTCACTGGTACCCGACGGGGAGGGATTCATCTTCGCGCCGACCTGCGCCGTGCTGCACGACTCCGCGGGCGGCCGCATCGGCATCGACCTCGACGAACTCGCGCTGGCCGCCCCCGACCCCCTCGCCGAGGCCGAGGCGCGCCTGCTCACCCATCTCGCCGAAGCGCACGAGGACGCCGTCGAGCAGCTGACCCGGCTCGTGTGCGCGGACAGCCTGCACGGCGTGGTGCGCGTACGCCCGCTCGCCATCGACCGCTACGCCCTGACGCTGCGCCTGGAGAAGGCCCGCAGTAAGGCGGACGTACGCCTCGCCTTCGACGAGCCCGTCGAGGACGTCGCCCAGGTCACCGAACGCATGCACATCCTGCTCACCAAAGCCCGGCACCTGCGCCGCCCCCTACTGCGCCCCACGCCTCCCGAAGCCTGAATCCGCCGGCTTCATGGACCGCAGCGCGAGCAGGAGCACCCCGATGTCGTCGAGGAACACCGGATCGGGCAGCAGATCGGCCGGCAGGACGAGATAGGCGACCGCACCCCAGAACACCCACTGGCGCTCGACCGGCAGCCCCGCTCTGCGCAGATCCCGGCGCGCGCGGACCAGACGTACGAGCAGCGCGATCGCGACCGCGAGTGTCGCGGCCACCAGGATCGCGCCGGCCACAAGGAGGACCGTGACTTCCGTGCTCATCAGACCCTGACCTCCGTCCTGCGACGCCCTGCGGCGTCCTGCCACGTCCTGCCACGTCCTGAGCGGGCACACGGCCCGGGCTATGAGTACCCGCGGGACGCCGCGCGAACATCCCGCCACGCCCTCGTACGAGGGACATTCTCCCCTCACATGACGGACGTTCTGCCCTCCCACGACGGATGATGGAGGCCGGCATCACCGCCAGCTCCTCCAACTCCTTGCGGGAAAGGCAGAGATGAGCCAGACGCTGATCACGGCAGGGCGGGTTCTGACCGGGCCAGGTGGCCGGCACGTCGTGGACGGCGCCGTCCTCACGGAGGGCGCGGACATCGTCGCCGTGGGCGCGAGGGCCGAGGTCGAGCCCCTGGCGCGCGGCGTGGCGCAGTGGTACGCACTGCCCGGGGCCACGGTGCTTCCCGGACTCATCGACGCCCACGTCCACCTGGTCTTCGACGCGAGCAAGGACCCCGTCGCGGTCCTGGACGCGCACAGCGACACCACCCTGATGGCGGCGATGGAGGAGCGCGCGCTGCAGTTCCTGCGCAGCGGCGTCACCACGGTGCGCGATCTGGGCGACCGGGGCCGCCTCACCCTGCGCCTGCGCGAGGCGATCACCGCGTCCCGGGTGCCGGGCCCGCGGATCGTCGCCGCCACCACCCCGCTGACGGTGAAAGGCGGCCACTGCTGGTTCCTGGGCGGTGAGGTCGAGGGCGAGAGCGAGATCCGCGCGCTGGTGCGGCGCAACGCCGAGCTGGGCGCGGACGTCATCAAGGTCATGGCCACCGGCGGCGGCCTCACCCGCGGCGGCCCCGCCACCTGGCAGGCCCAGTTCAGCGCCCCCGAGATCCGCGTGGTCGTGCGCGAGGCACGCCGGGCCGGTCTGCCGGTCGCCGCCCACGCGCACGGCACCGAGGGGATCGTGGCCGCCGTGATGGCGGGCGTCGACACCATCGAGCACTGCACCTGGATGAACCGCAAGGGCCTCGGCCTGCGCGAGGACGTCCTGGACGCCATCGTCGCCAAGGGCATCCGGATCTGCCCCACCGTGAGCCCGAACTGGCGGATGCTGCCCATGTTCTTCGGCGCCGAACGGGCCAAGGCGATGTTCGACCAGGTCCGCACGATGGCGGAGCGCGGCGCGCGGCTGATCGCGGGAACGGACGCGGGAGTCCAGCGTGCGGGCTGCGACGGCCTGGCCCAGAGCCTCGGCTTCTACCAGCACTTGGGGGTGGCGCCCGACCGCGTCATCGACATGGCGACCAGTGAGGCCGCGGACGCCCTGCACATCGGCGACCACGTCGGGCAGCTGGCCGCGGGCTACCGCGCCGACCTGATCGCGGTGCACGGGGACCCGCTCAAGGACGTGGAGGCCCTGGGCGACGTACGGCTGATCATGGCGAACGGCACAATGGTGGCCCATGAGTGAGCAACCGGCGCACCCCGCGCAACCGGCACACCCCGTGCAACCGGCACCTCCTGCGCAGCCCGCACCCACGAAGCCCGTCCAGGCGCTGATCGTCGTGGACATGCAGTCCGCCTTCGTCACCGGCGACGGCGCCGTGCCCGACGCGGCGCGCGTCCTCGACCGGACGACCGACCTGATCACCCGGGCCCGCGCCGCGGGCGCCCTGGTGATCCAGCTCCAGAACGACGGCGAGCCGGGATCCGTCGACGAACCCGGCACTCCCGGCTGGCGGATACACCTCCCCGCGGACACCGACCGGGGCGAGCGGGTCCTGCGCAAGACCGTCGACGACGGCTTCGAGGAGACGGAACTCGCGCGGTTGCTCGCCGACGCGGGCGTGCACGACATCGCGATCTGCGGGGTGCAGTCCGAGATGTGCGTCCTCGCGACCGCGCGGACCGCCCTCGAGCTGGACTTCCGTGTCGTCCTGCCGCACGACGCGCACGCGACGTACGACATCCCGGCCGCCGAGGGCATCAGCGACGCCGTCCCGGCGGCGATGGTCTCCCGGGTCGCCGAATGGGCCCTCGGCGACGAGGTGGAGATCGTCGCGAGGGCCCGGTCCGTCGAGTTCACCGCCTTCACCAAGCCGTAGGCCCGGCGGAGCCCGGGGATCAGCGGGCGGTGTACGCGCCGTCCACCAGGTGGTAGCTGCCGTGGACGAACGAGGCCCGCTCCGAGAGCAGGAACACGATCAGCTCGGCGACCTCCTCGGAGTGGCCGAGGCGGCCCGCCGGGTGCAGGGAGACGAGCGCGTCGTAGTCGTCCTTGTTCATCTTCTGCAGCAGCGGGGTGTCGATGAAGCCGGGACCGACCGCGTTCACGCGGATGCCCTTCGCCGCGTACTCGGCGGCGGCGGTCTTGGTCAGGCCGACGACGCCGTGCTTCGCGGCGACGTAGGCGGGGGAGCCGGCGAAGCCGACGGAGCCGAGGATCGAGGCGACGTTCACGATGGCGCCCGCGCCCGCGGCCTCGATGACCGGGAGCTCATAGCGCATCGAGTAGAAGACGCCGTCGAGGTTCGTGCGCACGACGCGGTTGTAGACATCGATGTCGTACTCGCCGGTCGGCTTGCTCTCCCCGCCGATGCCCGCGTTGTTGACCGCGAGGTGCAGCCCGCCGAAGGTGTCGACGGCGAACCGCACGGCGGCCTCGACCGAAGCGGGCTCGGTGACGTCCACGGCGACCGCGGCGGCCTTGATGCCCTCCGCCTTCAGCTCGGCGGCGGCCTTCTCGGCGCCCTCGGCGTTGTAGTCGGCGATGACGACGTTCGCGCCGCCCGCGCCCAGACGGCGGGCGGTGGCCAGGCCGATTCCGGAGGCGGCGCCGGTGACCAGGGCGGTCTTGCCCGCGAATTCGGTGGCGTAGTCGGGGACGCTGGTGGCGGGGGTGGTGCTCATGGTGCTTTTCACTTTCCTCATCCGATGTGGGGGGCGGCGAGCGCTGCCTCCCCGGTCAGGACGGCGTAGGCCTGCTCCACATGTGCGGCGAGGTCTGCGTCGTACTCGTGCCCGCCGCGCGCCCAGCTGCGCAGGGCGGCGGTCAGGACTCCGGCGGCGGCGCCGACGACGACGGCCGGGCGCTGGTCCCGGACGGGGTCGGTGCCGAGCCGGTCGGCGATGATCCGGACGGACTCGTCCTGGGCGTCGACCCGGACGCGTTCGTACGCGGCGAACAGGGCGGGCTCCGTGTCGACGAGGGCAAGGAGCTCCCGCCGCCGGGCCCGGCGGTGCAGGGCCGGGGACTCCTCGGCGGTGAGCCAGTCGCGCACGGCCGCGTGATAGGCGGCCAGCGGGGGCTCGTCGGCGGGGCGGGCGCGCAGGGCCGCGTTGATGCGGTCGCCGTCGGCGCGGGTGAAGTCGAGCGCCGCGGCCTCCTTGCTGCCGAAATGGCGGCTGAAGGTGCGGCGCGTGACGTCGGCGCGCTCGGCGACGGCCTCCACGGTGACGGCCGCGAGGCCGTGCTCCAGGATCAGGTCGATGGCCGCGTCGGCGAGCGCTTCCCGGGTCTGCCGGGCCTTGCGCTGCCTGCGGTCCTCGCCGCTCCGGTCATTCATGTCTCCGACTGTACACCCGTCATGTCCCAATGGGACACCTGTCCCACCGGGACTCAAACGGGGCGGGACTCAGGCGGAGGCCGCAGCGGGCCGCAGATCGAAGACGCCGTACCCGAATGCCCGCGCGGTGACGACTCCGTTCGCGGCCTCGACGCCCTCGGCCTCCAGGGGCAGCGGGGCCGCCTCGCCGACGACGTCGGTGGCGAAGTCCGCCGGCGTACTGCGGGGATTGATCACCACGAGATGGCGTCCGCCCCTGACGTACACGAACGGATAGCCGTCGTGCAGCACCTCCACCGAGCCGCCGGGGCCCAGCTCCGGGGTGGCCTTGCGCAGGGCGATCAGGCGGTGCACCAGGTGCAGCAGGGAGGTGTCGTCGGCCCGCTGGGCGGCCACGGCGGGCCGCGCCGGGTCGGGGTCCACGGGGAGGTAGAGACGCTCGGCCGGTGCCGTGGAGAAACCGGCGTTGGCGCTCTCGTCCCACTGCATGGGGGTCCGCGAGCCCGCCCGGTTGTAGCGGGGGCCGAGCACGCTGCCCTCGGTGTCGGGGAGCCCGGGGATGTACCGCATGCCGATCTCGTCGCCGTAGTAGATGGCCGGGAGCGTGGGCCAGGTGAGCTGGAAGGCGAAGGCCGCCGGGAGCTGCTCGGCGGTGCGCGGGCCGCAGTTGAGGCGGGAGAAGTCGTGGTTGGAGGTGGGCAGCGAGATGTGCCCGGCATCGCCCACGGCCTCGCGGGCCGCCCGCCACGCCTCGACGAACGTACGGGCCGAGCCCTTGCCGCCCGGGTCGAAGAAGCAGTCGAGCGGGTCCCATCCCTCGTCGGCCGTGCCCTCGCCGTTGTTCCACAGGGAGCGCAGGGGGCCGCCGTTGGTGGGGCCGCCGAACTGCAGGAAGAAGTCGGCGTGGAATCCGGCGGGGACGGACACGGCGGGATCGCCCCACTCCGAGAGCAGCACCGCGTCCGGGTGGGCGGCGTCCAGCCAGCCGCGCAGCTCCGTCCAGACCGCGGCGGTGGCGCTGCGGTCCGGGTCGTCCTTGACGAGGGAGTGCGCCATGTCGACGCGGAATCCGGCGAGGCCCAGGCTCAGCCAGTGGTCCATGACGTCGCGCAGCGCGGCACGGTTGGCCCGCGGCCCCTCGGCGTCCACGGGCAGGCGCCAGGGCTCGGCGGGATCCATCCGGGCGTAGCCGAAGTTCAGGGCGGGCTGGGAGTCGAAGAAGTTCGGCAGATATGCGCCGGGGCGGCTTCCCGGCGACCGCACGAACCCGTCCGGAGAGCCCTGCGGTGCCCAGATGTAGCGGTGGTCGTCGGGGTCGTCGGCCGCGGCGGTGAACCACGGGTGCTGGTCGGAGGTGTGCCCGGCCACCAGGTCGAGCAGGACCCGGATGCCGCGCCGGCGCGCCTGCGCCACCAGCTCGGCCAGGTCGTCGTTCGTGCCGTAGCGGGGTGCGACGGAGAGGTAGTCGGTGACGTCATACCCCGCGTCGCGGAACGGCGAGGCGAAGCAGGGGTTGATCCAGACGGTGTTGACGCCCAGCCAGGCCAGGTGGTCCAGGCGGGCGGTGATGCCGTTGAAGTCGCCGATGCCGTCGCCGTCGGAGTCGGCGAAGGACTGCGGATAGATCTGGTAGAAGACGGCGTCGGAGAGCCAGGCGGGGGCGGGGCCGAATGACGTCATGGAAGGGGTCAGCCTTTCCCTCGTACGGATGCGGTACTTGGGGGAGTCGGGGCGTGCGGGCCCTAGATCGGCAGCGCGCACACGGCGACGGGGGCGGTGAACGGCTCGCTCGCCGGACTCAGCCCGCCGTCGCTTCCCACCTGGAAGACGCTGACCGAATTCGACTTCTGGTTCGCGGTGAACAGCAGCCGCCCGGACGGCGAGAAGGCGATGTGCCGGGGGAAGTCCCCGCCGACGGGGACCGTGTCGAGCAGCCGCAGCCGGGCGCCGTCAGCCTCGACGGCGTAGCGCGTGAGGCTGTTGTGCCCGCGGTTGGCGAGGAAGGCGAAGGTGCCCTCGTGCGTGACGAGCAACTGCGCCGGATAGCTGGTGCCTTCACCGGTGCCGGTGGACTGCGGCTCACCGGGAGTCAGCCGCCCGCTCGCCGGGTCGTACGCGCAGACGACCACCGTGTTGTCGAGTTCGTTGGCCAGATAGGCGAAGCGGCCGGAAGGGTGGAACGTGAGGTGGCGCGGCCCCGCGCCCGTCCGCAGGGCGGCGTACGAGACCTGGCTGAGCTTTCCCTTCTTCGTGTCGAGGCGGTAGCTGTAGACGGTGTCGTTGCCCAGGTCGACGGCGAGGACATGCCCGCCGTCCGGGCTGGTGACGATCTGGTGGGCGTGCGGCCCGTCCTGTCCGGGACCCGGAGGCGGGCTGGAGTGGGTGACCAGGTCGCTCAACTCGCCCAGCGCGCCCGAGGATTCGACGGGATGGACGGCCACACTCCCGGAGCCGTAGTTGGCGCTGAGCAGCCAGCGCCCGCCCGGGTGCACCGACAGATGGCAGGGCCCGGCGCCGCCGGTGTCGCGCGTGCCGAGGACCTCGGGGCCCGCGGCCGGGAGCGCGATCGCGGTCACGCCGCCCTGCTCCCGCTCATTGACGGCGTAGAGGGTCTTGCCCGAGGGGTGGAGGCAGAGGTAGGAGGGATCGGGTACGCCGGTCAGCGTGCCGGTGCCGGTGACGCGCCCGGTCGTCTCGTCGTATGACGCCAGGCCGAGACCGTTGCCGCCACCGGGTTGCGAGGTGTACGTACCCAGGAAGAGCTGCCGGTCCCGGCGCGGCGGCCGTCCGGCGGGCCGGGGGGACAGGGCGGAGGCGGATGCGGGTGCCGGTGCGCAGACGACGGCGGCGGCAGCGGTGGCGGCTCCGATGAATCCCCGCCGGCCCCAGTTGTCCGCCGCGGGCGATCCTTCGGACCCGCTGTTCATCCCTGCCGCCATGTCCGCTCCTCGAGTGCCGGTAGTGACGCGTGTGAACGTACGGCAGACAGCGTGGTGCCTGCGATCCGCCCGTTCAAGGGGTCCGTCGGCAGGTGGCAGCGGGTGCGGCCGGTCATCCGCGCCCCGCGGACGCGACACCAGGAAGGTGTCACATACAGCGTATGAAATACGGAGAGTAACTATGGCCAACAAGTGGCGAATATGCGCCGCACACCGGCCGGTGCTGCCCCCCGGAGGTATGAACTGGCCTTGAGCGGGCAAGATGTAGGTGCCATTCGCGGTGCCGCCCCAGACCCCGGCGGCGTCGGGCGCCGGCTTTCGGACCGCGCCGCTCGCGTTGTCGTAACTCTTCGTAAGCGGGGTACAGAGATCTTAGGGGGTGGATCATGGGCACGCCCGACCCGGGCTTTGGGCTGCATCACCGTGTGGTGGACGGATCGATCATTCTGACGTTCAGGGGCGAACTCGACGCTTGGGCGGACCAGGAACTCTCGCCGCGCATAGCGGAGTTAATGGCCCGGCCGGACGAGGACATCGTGGTGGACCTGCGGCAGGTGACGTTCCTGGACGCCGGCGGACTGCGGCTCCTTGTGCGCATCAAGGGGCAGGCGGCGGCCAGACGGCGCCCTCTTCGGCTGGTGCGCAGCAGTCCGCGCGTGTGGCGGGTGCTGCGCATCACTCGGCTCGACCGCAGTTTCACCGTCCTGGACGGCATGCCCGCCGCCCTGGACGCGTCCGACGAGACCGACGAGGCCGACGACTGCGAGGGAAACCTGAACAGACCAGCCTAGAAAGCGAGCAAGTGGCGCACATCTGATTACATGATTAGCCGAAGCCGCACCCTCGCCGGTTCTCTGACCGCGACCCTCCTGCTCCTCGCCCTGCCCGCAGTCCCGGCAGCCGCGGCGACCGCCCGCCCCGAGCCGCCCTGCACCGCCGGCACGGCCCCCTACCAACGCCAGCTGGAGCAGGAGCTGCGCAGACCGGTCGACGGAGTCCAGTCGCCGGAGGACTGCGCGGCGATCCGGCGGTTGCAGCGGCGGCTCGGAGTCTCCCCCGCCGACGGGCTCGCCTCGCTGCGGACGTACCGGACGATGGTCGCCGACCAGGTGCGACGCGACCCCGCCGCCCGCCGGAGCTGTCCCTCCCGCGCGTACCGAGTGGTCTGCGTGGATCTGACCCGGCAGATCCTCTGGGTCCAGGTGAACCGGCGCCTCGTCTTCTCGCCGGTGCCGGTGCGCACCGGGCGCGACGGTCTGGAGACGCGGCGAGGCTGGCACCGGATCTACTGGAAGCACCGGGACCACTTCTCGACGATCTACGACGTGCCGATGCCCTACGCCCAGTTCTTCAACGGCGGCCAGGCCCTGCACGGCACCCGGCACGACCTCTTCTCCTCCGGGTCCGGCGGCTGTGTGAACCTGACGGTGCCGGACGCGAAGCGGCTCTACGCCCTGCTGCAGAAGGGCGACCGGGTCTACGTATGGGGCACGAAGCCCGGCACCGGCGGCTGACCTGCCGTCATCAGCCGGTGCACGGGCCTCATCCGGGGTTCACCCGGGGCTCAGCCCTTGCCGCCCTTGCCCCCGCCCGGTTCGCCCCGCTTGTTGCTGAGCCGGACGATGACGCCCTGGTCGGCGTTGTCCTCGGTCAGCCGGTAGGGGCCGGTGACCGCGGGGGAGGGGCGAAGGTAGCCGTCGGGTACGTCGGTCTCCCTGAGGTAGTAGGAGCCCAGCGGCTGGTCGGGGAAGTCACAGCGGCCCCGGCCGTCCGTCGCGCAGCCCTGGCCCCTGCGGGTGTCCGGGTCCGCTCCCGTGGTCTGGAGGCCCGCCTTGCCGTTGGTTTCGCGCCAGAGTTCGAACACGGCCCCGGCCAGTCGGCGGCCGCTGGTGCGGTCCGTCTTGATGACGTGGAGGGAGCCCACCGGGTCGACGACGGGCGTCTTCTCGTTCTCCGCGGTCACCTCGACGCCCTCGCGCGCGTTGGCCTCGGTCACGACGAGCGGACCGAAGGAGGCCGGTGAGGGCAGGTCGTACCCGTCGGGGGCCTTGGTCTCCACCCAGTAGTACGTGCCGAGCGGCACCGACCTGCGGCACTGGCCCCGTACGTCCGTGGTGCACGGGGAGCCGATCCGGTCATCGGGGTCGTCGCCGGAGGTCTGCACGCCGGGGACTCCGTTGGTCTCGTGCCACAGCTCGAAGACCGCGCCCGGAAGCACCTTTCCGTCCGCCGCGTCCTTCTTGGTGACCACGACCGTGCCGGTCTCCGTCGGCTTGGCCCCGCACTCGGGCAGGTCGCCCACGAAGGGATAGTTGTGGAACTCCTGGCCGCCTCCGCCGCTCTCCGAGCTGGTGTGGGTGATCGAACCGGCGGTGAAGAAGCGGCCGTTGATGCCGGGCAGGCTGACCGTCGTGTCCGAGGTGTTCTGGCCGATCAGCAGGCTGCCCTGGAACTGCCCGGTGCCCTTGAGCTCCACGTCCGTCGCGTCGGGAAAGTTCCACAGCAGGCGCTCGCGCAGCCCGTTGAGCGGATCGGTCGCGTCGTCGATGCCGCCGCTGTAGGTGTTGACGACCCGCTGCGTGCCAAGGACGTTCACCAGGACCGTCGCCCCGTCGGGGATGTTCGCGAACCGGACGCCTTCCTGTCCGCCGCTCGCACCCGCCAGGTCGAAGTCGACGTTGAACACCTGGAGCGCCGATGTGCCGTCCCCGGTGAACAGCGTCTCGCCGCCCGCGTGCACGGCGGTACCGGTCGGCGTCCGGGTGCCGTTCTCGCCGTGCGCGTAGCACTGGCTCGCCGCGCTCAGCTGACCGCGCAGCGCGGTGTAGGGCGCCGCCGCGTCCGGGTCCTCGGGCGTGTCCTGCGCCAGGATCGTGCCGCTCGCCGTGCCCGCGTGGCGCACGACCCCCTGCTCCGCGAGGAGCCGCTGGCCCTCGGCGACCGTGACGTCGCCCCCGGTGGTGAGCCAGTCGGAACCGACCGGCGGCGCGACGCGGGAGCCGACGCCCGCCTCGCCGATGTTGTAGACGGCGCTGACTCCGGCCCTCTTGTTCTGGTCGAAGTCACCGAGGACGACGACGCGCCCCTCGGCCTCCGCCGCGCTCCCGCGCACCCGGAAGTCGCCGCCCGCGAAGATGTTGATCGCGTTGTCGCGGTAGCGGATCGTGCCGTTGGTGACGGGCGGGTACGGGCCCGAGGGGCAGGTGCCCGGCACACAGGGGCCGAGCCCGCCGGGCAGCGGGGCGGCCACGGCCCTGCCGGCCGCCGGGTCCCCGGCCGACGCGACGGCGTTCTGGGCGGGGAACACCGGGACGGACGCGGCGGCGAACGCGCAGGCCAAGGTGGTCAGCAGGCGTCCGGTGCGCTGCGCGCGGAACAGTGGGGGCATGTCGATTACCAGCTCCTCAGCCGATAGGAAGGGCTCCTCGTCGGCAGCTTGCGACAGCCTTCCGCCGGGCCCGGTGCGGCTGGCCGCGCCCTCCGGTGAACCCGCCGAACTTCCACCCGCCCGGCGGGCGCCCGTTGCGGCCATCGCGACGGAACACGGTCTTTGACCGAAGAAGTACGGGAAGGCCCCGCCGGGGCACCGGGCCCGGGTCGGGTGCCAGGGCTCCGGCCCGTGGTTGACAGCCCGAACGCGCCCGCGACAGCATCCCGTTGATGGAGATCACCGACCCGACGCCGGCGGAGGTCCGCGTCCGGGAGGCCTTCGCGCTCGGCGAGGGCGTCGACTTCCGCGAGAGCCCCGACGACGACCCGCGGGCCGGCGGTTCCTGGGGGCCCGAGCGGACGGTGCGTGCCGAGGTGCTGCGGGCCCTGCTGATCGGCGGCCCGCCACGGGACGGCGAGATCGCGGGCCTGAAACTGTGGGGCGCACGGATCACCGGGCGCCTCGACCTCATGTACGGGACGGTCGAGCACCCCGTACGGCTGCGGTCCTGCCACTTCGACGAGACGCCGAACCTGTACGGGGCGCAGATCCGCGCCCTTGTGCTGAGCGACTCGGTCCTGCCGGGCCTCACGGCGGGCACCCTGCGGGTCGAGCTCGTCCTGCGCATCACCTGCAGCCGCATCACCGGGCCCGTACGCCTCGCCGGCGCACAGATCTCCGGCGCCTTCTTCGCCAACGGGGCGGAACTGGGCACGCCGCCCGCTCCCGGCGGAACGCCCCCGCCGGACACACCGGACGCGCCCGACCCGGAGGCGGCCGAGGAACCGGTGCTCCAGCTGAACCACGCGGTGATCGGCACCGACGTATGGGCCGTCGGCCTGGTGGCGCACGGGCAGGTCCGGCTGAACGGCGCCACCGTCGGCGGCCTGGTCAACCTCGACGACGCCGAGCTGAATGCTCCCGGCGCGATCGCCCTGCACGCCGAGACCCTCTCGGTCGGCACCGATCTGCGGGCCATGCGGCTGCGCGCCCGCGGCACCCTCAACCTCAGCGGCGCCAGAATCCCGCGGCACGTCAATCTCGCCTACGCCCGTCTCTCCCACCCCGGCGCCACCGCACTGCGGGCCAGCAGCTGCGTCATCGGCGAGCTGTGGCTGCGGGAAGCCGCTCCGATCGAGGGGACGGTGAACCTGCGCCGCTCCCAGCTCGACCTGCTGCACGTGCCCGCGGAGGTGTGGCCCGGCCAGGTCAAGCTCGACGGCCTCGGATACCAGCGGCTCGCCCCGCACCTGCCCGCGGACCAGCGCCTTCCGCTCCTTGAGCGCGAGGCGGCCGGTTATCTCCCGCAGAGCTACGAACAGTTGGCCGCCGCGTACCGCACGGTGGGCGACGAGGCAGCCGCCCGCACCGTGCAGCTGGCCAGGCTCCGCCGGCACCGCCGCACCCTGCCCCCGTACGCCAGGCTGTGGGGTCACCTCCAGGACGTGACGGTCGGCTACGGCTTCAGGCCGATGCGCGCCGCCGGATGGCTCCTGGTCCTGCTGCTCGCCGGTGCGCTCGCCTTCGCCCTGCACCGTCCGCCCGCGCTGAAGTCCGACGAGGCCCCCGACTTCAACCCGGTCTTCTACACCCTGGACCTGCTTCTGCCGATCATCGGCTTCGGGCAGGAGACGGCCTTCGCGCCGCAGGGCTGGTACCAGTGGCTCTCGTATCTCCTCGTCGCCACGGGCTGGGTGCTCGTGACCACGGTGGCGGCCGGCATTACACGAGCACTCAGCCGTCAGTGACGAACTTCGCCGAGCTGGACACAGGCGGGGCGCCGATCGATATCCTCCAGCGGAAACGTTCAAACGAACAATCGACGGGAACGTCGCGAGGGGGTTCGGCAGCATGCGGGAGCCGAGGGACGTCAGGCGGCAGCGGATTCTGGCGGTCGTGGAGTCGCGCGGCGAGGCGCGGCTGAGTGACCTCGCCGACGATCTCGAGGTCTCGGTGATAACGGTACGGCGGGACGTCGAAGACCTGGCCCAGGAAGGCAGGTTGCGGCGCGGGCACGGCATCGCGCGCTCGGTGGGACCCGTGGAGCGCGGCGACCCGCAGGCGCCGCCGGTGGCGCGGCGCAAGGCCGTGGCGCTGATGGTGCCCGAGCGGCACACCTACCTGTACGAGACGATGCACGGCGCCCGGAGCGTCCTGTACGAGGCCGGGATGCGGGTCGCGCTGCACATCGCGCCGCAGGTGGAGGGCGCCGAACGGCCGTTGGTCGAGCGGGTGCTCGCCGATAAGGTGCGGGGTCTGCTCATCGCTCCGCGCTGGCGCACCCCGGCCGAGGAGGAGGCCGACTACGCCTGGCTCGCCGAGGCGGGCGTGCCCACGGTCCTGATGGAGCGCCGGCCGCGCGCGGGCAGTGCGCTGCACACCATGGACTCGGTCTGCACCGACCACTGGTACGGCATCCACCTCGCCGTCGACCACCTCGTCGGGCTCGGTCACCGGCGGATCGTCCTGGCCGCCCGCGACGACAGTCCCACGGCCCGTGCGCTGCGGGCCGCCTTCGCCGAGATCGCCGAGGCCCGGCCCGAGGTCGAGGAATGGGCCGTGATGCTCAGTGCCGCGAACGCGGGTCCTGGCCGGGTGCGCGAGCCGCTCGACCTCGCGGCCCGGTTGCGCCGGCACCGGGCGACGGCGGCGATTCTGCACGGCGACGTCGACGCGCTGATGCTGGTGCAGCAACTCATGGACCACGGCATGAAGGTGCCGCAGGACTGCTCGGTGGTGGCGTACGACGACGTGGTGGCCGCCCTCGGCAGCACTCCGCTGACCGCCGTTTCCCCACCGAAGTTCGAGGTGGGACGGACGGCGGCCGGGCTTCTGCTGCGCAGGCTCGAGGAGTTGGCGGGGCCGGGCACCGCGCCGACCCAGCGGGCGGAACTCCTGCCGGAGCTCAAGGTCCGGGGATCCACGACACATGTTGGGATCGTTTGACCGCTTTAGTTTCTTTTGATTGATCTATTGACCGCCATCGTTCATGCGATCAGGATTCCCGTGTCCCGAACAAGAGCCGCGGGAGGCGCCCACCCATGCCTGGTCGACCGAGCCGCCGGTCCCTGCTCGCCGTGACAGCCGCAGCTCCCATGACAGGCGCCCTCAGCGCCTGTTCGGGCAGCACGGGCGGCTCGTCACGCGGCAGGGGCGGCACCACACGCGTCACCTTCTGGTCCGCACTGCGCGGAAGCCAGGAAGTGGTCGACGCGTTCAACAAGACCCACGACCGCATTCAGGTCGAGTTCCAGCAGATCCCCTCCGGCGCGATGGGCGGCTACGCCAAGCTCAGCAACGCCGCCAGGGCCGGGAACGCCCCGGACGTCGCCACCATCGAGTACCCCCAGATCCCCGGCTTCGCCATCGACGGAGTCGCCCGCGACATCACCTCCCTGATGAGCGAGCGGCTGCGCGCCAAGCTGCTGCCACAGGCCCTTGGCCTCACCACCTTCGAGAAGCGGACCTTCTCCGTCCCGCTCGACGTGGAGCCGATGGTCCTGCACTACCGCACCGACCTGTTCGACGCGTACGGCATCGAAGTCCCCCGCACCTGGGACGAGTTCGCCGAGGCCGCCCGCACCGTGCGGGACAAGGCGCGCGAGCGGCGCATCGCGGTCTTCCCCACCGACGGCGGCACCCAGTTCGCCGCGTGGGCCTGGCAGGCGGGCGCCCAGTGGTTCGACACCCGCGACGGCGCCTGGAACGTCTCGCTCACCGACCGTGCGACCCGCAAGGTCGCGGCGTACTGGCAGCGGCTCATCGACGAGGACCTGCTCTTCGTCAACGCCACCGAGAGCAGGCACTACGACTCGCAACTCGGCGAAGGCCTCATCCTCGCCCGGCTCAGCGGCGCCTGGGACGCGGGCTCGCAGATGAACGCCCGACCCGGCCAGAAGGGCCAGTGGGCCATCGCCCCGCTGCCGCAGTGGAACCCCGGCAAGCCCGTCGTCGGCACCCACGGCGGCTCCACCTTCGCCGTCACGAAGGACAGCGAGCACCCGGAAGCCGCCATGGAGTTCATCGAGTGGCAGGTCTCGCACCCCGATGCCCTGCGCGCCCGCCTCTCCAGCGGCGCCAGCAGCCAGTACCCCGCCGTCCCCGACCTGGTCCCGGTGGGCCGCGAGGCCTTCGACCGCGCCTACTACTCGGGCCAGGACATCTACCGCCTCTTCGAGGAACAGGCCGAGACGATCCGCGACGGCTGGACCTGGGGACCGCGGATGACCGCGACCCAGCGGGTGATGCAGGACGGCTTCGCCCGTGCGGGCGGCGGCAAGGGCTCGCTCATCGACGCCGTACGCGCGGCCCACGACGGAACCATGCCCGACCTCAAGGCACTCGGCCTCTCCACCACCGAGCACAGCACATGACGGCCCCCGGCGCCCCGACGCGCCCCGGCCCCCCGAACACGACGAGCACCAGCAGAGAGGCAGGTGACCCCCGATGACCACGACCGCGCCCCCGGCCCGCGCCACCCGCACCCCCGACGCCCCCGCCACCGCCCGCCGCGCCCGCACGCGTGCACGGCGCCGTGAACACACGGCGTGCGGCGTCCTGATGACCCCCTTCCTGATCCTGCTGGTGGCGGTCTTCCTGATACCCGTCGGCACCGCGGTCTGGCTGAGCTTCTTCAGCGACGACCAGCCGGGCCTCGGCTTCGGCCCCGAACGCACGGTCTTCGTGGGCCTGCGCAGCTACACCGCCGTCCTCACCGACCCCACCTTCCTCGGCAGCCTCGGCACGGTCGTCCTCTACTGCCTGATCTACATCCCGCTCATGGTGATCGGCGCCCTCGCCCTGGCCCTCCTGCTCGACTCGGGCGTCGTACGGCTGCGTTCCTGGGCACAGTTGGGGCTCTTCCTGCCGCACGCGGTGCCGGGCATCATCGCGGCCCTCATCTGGCTCTACCTCTACACGCCGGGCCTCAGCCCGGTCGTCGACCTGCTCTCCAAGGGCGACATCACCATCGACTTCCTCGGCGTGAACACCGTCCTGCCCTCGATCGTGAACATCGCCCTGTGGAGCAACCTCGGCTACAACATGGTGATCTTCTACGCCGCCCTGCAGGCCGTGCCCCGGGAAGTGATCGAGGCGGCCGTCGTCGACGGCGCGGGACCGGTACGCACCGCACTCCAGGTCAAAGCCCCCCTGGTGCGCTCATCCATCGTCATGGTCGCCATGTTCACCCTGATCTGGGCGATGCAGCTGTTCACCGAACCCATGCTGCTCAGCCAGTCGTCGCCGATGATCAACTCCCGCTTCTCGCCCAGCATGTACATCTACGACGCGGCCTTCACGCGCAACAACTACGGCCTGGCCGCCGCGGCCTCGGTGATCCTGCTGATCTGCACGGTCGCCCTGTCCTACGGCGTCACCCGCTGGACCAACCGCTCCCAGAAGGAGGCCGCGCGATGAGCGCCGAGACCCTCACCGCGGGCCGCCCCCGCCTCCTGGGCCGCACCGTCGTGAACACCGTGGTCGGCATCGCGGTGCTCTACACCCTGCTGCCCGTCCTGTGGCTGGTCCTCGCCGCGTCCAAGAACCGGGACGCGCTGTTCAGCAGCAACTTCTTCACGCTGACCGACTTCTCCTTCGTACAGAACCTGCGCGACCTGTTCGCGATGGACGGCGGCCTCTACGGACGCTGGTACACCAACAGCCTGCTCTACGCCGTCCTGGGCGCCGCGATCAGCGCGCTGGTCAGCGTCGCCTGCGGATACGCCTTCGACAAGTACCGCTTCGCGCACAAGGAGAAGGTCTTCGGCCTGGTGCTCGCCGCGGTGATGGTGCCGCAGACCGTGCTCGCGCTCCCGCTGTATCTGATGGCCTCGGCCACGGGCCTCGTCGACACCTTCTGGGCGGTGTTCATCCCGGTCCTCTTCAACCCGTTCGGGGTGTATCTGGGGCGGATCTTCAGCCAGGGCTATGTGCCCGACGAAGTGCTCGAAGCGGCGCGGATGGACGGTGCGGGGGAGCTCACCACCTATCTGCGCGTCTCCCTGCGGATGCTGGGCCCCGGCCTCGTGACGGTGTTCCTCTTCCAGCTCACCGCCATCTGGAACAACTTCTTCCTGCCCATGGTGATGCTCTCGGACGAGAAGCTGTACCCGGTCAGCCTGGGCCTCTACACCTGGAACAGCTCGGCCACCGTCTCGCCCGAGTACTACCCCGTGGTGATCATGGGCTCGCTCCTCGCGGTCCTTCCGCTGATCCTCGCCTTCATGCTGCTGCAACGCTTCTGGAAGTCGGGCCTCACCGCGGGCTCGGTCAAATGAGCCACACGTGAGCCATGTGAAAGGGAATCTGTTGAACAACGGCAGCCACCGTCCGCGCACCGCGCTCGCCATGGCGCGGGACGCGGCCACGGCCGTGATCGGCCCAAAGGCCCTGGCCGCACTCCGGCACGTCTGCGATCTGGTGCCCGACACCGTCCTGGACGACTTCACCACGGACGAGGCACGCTCCGTGCTCCGTGACGCGGAAGTCCTGGTGACCGGCTGGGGCTGCCCGCCCCTCGACGCCGCCGCGCTCGCGGCCGCGCCCCGGCTGCGGGCCGTCGTGCACACCGCCGGGTCGGTACGGGGCCACATCACCCCGGAGTGCTGGGAGCGCGGCATCGAGGTGTCGTCGGCGGCGGCGGCCAACGCCCTGCCCGTCGCCGAGTACACCGTCGCCATGATCCTGCTCACCGGCAAACACGTCATGGAGCGCGCACGGGAGTTCAAGGCCGTCCGGCGACGGGACGACTGGCTCGGCCTCTCGCACGGCGTGGGCAACTACGGCCGCACGGTCGGCATCCTCTCCGCCTCGATGATCGGCCGCCGCGTCATCGAACTCCTGCGCCCCTACGACTTCGAGGTCCTCCTGCACGACCCGTACGTGTCCGACGAGGAGGCCCTGGCGCTCGGCGTACGACCGGTCGGCATCGACGAACTGTTCGCGAGCAGCGACGTCGTCAGCGTCCACACCCCGCTGCTGCCCGCGACGCGCGGCCTGGTCGGCCGTGAACTGATCGCCGCGATGCCCCACCAGGCGGTGCTCGTCAACACGGCCCGCGGCGCCGTGCTCGACCAGGACGCCCTCACCGAGGCCGCGCTCGCCGGGCGCATCCGGGCCGTCCTCGACGTCACCGTCCCCGAAGTCCTGCCTGCCGAGCACCCGTTGTGGGAGTGCGACAACGTCATGATCACCCCCCATCTGGCCGGTTCGCAGGGCAACGAGTGGGGGCGCCTCGCCGATCTCGCCGTCGCCGAACTCGGCCGCTGGGCCGCGGGCGACGGTTTCGCCCATGCCGTACGACGCGAAAGGCTGGCCTACCTCGCATGAGCATCCCCGCACTGCTCGGATTGCCTCAAGACGACCGGGTGTTGAGCCCTCACAGCGGCTACACGCGCGCGCACTGGGAGGCGGCAGCCGACGGTCTCCTGGGCGCCGCCTGGAAGTGGGCGACCCCGCACGGCGCCCTGCTCGACCTGCCGGGCCGGCCCTCCGCGTCGGGCGTACGCTCCGACGGCCTGGAGGGCTACGCCCGTACCCTACTCGCCGCCGCGTTCCGGGTGGCGGGCGCCGAGGGCAAGGACCCGCACGGCTGGCTCGACCGGTACGCGGAAGGGCTCGACGCGGGCACCCGCACGCCCGGCCGTGACGACGCCGAGTCCTGGCCGGTGATCCTCGACCACCATGTCCAGGGCCAGCCGATGGTGGAGTCCGCGTCCGTCGCACTCGGCCTGCGGCTGACCCGCCCCTGGCTGTGGGACCGGCTCGACACCGACGTACAGGACCGTGCGGAACAGTGGCTGCGCGGCGCGCTCCGGCACGTCCCCGCGCCCAACAACTGGTACCTCTTCCCCTACACCGTGGCCGGATTCCTGGAGTCGGTGGGCCGGGGCGACGCGCAGACGGCACGGGCACGCGAGCGGGCCCTGGAACTCCTGGAGACCTGGAACCGCGGCCAGGGCTGGTACGCCGACGGGGACGGCCGCGCCTTCGACCACTACAACGGCTGGGCCCTGCACCTGTACCCCACGCTCGACGCCCACCTCGCGGACGACCGGGACCAACTGGCCCGGCACGGCGCACGCCTGCACGAGCACCTGGAGAGCTTCGGGCTCCTCTTCGGGGGCGACGGCGCCCCGATCCACTTCGGCCGCTCCCTGACCTACCGCTTCGCCGCGGGCGCGTCCGTGGCCCTGGGCGCGCTCACCGGCCACACGCCCCTGACCCCCGGCACCTCGCGCCGCCTCCTCAGCGGCTCCCTGCGCTACTTCCTCGACCGCGGGTCCGTCGGCCCCGACGGACTGCTCAGCCTCGGCTGGCACGGCCCGCACGACGCGACCTTGCAGCCTTACTCCGGGCCCGCGTCGCCGTACTGGGCGTCCAAGGCGTTCGTCGGTCTCCTGGCACCGGCGGGCCATCCCCTGTGGACGGCCACGGAGGAACCCGCCCCCAGCGAGCGCCGCGACCAGATCCTCGCGCTGCCCGCGCCCGGCCTCCTCGTCCAGAGCACCCGGGCGGACGGGATCGTACGGCTGCACAACCACGGCAGCGATCACGCGCGCCCGCACGAGGCCGAGTCGGCGGCGCACGAGGACCCGCTCTACGCCCGCCACGCCTACTCCACCCGGACCGGCCCCACGGCGGGCGGCAACACCGCGGACAACCACATCGCGGTCGAGGTGGCGGGGATACCCAGCGCCCGCCCCCGCATCCATCCGCTCGACGCCGGTCAGGGCGACGGCTGGGGCTGGGCCGCGTCCCGGCACACCCCGGCCTTCGCGAGCGGCCCGCCCATGGTGCCGGGCCTGCGCGTGGAGAGCGTCACCGTGGCCAAGGGCCCCTACGAACTGCGCGTGCACCGCGTCGTCGGCGCACCGCACGGCGCCCGTCTCACCCACACGGGCTGGGCCACGGGACCCGGGGAGCCGCTGCTCTCCGTGCTCCACCCCCTGCACGGCTGGACCGGCCGGGACGAACGGCGCGCCCCGCAGGGCACGGCCTTCACCCCGTGGGCCCGCCTGCCCCGCCTGACGGCCGAGGCGGAGGGCAGCGCCGTGTTCGCGGCCCTCGCCCTGCTCACCGCCGAGCCGGAACCCGCGTCCGCGGCCGACGCGGCGACCGTGGTGAGCGCGACGGCGGACACTGTCGAGGTGCGGTGGTCGGACGACGGCTCTGTGACCCGGATCGCCTTCGCACCCCTGACGGTGGAGCACGGGTGACGGCTCACCGCCGCCCTGCGACGCATTGACCCTGACGTCGCGTGAGGCCGCACGCTGCACGCTGTACGCGACGAAAGGCGAGGTCGATGAGTTACACCGTGGGGCAGGTCTCCGGGTTCGCGGGGGTCACCGTGCGCACCCTGCATCACTACGACCGGTCCGGGCTGCTCGTGCCCAGCGAGCGCAGCCCGGCCGGGTACCGCCTGTACGGCGAGGCCGATCTGGCCCGTCTGCAGCAGATCCTCTTCTACCGCGAACTCGGCTTCGCCCTGGAGGAGATCGCGCAGATCCTGGCCGACCCGCAGTCCAGCGCGCTCGATCAGCTGCGGGCCCGCCACAAGGCGCTGGTGGAGCAGATCGGCAAGCTCGGCCGCCTGGTGGAGGTCGCCGAGCGGGCCATGGAGGTGCAGCAGACCGGCGTGCGACTGAGCCCGCAGGAACGCTTCGAGGTGTTCGGGGAGATCACATTCGACCTGAGCTACGCCACCGAGGCCGGCCTCAAGTGGGGCGACAGCGCGGGCCACCAGGAGGCGATGAGCCGTGCCGCCGCCCACTCCAAGGAGGACTGGGCCCGGATCATGAGCGAGGCGACGGCCTGGCGGACGGAGCTCCTCAAGGCCTTCGACGAGGGCGAACCCGCGGAGGGCGAGCGCGCGAGGGACCTCGCCGAGGAGCACCGGCAGCACATCACACGCTGGTTCACGCCCTGCCCGCCCGCCATGCAGGTGCGCATCGCCGACGACTTCGCCGACGATCCCCGTGCCTTCGCCCTGGTCGTACCGCCCTCCGAGCAGCGGCCCGGCCTGGCGGCCTTCCTGCACGCGGCGGTGCGCGCCAACGCGGTCCACGCGGACGGGAGCGAGGCGGCGGGCCGATGAGGATCCTGCTGGCCGCAGCCGGGTCGTACGGTGACGTCGCCCCGTACACCGGCCTCGGTGCCCGGCTGCGCGAGGCCGGGCACGACGTGGCCCTCGCCACGCAGGAGTCCTATGGGCCGCTGGTGCGCGGAGCCGGTCTTGCCTTCCGGCCGCTGCCCGCCGACACGAGCGCGGGCGGCGGGGGAAAGCGTCAGCTGATGCGGACGGCCGCCGCGTTCGTACGGGAGTTGGGGGCCGGGCTCGTCGATGCCGCGACCCCTGGCGCCGATGTGCTGCTCCTGTCGACGACGACCGCCCCCCTGGGCCGGCAGCTGGCCGAGGCCATGGGCATACCGTCCCTGGGCGTCTACCTGCAACCCACGCATCCCACACGGGAGTTCGCCCCGGTGATGAGCGGCGGCAGGTCGCTCGGCGGGCCCGGCAACCGCGCGCTTGGCCGCTTCTCCCTGCGCATGGCCGACCGCGTCTATGCCGATGCGGTCGCGGACCTGCGGGCACGCCTCCAACTGCCCGCGACCGGGCGGGGCGCGGTCCGGCGCCGCCGCGAGGAGGCCGGGTGGCCGGTCCTGCACGGGTTCAGCACCGCCGTGGTGCCCCGTCCCGCGGACTGGCGCGCCGGTCTCGACGTCGTCGGCAACTGGTGGCCGCATCACGACCCGGACCTTCCGCTGCCCGCCCCCGTCGAGGACTTCCTGCGGGCCGGACCGCCGCCCGTCTTCATCGGGTTCGGCAGCATGGCCGCGGGCGACGGTGCGCGGCTGAGCGAGCTGGCCGTCGCCGCCCTGCGCGCCGCGGGCCTGCGGGGCATCTTCCAGGAGGGGCGGGCGGGGCTGATGGCCCACGGCGACGATGTCCTCACCGTCGACGAGTTGCCCCACGCGCTCCTCTTCCCGCGGCTGGCCGCCGTCGTCCATCACGCGGGCGCCGGCACCACGGCGGCGGCGCTGCGGGCCGGGGTGCCCGCCGTCCCCGTGCCCGTCATGGCGGACCAGCCCTTCTGGGCCTCGCGGATCGCCGCGCTCGGTGCGGGCACCGCGCCCGTCCCCGTCGGGGAACTGACGGCAGAGCGCCTCGCCGAACAGATCGGGCGCGCGGTGCGCGAGACCTCGTACAAGGAAGCCGCGGGCGCCGTCGCCCGGCGGATGGCCGCGGAGGACAGCGCCGGTCGGGTCATCGAGGCGGTCGAGCGGCTCGTCGGGCGTCCCGAGGCGGCCGGTACGTAGCCCGAGCGGCCGAACGCGCAGGTCGTGGAGGTCATGACGGAGCCGCGGCGTGGAAGCCTGCTGACATGACCGAAAGTGCGCATCTCTATATCGCGACCCCCCGGATCACGGTCCTCGGAGTCAACCCCGGCCGACCGCCCTTCCGCATCGTGGAGCTCGACGGCGAGGTGGTCGGCGAGGCGAGAGAACTCGTCGACGTTTTGGAGGTGGCCGCTCAGGTGGGTCACGTCGTGGACGACGTGGACGATCCGGACCAGGTGCGCTGGGTGGGCGGCGACAAGTTCACCTGGAAGCCGAAGGGCCCGGCGGAGCCGGGCGGACCGACGGAACCCGGAAGCCACGACGAGGCCGCGGACGTCAGGGAACCGAGGGGATCGACGAGGGCGAACTAGCCGGGGAGGAACCCGGCCGGGGATCGGGGCGGTCGGGCTCGAGGTCGTAGATCCTGTTCAGGAGCTCGGCCTCGTTGCCCGTCAGGCCCGCCCTGCGCAGCGCTTCGTCCGCCTCCGCCATGGGGCCCGCGAGCAGCGAGGCCGCCGCGGCAGGCGAGGGGCCGGACAGCGCGGCGCGTGCCGTGTGCAGCAGTCGCAAGCAGGCCTGGGCGGCGGCCAGTTCGGCGGTCGGCGTGCTGGTCATGTCGAGAGCTCCTCTGCGCGGGATCGAAAGGACCGATGGCTCGCACCGGTGGACCCTCCACTCTTGCGCACGGGTCTGACAATCGAGTCCCTACGCGGCCGTGGTGCGCCGGCTGAGCCGCAGTGTCAGCCCTTCGGGCATCAGCGTGAGGCGCTCGGCCACCCGCAGCTCGTAGCCGGGATCGGCGTGCAGGTCGTAGCGGCGCAGGAGCATGCCGAGGACCAACGTCGCCTCGTGCAGCGCGAACTGACGGCCGATGCAGGCCCGCGCGCCCGTGCCGAACGGCTTGAAGACATGGGCGGGTCGCGCGCGTACCGCCGAAGGGGCGAACCGGTCGGGGTCGAACTCCTCGGGCCGCTCGCCCCACGCCGCCGGATCGCGGTGCAGGAGCGTGGCGAGGACGAGCGCCCAGGCGCCCTCCCGCACGGGGTGTTCGCCGCCGATGGTCGTGTCGTGCAGGGCCTGGCGGGAGAAGCCCGGCGCGGTCGGCCACAGCCGCAGCGACTCGTCGAGGACGCGGCGCAGATAGCGGAGCTTGGCGACCTGTTCGTACGCCGGTTCCTGCGCGTCGCCCCAGACCCGGTCGACCTCCGCCTGCGCGCGGGCCATGACGTCGGGGGAGCGCGCGAGGTAGTGCAGCGCGAACGACAGGGCGCCCGAGGTCGTCTCGTGCCCGGCGACCAGGAAGGTGATGACCTGACGCCGGATGTTCTCGGCGGAGAGCCGCTCGCCGGTCTCGGGGTGGGCGACCTCCAGCATCCGGTCGAGCAGATCGCCGTCGCCCGGGCCCGACGCGGCACGGCGGGCCGCGACCACGTCGTCGACGGTGCGGTTGAGGTAGGCCATGTCGGCGGCGTTGCGCCGGGTGGCGCCGCGCAGCAGCAGCGGGGCGAGCGCGGGCGGTACGACGTTGCGGCGCTGGGCGAAGGAGAGCGTGCCGACCATGGCCGACACGAAGGGGTGGGGGCGGGAGCGCTCGAAGGAGCCGAAGTCGTGCCCGAATCCGGTGCGGGCGATCGTCTCCAGGGTCAGTTTGGTCATGTCGCCGGGCACGTCCACGGACCGCCCGGCCTGCTCGCGCGCGTCCCAGCGGTCGGTCAGCTGCCGGGCGACGTCCAGCATCAGCGGGTGGTAGCCGGCCATCGCGTCACGGCTGAAGCCCGGCGCGAGGATGTCGTGCGCCAGCTGCCAGTTGGGCTCGTGGTTGTACGCGGTGAACAGGCCGTCTCCGGCCACCGGCCGCAGATTGGCGACGCCCAGGCCCACGTGCTTGGCGAACCGCGACTCGTCGGCCAGCTCGGCCGCCAGTTCGGCGCCCCAGACGAAGACGATCTCCTTGCCGAAGGCCTTGCGGCGGAAGATCGGCCCCAGACTGCTGCCGATCCGCATCGAATCCTGCACGGGCGTGCGGACATTGGCGCCCAGGACATCGCCGATCAGGGGCAGGCGGCGCGGCGGATGCGGGATGAGGTCGAGGCGCGGCCATCCGAGCTCGGCGCTGCGGAACCCCTTGGGAGGACCGGCGGACCCGGCCGCCCCGGCACCCGCTGCCACCTGCGATGTCTGCGACACCTGCGCCATGTGTGTCATCTCCCTTGAGCCGCAGACCCGTTGAGCCTGTTGTACGCGGATTCAATAAGGGCCCCCAGTCTGGTCCCGCTGTTGAATCCATGTCAAGTAAGGTCTTCCCATGGCCGCGAAACCGCAGGAGCGCACGCGCCGCAGACTCAGCACCGAGGAGCGCAGGGAGCAGCTCCTGTCGGCGGGGGCGCGGCTCTTCGCCCAGAATCCGTACGACGACGTCTGGGTCGAGCGGGTGGCGGAGATCGCCGGTGTCTCGCGCGGCCTGCTGTACCACTATTTCCCGACGAAGAGCGACTTCTTCGCCGCCGTGGTGCAGCGCGAGAGCCGGCGCATGCTGCGGCTTACGGCGGCCGTGCCCGGCGTGCCGGTCCGCGACCAGATCGGTACGGGCCTCGACACGTTCCTCACGTACGTCGAATCGCACGCGGAGGGCTTCCGGGCCTTCCACCGTGCGGAGGAGACCGGCGACGTCACGGTCCGCAGGATCTACCGCGAAGGTCTGGCGGCCCACGAGGACCAGATCCTGGCGGCCCTCGCCGCGGACCCCGACGCGGCGTCATCGCCCCGCGAGCTGCCCGTCCTGCGCCTGGCCGTGCGCGGCTGGCTCGCGTTCATGGTGGCCGTCTGCCTGGAGTGGCTGGAGGAGCCGGAGCTGCTGCCGCGCGCACAGGTGCGGGATCTGTGCTCGCGGGCACTGCTGGGCGCGATCGAGCCGTGACCGCGCGGGTCAGGCCGCCATCGCCGGGGGCCGCGTGACCGCCACGACTCGTCCGTCCGGCAGCAGCTCACCGGTGTCGTCGAAGACGATGGTTCCGTTGCACAGCAGGCTCCAGCCCTGTTCTGGGTGGGCGGAGAGAATCCTGGCCGCGAGGTGGTCGGGGCTGTCGGCCGACGGGCAAGGGGGCTGGTGGGCGCACATGGTGTACCTCCGGACGGGGGTCGCGAACCTTGTGCGCGGCCCGGTCTTGTTCGGGTTCCCTCTGTATGAGTAAAGACTCCGGGGGAGTCGGCAACTCATCGCCCGGAAAGGCTACTTGTGTCCTCATCCGGGGAGGAAACCGGCCCGGAAGTGCGTCAGGAGTGTGGTACGCGACGCGGTGTCCGCCAGGCGGCCCGCAGCCCAGAGGAAGAAGTCGTCCGCCTCCGCGTCGATCCAGTCGTAGGCCGGGTCGAAGGGGCCGGGATCGGGCGCGGGGTAGTGGAGTTCGAGGGCTGTACCCCACGCGGTCCGCACGACGAAGCGGCGGCTGCCCTGAGACCCGCCCGGCCGGTGGACCGTCACCGCGGCGCAGTCCCAGCGGCGTTGCCCGTACTGGAGCCAGAGGACCGGCGCCGCGTCACGCGGGTCGGCGTACAGCGCGGCCGCCGTCTCGCCGGCCGCGTGGACGAAGCCGTGGCAGCGGCCGGACGCGGGGGACGCGGGGGTCTCGGGGGAGAGGAGGCCCGTCGCGGGGTCGAGGGCCCACGTCCGTCCGTGGCGGTCGTAATCCTGCAGCAGCATGGTGGTCAGTCGCGCGGCGGGATGCCGAGTTCCTTGTCGACGGCGGCGCTGGTGCGGGTCGACGCCTTGATGACCTCGGCCCAGCTGCCGTACTTCATGAACTGCTGGTCCGCGGTCGGGCCGAGCGGATTGCCGTACTTCTTCATGTTCCGCTGCTCCAGGGCTTCCACCGCCTCGGGCGTCATCCCGGCGCGGGTGATGTCCTTGGCCTCGTTGCGCATGGCGACCAGGACGCGGGCGATCTCCTCGTCGGAGCGGCCCTCCTCGTGCATACGGTCCGCCACGCGCTCCATCGTGTCCAGGAGCTGGTGGTAGCGCAGCCGCACCTCGCGCGCCCGCTCCCGCTCCTCCGGAGTCATCTGCCGGATCAGGCAGACCGCGGGGTCCTTGCTGGTGCACGGATCGTCGGGCGCGACCGGCGGGGACAGCAGGCCGGTGGCGGCCGGGGCGTGCGGCGGCGGCGAGTCGGCGTGCGCGTGCGCCGGGGCGAGCAGGGTGCCGCTGAGGGTGGTGAGCAGGGGGAGCAGGAAGAGGACCACGAGGCGGGGGAGGATCCGGCCGGGGGTCCGGGTGGTCCGCTTCGCGGTCATGGGGCGGGCACGCACGTAGGAAGTCTCCTTCGCCTGGGGGTGGGACGAAGGGGACATTACGGCTCGATAACGGCCTGGTGCGGCCGCCCTCGCGGCGCGTCCGGGTGACGCGCCGACCGGCGTACGACCCGACGCTTCCGGCCCGCCGGGACGCGTCGGCTCACCGCGCCCCTCACCCCGCCTGGCTCACCCCGCCCGGCTCACCGCGCCCCCGCCGGTCTCGCCCGTGTCCGGTCGCAGGCTCAGTGCGTGCAGGGCCAGTTGCATCTCGAACTGGGCCACCGGGTCGTGCAGCCGGTCGCCGAAGACCTCGTCCAGTTGGCGCAGGCGGTAGCGGACCGTCTGGGGATGGACCGCGAGGCGCGTGGCGACCTCGCTCGCGTTGTGGCCGCACCGCAGCCAGCACAGCAGGGTCTCGGCGAGGCGTTCGCGCTGCGGTGAGCGCACCTCTTCCAGGGGCAGCAGATGCCGCTGCGCGAGCGCGTCGATCAGCGCCTCGTCGTGGAAGAGCAGCAGCGTCGCCAGATGGTCCGCGCAGTGCAGCAGGCCCGCGCGGGGCAGGATGCCGCGCCGGGACAACTCCAAGGCGTCGAGGGCCCAGCGCCGCGACCGCGCGCCCTCGTGCAGCGCGACCGTGGGGCCGACCACCGCCCGCAGCCCCTGGAGCGCGGCGGCGATGGTGCGGGCCCGCCCCGGCCCCTCCGGATCGGGGACCACGATGCAGCCGGGCTGCTCGCTGAAGCGCGCCAGGAACTCCGGCGGCACGATGGGGCTGATGGACTCCGGGGTCAGGGCGTGGTCGATGACGACGACGGCCACCTCGCGCGGGATGGGCCACTGCGCGGCCTGCGCGAGATCGGCGATGGCCTCCGCCGACGCGGGAGGGTCGGCGGTCAGCAGGTCGATGAGGCGGGCCCTGCGCTGCTGGAGTTCGCCCGCCGCGTGCAGCCTCGCCTCGGTGTAGCCCGCGGTCGTCGCCGCGGCCATCTCGTCCAGGTGCAGGAACAGCGCCTCGCCGAAGGCGGCGAGGACATGCCGCGGCAGCAGGTCGGCGTCGACCATGGCGTTGACGCGGCGCCAGGTCACGCGCGCGCCGAGGCGCAGCGCCGACTGGAAGGAGTCGAGGCTGCGGCCCTCGTTCGCCTCGCCCCTGCCGATGTTCTGGTAGGTGGCCTTGACCGACTCCCAGTCGGTGTCCGGGTGGGCCATCCGGGCCAGGAACCCCTCCAGGGCCTGCTCCACGCCCCGGTTCACGACATGCATGTAGGTGTCGTCGGTGGGGCGTGCGTACTCCGCTATCTCCGTGCGGATCGCCCGCACCACCTCGGCGGTGATCTCGTCGAGGAACGGCCTCACATGATCATGGAGGCCGGAGGGGAAGGCTCTGAACGCGGCGGACGACTCTTCTGCGGGGGTGCCCGCGGGTGCGGGTGCGCCTGCCGGGGGTATGCCGGCGGGCAGCGTCGAACCGTTCACCATGGGGGTGCTCCCTCTGCGCGCGGGGGACAAAGGTTTGGTGAAGATACCGCCGCGGGTGCGTGGCGGCCCATCAAGGACGGACAGACATGATGCTGCCTCTTGTCACCCGTGTGACAAGAGGCAGCACGTGCGAACGAACGTGCTCACTGCGGGGGAAAGTCGCGGAAGGACCTGCTCACGGCTGCAGGCAGTTGCCGAACTCCGGCTTCCCTTCGAACCGTTCGCCGAGCCACTTGACCGTGTCGTCCTTCGCCAGCTGGTCGGTCGTCAGGTGCTCGCCGGGATAGACCTTCCACTGGGTGGCGATGTCCGCCTTGCAGTACGCCTTGCGGGTGGCGTCCTCGGTCTCGATCGGGATGACCTCCTCCAGGGCGCCGCGGTACTGCAGGACGGGGAAGTCGATCTCGTACGCGGCGCCGGAGCCCGCGCGGCCGATGCCGGCGCCGAGCTTCTGCTCGTCGACGACCTGGCCCCACGTCTTGCCGTCCGGGCCCTTGAGCGCGTAGAGCTGATCGAGGCTCAGGCGGTCCTTGGTGTTGTCCTCGATCTTCTGGCCCGCGAGGGTCGATATCGTCCCGAGCAGGCAGTGCGACCTGGCCTTCTTGATGGTCTCCTTGCCCTGATCGTTCATGAGCTCGTCGAACGGCATCTGCGGGTGCGACGAGGAGAGGCCGAGCACGGCGTCGACCAGGAAGCCCGCGAACGGGCCGCCGTTGAGCGACTTGGCGACCACCTTCAGGTCGCCCGGCACACCACCGGACGCGTCGCCGACGACATCGATCTCAGGGGCGTACGAAGCCGCGAGCTGCGCCGCCCAGAGGCTGGCCGCGCCGCCTTCGGAGTAGCCCCACAGGCCGACCTTCGTCTTGGGGTCGAGGCCGCTGCCGGGGATCGCGGACGCGGTGCGCGCGATGTCCAGGAGCGCGTGCCCGGCGTCGGCGCCGGAGACGTACGGATGGGTCTGGCCGTCCAGGTAGCCCGCGCCGTCCGTCGCGGCGACGGCGTAGCCCGCCTTCAGGAGCGCCGCGATGTTCTCGCCCTCGTACTCGTCCTGGAACGCGCCCGAGAGCTGCTTGGAGAACGCGCACTGCGAACCGAGCCCCAGCGTGCCGGGGTTGAACGCCACGACGGGACGGCTGCCCCGCCCCTTCCACTGCGCGTCCGGCACGGCGACGGTGCCGGAGACCGCGACCGGCTTGCCCGCGTTGTCCTGCGAGCTGTACTGGACCTTCCACGCGTGCATCGGGATGTTGCCCGGCACCTGCGGGAGCCGGGTCGTCCGGCAGGCGATGACGCTGCCGGGCTCGCCCGGCACGGAGCCGGGCACCTGGTAGATCCGCTCGTCCGGTGCGTCGCACGCCGCCGACGCGTCCGGGGCCGCCGCGGCGCCCGCCGTCAGGGTCGGCACGCCGAGACCCAGGCCCGCCAGGGCGACGGCCGCGGTCAGCGCGAGCAGCCTCTTCTTCCGTTTCGCTCTTGGCCTGCGCACGGGGGATGCTCCTTCGTGTCGGGGGGATTGCAGGGCTGGCCGAGAAGTTACGGAGCGGTAACCGGGCGTCGATAGTCAGCGGAGCCACAGCCCGCAGGGCCCGAACTGTGCCCGGAGCACAAGTGGCGACCCGGCCTCCTGCGCCACGATCAGGTCATGACCGAGTCACAGGTGACGGCCCCGGACCCACGACCCTGGCTCCGCTTCTACGCGGCGGGGGTGCCGCACCGCCCGCAGATCCCCGACGTCACGATCCCCGCCCTGCTCGACGCGGCGGCCCGGCGCCACGGCGGCCGGACCGGCTTCCGGGGGATGCACCGCGCGGTGGGCGCATGTGCCGACACGTTGCGGACGCGGGGCATCCGGCCCGGCGACCGGGTGGCGCTGGTGCTGCCCAACTGCCCGTGGTTCGCGGTGGCGTGGCATGCGGTGCTGCGGCTCGGGGCGGTCGCGGTGGCCATCGATCCGGGGGCATCCGCGACGACGCTGAGACGCCAACTGGCCGACTCGGGAGCCGTGCTGGTGGTGGCGGGTGACTCCGCGGGCGGCTCGGCTGGTGACTCCGCCGGCGTCTCTGCGGGCGGCTCCGCGGGCGAGCGGCTGGACGCGGTGCGCGGTGACACGTACGTACGGGACGTCGTGACGGTGCCGATCGACGGGGAGTGGCCGGGGAGCGCCTGGACACGCACACCCGCCCGTCCGAAGCCCCGCGGTGGCGGCCCGAAGCCGGGCGATCTCGCCGTCCTCGCGTATGTCACCGCCGACGGCCCCGCGGCGATGCTCACGCACGCGAACCTGGTCGCGGCGGCCCACCAACTCACCCTGTGGCAACCGCAGTTGCGCACCGGACAGGAGACGGCCCTGGCCGTCACCCCCCTCTGGCAACCGCACGGGCTGCTGTTCGGCCTGACCGCCCCTCTGCTCACCGGGACGCGCACGCTCCTTCTGCCGGACCCCGAGCCGCAGACGCTCCTGCGTACGGCCCGCCGCCGGAAGGCGACCCTCCTGGCGACCGGACCCGCCGACTGCCGACGTCTTCTCCGGCGCCCCGCGCATGAGCTGGAGGCCCTGGCCACGGTCCGCACCTGGCTGACCGAGACCCTGGACACGGAGACCGCCGATCGCATCCGGGGCGCGGTGGACGCGGTGCTCGTCGAGGGCCACGGCATCCCGGAGGCCGCGGGAGCCGTCCTCGCCAATCCGCGCGGCGCCAACGCACGGCCCGGCACCTCCGGTCTGCCTCTGCCCGGCACCGAGATCCGCATCGTCCAGGAGGGCACTCCCGGGGCAGAGTTGCCGCTGGGGCATGCCGGTGAACTCCTGGTGCGGGGGCCCCAGGTGTGCGCGGGCTACTGGGGCGACCCGGCCCGGACGGCGCGGCGGCTGCTGCCGGGCGGGTGGCTGCGTACGGGCGACATCGCCGTACTCGGTCCGGACGGCTACGTGACCGTCATCGGCGGCATCGGCGCCGCGTCCCCGTGAAGTCAGAAGCCACCGACGGGGTATGGGTCGAGGTCACGAACCCACCGGGCGGCGGCTCCGTCCGACCCCGGTAGGTGCCCCGGGCCGCCGGTGCCGCGCGGGCCGCCGCAGGGTGACGGCGGTGACGGCCGCCCCCAGAAGGACGCAACCGGCGGCCAGTTGGAGCCCCGTGTCATAGCCGTCCAGGAAGGCGCTGCGCGGATCGGCGCCGTCCCGCAGCGCCGAACGCTCCGTGCGGGTGAGCACCACGCCGACCAGGACGACCCCGAACACCCCGGAGATCTCGCGGGCCGCGCTCACCAGGCCCGACGCCATGCCGGTGCGCGTCGCGGGGACATCGGCGACGGAACGTACCGTCAGCGGGGTCGTCAGGGCCGAGCCCGCGCCGATCAGGAGCAGCCCCGGCTGCAGATCCCAGTACTGCGCGTGCAGCCCCGTCCCCGACACCCACACCAGCCCGCCCGCGACCAGGACGAGCCCCCCGGCGATCGACCAGTGCGCCCCCACCGCCTTGGCCGCACGCTCGGCGAACGGCGTCGTCAGGAGCAGCGCGCCGGCCAGCGGCAGGAAGGCCAGACCCGCCTTGGTGGGGGAGAAGCCGAGCACGCGCTGGAGGTAGAGCGCGGTGAAGAAGAACACGCCGTTGACGCCGATGCCCCACAGCACCTGGGCCGCCACGCCCCCGCTCAGCGAACGGTTGCGAAGGAGCCGCAGATCGACCAGCGGCAGGAAGGTGCGCGACTCGACGACGAGGAACGCGATCCCGGTGGCCGCCGAAAGCCAGAGGCAGAGCGGCACCGGCGGGGTGCTGAAGCTGTGCTCGCCGCCCCTGACCAGGCCGTAGGTGAGGAGGAAGAGCGAGGTCGTGGAGAGTACGACGCCCGGCAGATCGAGCAGCGGCAGCAGGCCGTGCCGCACGCGGTCGACGGCGCGGGGCACGGCGGGCACCAGGAGCAGCGCGAGGACACCGAAGGGGACGTTGAGCAGGAACACCCAGCTCCAGTCCCACCGTTCGGTGACGAAGCCGCCCACCACGGGGCCAAGGGCAAGGGCGACGGCGAGCGCCGCCGTCCACAGGCCGACCGCCATGGCGCGTCTGCGCGCGGGCAGATCGGCGGCGACCACCGCGAGCGAGGCCGGGATGACCAGCGCCGCACCCACGCCCTGCACCGTGCGCGCCGCGATGAGCGTCCCGCCGCTGTCCGCGAGGGCGGCCGCCAGCGAGGCCGCGGTGAAGACGACGATCCCCGCCGCGAGGACGACCCGCCGGCCGAGCAGATCCGTGAGCCTGCCCCCGGCCGGAAGGAGCGAGCCGAAGCTCAGCACGTAACTGGTGGCGACCCACTCCAGGTCGGTCACCGTCAGGCCGAGTTCGCGCTGCACGGTCGGCAGGGCGACGTTGATCACGGTGTTGTCGAGCGTCGTGATGAAGCCTGCCAGGGCCAGCATCGCCAGCAGAGCGGTCAGCCTGCCCCGGCCCACGTGCGGCTCCCCTCGATCGCGATGCGGCTCAGCCCTCGGTCGTGCCGCGCTTCCGGTGCCGGATTCTCCGGGGTCGGCGCGGGCGGTGGCTGCTGCCCGTGACGCCGAATCGGGTGCGGGGACTTGTCAGTGAAGTGACAGAGGGTGTCAGACGATCTGTCAGCAAGCCGTCTTACTCAGTGGTCACATCCGGGCGGAACCTGGTGCACCGCTCATCCGGTCCCCCGCAAAGCCCGTCCCGGTCCCCGCGCTGTCCAGTTGGAGCCGCCATGTCGTCAAGGCCGCAGAACCCGCAGCTGCCCGAAGGCCCGCTGCTGACCGACCACTTGGCGCACTGGGCCGCCGACCGCCCGCACCAGCGCGCCTTCACCTACGTGGAGTTCCCCGAGCCGTCGTCGCCCGGCCTGCACCACACCCTGGGCTGGCAGGGCCTCGACGCCCGCGCCCGTGCGCTCGCCGTGCGGATCGCGGCGAGCGCGGGCCCCGGCGAGCGAGCGGCCCTGCTGCTCCCGCAGGGCCTTGACTACACGGCGGCGTTCCTGGGCTGCCTCTACGCGGGCGTGATCGCGGTGCCGCTGTTCGGCCCCGAACTCCCCGGCCACGAGGGCAGGCTGGCCGCCGTCCTCGCCGACTGCGAGCCCGCGTGCGTCCTCGCCGACGAGCGCACCGCAGGCGGCGTCGCGCGGTTCATGACCGAGCAGGGGCTGCCGCCGGTGCCGGTGGTCCTGGTGGACCGTCCCGGCGGGCGGACCGATGCCGCCCTCGGCGAGAGGTCCGGCGCCGCGCTCCCCGAGCGGATCGCACCGGACGACATCGCCTACCTCCAGTACACCTCCGGCTCCACGCGCAGCCCGGCGGGCGTCGTGATCAGCCACGCCAACGTGGTGGCCAACGCCCGCCAGGCCATCGACGCCTTCGAGGCCGGGGCGAGGCGCAACACCACGGTCGGCTGGCTGCCGCTCTTCCACGACATGGGCCTGGTCCTGAGCGTGGCCGCGCCCGTGGTCGGCGGCTTCCCCTCGGTCCTCATGGACCCGGTCGCCTTCCTGGAGCAACCGGTGCGCTGGCTGCGGCTGCTCGCCGCGTATCCGGGGACGATCAGCGCCGCCCCCAACTTCGCCTACGACTACTGCGCGAGCAGGATCGACGGGGACGAGGTCGCCGAGCTGCGCCTGGACCGCGTCAAGGTCCTCATCAACGGCAGCGAACCCGTGCGCCCCGGCACCGTCGACCGCTTCCGCGACGCGTTCGACGACGCGGGACTCGCCCCCGAGGCGCACTGCCCGGCGTACGGCCTGGCCGAGGCCACCGTGTTCGTCACGACCGACACGTTCGCCGCACCTCCCACGGTCCTGGCGTGCGATCAGCTCGCCCTGAGCGAAGGGAGGCTCGACGTCCGCGAGCCGACCGACCCTGATGCCACCCAATTGGTTGCCTGCGGCACCCCTGCGGGACAGGAGCTGCGCATCGCCGACCCGGCGACCGGCGCCGCACGCGGCCCGGGCGAGGTCGGCGAAATCCTGCTGCGCGGCCCCAACATCGGCCTCAGCTACTGGAAGCGCAGCGGACTCTCCGAGGAGGTGTTCGGCGTCCGCACGCCCGACACCGCACAGGACGACGGCGAGGCCGGATGGCTGCGTACCGGAGACCTCGGCGCGCTCCACGACGGGCTCCTCTACGTCACCGGGCGCCTGAAGGACCTGATCATCGTCGACGGCCGCAACCACTACCCGCAGGACATCGAGGAGACCGTGCAGTCGGCCGTGGACCTCGTCCGCAGGGACCGGCTCGCCGCGTTCTGCGTTCCCTGGACGGGCACGGAGACCGACGTCCTGGTCGTGGTCGCCGAACACCGGCGCGGCGCCGAGCCCACGGAACAGGACCTGCTCGCCGCACAGCGCACCGCCACCGCCGCCGTATCGGCCCGGCACGGACTGCGTCTCGCCGAACTCCTGCTCATCGCGCCGGGCTCGCTGCCCCGGACGAGCAGCGGCAAGGTCGCCAGAGCCGCGGGCCGCGCGCGCTACCTGCAAGGCGCCTTCGGCGAGGGGAGCCGCGGCGGAGCGGAGGACGCACGATGAACCCGGTGGACCGAGCGGAGATACGCGCCGCGGTCGTCGAGAGCCTCAGCGCCTGGTACGGCCTCGCGGCCGGGGAGATCACCGACGACCGCCCGCTCGCGGAGCTGGGCCTGACCTCCCGCGACGCGGTCGTCCTCACGGCGCGCCTCAGCGACCTCGCGGGCACCCGGCTGCCCGCCACGCTGCTCTGGGAGGCGCCGACGATCGGCGAGCTCATGGAACGGGTGGAGCGCGGCGAACCGGAGCACGGCGGTGCGCCACCGGCCGCGGTGAGCGGCGGTGCGCTTCCCGCAGAAGGCGATAACACGGTCGCGGGAGAAGGCGCGGCGCCGGTCGCGGTCATCGGCGTCGGGTGCCGACTGCCCGGCGGAGTCACGTCGCCCGCCGCCTTCTGGCAGCTCCTGAGCGAGGGCCGCGACGCCGTGGGCACCGTCGGCGATGACCGCTGGGCGCCCTTCGTACGGGAGGGGGCGCGCCTGCCGGACGACATCAGCAGGCACGGCGGTTACCTCGGGAACGGGAGCACCGACGGCGTGGCGGGCTTCGACGCCGAGTTCTTCGGCATCGGCGCGGACGAGGCCACCGCCATGGACCCGCAGCAGCGCATGCTCCTGGAGGTCGTACGGGAGGCCGTCGACCACGCGGCACTGCCCACGCCGTCCCTCGCGGGCACCCGTACCGGCGTCTTCGTGGGCATCAGCGGCAACGAATACGCCCATCTGACCACCGCGGACCCGGAGTCGATCGGCGCCTGGACCCCGCCGGGCGCGGCCCTGAGCATCGCCGCGAACCGCCTCTCCTACCTCCTGGACCTGCGCGGCCCGAGCATGGCCGTCGACACGGCGTGCTCCTCCTCGCTCGTCGCCGTGCACCACGCGGTACGCAGCCTCGGCGCGGGGGAGAGCGACACGGCGCTCGCCGCCGGGGTGAACCTGCTCCTGGCCCCCGCGGTGACCCTCGGCTTCCAGCGGGCGGGGGCGCTGGCCGCGGACGGCCGGTGCAAGGCGTTCGACGCGTCGGCCGACGGCATGGTGCGCGGCGAGGGCTGCGGCGTCGTCGTGCTCAAGCGCCTCGCGGACGCCGAACGCGACGGCGACCGTGTCCTCGCGGTCATCGAGTCGACCGCCGTCAACTCGGACGGCCGCTCCAACGGACTCACCGCCCCCAGCGCACAGGCCCAGCGCACCCTCCTGGAACAGAGCCACGCCGCCGGGCCCACGACCGTGGACTACGTCGAGTCACACGGTACGGGCACGGCCCTGGGCGACCCGATCGAGGCGTCCGCCCTCTCGGCCGCGCTCGGACCGGGCCGCGGGCGGGCCGCCGACCAGCCGCTGCTCATCGGCTCCGTGAAGACCAACATCGGACACCTGGAGGCGGCGGCGGGCATCGCCGGGCTGATCAAAACGGTCCTTGCCCTGCACCACGACGAGATACCGCCCCAGCTGCACTTCACCGCCCCCGGCCCGCACGCCGACCTCGACGCACTGGGCCTGCGCGTCGTCACGGACCCCGAGCCGTGGCCCCGCTACTCGGGCCGGGCCCGGGCCGGGGTCTCGGCGTTCGGCTTCGGAGGCACGAACGCGCACGTGGCCCTCGCGGAACACCGTGCGCCGCGCGCCGCACGCCGGGCCGGCAGCGCCCCCGCCATCGCCCTGCTCGACGACGTCACCGAGGACCGCGTGCGCACGTACGCGGGCGAGTTGGCCGCATGGCTGGGCGAACCGGCAGGACGCTTTGTCCGCCCGGCGGACCTCGCCCGCACCCTGGCGGGCCGCGCGGGGCGCGGCAGGCACCGGGCGGCGGTGGTCGCCCGCGGCCGGGAGGAACTGGCCACGGCGCTCGGACGCCTGGCCGGGCGGGAGCCCGACCCGCGCGTGGTGGTCGGTGTGCCCGCGGCCGCAACCGGGCCCGGAGCGGTATGGGTGTTCTCCGGGTACGGCTCGCAATGGGCCGGGATGGGCAGCGAACTCCTCGCCGCCGAACCGGAGTTCACCGCCGCTGTCGACCGCCTCGAACCGCTGCTGCGCGCGGAGGCCGGTATCTCCCTGCGGGACTGCATGAGGGCGGGTGCCGACCTGACCTCGCCCGCCGTCGTCATGCCCGCCCTCTACGGGATGCAGGTCGCCCTCGCCGAGCTGTGGACGTCCTACGGCTTCGAGCCCGCCGCCGTGATCGGCCACTCCCTGGGAGAGATCGCCGCGGCCGTCGCCTGCGGCGCCCTCGACGCGGCCACCGGCGCGCGCGTCGTCGCGATCCGCTCGCGGCTCCTCGCCGGTCTCACGGGCGGCGCCATGGCCGTGGTGGACCGCCCCGGAGAGGACATCGAGGCCCTGGCCGCCCGATTCCGCACGCTCCAGGTCGCCGTGCACGCGTCACCGGCGCAGAGCGTGGTCACTGGCTCGGCCGAAGACGTACGCGGACTCATCGACCACGTCACCGGCCAGGGCGGCTTCGCGCGCTCCCTGCACGTCACCGGCGCCGGGCACTCGCCCCATGTCGACCCGCTGCTCGCCGAGTTCGCCGGGGAGCTCGGCACCGTGCGGCACGCGCGGCCCGCCTGCCGCCGCTACTCCACCGTCCTCGCGGACCCGCGCGACCCGGCGCCCTGCGACACCGACTACTGGGTGGCCAACCTGCGGCGCCCCGTCCGCTTCCGGCAGGCGGTGCGTGCCGCCGCCGACGACGGCCACCGGGTGTTCGTCGAAGTGGCCCCGCATCCAACACAGTTGCACCCGCTGACCGAGACGCTGCTGGACGCGGGCGCCGAGGGGTCGCTCATTGTCCCGACCCTGCGCCGTGACACGGACGACGCGCTCACCTTCCGTACCTCCCTGGCATCCCTGCTGGTGCGGGGCGAAGGCGTTCCCGCGGCCCGCCGGCGCCTGCATCCGGGTGCGCGCATCACCGACGTACCGCCGCCGCGCTGGCGCCACCGCCGCTTCTGGGCGGGGGAGACCCCGGGGCCGCAGGAGACGCCACGCCACGAACCGGCCGCCGCCCGCAGCACGGGCACGCTCGACCGCCTGCGCGGCTGCGTGGCCGACGTCATGGGCTACACCCCCGACCGCATCGACGCCGACACGCCCCTGACAGACCTGGGCCTGGACTCGCTCACCGCGGCACGCATCCGGAGCGCGGTGGAGCGGGAGTTCGGGGTGGAGGTGGAACCGGGGGTGCTGCTGCGGCAGGCGACGCTGCGGGGAGTGGCGGAGCTGCTGCCCGACTCCGGGACCGCCCGGCGTGCGCGGGGAGCATCGCCCGCTTCCCGCGGGGCGGAGCACTCCTCGCCCCGGCCGGGGATCAAGGCGGCGGGGGAAGGACCCCTGCGTGTCCTAGCCGACACCGCCGAGGGGACCCCCCTCTTCCTGGCCCATGCCGCGGGCGGCACCTCCGAGGTGTACGTGCGCCTCGCCGAACGCCTGGCCGCGTCCCGGCCCGTCCACGGCTTCGACAGGATGGCCGCCCCGGAGGACCTGGGGCCCCGCGCGGAGCACTTCGCGCAACGCATCCGCGCGGTGTCGCCCGACGGCCCCTGGATCGTCGGCGGCTGGTCCTACGGAGGTCTGCTCGCGCAGGAGGCCGCGAGGCTCCTCACCCCGCACGGCACCGTCAAAGCCCTGGTCCTCATCGACTCCGTACTGCCCCTGCCCGCACCCCCCGGCCTCACCCCAGTAGAGGAAGCCCGCCGCCGCTACGCCGACTTCGCCGCCTACGTAGCCCGCACCTACCGCACGCAACTCCCCCTGCCCTTCGAGCAACTGGCACGCCTGGAGGACGCCGAGCAGATCGCGCTCGTCATGAAACTCCTGGAGCAGGCCGTCGACCTGCCTCAGGGGGTCCTCGACCATCAGCGCACCTCCGCCCTGGACCTGCGCAGCGGCGAACGCCATCGGCCCGGTCCGTACGCGGGCCGCACCCTCCTCTACCGGGCCACCGAACCGGCCCCGCACACCGTGCGCGACGTCCGCTACGAACGGGACGACGAAAGCCTGGGCTGGGACGCCCACTGCGCCGACCTCACGGTCACCCCGCTGCCCGGCCACCACCTCTCCCTGCTCGACCCCCCGGTCGTGGACACCCTCGCCGAACTCCTCGCCCGCGACCTGTCCGACGCCTGATCCGCGCGCCGGCCCGCCGGCCCGCCCGAGAAGAGGACCGCCCCCATGCCGCAGAAGCACCGCAGACCCCGCAAGAAGCTCGCCGCCCTGGCCGCCGTGACCGCCCTGCTCGCCACCGGCGGCGCCCTGGGCACCACCACCGCCCTCGGGGCGCCCACCGCGTCCCCGGCGGCGGCCAGGGCCGCCGATGGCCCCCGCATCGTCGGCGAGAAATGGCTGGACGCCCGCACCGTCGACCTCACCGTCGATTCGCCCGCCGTGGGCAAACAGCTACCCGTACGCGTCATCCTGCCCGCCCGCTTCAAGGAACAGCCGGACCGCACCTGGCCCGTGCTCTACCTCCTCCAGGGCGCCCACGACGACTACACCTCCTGGACCCGCGAGACGGACGTCGAGGAGTTCCTTGCCGACAAGGACGTCATCACCGTGATGCCGGCCTCGGGCCCCACCGGCATCCCCACCGACTGGTGGAACCACGGCAGCTCCTCCGCACCCGACTACGAGACCTTCCAGGTGGAGGAGTTGACGGGCCTCCTGCGCGACACCTACCGCGCCAACGGCACCCGCTCCGTCGCCGGCGTCTCGACCGGCGGCTACGGCGCCATGGCGTTCGCCGCGCGCCACCCCGGCACCTTCGGGGCCGCCGCCTCGTACAGCGGAGTCGTGGACACGACGGCCTTGGGCATGCCGACGGTGATGAACGCCATCGTGGCCCGCGAGTTCCTGCTCCCCTCGGCTCTCTGGGGCAGCCCCCTGCTGCACCGCGAGAGGTGGAACAGCCACAACCCCGCGGCTCTGGCGGGGCGCCTGGCGGGGACCCGGCTCTACGTCTCGCAGGGCAGCGGCATCCCCAGCAGCGACTTCGGCAACCTCGAAGGGGCCGTCCTGGAGGGCACGCTGTGGAACCAGGCGCACGCGTTCGACCGGCGGCTGGACCGGGCCGGTATCCCGGCGACGGTCCACTTCTACGACGGGGGCTCGCACGCCTGGTCCTCCTGGCAGAAGGAGTTCAAGGCTTCCTGGCCGACGCTTGCGGCGGGCCTTGGGCTTCCCGGCGAGGCGTCCTGACGTCGTCGGCGGCGGACAGCCGGGCCAGCCGCCGCTCGTCCGGCCACCGCACCGCGCTCGCCCACGAGGCCAGCTCGAAGAGGCGTATCAGCCGGGCGCTGGAGTCGAGTTGGCCGCGCAGGACCCCGTGCCGGGCGGACGTCGGATCGGCGTGGTGGAGGTTGTGCCAGGACTCACCGCCCGACAGCGGGGCGAGCCACCACACATTCCCCGAGCGGTCCCGGGCCCGGAAGGGCCGGTCCCCGCTGATGTGACAGATCGAGTTGATCGACCAGGTGACGTGATGGAGCAGACCGATGCGGACGAGCCCGGCCCAGAAGAAGGCCGACCAGGCGGCGCCGGAGTCCCAACTGCCCTGACCCCAGAGCCCGCCCGCCACGGCGGGCGCGCCGAAGGAGAACAGCACGATCAGCGGCTGCCAGCGCGCCACCAGGGCCAGATCGCGATCGGCGAGGAGGTCGGGGACGTACTTCTGCTGATTGGTCTTGTCGTTGTTGAACGTCCAGCCGACGTGCGCCCACACCATGCCCTTGAGCAGCGCGCGCACGGAGGTGCCGAACCGCCAGGGGGAGTGCGGGTCGCCCGGCTGGTCCGCGAACTGGTGGTGGCGGCGGTGGTCGGCGCACCAGGTGATCGGGTCGCCCTCGACGGCCATCGTCCCGGCGACCGCGAGGGCGATCTTCAGGGGGCGGTTCGCCTTGAACGCCTTGTGCGTGAACAGGCGGTGGTAGCCGATGGTGATGCCGTGCACGGCGATCGCGTACATCACCGCGCCGATCACCAGATCGTGCCAGGTGACACCCCATCCCCACAGCACGACGACGGACGCGATCACCGCGACGAAGGGAATGCCGACGAACACCCCCACCACCACCCGGTCTCCTGTGCCCATGCGTTCGCCCCAAGCGGCGGCGTTCGCGCTCTCTTCAGCCATGGAATTTCTCACCTTTCAGTGCGGGTGGGCCGGACATTAGCGACTGAAATGGAGAGGCCTCTACTCGGAAAGTGATGACCGTGCGAGGGGTCGATTAGCGATCCCGATGAATTGAAGCCGATCCGCTTGTGAGATACGGGCTCCACCCGCAACGTATACGCACCGAACCGAACCCGAAGGAACCGCACGAGTCCGAACCGAACGAATCCGACACTGGACAGCTGTGCCGAAGGAGGAACGTCATGGATGTGCTCGCAGAGGCAGTCGTAGCGGGAGCCGGCGCGGACGAACTGCGCCGACTCCCCTTACCCGCCGAATACACCGCCGCGCATCTGCGGAGGGAAGACGTGGAGAGTTTCACGGGCGTGGCTGACAAAGACGTCCGGAAAACACTCCACGTAGGAGCAGTTCCGATGCCGGAACTCGCCCCGGACGAAGTACTCGTGGCCGTCATGGCGAGCGGGATCAATTACAACACCGTGTGGTCCGCGATGTTCGAGCCGATATCGACCTTCGCCTTTCTGCGGCATTTCGGCGCGAAAGGCGGCTGGGCCGAGCGGCACGATCAGCCGTATCACGTGGTCGGTTCGGACGCGGCGGGCGTCATCGTCCGGACGGGGGCCGGGGTACGCCGCTGGAACATCGGGGACGAGGTCGTGGTCTCTCCCGTCTACGTCGACGACGAGGAACCCGCGACCCACGCCGACGGCATGCTCGGCGACTCCCAGCTGGCCTGGGGCTTCGAGACCAACTTCGGCGGGCTCGCGCACTACTGCGTGGTCCGCGCCAGTCAACTCCTCCCCAAGCCGGGGCGGCTGACCTGGGAGGAAGCGGCCGCCAATCCGCTCTGCGCGGGCACCGCCTACCGCATGCTGGTCAGCGACCGCGGGGCACGGATGACGCAGGGCGACATCGTGCTGATCTGGGGCGCGGCGGGCGGCCTCGGCGCGTACGCCGCGCAGCTGGTGCGCAACGGCGGCGGCATCGCGGTGGGCGTGGTCGGCAGCGAGGAGAAGGCCGAGCGTGCCCGTGCCTTCGGCTGCCACGCGGTGATCAACCGTGCCGAGATCGGCCTGACCGGCAGCGCTCCCGCCGACCCGGCGGCGGTCGGCAAGAAGCTCGGCAAGCGGATCCGCGCCGCGGTGGGGGAGGACCCGCACATCGTGTTCGAGCACGTCGGCCGGGCGACCTTCGGGCTGTCCGTCTTCGTGGTGCGCCGGGGCGGCACCGTCGTCACCTGCGGATCGAGCACCGGCTATCTCCACGAGTTCGACAACCGCTACCTCTGGATGCGCCTCAAGCGCGTCATCGGCAGCCACGGGGCCAACCTCCACGAGCAGGCCGCGGTGGCCCGCCTGCTGGACCTCGGGCACATCCGGCCCGCCCTGTCGGTGACGTACGACCTCCAGGACACGGCCGAGGCCGCCCGCCTCGTCCAGGCCAACCGCCACACCGGAAAGGTCGGCGTCCTGGCGCTCGCACCCGAGGCCGGTCTCGGCAGGCGGGACGTCGTCGCATGAGGCCCCGGTCGTCGGCGCCCGGTCATGAGCACGTCGGCTCATGACCGGGGTGACCGGATCCGGCGCTACCGGGTCAGCGGACCGTCACCTTGAAGACCGGCGATACGGCGCCGCCGCCGACGATGCGCAGGGAGTTGCGGCCCTTCCAGCCGAGCTTGACCCGCATGTTGTACGCCCCGGAGCGCGCGGTGTAGACCGACGCGGGCAGCGCCACCCACCGCTTGCCCTGCAACTGTTGCAGCGTGACGCGCGTGCCGGGCCGCATGTGGCGGGCGACTCCGTAGACGTGGAAGTCCTGCCACGCGCGCACGCTGCTCGCGGTGGACTTCGCGGTCAGGGTGGGACGCGGGGCCGCAGTCGCGGGGGCCCCGGGTGCGGGGGTTCCGGTCGCTTCGGTTCCGGTGGCTACGGGAGCCGGCGTTCCGGGAGCCGCGGTTCCGGGTGCTGCCGTTGCGGGGGCTTCGGCTCCGGGGGCGGGAGGCGGGGTCGCGGCGCCTGCACCGGCCGCCGCGGGGCCCGTCAGAACGGCGAGGGCCGCCACCGACGCCACCGACACGTACTTCACCGACGCGTACTTCAGCTTCAACCGGTTCACGGTCAACTTCTTGTCTCCATCTCTCTGTTGATTTCTCGCTTGGTCGACTTGCCGAGAAAGCTGCGCCAGCCGCCGTCGGGGAGCTGCCCCACTTCGAGCCTGCGCAGCCTGGCAAGGACGGCCGGGTCCTGGACGTCGAGCCAGTCGACGAACTGCCGGAAGGAGACGAGGCGTACGTCCTCCTTCCCGGCGATCCTCTTGAGGGTTTCCTCGACGGCGTCCATGTAGATGCCGCCGTTCCAGTCCTCGAAGTGATTGCCGACGAAGAAGGGAGCACGGTTCGTCTCGTACGCGCGCCGGAAACCGGCGAGATACGAACCGGTCGCCTGGGTGCGCCAGCCCGGATAGTTGTACGAGGGGGCCCGCGTCGAATTCTTCGACTGGTTGGCCAGGACGTTGTAATCCATGGAAAGGACCTCGAACCGGTGGCCCGGGAACGGGATCTGCTGAAGCGGCAGATCCCACACCCCGAGGCGTTTCTCCGGCCACCGCTGCAGTCCGCCGGGCGACGAAGAGTCGTATCGCCAGCCCCGCTCACGGGCCACGGGCAGCAGATTGCTCTGACCGAGGAGGCAGGGGGTGCGGCCGCCGACGAGTTCCTTGTCGTAGTCGAAAGGCAGCGACGGCAGATCGGTCCAGCCGGTATTCGTGCGCCATTCCTTCACGAAGGACGCTGCCTGGTCGATTTCGCTGTGCCATTGCGCGGGCGTCCAGTTGGCGACGCTTCCGGTGCCGGTGCAGAAGTGTCCGTTGAAGTGCGTGCCGATCTCGTGGCCTTCGAGCCAGGCCTGCCGGACGTACCCCAGCGTCTCCTTGATGTGGTCGTCGCTGAGATAGCCGATGTCGGAGGCGCCGACCGCGTTGTTCGGCGGTCTGTAGAGCCGCTTCTTCGACTCGGGCAGGAGGTAGAGCCCGGAGAGGAAGAACGTCATGCGGGCGTCGTGGTCCTCGGCGAGCTTCAGGAAGCGGGGGAAGAGGCCGGTGCCGACCTCGCCCGCGCCGTCCCAGGAGAAGACGACGAACTGCGGGGGCGTCTCGCCCGGCTCCAGGGGGACCGGGGTGTCGGGCTGCTTCGGCTGCTTCCCCGAGTACGCCGTCGAGCCGTCACCGATCGGCTTCTCCGGCGGCTGCTTCTGCTGCGCGCCGTGCTGGCCGTCGTCCTTGTCGCGCCCCTTTTCCCGCCCCTGCCCGGACGACGAGGGGGCAGCCGAACCTCCGGATCCCCCGTCCTTGGCGCCGCACCCGGCGAGACCCGCGCCCGCTGCCATCGCAAGTCCGAGGCCCAGTGCGTGCCTTCGGCCGACCGAGTGCATAGTCACTCCGTTCACTCGCTTCCTGGTCGAAGACATGTGTAGACCGCAGGAAGATGAACGAATCAGATGAATATATGTTTTTTAACCTTTTTGACCCGAGATGCGTAAGAAGTGATGGACCATCAGGGGGTGTGTACGGGTCCGTCAGTGGACAAGTCGACGGTCGGCGGTGGTGAGTCAGGCAGACCCGCCCGCACCGGCGTCCTGCCTGATGTGACCAAGGACGCGCCGGAGCAGCCGGCCCACGAGAGACCGGCCGCGGAACGGCTCGCGGCCGCCGAGACCTGGCGGGCGCTCTACCGCTACTTCCGCCCGCACCGCGCGGCCGTCGCACTCGGCGCCCTGTGCGCGCTGATCGGCGCGGCGACCGGCCTCGCCCAGCCGCTCGCCGCCAAGGCCCTGGTGGACCGGCTCGGCAGCGACGGCTCGATCGCCGGGATCATCCTCCTGCTCACCGCGCTCGTCGTGCTCGGCACCGCCATCGAGTCCGTCGGCGCGTACGTCCTCGAACGCACCGCCGAATCCGTCGTGCTCGCGGCCCGGCGCACCCTCATCGGGCGGCTGCTGAGGCTGCGCCTGCCGGAAGTGGAGCGCACCCAGCCCGGCGACCTGATGTCCCGGATCACCTCGGACACGACACTGCTGCGCGCGGTCACCACGCAGTCCGTCGTGTCCGCGGTCGCGGGCGGGCTCACCTTCGTCGCGACGATCGTGATGATGGGCCTCATGGACCTCGTCCTGCTCGGCGTCACCCTCGGCGTGATCGTGCTCATCGGCGGCGCGGTGGCCCTGGTGATGCCGAAGATCGCGCAGGCGACGGAGCGGGCCCAGGAAGCGGTCGGCACGATCTCGACCGCACTTGAGCGCGCGTTCGGCGCGTTCCGCACCCTCAAGGCCTCGGGCGCCGAGGAGCGTGAGACGGCGACCGTGCGGGCTGCCGCCGAGGAGGCCTGGCGGCACGGCGTGCGGTCCGCCAAATGGCAGGCGGTGGCCTGGAGTTCGGTGGGCTTCGCCGTGCAGGTGTCGTTCCTCGCCGTCCTGGGCATCGGCGGTGCGCGGGTCGCGTCGGGCGCGATATCCGTATCGACGCTCGTGGCGTTCCTGCTGTTCCTCTTCTACCTGATCGACCCCGTGTCCCGCCTCGTCGAGGGCGTCTCGCAGTACCAGGTCGGCTCGGCGGCCATCGCGCGGATCGTACGGGCCGAACGCCTGGAGGCGGAGGACGTCGCCGGGCCCGGGGAGCAGGGAGGGCGTCGGGGGCCCGCCGCCGTCGCGTTCGAGGACGTGACCTTCCGCTACCGGGAGGGCCTTCCGTACGTCCATCACGGCGTGAGCTTCGCGATCCCCGGACCCGGCATGACCGCCTTCGTCGGCCCGTCCGGCGCGGGCAAGACCACCGTCTTCGGCCTCCTGGAGCGCTTCTACGACGCGACGGGCGGGCGTGTCCTCGTCGACGGCCGTGACGTGCGCGAGTGGCCGCTCGCCGAGCTGCGCTCCGTCATCGGTTATGTGGAGCAGGACGCGCCCGTCCTCGCCGGGACCCTGCGCGAGAACCTCCTCTTCGGGGCGCCCGGCGCGAGCGACGACGAGATCCGTGACGTTCTCGTACGGGCCCGCCTCGACGCACTCGTCGAACGGCTGCCGGAGGGGCTGCGGACGCCGGTCGGACACCGCGGATCCCAGCTGTCCGGCGGCGAACGCCAGCGCGTGGCGATCGCCAGGGCGCTGCTGCGCAGGCCGCGCCTCCTGCTCCTCGACGAAGCGACCTCGCAGCTCGACGCGGTGAACGAACTGGCCCTGCGTGACGTCGTCGCCGAGGTCTCCAGGGACGTGACGGTCCTGGTGGTGGCGCACCGCCTCTCGACGGTGACGCTGGCCGACCGGATCGTGGTGATGGACGCGGGGCGGATCCGCGCGTCGGGCACGCACGAGGAACTGGTGGCGTCCGACCCGTTGTACGGGGAGCTTGCGGCGACGCAGTTCCTCGCCACGGGCGACGACGGCATGATCCGCCCCGGCCGCCGATAACCGCTGGCCGCGCACACGGCTGTGCGGGTTGGATGGCGGCCATGACCAACGGGCGCAGACGAGCGGAACTGTTCGTGGACGAAGAGCGGGACGACCGGCTCGACGCACGGACCACCGGCGACGAGCGGCCCATGCTGGCCGGCTTCCTCAAGGCGCAGCGCACGACGCTGGAGCTGAAGTGCGCGGGTCTCGATGCCGAGTTGGCCCGGCGGTCGGTGGAGCCCTCCACGCTCTCGCTGCTCGGCCTGGTGCGGCATCTGGCCGATGTGGAGCGCCGCTGGTTCCGGCGCGTGCTCGCTGGTCAGGACGTGCCGCTCCTCTTCGGCTCGGACACGAACCCCGACGAGGACTTCGACGGCGCCGTGCCCGAACCGGCCGTGATCGCCGCCGCGTGGGAGGCCTGGCGCGCGGAGGTCGCCTTCGCCGACCGCTTCGTCGCCGACGCCCCCGACCTCGACGTCGAGGGCCACGACGGGTGGCGCGGAAGGGTGTCGCTGCGCTGGGTGCTCATTCACCTGGTCGAGGAGTACGCCAGGCACAACGGCCACGCGGATCTGCTCCGCGAGCGGATAGACGGCGCGATCGGCGTGTAGGTGCCGCCGTCCCGTAGGGGCCGCTGTCCCGGACGGGTTCGTGCGCGGGCCGGTCCTCGGCGTCAGGCCGCCGAGGGCGGTCGCGGCACCAGGCGCGTGACGAGGTCGTGCCACCCGGCCAGTACGCGGTCGAGCGGCATGCCGAGCTCGACGATCAGGTGGTGCACGAGCGCGCTGTCGATGGAGCCGAGCAGGGTGTGTGCGAGGAGCTCGGTGTCGCCCGTGGCGCCCGCCTGGCGCAGCAGCATCGTGACGTGAGTGAGGCGCAGGCGGTTCGCCGGGACGTCGTAGGTGCGCAGGGGGTCGGTCCGGGAGGACAGGATCAGTTCGTGGTGGTCGCGCTCGTGGCGGATGACCGCGGGGCCGAACGCGTGCAGGCGCTCCAGGGGCGGGGCGTCGGGGCCGAGGGGGGCCGGTCCTGTGAGGAAAGCGGCCTGGAGCTGCTGCTCGCGGTGGTCGAGGAGGGCGACCAGGAGCCCGGTGCGGTCGCCGAAGCGCCGGAAGACGGTGCCCTTGCCGACCCCGGCCGCCGTCGCCACCGCCTCCATGGTCAGCTGCGCGGCCCCGCACCCCGCCATCAGCTGCGAGGCCGCTTCCAGCAGGCGGGTGCGGTTGCGCGCCGCGTCGGCCCTGAGGGGCGGCGGGTCGTTGATCGGGGTGAGGGCGAGCTCGGTCGCCCCGCCCGGTGTGCCGGGCGAGGAGGGGGAGGGCGGGGGAACGGAGCCGGTCATGGGGCAAGCGTAGCGCTGCGAGCAGCTAAGTGGACCGCGGTCCGAATAGGTGGTACACATTTAAACGGACCCCGGTCCGCTTGACGCGCGATCTGTGTAGCCGCGTATCACCCCGCATTGCCCATATGTGAGTCCGTCCGCACCTCTTTCTGGAGTTCCGCCATGTCAGTACGCATCCTCGCTCTCGTCGGCAGCCTCCGCGCCGGCTCCCACAACCGCCAGCTCGCCGAGGCCGCGGCCAAGCACGCGCCCTCCGGTGTGGAGATCGAGCTGTTCGAGGGTCTTGCGGACGTGCCCTTCTACAACGAGGACATCGACGCCGACGGCACCCTTCCGGCCGCCGCGGCCCGCCTGCGCGAGGCGGCCGGCAGCGTCGACGCCTTCCTCCTCTTCTCGCCCGAGTACAACGGCACCATGCCCGCCGTCCTCAAGAACGCGATCGACTGGCTCTCCCGCCCGTTCGGCGCCGGTGCGCTCTCCGGCAAGCCGGTCGCCGTCGTCGGCACCGCCTTCGGCCAGTACGGCGGCGTGTGGGCGCAGGACGAGGCCCGCAAGGCCGCCGGCCTCGCGGGCGGCGCGGTCCTGGAGGACGCCAAGCTCTCCATCCCCGCCTCCCTGACACGCTTCGCCGAGACCCACCCGGCCGACGACACCGAGGTCGTCCAGGGCCTCACCGAGGTCGTCTCCCGCCTCACGGAGCAGGCGACCCCTGCGGCTGCCTGACGCTTTAGCGGGCACCGCAGCACCTGGAGCGCGGGGGACGGTAAAGCACTTTCGTGGCCCGTGGCCGGCAGGCTAGCCTGCCGGCACCACGTGGTCCCTGTAACCCCCGTGGCCCCCGCGATCCTTGAGGAGCAGGAAGCGAGATGCCCGGTCACTGAGCACGCGTTGACGTCGTAGGTCGCCATCGGCCTGTCATCGCGTGCTGCCCCTGAGTTGCGGCACGGCGAACCTTTTCCTGCCTCAAAGGGGTCTCTGTGCCGTTCGCTTTCCGTGGCGTTTCACGTGCTGTTTCCCGTACTGCTCCCGCGCGTCCCGCGTCGAGGCTGTGGCGTGACGCCGATTTCCGCAGGCTCTGGTCGGGGCAGACCGCGTCGCAACTCGGGGCGCACGCCTGCCAGGTGACCCTGCCGCTCATCGCCGTGGTGGCGTTGGACGTCGGCGCAGGCCAGCTCGGTGCCCTGCGCGCGGTGGAGCAGGCGCCGATCCTGCTTTTCTCCCTCTTCGCCGGCGCGTGGGTGGACCGCAGGCGTGCCCGCAACGTGATGGTCGTCGCGGATCTCGGGCGCGCTCTCGCGCTGGCCGCGGTCCCTCTCGCGTACGTGCTCGGCGTGCTCGGGATGCCGACGCTGCTGGTGGTCGCCTTCCTCGTGGGTGTCCTCGGCGTGTTCTTCGATGTGGCCTATCAGGCCTCCCTGGTACGGCTGTTGGAGCGCGACCAGTTGCCGGCGGGCAACAGCGCGCTGGAGGGCAGCCGTTCCGCGGCGCAGATCGGCGGGCCCGCGCTCGGCGGCGCGATGGTGTCGGTGTTCTCGGCGCCGATCGCCACCGCGGTCAGCGCGTTCTTCTTCGCGCTGTCCTTCGTGTCGATCCGCCGTATCCGCCGCCCCGAGGCAGTAGTCGAGAGCGCAGTAGTCGAGAACGCGGGAGCCGAGAACGCGGGAGTCGAGAGCGCTGAGGGCTCGCATCGCGTTCTGCGGCACATACGGGAAGGCCTCCATCTGGTCCTCAGGAACACCTTGCTGAGAGCCGTGGGCCTCGCGTCCGCCCTCTTCCAGTTCTCCTTCGCGGCCGTGATGACCGTCTATCTGCTCTTCCTGCCCCGCGAACTGCACCTGTCGGGCCTGGCGGTCGGCCTGGCGCTCGCCGCTATGGGCCCTGGCGCGGTGGTGGGTTCCCTGCTCTCGGCGAGACTGCCGGGGAGATTCGGTTACGGCAGGGTCCTGGTGGCCTCGGCGGTGCTCGCCGACGGAGTGATGCTCTGCGTACCGGCACTGCACGGCTCCACCGCCCTCACCCTCACCGCGCTCATGGGGATCAACTTCTTCTTCGGCGTCTTCAGCCAGCTGGTCAACGTCACGGCCATGGCCGTACGCCAGGCCATCACGCCCGTCCGGATGCAGGGCCGCGTCGTCGCGACCATCAATTTCGTCGGCATGGGCCTGACGCCGGTCGGCTCGCTGCTCGGAGGCTTCCTGGCCGGGGCGCTGGGGCTGCGTACGAGTCTGCTGCTGACCGCCCTCTGTCTGGCACTGTCCCCGCTGTTCATGGCCCTCTCCCCGCTGGCGCGGCTGGGGCATCAGCTGCCGCCCGAGGACGACATGGCCGCCGGGTGACGGATGTGGTCCTAGATTGGTCCCCATGGACTCGACGTACTCGACCGAGGTGTCCGGGCACGTGAACGCCCCGCGTGCGGCCGTCTATCAGGCGCTCGTGGACGCGGACGCGATCGCGCGCTGGCGCGTGCCGGACGGCATGAGCAGCCTTGTGCACGCCTTCGACGCCCGCGAAGGCGGTCGGTTCCGCGTCTCGCTCACCTACGAAGACGCCTCCGGCACCGGCAAGTCGGCCTCGCACACCGACACGTACCACGGCCATTTCGCGAAGCTCGTACCGGACGAGCAGGTGGTGGAGGTGCTCGCCTTCGAGACCGCGGACGAGGAGCTGAGCGCCACCATGACGATGACGACCACGCTCACCGACGCGGACGGCGGGACCGACGTCCGCATCGTGCACGAAGGCATCCCGGACAGCGTGCCCGCCGCCGACAACGAGACGGGCACGCGGATGGCGCTGGCGAACCTCGCCCGGCTCGTCGAGGGCTCACGCTAGACAGCCCAGTTCCTCGTACGCCGCCCAACTCGTACGCCGCTCAGCTCGTACGCGGTTCCGCCGCACCCGGCAGCAACGCCGTCAGGGCGACCAGGGCGAGCAGCAGCAGTGCGGGTGCCAGCGCGGCGACCGTGCCGTGGTGGAGCTGCAGCAGCCCGCCCACGAGAGCACCGGCGAACATCGCCGCGACCGACGCGAACCTGCGCACGGACGCCGGACCGAAGCGGTCGGCGGCCAGGCCGGTCAGGGTGCGCGTGAGGACGGTGGTGTTCAGATCGGGTACGGCGAGCTTGCCGACCACGGCGTTCTGCAACCCCATCCCCAGCGCGAGCAGCACGATCAGTACGTCCCTGACGTCGGCGGCGACGTCGAGCACCAGAGCCGCCGCCACCAGCACCGCGTGCGCCCCCACGATCAGCGCGAACAGCCGCAGCGGCCGCGCGACCCGTGGTGCGATCCGCCCGCCCAGCCACGCCCCGACCACAAAGGACCCGGCCGCCAGGAGTGACGCCGTCGCGGACAGCTGCACGTCGCCCGCGAGCGCGAAACCCAGGAAGACCACGTTGCCGGTCATGTTGGCGACGAAGACACGGTCGAGGCCGAGATAGCTGACGGCGTCGACGAGGCCCGTGACGAAGGTCAGCACGACGAGCAGCGGCGGCAGCACGCCGTGATGGCCCTCGGTGTCGGGGAAGAGGAGGGCGGCGGCCCGGCCGAGCAAAGAGTTCATGCCGTTCCATCGGCAGGGACAGGCCGCGGCCCGACCCACGCGGCCCGCGGCCCGACCCACGGCGGCCCGCCGCTCACCGTTTCCAGGCCCGCCGTATGCCGCCCCGCAGATCCTCGTGCGCCGTCCAGCTCCGACCGATGACCGTCGTGATCCGGCGGCGCGTGTCGTACGGAGCCCAGCCCGGATCGCCGTCGCGGGCGAAGCGTATCCAGGCGGCGTGCATACGCGGAGCCAGGTCGGCAGGAGGGCTTCCGGTGCCGAACAGTGCCCCCTCGCCGTGCAGTCGGGCCGTGTCGAGGCCGAAGACGAAGGGGAGTTCCATGGTGTGGGTCGCGCCGAGCAGCCCGTCGAACGCGTGCGAGCGCCAGTCGAAGAGATAGCTGTAGGTGGCGCCGGAGGACCGCTCGGCGTGAGCGTCGGCCAGGGCCCAGCTCCCCGCGCCGAACAGCGCGTCGCCCATGACGGCCGAGCGCAGCTCTCCGGGGGCGGCCCCGGGACGGGCCGCGCGGTAGGCGTCGAGGAGCAGGTCCGGTTCGGGGTGGGAGCGCTCGGCGGCGGCCCGGACGTCGGCCTCCGTGGAGACGGCGTAGGCGCCGGAAGGGACGAGGTAGAGGTTGCCTTCTTCGGCGTTGGTGCCGACGAGGAGATCGATGCCGGTGCTGCCGTGCCCGGCGGCGACGGCGTCGGCGGGCTGGCGGTCGGCGACCACGCTGAAGGGGCTGAGCCCGATCAGCGGGTCGTACGCGGTCGTGGTCCGCAGGTCGATGCCGCCGAGCCGGGCCGTGGCCTCGACCAGGCGCGCGTCGGGCACGGCCGCGAAGGCGTCGGCGTGCGGCGCGATGCCCAGGGCCGACGCTGCCGCCTGCGTCACCCGGGCGGCCTGTTCGGGCGAGAAGGCGCCAAGGCCGCTGCCGCTCTGCACGACGGCGCGCCGCACGAGGCCCCTGCTCTCCGGCGCGGCGATGACGGCACCGGTGAGGGTGGCGCCCGCGGACTGGCCGAACAGCGTGACCCGGTCGGGGTCCCCGCCGAACGCGGTGATGTTCTCCCGTACCCAGCGCAGGGCGGCGAGGACGTCGAGAAGGCCACGGTTGCGGGGCGCTCCGGGCAGGTCCAGGAAGCCGCTGATCCCGAGGCGGTAGTTCACGGTGACCAGGACGACGCCGCTTCGCGCGAAGGCCGTGCCGTCGTACAGGCTCGCCCTGGTGGATCCCGCCACGAAGCCGCCGCCGTGCACGAAGACCATGACCGGCAGGGCGCGGCCCTCTTCCCGGCTGCGCTGCTCGGGCGCCCAGATGTCGAGGGTCAGATAGTCGTCGCCCGGGATCCAACCGGGCCCGAAGTAGGGCGACATGTCGATGGCGCCCAGGTTCCGCTCGGCCTGCGGCGCGGTCGGCCCCGCCGAGGTCGCGTCCCGCACGCCCTCCCACGGGGCGTGCGGACGCGGCGCGGCGAAGCGTCCGGCGCGGGCCGGTGGCGCGGCGTACGGGATGCCGCGGAAGACGGCGACGCCCTCGTGCAGGGCGCCTGCGACGGCGCCCTGCGCCGTGGTCACGGTGTGGTGCGCGGCGGTCATGCCTGCGCCGCCTGTGCCTCGTCGGCCGCTTCCCGCGTATACGGCGTGAAGGGGGCCCACCCCTTGACGGCGAACCCGCTGCCCGAGCGCTCGACCTCGGCGGCGCCATGACCTCCCAGGTGGGCGGGGACCACGAGCGCATGGTGATCGGCGGCCCAGCCGAGGATGCGCCGGCGGGTGGCGCGGGCGCCCCGGGGGTCCTCGCAGAAGCAGCTGTTGTGCTCCGGGTCGACGAGCTGGACGGGGCTGTGCAGCAGATCGCCGACGAAGACCGCGCGGTCGCCGCCGCTGTCGAGGGTGAGCACGCTGGAGCCGGGCGTGTGCCCCGGGGCCGCTTCGAGGCGCAGATTGCCGTCGATCCGGTGGCCCCGCTCCCATAGCCGCACCTGGCCCGCGCGGTGCACGGGGGCGACGCTGTCCTCGAAGACGTTCTGGTTGCCGCGGCCGAGCAGGGGCTTGTGGCCGTTCTCGGGGTTCCAGAAGTCGTAGTCTTCCTTGGGCATGAGATAAGTGGCGTTGGGGAAGGTGGGGACCCACTCCCTGTCGTCCAGGCGGGTGTTCCAGCCGACGTGGTCGACGTGCAGATGCGTGTTGATCACGATGTCGACGTCCTCGGGGGCGGCACCGGCCCGTTCGAGATCGGCCAGGAAGTCGGTGCGCAGGTGGCTCCAGACGGGGGAGTAGGGGCGTTCCTTGTGGTTGCCGGCGCCCGTGTCGACGAGGATGGTCTTCCCCTCGCTGCGCAGCAGCCAGCTCTGGACCGCGGAGTTGACGATGTTCGTCCGGGGGTCGAGGAAGTCGGGGGCGTGCCAGGCGGGGTCGGATCGCCAGGCGTCTTCGGGGGCCGTGGGGAGGAACTGGCCGGGCGTCATGCCGACGGGGCCGTAGTACTCCTTCACGCGGGTGACGCTGACGTCGCCGAGTTCGATCTGTGCCAGTTCCATGCGGGTCTCCGTGGCCGGTGCGGGTGGGCTTCGGATCACCACCGTCGCCGGTGTCCGCGCAGGTCAGCCAGACCCGCCGCTGCCTACCCCGCACAGGGTCAGGCTGGCGCGGGCGGGCCGGTGCAGACTGGGGGCATGAGCGAACGAGGCCGACTCGGCGACTTCCTGTACGCGCGGCGCTCCCGGCTGCGTCCCGCGGACGTGGGCCTGCGGGACTACGGCGACCGGCGGCGCGTGTCGGGCCTGCGCAGGGAGGAGCTCGCGCTGCTCGCCGGGGTCAGCGCCTCGTACTACACGAGGCTGGAGCAGGGCCAGTCGGTGGGAGCGTCCCCGGAGGTCCTGGACGCCGTCGCCCGGGCCCTCGACCTCGACGAGGCGGAGCGCGGGCACCTGCACGACCTCGCCGGCGCGGGCCGCAGGCGCGCACCGGCACACCCACCGCGGCCCGAGCAGCCGGGACCCACCACGCTGCACCTGCTGAGCACCCTGGAGAGCGTCCCGGCACTGGTCAGCGGCCGCCGAGCCGACGTACTCGCCTGGAACCGGCTTGGCCACGCGCTGTTCGCGGCGCATCTGAGCCCCGACAGCCCCGAGCGGGCGGCCGAGCGCCCCAATCTCGCACGGATGCTGTTCCTGGACCCCCACACCCGTGCGCTGTACGCCGACTGGGAGGCGAAGGCCAAGGCCGTCGTCGAGAACCTGCGGATGGTCGCGGGACGCCACCCCGACGACACGCCGCTCACCTCGCTCATCGGTGAACTCACCGTCAAGAGCCCCGAGTTCGCCGCCATGTGGGCCGACCACGGGGTGCACCCCTGCGACTTCGCCAGTTACGAGATGCGGCACCCCCTCGTCGGCACCCTCACCGTGACGCAGCAGAGCCTCAGTCTCCCGCAGGCGGCGGACCAGCAGCTGGTGCTGGCCGTCACCGAGCCCGGCTCACCGTCGCGGGAGGCCGTGACCCTCCTCGGCCAGGCCGCCGCTGCCGGCGAGCGCCCGCGCACCGGGAACCTGCGCCCCTAGGACGGCTGCCGCCCCTGCAACGCGGTCTGCCAGCCCGGCAGTTCGGCCTCGCGCACCGGCGCGGCACGCCGCCCGCCCCGCGCGAAGAAGTCGGCGAGCGGCAGCGTCGCCGCGCCCACCGTCACCGCGTCCGGGCCCAGGCGGCCCAGGTCGATGGCGACGCGGCCCGCCGGGTACGCGAGGGCGTAGGTGGGGATGTAGCGCTTGACCGCGGTCAGGAAGCGCTGCCCGAGCTGGAGCCCGGCCCAGCCGCCGACGAGGATGCGCTCGGGCTGGAAGAGGTTGATCAGGTCGGAGAGGCCCGCGCCCAGGTACTCGGCGGTCTCTTCGAGGACCAGCAGGGCCGTGGGGTCTGGCGCGCCGCCGGCCTCCGGATAGGCGGCGTCGAGCATGGCGGTGAGCGCGCTCTCCTCGTCCGTGCCGCCGGGCGGGCGCCCGCCCGCCTCCTGCCACCGTTCGAGCAGCGCCTCCGCCCCCGCGTACGCCTCCAGGCAGCCGAGGGCGCCGCACCGGCACTGTCTGCCCTGCACCCGCACGGTGAGATGCCCCCACTCGACGGCGCGGCCCTGCTCGACGTCCTCGGTGACGACGCAGGCGCCGACACCCGAGCCGAACAGGACCACCACCGCGTTGCGCGTCCCGCGTCCGGCACCGAACCACATCTCCGCCTGGCCGAGGGTCTTGGCGCCGTTGTCGATGAAGTACGGCACCTCCGCGGGCAGTTGGACCCTGTCCCGCAGCAGTGATTCGAGCGGTACGGCGTTCCAGCCGATGGTTTGCCCGTGTACGACTGCACCGATGTCACCGTCGTGCGCGACGATTCCGGGCACGCCGATCCCGACGCCGAGGAGTCTTTCGTTCGTCGCGCCCGCCGCGGCGAGCACCTCGCCGATCCCGTCGCGAATGTGCTCAGCGATCCCCTCGACGTCATGGGCCTTGTGCGTCAACGGCCTTTCCGCACGGGCGAGTTCGGACAGCGAAAGGTCGAAGAGCTCGACGCGTACGCGGGTCTCGCCGACGTCCACGCCGATCAGCTGACCACGGCCCGGCGCGACCCGCAGGAGCGTCCGCGGGCGCCCGCCGTCGGACTCCACGCTGCCCGCCTCCTCCACCCACCCCTCCGTCACCAGCTCCGCCACGACGTTGCTGATGGAACCTGAACTCAGCCCGGTGGCGGGCCCGAGCGTGAAGCGGCTCATCGGTCCCTCGAAGTACAGCCGCTGCAGTACGGCGGCGCGGTTCTCCCGCCGCAGGTCGTGCACCGTACGCCCGTTGCGCTGCCCAGCCATGTAGTTCCTTCCGGCCTGCTCTGCCTCGAAGTTGGTCCTGTGTGACCCCTTGACGGTATCTTCCCCGCCGGTTTAACTCACGTCCTAAATTAAGTCATGAGGTCATTCAAGAGTTGAACGCGGCGCTGCCTCCAGCCGGCGCTGAGCCATCCGACCCATGCCTTCGTCCGGAAGGGACACCTGGAGCCATGCGCAGATTCCGAGCCGCCGCCGTCGGCGCCGTCACACTCTCGCTCGCCCTCACCGCGTCCGCCTGCGGCGGCGGTTCGACGACGAGCGGCGAGGGGTCCAACGACTCGCCGAAGACGCTGACCTACTGGGCGTCGAACCAAGGCCCCAACATCGAGGCGGACAAGAAGATCCTCAAGCCCGAACTCGCCAAGTTCGAGAGGCAGACGGGCATCAAGGTCAAGCTCGAAGTCATCCCGTGGTCGGAGCTGCTCAACCGGATCCTGACCGCGACGACGTCGGGACAGGGCCCCGACGTCCTGAACATCGGCAACACCTGGAGCGCGTCGCTGCAGGCCAGCGGGGCGCTGCTGCCCTGGGACGAGAAGAACTTCGCCAAGATCGGCGGCAAGGACCGCTTCGTGGAGTCCGCGCTCGGCTCGGCGGGGGCGCCGGACAAGGACCCGGCCGCCGTCCCGCTGTACTCCATGGCCTACGCCCTCTACTACAACAAAAAGATGTTCGAGGAGGCCGGCATCGACAAGGCGCCCGCCACCTGGGACGAGATGGTCGAGGACGGCAAGAAGATCTCCAAGGGCGGCAAGTGGGCCCTGGGCGCGGAGGGCGCGAACCTCTCCAACAACATCCACCAGGTCTTCGCCCTCGGCAAGCAGCACGGCGCGGACTTCTTCACCGAGGACGGCAAGCCCGACTTCACCTCCTCCGGCGCGGTCGCCGCGGTGAAGCAGTACGTCGACATGATGGCGAAAGACAAGATCATCGCGCCGGGCAACGCCGAGTACGCGCAGAACCAGTCCCTGAGCGACTTCTCCAAGGGCAAGACGGCGATGGTGCTGTGGCAGGCCGCGGCCACAACCTTCAAGTCGCAGGGCATGAGCGAGGACGACTGGGGCGTGGCCCCCGTACCGGTCCAGTCCGGCGCCCCGGGTCAGGGCAAGGCCACCAACTCGATGGTCGCCGGCATCAACATGGCCGTCTTCAAGAACACCAAGAACATCGACGGCTCGCTGAAGTTCGTGAAGTTCATGACCAGCGACGCGGAGCAGAAGATCCTCTGCAAGTCCTACGGTTCCGTGCCGCCCGTCAAGGCGGCCCAGGAGGACGCCGCCTTCGACCGTCCCGAGCTGAAGGTCCTGCGCGACACCCTCGCCAAGAGCGCGGCCCCGCTGCCGCAGGTGGCCAACGAGTCGCAGTTCGAGACCGCGGTCGGCACCGCCGTCAAGAACCTCTTCGCGAGCGCCGCGGACGGCCGTGAGGTCACCACCGCGTCCGTGAAGGCCGAGCTGGTCAAGGCTCAGCAGCAGATGTCCAAGCAGTGAGCGACACGACTGTGACTACTGGGACTACCGGGGCCACTGGGACCCCCACGACCCTCGTGCAGGGAGGCAAGGAGCCGCCCGCGACCGCCCCGGAGACGGGGCGGGGCCCGCGGCTGCGCCGCCCCGGCAGGCTGCGCCGCATCGGTCTGCCGTATCTGCTGCTGCTCCCCGCCCTCCTGCTCGAACTCCTCGTCCACCTGCTGCCGATCGTCATCGGCATCATGATGAGCTTCAAGGAGCTCACCCAGTTCTTCATCCGCGACTGGGGCGCCGCGCCCTGGTCGGGCCTGGACAACTACAAGGTGTCGGTGGACTTCGACGCACCGGTGGGCGAGGCGCTGCTGCACTCGTTCCTCGTCACCTGCGCCTTCACGCTGCTCTCGGTGGGGCTGTGCTGGCTGATCGGGACGACCGCAGCCATCTACCTCCAGGAGACGTTCAAGGGGCGGGGCTTTCTGCGGGCGCTCTTCCTCGTCCCGTACGCCCTGCCCGTGTACGCCGCGGTGATCACCTGGGGCTTCATGTTCCAGCGGGACAACGGCCTCATCAACCACGTCATCCACGACCAGCTGGGCCTCACCGACAGCGCGCCGTTCTGGCTCATCGGCGACAACAGCTTCTTCGCGCTGCTCACCGTGTCGGTGTGGAAGGGCTGGCCCTTCGCCTTCCTCATCATGATGGCCGGGCTGCAGAACATCCCCAGGGAGATGTACGAGGCGGCGGCGCTCGACGGCGCCGGCATGTGGCAGCAGATCCGCCGCATCACGCTGCCGTCCCTGCGCTCCGTCAACCAGGTCCTCGTGCTCGTCCTGTTCCTGTGGACGTTCAACGACTTCAACACGCCGTACGTCCTGTTCGGCAGGTCGGCGCCCGAGGCCGCGGACCTGATCTCGATCCACATCTACCAGTCCTCGTTCGTCACCTGGAACTTCGGCACGGGATCCGCCATGTCCGTACTGCTGCTCCTGTTCCTGCTCGCGGTGACGGGCGTCTACCTGTGGATCACTTCGCGCGAGAGGAAGTCCGCCCATGTCTAGCGTCCGCCTGGCCGCGCGGCCCCGCGGGGCCGCGAAGCCCCGGTCGCCGATGGCGGCACCCCGCTCGTTCCTCTGGTCGCGGCGGATCTTCCTGACGCTGCTCACGGGATTCGTGCTCCTTCCCGTGTTCGTGATGGTCTCCAGCTCGCTCAAGCCCCTCCAGGACGTGTCGGGCGAGTTCCGCTGGATGCCGAGCGGACTCACGATCCGCCCGTACATCGACATCTGGGAGACCGTCCCGCTGGCGAAGTACTTCGTGAACTCGCTGATCGTGGCGGGTGCGGCCACCGTCTGCTCGGTGGTGATCGCCGTCTTCGCCGCCTATGCCGTCAGCCGCTACCAGTTCCGCGGCAAGCGCGTTTTCACGGTGACCGTCCTGTCCACCCAGATGTTCCCCGGCATCCTGTTCCTGCTGCCGCTGTTCCTGATGTACGTCAACATCGGCAACGCCACGGGGATCGCCCTGTTCGGCTCGCGGGGCGGGCTCATCCTCACGTATCTGACCTTCTCGCTGCCCTTCTCGATCTGGATGCTGATCGGGTACTTCGACTCGGTGCCGCGCGATCTCGACGAGGCGGCGCTCGTCGACGGCTGCGGTCCGATCGGCGCGCTCTTCCGCGTCGTCGTGCCGGCCGCGATCCCCGGCATCGTCGCGGTCGCCGTCTACGCGTTCATGACCGCATGGGGAGAAGTGCTCTTCGCCTCCGTCATGACGAACGAGGCCACCCGCACCCTCGCCATCGGCCTGCAGGGCTACTCCACCCAGAACGACGTCTACTGGAACCAGATCATGGCCGCGTCGCTGGTCGTGAGCATTCCCGTGGTGGCGGGCTTCCTGCTGCTCCAGCGGTATCTGGTCGCCGGCCTCACCGCCGGAGCCGTCAAGTGACCCATCCCGTTAGGCCAGAACCCGTTACGCCAGAACCCGTTACGCCAGAACCCGTTACGCCCGAATCCGCTACACCTGATCCCGTCACGTCTGAGAGGACGTCTGTGTCCGAGCTCATCGACCTTGCCGCACTTCCGCACGACTTCGCGTGGGGCACGGCCACATCGGCGTACCAGATCGAGGGGGCCGTCACCGAGGACGGCCGTTCCCCCTCCATCTGGGACACCTTCTCGCACACCCCCGGAAAGATCGACAACGACGATCACGGTGACGTGGCCTGCGACCACTACCACCGCTGGCGCGAGGACATCGCGCTGATGAAGCAACTGGGCACCGACGCCTACCGGTTGTCCCTCGCCTGGCCGCGCATCGTGCCCGGCGGCGACGGGCCCGCCAACCCCAAGGGCCTGGACTTCTACGACCAGTTGATCGACGCGCTCCTCGAAGCGGGCATCACGCCGTCGGTGACCCTCTACCACTGGGATCTGCCGCAGGTCCTCCAGGACCGCGGCGGCTGGCCCGCACGCGAGACGGCCGAGCACTTCGCCGCGTACGCCGCCATCGCCGCCGAACGCTTCGGCGACCGCGTCACCCAGTGGGCCACGCTCAACGAACCCCTCTGCTCGGCCTGGATCGGCCACCTCGAAGGCCGGATGGCGCCGGGCCTGACCGATCTGACCGCCGCCGTGCGCGCCTCGTACCACCTGCTGCTCGGCCACGGTCTCGCCACGCAGGCGATCCGCGCCGCGGCCCCCGGCGCGCAGATCGGCATCGTCAACAACCTCTCCACGGTCGAGCCCGCGAGCGACCGCCCCGAGGATGTCGCCGCCGCCCGCCGCGTGGACGGGCACACCAACCGCTGGTGGCTCGACCCGGTCCACGGCCGCGGCTTCCCCGCCGACATGCGGGAGGTCTACGGAGTCGAACTCCCCGAGCGGGCAGGCGACTTGGAGACCATCGCGCAGCCGCTGGACTGGCTGGGCCTGAACTACTACTTCCCGGCCGTGGTCTCCGACGACCCCGCGGGCCCCGCGCCCTACGCCCACCAGGTACGCCGCGAGGGCGTGCCCCGCACCGGCATGGACTGGGAGATCGACGCGAGCGGCATCGAGACGCTCCTGCTGCGCCTGACGAACGAGTACGGCGCGCGCAAGCTGTACGTCACCGAGAACGGGTCGTCCTACCCCGACGTCGTACGCCCCGACGGAACGATCGACGACCCGGAGCGCACCGATTACCTGGTCCGCCATCTCGCCGCCTGCGCGAGCGCCGCGCGCAAGGGGGCACCCCTCGCCGGGTACTACGCGTGGTCGCTGCTCGACAACTTCGAGTGGGCCTACGGCTACGACAAGCGGTTCGGCCTGGTGCACGTCGACTACGAGACGCAGGTCCGCACCGTCAAGGGCAGCGGCCGGCGCTATGCCGACATCATCCGCGGGCACCGGAGCGGCGTGAGGCGCGCCGCCTGACGCGTTCGTACGGCTGACGTGTCCGCACGACTGAGATGTCCGTACGGCTGACGTGTCCGCATGACTGACGGCGACTCCCGGTTCTCCGCGGATCCGGGAGTCGCCGCCGTTTTCCGGCTCCGCCTTTCTGTCCCGGGCCGGGCTCAGGCCGGGTTCGTCCTGCGGCCTTCCTTCGCCGCCGCGCCGGTACACATGAGGCCGAGCAGGAGGGTGAGGGCGCCGATGATGACGTTGGTCAGGATGACGCCCATGTCGGGGCTGCTGCCGACGATCCACGGCGACACGATCATCCACACGCCCATCGCGCACATGGCCCAGCTCAGGCCGAGCATCCTGGCCGGTGCGACGGTGAATCCGAGACCCAGCAGGCCGATCGCGATGCCCATGATGAGGTTGTGCGTCGCGAGCGCGGGCTGGCTGGCGGTGAAGTGGACCACCCAGGCGGAGACGGCGCAGAAGAGGCCCGTGAGAAACACGGGCCCGTCCACCATCGCCACGCTCTGGCCACGGAGTACGCGGGCATGCCGATCCCGCATTTCGGATACGTCAGGGTGAGCGGCAATGTCTCCCCTGTGTGAGACGTCGGCCATGAGACTCGACTCCTCTACTTCGTGCAGGCCCGATCAGGCCGCGCGGCGGGATGTCGCGCACATCCATTCTGCTCTTATTTTTTCCTTATGCGAAGTTCTGGTGACTTTGGTCCCTCCGACGAGAGCGGAAGGTCCCGTATCAGGGGCCTTTGTCTGCGGAACCACTGGCGGGACCGCAGAAACTCGGGTGAGGAGAGCACGCCGTGACGACGGACATCGGAACGACCACAATTCCCGCCCCGCGCGCCTCGGGGACGACGCGCGGTGCCCCCTGCTGGCTGAGCTACGCCGCACGTGACGCGCGGGCCGCCGAGGAGTTCTACGGACAGGTCCTCGGCTGGTGCCGTGTGCCGCTGCTCGGGCCCGCGGGCAGGACGCGCTCCCTGGTCCTGCGGGCCGGCGCACCGGTGGGGGCCATCAGCGAGACCTCCTGCGACCCCGGCGTCCACGCGGGATGGATGCCGCACTTCGCCGTCGACGACCTGGACGGCGCGGTGGGACGCCTCCGCGACCGCGGCGCCACCGTCGCGGTCGGCCCGCTGACCACGCGGGCCGGACGCGTCGCCGTGGCGGCGGGACCCCACGAGGAGGTGTTCGGTCTGCGGCACCAGGCCCCCGACCGCCGCTGGACGGTCGGCGACGGTCCCGTGGCGCGGATCGAACTGCACACGGGGGACGTCTTCGCGGCGGCCCTCTTCTACGGCGGCGTGCTCGGCTGGGCGGGCGAGTCCGCCGACAGCTGCCAGGTGGAGTACTCCCGGGGGCAGATCGTGGTGCGCGAGGGGGCGTGCGCGGGATCCCGCCCGGTCGCCACGCTCGGCGGCGCAGCGGTGCCGGGCTTCGAGGGTCAGCACCGCTGGCACACGAGTTTCCGTGTGACGGACGTCGACGCGGCGGCCGGCAGCGCACTGGCCGAGGGCGGACGCGTCATCACACCACCACGGGGGACCGGCGGCCGAAGGGAGGCCGTCCTCGCGGATCGCGAAGGCGTTCCCTTCACGGTCGTGGCGGAGTGAGCCGGGCGAACCCGGGTGCCGGTGGAGAGGGAGCCGGCAGAGAGCGAGCCGGCAGTGAGCGAGCCGGCAGAGAGCGAGCCGGCAGAGAGCGAGGAGGACGATCAGACGATGTTCAGTTCCATGGCGAGCGCGAGGGAGAGCGCGGACCACAGGGCCGATCCCATAGGGCTGCCGACCGTGCCGACAGCGCAGACCGCGACAGCGCCGACCGTGCCGGCTCAGCCCGGCGAGCGCTCGCGGGGCGAGGCCGTCGGACTGCCGTGGATCGAGGAGGCCGACGAGGTCGCGCCGCAGGACGCGCGGGAGCTGTCGAAACTCTTCTTCGAACGGCTCCGCACGCTGGAGCGCGGCTCGCCCGACCACACCTACACACGCGACACCCTGATCGAGATGAACCTCTCCCTGGTGCACTACGTCGCGGGCCGCTTCCGCAATCGCGGCAACGGCCAGCTGGAGGACCTCGTCCAGGTCGGGACCATCGGCCTCATCAAGGCGATCGACCGGTTCGACGTGGACCGGGGGCACAAGTTCGTCTCGTTCGCCGTCCCCTGCATCCTCGGGGAGATCAAACGCCACTTCCGTGACACCAGCTGGGCCGTGCACGTCCCGCGCAGACTCCAGGAACTGCGCACCGACCTGCTCAAGGCACAGGAGCGGCTGTCCTGTGTCCACGGCCGCGAACCCACGGTCAAGGAACTCGCGGCCGACCTGGACGTGGCCGAGGAGCAGGTCCTCGAGGCGATCGTCGCCGCCAACGGCTACGCGGCAGGCTCACTGGACGCTCCGCACGGACCCGGCGACCCGGGCGACACGTACAGGAGCGGCCGCTCGCTCGCCGATGCCATGGGCGCCCCGGACCCCGCCATCGAGGTCTTCGAGCACCTCCACGACCTGGCCCCGCTCCTGGCGGAGCTCGACGAGCGCGAGCGCCGCATCATCGAGATGCGCTTCGGCCAGGAGATGACGCAGGCCGAGATCGGCGCCGAGCTGGGCATCTCGCAGATGCATGTGTCGCGGCTGCTGTCGCGCACCCTCGCACGCCTGCGCACGGGCCTGGGGGCGGGGGAGTAGGAGGACCGGCGGCGGGACGGGCGCTCAGGGGTGGTCCGGGCGCTCCTCGGGCGGGGTCCCGCCGCCGGGGCCGCCGCCCTTGCTGCCCTTGTCCGTGCCGTGCTCGTGGCCCCCGGCCCCGCGTGACTTGCCCGGCTGGCGGGCCTTGAGCTCGGCGCTGTCCTGGGGGGTCGCCGCGCCCTTGTCGCTGCGGCGCTGTGCGGGCTGCTGCGGGTTCGACATCGAGATCGCTCCCATCACGTGATCCGGTTGCCCCCTGCGGGCCATGCTGCCACGTGAGGATCCGCCCGGCAGGCCGGGAGAGGCGCCCGTACGGGTCACCAGAACGCGCCGAACACCGCTCCCACCGCTGGAATGGAGAGGTGACCGCGCCCCCGGACGACTGCCTCGCGCGCAACGAGTGGATCTGCGGCGACTATCTGAGCACGCGCCGCCAGATCATCCTCGACGCGGTCCTCCAGCATCTGGAGCTGACCGCCGTCTCCGTCCTCATCGCGCTCGTCATCGCCGTCCCGCTGGCCGTCGTCGCCCGCCGCTGGGCCCTCGCGGCCGGTCCCGTCCTGGCGCTGACCACCATCCTCTACACGATCCCCTCGCTCGCGATGTTCTCGCTGCTGCTGCCCCTCTACGGCCTCTCCGCGTCCCTCGTGGTCGCCGGACTCGTCCTGTACTCACTGACGCTGCTCGTCCGCAACATCCTGGCCGGTCTGCGCGCCGTCCCCGAGGACACCCGGCAGGCCGCACGCGGCATGGGCTACGGTCCGATCCGTCTGCTGCTCACCGTCGAACTGCCCCTTGCGCTGCCCGCCGCGATGGCGGGCCTGCGCATCGCCACCGTCTCCGCGGTCTCCCTCGTCACCGTCGGCGCGATCGTCGGCTTCGGCGGGCTCGGCAACCTCATCTACACGGGCATGAACACCTACTTCAAGGCGCAGGTCCTGACCGCGTCCGTGCTGTGTGTCGTCATCGCCGTACTCGCCGATCTGCTGCTCCTGGGCGTCCAGCGGATCCTCACCCCGTGGACGAGGGCGGTCCGCTCATGAACACCCTCAGCGATGCCTGGAAGTGGCTCACCGACGCGGCGCACTGGGCGGGCGACGACGGCATCTGGCACCGCCTCACCCAGCACCTCGTCCTGACCGTGGTCTGCCTGGTCCTGAGCTGTCTGATCGCGCTGCCGGTCGCGCTCGTCCTCGGCCACCTCGGCAAGGGCGGGGCCCTGGCCGTCAACATCTCCAACGTCGGACGCGCGGTGCCGACCTTCGCCGTCCTGGTCCTGCTGCTCCTGACGCCCATCGGACAGTGGGGCGAGGGCCCCACCGTCGTCGCGCTCGTCCTGTTCGCCGTGCCGCCGCTGCTCACCAACGCCTACGTCGGGATGCGCGGCGTCGACCGCAGCGTCGTACAGGCCGCGCGCGGCATGGGAATGACGGGGCGGCAGATGCTGTGGCGGGTCGAACTGCCGCTCGCGATGCCGCTGGTCCTCAGCGGGGTGCGGATCGCCGCCGTCCAGCTCGTGGCCACCGCGACGATCGCGGCGCTCGCCGGCGGCGGCGGTCTCGGCCGGATCATCACGGCCGGGTTCAACCTCGCGAGCACCCCGCAGGTGGTGGCGGGCGCCGTCCTGGTCGCCGTGTTCGCGCTGGTCGTCGAGGGGATCTTCGAGATCGGCGAACGGCTCGCCCCGGGGCGGGCGCGGGGGAGAGGACGGGCCGGATGAAACGGCGCACGCGATGGGGCGCGACGCTCGCGGCCGGGACGGTGCTCCTTTCGGGATGCGCGTCCGGTCCTTCCCTGGAGACACAGGGCGAGGTCACCGCGCCGCCCGGCGACAGCCATCACCTGGTCGTCGGCTCGGCGGGCTTCACCGAGAGCGACCTGCTGGCCCAGATGTACTCCCTGCTCCTGAACAAGGCCGGATACGAGTCCGAGATCCTCTCCGTGGCCAACCGCGAGCTGTACGAACCCGCCCTGGAGTCCGGTCAGATCGACGTCGTCCCCGAGTACGCGGCGACGTTCGCGGACTGGCTGAACGCCAAGAAGAACGGCGCGGACGCGAAGCCGGTCGGCTCGCCCGACCTGGACGCCACGATGAAGGCCCTGCGCGCCCTCGCCGCTCCGCGCGGCCTCACCGTCCTCGATCCGGGCAAGGCCGTCGACCAGAACGCGTTCGCCGTCACCGCGTCCTACGCCGAGCAGCACCGTCTGAAGACCCTGAGCGACCTCGGCAAGTCCGGCCAGAAGGTACGCCTCGCCGCGGGCGACGAATGCGTACAGCGTCCCTACTGCGAACCCGGCCTGAAGAAGGTCTACGGCATCGACATCACCTCCGTCGACCCCAAGGGCGTGGGTACCACCCAGGCCAAGAAGGCCGTGCAGAGCGGGCAGGACCAGATGGTCCTGACGACGTCGACGGACGCGACGCTCGACGACTTCGGCCTGGTCCTCCTGAAGGACGACAAGAAGCTCCAGAACGCCGACTACATCGTCCCGGTCGTCAACCGCTCCCGCGCGGGCAGCAAGGGCGTCGCGAACGCACTCGGCCGCCTCAACTCCGTCCTGACGACCGCGGACCTGGCCTCCATGAACGAACAGGTGGACAGCTGGCGGCGGCTGCCGCAGGACGTCGCGCGCGCCTATCTGGAGGAGAAGGGGCTGCTCTAGCCCACGACCGGCAGGTCTACGCGTCGGCGACGGAGTCGAACTCCACCTCGTCGCGGGCCACGCCCTGCGCGTCCGCGTCCACCGAGCGGCGCAGCGCCTCGTGCAGCTTCGCCGGGGTCAGCACGCCGAGGAAACGCGCCCCGTCCAGGACCGCGACCCAGCCCGCGTCGTGCTGGAGCATCACGCCGAACGCCTGCTTGAGCGGGGCCCCCACGGGAACCCAGGCCCGCATACGGTGGGCCAGATCGCCCACCTTGCCGCCCTCCCCGGCCAGACTCACCTCGTCGATGCCCACCCAGCCGTGCAGATCGCCGTCCGCGTCCAGGACGACGCCCCAGCGGGCGTCCTCCTCGCGCAGCCGGGCCGCCGCGTGCGCGGCGGACTCGTCGAGGCGGACCACCGACGGCTGCTCCAGGTCGTCGGGGAGGATCTCGGTGACCGAGAGGCGCTTGAGACCCCGGTCGGCGCCCACGAACTCGGCGACGTACGGCGTCGCCGGAGTGCCGAGCACCGCCCCGGGCGTGTCGAACTGCTCGATGCGCCCCTGCCCGTACACCGCGATCCGGTCACCGAGCCTGACCGCCTCCTCGATGTCGTGCGTGACCAGGAGAACCGTCTTGCGGACCGCCGCCTGCATCCGCAGGAACTCGTCCTGCAACTGCTCGCGCACCACCGGGTCGACCGCCCCGAACGGCTCGTCCATCAGCAGGACGGGCGGATCGGCGGCCAGGGCCCGCGCCACGCCGACGCGCTGGCGCTGACCGCCGGACAGCTGCTCGGGATAGCGGGAGCCGTACAGCTTGGGGTCCAGACCCACCAGGTCGAGCAGCTCGGCCGCCCGCGCCCGCGCCTTCGCCTTCTTCCAGCCGACCAGGGCGGGGACGGTCGCCGTGTTGTCGAGGACCGTCCGGTGCGGGAAGAGCCCCACCTGCTGGATGACATAGCCGATACGGCGGCGCAGACGGACCGGGTCGACGTCCGCGATGTTCTCGCCGTTGACGAAGATGCGGCCCGCGGTCGGCTCGATGAGGCGGTTCACCATCATCATCGTGGTCGTCTTGCCGCATCCGGACGGTCCCACGAGCGTGACCAGTTCGCCCTCGCCGACCTCGAAGGACAGCTCGTCCACGGCCATCGTGCCGTCCGGGTAGCGCTTGCTGACCTGCTCGAACCGGATCATGCACTCACGCTAACCGCGCCCCTCACACTCCGCTCACCAGCACCACCTCCAGGGTGCGCGGGCCGTGCACGCCCTCCACCCGGTCCAGTTCGATGTCGCTGGTCGCGGACGGTCCCGAGATCCAGGTCAGCGGACGGCGGGGATCGAGCCGTTCGAGTGCCTGCGGGACGGAGGAGACGACCTGGTCCGGGACCCGTACGACACAGATGTGGTGATCGGGGACGAGCGTGATCCGCCGGCGGCCCTGGTCCGGGCCGCCGTCCAGGACGATCGTGCCGGTCTCGGCCACGGCGACCGCGCAGCCGGTCACGACGCTGTCGACCTCGTCGAGCTCGTGCGGGGTGCTCGCCGTACGGTCCTCGACACGGCTCGTTTCGGCGGCGTCGAGCCAGTGCGGCGGCAGGCCGGGCGGCACGAGCAGGGTCCGCGCGTCGCGCGCCGCGAGCAGCCGCCCGAGCAGTGCGGGCAGCTCCTCGTCCGTGCAGCGGTGCACGAGCGCGCGGTAGTCGGCGAGGTTCTCCGCGAGCAGATCGACAGTCTGTTCCGTGGTGCGGTCGCCGTGCTCGCGCAGGTAGTCGCGGGGGACGTCCCGGGCGTGGGCGTCCCTCTCTTTGTCGTCCGGGATGTCGGCGAGCGCCCGTCGGACGCGGCCCAGGATCAGGTCCCTGCTGCTCACTTCTTGCCGCCCTTCTCGCTCTGGCCGCCGTTCGTACGCCGCCACCAGTCGCGGAACGGCTCCGCCGGTACCTTCGGCAGGTCACGCGTCGCGCTCCACGCCCGGCCGGGGCCGGGAAGCGTACGCGGATGCAGGCGCCGGGTCCCCGACGCAAGGCGCTGCGCGGCGCGCAGCGCCCCCGGCCGGCCGAACGCCCAGCCCGCGGTGCGCATCGCCGCCCGCTCCGCCGCGTGCCCCTTAGCGGGCCGCAGCGTCACCTTCGTGCCGTGCCGCGTCACTTCGCCGCCCTGCACGACTCGTTCCCTCAGGTGGACGAGGACTTCGGGGATGTCGATGGCCACCGGGCACACCTCGTAGCAGGCGCCGCAGAGGGACGAGGCATAGGGGAGCGACGCGTCGATCTCGCTCTGCGTGCCGCGGAGTTGGGGGCTGAGGATCGCGCCGATGGGGCCGGGGTAGACCGAGCCGTAGGCGTGGCCCCCGGCGCGTTCGTACACCGGGCATACGTTGAGGCAGGCCGAGCAGCGGATGCAGCGCAGTGCCTGGCGGCCCACTTCGTCGGCGAGGGTGTCGGTGCGGCCGTTGTCCAGGAGCACGAGGTGGAAGGTGCTCGGGCCGTCCTCCTGCGTGGTGCCGGTCCACATCGACGTGTACGGGTTCATCCGCTCGGCCGTCGAGGAACGCGGGAGCGTCTGGAGGAAGACCTCCAGGTCCTGCCAGGTGGGCAGGATCTTCTCGATGCCGACGACCGAGATGAGCGTCTCGGGGAGCGTGAGACACATGCGGCCGTTGCCCTCCGACTCGACGACCACCAGGGTGCCCGTCTCGGCGACCATGAAGTTCGCGCCGGAGATGCCGACCTTGGCGCGCAGGAACTTCTCCCGCAGGTGCAGGCGGGCGGCCTCGGCGAGTTCGGCGGGGGTGTCGGTCAGGCCTTCGGGGGCCGGGCGGCCCCAACTGCCCATCTCCTTGGCGAAGATGTCGCGGATCTCGCCGCGGTTGCGGTGGATGGCGGGGACGAGGATGTGCGAGGGGCGGTCCTTGCCGAGTTGCACGATGAGTTCGGCGAGGTCGGTCTCGTAGGCGTGGATGCCCTCGGCCTCAAGCGCTTCGTTGAGACCGATCTCCTGCGTGGCCATCGACTTGACCTTGACCACCTCGCTCTCGCCGGTCTCCTTGACCAGCGCGGTCACGATGCGGTTCGCCTCGTCGGCGTCCGCCGCCCAGTGCACGGTGCCGCCCGCCGCCGTGACCGACTCCTCCAGCTGGACCAGATAGCGCTCCAGGCCGTGCAGTGTGCGGTCCTTGATCTGCTTGCCCGCCTCGCGCAGCCGGTCCCAGTCGTCCAGTTCGGCGACGGCGCGGGCCCGTTTGTCGCGGATGGTGTGCGTGGCGTGCTTCAGGTTGGCGCGCAGGGTGGTGTTGCGTACGGCTTCGTGCGCGGCCTCGGGGAAGGCCGGCATCCCGACGAATGTGCCGCTCATGCCGCTCGTGCCGCTCAAGACAGTGTCTCCTCTTCCGTGCTCGCCAGGATCTCCGCGATGTGGACCGGGCGTACCCCGCTCCTGAGGCGGGTCATCGTGCCCCCGATGTGCATCAGGCAGGAGTTGTCCGCGGCGCACAGGGTGTCGGCGCCCGTCGACTCGGCGTTGCGCACTTTGTCCGTGCCCATCGCCGAGGAGACATCGGAGTTCTTCATCGCGAAGGTGCCGCCGAAGCCGCAGCATTCGGCCGCGCCCGGCAGCTCGCGCAGTTCGAGGCCCTTGACCGCTTGAAGCAGCCGCGTGGGGCGGTCGCCCAGGCCGAGACTGCGCAGTCCGTGACAGGTCGGGTGGTACGTCACCGTGTGCGGGTAGTACGCCCCGACGTCGGTCACACCGAGGACGTCCACCAGGAACTCGGTGAGTTCGTACGTCTTGGGGATCACTGGTGCCAGCGTGGTCGCGAGGCCGTCGCCGCGGCCCTCGGAGCGGGCGCGTTCGCCCATGCGCGGATACAGCTCGCGGACCATCGCGCCGCACGAGCCGGAGGGCGTCACGATCGCGTCGTACTCGTCCGACCCGAATACATCGGAGAAGTGACGGGCGAGCGGCTCTGTCTGATGGCGGTAACCCGTGTTGTAGTGCGCCTGTCCGCAGCAGGTCTGCGCCATCGGGAAGTCGACCTCAACCCCCAGTCTGGTCAGCAGTTTCACCACCGCGCGGCCCGTGTCGGGATAGAGCGTGTCGTTGACACAGGTCAGGAACAGAGCGACACGCATCGCGGGTTCCTCCTCGTCGATCATCGGATGGGTGCAGCGTATGCGCTCAGGGCGCTCTACGGGAGTCATGGTGCCGGGACGCGTCATGCGGGGACGCGTCATCCGGGGACGTCATGAGGGGACGCGGCGCGCGGCCTCGTCCCACGCGGCCCGGCGTGCCGGATCGCCGGTCGGCTCATAGCGGGTCAGCCGCTGGGTGCGGGCCAGCAGGGCGCGCATCTCATGGCGGTCCTGCATGAGGCCTTGCGCCCGCGCCTGTACGAGCACGTTGCCCAGGGCGGCCGCTTCCGCGGGGCCCGCGACGACCGGCAGCCCGCAGGCGTCCGCGGTCAGTTGGCACAGCAGCGCGTTGCGGGCGCCGCCGCCGACTATATGGACGACGTCCACGGCCCGGTCCGCGAGGCGCCGGGCGTCCTCGATGGCCCGGCGGTGGGCCAGTGCCAGCGAGTCGAGGATGCAGCGCGTCGTCTCGGCGGGGGTGCCGGGAACGGGCTGGCCGGTGGCCGCGCAGGCCCGGGCTATCCGCTCCGGCATGTCGCCGGGGGCCAGGAAGGCGGGGTCCGCGGCGTCGACCAGCGAGCGCAGTGCGGGGACGGCGGCGGCCTCGCGGAGCAGCGCGTCCAGGTCGGGGGCGCCGGTCCCGGTGCCGTCGTCGGTCCCGGCGGCGGGGTCGGTGGCCCAGGTGCGCAGGCACTCCTGGAGCAGCCACAGGCCCATGATGTTGCGGAGGTAGCGGACCGTGCCGTCGATGCCCAGTTCGTTGGTGAAGTTGGCCTCGCGGCTCGCTTCCGTGCGGACGGGAGCGGTCAGCTCCAGGCCCGCCAGGGACCAGGTGCCGGTGCAGATGTAGGCGAAGTTCTCCGTCGTGGCGGGGACCGCGGCGACCGCCGACGCGGTGTCGTGCGAGGCGACCGTCGTCACGGGGGTGGGGGAGGACAGACCGGTGTCGTCCAGGATCTGCGGGAGCAGAAGGCCCGCGGGGTCGCCCGGCTGCCGCAGGGGAGGGAACAGGCCGAGGTCGATGCCGAGGCGCGAGGCCACTTCCCTGGACCAGCCTCCCGTGCCGGGGTCCATGAGCTGCGTGGTGGAGGCGTTGGTCAGCTCTGTGCCCAGTTCGCCCGTGAGCCAGTACGTCAGGAGGTCGGGAACGAGCAAGAGGTGCTTGGCCGCGCTGAGTTGAGCCGTCTCATGGGCGGCCAGGAGCTGGTACAGGGTGTTGAAGGGGGCGTACTGGACTCCTGTCGTGGCGTAGAGCTCGGTGGCCGGGAGCGTCGTCCACGCCTTGGCCGCGATGCCCTCGGTACGGGGGTCCCGGTAGTGCACCGGGTTGCCCAGGAGGTTGCCGTCGGCGTCCAGGAGGCCGTAGTCCACTGCCCAGCCGTCGATGCCGATGGAGGTGAGGGGGGCGGAGGCTGCGGCGCGCAGGCCGTCGATGATCCCGGCGTAGAGGGAAAGGATGTCCCAGTGCAGGGTGCCTGCCGTGCGGACCGGGCGGTTGGGGAAGCGGTGGGCTTCCTGGAGGTCGAGGGTGTCGGGACCCACCCGGCCCACCATGACGCGTCCGCTGGAGGCGCCCAGGTCGATGGCGGCGAAGTGGTGGTGTGAGCGGGGGGTGGTCCCGGTGCCGGGGTTGGCGCGGGTGCTGGGGTTGAGGTTGGGCATCGGGGCTCGCAGGGGTTGAAGGGCGAGGGCGAGGGCGGGGGCTGGTGTGGGTGCGAGGGTGGGGGCCGGTGCGGGTGCTCGGTGGTCGCGTCGTGGATCTTGGGGTGGGGTCGCGCCGTATGTCTGTTCCCGCCATCTCGGTTCGCACGCCCGGTTGCTGCGGCACCGGAGCGCCGCGTGCCGTGCTCCGGGCGGACATACGGCACGTCGCCTCCCGCCGGATGCCCGGCCTTTCGGCCGTCGCCCGGGCACGTCCCTCCGGTCGGGTGCGCTGCGCCGACCGGAGGGGGCTGCGGTTACCTGAGGAACGCTGCCGCCACGCCCGCGTCGACGGGTATGTGCAGGCCTGTCGTGTGGGTCAGGTCGCCCGCCGTCAGGGCGAAGACCGCGTTGGCCACGTGCTCGGGGAGCACCTCGCGCTTGAGGAGGGTCCGCTGGGCGTAGAACGCGCCCAGGTTCTCCTCCTCGATCCCGTACGTCGCCGCGCGCTGCGCGCCCCAGCCGCCCGCGAAGATCCCCGAGCCGCGGACCACGCCGTCCGGGTTGACGCCGTTCACGCGGATGCCGAACTCGCCCAGCTCGGCGGCCAGGAGGCGGACCTGGTGGGCCTGGTCCGCCTTGGTGGCGGAGTACGCGATGTTGTTCGGGCCCGCGAACACCGCGTTCTTCGACGTGATGTAGATGATGTCGCCGCCCAGGGCCTGGTCCCGCATGATGCGGGCCGCCTCGCGCGAGACGAGGAAGGAGCCGCGGGCCATGATGTCGTGCTGCAGGTCCCAGTCGCGGGCCGTCGTGTCGAGCAGCGGCTTGGAGATGGAGATCCCGGCGTTGTTCACCACCAGGTCTACTCCGCCGAAGGCGAGGACAGCCGCCTCGAAGGCACCGGTGATCTGCTCCTCGGACGTGACGTCCACGGAGATGGCCACGGCCTTGTCGGGGCCGCCCAGCTCCTCCGCCACCGCCGCGGCGTTCTCGGCGTCGAGGTCGGCCACCGCGACGCAGGCGCCCTCCGCCACCAGGCGGTGCGCGATCGCCTTGCCGATGCCGCTGCCCGCGCCGGTCACCAGAGCGACGCGGGTCGCCAGTGGCTTCGGCTTGGGCAGCCGCCGGAGCTTGGCCTCCTCCAGCGGCCAGTACTCGATGCGGAACTTCTCCGACTCGTCGATGGGGGCGTACGTCGAGACGGCCTCCGCGCCGCGCATGACGTTGATGGCGTTCACATAGAACTCGCCCGCCACGCGTGCCGTCTGCTTGTCCTTGCCGAAGGAGAACATTCCCACGCCGGGGACGAGGACGATCGCCGGGTCCGCGCCGCGCATCGCGGGGGAGGACGGGTCGGCGTGACGGGTGTAGTAGGCCGCGTACTCCTGTCGGTAGGCGGTGTGCAGCTCCTTGAGGCGGGTGACGGTCTCTTCGAGCGGCGCGGTGGGCGGCAGGTCGAGGACCAGCGGCCTGATCTTCGTGCGCAGGAAGTGGTCGGGACAGGAGGTGCCCAGGGCCGCCAGACGCGGGTGTTCCGCGGCAGCCAGGAAGTCCAGGACGGTGTCCGTGTCGGTGAAGTGGCCGATCTGGGGGCGGTCCTGCGAGGCCAGCGAGCGGATGTGCGGGGCCAGTTCGGCCGCCCGCCGGCGGCGTTCCGCGGTGGCGAGCGGAGCGTACGCGTCCAGGGCCGGGCCGAACGGGGCGGGCTTGCCGCGCTCGGCGAGGAATGTCTCCGCCGTGCGGATGATGTGCAGGGAGTTGCGCTCGCACTCCTCGGCCGTGGCGCCCCAGGCCGTGATGCCGTGACCGCCCAGGACGCAGCCGATGGCGTCGGGGTTCGCCTCCTTCACCGCGGCGATGTCCAGGCCCAGTTGGAAGCCGGGGCGGCGCCACGGCACCCAGACCACCGTGGAGCCGAAGCACTCGGCCGTCAGCTTCTCGCCGTCCGCGGCGCAGGCCAGGGCGATGCCCGAGTCCGGGTGCAGATGGTCCACGTGCGGCGCGTCCACCAGGGCGTGCATCGCGGTGTCGATGGAGGGGGCCGCACCGCCCTTGCCGTGCAGGCAGTAGTCGAAGGCGCCGACCATCTCGTCCTCGCGGTCGGGGCCCGCATACACCTCCTTGAGTGCGTGGAGGCGGTCCAGGCGCAGGACCGCGAGGCCCTCCTCGGTGAGGGTGCCCAGGTCGCCGCCGGAACCCTTGACCCACATGAGGTCGGTGTCCGCGCCGGTGACCGGGTCGGGGGCCGTGCCCTTGGCCGACGCGTTGCCGCCCGCGTAGTTCGTGTTGCGCGGGTCCGCGCCCAGGCGGTGGGAGCGGTCCAGGAGTTCCCTGACCCGCTCGTGCGTCCGTTCCTGCTGCGTCATCTCGCTCATGCCCCCCATCCGGCCTGCTCGCCGCCCACGCGGTCCTTGACGATCTGCTCCTGCCAGCCTGACCGCTGATACGCCCGCATGGGATCCGGGTCGAGCCCCGAGTCCTCCCTGACTTCTGCCAGTAGGGGACGCACGTCCGTGTTGAAGGCGTCCATCAGGACCGCGTTGGCGGCCAGCACGTCACCGGTCCGCTGGGCCCCGGCCAGCGCGTCGCCGTCGACGAGGAGCGCCTTCGCCGTGGCCTCCTGCACGTTCATCACCGAGCGGATGATCGCGGGGATCTTCGTCTCGATGTTGTGGCACTGGTCGAGCATGAACGCGGTGTCGGAGGTCAGGCCGCCGCCGCGGACGACTTCGTACATGATCCGGAAGAGCTGGAAGGGGTCGGCGGCGCCCGCCATCAGGTCGTCGTCGGCGTAGAAGCGGGAGTTGAAGTCGAAGCCGCCGAGACGGCCCTCGCGCAGCAGGGTGGCGACGATGAACTCGATGTTGGTGCCGGGGGCGTGGTGACCGGTGTCGACGACGACCTGTGCCTTGGGGCCGAGCTTGAGGCAGTGTGCGTACGCCGTGCCCCAGTCCGGGATGTCCGTCGCGTAGAAGGCCGGCTCGAAGAGCTTGTACTCGACGAGCATGCGCTGATCGTCGCCGAGGCGGTCGTAGGTCGCGCGCAGGGCCTCCTCAAGGCGGTCCTGGCGGCTGCGGATGTCGTCCTGGCCGGGGTAGTTGATGCCGTCGGAGAACCAGAGCTTCAGGTCGCGCGAGCCCGTCGCGTCCATGATGTCCACGCACTCGAGCAGATGGTCGAGTGCCTTGCGCCGGATCGCCGGGTCCGGGTTGGTGACCGAGCCGAGCTTGTAGTCGTCGTCCTGGAAGACGTTGGTGTTGATCGCTCCGAGCCGAACGCCGCGCCCGGCGGCGTACTCCGCGAGGGCCGCGTAGTCGTCGACCCTGTCCCAGGGGATGTGCAGGGCCACCTTGGGCGCCACGCCGGTGTGGGCGTGCACGCGGGCCGCGTCGTCGATCTTCTCGCGGGTCGTGCGGGGGACACCTGGCTGCGCGAAGACCTTGAAGCGCGTACCGGAGTTGCCGTACGCCCAGGACGGGGTCTCCAGGGCCTGGGTGGTGAGTGCCGCTTTCACGGCGTCCTTGCTGGGTCCGGCGGTCATCGCGCAGCCTTCCGAAAGAGCGGTCGGGTCGGGTCAGTTGGTGAAGCGGTGGGTGCCGGAGGCCACGGCGAAGACGGCGCAGCCGTCCTCCATCCGCAGGAACTCCGCCGCGTCGTGCGTCACCTGGGTGCGCTTGTCGGCGGGGATCCACACCTCCGCCGTGGTGTTGGCGGGCAGGGTCAGGGTGAGACGGAAACCGTCGGAGTCCGTGGTCCAGCGGGTGCTGACCGGGCCGTAGAGCGCGTCGAAGGTGCCCTGCGCCTCGGTCACGCCGCCACCGGGGCGCGGGCGGACGCGGATCTTGCGGAAGCCGGGGTCGGCCGGTGCGATGCCCGCGATGTTCGCGTACATCCACTCGCCCACCGAGCCGTACGCGTAGTGGTTGAAGGAGTTCATGCCGGCGTCCTGGAAGCTGCCGTCCGGCTTGATGGAGTCCCAGCGCTCCCACATCGTGGTGGCGCCCTTGTCGATCTGGTAGCCCCAACCGGGGAAGGACTTCTGGACGAGAAGGCGGTAGGCGACGTCCGTGTGGCCGGTGGCGGTGAGCACGGGCAGCAGGCGCGGAGTGCCCAGGAAGCCCGTCGACAGGTGCCATTCCTTGGACTTGACGAGCTCCACCAGACGGGCCGCCGCCGGCGCGCGGTCGCCGTCGGTGAGCAGGTCCATGGACAGGGCCAGGACGTACGCGGTCTGCGTGTCGCCCTTCACCCGGCCGCCGCCGGTCACATACGCGGCGCGGAAGGCGTCACGGACGCTGCCGAAGAGCTTCTTGTACGGGGCGGGGTCCTTCCCGAGGGCTTCGGCGGTCCGGGCGACGAGGTCGGCGCTGTGCGCGAAGTAGGCGGTGCCGATGACGTCCTTGGGGGTCTCGTCCTGGATGTTGAGCCAGTCTCCGTAGCCCTCGGCGGGGCGCAGATAGCCGCTGCTGTGCTTCTCCAGGTAGTCGAGCCATTTCAGCATCGAGGACCAGGACTGCTCCAGGACGCGCTTGTCTCCGTAGGCCTGGTACAGCGCCCAGGGGACGGTCACTCCGGCGTCGCCCCAGCCTGCCACGCCCTTGCCGACCGTGCCGACGAAGGGGGCCACGTCGGGGAAGGACCCGTCGTCGGGCTGTCCGTCGCGCAGGTCGTCGAGCCACTTGGTCAGGAAGCGCGCCGACTCCATCGTGTAGGTGGCGGTGGGCGCGAAGACGTTGATGTCGCCGGTCCAGCCGAGCCGTTCGTCGCGTGCGGGGGTGTCGGTGGGGACGGAGAGGAAGTTGCCGCGCTGCCCCCAGGTGATGTTGCTGTGGAGCTGGTTGAGCATGGGGACGTTCGTCTTGAAGTCCATGGTGAACGGCGCCGACGTGTGGATCACGCGGCCCGTCACCGCGTTCAGCGGCGGCTTGCCCGGGTAGCCCGTCACCTCCACGTAGCGGAAGCCGTGGAAGGTGAACCGCGGTTCGAACGTCTCCTTGCCGCCGCCCTTGAGGGTGTAGGTGTCCGTGGCGCGGGCGGACCGCAGATTGGTGGTGTAGACGGTGCCGTCGGGGTTGAGGACCTCCGCGTGGCGCAGCCTGACCTTCGTGCCGGCCTTCCCGGAGACGTCGAGGCGGACCGCGCCGACCATGTTCTGGCCGAGGTCGAAGACGAACACGCCGGGCTTGGGTTCGCTGACCTTCCGGGCGGATATCTCGCTCTCCACGCGCGTGTGCCCGTCGATCTGGGCCACGACGGCGGCCTTGACCTTGTCGACGGCGTCGGCCGCGAGCCACTTCGAGTCGTCGAATCCGGCGCGCGTCCAGCCCGCGGTCTCCAGGCGGGCGTCGTAGTCCTCGCCCGACAGGAGGTCGGCGGCGGTCACCGGGCCCGTCGCGGCGCGCCAGTCGGTGCCGGAGAGCACGCGGTCGACCGTGCCGTCGGTGTACGTGACCTCCAGCTGGCCCAGGAACGCAGGCCGCTCGCCGTACTGGTGCGGACCGAACATGCCGACGTTGCCCGCGTACCAGCCGACCGCGACCGTCACGCCGAGCGCGTTGGCGCCGGTCGTGAGCTGCTTGGTCACGTCGTACGTCTGGTACTGGACCCGCTTGTCGTAGTCGGTCCAGCCCGGCGCGAGGCGGTCGTCGCCGACGCGCTCGCCGTTGAGCCAGGCGTCGTAGAGGCCGAGGGCGGTGGAGTAGAGGCGGGCCCGGGCGACCTTCTTGCCCGGCCGCAGGCGGAACTCGTGGCGCAGCTGGGCGGCCGGGCAGTGCTCGGGGGCGACCTTGCCCCAGGGGCCCGAACCCCAGGCGGCGAGGACCTTCGACGCGGACCACGAGCCGTCGTCGTAGCCCGCCGACCGCCAGTCGCCCGAGGGCTCCTTGTCGGTGGTCTTCCACGTGTCGTCGGTGGTCAGGGTGCGCACACCGTCGGCGGTCGTCAGTTCGAGCACGCCGAGCAGACCGGCGGGCCCGGTGGTGGCATTGGTGGCGGCGACGGCGATGACCGCGGTGCCGGCGCGCAGTTGGGCGGTCACGTCGACGACCGCGGGGCGGCGCCAGTTGTCGGCGGCGCTGTCCGCTTCGGTGTGCGCCACCTGCGTGCCGTTCACGTACGCGGTGCAGCCGTCGTCGGCCGCCAGGACGAGGCGGGCGCGCGTGACGCCTCCGGGGACGTCGACGCGGCCGCGGAACCAGCGGGTGGCCGCGGGCGCGCTCGTCGCGGGGTCGCCCTCGGGGAACCAGATCCAGGAGGCGTCGTCCAGGGCGGGCGCGCCGACCAGGGCGGCGGGTGCGCCGATCCACCGGGCCGTCCACTCCTTCGCCGCCAGGAGCCCGGTCTCCCACCAGGAGGCCTCGCTCCACTCGGAGGCCTTGCCCGCGCCGTCCCAGACCCGCACCGACCAGTGGTAGCGCGTACGGGGCTTGAGGTCGGGGCCCGCGTAGGGGACCAGGACGGAGTCGCTGGAGGCGACCTTGCCGCTGTCCCAGACGTCCGGCTTGGCCAGGCGGCCGGGGGAGGTGGCCACGCGGACCTGGTAGGCGGTCTGCGCCTGCCCCTCCTGGGCGGATGTCAGGGGCCAGCTGAGCCTCGGGCGCGGCACGTCGAGACCGAGAGGGTGCCTCACGTATTCGACGGTCGGTCTGGTCACGCGCAGGGAGCGCGCCCCGGCGGACGGGGCGGCGTGGGCCGTCGGAACGGCTCCGGCGGCCACCGCCGTTCCCAGGGCGGCCGTGGCGGTGGTGCTGAGCAGTCGTCTTCTGCTGATCACAACTTGACTCCGTAACGACTCGAAGATGAATCGTTTCACGAGAGGCGAAACTAGGTAGCGCACGGGTTGCTGTCAAGAGGCCGCCACTGCTTGGCCCTTGGTAAATCAAGTGGCGACAGGATTTTCAAGTCACGCCCATTGACGCCGCAGTTGGTGCGGGTTTAGCTTCCCTGGAAATTGATTGAATCCTTTCACGCCGGGTGTCCGCTGAGTGACTCCCGATGACGCCCCCCTTGCTTCTCGCAGCCGGAATCCGCATGCCCTTCGTGACCGATCGGTGCTACCTATGAGAGAGCCCCCCGTCCTTGCCGTGCAGGGCCTGAGCAAGTCCTTCGGGGCCGTGCGCGCCCTGCACGACGTCTCCCTGGAGCTGTACGCCGGTGAGGCGCACGCCCTCGCGGGCGAGAACGGCGCAGGGAAATCCACCCTCATCAAGACCCTCGCCGGGGTCCACCGGCCGGACGCGGGGGAGCTGACGCTCGACGGGTCCCCGGTCGTCTTCCACGGCCCCGGCGACGCCAGGGACGCGGGCGTCGCCGTCATCTACCAGGAGCCGACGCTCTTCCCCGACCTCTCCGTCGCGGAGAACATCTTCATGGGGCGCCAGCCCCGCCGGTCCTTCGGCCGCGTCGACCACAAGGCCGTGCACGCCGCGGCCGACGCGCTCTTCAAGCGCCTGGCCGTGGACCTCGACCCCGAACAGCCCGCACGCGGCCTCTCCATCGCCGACCAGCAGATCGTCGAGATCGCCAAGGCGCTCTCCTTCGACGCGCGGGTCCTGATCATGGACGAGCCGACCGCGGCCCTCACCGGCAGCGAAGTGGCCCGCCTCTTCGGCGTCGTGCGCACCCTGCGCGAACAGGGCGCCGCGGTCCTCTTCATCTCGCACCGCCTCGAAGAGATCTTCGAGCTGTGCCAGCGCGTCACCACCCTGCGCGACGGCGGCCTGATCGCGAGCGAACCGCTCGAAGGACTCACCGAGGACGACCTCGTACGCCGCATGGTGGGCCGCGACCTCGACGAGCTCTACCCGAAGCAGGACACACAGGTCGGCGAAGTCGCCCTCAGCGTCCGCAGGCTGACCCGCGAGGGCGTCTTCACCGACGTCTCCTTCGACGTGCGGCGCGGCGAGATCGTCGGCCTCGCGGGGCTCGTCGGAGCCGGGCGCAGCGAGGTCGCGCGGGCCGTGTTCGGCGTCGACCGGTGGGATGCCGGAACGGTCGAGGTGCAGGGCAAGGCGCTGGTCAACGGCGCACCCAGCACCGCCATGGCGGCCGGGCTCGCGCTCGTCCCCGAGGACCGGCGTGCGCAGGGCCTGGTGATGGACATGTCCATCGAACGCAACATCGGGCTCACCGGACTGCGCACGACGGTGCGCGCGGGACTCATGGACCGCGGCGCCGAGCGCAGCCGCTCGCTCGACTGGGCGGTGCGGCTCCAGGTGAAGTACGCGCGGATCGCCGACGCCGTCGGCACCCTGTCCGGCGGCAACCAGCAGAAAGTCGTCCTCGCCAAGTGGCTGGCCACCAAGCCGCAGGTGCTGATCGTGGACGAACCCACCCGCGGCATCGACGTCGGCACCAAGGCCGAAGTGCACCGGCTGCTCTCCGAACTCGCCGCCGAGGGGGTCGCGGTCCTGATGATCTCCTCCGACCTGCCCGAGATCCTCGGCATGGCCGACCGCGTCCTCGTCATGCACGAAGGACGGCTCACCGCCGAGATCCCGCGCGCGCGGGCGACCGAGGAGTCCGTGATGGCTGCCGCCACAGGGAGGACGGCATGAGCGTGACCACGCAGAGCCCGGCACCCCCCGTCGACCCGGAGAAGGCCGCGGGCACCCGCCTGGTCGACCGCGTCTTCAAGATGCGCGAACTGGCCATCCTCCTCGTCTTCCTGGTGATGATCGGCATCACCCAGGCCGGCAACAGCGAGTTCCTCTCCGAGCAGGGCATCAAGGACCTGCTCCTGAACGCGACCATCCTCGTGCTCGTCGCGACGGGGCAGGCCCTGGTCGTCATCACCCGCAACGTCGACCTGTCGGTCGGCTCGACGCTGGGCATCAGCGCCTTCGCCGCGGGCAACTACCTCCAGGGCGGGGGCGACTCGACGGTCGCGATCCTCCTCGCGGTCGCGCTCGGCGTCGGCTGCGGTCTGCTCAACGGGGCGCTGGTGAGCCTGGGCCAGGTGCCCGCGCTCGTCGTCACGCTCGGCACCCTCTACATCATCCGGGGCATCGACTCGATCTGGGTCGGCTCCCGGCAGATCACCGCCTCCGACCTGCCGGACGGCTTCGTCGACTTCGGCTCCGGCGGTATCTCCGCCGTGCCGTACCTGGCGCTGATCGCGCTCGCCGTCCTGGTCGCGGTCGCCTACTACCTGCGGCACTTCGGCGGCGGACGCGAGCTCTACGCGCTCGGCTCCAACCCCGAGGCGGCGCGGCTCGCGGGCATTCCGGTGCGCAAGCGCATCCTTGCCGCCTACACCGCCTGCGGAGCGCTCGCCGGACTCGCGGGCGCGCTCTACCTGGCCCGCTTCGGCAACGTCGACTCCGCCACCGGCAACGGCTACGAACTCACCGTCGTCAGCGCTGTCGTGGTCGGCGGCGTCGTGTTCACCGGCGGCTCCGGCAGCGTCTACGGCGCGGCCCTCGGCGCCCTGCTCCTCACCTCCATCAACAGCGTGCTGCCCGCCCTCGGCGTCAGCTCCGTGTGGGTGCTCGCCATCAACGGCGTGCTGCTCGTCCTGGCCATCGCCGTCGACCGGATCGTCGCCCTGCGCGTCGCCGAGGCCCTGAAGAAGAGGAACGCACGCCATGGCTGACTCCACCCGGCTCACGCTGACGCGCGCCGTCCGCTGGGACACCGTCGTCGGCGCTCTCCTTGTCGTGCTGCTCCTGATGTCGTTCTCCTTCGTCGACGGTTTCGGGAACGCCCTCAACCTGTCGTTCCTCATCGGCAACACCCTGCCCATCGCCCTGATCGCCCTCCCGATGACGCTCCTGGTCGTCTCCGGAGAGATCGATCTGTCGGTGGCCTCGACGGCGGGGCTCTCCGGAGCGGTGATGGGCGCCCTGTGGAACGCCGGCATGGCCATCGAGACGATCATTCCGCTCGTGCTCCTGCTCGGAGTCGTCTGCGGTCTGGTCAACGGCCTCCTGGTGACCCGCCTCGGGCTGCCCTCGCTCGCCGTGACCATCGGCACCATGGCCGCCTACCGGGGGATCGCACAGATCGTCCTCGGCTCGGACGCGGTCACCGACTTCCCCTCGCAGTACCTGGACTTCGCGGCCGGACGCATCGGCGAAACCTTCCTGCCGTACGCCTTCCTGCCCTTCCTGGCGCTGCTCGCGATCGCGGTCGTCGTCCTGCACGCCACGCCCTTCGGCCGCTCGCTCTTCGCGATCGGCGCCAACGAGGAGGCCGCGCGGTTCGCCGGCGTGCGCGTCAAGCGGCACAAGCTGTGGCTGTTCGTCGCCACCGGGCTCATGGCCTCGCTCACGGGCGTCTTCTGGGCCCTGCACTACGCCAGCGCCCGCTACGACAACGCCACCGGGCTCGAACTGTCCGTCGTCGCCGCCGTCCTGCTCGGCGGCATCGACTTCGACGGCGGCAAGGGGACCCTCGGCGGCGCGATCGCCGGAGTCTTCCTGCTCGGCGCCCTGCAGAACGCGATGAGCCTGCTCAATGTCTCCGCGCAGTCGCAGATCGTCGTCACCGGCGTGCTGCTCGTGGTCTCCGTCCTCGGGCCGCGCGTGGCCCGGCAGATCGCCGTCGCCCGGGCGGGCCGCCGCGCCGCCGCTCCGGCCCGCTGACCCCCTCGTACCCCCGAACACGTCCGAAAGGGACCAACGATGCTCTCTGTCCGCCGATCCGTCCGCCGCTCCGCCCTCACCCGCGCCTGTGTGGCCCTGGCCGCCGTCACCTCGCTCGCCCTGACCGCCACCGCCTGCGGAGGCACGACCAAGGACTCCGCGAAGGACGACGAAGCGGGCAAGGCCTCGAACGCCAAGGCCGACCCGGACGCGGTCACCAAGAAGGGCCTGACCGTCGCCTTCCTGCCCAAGCAGGTCAACAACCCGTACTTCACCGTCGCCGACAAGGGCGGCGAGCAGGCGCTCGAGAAGCTCGGGTCGACCTACAAGGAGACGGGGCCCAACAGCGCCACCGACACCAGCGGACAGGTCTCCTACGTCAACACGCTCACCCAGCAGCAGGTCGACGCCATGGCCGTCTCCGCGCAGGACCCCGGCGCCCTGTGCACCGCACTCAAGCAGGCCATGAAGAACGACATCAAGGTCGTCACCTACGACTCGGACACCAACCCCGGCTGCCGTGACGTCTTCGTCTCGCAGTCCAGCGCCGAGGCGCTCGGCCGCACCCAGGTGGAGCTGTTGGGCGAGCAGCTCGACTACAAGGGCGACATCGCGATCCTCTCCGCCGCGCAGACCGCGACGAACCAGAACACCTGGATCGGCTACATGAAGAAGGAGCTGAAGAAGCCCAAGTACAAGAACATGAAGCTGGTCAAGACCGCCTACGGCAACGACGACGCCCAGCAGTCCTTCCAGCAGACCCAGGGACTGCTCCAGGAGCACCCGAAGCTGGCCGGGATCATCTCGCCGACGACGGTCGGCATCAAGGCGGCCGCGCAGTACCTTTCGGGATCGAAGTACAAGGGCAAGGTGAAGATCACCGGCCTCGGCACGCCCAACGACATGCGCCAGTACGTGAAGAACGGCACCGTCGAGGGCTTCGAGCTGTGGGACCCCGCCAAGCTCGGCGCGCTCGCCGCCCACACCGCCGTCGCCCTGAAGTCCGGCCAGATCACCGGCAAGAAGGGCGAGACGTTCAAGGCGGGCGAGCTCGGCCGCTTCACCATCGGTGACAAGGGAGTGGTCGATCTCGGCGAACCGACCGTTTTCGACAAGGACAACATCGACCAGTACAAATTCTGAGGGGATCGCAGAGGCGGTGCACAAGGCACCGCACGAGCAGCGGAACAAGGGGACGCATGGTCGGCATCAAAGACGTGGCCAAGCACGCCGGTGTGTCGGTGGGCACGGTGTCGAATGTGATCAACCGCCCGGACGTGGTCTCCGAGGAGACCCGCCACCGGGTGCAGTCCGTCATCGACCGGCTCGGCTACGTGCGCAGCGAGTCCGCACGGCAGCTGCGCGCCGGGCAGAGCCGCATCATGGCGCTCCTCGTGCTCGACATGGGCAACCCCTTCTTCGTGGACGTCGCGCGCGGTGCCGAGCGGGCCGCGCGCGACGCCGGGCTCCGCGTCATGATGTGCAACAGCGGACAGAGCCCCTCCGAAGAGGCCGAGTATCTGGCGCTCTTCGCCGAACAGCGGGTACGAGGGGTCCTGCTGACCCCGGCCGACGCGACGGGGCGCAACATCGAGGCGTTCCGCAGGCACGCCATCCCGTTCGTCCTCGTCGACCGGGTCGCCGAGGGCGCCACCGAGTGCTCCGTCTCCGTGGACGACGTCCTGGGCGGGGCGCTCGCGGTGCGCCATCTCGTCGACACGGGGCACCGCAGCATCGCGTACGTCAGCGGCCCGCCCGGACTCAACCAGGTCAAGGACCGCAGGCAGGGAGCGCTGCAGGCCCTCGCCGAGGCCGGTCTTCCCGCATCGGCGCTGCGGGAGCTGCCCACCGAACGCCTGGACGTGGCCGCGGGACGCGACGCGGGCGCCCGCGTCCTCGGTCTCGCCGAGCGGCCCACGGCCGTCTTCTGCGCCAACGACCTGCTCGCCCTCGGAGTGCTCCAGGCGATGTACGCGGCCGGGGTCGGCGTCCCCGAGGACATCGCCATCGTCGGCTACGACGACATCGAGTTCGCCGCCGCGGCCGTGGTCCCGCTCACCTCGGTGCGCCAGCCCGCCATCCAGATGGGCGCGATGGCCGCGGAACTTCTCCTGGAGGAGACCGAGTCCGACGCCGACCCGGCAGAGCACGATCACCGGCGCGTGGTGCTCCAGCCGGAGCTCGTGGTGCGGCGCTCCAGCCTGGCGCCCCGCTGACGGCCCCCGCGGCGGGTGTGCTGAACTGGGGCGAAGCGTCCCGTTCCGCATCCGCCCAGGAGCCCCCTTGACCGCCACCGCCTCCTACCGCCAGCCCGGCGTGGTCCTCACCGACCACCGCTTCTCCGTTCCCCTCGACCACGGCGACCCGGCGGGGGAGCGGATCGAGGTGTTCGCCCGCGAGGCCGTGGCGAGCGCGCACGGAAACGCCGCGGACCTGCCGTGGCTGGTGTTCCTGCAGGGCGGCCCGGGATGCGGGGCCCACCGCTTCGCGGGCAAGGAGGCATGGCTGGGCAGGGCCCTGCAGGACTTCCGGGTGCTGCTCATCGACCAGCGCGGGACGGGCAGCTCCACCCCGGCCACGCGTCAGACGCTGCCCCTGCGCGGCGGCCCCGGGGAGCAGGCCGACTACCTCGCGCACTTCCGCGCCGACTCCATCGTCCGCGACTGCGAGCTGGTCCGGCGCGAACTGACCGGCGGCGCCCCCTGGACCGTCCTGGGCCAGAGCTTCGGCGGCTTCTGCGCGACCCACTATCTGTCGGCGGCCCCCGAAGGCCTGCACGGCGCCGTCATCACCGGCGGCCTGCCCACGCTCGACGGGCACGCGGACGACGTCTACCGCGCCGCCTACCCGCGCATGCAGCGCAAGACCGCTGCGCACTACGCCCGCTACCCGCAGGACGTCGAGCGTGCCCGCCGCATCGCGGCCCACCTCGCCGAGCACGAGCCGGTCCTGAACGGCGGCTACCGCCTCACCGTCGAGGCGTTCCAGTCCCTCGGCATGCTGCTCGGCACGAAGGACGGCAGCCACCGCCTGCACTACCTCCTGGAGGACGCCTTCGTGCGGACCCCGGCCGGGTTCGAGCTGTCCGACGCGTTCCAGGAACACGTACACGCCCAGCTGTCGCTCGCGGACCGCCCGCTCTTCGCGCTGCTCCACGAGTCGATCTACGGCCAGGGCGAACGGCCCACCGACTGGTCGGCGGAGCGGCTGCGCGGCGAGTTCCCGCAGTTCGACCCCGGCAAGGCGCTCGCCGGGGACGCGCCGCTGCTCTTCACCGGGGAAGCCGTCCAGCGCTGGCAGTTCGACTGCGATCCCGCCCTGCGGCCGCTGCGCGAGACCGCCGACCTCCTGGCCGCACGCACCGGCTGGGCGCCCCTGTACGACACGGCGCGCCTCGCCGCGAACGAGGTGCCGGCCGCAGCCGCGATTTACCACGACGACATGTACGTGGACACCGAGCACTCCCTGCGCACCGCTCGCGCCATCCGCGGCCTGCGGACCTGGGTCACCGACGAGTACGAGCACGACGGCCTGCGCGTCGGGTCGCCGCGCGTGCTCGACCGGCTCCTGGCTCTCCTGCGGGGCGAGGTCTGAGCTCTCCGCCGGTGTTCGCCGGCATGCGGTCCGAGCCCTCCGCCGCCGGGGCCCGCGAAGCTAGGCTGCGGGCATGACAGAGCCGTTGAATGCGAACGACCAGCTCACCCCCATGCCCGAGGACTGGCAGCGCGCCCTCGCCGTCGTCGCGCACCCCGATGACCTGGAGTACGGCTGCTCGGCCGCGATCGCCGGCTGGACGGACGGCGGACGCGAGGTCTCCTATCTCCTCGCCAGCCGCGGCGAGGCGGGCATCGACACCCTCGACCCGGCCACGTGCGGGCCGCTGCGCGAGCGCGAGCAGCGGGCCAGTGCGGCCGTCGTCGGCGTGTCGTCCGTGGAGTTCCTCGATCACAGGGACGGCGTGATCGAGTACGGGACGGCGCTGCGCCGCGACATCGCCGCCGCGGTCCGCAGGCACCGGCCCGAGCTCGTGATCACGCTCAACCACCGCGACACCTGGGGCGGCGTCGCCTGGAACACCCCGGACCACGTCGCCGTCGGGCGCGCCACCCTGGACGCCGTGGCGGACGCGGGCAATCGCTGGATCTTCCCCGAGCTGATCGAGGAGGACGCGCTCGAACCCTGGGACGGGGTGCGCTGGGTGGCCGTCGCCGGTTCCTCGTCGCCCACGCACGCGGCGGACGCGACGGCCGGACTCGAGCGATCCGTGCGCTCGCTCCTCGAACACCGGACGTACATCGAGGTGTTGACGCAGGAAGACCCCGAGAAGTACTGCCGCGAGTTCCTCACCGGCAACGCACAGTCGGTCGCGCCGCGCTTCGGCGGGAAGCCCGCGGTGCCCTTCGAGGTCTTCAGCCGCTGCGCCGTCGCCACTAGGCTGACGTCACGTCAGGAACTGACGTGACGTCAGAAATGCGGCAGGAGCTGGTGCTAGGTGATCGACACCATCGGCACGGACATCCCGGAGGGTGAGGAGCGGCTGCGCCTCGACGTCGAGGACGGCCTGGGCATCCTCACCCTCTGCTATCCGCGGAAGCTCAATGCCTGGAGCTGGGAGGCCACGCGCCAGCTGGGCATCTTCGCGGACCGGATCCGCTTCGACGACTCGATTCGGGCGGTGCTGCTGCGGGCCGAGGGGCGGGCGTTCTGTGCCGGGATCGACGTCACCGCGCATATCGGCGACGCGATCGGCGGACGCTCGGGGTCCGAACGCACCCGCAATTACTACGAGGCCCTGCGCTGGGTCCACGAACGCTTCCGCGTCTTCGCGAACCTTCCCCAGCCGGTCGTCGCCGCGGTGCAGGGGTACTGCCTCGGCTTCGGCTTCGAGCTCGCGCTGATGGCGGACGTGCGGATCGCTTCGGACGACGCGGTGTTCGCGCTGCCCGAGGCGCAGATCGGTGTCGCGGTGGACGCGGGCGGCGATCTGCGCATCGCGCGTGAGGCGGGCGCGGGCTGGGCCAAGCTGCTCTCCCTCACCGGCCGCCGCATCGACGCGGCCACGGCCGAGCGGCTGCGCCTCGTCCAGCTCGTCACCCCGGTCGACGAACTGGCCAAGACGGCCCGCGAAGTGGCCGCGGAGATCGCGGCGAACGGCCCGCTGGCCGTCCAGGGCATCAAACGCGGCATCGACGCCTATGCCGACGCGGGGATGGAAGCGGCCCTGGACCGGGTCGCGATGAACGCGGCGATCACCCTGACGTCGGAGGACTCCCGCACGGGGTACGCGGCGAAGGGGGAGCGCCGGTCGGCGAAGTTCGAGGGCAAGTAGCCGCGGTTCTGCCGCTTTGCCGCTGGTCGTGGTGTTGGGGTATTCGGCGATCCAGTTGCCGCGTTACGCCTCGAACGGTCCCCGGCCCATCTGCTCCCGTATCGGCATCACTTCCGGGCTCACCAAGCTCCGGCGCTGCCAGTTCGCGCCGTCGACCACCAGGGTGTGGCCGGTGATGAAGCGGGCGTAGGGGGAGGCCAGGAAAGTGGCGGCCCAGCCCAGTTCGCGGGGGGCGCCGACGCGGAGGGCGGGCTGGCGCGAGCCCAGGCCCTGTCGGGGTTCGTCCGGTGAGGGTTCCGGCGCGGGCGCGGCCCGGTCCAGGTTCCCGCGGATGTCCGCCGTCATGTCCTCGTGCGGCATCAGTCCCGGCACCAGGCCGTTGACCTGGATTCCATACGGGCCCCACTCCACCGCCAGGCTCTCCACGAGACTCCGCACGCCCGCCTTGGCCGCCGCGCTGTGTGCGAAACCGGGGCCGCCCGTCCACGCGTACGACGCCCCGATGTTGATGACGGAGCCGGGTGTGCCCGCCGCGAGATGGCGGCGGGCGAACTCGCGTGTCATGAAGAAGGTCCCGGTCAGCGTGATGTCCACGACCGCGCGCCACGCGTTCGGTGACATGTCCTCCGCGGGCACGGGAAAGTTCGCCGCCGCGTTGTTCACCAGGACACCGGGCAGCCCGCACGCCTCCCGCGCCGCGTCGAACACCTCGGCGACGCGCTCCGGGTCACGGATGTCGCACGGCACGGCCGTCACCCGCCCGCCGAGGACGGCGAGTTCGTCCCGCGCCGCCTTCAGCCGCTCCTCCTTGCGGCTGGCGATCACCAGATCCGCGCCGAGCCGCGCGAACTCCGCGGCGATCGCCTTGCCGAGGCCGGTCCCGCCGCCGGTCACAAGAACGGTCACCCCGTCGTACGTCCCCTCGGGAAGGGCGCTCGTGCCGAGCGGGGCGGGGGCCGGGAGCCCCGGCAGCGCCGCTTCGTTCGCATCGTCGTCCGTCATGGCCGCATCGATATCGCGTAACGCCTCAAAGCTCCATGCCCACACGGAACTTCACGCCCGCACGGGGCTTCACGCCCGCACGGGGCTTCACGCCCGCACGGGGCTTCACGCCCGCACGGGGCTTCACGCCCGCACGGAGCTTCCCACTCGTACGGGACTTCAAGCCCGCACCGCCGCTCCCCGGCGCCGCGCCGCCACGCCTGCGTCGATGTCCGCGAGGACGAGCTCGTGGTTGATCGTCAGCCCGGCCTGGTACCCCGCGGCGGCCGCGTTGATCACCTGCACCTTGGGGCCCGCCGCGTTGCCCACGGCCCACACGCCGGGCACGCTCGTGCGCCCGTCCGCGTCCACGGCAGGGTAGGGGCCGAAGGGTGTGTCCCGGGTGTCCGCGCCAAGCCGGTCGAGGAGTTCGTTCCGGGGTCGCGCCCCCGCTCCCACGAACAGGACCGAGCGCGGAACCTCCCGGCCGTCCGCGAGCCGCACTCCCGTCAGGCGGTCGTCCTCCACGGCGAGTCCGCTCACCCTGCCCTCCACCACCGTCACCCCGGCGACGGCCAGCCTCTCCCGGTCGTCGGCGGACAGCTCCGGCTCGGTGTGCAGGAACAGCGTCACGTCCATGGACCACTGCGTGACAAGCAGCGCCTGATGGATGCCGGACACCGGCGACGCCAGCACTCCGAAGGCCTGGTCCCGCACTTCGTATCCATGGCAGTACGGGCAGTGCAGCACGTCGCGCCCCCAGCGCTCGGCCAGGCCCGGCACGTCCGGGAGCTCGTCGACCAGGCCCGTGGCCACGACGACGTGCCGCGCGTGCACGGACCGGCCGGCTCCGAGGGCGACCCGGAACTCCCCGGCGCCGTCGGGCCGCACGGCCGTCACGCGGTCGTCGGCGAGCTCCACCCCGTACGCCGCCACCTCGCGCCGCCCCACGGCGAGGAACTCGGCGGGCGGCATCCCGTCCCGTGACAGATAGCCCTGCATGTGCGCGGCGGGCGCGTTGCGCGGCTCGCCCGCGTCCACGACCAGGACGCGCCGCCGCGACCGGCCGAGGACGAGCCCCGCGCCGAGCCCCGCCGCGCCACCGCCGACGACGACCACGTCGTACCTGCTGTCGTTGCTGTTCATCGTGACCACCTCCACCCGGACCGTCGCATCGAGCGTGAAGGATTGACAATCAAGTTTGCCGATACTGCAATAAGGAGATGACAGGCAACGAAGACGACAGCGTGAATCTGGAAGGCGTCCTCGCCGAGGTCGGCCCCCGCCTGCGCAAGCTCCGCAAGGAGCGCGGTGCGACCCTCGCGGGCCTCGCCGCGGCCACTGGCATCTCGGTGAGCACCCTCTCCCGCCTGGAGTCCGGCAACCGCAAGCCCAGCCTCGAACTGCTGCTCCCCATCGCCCGCGCCCATCAGGTCGCCCTGGACGAACTCGTCGGCGCCCCGCCCGTAGGCGACCCGCGGGTGCGGTCCAAACCGATCGTCCGGCACGGCCGCACGATGATCCCGCTGACCCGGCAGCCCGGCGGCCTCCAGGCGTACAAGATCTTCGAGCCCGTCCGCTCCGCCGAGCCCGATCTGCAGACCCACGAGGGATACGAGTGGCTGTATGTCCTGTCCGGGCGGCTGCGGCTCGTGCTCGCCGATCATGACGTGATCCTCACGGCGGGCGAGGCCGCGGAGTTCGACACACGCGTTCCGCACTGGTTCGGGTCCACTGGGGAGGGGCCCGCGGAGTTCCTCAGCCTGTTCGGGCCGCAGGGCGAGCGGATGCACGTCCGGGCGCGCCCCGCCCAGCGGTCCACCCAGCCATCCGCTCAGTCGTCCACCCAGCCATCCGCCCAGTCATCCCCTCGGGAGAAGCCCGAAGCGGACTGACGAGACGGTTCCCCTGCCTGCAAGCGACCGCTTAGTATGCGACGGAGCCCGGTCTACGAAGAGCCCCGTGGAGGCCCCGCATGCAGGCATGGCAAGTGCACCAGAACGGCGAGCCGAGCGCAGTGATGCGCCTCGAAGACGTGGACCGGCCGGTGCCGGGCGACGGACAACTGCTCCTCAAGGTCCGCGCCGCCAACATCAACTTCCCCGACGCGCTGCTCTGCCGCGGGCAGTACCAGGTCACGCCCCCGCTGCCGTTCACGCCCGGCGTTGAGATCTGCGGCGAGACCGAGGACGGGCGGCGCGTGATCGCCAACCCCGCCCTTCCGTACGGCGGATTCGCCGAGTACGCGATCGCCGACGCGGCGGCCGTGCTGCCCGCGCCCGACGCCCTGGACGACGCCGAAGCCGCGGCGCTGCACATCGGCTACCAGACCGGCTGGTTCGGCCTGCACCGCCGCGCGCATCTCCAGGCGGGCGAGACCCTCCTGGTGCACGCGGCCGCCGGCGGCGTCGGCAGCGCGGCGATCCAGCTCGGCAAGGCGGCGGGCGCCAAGGTCATCGGCGTCGTCGGCGGCGCCGCGAAGGCCGAGGTCGCGCGTGAGCTCGGCTGCGATCTGGTCATCGACCGGCGTACGGAGAACGTGATCGGCGCCGTCAAGGAAGCCACCGGCGGCCGCGGCGCCGACGTCGTCTACGACCCCGTCGGCGGCGACGCGTACAGCCAGTCGACCAAGTGCGTCGCCTTCGAGGGGCGGATCATCGTCGTCGGCTTCGCGAGCGGTGTCATCCCGACGCCCGCGCTCAACCACGCCCTGGTGAAGAACTACGCGGTGCTCGGCCTGCACTGGGGCCTCTACAACGCCAAGGACCCGCAGGCGATCCTGCGCTGCCACGAAGAGCTCACCCAGCTCGCCGCCAAGGGCGCGATCAAGCCGCTCATCAGCGAGCGCGTGCCGCTGGGCGAGGCCGCCGCAGCCGTCCAGCGGGTCGCCGACGGCGTCACCACGGGGCGGGTGGCCGTGATTCCCGGGGGAGGCGCCGCATGACGGATGCCGCCGGACTGCGCAGCCGTACACAGGAATTCCTCGCCGCGCACCCGCCCGCCACGACGGACCGCGCCGCGTTCCTCAAGGCACGCTTCGACGCCGGACTCGCCTGGGTGCACTACCCCGAGGGGCTCGGCGGCCTCGGCGCGCCGCGCTCACTGCAGGCCGTCGTGGACGCCGAGTTGGAGGCCGCGGGCGCGCCCGACAACGACCCGCGCCGCATCGGTATCGGCCTGGGCATGGCGGCGCCCACCATCCTGCGCTTCGGCACCGAGGAGCAGAAGCGCAGCTTCCTGCGGCCTTTGTGGGTCGGCGACGAGGTGTGGTGCCAGCTCTTCAGCGAGCCGGGCGCCGGGTCCGACCTCGCGGCCCTGGGCACCCGCGCCGTCCGTGACGGCGACTCCTGGGTGGTCAACGGACAGAAGGTGTGGACGTCCGGCGCGCACGCCGCCCGCTGGGCCATCCTCATCGCCCGCACCGACCCGGAGGTGCCCAAGCACCGCGGCATCACGTACTTCGTCTGCGACATGACCGACCCCGGCGTCGAGGTGCGCCCGCTGCGGCAGATCACCGGCGAGGCCGAGTTCAACGAGGTCTTCCTCACGGACGTGCGCATCCCGGACGCGCACCGCCTCGGTGAGATCGGCGACGGCTGGAAGGTCGCGCAGACCACCCTCATGAACGAGCGGGTGTCCATCGGCGGCGCCCGCATCCCGCGCGAGGGCGGCATGATCGGCCCGGTCGTGGAGGCCTGGCGCCAGCGGCCCGAACTGCGCACGCACGATCTGCACCAGCGGCTCCTGAAGCTGTGGGTGGAGGCCGAGGTCGCCCGGCTCACCGGCGAGCGGCTGCGCCAGCAGCTCGTGGCGGGCCATCCGGGGCCCGAGGGCTCCGGCATGAAGCTCGGGTTCGCCCGCCTGAACCAGGAGATCAGTGGCCTGGAGGTGGAACTCCTCGGCGAGGAAGGCCTGTTGTACGAGGACTGGACGATGCGGCGGCCCGCGAAGGTCGACTTCGTCGGCCGTGACGCGGGCTACCGCTATCTGCGGGCCAAGGGCAACAGCATCGAGGGCGGCACCAGCGAAGTGCTGCTCAACATCGTCGCCGAGCGTGTCCTCGGGCTGCCCTCCGAGCCGCGCACCGACAAGGACGTCGCGTGGAAGGACCTCGCCCGATGAGCACGCAGACACCCCAGTCACCGCATCGTCCGCAGGGTTCGCCCCGCGACCTGCTGTACTCCGAAGAGGAGGAGTCGCTGCGCTCGGTGGTGCGCGGCCTCCTCGCCGACCACTGCGACGCCACCGCCGTGCTCGCCCGCACCGAGTCCGCCGAGCCGCACGACCGCGAGCTGTGGAAGATGCTCGCGGACGGCATGGGCCTGGCCGGACTGCTCGTGCCCGAGGAGCTCGGCGGCCAGGGGGCCACGCACCGCGAAGCCGCCGTAGTCCTGGAGGAGTTGGGCCGCGCGGTCGCGCCCGTGCCCTATCTGACCAGCGCCGTCATCGCGACCGAGACGCTGCTCGCCTGCGACGGCGACGCGGCGCGGGAGCTTTTGGGCGCGCTGGCGTCGGGACGCAGGATCGGCGTGCTCGCCGTGTCCCTCGCCGCCGCTCCGGGCGATGCCCTGCCCGGCGTGCGCGCGGAGGGCGATGCCCTGCACGGCAGCGTCACCGGTGTCGCCGACGCGCTCGCCGCCGATGTGTTCCTGGTGCCCACCAGTGCGGGTCTGTTCGCGGTGGACGCCGCACTGGACGGCGTGAGCGTGACGCCGCAGACCTCCCTCGACCTCACGCGGCCGCTCGCCACGGTCACCTTCGAGGGGGCATGCGCGCGTGCGGTCGGTCCGGAGTCCGGGCCCGCCGTACGACGGGGTCTGCGGGCGGGCGCCGGGCTCCTGGCCTCCGAGCAACTGGGCGTCGCCGACTGGTGTTTGACCGAGACCGTGCGGCACACGAAGGAGCGGCATCAGTTCAACCGGCCCGTCGGCTCCTTCCAGGCGCTCAAGCACCGGCTCGCCCAGCTCTGGCTGGAGGTGGTCAACATGCGTGCCACCGCCCGGAACGCGGCCGACACCCTCGCCGCCGGCAGTGCGGACGCCGATGTCGCGGCGGCTCTGGCGCAGGCCTTCGCGTCGCCCGCCACGGTGCACGTCGCGGAGGAGGCGCTCCAGTTGCACGGCGGCATCGGCATGACCTGGGAGCACCCCGTCCATCTCTACCTCAAGCGGGCCAAGGCGGACTCGATCGCGCTGGGCACGGTGGGGCGGCACCGGGAGGAGCTGGCTGCCCGCGTCAACCTGCCCGCGCCCTGACGCCGGCCCGCTGAGCCCGGAAGCCTGACCCCGGCCCCCAGCTCTGATCCGTGATCCACTCGGTATGGACCACCCGTTTTACCCACCCATTACATCAGGCATAATTGCGACCCGTTCGCAATAACGTTTGATCTTCAGTAGGGGTGTGGAGCATGAGGGCCCGATCAATACGGGGTACGGGCGCGGTTGCGGCGGCCGCCTCACTGGCGGTCGCCGCTTCGGCCTGTTCGGCGCCGGGTGACGGCAAGGGGGCCGACGGTGCCAAGGACTCCGCCGTCGTCGGCATCGCGTACGAACCGGACACCCTGAGCCCGCTCCTCGGCTACGGCAAGGACGGCAACTCCAAGATCTTCGACGGTCTGCTCACGCACGACGCCGACATGAAGCTGAAGCCCGCCCTCGCCGCCGCGCTGCCCGAGGTCGGCGACGACGGCAAGACCTACACCTTCAAGCTGCGCAAGGGCGTCAAGTTCAGCGACGGGAAGCCCTTCACGGCCGAGGACGTCGTCTTCACCTACGAGACGATCCTCGACAAGAAGACCAACAATGCCTCCAAGACCGAGCTCGACGCTGTCAAGGACGTCGAGGCGAAGGGAGATGACACCGTCGTCTTCCACCTCAAGTACCCCTACGCGCCGTTCGCCGAGCGCACCGTCCTGCCGATCGCGCCCGAGCACATAGCGGGCAAGCAGGACGTGAACACCGGCGACTTCACCACCAAGCCCGTCGGCACCGGCCCCTACAAGCTGGTGAAGTGGTCCAAGGGCGAGAAGCTCACCTTCAAGGCCAACCCCGGCTACTGGGGCGGCGCACCGAAGGTCAAGAACTTCACCATGGCGATCATCAAGGACGACGACATCCGCGCCACCCGGCTCGACGCCGGTGAGCTCGACGGCGCGATCCTGCCGCCCAACCTGGCGAAGAAGTACGAGAACGACGGCAACAAGAAGTCCTACGCCGCCAAGACCTTCGACTACCGCGTGGTGACGCTGCCCACCGGCAACAAGGTCGCGGGCGACACCGACGTCCGGCGCGCCCTGGACACCGGCGTCGACCGCAAGGCCATGGTCGACTCGATCCTGGACGGCGCGGGCAAGGAGGCCTACGGCCCCGTCCCGACCGACAGCCCCTGGTTCACCAAGGGCACCGAGCGGAAGCACGACCTCGCCGCAGCCAAGAGGATCCTCGACAAGGCGGGCTGGAAGCCGGGCAAGGACGGCATCCGCGCCAAGGACGGCGTCCAGGCGAAGTTCCCGCTCTGGTACCTCTCCGGCGACAAGCTCCGCCAGGACCACGCGCTCGCCTACGCCTCCGACGCCAAGAAGCTCGGCATCAAGGTCGAGGTGCAGGCGGGCACCTGGGAGGTCATCCAGCCGCGCATGCCCAAGGACGCGGTCCTCGCGGGCGGCGGCTCACCGGCCGACCCGGACTTCGACCAGTACACGCTCCTGAAGTCCTCGCTCGCCGGTGACGGCTTCAACAACATGGCCCACTACGACAACCCCAAGGTCGACAAGGCGCTCGACGAGGCGCGCGAGAGCGGCGACCACGCGAAGCGGCAGGCCGCGTACGACACGATCCAGCGCGAACTGGTGAAGAACCCCGGCTACACCTTCCTCACCCACATCGACCACCTCTACGTCGTCGACAAGCGCTTCGGCGACCTGACCACCCAGACCGAGCCGCACGACCACGGCCTGGCGTCCGGCCCGTGGTGGAACGTCGAGGACTGGCAGCCCGGGCAGTGAAATCCGCGCTCCACAAGCTCCCCTGGGGGCCGATGGCGCGCATGACGGGACGGCGGGCCCTGTTCGCCGTCCCGGTCCTGCTCGCCGTGACCTTCGGCGTCTTCGCGATCGCCGCCGCGTCCCCCTTCGACCCCGTCAAGGCGTACGCGGGCACGGCCGGACTCACCGCGTCACAGGAGAACCTCGACCAGCTGCGCCGCAACCTCGGCGTCGACCAGCCGCTCGTGCAGCGCTGGTGGGACTGGCTCACCTCGGCCCTGAGCGGCGACCTGGGGGACTCCAGCACCCTGCGCCAGCCCGTCGCCGACGTCATCGGCGAGCGCATCGGCTGGTCCGTTCTGCTCGCCGCCACCGCGTTCCTGCTCGCCATCGTCGTCGGCACCACGCTCGGCGTGCTCGCCGCGCGCCGCCCCGGCGGCTGGCTCGACCGGGCCGTGACCTCGCTCGCCTACACCCTCGAAGCGGCCCCGCCGTTCTGGATCGGGCTGCTCGCCGTCTGGCTGTTCGCCCTGAAGCTGGGTGTGCTGCCCTCGGGCGGGCTCACGGACACCGCGAGTTCGGCCGTGACCGCCGGGCAGGTCGCGAGCCATCTCGTGCTGCCCGCCGCCGTCCTCGCGATCTCGCAGCTTCCGTGGTTCGTGCTCTACGTACGCCAAGGGGTCGGCGACGCACTCGGTGACGACCCGGTCCGCGGCGCACGCGCGCGTGGCCTCGCCGAACGGACCGTGCTGCTCGGCCACGCCCTGCGCTCGGGCATGCTGCCGGTGCTCACCCTGATCGGCTCCCGCGTGCCCGAACTGATCACCGGGGCGCTCCTGGTGGAGACCGTCTTCAGCTGGCCAGGCATCGCGGCGGCCACCGTGTCGGCGGCGACCGCCGTGGACTTCCCGCTGCTCGCCGCGCTCACCGTCCTCGCCACGGCGGCGGTGCTCCTGGGCAATTTGCTGGCCGACCTGCTGTACGGCCTCGCCGATCCGAGGGTGGGATTCGATGGCTGAGACGACGACATGGCGCGCCTCCATGGGGAACGCCTCCAAGAGCCGCTCCACGCGCGCGTGGCGGGTGGGTTCCTCCGTGGTGATCGTCGCCGCGGTCGTCCTCGCCGTCCTCCTCGTGCCGCCGCTGGTGAACCTCGACGAACAGGCCGTGGACCTCGCGGCCAAGCTGCGGCCGCCTTCTTGGGAGCACCCCTTCGGCACCGACGACGTGGGGCGCGATCTGCTCGTGCGCTGTGTGTACGGGCTGCGGGTCTCCCTGCTCGTGGGCGTGGTGGCGGCGGTCGTGGCGACCGTCATCGGCACCGCCGTGGGCGCGCTCGCCGCCGCGTCGGGCGGCTGGGTGGACCGGATCGTGATGCGGCTCGTGGACGTCTTCTCGTCCGTGCCGCATCTGCTGCTCGGCATCTTCATCGTGGCGATGTTCCGCCCCGGCGTATGGCCGGTGGTCGTCTCCGTCGCGCTCACCCACTGGCTGTCCACGGCCCGCATCGTGCGCGCCGAGGTCCTGTCGCTGCGCTCGCGCCCGTACGTCGACGCGGCCATCTCCGGCGGCGCCTCGCGCCTGCGGGTCATCGTGCGCCATCTGCTGCCCGGCGTGCTCCCGCAGGCCGGACTCGCCGCCGTCCTGATGGTGCCGCACGCCATCTGGCACGAGTCCGCGCTTTCCTTCCTCGGGCTCGGACTCCCCACCCACCAGGCCAGCCTGGGCACCCTCGTGCAGAGCGCGCGCGGCTCGCTCCTGGCGGGGGACTGGTGGCCGACGCTCTTCCCCGGCCTCTTCATCATCGTGCCCACCCTGGCGATCGCGGGCCTCGCGGGCGCCTGGCGGGAACGGATCAATCCCCGGCGCCGATCGGAGCTGATGCTGTGACCGAGCCCGTCTCGTCCCCGTCCCCAGTGCCCCCAGTGCTCTCGGTACGCGGCCTCTCCGTACGGTTCCGGATGCGCGGCGGCACCTTCGTGTCCGCCGTCACCGATGCCTCCTTCGACCTCGCGGCGGGGGAGTGCCTGGCCCTCGTCGGGGAGAGCGGCTGCGGCAAGTCCGTGCTCGCCTCGGCGCTGCTCGGGCTCCTTCCGCAGAACGCGGAGACCGCCGGGTCCGCGCTCATCGGCGACGTGGATCTGATGACCGCCGACGAGCGCACCCTGGCCCGCACGGTCCGGGGGCGGCGCGTCGGACTCGTGCCGCAGAGCCCGGCCGCGCATCTGACGCCGGTGCGCACGGTCCGCGCCCAGCTGGAGGAAACGCTGCGGGAGCTGACGGGCGCGCGCCGCCCGGAGCTGCGGAAGGCCGCCGAAGCCGCCGCGGAGCGGGCCGCGTTCCCCGCCGGGCACCTGGACCGCTACCCGCACGAGCTCTCCGGCGGCCTCGCCCAGCGCGCCGCCACCGCACTCGCGCTCATCGGCGACGCGCCGCTGCTGCTCGCCGACGAGCCCACGACGGGCCTCGACCGCGACCTCGTCGACCGCACGGTGGACGAACTGCGGCGGCATGTCGGCGAGGACCGCGCGCTGCTCCTGATCACCCACGACCTGGCCGCGGCCGAGCGGATCGCGGACCGCGTCGCCGTGATGTACGCGGGCCGCATCGTCGAACTCGCCCACGCCGAGGACTTCTTCGGCGCGCCCGGCCCCCGCCACCCCTACGCGCGCGGCCTCCTGAACGCCCTTCCGGAGCGGGAGTTCACGCCAATCCCCGGCATGCCGCCCGAACTGTCCGCGCTGCCGGGCGGATGCGCCTTCGCGGCGCGCTGCCCGGCGGCGGACGAGGCCTGCGAGGCCGTGCCGCAGACCGCGGACGGCGTCGCCTGCCACCACCCCCGCCCGGCGGCGGCCGTCCTGGAGGCCCCTCATGCTTGAACTGCGTTCCGTCACCGCCGGATACGACCGCCGTGCCCCCGTCATGCGCGGTGTCGACCTCACCCTCGCACCCGGCGCCTCCGTCGGCCTGCTCGGTCCCAGCGGCTGCGGCAAGTCGACCCTGGCCCGCGTCGCCGCCCTGCTGCACAGGCCCGACGCGGGCCGCGTCGTCATCGACGGCGAACCCGCCCGCGGCTGGCGGCACCGCGCGCCCCGCGCCCAGCGCACCGCCTTCGGCGTCGTCTTCCAGCAGCCCCGCCTCTCCGCCGACCCGCGCCTCACCCTCACGGACCTGATCGCCGAGCCGCTTAGGGCGAACGGGCGCGGAGCCGAAGCCGCCGCGCGTGCAGGGGAGTTGGCGGTCACGGTGGGCCTCGGCGCCGACCTCCTGGGCCGCAGGCCGCACGAGGTCAGCGACGGGCAGCTGCAGCGTGCCTGCCTGGCCCGCGCTCTGGTGCTCCGCCCGCGCTGGCTCATCTGCGACGAGATGACGGCAATGCTGGACGCCTCGACGACGGCGGCGCTCGTGCACGCCGTGGAGGAGTACCGGCGCGAGAGCGGTGCGGGGCTGCTCGCGGTCGGGCACGACCGGGTGCTCCTGGAGCGGTGGTGCGAGCGGACCGTCCACTGGGACGAGCTGGTCTCAGGCGGTACGAAGGCGGCCGGGCGCGACCCGGAAAGCGACCTCGAAGCCGACCTCGACGCAGGCCCGGACGCCGACCGTGAGGCGGAGCCCGAGGTGGCCTGAGGGGCCCGCGGGGGCGTGGAGTTCGGGGAGTTAACGCAGGGCGTCGATAGCGCCAACTCCCGTCGCGACGGGGTTTCTTGACGCGGGCATGGCCTCATACTCACTGAGGCCCGACCCGCCGTCCCTCGCCTCTTACTGGAGTCTCCGTGGCACTCATCACCCGTCGTAGAGCCCTCACCATCGGTGCCACGCTCGCCGGCACCGCGGCCGTCCCCGCGTACGCCCGGGCGAGCGAGCGCGGCCACGGCCCGCGTCCCCTCGTCCGCGCCCACGCGCACAACGACTACGAGCACCCCCGGCCCCTCTTCGACGCGCTCGACCACCGCTTCGGCAGCGTCGAGGCCGACATCTACCTCGTCGACGGCGCTCTCCTGGTCGCCCACGACCCGATCGACCTCGACCCCGCCCGCACCCTCGAATCGCTCTACCTGGACCCCCTGGCCGCCCGCGTGCGCGCCAACCACGGTTCCGTCTACCGGGGTTACCACCGCACCCCCTTCCAACTCCTGATCGACATCAAGACCGAGGGCGCGGCGACGTACCTCGAACTCGACCGCCACCTGCGCCGCTACCGGCACCTGTTCACCACGTACTCACACGGCAAGGTGCGCCGCGGCGCCGTGACGGCGGTGGTGTCCGGCGACCGGGCCGCCCGCGCGCCGATGGAGGCCCAGCGGGTGCGGAGCGCCTTCTACGACGGCCGCCTCGCCGACCTGGGCAGTGCGGCGCCCGCCTCGCTCATCCCGCTGATCAGCGACAACTGGACGCTCAACTTCAGCTGGCAGGGCGTCGGCGCGATCCCGGCCGCCGAGCGCGACAAGCTGCGCGGCATCGTCTCGGCCGCCCACAAGCGCGGCCAGCGCGTCCGCTTCTGGGCTACGCCCGACCTGCCGGGACCGGCGCGCGACGCGGTGTGGGGCGAGCTCCTGGCCGCCGGAGTCGACCACTTGAACACGGACGACCTCGCGGGCCTGGAGGCGTTCCTCGACGCCCACGGGCAGTAGCCCCCGGCGCCGCCGAAGCAACGCCCCGGCACATAACACCCGTTCGGAGGACATGCCGGTCGCCCGGACGGTCCCTCCGCTGCGCCACACTCGGCCCAGAGCCGCGGTGTGGACGTGGCGGAGGAGGTTGTCCCCATGGCCATTTCGGTCTCTGTGGTGCTGCTGCTGGTGATCCTCGCAGTGGTCTTTCTGCGCAACGGCGCGCTGAAGTTCTCGCACGCCCTGGTCTGTGCGCTGCTCGGCTTCTATCTGGCGAGTTCGAGCATGGCGCCGACCATCCACAACGGGGTCACGGCCGCCGCGGACATCGTCAGCGGCCTTCAGCCATGACCCGGCCATGACGTCATGAGTCAGCCATGATCATTGCGTGTTCATGAACAACTGTCACCTTTCCATGGACACTTCAAGGCCTCGGCCCTAGCTTCGGCCCATGCCGCGTCGCAGAACCCTCAGCAGTGCCCTCGCCCTGACCGCACTCACGGTCTCGGCCGTGTCCTTCGCGTCTCCCGCCCGGGCGGACGACATACCGAAGGCGCCGGGGCACCGACTCGTCGACCAGTACACCGGCACACCCGCCGACGCCCGCCCCCTGCCCGGCGAACAGCCGCCCCAGCACCCGCACCTCGCGGCCAACGGCCGCAGCGGGATGCACGCGGACGCGGCGGGCAGCGGAACGTACCCCTGGAACGGGCCGCTGGGCAAGAAGCCCGAGGTCGGCAGCGAGAAGATGGCCGCCCTCGGCGGTGAGTGCGCCACCGTCACCTTCGACAAGGCAGGCCGCATCGTCACCGTCTGCGGCACGTTCACCGGCTTCCTGGTCAAGCTGCTCGACCCGGACACGATGGACACGCTCGCCGAGTACAAGCTGCCGCAGCGCCCCTCCACCGTCGAGGCCATCACACGCCTGGACTTCTCGAAGATCTTCAAGGACACCTCGGGCGGCGCCTACTCCTACCTCGACGACCAGGACCGGCTCGTCCTGGCCGACTCGCGCCAGCACATCGTCCGGCTCGCGCACGAACAGACGGCGGACGGCGGCTGGCGGTTCGTCGTCGACAAGGACTGGGACCTGACGGCGCACGTACCGCACGACTGCGTGAGCTGGACGAACCTCTACCCGAGCGGGGAATGCGACCCGGTCACCTCGGTCATGCCCGACTGGGAGGGCCGCATCTGGTGGGTGACCCGGCAGGGACGGGTCGGGACCGTCGATCCGAAGTCCGGCGACATCCGCTCGGTCCGCTTGGAGGGCGAGGAGATCCAGAACTCGTTCTCCGTCGCCGAGGACGGCGTCTCGATCGTCTCCGACCACGCGCTCTACAGCTTCCGGACCACCGCGGACGGCACCCCGAAGGCCGTCTGGCGCCAGACCTACGACCGGGGGACGGGCACCAAGCCCGGCTCGGTGAACCAGGGTTCGGGCACCACGCCCGACCTCTTCGGCCAGGGCGACGACGACTACGTGGCGATCACCGACAACGCCGACGACCGCATGAACGTCCTCGTCTACCGCAGGGGCGACGACATCGCCGACGACAAGCGCCTCGTCTGCAAGGTCCCCGTCTTCGGCTCCGGCGCGTCCACCACCGACAACTCGCTGATCAGCTGGGGCAACAGCCTCGTCGTCGAGAACAACTACGGCTACGAGAACATCACCTCGCTCACCTTCGGGCGCAGCGTCGTCGGCGGCGCAAGCAGGATCGACGTACGCGAGGACGGCAGCGGCTGCGACCCCGTGTGGGAGAGCGACGTCCGCGCCCCCTCGAACGTGCCCAAGCTCTCCACCGCCTCCGGGCTGCTGTACTTCTACACGAAGGAGCCGAACAGCCTCGGCATCGATGCCTGGTACCTGACGGCCGTCGACTTCCGCACCGGCGAGACCAAGTGGAAGCGCCTCGCCGGCACGGGCATCGCCTACGACAACAACTGGGCGCCGATCACCCTGGGGCCGGACGGCACCGCGTACGTAGGGGTCTTCAACGGTCTGGTGGCGGTGCGGGACGCCGAGTGACGGCGCCCCGCCCGCCCTGCGTTCAGCCGACGCGCTCGGCCGGGCCGACCTCCAGCCAGGTGTAGCGGTCCGAGGAGCCGCCCTTGCCATGGTTCTTGTGGGTCGTCTCCAGGAGGAGGCCGGTGTCCGGGTCGACGATGTAGCGGTCCGTCATCCGGTACTTCACGTCCTTGCCGGGACCGGTCGAGAACCCGACGGTCGACCACCTGATCTCGAAGGCGACACCCTGACGCCCCTTGCTGTCCTTGACGTCACCGATCAGCTTGACGCCGGAGGTGTCCGCGAGGACCCGGAAGAGGGCGGCACGCAGTCCGGGGCTCGCGGGTGAGTCCTCGAGGAGGGCCGTCACCTGGTGGCGGCGACTCTCGGCGTCCCTCGGGAAGAGCGCGGTGAGCGCCTTCTGTCCCGTGGGCAGCTTGTCGAGTGCGGGCCAGGTCAGCCACTTCTTGCCCACGGGCCACTTCTTGGTCTTGCTCCCCTTGCCGGGACCGTGGACCGTGCCGGTCGCGTCCACCGTCCAGATGCGGCCCGCCCGGTCGAAATAGGTGGTCGTCGTCGCGCTCCCGTCGTCCTGGTTCACCGTCTCCATACGGACCTTCCAGTACGGGGACCTCGCCGCCGGGGCGTCCGCCGCGACATCGGCCATGTCGTCGAGGAACTGGGCCGCCGAGGCGGTGGCCGCAGGCGTGCCGCCCAGGTCCAGGACCGGATACGCGACGGCTCCCGCGGCGATGGCCGCCACCGCGGCCGCGGCGACCAGCAGCCTCCGCCGGCGCCCAGCCGTACGAATGCGCAGCGGGACGACGGCCGTATCGCGCCGTGCGGCGCTCGCCACGGCGGTCTGCGCCGCCGCCACCACTTCCGGGGCGGGCGGCGCGACGGCGCCCGCCGAGATCAGTTCATCGGCACCGGGAAAGTCGAGCAGGTCGCTGCGTTCGGTCATGTCAGTTCTCCGGTCAGCTTGAGGGGTGCGCTCGCGCGCAGCCGGGTACGGGCGCGGTGCAGCCGTGAACGAGCCGTCCCCGCGGGGATGCCGACCGCCGCGGCGGCCTCGCCCGGCGTGAGCTGCTCCCAGGCCACCAGAAGCAGCAACTCCCGCTCCTGCGGCGGCAGTCCGGCAAGCAGCTCGCGCAGACGCGGCGCCACCGCGGCCGCGTCGAGCCGGGCGTCCACCGCCTCCCACGGGTCGTCGCCCCGGCTCTCACCGGGCGGCCCCGGCCGCTGCTGCGCGAGCCGCCGCCAGTGCGCCGACAACACGTTGCGGGCCACACCGAACAGCCAGGCCCTCGCGGGACCGCGGGCCGCGTCGAAGCCGTGCCGGGCCGCGTACGCCTGTAGCCACAGCTCGGCGAGCAGATCGTCGGCGGCAGCGGGTGCCCGCCGTGCGAAGTAGCCGTGGAGAGCCGCCGAGTGGCGTACCACCAGCGGTTCGAAGGCTGCCGGGTCCCGCGCGGTGCGGGCCAGCAGCTCCTCGTCATCCAGGTCCGTGGTCACGGGACCTCCGTATCCGTACCGCCGGTCGGCGGTCTCACCCCCTACTTGTCGGGAACCCGGAACCGCGTTCGCGTCCGCGCCGCCGGCTAGCCACGCGAGAACACACCGATGCCGTTCGCGACCGGGCGTTCCGCGCCGCCGCTGGGGTTGTTGCGTACGGTGACCGCCTCCGCGCCCGGCGCCCGCGCGACCAGGGTGGCGGTGGCGGACGAGACCAGGGTGGAGGAACCCCCGCCGTCCAGGCTGAAGCCGTCCTGCGCGCCCAACCCCCGCAAGGTGTCCGCCACTTCGGCGACGGTCAGCCCCGTACGGAACTCGGGGGAGCCGTCGAGGGACAGGAGCAGGAGGCGCCGGCCGTCGTCGGAGATCCCGGCCGCCGTGCGCACGGCCGAGGTGGCGGGGTCGAGGCCGGGCAGCGGGGCGCCGCCGCGCAGGACCGGATAGCCGCCGAGCGCGAAGCGCAGCGGCATGCGTGACTCGGTGGACACCAGGCGGTGCCAGACGTGCACCCGGTCGCCGATCGAGAGTTTGCGCAGCTCCTGGGCGCCTGCCTCGCGTCCGACGAGGACCGTGCTGCCGGCGGCCACCGGACCGCTGCCGGGGGTGCCCGCGGACTCCACGACACGGCCGGCACGCACCGTCACCTCATGGGTGTCCGTGCTGCAGGGTGCGCCGCGGTTCGTGTCGGTGCCGCAGGTGGAGCGCACCCGTGAGGTGCGGCCCCAGTCACTGGTGAACGCGCCGACGGAACCCACCGGGAGCGCGTACTGATTGAGCCCGCCGAGCGGCAGACGGGTCTGCCCGATGCGGACTTGGCCTTCGAGGCGGAGGCTGTCCAGGCGGGCCCGGCCGTCGTAGCCCACGCCGAGCACGGCCTCGGTGGTCACACCCGGAGGCATCGCGGGGCCGAAGCGCTGCCCGTTCGGCACCGCCCCCTTGAGGGCGTGACCGCGTGCGACCGCGGGACCGACGGGAGCGCCCGTCGCTTCGACGCCCGGATGCTGGGTCTCGGAGATGTTGAAGAAGTCGCCGTTGATCCCGCCGACCGCCCCCGCTCCGTCCGCGAGAGTGGATACGGCGGAACGTGCGCCGACTTCACCCGGATAGAGCAGGCCGACGCTCGTCCGCGTATCCCTGAGGTCGACGTCGAGCACGTGCGCGCGCGTCGTGCCGTGGGACGCGGAGATGTCGAAGTTCCAGTACTTCACGCCCGGCGCGATCTGCGAAACGCCCCTTTTTCCGGGCGCCTCCACACCGCCGGCCGGTGCCGCTCCCATCAGAGCGGCACCGGCCAGCGTGCCGAATGCCGTCAATACCGAGAGCGCCGCCCTCGCCGATCTGAACCGTCTTGAGATGTGCTTGCGGCGTGTCGCCACCATGCCCCCTGAGCTCTGACTGCCGACCAACTGCCTCAGTGTGATGGCCGGTCAGATCGCGCACCAGAGGGCCGCGCCGGACGGGTGCAGGGTGGGTGGCGAGCGGGTGGCTAGGCGTCCACCAACCGGGAACGGATGAGGAAACGTACGCCTTCCGGGGCTTCGAGCGAGAATCCGCTGCCGCGGCCCGGCACCACGTCGACGATCAACCGGGTGTGACTCCATACGTCGTACTGGCTCTTCGACATCCAGAAGGTGACCGGTTCGGCCACGCCTTCGACGGCCAGCGAGGCCAGGCGCACGTCGGAGTCGCCGGTCCGGAACTCGCCCTCCGGGTAGCACATGGGCGCGCTGCCGTCACAGCAGCCGCCGGACTGATGGAACATCAGCGGGCCGTGGGCCTCCCTCAGTCGCCGCACCAGATCGGCGGCGGCAGGGGTCAACTCCACGCGTGGGGTATCGGTCATGGGCTGCCGCTCCTCGTCGAGACGGAAGCCCAGTCAACTGCGGGCAAGGTTGCGAGGACGTTGCAGCGACCGGGGCCCGGTCCCGGTGCCGGTCCGGGGCAGGGGCCGGGGCTCGAAATGCCGCAGGGCGAGCACCGCACGGACGGCCTTGCCGCGCCGGCCGCTACCGACGACCTCCAGACGCGCGGCGAGGTGCCGCACCATCGCGAGGCCCCGTCCGCTGTCCCGCTCGGTGCTCGGCCTGAGGACCCGTGGGCCTTCGGGGCTCGCGTCGTGGACCTCGACGGTCACATGGTCGTCGGACACCTCAAGGCGCAGGCGGCAGGGGCTGCGGCCGTGCTGGGTGGCGTTGGTGACAAGTTCGGACACGATCAGCGTGGCATCGTCCACCCGTTCGGCATCGACTTCCGACAGGTGCCCGCGGGACCTGGTCAGGAACGCGGAGGTCAACCTCCGGGCCCGGCCGGCCGACGCGGCTTCCTGCGGCAATGCGTACTCAACGCGGGTGACATGCCGATGGGCGCGCTGGTGCGCACGCATGGCGACTCACTTCCCTCCCCTGGGACGACCGGTGTGCTCGCGACGGAAACAGCTCACCGCGCCCGGCGTATCTGTTGCATGGTCGATCCTGCCCCACGGTGATGCCCGCCCCTGCTGATCGCCAATCAAGCTCCTGCGTACGCGAACGCCCCCGCGCGGCGGAAGTGCGGACTCCGCGTGCGTTCCTTCGAGAACCTGTGAACGAACATGTTCGCTCCGAACATGCACGTAACGAACATGTTCGTTACAGTGGTCGTATGACAGCTCACTCCGATCACTCCGGTGCCCCCCGCAGCCGCCGCGAGCGCCCGGCGAAGCCGGCCCTGACGCGGGCCGGGATCGTCGCCGCCGCGGTGGAGATCATGCGGGCCGAGGGCTTGGGCAAGGTGACCATGCGCCGCCTCGCCCAGGAGCTCGACACCGGGCCCGCCTCCCTCTACGTCTACGTGCGCAACACCGCCGAACTGCACGCCGCGATCCTCGACGAACTGCTCGGCACGGTCGGGGCGGAGCCGGTCGAGGGCGACTGGCGCGAGCGCCTTGAGCAGGTGCTCACCTCCTACACCGGGGTGCTCTTCCGGCACCGCGGTCTCGCCAAGGCCGCACTCGTGGCCCGGCCGCGCGGTGAGCACTACCTGCGGCTCATCGAAACGCTGCTGGCCCTCCTCGACGAGGGCGGAGTTCCGCCGGGGCAGGCGGCCTGGGGCGTCGACCTGCTGTTGCAGTACGCCACCGCGACCGCCGCCGAGCATGCGCCGGGCGACCGGGACGCCGAGGTCGCCCAAGGGGAGTGGGACGCCGTAGCCAAAGCGCTGCGGGGCGCGTCCGAGCAGACCCACCCGCACGTCGCAGGCCTTGCCGGTCAGCTTCTCTCCGGCCGGCCGGAGGCCCGCATCTCCTGGGGCTTCCGCGCGCTGATCAACGGAATCCTGCACACGCCCGTCCCGGACGACGGCGACCGGAACTGAGCGCTGACAAGTACAACGCACCAAGCACCACGCACCAAGCACCACGCGCCACGTAAGGAGCAACGCCATGAGCACCCACCACCCTCAGCACCCTCACCCCCACCACCCCATCGCCATCGTCGGCGCGGGCCTCGGAGGTCTCACCCTCGCCCGCGTCCTGCACGTCAACGGCATCGAGGCCGCCCTGTACGACCTGGAGGCCTCCCCGGCCGCCCGCGGTCAGGGCGGCATGCTCGACATCCACGAGGAGTCCGGGCAGGCCGCCCTGCGCGCCGCCGATCTGTACGAGCAGTTCCGCGCGCTCATCCACCCCGGCGGTGAGGCCATGCGCGTCCTGGACAAGGACGCCGTGGTCCGCATGGAGGAGGCGGACGACGGCGACGGCGGCCGCCCCGAGGTCGAGCGCGGCCAGCTGCGCGACCTCCTGCTCGGCTCGCTGCCCGAGGGCGCCGTCCGCTGGGGCGCCAAGATCACCGGGGCGCGTCCTCTCGGCGGCGGCCGCCACGAGGTGACCCTCGCCGACGGTTCCGCCTTCACCACCGACCTGCTGATCGGCGCCGACGGTGCCTGGTCGCGCATCCGCCCCCTGGTCTCGGACGCCACCCCCGCCTACTCCGGAATCTCCTTCGTCGAGGTGGACCTCCTGGACGCCGACGCCCGCCATCCGGAGAGCGCCGCCGTCGTGGGCGGCGGCATGTTCTTCGCGCTCGGCGCGGGCAAGGGATTTTTGGCCCACCGCGAGATCGACGGCAGCCTGCACGTCTACACCGCACTCCAGGTCCCGGAGGACTGGATCTCCTCCATCGACTTCACGGCCACCGACCTCGCCAAGGCGTCCGTACTGGAGCACTTCGCCGACTGGGACAAGAGCCTCCGGGCGCTGGTCGCCGACGCCGACGGATCACTGACCCCGCGCCGCATCCACGCCCTCCCGGTCGGCCACCGCTGGGAGCGCGTGCCGGGCGTCACGCTGCTCGGCGACGCGGCCCACCTCATGTCCCCCTTCGCGGGGGAGGGCGCCAATCTCGCCATGTTCGACGGCTCCGAACTCGCCCGTGCCGTCGCCGCGCATCCCGGCGACACCGAAGCCGCGCTGGCCGCCTACGAGAAGGCGCTGTTCCCCCGCGGCGAGAACGCCGCCGCCGAGTCCGCCGACAGCCTCGTCCGCATCTTCCGGGCCGACTCGCCGCAGGGCCTGCTCGACATGTTCGCCGGCAACTAGGGCCCTATGGGCCTAGCCCTGACGGCCGTGGAGATCGGCGGCGAGGAACGGTTCGAGCACGTCGAGCAGGGCTCCGGGGCGGTCGAGGGGGATGATGTGGCCGCAGTCCCGGATCAGATGGCCCGTCAGATCGTCGGCGAGGGGCCGCACCTGTCGTTCGAGGGCCGCCCCGACGGGGTGGGAGCCGATCGTCATCGTGGGCATGGTCAGCCGGGCCTGTCGCGCGGCGTCCCGGATCTGCCGCCCGCTCGCGGGCATGGCCCGGTAGTGCGAGAAGGCACAGCGCAGGGCCTCGTGGCCGGTATAGGCGGCGAGGAAGGCGTCCCTGACGCGCTCGGGGATGCCACGGCCGCGGGTGCCGGTGTGCAGGAACCAGTCGATGTACTCGGCCTCGTGCCCGGCCAGGACGTTCTCGGCGAGCCCCGGCACCGCGTGGAAGCCGAACCACCACGGCGGACCACCGGCCAGAAAGTCCTCCGCGCCCGGCAGGGGCCCCAGAAGTGACTCCATGACGATGAGCCGTCGTACGAGATCGGGTCGTCGCAAGGCGAGAAGGAAGGCGGGCGGTGTGCCCGCGTCGATGCCGACGACCGCCGCGGTCCGTTCTCCGAGCGCGTCGAGTATCCCCTCGGCGTCGGTCGCGAGGTTGTCCGCGTCATAGCCGTCCGCCGCTCGTGTACTGGCGCCGAGTCCGCGCAGGTCCGGAGCGATGACGCGGTGCCGCAGGGCCAGCCGGGGCATGATCTCGCTCCACAGCTGCCAGGTGTGGGGGAAGCCGTGCAGCAGCAGGACGGCGGGGCCGGTGCCGGAGACCGCCACGTTGACCGTGATGCCGTTGGTGGTGATCTGGCGCAGGGCGATCTCGGGGGCGGCGTCAGGGGCGTTCTCGGGGGCGGCGCAGGGGACGGCGTGCTCGGTCCGGGGGAGGAGGGGCATGGCGAAGCTCCGAATTGGTTACCATTGGTGACCACATGAGGCTAGGTAACCCTGTCTGGCCTGCCAAGAACGCACTTTCCCGACAGGTGGTGAGCCCGGGGTGACCACCCCTCCCGAGGCGGGGCCGCGCGGCGATCTCTTCGATCCCGACTGCCCGACGCGCCGCCTGCTCGACCGCATCGGCACCAAGTGGACGTCGATGGCGGTCAAGGTCCTCGCCGAGGCCGAGCCGCACGAGGTGCGTTTCGCCGAACTGCGCCGCCGTATGCCGGGCGTCTCGCAGAAGATGCTCTCCACGACCCTGCAGGGCATGACCCGCGACGGCCTGGTCGCCCGCCGGGTGGAGCCGACCGTGCCACCACGCGTGCACTACCGCCTGACCGCCCTCGGGCTGTCCCTGGAGGGGCCGCTCGCCGCCGTCAGGGCGTGGGCCGAAGAACACATGACGGAGATCGACCGCGCCAACGAACGCAGCGACGCGGCGGCGGCCGACGGCCCGGGCGACGACTGAGGCGCCCGGACCGTCCCTGTCTCTGTCGCTATCCCTGTTCCTGTTCCTGCGCCCGTGCCTGTCAGGGCTTGCGCGCCACCGCGGCGTAGATCCCGCTGCCTTCCGCCTCCGGCCGCGCGGTGTCCCGGAACCACTCCGGGGCCGTCACCAGGCCGGGCTCCACGATGTCGAGCCCGTCGAAGAAGCGGCTGACCCCGGCGCGGTCGCGGAACCCGAGCTGGATGCCGCCCTTCGCATACTCCGCGGTGACCTGCGCCGAGAGCTCCGGGAAGATGTCGGACGAGGCGTGCGAGAGCACCAGGTGGCTGCCCGACGGCAGGGCGTCGACCAGCGTGCGCACGATGCCGTACGGGTCCTGGTCGTCCGGCAGGAAGTGCATGAGCGCGATCAGCGAGAGGGCGATCGGGCGGTCGAAGTCCAGCAGGCCGCGGGCGTGATCCAGGATCTCGAGGGGCTCGCGGACATCCGCCTGGATGTAGTCGGTCATCCCCTCCGGGCGGCTGACGAGCAGGGCCTCCGCGTGGCGCAGCACGATGGGGTCGTTGTCGGTGTAGACGACCCGCGCCGACGGCACGATGCCCTGGACGATCTGGTGCAGATTCGGCTCGGTGGGGATGCCGGTGCCGATGTCGAGGAACTGGTCCATGCCCTGGGTGGCGAGCCAGGCGGTCGCGCGGTTCATGAACGCGCGGTTCTGCCGTGCGGCGTCCTTGGCCTCGGGCGGCAGCTTCTCGCCCACGGCCTCGTCGACGGGGTAGTTGTCCTTGCCGCCGAGCAGCCAGTCATAGACGCGCGCGGGATGCGGGTTGGTGGTGTCGATCGTCGGCCTGGGCGCATCTGCGGTCATGACGTACTCCGTTGCTGCTGCGTAAGACGCTGGGAGCCGCAGTCTGCCACAGCAACATCACCTTGGGCATGGGTTGTTGGGACTGGAGTCGGTGCAGGTCGCGGAGGGTTGCGGGGGCCTTACGGCCGGTAGAGATCGGTCAGCAGCGCCACGGCCGCGTGCGTCATGGGATGCGGGTCGTGGCGGCGCCAGATGAGGTGCACGGCGATCGGGTCGGCGTCGCGCAGCGGGCGGAACACGACACCGTCGCGGCGGTACTGGTTGGCGGTGCTCTCCGGGGTGAGGCCGACACAGCGGCCCGACGCGATGACGGCGAGCCAGTCGTCGATGTCCTGGGTGTACTCGATCGGGGGGCGGGCCTCTTCGGGCCACAGCTCGGCGGTGGTGGTGCCGGTGCGCCGGTCGATCAGGAGCGTCCGCTCCCGTATGTCGGCCAGCGGGACGGAGCGCCGCCTGGCCCACGGATCGTCGCTCGCCAGGGCGCAGAAGCGGCGTTCGTGGCCGACGGCGGCGCTGGCGAACCGGGCCTCGTTGAAGGTGGTGCGCACGACGGCGAGATCGCACAGGCCCTCGGCGAGGCCGCCGGTCGCGGAGTTCGTCCGGATCAAGTACAGCTCGACGTCCGGATGCCCGGCGGCCCAGCGGCGCTGGAACTCCGCCGTGTGGCGGCCCATCGCGGACCAGGCGTGGCCGATGCGCAGCCGGGTGTGTCCGGTGGTCGCCTCGCGGATGAGGTCATCGGCCTCCGCGAGCAGATGCCGGGCCCGCGCGAGGACCTGCACCCCCGCGGTCGTGGGGGTGACGCTGCGGCTGGTGCGGTGCAGCAGCCGCACCCCGAGCACTTCCTCCAGGCCGCCGAGGGTCCGGGAGACGGCCGCCTGGGAGACGCCCAACTCGGCCGCGGCGTCGGTGAAGCCGCCGGTGTCGACGATGGCGACCAGGCAGCGCAGGTGCCGCAGTTCCAGATCCATGGCCGCAGTCTAGGGATGCGCGGGGCGTACGGATAACCGGAGCGTATGGATAACCAAAGCGTATGGATGAGCACTCCCATGCATTTTTCGTATGCGCGCAAGAGGCGCATCCTGCGGTGCATGCGAACGTCTCAGAGCCAAGCAGCGCCCGTCGTCGCCCCGGGCGGCCCGAGTGACCCGGGCGGCCCGAGCGAACCGGGCGGTCGCCCGGCGGAGGCCCCACGCGGCCGGCTGCTGGGCATGGCGATGATGTTCGGCAGCGGGATCTCCAACCAAGTCGGCGCAGCCACAGGCGCGTTGGCGTTCGACGCCATCGGCCCGGCCGGTGTCGTGGCGGTACGGCAGTGGGTCGCCGGAGTCGTGCTCCTCGCGGTGGGCAGGCCCCGGGTGCGCGCCTTCACCTGGCGCCAGTGGTGGCCGCTGCTGTGCCTGGCGGCGGTCTTCGCCACCATGAACCTCTCGCTCTACACCGCGATCGACCGCGTGGGCCTCGGCCTCGCGGTGACCCTGGAGTTCCTTGGCCCCCTGACGGTCGCCCTTGCCGCGTCCCGCCGCGCCGTAGACCTCGGCTGCGCGGTCGTCGCGGGGGCGGCGGTGGTGGCACTGGCCCGCCCGCAGCCCAGCACGGACTACGCGGGCATCGCCCTCGGTCTGCTCGCCGCGGCCTGCTGGGCGTCGTACATCCTGCTCAACCGCACGGTCGGCGCCCGCCTTCCGGGCGTCGAGGGGTCGGCCGCCGCCGCGGGGATCTCCGGGCTCCTCTACCTGCCGGTCGGCATCGCGGTGTTCGCCCACCACCCGCCCACCGCTACGGCCCTGGGCTGTGCGGCAGCCGCGGGCATCCTCTCCTCCGCGGTGCCGTTCCTCGCCGACCTGCTCGCCCTGCGCCGGGTCGACGCCCGGTTCTTCGGGATCTTCATGAGCGTCAACCCGGTCCTCGCGGCGCTGGTGGGCATGGTCGTCCTGGGGCAGTCCCTCGGCTGGGTGGAGTGGCTGGCCATCGCGGCGATCGTGACGGCGAACGGGGTCAGCGTCCTGAGGCGGTCCTGACACGCGCCCTGCCACCCGGGCGTTGCGCGTGTGCCCGGGTGTCTGTGCGTCCGTGTGTCCGTATGTCCGCGCTCAGTCCAGTCCGAGCTGCCGCGTCGCCGCCTCGACCGTCTGGGCGAGCAGCACGGCGATGGTCATCGGGCCGACGCCGCCGGGGACGGGAGTGATCAGGCTCGCGCGGTCCCGGGCGGTGTCGAAGTCGACGTCGCCGACGTTGCCCGCGTTGTAGCCCGCGTCGATGACCACCGCGCCGGGCTTGATGTCCGCGCCGGCGATGAAGCGCGGCTTGCCGACCGCGGCGATCAGGACATCGGCCTGCCGCACGATCGAGGGCAGGTCGGCGGTGCGCGAGTGGCAGTACGTCACCGTCGCGTCCTTGCCCAGGAGCAGCATGCCCGCGGGCTTGCCGAGGATGGCGCTGCGCCCCACGACGACGGCGTGCTTGCCGGTGAGGTCGACGTCGTACTCCTCGAGCAGACGCATGATGCCGCCGGGGGTGCAGGACACGAAGCCGGGCAAGCCGAAGCCCATCGCCGCGAACGAGTGCATGGTGACGCCGTCGACGTCCTTGGCCGGTGCGATCGCCTCGAAGGCGGCACGCTCGTCGATGTGCGGCCCCACCGGGTGCTGGAGCAGGATGCCGTGCACGGTCGGGTCATCGGAGAGGGCGGTGATCGTCTCGATCAGCTCGGCGGTGGAGACCGAGGCGGGCAGGGCCACGTGCCGCGACTCGATGCCCGCCTTCTCGCAGCGGGCGCGCTTCATCCGGACGTACGTGACCGAGGCGGGGTCCTCGCCGACCAGGACGGTCGCCAGGCAGGGGGACGAACCGGTGCGGCGGCGGATGTCCGCGGCGGTGGCGGAGGCGGTCTCGACGATACGGCGGGCGAGGCCGGTGCCGTCCATCAGGCGAGCTGTCTGCGTCTGGGGCATGTGCCACTCCTGGGCTTCAGGGGGGAGTTGCCCAGGCGCGCGGCATCGACACGAGGTCAGGCCGCTCCCCGGTGGTACTCCACCTCAGCGCCAGTCACGGCCCGCCTCTCACCCTAAAGGACCGCGCGGGCGGCGAGGGTGCTCGCACCCCGGATGTAGTTGTGCTTAACGAAAGTTCAGAACTCTTCGCTTGTCCTTCCAGGTCGGCGGCGGCATCGTTCACTGACAGCGGCCGGAGGACACCGGATGACGACGGCCCGGACAGGGAGGGCAACCGTGAACGGCGTCCCCGGAAGAACATGGGCAGCGGCGAGGGTGGGCGTGCTCGCCCTCCTGTGGGGATCCACCTTCCTCTGGATCAAACTGGCCCTGGAGGGCCTGACTCCCGTGCAGGTCACGCTCCTGCGCTGCGCACTGGGCGCGGGGACCCTGACGGTGCTGCTCCTCGGCACCCGCGGCCGTCACACTCGCGGCCGTGGCACCCGCGGCCGTCTTCCCGCCGGCTTGACGACGTGGAAGCACATCTTCGTCGCCGCCTTCTTCTGCAACGCCCTGCCCTTCGGTCTCTTCAGCGTCGGGCAGCAGACCGTCGACTCCGGGGTGGCGGGCGCGTTGAACGCGACCACCCCGCTGTGGTCCGTTCTCATCGGCCTCGGCATCGGCACGGAACGAGGCCTGCGCCCGGTCCGCCTCGCCGGGCTCCTCATCGGATTCGCGGGTACGACGCTGATCTTCGCCCCGTGGCAGCAGTCGGGGCTGACGAGTTGGGGCGCCCTGGCGATCGTGGGCGCCGCGGCGAGCTACGCCGTCGGTTTCGCGTACATGGGCCATCACCTCGTCGGCAAGGGCATGCCCACGCTCTCCCTCTCCGCGGCCCAGCTGATGGCCGCCACGGGTCTGACGGCGCTTGCCCTGCCGGTCGGCGGCCTGGAGGCGGTCCACGTGGAGCACACGACGCTGCTCGCCGTCCTCGTCCTGGGGATCTTCGCCACCGGCGTCACCTTCCACCTCACCTACCGGATCATCGCCGACGAGGGCGCGACCAACGCGGCGACCGTCGGGTATCTGCTGCCGGTGGTCTCCGTGGCGCTGGGCGCCGTCGTGCTCGACGAGGCCTTCAGCTTCCGGGTGGCCGCGGGCATGGCGGTCGTGCTGATCGGCGTCGGCATGACACGTCGGCAGAAGCAGGACCCGAAGCAGAAGCAGGACCCGAAGCAGAACCAGAAGCCGGACCCCCAGCGTGACGTCCGAATCCCGCCAGCATCCAAGGTCGCGATACCTCACCGTTGAAGAGGAAAGAAGGCACGGAGAGGCAAGGAAAGAGGGAGGTCGCCATGACCGTCCACACGACCGTCACCAGCCCGCTCGGCGAACTGCTCCTTGTGGGGGAGCCGACACGGGACGGCGTCTCGCTGACGTCGCTGACCATGCCCGGCCGGCGCAACGCCCCGGCGGTGCAGGCCGGTTGGGCCCACGACCCCGAGCGCTTCGCAGGCGTCGCACGACAGCTGGCCGCCTACTTCGCCGGTGAACTCACCGCGTTCGAGATCGAGTTCACCCCGAGCGGCACCGAATTCCGGCAACGCGTCTGGCACGCCCTGGAAGAGATCCCTTACGGCACGACCACCACCTACGGCGCCCTCGCTGAGCGGCTCGGCGTGGAACGCGCCGGGGTCCAGGCCCTGGGCGGAGCGATCGGCGCGAACCCGCTGCTCCTGGTGCGCCCGTGCCACCGGGTGATCGGCGCGGACGGCTCCATGCGCGGCTACGCGGGCGGAGTGGAGCGCAAGGTCCGGCTCCTCGCCCACGAAGGCGCCCTGCAGCCCACCCTCGTCTGACCTGCCCCTCGCCCGCCCGCCCCCTGCACGCACGACCACGAAGGGCCCCGACCATGATCGACACCATGCACCCGGCGGACACCGGCGCAGGGGAACGCGTCGCTGCCGGGGACTGGGACGCGCTGACCGCCGAACTCGACGCACACGGCCACGCCCTCACCGGCCGACTCCTGACCCCCGAAGCATGCCGTGACATCGCCGCCCTGTACGACGAGACCGACCGCTTCCGCTCGACCGTCGACATGGCCCGCTACCGCTTCGGCTCCGGCCAGTACCGCTACTTCACCCACGAACTGCCCGATGTCGTGCGGGAGTTGCGCGAGGCGTTCTACCCCCGGCTGCTGCCCGTCGCCCGCGACTGGGCCGCGAAGCTCGGCAAGCCCGCCCCCTGGCCCGAAACCCTGGGGGAGTGGGTGGAGATGTGCCACGCGGCCGGCCAGGCCAAATCCGCGCAGATCCTCCTGCGCTACGGCCCCGGCGACTGGAACGCCCTGCACCGTGACGTCTTCGGCGACATGCTCTTCCCGCTCCAGGTCGTCATCGGCCTCGACGTACCGGGAGCCGACTTCACCGGCGGCGAGTTCATCATGACCGAGCAGCGCCCCCGCGCCCAGTCGCGCGGCTCGTCCACCACCCTGCCGCAGGGCCACGGGCTGATCTTCACCACCCGCGACCGGCCCGTCGCCTCCCGGCGCGGCTGGTCGACCGGGCCGATGCGGCACGGCGTGAGCACCGTCCGCTCCGGTCGGCGGCGCACGCTCGGCCTGGTCTTCCACGACGCGGCGTGATCCCCGCTCCGGACGCCGCGCCACCGGCCCCCCGTACGTACACGCTGTGCGGCCCGGATGGGAAGCCGTACGCCGGCAGCACGCCCGGCACCCCGGGCGGACACCGCCGCGGGCGCCTGTACGGCCGCCTCTGCCCCTCCGCGCTGCGGGCCGTCGCCCGCGGCCCCTACGCCGCCCACCGGGTCTTCTTCCCCGACGAGGCCACCGCGATCGCGGCCGGATACCGCCCCTGTGCGGTCTGCCTGCCCGGTCAGTACGCTCGGTGGAAAGCAGACCCAGAAAGCACCGGCACACCATGAGCATCCTCACGGAACGGGACACCTCCCGCTCGCCCCTGATCGGCGCCGCCGATCTCGCCGCCCACGCGGACCTGCCCGCGCCCGCCGCGCACACCGAAGCCGAACTCGCCGCCCTGATCGGCCTGTTGACCCTGCCGAAGGCGCGCATCGAGACCGTCACCGTCGGCCACGGCCGCGACACCGCGTCCCGTGCCGCCGCCGAAGCCTTCGCCGAGGCGTGGACGGCCCGCGGCGGCACGGTCCTCACCACGGTGAGCTGGCCCGAGACGGCCGCCTCCTGGCTGCGCCCCGCGCACCGCCTGACGGCGGAGCTCCCCGACGCCTGGGTCCTGGCCGCGGCGCCGCTCGGCCTGGCCCAGCTGGCCCGCCGCCTGCGCCACTCCACCGACTGGGACCCGGCCCGCAGCTACGCCTTCGCCTCGCTCCAGGACTCCCGCGTCCCCGCGCTCGCCGGAGCCGACGTGCTCCACGGCCTGCGCGGCGCCACCGCGGACGGCGCGGTCTGGGACGTGCGCCACGGCTGGGTCACCGTCCGCCCGCCCGCCGAGGAGCCTGCGTGAGCGCCCTGATCCCCCGGCCCACCACGGAGATCGCCCCCGGCGCGGTGCACGTGCCGCAGTGGCTCACCCCGGAGCAGCAGCGCGAGCTCGTCACGGCGTGCCGCGGCTGGGCCACAGGCCCGGTGCCGATCCGCCACACCGAGCTGCCGCGCGGCGGGGTCATGTCCGTGCAGACGGTCTGCGTAGGCTGGCACTGGCAGCCCTACCGGTACACCCGCACCGCCGGAGACGTGAACGGCCGGCAGGTCGCCGCCTTCCCGCGGTGGATGGTCGAACTGGGCCGCCGGGCGCTGACGGCGGCGTACGGAGACGGGTCCGCCGCCGACTACACGCCGGACACGGCCCTGATCAACTTTTACGACGGGCAGGCCAGGATGGGCATGCACCAGGACAAGGACGAGCGGTCGTCGGCCCCGGTGGTCTCCCTGTCCATCGGCGACACCTGCGTCTTCCGCGTGGGCAACACCGAGACCCGTACCAAGCCCTACACCGACATCGAGCTGGCCTCCGGCGACCTGTTCGTCTTCGGCGGACCCTCGCGCTACATCTTCCACGGCGTGCCCAAGGTCCACGAGGGCACCGCTGACCCCGACAGCGGTCTGACCTCGGGCCGCCTGAACATCACGATGCGGGTCACCGGCCTGACGGGGTGACCCGGCAGGCTACTCGAACCGCGAGGTGTCGCCCGCGCCGCGCCGTACGATCTCGGCCTCGCCGCCGGAGAAGTCGATGACCGTGGTCGGGCTCGTGCCGCAGTCGCCCGAGTCGACGACGGCGTCCACCTGGTGGTCGAGCCGTTCCTTGATCTCCCAGCCCTGCGTCAGCGGCTCCTCCTCGTCGGGCAGGAGCAGCGTGCTGGAGAGCAGCGGCTCGCCGAGCTCGGCGAGCAGCGCCTGCGTGACGACGTGGTCGGGGATCCGGACCCCGACGGTCTTCTTCTTGGGGTGCAGGAGCTGGCGCGGCACCTCCTTCGTCGCGGGGAGGATGAAGGTGTAACTGCCGGGCGTCGCGGCCTTGATCGCACGGAACACGTCGTTGTCGACGTGCACGAACTGGCCCAGCTGCGCGAAGTTCTCGCAGACGAGGGTGAAGTGGTGGCGATCGTCGAGGTTGCGGATCCTGCGGATCCGGTCCAGGCCGTCGCGGTTGCCCAGCTGGCAGCCCAGCGCGAAACAGGAGTCCGTCGGATACGCGATGAGCGCGCCGGAGCGGATGCTGTCGGCCACGGTGCTGATGCTGCGCGGCTGGGGGTTGTCGGGGTGCACGTCAAAATACTTGGCCATCCGCCGAGCGTACGTGATCGCCACAGCAGTCCCCGGATTCACAGGGGACGCACTCCGGACCGTCGCGCACGCGCGTGCCGCTAGTTGGCGTCCAGTCGTCGTCTAGTCGTCGTCGACGACGGTGATCAGCGCGAGCGTGATGTTGTCGGGGCCGCCGGCGTCGATGGCGGCTTTCCACAGCTCGAAGACCGCACGGCCGCCGTCATGGGCCGCGAGCAGCTCGTCGAGAGTCTCCTCGGGCACGGGGTCGGTCAGTCCGTCCGTGCACACCAGGAAACGTTCACCCCCGACGAGCGGCACCGTGCTGACGTGCGGGGTGACCGCGCTGAACCGGAGCGCACCGCCGAGCGCCTGCGTCACGATCGACGTGGTGCGCCGTCCCGGTGCGGGCGGCGGGCTGTCGTCGACGCTGACCTGGCGCAGCGTGCCACGGGCACCGCCGCGGCCCACGTCGAGCACGCGGCTGTCACCGACGTTGAACACGAGCAGTTCGGAGCCGAGGACCACGACCCCCGCGACCGTGGTGCCCATGGTGGCCAGCTCCGGATCGCGCTCGGCGGCGTCGTACACGGCGTGATTGCAGGCGCTGAGCGCGTCGCGTACGGCCTCTTCGCTGTCGAGGACGGGTCCGAGCGACGCGAGGCGCCGTGCGACGATGCCGCTGGCCACCTCGCCGCCCGGCTGGCCGCCGATGCCGTCGGCGACCGCGACGACGAGGGGGTTGCCGAGCGGGAAGCCCAGGGTCTGCGGGTTCTCGCTCGTGGTCCCGCACAGCGTCCACGGGCCGACGGCCAGGCTGTCCTCGTTCTGATCGCGTACGAGCCCCGGGTGGCTCAGCGCGGTGACTGTTGTGTACGGCATCCTGTCCCGCCTCTCCGCAACGGCAGGCGTATCTCGCCCCACCATTGTCGCGCCGCGAGCCGTCGGCGGCTCAGTTGCTGCCCGTGGTCGCCCTCTGCCCGCCGGTGACCGCGCGTGCCATGGTGGGGGACCGGGCTGGTCTGGACCAGTCTTCGGTCGCGGTGAGGAGCGTACGCATGCGCGGTACAACGGTCTTGCCCGGCGAGGGAAACAGCGGATTACCCGGCGAGGAAGGCATGCCGACGCACCGCCTGGAGGTGCCCATGCCCAATGCGCTGCCGTTCGCCATCGGCACGTTCGACACCATCGGGCCGATGTCGCGCGCCTCCTTCCCGCACCGGCACACCTTCCACGAGATCGTCCACGTCACCGGCGGCACCGGCGAACACGTCGTCGACCTGGCCCGCTTCGCGCTGAGCCCGCCGAACCTGTGCTTCATCGCCCCCGGCCAGGTCCACCACTGGGAGAACGTCAGGGGACTTCAGGGGCACGTCATCCTCTTCACCGACGACTTCCTCCTCGACCACCCGGCGGACCGCCCCGCGCTGCGCGTGCTCGGGCGGCGCTCCTGGCTCGAACTGCCCGACGACGCGGCCGACCGGACCGCGCGGCTCGTCGCCGATCTCGACGGCGAGTACCGGACGGGGGCCGACGGCTTCCAGAGCGTGCTGCGCGCCCTGCTGCACGTCCTCGTGGTGCGCTCGGCACGACTTCCCGCACAGCATCCGGCCGCCGCCGGTGCCGAACCGCGCTCGCGGCCCGGCTCGGTCGCCGCGGAGTTCGTGAGCCTGCTCGCCACCCCGGAGGGCCCTCTGCACTCCGTGCACGCGTGCGCGCGGCACCTGGGCGTCTCCGTGAGCTACCTCGGCGAGGCGGTGAAAGCCTCCACGGGCCGCACACCCGGCGAACTGATCCGGCAGGCCCGCGTGCACGAGGCCAAACGCCTGCTGCTGCGAACGGAGTTGTCGGTACGTCAGATCGGTGTGCGGGTCGGTTTCGGTGATCCGGCCTACTTCTGCCGCTTCTTCCGCCGGGAGACCGGCGCGAGCCCCGGCGACTTCCGGCGCGGCGACGGCGATATTCACCACGACCACCGCCTTGAGTCCATCGCCCGTGCTCGCCCCCTTGCATAGCTTCGGTGCCGATCCGGAACCCACCCCACCCCTCAGGAGGAGCGATGGAGCACGAGATCGGCACGCCCGGAGACGGCACAGATCACCGCGGCGGCAAGGACGGCGGCAGCGGCGGGGACAACGGCGGCGGTCCCAGCCGCAAGACCGTCCTGAGAGCGGCCGCCGCGGTGGGCATGGCCCTGCCCGTGGCCTTCATGGGGGTCCCCGCGCTCGCCAGGACCGCGGGCGAGCGGGGCGTCGCCCCGGAGGCGACCCCGGCCTGCGACGACGGCGACGACCCCACGCCCCCGCAGATGGAGGGACCGTACTTCAAACCCAACTCCCCGCAGCGCACCTCGCTCCTGCAGCCCGGCACACCGGGCGTACGGCTCACCGTCACCGGCTACGTCTTCGGGCGCGCCTGCCGTCCGATACCCCGGGTCCTGCTGGACTTCTGGCAGGCCGACACCTACGGGACGTACGACAACACGGGATTCCGCTTCCGGGGGCACCAGTTCACCGACGCGACCGGCGCGTTCAGGCTCACCACGATCGTGCCCGGCCTCTATCCGGGCCGTACCCGGCACCTGCACGTCAAGGCGCAGGCACCGGGACGGCCGGTCCTCACGACCCAGCTGTATTTCCCCGGCGAGCCGCGCAACAACACGGACCCGATCTTCGACGCCCGGCTCCTGATGAACGTACGCACCGTCGGAAACGCCAAGGAGGCGGACTTCGACTTCGTGCTGAACGTGCCGCAGTGACCCACCCGCGGGGGCGACGTCCTCAGTCGCCCCCCCCCCCCCCCCCCCCCCCCCCCCCCCCCCCCCCCCCCCCCTACCCGGGGTGGGGGGGAGCCCAA